>NZ_JCAWAG010000004.1:0-662996 GCF_059691855.1 Rhodococcus sp. 320_ES | reverse complement strand
TGCACCTTCCCCGAGTGCACCGCGGTGGCGTATTACTGCGAGGCGCATCACCGCATCGACGACTGGGCCGACGGCGGGAATTCCGATGCCGATGCGTTCGCGTTCGCGTGCCCGCGGCACCACCGGTTGCACGGCACCGAACCGCACCAGTTCCGCACCTCCGTCGCCCCGCCCGAGCATCCGCAGTCGGGGCGGACTTTGTGGCATCACAACGCCGCCGATCCGTTCATGACCGACGGCCGGGTCAACCACGCCCATCACCCCGCCGAACTCCTCCACACCTGAACCGCCACACCTGAAACACCGCAGCGGCCTCGCAGCCCCGACCGGACACCCGGCCGGGGCCAGAAGGCGTGCTCGAAGGCCCGCATCGACGCAGCAGCGAGTCTTAGGATCGGACATATGGCAGCGCGAGAGTTCCAGGTCACCTTCGACTGCGCGGCACCCTCGACCGTCGCGTCTTTCTGGAGTGCGGTGCTGGAGTACGAGATGGACGTGCGGTCGGACGAAGACTGGGCCGCCGCCACCGACCCCGCCGGCACAGGACCGCGGCTCTACTTCCAGAAAGTTCCCGAGGGGAAGACGGTCAAGAACCGGCTGCACCTCGACGTTCGGGTCGGTGCCGGCCTTGTGGGTGCCGAGCGGCTCACAGTGCTCGAAGCGGAGTGCGCGCGGCTGGTCCAACTGGGAGCGACCCGGGTGCGGCTACTGCCGGCCGACACCGAGAACGAGTCCTGCATGGTGATGCAGGACGTCGAGGGCAACGAGTTCTGTCTGGACTGACGTCCCGGGCAGAACGATCAGGCCGGCGGTTCCCACAATTCGATGGCGTTGCCCTCCGGATCGTGGATGCGAGCGAACCGGCCGGACTCTGGAGTGTCCCACTCGGGGTCGACGACGATTTCGATTCCGCTCGCTCGCAACGACGTCAGCAGGCCGTCGAGGTCGCTGACCCGCAGGTTGATCATTACCTGCTTGTCCGCCGACCAGTAGTCCGTCGACGCCTCGAACGGCGCGAAAACCAGCGGGCCGCCCTGCGTGCTCCACGCGTACTCGTCCGGCGGGGTCGGGCCGATACCGAGATGTTCGCGGTACCAGGCGTTCAGAGTCTCCGGATCCCGCGCACGGAAGAAGAACCCGCCCACTCCCAAGACAGGCATCAGGACAGCAGTTCCTCGGCCACCGCGTCATTGTGCCTGAAGAAGCCGGCGTTGATGCCGGGACGAGGAAACGCGCCCGACCAGGTATGACCGGCCACCCACGGGCCGACGGCGAACCGTCTCGGGTGCGCGTGACCTGCAGCGTCGACCAGCCGTGACCGTCCGTCGACCGAGAGTTTGGCGGGAGAGGTCGCGGATGCTCGAATCTCTCGAACGGCTCCACGTGAATGGAGTGTCCGCAGTAGCTGGTCGCCACTGAACTCGATACTCGGAATCGGCAGTCGCGCTTCGATGTACGCGCGGGCGTAGACGACGTCGGGATGTGCGTCCGACCGCGCCACGAATCGACCGTCCTCGGTGCCGAAGTGTGTGTTCGGCCCGAGGAACCGAATCACACCGCTGCGTGCGAGCGCCAGCATCTGCTCGAGACGCTCGGGAGGCGGCCCGCTGGCCACGAAGCTGAAGAACGAGTGCAGCCATCCCTCCACATCGCGGGCGACGGTGTCCGACGACAGTCGCTCCGTCCGAACGAGTTCGCCGACGGTTGCGTAGACGGAGAGCAACGCGGAGAAGACGGCGGCGTCGCTGCTCCAGCGGGGATCGGCGCGTCGGGCCAGGTCGTCGTCGCCGTAGGCGATCACCCGTGCTTGAACCTCGTCGAGTCCGCTGTAGGTCTCACCGTCCAAAGGGCGGTCCAGGGTTCGAAGATCGATGCGGTCCTCCCGCTTCGGAACGAACTCCTCTTCCAGTTCGCGAATCCGAGGCGACGACCAATCGTGCGCGGCGAACACCGCCTCGAAGTCCTCCCACGATCCGGACGTGCGCTCCGAGTGCGAGCGGAACAACTCGTGATAATGCGCTCCCGCAAGCTCTTTGGCGGCCAGCGGCCACACCTCGGTGCCGAAGTCCAGGAGTCCGGTACCGGGGAACGCGTCCGCCGCGAAGTACTTCGGAAGCGGAGGCCGCGCGTCGGCGATCGAGTAGGAGATCTTGGCGTGGTACGGAACCCCCCGGCGCGATCCGACGTACATGATCGGCTCACGGCCGGACGGTGTGTAGGCGAGCGACCCGGTCTCGTGGCGCCGGAACTGTCCGCCGCGCGACTCCGCGAGCAGCACCATCCAGTCGACGAACGCGAGTCCGATGCCGGCGACCAGGACCGGCTCTGCTTCCGCGACGGGTGACGGGTCGAGGTCCGCGGTGTACCCGGGACCCACGTACACCAGGTTGTTCTCCAACGCGTAGGTGCGCAGACCCTTCTCGCGCACGGACTCGGACGAGTCCGGATGTCCCTGTGCCAGAACCACTTTGTCGGCCTCGAGAGTGGAGCCGTCGTCGAGCGTCAGAAGCTGGCGATCACCGTCGTCCGTCACGTCGACCACCGCGGCACGGTGAACCTCCACCGTGACGTGGTCGGGTGCAGCCCGGAGCGCCCGCTCGAACACCCACGCCAGATAGTGGCTGTGCAGAGTGCGGGTGGCGAACGATGTCGAAGTGAAACCGTCCAGCTCACTGCGCAATTGAGGAATCTTCGACAGCTCGTCACGGTGGGACAGGACCCACTCACCGAGCGTCGGACCGGGATCGACCGGAGACGACACGCTCGACGTCGGATCGGTGAACATGGCGACGTCCGCGGCCACCGAGTTCATCCACAGCAACGAGTCCTGATTCTTACGCCAGATCCGACCCGAGCCGGGCGGATAGGGATCGACGACGTCGATGTGGACCGGAGCCGAGTCGGTGGCCGCGCGGGCGATGACACGCTCCAAAATCCCGGTGCCTCGAGGCCCTGCTCCGACGATGGCCACTCTCACGCGAGACTCGCTTGGGCCGTGGCGAATCCGGAGGCGGTGAAGCCGGCGGCGCGGTCCACGTCGTCCACGGTCCACAGCGTCGTCGGCGAGAGCTCGCGTTGCACGAGTGGAACGACCTCCTCGGCGAACTGACGCAACGTGTCCTTCTGCTTCTCGAAGTCCAGCACGTGGTTGATGGAGACCGATTGCAGATCGTGGCGGTAGCTCGCGTAGTAGTCGACGATCTTCTCCGCGACCCGTTGCGACGATCCGACGAGAGCAGGTCCGCGATCGACCGCCTCCTCGATGGTGCGGAAACTCGTGGTCTTCCCCACCGCTCCCTGTGCGTGCACGCGCTTGTCCATCTGCGCGACGACGCCCTCGTAAATGGGCCGGAACTCTGCCGTCGCCTCCTCGGTGGTCGGCGCGAGGAACAGGCCGCCGGAACCGGACCCGACGTATGCCTTGGCCGGGTCGTGGCCATGTGCGAGGTACTGCTCGCGGTAGCGGTCGATCAGCACCTTGTAATTCTCCCTCGGCTGGAACGCGTTCGCAGTGACGATCGGGTCACCCCACTTCGCGGCCAGGTCCACCGCGTGCGTGGACGTTGCCGACCCGTGCCAAATTCGGAACGGACCGTCGAACGGGCGAGGCAGGGTCGTGGCGTTCGTCAGTGAATGGCGGTGAGTGAGGACCGCGTCGACGTGCTCCTCACGAAGGAGCCGGCGCAGGAGTTCGTAGTTCTCGGTGAGGTACTCGTACTGCTTGTCGAAGTCGAGCCCGAACAGTGGGTATTGCAACACCTCGTTGCCCTTGCCGACGACGATCTCGACTCGCCCTCGGCTGAGTTGGTCGATGGTGCCGAAGTCTTCGGCAACCCGAACGGGGTCCAGCACCGAGAGCACGGTCACGCCGGTCGACAGAAGTATCCGGTCCGTGGCCTGCGCGATCGCGCCCAGAACGACCGTCGGGCTGGACGAAAGGACATCACCGGCGTGCCGCTCTCCGACGGAGTACGAGTCGATCCCCAGATCCTCCGCGAGCACGGCCATCTCGATCACCCGGTCGAGTCGGTCCGCAGCCGACACCACCGCACCGGTCACCGGGTGCGGTGGGTTGAAGATGATGTCGAGTATCTGAAAGCGCACGGTGACTCTCCTCGGCTGCTGCAAGTGGTAACCGATTCACCCTTCCGAATCTTCCGAGTGCGGCCAACGGTTCCGCGCAGGACGATTCGAAGTCGCCGTGACAGGCTGGTGCAGTGCAGCCCCGAGCGAAAGCCGCCCTCGCGCTGATCCTCGTTGTCGCCGCGGTGGCCGCGGCTCTGACGTTCGACATCCCCGACCCCGAACCGTTGCGTGAACGGGTGGCGGCCGCCGGGGCGGGGGGAATCGCCGCGTTCGTCGCCGTCTACGTGCTGGTGACGCTCACGCCCTTCCCGGCCAGCGCCCTGACCATCGCCAGTGGACTGCTCTTTGGGCTGGCGGTCGGTGCGGGGGTGGTGCTGGTGGCGGCGACCGTCGGATCGTGGGTGGGGTTCCGCCTGGCCCGATGGCTGGGCCGCGACGCCGTCGCGCGGGTCGGTTGGGCTCGCGTCACCGCGATCGACTCGATGATCGGTCGACGCGGATTTCTCTCTGTCCTGCTGATCAGGCTCGTGCCCATTTTCCCGCTGGTCGCCGTGAACTACGCCGCGGGCCTGAGCGCGGTGCGCGAGCGTGACTACGTGTTCGCCACCGCCCTCGGGATCGTTCCGGCCACCGTCGGCTACACCGCGCTGGGGGCGTACGGCACCTCGCCGCTGTCGTGGCCGTTCCTCGTCGCCGTGGCCGCGGTGGCGTTGATCGCGGTCGGTGCCGGCCTGGCGGCCAAGCGAATGAAACAGCCAAGCGAATGAAACAGCCAAGCGAATGAAACAGCCGGGCGCGCCAGAAGCAGCCGAGCGACAGTAGGGAGCCACGCCATGAGCAGACCGGACGAACGCTTCACTCTCGCCAGCGAGCGGACGTTTCTCGCGTGGATGAGAACCGCTCTCGGCCTTTTGGCCGGCGGTATCGCGATGATTCACCTGGTGCCCGAATTCAGCACCCCCGCAGTGCGAACCACGTTGGGTCTCGTGCTGTTGCTCGCCGCGGTCGGTGTCGCCGTGACGGGTCTTCGTCGTTGGCTGACGGTGAAGCGCGCGTTGGAGTCCGGTGCCGACATGCCGTCGTCGACCGATCTCTGGGTGGTGGCCATTGCGATCGGTGGGGTGTCCTTCGTGGCCGCGGCCGTGACGGTGGTGGCGGCCTTCGCCTGACCCTGCAGCGCTTAACCTTGCTCCCCGGGCTCGGCGACGCAGAACACGTTCCCCTCGGGGTCGCTCATCACCGTCCATTCCAGACCGGCCTCGGGCATGGTGCGAGTGTCGTGCTCGGTGGCTCCCAGTTCCACGAGGCGGGCGACGGTCTGCTCGCGCTCGTCGATGAACGTCGAGGTGAATGCGGTTCTTGCCCGGAGTCGGGTCGTCCACCCGCTGGAACCCGAGCGTCGGTGTGGTTCCGACCATGACGAAAGCGTCGTAGTCCGCCACGATCGGACGACCGGTGGCCGCGGACCAGAACGCACCGAGCCGACCGGGATCGAGGCAGTCGACGGTGATCATCTGAATGGTGAACTGCCCGGGCATCACCGGAACCTACCGCAACCCGAGTACTCGAATCGCGTTCTCCTTCATGATCAACGGCACCACATCGTCCTTGATGCCGAGGTCGGCGAAGTCCTTCATCCACCGGTCGGGGGTGAGCACCGGGAAGTCGGATCCGAACAGCGCTTTGTGCTTGAGCAGCGAGTTGACGTTGCGGACCAACTGCGGCGGAAAGTACTTCGGCGACCACCCGGACAGATCGATGTAGACGTTCGCCTTGTGCGTCGCGATGGAGATGGACGAGTCCACCCACGGCACGGACGGATGCGCGAAAATCATGGTGAGCGTCGGGAAGTCGGCCGCGATGTCGTCGAGGAGCATCGGGTCCGAGTACCGCAGCTTGATGCCGCGGCCACCGGGCAATCCGGCGCCGATGCCGGTCTGGCCCGTGTGGAACAGCGTCACGAGTCCGTGCTCCGCGCACGCGGCGTAGATGGGGTAGTACTTTTGGTCGTTCGGTTCGAAGTCCTGCAGGCTCGGGTGGAACTTCATTCCGCGAACACCGTAGTCGCGCGCCAGGATTCCGATCCGCGCGACTGCCTCCTGCACGTTGTGAGGGTCGACGGAACCGAAGGGGATCAACACGTCCGCATGCTCGGCTGCCTTCGCCGCGATCTCCTCGCTCGACACCGGTGGATGGCCCAACGCGGTCCGCGCGTCGACGGTGAACACCACGGCCGCCATGTTCCGCTCGCGGTAATACGTGGCCAGGTCGTCGACGGTCGGGGTCCGGTTCGTTCCGGCCTTGAAGTATTTCGCCGACGCGTCGAGCAACTCCTGATCGAGCGAACAGTGGTGCGCGTCATCGGCTTCGACGTGGGTGTGTACGTCGATGGCCACGAGCGCGTCGAGATCGAGAGCGGGCGTGTACGGCATGAGGCTCCTAGGGAAGGTTCTGGCTCGAGCGCTTGAGTCGCATGATGTCGACGAGCAGTCGATCGCGGTCGGCGACGAGACCGGCCTGGTCGATACCCGTCATTTCGTCGTCCATTCCGGCGACCAGCTTGTCGGCAAGTTCGGGTGTCAGCTGCGGTTCACCGAGGTCGTCCATCCACTTCTGAGTGGGCGGTCCGAGGTGCTCGAGCAGATGACGCATGCCGCCCTCACCGCCCGAAAGATGTTGCGTCGTCAGCGGACCGACCACGGCCCACCGCAGTCCGGGGCCGTGAGAGATGGCGGTATCGATGTCGGCCACCGTGGCAACCCCGCGGTCGACGAGCGAGTAGGCCTCCCGCCACAGAGCGGCCTGAAGCCGGTTCGTCACGTGCCCGGGTATCTCGGCCCGCACCAGCACCGGCTTCTTCCCGATTCCGCGGTAGAAGTCGAGGGCGGCGTCGGCCTGCGCGGCGGTAGTCGCCTGTCCCGGAACCACTTCCACCAGAGGAATGATGTGCGCAGGGTTGAACGGGTGCCCGACCATCACTCGCCCCGGGTCCACCCGGCACGACCCCTGCAGAAGCGACGGCGCGAAGCCGGACGTCGACGACGCGACGATCACGCCGGGCCGCGCGCAGTCGTCTGTCCGGGCGAGCAGGTCCACCTTGTGGTCGAGGCGTTCCGGTCCGCTCTCCTGCACGAAATCGGCGTCCCGTACCGCATCGGCCAGCGAGTCGACGAATCGAAGCGAGCCCCGATCCGACGTGGATCGACCCGACAGCTCCGTGGCGATGTCGATCTGGCTCTGCACCGTCCGGCTCAGCCGGTCGGACGCACCGTCGGCGGGGTCGGTGGCAACCACGTCGTGGCCGGCCGCAAGAAAACAGCTGGCCCAGGCCGCTCCGATGACACCCGTTCCGACGACGGCGACGGTGCTCATCGCGAGCCCGCGAACGCATCGAGCGAATCGGGCTGCGCCAGCGAACCGGCGGCGACGACGGTCGACGGGTCGGCGCCGAGCAGGATTCGCTTGGCCGGGATCTCGAGCTTCTTGCCCGTGCGGTTGTAGGGAACGACGGGAATCGACCGGATCTCGTCGGGAACGTGGCGCGGCGACAACGAGGTTCGCAGAGCTGTCGCGATCGTCGTGCGCAGTTCGTCGGTCAGCTCGCCGTCGGTGACGACGAACAGGATCAACGTGCCCATTCCGCCCTGATCGTCCTCGATGTGCACTACGAGCGAATCGGTGACGCCGTCGATCTCCTCGACCACGCGATAGAACTCCGATGTGCCCAGGCGGACGCCACCGCGGTTCAGAGTCGCATCGGATCGCCCGGTGATCACCACACCACCGGCGCCGGATCGATTCCGGCCGGCCTCCGGCCTTCCCACACCGAACCGAATCCAGTCACCGTGGCACCAGACTCCCGGATACTTCTCGAAATAGGAGCTACGGTAGCGAGACCCGTCGTCGTCGCCCCAGAACTTCACGGGCATGGACGGGACCGGCTCGGTGATCACGAGTTCGCCGAGCTCTCCCACCACTTCGTTGCCGTCATCGTCGAACGCGGTCGCAGCGAAACCCAGACTGGGACCCGACATCTCGCCCGCGTAGACCGGTGTCAGCGGCGAGGCCTGCACGATGCCGGTGCACACGTCCGTTCCGCCGCTGCCGACGTTCAACAGCACACCCGGTCCGAAGCGATCGCAGACCCACCGATACCCCTCGACGGGCAGTGGGCTGCCGGCAGCGCCGAACTGACGGACGGCCGACAGGTCGAATTGCGTCGTGGGTTCGAATCCCTCTCGGCGGCAAGCCATCACCACGCCGGGGCTCATGCCCATGACGGTCGCCTCGGTGTCCGCGGCGATCCGAAACTGATACCCGATGTCCGGGTACATCGGGTTGCCGTCCATCATCACGATCGCCGAGCGCACGACGAGCCCACCGACCAGTGCGTTCCACATCATCCACGCGGTGGTGCTGAACCAGGAGAACGTGTCGCCCGGACCCAGATCGAACTGCAGCGCATGGTTTTTCAGCGTCTCCAGCAGGATGCCGCCGTGCCCGTGCACGATCGGCTTGGGCTTACCCGTGGTACCCGAGGAGAACAGGACGACGAGCGGGTGGTCGAAGGGCACCGGCTCGAAGTCGGGAAGAGAACCGCGGCTGCCGGATTCGCTTGCCCCGAGACTCTCCCACGGCACCGTGTCGGCTACCTCGTTGTCGCCGTAGGGAATAGATACCACCGTGGACACACCGGGCAGGGCCGCGCGGATCTGCGCAACCTCGTCGCGCTTGTCGACGGACTTGGCGCCGTAGGTGTAGCCACCGACGGCGAACAGCACCTTCGGATCGATCTGGTCGAAGCGGTCGACGACGCTGGGCGCGCCGAACTCGGGCGCACATGCGGCCCAGATCGCTCCGAGGCTGACGGTGGCGAGGAACGCCACCAGCGTCTCGGGGATGTTGGGCAGGTACCCGGCCACCCGATCCCCACGCTCGACGCCCAGGTCGACCAGTCCGGCGCGTACTCGCCGCACCTCGTCGCGCAGGTCCGCGAAGGTCAGGTCGATGTCCGCGCGGGTCTGCGATCGGGCTTTGACGGCCACGGTGTCGAGGTCTGCGTCGGTGCCGAGGGAGTGTTCGGCGTAGTTGATGCGCGCGCCGGGAAACCAATTCGCGCCCGGCATGATTCGCTCGGCGAGCACAGTCTCGTACGGGGCGTGCGTGACGACGCCGAAGTAGTCCCAGATCGACTCCCAGAAGTCCTCGATATCGGTGGACGACCAGCGCTGCAAGGCGTTCCAGTCGTCGAACGAGTGGCCTCTCACGGTCTCCAGCCAATCCATGTAGGCCCCGACGCGGGAGGTCTTGCGCGCGTCGTCGGGAACCGGGCGCAGAACCTCCACGCCTTCAGATACGCCCTTGGACATGTCCTTGACCTTCGGGCCGCTACCGTCCAGGAAGGCAGTCATGCGTTCCTTGGCTTCGGAGCTCGACTGCGCGATCGCCGCCATCATCGATTCCATCATCAGGCCCTCGTCCGGACCCGCCTCGGCGATCCGCGGAAGCGCCTGCAGCACGGCATAGTTCGTGACGGGGGAGTTCGCGGCAATCTTCGTTGCCAATTCCAGGGCGTGGCCGAGGCCGTCGTCGACGAGATAGGTGGCCAGCCCGAGGCGTTCGCCTTCCTCGGCGGACAGCACTCGACCCGTCAGCATCATGTCCTGCATGCGCGCCACGCCGATGAGTCGCGGAACACGCACGGACGCGCCGCCGCCCACGAACAGACCACGCTGGCCCTCGGGAAGCGCGAAGAACGTACTGGGCTCGGCCACCCGAACGTGCGCTGCGGCAGCTAGTTCGAGACCGCCGCCCACTACAGCGCCGCGCAGAGCGGCGACGACGGGAACCGTGCCGCCGGCCATCTCGCCGAGGGCCTTGTGCCACATGCGGGAGTGGTGCAGTCCCTCCACGGCGTCGCGTTCGGCGAGCTCCGAGAGGTCGAGGCCGGCGCAGAAGTGGTCACCGGTGGCGGTCAGGACAACTGCGGCGACGCCCTTGGGCGGTGATCGAAAGAAGTCGCCCAGCGCGAGAATGGTCTCGTCGTTCAAGGCGTTGCGCTTGCGCGGACGGTTGAGAGTGAGAATGCCGACCGCGCCGCGGCGTTCGAAGAGAAGTGAGTCGGCCATCAGTGCGCCTTACTGGTCGTCGCGTCGGAGTGCGCCCCTAGGGCGCCGCCGGTGCGCAGGTCTTGTTTGCGAATCTTTCCGGAACCGGTGCGGGGCAGAGCGTCGACGAAGGAGAAGATCGCGGGCACCTTGTACTTTGCCATCCGCTCGGTTGCGAACGCGCGCAGCGTCTCTGCGTCGAGTTCGGGGCCGCCGACCACGTACGCGTGGCCGACCTCGCCCCACCGATCGTCGGCCGCACCGACGACGGCGCACTCGGTGACGTCGGGGTGCTGGAACAGAACGTTCTCCACCTCGGCCGGGTACACGTTCTCGCCGCCGGAGATGTACATGTCCTTGAGGCGGTCGACGACGAACACGAACCCCTCCGCGTCCTGGTATGCGATGTCGCCGGTGTGGAACCAGCCCCCGTCGGAGAAGGCGGCCCGCGTCGCGTCGTCGTTGCCCCAGTACCCGGGGGTGACGTTGGGTCCTCGGACGATCACCTCGCCCGGCTCACCGGTGGGTGCGTCGCCGCCCGACATGCCGATGATGCGCACCTCGTCGAACATCACTTGCTGCCCTGCGGATCCGGCCTTGCGTTCGACGTCGCGCGGGCTGAGAAACGTTGCACCGGGGGCCGTTTCGGTCAGGCCGTATCCCTGGCAGAACGTCACACCCTTCTCGCGATAGATGTCGATCAACCGCACCGGAATGGGTGCGCCGCCGGACATCACGCTGCGAAACGACGTGAGGTCGGCATCCGCCCAGCGCGGCGACTGCGCCAGCTGTGCGTACATCGAGGTGACGCCGAACATCCACGTGATGGAGTGGCGCGCAATGAGATCGTACGTGTCGTCCACGTCCCACTTGGGGGCGATCACGCTGGTGCCGCCCTTGAGGTAGACGGTCACGACTACTTGATCGAGCGCGGCCACGTGGAACATCGGCGCCGACACCAGAGCGACCTCGTCGGAGGACACGTCGACGTCGAGCAGCATGTTGTAGCTGTTCCACAGCAGGTTCTCGTGAGTAAGGATCGCGCCCTTGGGTTTACCGGTCGTGCCCGAGGTGTAGAGCACGAAGGCGGGATCGTCACCGCCCACGTCGGCGGCGGGTATCGACTCGGATGGAGCGATCACGTCTTCCGGCGACCACTCGACGAAGCGCACGGGGGTGTCGGAAGCCAAGGCGCGCACCGTCTCCGACAGCGCGGGGTCGGCGATCAGGACGGTCACGCCGGCATCAGCGAGCTGGTAGTCGAGTTCGGGCGCCGCGAGGCGATGGTTCAGAGGCAGGAACACCGCCCCCAGCCGTACCGTCGCGAGCATGGTCTCGATCAGAGCGGGATGGTTCGGGCCGAGGTAGGCGACCCGGTCACCTCGTCGGACGCCCGACGCCACCAGCTCGGCGGCTCGGACGAGGACGCGGCGGTGCACCTCGCGATACGTCAGTTCGGTCCCGAGGTAGATCAGAGCCGTTGCGTCCCCGCTCATTCGGGCGCGACGCTCGGACAGCGTCGCCAGCCCGGGACGGTGGGTCACCGGGGCACCGGGGCAGCGTCGGTGGTGGTGACCTTCGAGAGGGCGCGGTCCTTGGTCTCGCCGAGTTTGACGATGCAGAGGATGGAGAGCGCGGCGACTGCGGCGATGACGATGGACAGAAGCAGAGTGCTGGTTCCGCCGTTGGCGTTGTAGATGGCCGCGAACAGGACGGGTGAGATTCCCGCACCGATGCCGGCGATCTGGTATCCGAGAGATGCTCCGGTGTAGCGGTATTCGGTGTCGAACAGCTCGGTGTAGAGGCCGGCGAGCGGACCGTAGACCATCGGGTGGATGACTGCCTGCCCGATCACGAGTGCCAAGACGATCAGCGGGAAGCTCTTCGTGTCGATCAGCGGGAACAGTGCGAAGCCCCATGCCGCGATTCCGACGGACCCGGCGATCACCATCGGCATGCGGCCGATCCTGTCGGAGAACGCGGACCAGCCGATGATGCCGAACACCGAGAAGAACGAGGAGATGGTGAGGGCGTTCAGGATGTTCTGGCGCGGCACTCCGACCTGAACCCCGTAGGCGATGCAGTAGGTGGTCAGGGCGCCCTGAAAGACGAACGCGCCCAGCCCGACTCCGATGGAGTAGAGAAGTGTGCGCGGCTGGGTCTTCAGCACGCGCATCAGCGGGATGTCCTTCTTCGCGACACGATCCTCGGCGACGACGAACTCCGGGGACTCCTCGACCTTGGCGCGAATGATCAAACCGACGACGAGAAGCAGCAGGCTCAGCAGGAACGGGATGCGCCAGCCCCAGTCGACGAACGCGTCGTTGCCGACGGCGGCGATGGTGGCCGTGATGACCAGGGTGGAGGTGAGGGTGCCCGTCGGTGCGCCGGCGTTGGTGAAGCTCGCCCAGAAGCCGCGGCGCGAGTCGGCGTGCTCCGCGGTCATCAGAACGGCCCCGCCCCATTCGCCGCCGAGCGCGACGCCCTGCACCACGCGCAACAGGACCAGCAGCACGGGCGCGATGTATCCGGCGCTTTCGTAGCTCGGCAGGACGCCCACCAGCGTGCTGGCGATACCCATGATCATCATGGTCAGGACGAGCATCTTCTTGCGGCCCAGGCGGTCGCCGAAGTGTCCGAAGACCACGCCGCCGAACGGCCTGGCGAGATACCCGGCGGCGAAGGTCGACAGGCTCGCGAGGGTGCCCAGGAGCGGCGTCATGTTGGAGAAGAAGACGTCCTTGAACACCACGGCGGCGCAGGTGGCGTAGACGAAGAAGTCGTAGTACTCGATGACGCTGCCCACGAAACTCGATGCCGCTGCTCGCCGCACCATCCTCGGATCTTTGGCCACGACCGGCTGATTCTGGCTCACGGAGACCTCGCTGAAGTGATGTAGCTCACGAATGATGTGGGCAATAGTATGCACTTCTGAAACGTCACGTCAACGATCTGAGTTGTATTGGTCCGCGTCTAGGGTGGAGTCATGGAAAAAGAGGAGGTCTCCACGCCGCAGTCACTGCTGCTGGCCTTCCTCGGAATGCATTTGCTGTGGAAACCGATAGCGATCAGCGGTGCGTCGATCGTGGACATCTTCGGATGGATGGGCGTCGGGCAGCCCGCGACGCGATCGCTGCTCGCGCGTATGACGGACCGCGGAATGATCGACCGGCACAAGATCGGTCGCAAGACCTATTACTCGCTGACCCCGCACGGCTCGCGCATCCTCGACGACGGATCGCGCAAGGTGTGGCGCGGGGCAGGCCACCCGTCGTGGGACGGGCAGTGGACCACCATCGTGATGTCGGTCCCCGAGGATTCGCGACACCTGCGGCACCGAGCTCGCTCACGCCTCGGGTGGGCCGGATTCGGCAACACTCCGTCGGGACTGTGGGTCGCGCCGGGGCGGCACGACGTCGCCGCGATCCTGGGCTCCGAGTTCGACGGCGTCGATATCACCGTGATGATCGGGCGGACGATTCCGCCGACCACCGACAGGTCACTCGTGTCGGCTGCTTTCGATCTCGACGAGATCGCCCGTCGCTACGCAGCTTTCGTGTCCAGATGGTCGACGACGACGGCCACGGGCCTGACGGAATCGGATGCCTTCGCCACCCGAGTGCGACTGCAGGCGCAGTGGCTGTCCCTCGGCCGGGCCGATCCGCTTCTCCCGGCGTCGTTGCTGCCCGACGGGTGGCCCGCCGAGGAGGCAGAGAGGTTGTTCCGCCGGTTGGACGCGACGCTCGATCGCGCGTCGATCGGAATCGAGGCGGGCGGTCTCGATTCCGTTGTCCTTCAACGAGTCCTGGACTCGAGCAACGCGGTCAGCTCTTCGGCGTAGGCGAGCTGGGTGCGCAATTTCTCGCAGCTCGCGAGCGCACGCTCGTGGAAGGCCGCCACCCGATCGGTGGCCGACGGATCGTCGATGGCCGCCAGCAACTCTCCCATTTCCTCCAGCGTGAACCCGAGTGGCTTCATCCGGCGGATCACGAGGAGGCGGTCGATGTCGGACTCGGTGTAGAGGCGGAAGCCTCCCGCGCTACGCGCCGACGGTGTGACCAGGCCGGCCTCGTCGTAATGACGAATGGTGTTGATGGACAGTTCGGTTCGCTTCGCGACCTCGCCGATCTGCAGGTGGTCACTCACCGGCGCCGAGCTTTCCGCTGAGCCGTTCCTGCCGCTGCGCGCTGGCCTCGTTCAACCCGACGATCGTCACGGATTTGCCTTTCGCTGCGTACTTTTCGGTGATGGCGTCGAGAGTGGCGACCGTCGACGCGTCCCAGATGTGCGACTCGGACAGGTCGATCACGACGTTCTGCGGATCGCCCACGTAGTCGAACTGGTAGATCAGGTCGTTGCTCGACGCGAAGAACAGTGCGCCGCGCACCGCATACACACGCGTGTTCTCGTCGGGATGGTCGACGTCGACCACCTCGGTGAGATGGGCGACCCGTCGGGCGAAGAGGATCATCGCGACCACCACACCGACACCCACGCCGTACGCGAGGTTGTCCGTCGCGACGGTCACCGCCACGGTGGCCAGCATGACGGCGGTTTCGCTCTTCGGCATGCGGCGCAACGTTTTCGGGTTGATGCTGTGCCAGTCCATCGTGCCCACCGACACCATGATCATCACCGCGACGAGAGCCGCCATCGGGATGAGCGCCACCAGGTCGCCGAGCACGACCACCAGAATCAGCAGGAACACACCGGCCAGGAAGGTCGAGATTCGGGTGCGCGCACCGGAGACCTTCACGTTGATCATCGTCTGGCCGATCATCGCGCAACCGCCCATGCCGCCGGTGAATCCGGTGACGATGTTCGCGACTCCCTGGCCCCAGCCCTCGCGGGTCTTGTCCGAATGGGTGTCGGTGATGTCGTCGACGAACTTCGCGGTCATGAGCGACTCGAGCAACCCGACGATCGCCATGGTGATGGCGTACGGCGCGATGATCGCCAACGTGTGTAGATCGAACGGCACGTTCGGAATCAGGAACGACGGCAGGGACGACGGCAACTCGCCTTCGTCGCCGACGTTCGGAACGTCGAGTGCGAACACGATCGTCGTCGCGGTCAACGCGGCGATGGCGATCAGCGGAGCCGGCACCACGGTCTGTAGGCGCGGCAGGAAGACCATGATCGCGATGCCGATCGCCACCATCGGATACACGAGCCACGGCACGTCGATCAGGTGTGTGAGCTGGGCCAGGAAGATGAGGATGGCGAGCGCGTTGACGAAGCCCACCATCACGCTGCGGGGGACGAATCGCATCAGCTTGGCCGCCCCCAGCAGGCTCAGTGCGATCTGAAAACCGCCGGCGAGGATGACCGTCGGGATCAGGTAGTCGACGCCGTACTCGCGGACCAGCGGTGCGATGACCAGCGCGACAGCGCCCGTCGCGGCGGAGATCATGGCGGTGCGGCCACCGACGAGAGCGATGGTGACCGCCATGGTGAACGACGCGAAGAGGCCGACGCGCGGATCGACGCCCGCGATGATCGAGAACGAGATGGCCTCGGGGATGAGTGCGAGGGCGACGACCAACCCGGCGAGGACCTCGGTTCGCAGGCGTCTGGGCGATCGGAGAGCGGCGAGGCTGGACGTCACATCGGTAGGCATGCGACCTGACCCTACTCTCGGGTGAGAGGAGAGTCGGTATCCCGCGACCGGCATCACACACGGTGGGTGGATGATCGAGGTATGGGACAGCCACTGAAGTTGGGATACAAGGCATCGGCCGAGCAATTCGGCCCTCGGGAACTGGTGGAACTCGGCGTGCTCGCCGAGGCCGCGGGCATGGATTCGGCCACGGTCAGCGACCACTTCCAACCCTGGCGACACGAAGGTGGGCACGCGCCCTTCTCACTGGCATGGATGACCGCCGTCGGCGAGCGGACCAACACGCTGCAGCTCGGAACCTCGGTCATGACGCCGACATTTCGGTACAACCCCGCCGTCGTCGCGCAGGCATTCGCGACCATGGCGTGCCTGTACCCGAACCGCATCTTCCTCGGAGTCGGCACCGGAGAGGCGCTGAACGAGATCGCCACCGGATTCGAAGGCGAATGGCCGGACTTCAAGGAACGATTCGCCCGCCTGCGTGAATCGGTGAAGCTGATGCGCGAGCTCTGGTTGGGCGATCGCGTCGACTTCGACGGCGAGTACTACAAGACCAAGGGTGCCTCCATCTACGACGTTCCCGACGGCGGCGTCCCCGTCTACATCGCAGCGGGCGGACCCGTCGTCGCGCGGTACGCGGGTCGCGCCGGTGACGGCTTCATCTGCACCTCCGGCAAGGGCATGGCGCTCTACAACGACAAGCTGATCCCCGCGGTGGCCGAGGGTGCGGAAAAGGTCGATCGCCCGGCCGGCGACATCGACCACATGATCGAAATCAAGATTTCCTACGACACCGATCCCGATGCGGCGCTGGAGAACACGCGGTTCTGGGCGCCGTTGTCGCTCACGCCGGAGCAGAAGCACTCCATCGACGATCCGATCGAGATGGAGAAGGCCGCCGACGAACTGCCGATCGAGCAGGTGGCGAAGCGATGGATCGTGGCGTCGGATCCGGACGAAGCCGTCGAGAAGGTCAAGCCGTACGTCGACGCGGGTCTGAACCACCTGGTGTTCCACGCGCCAGGCCACGATCAGCGCCGCTTTCTCGACCTCTTCAAGTCCGATCTGGAGCCGAGACTGCGCAAGCTGGCGTAATCTCCGCTCACATGCACCGGTATGCGTTGCGTGACAAGACGGATTCGCTCGATCCGGAGACGGACTTCGAGGAGATCAGCAGGATCCTGGCGACGCAGGAGTTTCCCTGGGACATCACCCAGGCGCTGAGCTTCGCGCTGTTCAGGACCTATGCGGTGCCGTCGATCGGCGCGCTGCTCTTCTCCACGGGCGAATTCACGGAGCGCGTGCAGAAGAGGTACGACGACACCGGGCTGATTCTCGACGCCATCCTCGAACACGGACTGACGAGCGACGAAGGCCGTACTGCCATCCGTCGGATGAACCACATGCACGGCTCGTACGACATTCCGAACAGCGACATGCTCTATGTTCTGTCGACGTTCGTGGTGACGCCCGCGCGGTGGATCGATCAGTACGGTTGGCGCGCGCTGACCACGAACGAGATCACCGCATCGACCAACTACTACCGCGCGATCGGTGCGCGCATGGGGATAAAGGACATTCCGTCGACATTCGACGACTTCGCTCGGTTGATGGACACGTACGAAGAGGAAAATTTCGCGTACGACGCGGGCGCACGGGTCGTTGCCGATTCGACGTTGGCTCTGCTGTGCACGTTCCCGCCGAACGACAAAGCGCCCGCGAAACTTGTTCGGAAGTTTTCGCTGGCGCTGATGGACGACCCACTGCTCGACGCATTCCGGTACGAGCATCCGTCGCCGGTGATGCGGTTTCTGTCTCGGGGAGCCCTGAAGCTGCGGGGCCGATTGGTGAGGTGGCTGCCGGTCCGTACGACGCCGGTGTTCGCCCGCGAGCTGCCTAATTTCCGGTTCTATCCCGACGGCTACCAACTCGAAAAACTTGGCACCTTCCCGCAGAATTCCGACCGGCCTCCGGCCTTCCCGCAGGCATGCCCGGTGAACCACCTCCAGACAAAGGAAACCGGCACACCCCCGAGTGCGCCGGTTTCCGTCTCTGGTCGACCTACTTGAAGGTGTCCTTGATGTTCTCGCCGACCTTCTTCACGCCGGCAGAGCCCTGATCCTTCTTGCCTTCGGCCTCGAGGTCCTTGTTGTCGGTGATGTCTCCGACAACCTCTTTGGCCTTGCCGATGGCATCTTCGGCAGCGTTCTTGGCCTTGTCGACGAAGCTCATGATGTCTCCTTCTGGACTCTCTTTTTGCTTACGTAAGTGAGTCGAGAGGAGCGCGCAGAAGCGCACGTCCTTGTTCTGTGATCCGGGACACAGGCCGTGCGGCTACCGGTCAGCGGACAGTGCGAACACCCGAATGTCCCGGTCCGTCCGCGTCTTGTAGACGGGATAGACGTCCGAGACCTCCGACATGGCGCGGTACACCTCGTCGGCCTCGGCGCCGTGCAAGCGTGTCGCGGTGACCGGGATGTCCCGGCCGCCCATGGTCACCGTCGCGGACGGGTTGGCGAGCAGATTCGCCGTCCAACCGGGATGCGTCGCCTGTCCGAAGTTGCTGCCCACGACGAACAGGCGATCGCCGCGTCGAAGGTAGATCAGCGGCGACGTCCGAGGCTTGCCGGACTTGGCGCCGGTCGTGTTGAGCAGCAGGAGCGGCATTCCCATCGGGCCCAGCACGGTGTACTTGCCCTTTGTGCGTCGGAGCAACCAGGCGTCGGCCCCGGAGAGGTGCCGGATGACCCAGGACCCCACCGTCGTCGTCGCGAATGCGTTTCCGGGGCCGCGCAGACGAGAGTTCTCGCTGCCCCATCGGGTGTCGGGAAAGGGCGACGACGTCATCGCTCGATGTTAGCGACGGAGCTGAGGATGCGATGAAGTTCGGCGGCGTCCTCGTCGCGGAGCTCGCGCAATGCGTCGGGAACCGGATCGTCGACCGCCGCCGCCCGGTCCAGGACCTCGATGCCGGCGTCGGTGATCGTCACCTGCTTGCGTCGACGGTTCTCCGGATCGACGGTACGCACGACGTACCCCAAGTTCTCCAGATGGTTGACGCACACCGTGGCAGCGGGAGCGTCCATCGCTGCGGCCGTGGCCAGGTCGCCGACGGTCTGGGGCCCTTCGCGCAGACGCCTGAGGACGCGGACCCGGCTGAAGGGCATGTCGACTTCCTCGGCCACCCGTCGACGCCACGAGTCGCGACCCTCGAAGACGAGGGAAACCAGTACGCGCCAAGCGGATTCGATCGGATCATCCACGGGCGAGCTCCGGCGCCGCAAAGGTGGTCGCGACGTTGTCGGCGGTGCGGCGAGCCCACGGGCCGGCGACGAGGAATCCGAGCGCGAGGACGACCAGTCCGATCCCGGCGACGCCCCACCAGACGGTGTGCGTGGAGGCGGCGAAGCTCGCGTCGAGTCCCGCAGCCGCACCGGCCCCGGTGAGGCTGCCGCACAACGCGACTCCGATGCTGACGCCGATCTGACGGCTGGTCGACGCGACCGCCGACGCGGCTCCGGCGCGGTCGCGCGGCATGCCTCCGACGGCAGCATTGGTGATCGGCGCGTTGACGAGGCCGAAACCGGAACCGAACACGGCGAACATGACCATCAGCAGCGGGATGGGAGTGGTGGCGGTCAAGGTGGTGAGCGACAGTCCGCCGAGGAACAGCAGCGTTCCGGCGGCGACCATCGACGGCCGCGCACCGTACTTCGCGACCAGGCGACCGGAGAGCGGGGAGCAGATCATTGTCGCGGCGGCGAGCGGCAGGAAGGACGCGCCGGTGCCGATCGCGCTGAGTCCGCGCACTTCCTGCAGGTACAGCGACATCAGGAAGAGGAAAGCGCCCCAGGCCGCGAAGGCGCAGACGGCCACGATCGTCGCCGACGAGAACGGCACGCTGCGGAAGAATCGAAGGTCGATGAAGGGGTCGTCGCGGCGGTTCTCGTACGCGACGAAGCCGAGGAACGAGGCGGCGGCGACGGCGAAGACGGTGACGGTGATCGGCGACGTCCATCCGTGGGCCGGCCCTTCGATCAGGCCGTACACGAGCGAGGCCAACATGACGACGCCGAGCACCTGGCCGATCGGATCGAACCGTCGCACGACGGCCGACCGGGACTCCGGCACGAAGATCGCGGACAGGACGACGGCGGCAATACACACCGGGATGTTGATCCAGAAGACGCTGCGCCACCCGGAGACGTCGATCAGCAGACCGCCGAGAATCGGGCCGAGAGCCATCGAGATGCCGACGACGGCGCCCCACATGCCGATTGCGCGAGCGCGCTCGGCCTTGCCCGTGAAGACCTGGGTGATGATCGACATGGCGACAGGGTTGAGCATCGACCCGCCCACGGCTTGCAGTGCGCGCGCGCCGATGAGAACGCCCGCGCTGGGGGCCAGGCTGCAGAGCAGTGATCCGACGGCGAAGCTGACGAGCCCGATCTGGAAGAGACGCCGCCGCCCGAATCGGTCCGCAGTGCTGCCGGACAGCAGGAGCAGGCTGGCGAGGACCAGTGTGTACACGTCGATGGTCCACTGCAGCTGCGACACCGATGCGCCCAGCTCGGAGCGGATCGACGGGAGCGCGACGTTGACGATGGTGGAGTCCATCGACACGATCAGCAGGCTCAGGCAGCAGGTGGCCAGAATGATCGTCTTGCGACGCTGATCCGGTTCGGCCGTCGGGACAGTTGTAAGCACACAACTATTACTACGCCTCATGATCGTGGTTGCCCAGCCTTGTGGTCGGGATCACGGCAAAAGCCGACGAACAGGCAGCGGTATGGCGCACGCTCGGACGATGACTACCGGACTGCTCGTCATCGACATCCAGAACGACTACTTCCCGGGCGGCGCATTTCCGCTGGTCGAACCCGATGCCGCGGCCGCAGCTGCAGCGAAGGTCCTGAGCGGACACCGCGCCTCGGGCGCACCGATCGTGCACATGCAGCACGTGTGGGACGCCCCCGACGCCACCTTCATGCGGCCCGGAACGACCGGCGTCGAGATCAACGACGCGGTGGCGCCTGCCGACGGCGAAACGGTGGTGCAGAAGGCGTATCCCAACTCGTTCCGAGACACCGGTCTGCACGAAACTCTGCAGTCGCTGGGAGTCGACGATCTGATCGTGGTCGGCATGATGAGCAGCATGTGCGTCGACGCCACCGTGCGAGCGGCGGACGATCTCGGCTATCCGGTCACCGTGGTTCACGACGCGTGCGCGGCGCCGGACCTCGAGTTCGACGGCACGACCGTCCCCGGCGCGCAGGTGCACTCTGCTGTGATGGGGGCACTGGGCAGCATGATCGCGACCGTGACGTCGTCCGAGGAGCTGCTCGCACAATCCTGACCGGCCGCGACCGATGGCGGCGGCCCTCTAGGCTGATGCGTATGGTCGCCGCGCCCGCCGAAACGCCCGAGACGCACACCCTGTCGAGCGTCTACATCGCCTCGCCCGAGGGGGACACCGGAAAGTCGACCATTGCGCTCGGACTCCTGCAGATGCTCTGCGCAACCACGGCGCGAGTCGGGGTCTTCCGGCCCATCGCGCGGTCGACGTCCGAGCCCGACTACATCCTCGAGCTCATGATCGACCACACGACCGCGGACCTGACCTACGAGCAGTCGCTGGGCGTCACCTATGAGCAGGTGCACGCCGACCAGGACGCAGCCCTCGCCGAAATCGTGCGCCGCTACCACGAGGTCGCGGACCAGTGCGATTCCGTCGTCATCGTCGGCAGCGACTACACCGACGTGGGCAGCCCGAGCGAGCTCGGGTTCAACGCGCGCATTGCAGTGAATCTGGGTGCTCCGGTGCTGTTGGCGCTGCGTGGCTCGGAACGCACCCCGAACGAGATCGCTCACCTCGCCGAGTTGTGTGCATCCGAATTGGCCTCGCACCGAGCGCATTTGGTGGCCGTGATCGCCAACCGTTGCGATCCCGACCAGCTCGACGACGTCATCGACGCTCTGAAGGTGGTCGACGTTCCCGCGTGGAGCCTGCCCGAGGTGCCGCTCCTCGTCGCCCCGACGATGGCGGAATTGCTCGAGTCCATGGACGGCAAGCTCTACAGCGGTGATCCCGAACTGCTGCAACGAGAAGCGCTGCACGTCATGGTCGGAGGAATGACGGCCGAGCACATTCTCGAGCGCCTGACGGACGGCGTCGCGGTGATCGCGCCCGCGGACCGGTCGGATGTGCTGCTCGCTCTGGTCAACGCGCACGAGGCCGATGGATTTCCCTCTCTCGCCGGCATCATCATGAACGGCGGGCTCGAACCGCACCCGATGATGGCCAAGCTGATCACGGGCCTCGAGCCGCGGCTGCCCATCCTCACGACGGGGCTCGGAACCTACGAAACCGCCAGTGCCGCAGCACGAACGCGCGGCCGAGTGGCGGTGGGGTCGCAGCGCAAGGTCGACACGGCGATGTCTCTGATGGAGCAGCGCGTCGACGGAAAGACTCTCGTCAAGCGGCTCGACATCACGATGCCGTCCGTCGTCACGCCGCAGATGTTCGAGTACCAGCTCCTTGCCCGAGCCCGCGCCGATCGCAAACACATCGTGCTGCCCGAGGGGTCGGACGATCGCATTCTCCGCGCGGCCGGACGGTTACTGCAGCGCCAGGTCACCGACCTCACCATTCTCGGATCAGAAGGGTCGATCCGCCGCCGGGCATCGGAGTTGGGCGTCGACCTCGACGACGCGACCATTCTCGACCCGTCGTCGTCCGATCACGCCGAGGAGTTCGCGGCCGACTACACGGAGTTGCGTAAGCACAAGGGCATGACGATGGACCGCGCTCGCGAAGTGATGACGGACATCTCGTACTTCGGAACGATGATGGTGCACAAGGGACTTGCCGACGGCATGGTGTCCGGTGCGGCACACACCACGGCGCACACCATCCGGCCGTCGTTCGAGATCATCAAGACCGAGGACGGTGTGTCCACGGTGTCGTCGATCTTCCTCATGTGCCTCGCCGACCGGGTGCTGGCGTACGGGGACTGCGCCGTGGTGCCCGACCCGACGTCGGAACAGTTGGCGGACATCGCGATCTCGTCCGCGCAGACGGCAGAGCAGTTCGGCATCGACGCCCGGGTGGCCATGCTGTCGTACTCGACCGGCGATTCGGGCAGTGGTGCCGACGTCGACAAGGTCCGCACCGCAACGTCTCTCGTGCGTGAGCGCCGGTCAGATCTACTGGTCGAAGGTCCCATCCAGTACGACGCCGCCATCGACCCGACGGTCGCGGAGTCGAAGCTCCCCGACTCCGATGTCGCAGGCCGAGCGACGGTGTTCATCTTCCCGGACCTCAACACCGGCAACAACACCTACAAAGCCGTTCAGCGCAGCGCCGGTGCGGTGGCCGTCGGGCCTGTACTTCAGGGTCTGCGCAAACCGGTCAACGATCTCTCGCGTGGCGCGCTGGTGCAGGACATCGTCAATACCGTTGCCATCACCGCTATTCAAGCGCAATCGAAGTAGGAGTTGCCATGTCGGTTCTGGTCGTCAACTCCGGCTCCTCGTCGGTGAAGTTCCAACTGGTGGACCCGGTCGATGGGCGCAGTATCGCGAGTGGGCTGGTAGAGCGGATCGGCGAATCGTCCGGCCGCGTCGCACTCACCTACGACGGGGACACCACCGAGAACGTCGCCCCCATTGCCGACCACGGTGAGGGTCTGCGGTCCGCGTTCGAGATGATGAAGGAACGCGGCATCGATCTCGTCGGTGCCGATTCCGGTGTGACCGCGGTGGGTCACCGCGTCGTCCACGGCGGCGAGGTGTTCTCCGCGCCGACCGTCATCGACGACGACGTGTGCCGCAAGATCGACGAGCTCAGTTCGCTTGCTCCACTGCACAACCCGCCCAACCTCCAGGGTATCGAGGTGGCGCGGCGCGAGCTCCCCGACATTCCACAGGTGGCGGTGTTCGACACCGCGTTCTTCCATTCCCTGCCGGCCGCTGCGGCGACCTACGCCGTCGATTCCGACGTCGCCCGAGCGAACGGCGTGCGCCGTTACGGCTTTCACGGAACCTCACACGAATTCGTGTCCGGCAGGGTGGCGGAGTTCCTGGGTCGAGATCCGAAGTCGCTGAACCAGATCGTGCTGCACCTGGGCAACGGCGCGTCCGCGTCGGCGATCCGCGGCGGCGTGGCGATCGACACGTCGATGGGGCTCACTCCGCTGGAGGGCCTCGTGATGGGAACGCGCAGCGGAGACATCGACCCCGGTGTGATCCTGCATCTGCGCCGCAGCGCGGGCATGAGCGTCGACGAGATCGACGAGCTGCTCAACCGGCGCTCCGGCATCAAGGGACTGAGCGGTGTCAACGACTTCCGCGAGTTGCGCACCAAGATCGAGGCGGGCGACGAGGCTGCGAGTCTGGCCTACGCGGTCTACATCCACCGTCTTCGCAAGTACATCGGCGCCTACATGATCGGGTTGGGGCGCGTCGACGTCATCACCTTCACCGCCGGAGTGGGCGAGAACGACGCCAACGTGCGGGCGGACGCATTGGCGGACCTCGACAACTACGGCATCACGGTCGATCCCGAGCGTAATGCGGTGCGCAGCAGGGATGCTCGGGTTATCTCACCGGACGGCGCTGCTGTCACGGTGCTCGTTGTGCCGACGAACGAGGAGCTGGCCATTGCGAGGGCTGCGGCTCAGCTGGTGGGCTAGAACCGAGTTGGTGGGTCAAAAGAACGACCGCGGCCTGACCGCGTTCGCGAGGTCCACCAACGCGTACCGGTGCCGTCGTGTTTTCGCCGTGCGGGCCAGCGAACGCAACGCCGCCTCGACGCCGCGGCGCAGACCGTCGCGGGTGAAAGGTGTACCGAGCAGGGTGCGATCCTCCTCGGGCGTGTGACCGGCTTCCATCCATTCGAGCGCCGTCCCCAGAACTCGGGTGCGCAGCTGAAGCGCCCGACTCTCCTGCGGTGGAAGCGTTTCCACCCGCCTGGCTGCCTCGTACAGCGCCGCCTCGTCGACGTCCGCCGCGTCGCCGGAGAGCAACGACAGGACACTCGTCATCCGGGCCATCGAGTAGTGACGGGACGTCGCCTGCACCTGGTCCAGGGTGACGATCGCGTCGAACAGCGCACCACCCTCACAGAGGCGGCGCGCCAGACCGAAGCCGGCGCTCACGACGGTGCGGTCGGTTCGCCACACGGCCTCGTACATTTCCTCGGCGCGGCCCTGCCAGGCGGACTTCTCGTCGTTGGCCGACTCCATCTCCTGCGCAACGAGTTCCGCGGTGGCACCGAGCGCCAGCTTCGGGGCGATCTCACCGGGCATCGCGGACAGAACGTAGTCGAACCGGTCCCACGCCTCCTCGTATCGGCCGCGCAGAAGGCACGTCAACCCGCGATGCCAGTCGACGCGCCAGTTGCCGTCGACATCGGACAGACGATCGAGAACCGCTTGTGCCGCTTCGCCTTCGGACAGATCGAGATACGCCCGCGCCTCGGTGAGCACCGACTCGACGGAACTGCTTCCGACCATCCGGTCCATGCCGTTCTCGCGGGCCAACCGCAACGATTCCAGGGTCTGTTCCGGGACGCTGTGCATGGCTGCGGCGATCACGGGCGCGCTGGGGTCGGAGGTGTCGATCAGCGGAATGGGCAACGCCGCCACGACGTCTCGCGGGTCGAGACGCTCGGTGCGGTGGATGCCGTCGACGTAGACGTCGGTGGTGGCCACCTTCTCGTCCGTTCCGAACGTGGTGCGCTGCGGGCTGAACACCGCCGACAGTGCATGGTGGGGCTCGCCGGTCTTCTGCGCGAGAATGCCGCGCAGCACACCGCTCAGCTGACTGGACGCCTGCTCGGCGGAGACGAACCGTGCGTTCGGATCGGAGTTGGTCGCGCGCAGGAGAAGCCGCTTGTAGTACTGGTATTCCTCGAGCAGGGGAGCGTCCTCGGGCAGACCGTCGAGGTAGCGTCCGTTCTCGGACTTCATGTCCAGGGTGAGCACCGCCAGAGTGCGTCCCACGGTGTAGATGTCGGACGACACCGTCGGACCGGTCCGCACGATTTCCGGCGCCTGGTAGCCGGCGGTGCCGTACAGATACCCGTAGTCCTCGATGGCGGTGACCGCGCCGAGGTCGATCAACTTGATCTGGTCCTCGCTGACCATGACGTTCTCGGGCTTGAGATCGTTGTACGCCAGGCCGATCGAGTGCAGGTAGGACAGTGCCGGCATGACCTCGATCAGGTACGCGATCGCCTCCTCGACCGGCATCTTGGTCTGAGTCCCACTGGCGGTCATGATCTGTCGCAGAGTGCGGCCACCGACGTACTCCATGACGATGTACCCGGTCTGCGACCCGTCGTCGCGAGGATGCTCGACGAAGTTGTAGATCTTGACGATTCCGGGGTGGGTGACCTCGGCGAGGAACTGTCGTTCGGACACCGCGACGGCGTGCGCTTCGGCGTTCCCGAAGTGCAAGAGTCCCTTGAGAACAACCCAGCGGTCGGAGACGTTGCGGTCGATGGCGAGGTAGATCCACCCGAGGCCACCGTGCGCGATGCAGCCTTGGACCTCGTACTGCCCGGCCACCATCTCACCGGGCTCGAGCAGCGGCGAGAAGTCGAAATGCGTTCCGCACTTGGCGCACTCACCGGCGGGACGCGCGGGGCGGCCGTCGATACTGCGACCGACCGGTGCGTTGCACTTCCAGCAGAACCGCTTGCTCTCGGGGACTCGAGGGTCGGCCATGACGGCGGTCGACGGGTCGACGACCTCGATCCGCGGGATGGCGACGAGACCGCCGCCGAGTCGACGACGCATGCCCGTCGTGCGATTGCGGGCCGAGCGCGACCGTCGTGACGGCCGTGACGGAACCTCGCGAACGACCGCTCGGGTGCCTTCCAGTTCGTCGTCGAAATCCGGTGGTGCAGCGCGTAGTGACGCAACGGTGGCCCCATCGTTTCGAGCGTCGTCAGGAACGGGGCGCTCGGCGGCCCGCGTCGCCTGATCGTCTCCGGTCTCGTCCACGGCGTCAGTCGCTGTACGTGGGGTAGGGGGGACCGGGGGAGGTTCCGAGGACGGACAGCCAGCGGTTGTAGATGGTGTTCCAAGTGCCGTCGGACCGGATGCGTTCCAACGTTCCGTTCACGAACCGGACCAGATCGTCGTGGCCCTTGGTCATTCCGATTCCGTACGGTTCGGCGCCGAGGCTGCCGCCGACGATCTCGAGGTACGGATCCTGCGCGGCGAGGCCGGCGAGGATGGAGTCGTCGGTGCTGACCGCGTCGACTTCGCGCTGCTGCAGAACCACCAGGCAGTCCGCCCAGCTGGGAACGGAAATGATCTGCGCCGGCGGTTGCAGAACCTGGATGCGGGACTGGGAAGTGGTGCCGCTCGCGACGCAGACCCGTTTGCCGCCGAGGTCGCCCGCACTGTTGATGCCCGACCCCTTCACCGCGAGAATGCGCTGATCGGCCTGGTAGTAGACGGTGGAGAACGCAACCTGCTGGCGCCGTTCGCAATTGATGGACATGGTCTTGACCACGACGTCGACGTCGGCGTTCACGAGGGCGCTGGTGCGGGCCAACGAGGACAGGATGCGGAACTCGATCCGGTTGGGGTCGCCGAACAGATCGCGGGCCACCTCGTGGGCGATGTCGACGTCGAAACCTTCCACGTCGCCGGTGAGGGGATCGCGGAAGCTGAACAGGTTGCTGCCGGTGTCGAGCCCGACGATCAGACGCCCGCGCGAGCGGATCGCGTCGACGTTCGGCGTCGCGGGAGGCGGTGCGCCCGCGGGCACGGTCACGCGCGGACGCAGACTCGCCACCGGATTCCCACAGTCCACAGGGTGTGGTTCGGGCGCGACGACGTCGGTGACGATCGAGGTTCCGTCGGGCAACGGTGCGGGCGGCGTCGTCGACTCGGGACTCGCGGGAACCGGTGTGACCTCGGCGCATCCGGCCAGGGCCAGAGCCGCGGCCATCGCGAGCAGTGCGAGTCGCCGTCTCACAGGTACTCCCTCAGCCGCACACCGAGGCCGCCCGCGACAGCGATGAGGGAGCCTCCCGCGAGGACCGAAATGCCCACGGTCAACCCGTCGAGCACGGAGGCGGCGCGAGCGATGTTGCTGCGCAGCTCTTCTCGCGACACGTCGATCTCCTGGACCAACTCGTCGTCGAGTGCGGCGAAGATGTCGGCCGAGTTGCCGTCGTTCGTTCCGGTGGCGATGGCGACCGCGGTGGCGAAATCACCGACCGCCAGTGAGGCATTCATGCGCTCGTGCGATTTCGTCCACTGGTCGACCAAGCTCAGCGATGCGTCGATTCGGGTGTTGTCCAGCGACTTGTCCTGCTGCAGGCTGAACAACACTCCGTTCAGACTCTGAATGGCCGCGGTGTACGACTGCTCGTAATCGTTGACCCCGCCGCGCCGCGCCATGCCGATGGTTTCGTCGGTTCTGGCCTGCTGAGCCAGGATTCGGCCGCTGGTGAGTCGATCGACGGGTTCGGCGCCGCGGACGAGGGCCCGGTTGGTCGAGCTCGACGAGATGAGTCCGACGACGAGCATCCAGACGAACAGCACCACCATCGCGACGCTTCCCAGAGCGAGTCCCGGGTTGAGGGTGCGGTGCGTCCGCCGCGAGACGAAGCGTTGCGCCGCAACGAGAACGACGATCGACAGCACCACCAGGACGAGGGACAGCCAGGGCGGCCGATCGAACTGCTCCTGCGCCGCACGGACGTCGTCGGACTTGGTGCTGTGAAGGTCCTCGGCCCACGGAAGAATCGACGTCTGCATCAGGGTCGACGCCTCGGCGAGGTAGGCGGCGCCCACTGGGTTGCCGACGCGGTTGTTGGTGCGGGCGGTCTCGATGATCCCGGCGTAGATCGGCAGGCTGGACGAGATCTTCGCGAGGGTCGACTGCGACGCTGAATCCCCGGCGTCGAGCCCCGTCGACGCGCGCACCACCTCACCCGCCGCCGAGGTGACGGCGTCGGAGTAGCGGTCTCGCACCGCGGCCGGTTCGAGCCCGCCGGAGAGGAAGGCGGTCGCGGCAGCGGCGTCGGCGACGGACAACTGCCCGTACAAATTCTGCGCGGCGTCGGACAGGGGCTCGGTGCGGGACAGGACGGTGGCGAGGGTGTTCTGCCGATCGGCCACGGCGAAGGTGGTGACGACGGCGGTGGTGATGAGCGTCGCGGCCACGAGAACTCCGACGGCGATCAGCTTGATCGGCGTCGAATGCAGAATCTCCGACCGTTCGGAACGAGTGGACGCTGCTCGCGGAAGCGCGAGCCCACTCGTCTGCACGTACACCTCGCGTCCCTTCTGCTGCTGCGCCCGGTTCTCGAGCATAAAGCCAAGAGGACCTGCTCGTACCGCTTGGCGAATGCTCCTCGACGAAGATCGGTCATGGCCGGCGCAGCGTTAGTCTGGTCTTCGACGAAATGCGACGGCGACGACGGGCGGGGGCAAGGGTGCGAGGCGACGGGGACGGGTGGGTATTCGGCGCCGACGGAACCCGGCACTGGGGTCGCAACGGCGCCGCCGGACTCCTGCTCCGCGCTCCCGACCAGGAACGACGGTCGATGGTCCTGCTGCAACACCGCGCTGCCTGGTCGCACCAAGGCGGCACGTGGGCACTGCCCGGCGGCGCGATGGACAGCCACGAGTCACCCGTCGACGCCGCCGTACGCGAGGCCGGCGAGGAAGCCGGCATCACCGAATCCCAACTCGAGGTGCGGGCCGCGCGAGTCACGGCCACCTCCGACAGCGGATGGTCCTACACGACCGTCGTCGCCGACGCCGATCACGCGTTGGCGACGGTTCCGAACGGCGAGAGCACCGAACTGCGCTGGGTTGCCGAAGCGGACGTGGACGCGCTGCCTCTGCATCCGGCCTTCGCCGTCAGTTGGCCGACGCTGCGGGCGGCCGCCGTCGACGTCGTTCTCGACACCGCGAACTACCTCGGAGCGGTCGGAGAGAAATCGGGCGACTCGGCGTGGTGGCGCGATCGGGCGAGTGCGACCACCGCGGTTCTGGCGGACCTGGCCGCGTCTCTTCCGCGGACGATGGAGCTGCCCTCGGGCTCGTTCGGATACGTCTCGACCATCGTCGCTGTGCTCGAAGGCGACGCCGCGTCAGCGGTGTCCCAGCACCCGGCCGTCACGACCGTCGTCGCGCGCTCCGGAGGCGACGACACGGTGGTCGAATTGGCGTCGCGGGCAGCCGGTCCCACCGTGGTGGTCACGGCCGACCGAGGGTTGCGTCGGCGCCTGCCCGACGGGGTGGACGCGGTCGGTCCATCGGCGCTGGGTGTTACCGCAACGCGTTCTTGAGTTCGCGTGCCGCGGCCTGCGGATCGCGCGCCTGCGTGATGGCCCGGACGACGCAGATGCGGGTGGCACCGGCGGCCAGGGTCTCGCCTACGTTCTCGGCGTTGACCCCGCCGATCACGAACCACGGCCGCGTCGGCAGCGAATCCGCCACTTCACGCACGGTTTCCAGGCCGGCCGCAGTCTTGCCCGGTTTCGTCGGCGTGGCCCACACCGGACCCGACGCGAAATAGTCGACGCCGTCCTCGATGTCGGCCAACGCCGCCTGCGCGCGGGTGGCCGTGGACCGGCCGATCACCACGTCCGGGCCGACGATCCGGCGCGCGTAGTGCACGGGCAGGTCGCCCTGACCGAGATGCAGCACGTCCGCTCCCGCCGCCAGCGCGAGATCTGCGCGGTCGTTCACCGCGAGCAGCGCACCGTGGCGACGGCACGCGGCGGAGATCACCGCGAGTGCCGCGAGTTCCTCCTTGGCCTCGATCGGACCGAACTCTCGCTCGCCCGCCGAACCCTTGTCCCGCAGCTGCACGATGTCGACGCCGCCGCTCAGTGCCTTCTCGATGAACGTGGCGAGGTCGCCCAGTTCCCGGCGCGCGTCGGTGCACAGGTAGAGCTGCGCCGAGTTCAGTCTTTCCCGCGGGGAGGTCATGAGTCGCACGGTAGTCTGAGCGGCGGAACAGTTCCAGCACGGGAGCCCTGTCGATCGCAGGGCTGAGAGTGAGCCGCGGACGGCTCTGACCGTAACCACCTGATCCGGGTAATGCCGGCGCAGGGAGACAAGGACGTGAGCATGAAATCGGTGACCGTGGTCGGCGCCGGCGTGATCGGGTTGTCGATCGCCTGGCGCGCCGCCAGGGCCGGATGGACTGTCCGCATAGCCGATCCCGCGGTCGGCCGCGGTGCGTCCCACGTCGCCGGTGGGATGCTCGCACCCCTGTCGGAGGGCTGGCCGGGCGAAGAAGCGCCCCTCGAGTTCGGGGCCGAATCGCTGCGGCGATGGCCGACGTTCGTCAAGGACCTGGGCGTCGACGGTCTCGTCACCGCGCGCGGCGCTCTCACCGTCGCCTTCGATGCCGCCGACGCGGAGGATCTTCGCACCGTCGCCGAGTTCGTGTCCGCTCGCGGACACCAGGTGGACATTCTCTCGCGCCGGGACGTGCGGTCCGCAGAACCGTCTGTCTCGCAGAGTGTTCGGATCGGGCTACTCGCTCCCGCGGAGCTTGCGGTCGACAACCGTCGGGTGGTCGATGCCTTGCTGACCGCCGCCGTCGACGCCGGGGTCGACGTGTCTCCCGAGCGCGTGGAGGATTCGAGCACGGTGTCCACCGATCAGGTGGTCCTCGCTGCGGGGTGGGCCACAACACGCGTGTGCCCGTCGGTCCGGGTGCGCCCCGTGAAGGGCGAAATACTGCGCCTGCGAGCACGTTCCGGTTCGTCGGCCGGCCCGTCACGGACCATCAGGGCGTCGGTGAACGGCCGGTCGGTGTACCTCGTTCCTCGCCACGACGGAATGGTCGTCGGCGCAACGCAATACGAACACGGCGACGACACCACCGTGACCGTCGGCGGTGTACGAGATCTGCTCGCCGACGCCGAACGCGTGTTCCCCGGCGTCGCCGACTACGAATTGGCCGAAGCAGCAGCGGGTTTGCGTCCGATGAGCCCGGACAACGTTCCTCTGATCGGCAGACTCGACGCCCGGACGGTCGTGGCGACCGGACACGGCCGTAACGGCATGTTGCACGCGCCGCTCACCGCGGACGCGGTTCTCGCCGAACTCGACGGGGCGCCGCTGCCCGAAGCCACAGCGGCCACACTGGAAAGGTTTCGCTCATGATCGGAGTTACCGTCAACGGTGAGGACCACGAGTTCGCGCCGGGAACCACCGTGCGTCAGATGCTCGTCGCTCTCGCGATGCCCGAACGCGGAATCGCGGTCGCGGTCGACGGCGCGGTCTACACCAAGTCGCGCTGGGACGACGAACTCGGACGTGGTTGGCGCATCGACGTTCTCACGGCGGTCCAAGGTGGATGACGGCTTCACGGTCGCGGACCGGACGTTCTCGTCCCGCCTCGTCATGGGCACCGGCGGTGCGGCGAACCTGGCGGTGCTCGAGGAGGCGTTGATCGCGTCGGGCACCGAACTGACCACGGTCGCCCTGCGGCGGGTCGACGCGTCGGGCGGGACGGGTGTGCTGGACCTGTTGTCTCGCTTGGGTATCGCGCTGCTGCCCAACACCGCCGGGTGCCGAGGCGCCGCCGAAGCGGTGCTGACGGCACGACTGGCCCGCGAGGCGCTGGAGACGAACTGGATCAAGCTCGAGGTGATCGCCGACGAGCGGACACTGCTGCCCGACGCCATCGAATTGGTCTCTGCTGCGGAGGATCTCGTCGACGACGGCTTCGTGGTGCTGCCCTACACGACCGACGACCCCGTTCTCGCTCGTCGGCTCGAGGACATCGGATGCGCTGCGGTGATGCCCCTCGGGTCGCCCATCGGAACCGGACTGGGCATCGCCAACCCGCACAACATCGAAATGATCACCGCCGCAGCCGGAGTGCCGGTGATCCTCGACGCCGGCATCGGCACCGCCAGCGACGCCGTGCTGGCCATGGAGCTCGGATGTTCCGCGGTCCTCCTCGCGACCGCGGTGACCCGGGCGAAGAATCCGCCGCTCATGGCGTCGGCCATGGCCTCGGCCGTGGTGGCGGGGCGGCAGGCGTCGTTGGCGGGGCGTATTCCGAAGCGGTTCTGGGCGCAGGCGTCGTCGCCGGGGGTGGAGTAGCTGCCGGGAACAGCTCGACTGGTCAGGTTTCAGCAATCCACACATGCTGTGACGTGTGAGAACTGAGGGAAGGTGCGCAGTCGCGGCTTGGAGTAGCGCGCACCCCTCTCAGGGTCCATCTCATCCTCAGGGATGACCTCGACGCGACCCTCGGCTGATGTGCACGCCGTCGATTGCGGGCATCGTTGCAGCCATGATCGAAGTGACATCACTGACCAAGCAGTTCGGTGACAAGAAGGCGGTCGACAATCTGTCCTTCACGGTGAGGCCCGGCATCGTCACGGGCTTCCTCGGACCGAACGGCGCCGGCAAATCGACGACGATGCGCATGATTCTCGGGCTCGATACCCCGTCCGCTGGATCGGCCCTGATCGAGGGCAAGCCGTACCGCGAGCTGAAGCAGCCGTTGCGGTCCGTCGGCGCTCTCCTCGACGCGAAGTGGGTGCACCCCAACCGTTCCGCTCGCGCACACCTCGAGTGGATGGCGGCGTCCAACGACATTCCGAAGTCCCGAGTCGACGAGGTCCTGCGCCTGGTGGGGCTGTCGGAGGTGGCGAAGCAGAAGGCCGGCGGATTCTCGCTCGGCATGTCGCAGCGACTCGGACTCGCGGGCGCTCTGCTCGGTGATCCGAAGGTGTTGCTGTTCGACGAGCCGGTGAACGGCCTGGACCCCGAGGGCATCGTCTGGATCCGAAAGTTCATGCACAAGTTGGCTTCCGAGGGCCGGACCGTTCTGGTCTCGAGTCACCTGCTGTCCGAGATGGCGCTGACGGCCGAGCATCTGATCGTGATCGGACGCGGCCGGCTGATCTCCGATTCGTCGGTCAAGCAATTCGTCGACCAGGCGTCCGAGGCGTCGGTCCGCGTGCGCAGCCCCCAACTCGACGCGTTGCGCAGCGCACTGACGTCGTCGGGTCTGACCGTGCGGGAACCGAGCCGCGCCGACGAGGTGCAGCCGGCGCTGGTGGTGGTGAACTCCACCACGGAGGCGATCGGCGACATTGCGGGCAGGCACGGAATCGTGTTGCACGAGTTGTCGTCTCAGCACGGCTCGCTGGAAGAGGCGTTCATGAAGCTGACCGGTGACGATGTCCAGTACCACGGCGAAGGCGCCGGTGACGTGATGGGAGGTGCGCTCCGATGAGTGTTCTCGCCGCCGAGCGAATCAAGATAACGACGACCAAGTCCCCGAAGTGGTGCACCGTGATCGTCATCGTGCTGGGCCTGGGGCTGGGCGCGGTGATCGGCCTGACGTCAAAGGCGTCGGTGAACGCGCTGCAGAACGACATCTCGGCCGGACGCCAGCCCAACCCGACCGACGCCTTCTTCCCGTCGGTCGCGGACACGATGTCCGGGGTGAGCGGGTTCGGCATTCTCGTGCTGATGATCCTTGCAGCACTGGCGGTCACGAGCGAGTATCGGTTCGGTCTGATCCGCACCACGTTCCAGGCCATGCCCAATCGCGGCGGCGTCCTGATCACGAAAGCGCTTCTGATCGGCGTGTTCTCGGCAGTGCTGTCCGCGGTGCTGGCGATCGGAGCGTTCTACGTCGCCAAGGCGACGGCGGGGCCCGACGCGGGTGTCAACCTGACTCTCTCGGGTGGTGACAGCTGGCGCGCCGTCTACGGAATCGCGATCTATGCGTTCCTGGCCATGTTCCTCGCTGTCGGTGTCGGCGCGCTGTTGCGGCAATCGGCCGCGGCCATCGCGCTGCTGCTGCTGTGGCCTCTGCTGATCGAAAGCCTGCTCGGCGCGTTCGGCGGGTTCGGCCGCGCAGTTCGGCCGTGGCTTCCGTTCGAGAACATCAACCACTTCATCGGTGGCGGTGGGCAACCGGGCGCTCCTGCAGGCGACTTCCACTGGGGCCCTTGGGGTTCCCTGCTGTACTTCGCAGTGTGGGTGGCTGTGATCTTCGGTGCCTCGATCGCCGTGGTGAACAAGCGCGACGCCTGACGGCCGTCTCCGGCCCACGAATGCCCGCACTCCTGGCGAGTGCGGGCATTTGTCGTTTTCGTCCGGTGAATGTCGGTGGTGTTGGTTAGGGTCGGTCCATGCAACCGAGGAGCATGCACCTGACGAAGCTGATGTCCGTGGTGGGGGTCCTGGCGTTGGCCGTCGCGTGTTCGTCGTCTGTGGACGAACCCGCGCCCGCCGTCACGGGGGCGAGCCTCGCGGACTCGGTCTCCTCCGATGCGGTGGTCGGTCATCTGCAGCAACTCACCGACATCGCCGCAGCACACGACGGCAACAGAGCGGCCGGAACCGCCGGGTACGACGCGAGTGTCGACTACGTCGCGAACAAGCTGAAGGAAGCCGGATTCGACGTCGACACACCTCAATTCGAGTTCGACTCGTTCGACGTCACCACGCAGACCCTGCGCTCCGGTGACCGCAACCTGGTGGTGAACGCGCTCAGTTATTCACCGGCGACACCGGCGGGCGGTATCACCGCTCGCGTCGTCGGGGCCCCGGCGGACGACACACCCGGCTGCGAAGCCACCGACTACGACGGCCTCGACGTCACGGGAGCGGTCGTCGTGGTCACGCGCGGTGTGTGCCCGTTCGCGCAGAAGCAGCAGATCGCCGCCGACCGGGGCGCCGTCGCGGTCCTGGTCGCCAACAACGAGGACGGTCCGCTCGATGCGGCCACACTCGGGTCGAAGGACGACGCGAAGATCCCGACGGGCGGTATCAGCCGCGACGACGGTGCGGCTCTGCTCGCCGCACCGAGTCAGGTCACGCTGGTCATCGACTCGACGACCACCACGACCACGAGCCGAAACGTGATCGCGCAGACCAACACCGGGTCCACCGACAACGTCGTCATGGCCGGAGCGCATCTCGACAGCGTCCCCGAGGGACCCGGAATCAACGACAACGGAACCGGCACCGCCGCGGTGCTGGAATCGGCGTTGCAGCTGGGTTCGGAACCGCAGGTCACCAACGCGGTGCGGTTCGCGTTCTGGGGCGCCGAGGAGCTCGGCCTGGTGGGATCCACGAAGTACGTCGAGGGACTCGACGACGCAGGCAAGAAGGCCATCGCGCTGTACCTGAACTTCGACATGGTGGGGTCGAACAACGCGGGATACCTCGTCTACGACGGTGACGACTCCGACAAGGTGGGATCGCCCGCCGGGCCGACCGGTTCGGATGCGATCGAGCGCGTGTTCTCAGGCCAGCTGTTGCTCGAGGGCGAGGCGCCGGACGGGACGGACTTCGACGGTCGCTCGGACTACGGCCCGTTCATCGAAGTCGGGATTCCGGCGGGCGGCGTGTTCTCCGGAGCGGACGAGGAGAAGACGGAGGCCCAGGCGGCGAAGTGGGGCGGCGAGGCGGGCAAGACCTTCGACCCGAACTATCACACCGAGAACGACACGTTGGCGAACGTCGACCGCGATGCGCTGGCCGTCAACGCCAAGGCGGTGGCGTACGGCATCGGGAACTACGCGGAGTCCATCGAAGGACCGAACGGGGTGCCGGCGTTCGCCGATCGAGATGCCGCGAGGGCTCCGAAGTAAGACTTGCTGTAACTCGCGTTAACAGACGTCTACCGGATGGCGGCTAGACTCGGCACCGTGATCGACGCAGCGAAGGAGTCGTTGGGGCGCGTTGCTCGGTGGGCGCATGGTGTCGATCGTTCTCCTCGGGTCATCGACGCTGCACGACGAGTGCGCAATGCCCTGCCCGGTGATCCCACGTTCGGTGACCCGCTGTCGACGGCGGGCCCGGGGGCGCCGCGAATGGTCGCCCGCGTCACCGATCGGCTGCAGAACGATTCGCCCGGAGCAGCGCGCGAAGTGGGGCTCGGGGCACTTCAGGTATGGCAGTCCGTCCTCGAACGCGCCGGCCGCGGCCGAGGTGAGCGCGACGTCACCATCGTGTTCACCGACCTCGTCGGGTTCTCCACCTGGTCGCTGGCGGCCGGGGACGCCGACACTCTGGTGTTGCTTCGCATGGTCGCCCGCGCGGTGGAATCGCCGATGCAGAATCACGGCGGGCGCATCGTGAAGCGACTGGGAGACGGCGTGATGGTCGTGTTCACGCGGGCCGAGTCCGCCGTTGCCGCCGTCCGGGACGCCAAGAACGCTCTCGACCTCATCGAACTCGACGGATACCGACCCCGCATGCGGGTGGGCATACACACAGGGTGTCCCCGCGCGGTCGGTTCGGACTGGCTGGGCGTCGACGTGACCGTCGCAGCGCGGGTGATGCAGACCGGAGCCGACGGCAACGTGATGATCTCGAACGCCACCCTGGCCGCTCTGGCTCCCGACGCGCTGAGCGAGTTGGGTCTGACGGTCAAGCCCTATCGGCGGGGCCTGTTCGCGCCCAAGCTGACCGGTGTGCCGGACGACCTACGCATCTTCCGAATCGTGGAGTCGCCAGAGCGGTGAGACGGGGCCGTGCCCGGCTCCGAGGTCGTACGACGCGGCCAGGCTCTTCGTCACCCACTCCTTGCCGAACGCGACGGCGTCCGGAACCGTGAAGCCGTGGGCCAGCGCGGACACGATCGCCGATCCGAGGGTGTCGCCGCCGCCGTGGTCGTTGGAGGTGTGGATGCGCGGGCTCGTGAACTCGAGGAAGTCGGTGCCGTCGTAGAGGATGTCGGTGCTCGACGTCGACGTACGCAGATGGCCACCTTTGACCAACGCCCATTGCGCGCCCATTGAATGAAGCGCCTCGGCGGCCGCGCGTGCAGTGGCGTCGTCGATCACGTCGATATCGGTCAGCAAACGCACCTCGTCGAGATTCGGCGTGACGATCGTCGCCATGGGAATCAATGTGTTGCGCAAAGCGTCGAGCGCACTCTCGTGAAGAAGTGGATCACCGTGCATCGACGCGCTGACGGGGTCCACGAGCAACGGGATGCTGCGATCGCGACCGATACCCAGCTCGTCGCAGACCGACGCCACGGACTCGATGATCTCCGTCGACGCGAGCATGCCGGTCTTGGCCGCGCCGATGCCGATGTCGCTGACCACGGAGCGCACTTGGCCCGCCACGATCTCGGGCGGAATTTCGTGAAAAGCGCTGACGCCCACCGTGTTCTGGACCGTGACGGCAGCAACCGCGACGCACGCGTGCACTCCGCACATGGCGAAGGTCCGGGTGTCCGCTTGAATCCCGGCGCCACCGCCGGAGTCCGTTCCGGCGATGGTGAGGACACGGATGGGGGTCTGTCCGTTGGGCGTCAGAGGGAGTTGCGTCACGTCCGAGAACATACCTTCGTGATCGCCGCACAGGCCGACGCGGATGGATTGGTGGGGCATACGAAGTTCGGGCGAAGAAAAGCGAGAGACCCGGATCTATGTAATAGTGGTCTACATCACATTCAATTCGACGGTAAGCCGCCAGTAGGCGCCTGTGCCATTTCACTCAGGGAGGCGGTGACAAGCATGTTGTCGGACGCACCGGTCACAGATGTGACCAACAATTCGGATCAGAACCGTTTCGAGCTTCGCCTCAACGGTGATCTCGTGGGCATTGTCGGGTACTACGAGGTCGAGCCCAAGGGCCGCGGACGCCGGGCTCCGGTCGTCAGTTTCATGCACGCCGTCATCACCGAAGACTTCGGCCACCGCGGTCTCGCCGGAGTCATGGTGCGCAGTTCCCTTGACCGGGCGCGGGAGTACGGGTGGAAGGTTCGGCCCGTCTGCACCTACGTTCAACGGTTCGTGGCGGAGAACCCCGAGTACCGGGACGTGCTCGAGCAGGTTCAGTAGGTCGCGACTCGGCTACGAAACGGCCAAGAGTTCGTATCATTGACCCCATCAGTCACACGCGCACCACCGTCTGGTGGTGAACTTTCACGATGGATCTCCTATCGACAGCGCGGGAGGGCCGCACGCCGGCCGGAATCGACTGCATCGGCGTCGTCGTCGACAATCCCGGTGAGTCTCGCTTCGACCTGTGGGTCGACGATCATCTGGTGGGCATTCTCGCGTACCGCCTCGACGAGACCCTGCAGGACGAGGCCCCGTCGATGACCCTTTTGCACACCGTCGTGAAAGAGGACTTCGGCGATCACGGATGGGCGGCCGTTCTGGTGCGGGGAGCGCTCGACGGGCTGCGAGAGTCCGGCATGACGATGACCCCCGTGTGCACCTACGTGACCCGGTTCCTCGGCCAGAACACCGAGTACCTCGACCTGATCGCAGACTCTCCTGGGAACGCTGACTCTCCTCAGGACAGCTCGACCACCACGGGCGCGTGATCGCTCGCGCCCTTCCCCTTGCGCTCCTCGCGGTCGATCGACGCTCCGACCACGCGCTTCTGCACCGCGGGCGACGCCAGGACGAAGTCGATCCGCAGGCCCTGCTTCTTCGGGAAACGTAGCTGCGTGTAGTCCCAGTAGGTGTACACGCGCGGTCCCGGAGTGAACGGACGCACCACGTCGGCGTATCCGGCGTCCACGATCGCGCGGAACCGGGCGCGCTCCGGTTCGGACGTGTGGGTCTTTCCTTCGAACAGCTCGGGATCCCACACGTCGTCGTCGGTCGGTGCGACGTTCCAGTCACCCACCAGCACGATCTGGGCATCGGGATCCGCCGCGAGCCACGACTGCGCGTCGTCGCGCAGGGTGTCGAGCCAGGCGAGTTTGTACTGGTAATGCGGGTCTTCGAGCGTGCGGCCGTTGGGCACGTAGAGACTCCACACCCGCACGCCCCCGCATGTGGCCGCGATGGCGCGCGACTCGACGACGGGATCGATCTCGGGATCCTTCCCGAAGGCCGGCTGGTTCTCGAACGCGACCTGCACGTCCTCGAGGCCCACCCGTGAGGCGATGGCCACGCCGTTCCACTGGCTCACGCCGACGTGCGCGACCTCGTACCCGATCTCCGCGAACCGCTCGTACGGAAACTGCGAATCCTTGCACTTGGTCTCCTGGATCGCGAGGACGTCGACGTCGCTGCGGGAGAGCCAGTCGACGATCCTGTCGACGCGAGAGCGGACGGAGTTCACGTTCCAGGTAGCGATACGCACGGGGGTGAACCCTACTCGAGCGGTACGGCGTATCTGTATCGGTGATGCGGGACGAATCCCATGGCCCGGTACATGGCGATCGCGGACTCGTTGGACGATTCGACCTGCAGGTAGGCATGCGTCGCGCCGCGCTCACGACCCCATTCGATGGCTGCTGCGCACACGAGCGTTCCGAGACCGCGGCGTCGGTGAGCGGCCGCCACCTCGACGGCGCTCAGGCCGACCCAGCGGCGGTCGTCGGGCGCCGTGGTCACCGCGGCGCGAGCGATCGCCAACGTCGTCGTGTCGTCTCCCAGTCGCAGGAACCCGACGACCCCCTGCCGAACCGCTTCCAGGACCGGGCCCGCGGCGTCGGGGGTGCGCTGGCCGCGGTAGTGATACGCGTCGAACCACTGCGGGTCCGGTGACGAGCTCACGACCACGGGCGGGCTGGGCGGCGAGACGAACTCGGTGACGTCGGCGGCCATCACCACGACGTCGAGCAGCGACTGCCACCCCGGCGGGACCGCGCCGAGACGGTCCGGCAACAGCAGCCGCGTCGTCAGGCCGCGGGCGTCGTACCAGGCTCGGATGGCGTCGAGCGATCGGTCGTCGGCCTCGGCGCCGAGCGGGACCGCCGAATTGGCACGGCCGGTGAACCCGCTCCCGGCCTTGAGCAACCAGCCGCCGATCCACTCCTGCTCCAGACCCGCCCACCCGTCGGCCGCAGCGTGCTCGAGTGCGCGAATCTCCGACGTCCGAATCGGCCGCGGCGCAATCTCTTTCATCGCGACGACCTGATCGCGGGTCACCTCGACACGGTCGCCTCGCTCCGAGATCACCACGATCGTGTCGTCGTCGATGTGGTCGACGACGCCGACGACGTCGGTCATGGGCCGCGGCGATCCGGCGGGGAGCCGGTATCGGACGACTACTCGCGGTCGGTCAGCCGTCATGCCCGAAGGGATCGTCGACGGTTCCGGGGGTCCAGCTCAGGCCGGGGACGCCCCATCCCATCTTCTTGATCGCCTTCTTGGCCGCGCGTGCGTTGCGGCCGACGAGAACGTCGACGTAGAGGAAGCCGTCGAGGTGGCCGACCTCGTGCTGCAGCATGCGGGCGAAGAATCCGGTGCCCTCGACCTCGACCGGTTCGCCGTGCTCGTCGGTGCCGGTGACCTTGGCCCAGTCCGCGCGGCCGGTGGGGAACTGCTCACCGGGGACGGACAGGCAGCCCTCGTCGTCGTCCTCGGGGTCCGGCATGGTCTCGGGAATCTCGGACGTGGTGAGAACGGGGTTGATCACCGCGCCCCGGCGTCGGCGCACCTTGCCGTCGGCGTCCTGGTCCGGGCAGTCGTAGACGAACAGCCGCAGCGACTCACCGACCTGATTGGCGGCCAACCCGACCCCGTTGGCGACGTCGAGGGTCTCGTACATGTCCGCGATGAGTTCTGCGAGTTCGGCCGGACTCTTGGACACTGTCTCGGTCGGGGTGTGCAGAACCGGATCGCCGACGATCCGAATCGGGAGAATTGCCATGGTCGACGAGAATACGCGGGGATCACTTCGGGTCGGTCGGGAGGACAGGCCGTTTCGTGCGACTCGCCGCCCCCGCCAAAAGCCGCGTGGGGGCTCCGACCGTGGTTGAATGTGCCTGAACAACAGTGATGTAATTCGGTGCGACAGTTGATGTGCGTTAGGCCGGCAGTCTTGGGTTCCGCGGGGGATGCGACGCACTGGGGTGACCCGGGCGCGAGCTATGGCAGGGCCTATGGCGATTGAGGAGCGAGATGGACAGCGCAGCAGCGCGTAGTCGCGGCCAGTCCGGCGGTGCCGACAAGGCCGCGGGCGAAGCAGGGGACGACGGACTGACCCGACGTGAACACGACATTCTTTCCTTCGAGCGACAGTGGTGGAAATACGCCGGCGCCAAGGAAGAAGCGATCAAGGAACTGTTCGACATGTCGGCCACCCGGTACTACCAGGTGCTGAACGCGCTCGTGGATCGCCCGGAATCGTTGGCCGCGGACCCGATGCTCGTCAAGCGTCTGCGTCGGTTGCGGGCGAGTCGTCAGAAGGCCCGGGCCGCACGGCGACTGGGATTCGAGGTCTGACCGGCTCACCGCCCGTCGAGGCGCCCTCGTCTAGGGTCGAACCCGTGACCCAGCCTGCTCCCGACTCGTCCGGGCCGCCTCTGCGTGCGCTCGCCATGGTCCTCATCTCGCTGGCCATCGTGTTCGCCACTCTCGGATTCTTCTCGCTCACCGGCGCGGGAACCGAGCAGACGCCGGCGGCGGCGAGCGTGAGCACCACGACCACGTCGTCGGCCCCCGCGGCCGCACCGAACTCGTCGGCCGCTGCGGCGCCCACGTCGTCGGGGTCCGCCACGACCAGCACCTCGTCCGCCCAGCCGTCCATCCGAGTGCTGAACAACAGCAACGTCAGCGGCCTCGCGGCGACCACGGCGAGCACCCTCGAAGCGGCCGGTTTCACGGTCACGGAAACCGGGAACTACAGCGACGGCACCATCCCGACCACCACCGTCTACTACGACGAGTCGTCGGCTCAGGAGCGCACCGAGGCGCAGCGGATCGCCACCACGCTGGGGGTGAGCGCCGAGCCGCGGTTCGCCGGCATCGCCGATTCGACGCCCGGCATCATCGTGATCGTCACCCAGTAGCCGAACGGACCCGAAGGCGCTGGTTATGATTTGCCCGAACACCCTCTGAACTCCCTAGGAGAAAAGCTGATGGCTCGCTGGCAGCAACGTCCGATCCGCTTTGCGGCACCACTGATGGCCGTCGCCGCATTCGGTCTCGTGGCGTGCAGCCCGGGCGAGGAAGCCAGTGACGTGCAGGGCACCACGCCGCCGATCTTCACCGGATCGCCCAACCCGAGTGCATCGGCGGAAGGCGGCGAGGGCGGCGAAGGCGGCGGTTCGGGTGAGAGCCTCGTAGGTGAGCTCGACTCTCCTTCGGGTCAATCCGTCGGCTCGGTGACCTTCACCGACGAGGGTGACCACCTTCAGGTGTCGGTCCAGGCCGAGAACCTGACACCCGGATTCCACGGCTTCCACATCCACCAGGTCGGTGTGTGCGAGCCGAATTCGGTGGCACCCACGGGCGGCGCACCGGGTGACTTCCTCTCCTCCGGCGGTCACCTCCAGGTGGGTGGACGTACCGAGCACCCGGCCAGTGGCGACCTCACCTCGCTGCAGGTGCGCGAGGACGGAACCGCGGAACTCACGACGACGACGGACGCAGTCACCCTCGACGATCTGCGCAAGGGCGTCTCGGTGATCGTGCACGCGGGTCCCGACAACTTCGCCAACATCCCCACCCGCTACACGCTCCCGGACGGTGCGCCGGTTCCCGACGAGACCACTCTGATGACCGGCGATGCGGGCGGCCGAGTTGCGTGCGCCGTTCTGAAGTAGTCACCGCAGTACCGTTCTCGTCGTCGCCCCGCCCGACCATCGGCGTCGAGTGGGAAATTGCGTTGGTGGACAAGACGACTCGTGACCTGTCCAATACCGCTGCGGAGATCATCGAGCGTGTCGGCGATACACCGCGCGTCACGAAGGAGTTGCTGCGCAACACCGTCGAGCTCGTCACCGGGGTGTGCGACACCGTTGCCGAGGCGATGGACGACCTCAGCGGCTCTCTCGCGATGGTGCGCCGTGCAGCGGAGCCGCTGAACGTCGATCTCTTCTGTGCCGGAACGCATCCCTTCGCCGAATGGTCGTCGCAGCAACTGACGAAAGCTCCGAGTTACGACGAGCTGATCGAGCGCACGCAGTGGTGGGGCCGGCAGATGCTGATCTTCGGCGTCCACGTGCACGTCGGTATCCGATCGGCCGACCGGGTGTTCCCGATCCTCAATTCCATTCTGCTGCAATACCCGCACCTGCTGGCGCTGTCGGCGTCGTCCCCGATGTGGGCCGGGTCGGACACCGGGTACGCGAGCAACCGCGCGCTCATGTTCCAACAGCTGCCGACGGCGGGACTGCCGTTCCAGTTCGAGGACTGGTCGCAGTTCGAGGGGTTCGTCCACGATCAGCTCAAGACGGGCGTGATCGATCAGCTCGGCGGAATGCACTGGGACATCAGGCCCGTCCCGCGCCTGGGCACGATCGAGATCAGGGTGTGCGACGGTGTGTCCACCAAGCGCGAGCTCGGCGCCCTCGTCGCGCTCATTCACTGCCTGGTGGTGCATCTCGACGAGCGGCTCGACGCGGGTGAGACCCTCCCGACGATCCCGCCGTGGCACGTGCAGGAGAACAAGTGGCGCGCAGCGCGTTACGGGCTCGACGCGGAGATCATTCTCGACGCCGACAGCAACGAACGTCTGATGACCGACGACCTGTCCGATCTACTGGAAAAGCTGACGCCGGTCGCGGTGCGGCTGGGCTGCGCCGACGAACTTGCTGCGGTGGCGGACATTCCGCGCCGAGGTGCGTCGTATCAGCGGCAGCGACAGGTGGTCGCGTCGGGCGGCGATCTGCGCGACGTCGTGGATTCGCTTGTCGCCGAACTCGATACGTAGTCTGATCCCGACAAGCCTCCGGCCTACTTCTTGTCGTCCGGCTCCATCTCGTTGATCGCGAACAAGCCGTCGCGACCTCGCTGCTCGCGGTAGGCGACCCGGCCCACCGAATGCGCGATGACCGGGGCGGTCAGCACGGTGAACATGCCGACGAGCACCAGCATCCAGATGTCGACGTTGCCGCGCAGGCTGATGATGGCGCCGATCAGAACCGACAACAGGCCCACCACTTGGGGTTTGCTGGCCGCGTGCATCCGCGAGAGCGTGTCGGGAAAACGGACCACACCGATCGCGGCGGTGAAGGCGAGTATTGCTCCGACCAGGATGAAAAATCCCGAGACGACGTCCAGCACGAGTTTCATCGGTCCTCCTTGGTGAGACCGTCGTTGGTCTCGATGTCGGCCACGCGGAAGCGGGCGACGCTGACCGAGCCGACGAACCCGACCAGAGACAGCGCCACGATGGCGGGAACCAGCGTCGTGTCGCGGCTGTAGACGGCCCACGTCGCGATGCCGCAGGCGGCGAGCGCGATCAGGGTGTCGACCGCGACCAAGCGGTCGAGCGTGTTCGGGCCGGCAAGAAGGCGGTAGGTGGTGATCACCGCCGCAACCAGCAGCAGCACACCGGAAATGGCCAGGACGACGATCACGATTGGTTCCCCTCGTACTCGTCGCGATGCAACGGTGCCGGCTTCCAGTCCGACGGGCGTTCGAACGACTCGATGAAGTACTGCTCGTACTTGCCGATGATGCGCCGGAACTGCTCGACCGACTTCTCGGTGCCCACGTCGAGCACGTGCACGTAGAGCAGTCGCCGACGCTTGTCGATCTCGAGCACCATGGTGCCGGGCACCAGGTTCAGAGCGTCGATCAGCAGAGTCAGCACCAGGTCGGACTGAATGGACACTCGATGCCGCAGAACACCGGTGATCGGCGGCGGTCCGGGACGCAGTGCGGCCCAGGCCACCTGAGCGCTCGAGATGACGGAGTAGTACACGACGACCGAGATCAGCTTGACCAATGCGCGCAGATGCACGCGGCCTTCGACGTCGACGCGCGGGAGCGGAAGGGTCAGCATGATGATGGCGCCGACTGCGAGTCCGCCGAGGATGTTCGCGGCGCTGACGTTGCCCCACAACAACACCCACACGAAGGTCAGCCACAGCAGAACGAACAGCCGTAGTACGCGAGTTCGGTTCAGCACTCTCATCGCTGCGCCTCCACGGGGTCGACGGTGGATCCGAGCACCGCAGTGATGTACACCGAGCGATCCCGAAGGTCGTCCGCCGCACGGTCGCTGATCCCGATGAAGCGTCCGGCGAAGACCGTCAGAGCGAGACCGACTCCCACCAGAGCGATGGTCGGCACCAGCATCGCGACCGGCATGCGGCCCACGTTCTCTCTCGTGGCGAACTCGATGTCGGACGAATCGTCGATCAGCGCAGAGGGAGTGGCGTCGGACAGATCACCGTCGGGGGCGTCCGCACGGGGGCGCCAGAACGCCTTGGTCCACACGCGTGCCACCACGTAGAGGGTGAGAAGCGACGTCACCGTGCCACCGGCGACGAGAACCCACGCGAGCGCGCTGCCCTGCGCCGCACCCGCCTGCAGGAGAGCGACCTTGCCGATGAACCCCGAAAACGGCGGGATACCACCGAGATTGAGGGCCGGAATGAGGAAGGTCAGCGCGAGCAGCGGGCTGGCGGCGGCGAGTCCGCCGAGACGCCGCAGCGACGACGACCCGGCTTGACGCTCGATCAAACCGACGACGAGAAACAGCGTCGTCTGCACGATGATGTGGTGCGCAACGTAATACACCGAGCCGGACAGGCCGGACCGCGTGGACAGCGCGACGCCGAAGATCATGTAACCGATGTGGCTGACGAGAGTGAACGACAGGAGTCGCTTGATGTCGCTCTGCGCGATGGCGCCGAAGATACCCACGATCATCGTCAGCAGACCGCAGACCATCAACACGTTGTCCAGCTGCCCGCCGGGGAAGAGCAAGGTGTGCGCCCGGATGACGGCGTAGACGCCCACCTTCGTCAGCAAGCCTGCGAACACCGCGGTGACGGGCGCCGGAGCCGTCGGGTAGGAGTCCGGAAGCCAGGCCGAGAGAGGGAACACCGCGGCCTTGATTCCGAACGCCACCAGCAGAAACGCGAAGATGGCCAGCCGGGTGCCCTCGGGGACGGTGTCCATGCGCAGCGCCATCTGCGCGAGGTTGAGGGTGCCCGTCGCCCCGTAGGCGAAGCCGATGCCCGCGAGGAAGATGAGCGAGGACACCATGGACACCATCACGTAGGACACGCCGGCGCGCACCCGATCGGCGCTGGCGCCGAGCGTCAACAACACGAACGACGCGGCCAGTAGTACTTCGAACCCGACGTAGAGGTTGAAGAGGTCGCCGGCCAGGAATGCGTTGCAGATTCCGGCCGTCAACGCGAGGTACGTGGGCAGGAAGATCGAGGTCGGTTGATCGTCACTGCCGTCGCGAATGCCCTGACCCACCGCGTAGACCATGACGGCGAGCAGCACGATCGTCGACACCACCAGCATCAGCGCCGACAGGCGGTCCACCACGAGCGTGATGCCGACGGGCGAATCCCAGCCGCCGACCTGCACGGCCGTCGTGCCGTCGCGGTCCGCGAGGTGGAGCAGAACTCCCGAGATGGCGACGACGGCCACCAATGCCACGAGTGCGAGCAGTCGCTGGGCGCGGGGACGGCGGCCCACGACGAGGCACGCCGCCGCGGCGAGCAACGGGATCAGAACGGGGAGCGGCGTCAGGATGCCGGTCAACGACGAGGAGAGGGTCACGACTTGCTCCTCTTCACGGTCGAATCGTCGGCATCGGGATTCGTCTCGAGGGCGAGATCGTCGTCGAGGTCGTCGTCGTCGTCGTCGTCGAAGTCACCGTCGTGCAGGTCGACGTAGCACTCCAGATCCTCGATGTTCTCCAGCTTCTCGAGTGGGATGGGATTTCCGCCGGAGTCGAACGCGTCGCCGCTGAAACTCGGCTCGCCGGTGATCGGGTCGTCGGACCGGTCGTGATCGGGCGCGTCGGCGGGTGTGCGGCGCTGGGAGATCTTCTTGTCCTCGGGGTCGTCCTCGAGGGTGTCCGCGACGTTGATCGTGTAGGAGCGGTAGGCGAGCGCCAGGACGAACGCTGCGATGCCCATCGTGATCACGATGGCGGTGAGGATCACGGCCTGAGCCAGGGGATCGGCGTCGCCCTGTGCGGTTTCGGACGTGCGGCCGAAGATGGGCGGGGACCCCGCCGTTCCGCCCGACATCAGGAGCAGCAGGTTGATGCCGTTACCGACGAGCATGAGCCCCAACAACATTCGCGTGATGCTGCGCTCGATCAGCAGGTACACCCCGGCCGAGACGAGAGCGCCGACGACGACGAGCAGAGCCAGGTTGGCGGTCATTGCTGCTTCACCTCCACCTGGGCGTCGAGGCGGGCGCCGAGACTTCGCAGCACATCCAGAACCAGTCCGATCACGATGAGGTAGACGCCGACGTCGAAGAAGAGCGCGGTCACCAGCTTGATGTCACCCAGAATCGGAAGCGTCACCTCGAAGGTGGCCGACGAGAGCACGGGTGCGCCGAGGAACAACGACACCAGGGCGGTACCGCCGGCGAAGAACAACCCGAGTCCGAGGATCTTGCCGGCGTCGATGGGAACGGTCTCACCGATCTCGTATCGCCCGCCGGCCAGGTAGCGGAGCACGAGCGCGAGTCCGGCGGTGAGGCCACCGGCGAATCCGCCGCCCGGCGCGTTGTGGCCGCTGAAGAAGAAGTAGATCGACAGCACCATCATCGTGGGGAAGATCAGCCGAGTGGTGACCTCGAGGACGAGGATGCGCTGGCGAGGGTCGAGCAGTTCGCTTCCGCTGAGCCAGGTGATCTCGTCGACCGCCTGCTCGGGGTCCATGGCGCCCGGTGCGTCGGACACCTTGGGGGCGCTGCCGAACCGCCGATTGCGGAACACCAAGGAGGCGACACCGGTTGCCGCGACGAGGAGCACCGAGATCTCGCCGAGTGTGTCCCAGGCGCGGATGTCGACGAGGAGCACGTTGACGGTGTTCCGGCCGTCGCCGAGGTAGTAGGCGAGATCGGGAAGCAGCTCGGCGATCGGCCGCGAATTGCGGGCGTTCACCGCGTAGCCACCGATGATGGCGACGGTGGCGCCGACGGCGAGCGCGAGCAGCACCCGCGGACCTCGGTGCCCGATCGACTTCCGTTCGTCGACCTCGGCGGGCAGTTTACGCAGCACGAGCACGAAGACCACGAGGGTCAGGGTCTCGACGAGGAATTGAGTGAGTGCGAGGTCCGGCGCGCCGTGCAGCGCGAAGATGACGCCGCAGCCGTAGCCGGTGATGCCCATCAGAACCACGGCGGCGAGACGGTTCCGCATGACGGTGGTACCGATCGCGGCGGCGATCATGACCACGCCGACGACGAGCTGAATCGGCGTGTCCCACAAGCGAAGCTCGATACCGGTGCGGGTGAAGGCGGCCAGCGCGATGACGGGGAACAGAACCGTGGTGGTCAGGATGGTGGCCTGGGTGAGAGGCAACGAACCGCGCTGCGTGGTGCCGGTCAGGCGAAGCGAGATCGTGTCCATCGCGCGCAGCACGCCATCGTAGATGCGGTCGGCGTTGCCGAGCGGCGGCTTGGCGAACCGCAACCGCGCCACCTTGCGGTGAGCCAGGTAGACGGCGAGGCCCGCGACGATCACCACCGCCGTCAGTGCGAGCGGGATGTTGAAGCCGTGCCACAACGCCAGGTGGTACTCCTTCTCGTTTCCGAGCGGCAGCGTCTTGGTGTACGGCGAGAGGATCGGGTCGACGAGGGGAGCGCCGAGCCCGGCAACCGCGCCGAGGACGGCGAGGAACAGCGGCGGGAACAGGAACAGCGGGCCGGGGGCGTGCATGTTCGCCACGGCCGGGCTCGGTTCGCGGAGCTGTTTGCGGCCGAACGCGCCCCACACGAAGCGGACGCTGTAGGCCAGCGTGAGGATGGAGCCGACCACCATGGCGGCCAGGGTCACGACAGCAACCGTCGGGTCGAGGACGTCGGTGTGCAGCACGGATTCGAACGCGGTTTCCTTGCCGACGAAACCGATGAAGGGCGGCAGCCCCGCCATGCTCGCCGCAGCCAGAGCCGCGATCGCGCCGAGCACGGGCGCCCTCTTTCCGAGGTGGGCGAGCTTGCGGATGTCGCGTGTTCCGGTCGAGTGATCGATGATGCCGACGACCATGAAGAGCGTCGCCTTGAAGAAGCCGTGCGCGATCACCATCGTGAGGCCGGCCAGCATCGCCGTCTGCGATCCGAGTCCGACCAGCGCCATCAGAAATCCGAGCTGGCTGACGGTGCCGAACGCGAGGACCAGTTTGAGGTCGTGGACGCGCAGCGCGCGCCAGCCGCCGAGCAGCATCGACCCCAGTCCGAGGACGAGGATCGTCACCCGCCACGGCGGGGAATCGGCGAACCCCGGTGCCAGTCGGGCGACGAGATAGATGCCGGCCTTCACCATGGCGGCGGCGTGCAGGTACCCGCTGACCGGAGTCGGCGCGGCCATGGCGCCCGGCAGCCAGAAGTGCATCGGAACGATGGCGGACTTGCTCAACGCACCGACCAGAATCAGCACGATCGCGACACCGGCCAGCCACCCCGTCGGAGGGTTCGCCACGAGGTCGGAGAGGTTGTAACTGCCGCCGACCTGACCCAGCACGATCATGCCGACGAGCATCGCGAGACCACCCGCCGTGGTGACCAGCAATGCCTGCGTCGCGGCCCGGCGGCTCGACGCACGCTCGGCGTAATGACCGACGAGCAGGAACGACAGGACCGTCGTCAGTTCCCAGAAGATGTAGAGGATCAGCATGTTGTCGCTGGTCACCAGGCCGAACATGGCGCCGGAGAACGCGACCAGCTCCGCCGCGAAGATGCCGAGACGAGGCTCGTCGTTCTCGAAATAGCGGCTGCAATAGATCAGAATCAACGCGCCCACGCCCAGGACGAGGGTCGACATGACCGCCGCGAGCGAATCGAACTGCATGTCGAAGTTCATCGACAGTCCGGGAGCCCACTCGATGTGCAGGCGCTGCTCGGTGTTCCAGTTCGCGACTACCCAGCCGAGGCTCGCAAGGGGAACCGCGGCCAGCACGAAGAACGAGTTGCGACCGAAGCGGTGAACGAGGGCAGGGGCGAGCAACGCTGCGACGACATGGGCAATGAGAATTACGAGCAACAGGCACTCCGTCGTAGAGATGGGCCGGCGGGGTGTCTTGTACGAAGACGCACTCCATACTACGGTGCGCGGCTCGGCTACATTGACCGGCAATGAGCCCGGGTGAGAGCGCAGTCATCAGGACAGCGGCGCTGGCCTACGTTTCCGGTGGGCGACTGTTGCAGGCTCGGTCGGTGGGGAAGACAGCGTTCTGGATGGTCGGCGGGAAGATCGATTCGGGGGAGAGCGCGGTCGACGCACTGCACCGCGAGGTTCGGGAAGAGTTGGGCGTCGACGTCGTCTCCTCGACGGTGGCGCTGCTCGACACGTTCGTCGCCGAAGCGTTCGGACACCGACCCGGCACGGCGCTGCACATGACGTGCTTCACCGCGGAGCTCACGGGTGAGCCGAAGGCCACGAGCGAGATCGCCGAGCTGCGCTACTTCACCGTCGACGAGTACGCAGCGATGCCCGATGTCGCACCGGGGTCGATGCTGGTCTTCCGCCGGTTGCAGCGAGACGGCATCATTTCCTGACATGCGCTTCGACAACGCGACCCTCGACGCGATCATCGCCGGCACGGTCACGATGACGTTCCGGACCTGGGACCGCCCGCGTGTCCTCGTCGGGACCCGGCTGCGCACGCGTCGCGGTGTCGTCGAGGTGACATCCGTCGAGAAGGCGGGACGGCTGACGAAGGCCGACGCCGCCGCGGCCGGATTCGAGTCCCTCGCCGTGCTGCGCGAGTTCCTCGCCAGGAAGGACGGCGACACCTACCGCATCGGGGTGGCGTTCGCGGGCGAGGATCACCGCATCGCGCTGCGTGAATCGACGGACGTCGACGGGTTGGACGACGCGCTGAAGCACAAGCCGTGGGCCATGGACATTCTGTACGCGATCGACGCGCAGCCGGCGGTGCTGTCGACGATCATCGCGGACCAATTCGGTTGGGAACGTGCGCCGTTCAAGCGTCGGGTGCGTCAGCTCAAGGAGCTCGGGCTGACGGAGTCGCTGGAGGTCGGGTACCGCATCAGCCCGCGGGGGAAGGCGTATTTGGAATCGAAGGCCTGATTCCCTGCACAGAGCGGAGGCCGCAGTACACCACCACCGCGAACATCAGCCACTGACCGAACCTGTCCGTCGACCCGAAGGTCTCCGGGGTGTAGCCCACGACGCTGGATGCACCGTCGAACAACTCCGCCAACGACGCACCCACCAGTGCGGTGTTGCTCGGCAACATTGCCGCCGTCGCAAACACCCCGGCCATCGCGGGCACGGCAACGGCCAGCGCCCGCACCGAATCGTCGCCGTCACCGGTGTCCGCAGGAATGGTCAGCGAGCCCAGGAGCAGCGTCGCTCCGAGTCCGGTGAGAACGACGGCCAGAACGGACTCGGCTTCGGATCGCACCAGTGCGGAGACGAGTGGGGACGCGGCGAGAAGAAGGAGGCCGATCCACGGCATCGCCCGCGCACGCACCCGCCACGCCAGCGCGGCCCCCAGAATCAGAGCGCCGACGCCGGCGAAGAACGGGATGGACTGCGGAAGCTGTTGCGCCGCACGCAGAGACGACCAGACCGACACCGCCGACGCCGTCACCGCGACGGTGGCCAGCGGTAGCCGGGCGTCGTGGTGGTCCCACCGTCTGCTCACCACGTCGACGGTGAGAACGAACGCCGCGACGGCCACGGCCGCAACCACCCACCGCCCGTAGCCCCCGTCCGGGATGCGGCGAACGATCACCGCCGCGGCGACCCGGCCGACCACAGCGACGACGGCTGCGTACATCACCATCCGCGCCGCGACCGATCGGTCTGGACCGGCCGGGACGTCGGACGATTGCGGTGGATCCACGGTGCACGCGGCGCCGGTCACGACGACGGCCACCAGCAGCCACCATGCCGCTTCACCGAACACGCTGGAGCTGTACGGGAACGACGGAGCGTACTGATTGGACAGCCCGTCGACCACGCCGTTGGTCGCGGACAGCAGATATCCGCCGCTCACGCCGCCGGCCAATGCGATCCACCCGAGCCTGGACCGCCTCGTCGCGTAGGCGGCGGTTCCGACGAGAGTGCCTGCGGCACAACACTTCAGGACGTGCAGGAAGGTGAGAACGTCGACACTTGCAGCGTCCGGGACGGTGACCTTGACGAAGGTCACGAGGATCGCGCATATCGTGATCACGACCCAGACCGGACGCGGGGACCGGGCAGCGAACCACGACCACGTGGCGTAGGTCAGGACGATCGCGAAGGCGCCGACGCTGGTGGCCGTCGCCTGTGCCGTCAGCCATCCCGCGGTGTCGTCGACCGAGGCGTTGAAGACCCAGCCGTCGCTGCGGGGACTGGCGAAGACGAAGCCGCCGAGCACGCCGGCGAGGACAGCGGTGACCGCGAGCAGTGCCGGGCGGGCGTACGCGAAACGTGTCATCCCAAAGGAATCTATCGGTCGATTCCGTGAATGGGGAATCGATCGACCACCGAGCGTGGTTGCATCGAAGCATGACGACTATTGGCTCGAAAGCAACGACGCTGCTCGAACTCCACCAGCCGGGTAACCCGGTCATCCTCCCCACCGTGTGGGACGCATGGTCCGCGAACCTGGCCGTGTCGGCCGGATTCACCGCGCTGACCGTCGGCAGTCACCCCGTGTCGGACTCGATCGGCAAGCCCGACAACGAGGGCATCACCTTCGACGAGCTGCTCGCCCGCATCGTTCAGATCACCAGCGCGGTCGACGTGCCCGTCTCGGTCGACATCGAGTCCGGCTACGGCGAGGACCCGAAGCGCCTGATCGACGGTCTGATCGAGGCCGGCGCGGTGGGCCTGAACATCGAGGACACGGTCCACGGTGAGGGTGGCCGTCTGCGCGAAGCGCAGGAGCACGCGGACCTCGTCGGCGCGCTGCGCGCTGCGTCGGACGCCACCGACGTCCACGTCGTCATCAACGCCCGCACCGACCTCTTCGTGAAGAAGATCGGCGACGAAGGTGATCGCGTCGACCGCGCCATCGAGCGGATGAAGCTGGCCGCAGCCGCCGGAGCCGACGTTCTCTACCCGGTCGGGTTCCACAGCGACGAAGACCAGAAGCGTCTGACGTCCGAGCTTCCGTTGCCGGTCAACGCAATCGGGCACGCGGGCAAGAGCGAGAAGGCGTCGTTCGGGCCGCTGGGTGTGGCCCGTGTCAGCTTCGGCCCGACGTGGCAGATGGTGCTCGGCGAGTACGCGAACGAGGTCCTGAACCGCTGGAAGTAGGGCCCACCTCCCCCCGCTGTGCGCGAATTCCGCCCCTATAGGGCACTAATTCACGCACGGGTGGAGTAGCGGCGCAACGACTCCACCTGAACCGGATCCAAGGACGGGCGGACAGCGAGTCTCGCAGCGTCGACGTCGGCGGCCGACACGGTCGCGGCGTCGACGCTGCGCCGCATTGCGGCCAGGGCCGCTTCGCGCAGTACCGCCGAGCAGTCGGCGGCCGAGTAGCCGTCCAGCTCCTCCGCGAGCGCGTCCAGATCGACCTCCGGCGCGAGCGGAATCGACTTGGACGCGGTGGCGAGAATCGCTTTGCGCGCCTGCGCATCCGGCGGCGGGACGAAGACCAACTTCTCGAGTCGCCCCGGCCGCAGCAGAGCGGGGTCGATGAGTTCGGGGCGGTTGGTGGCCCCGAGCACCACGACATCACGCAGTGGTTCGACGCCGTCCAGTTCGGTGAGCAGCGCAGCGACGACACGATCGGACACACCCGAGTCCGAGCTCTGACCGCGTCGCGGCGCGAGGGCGTCCACTTCGTCCAGAAATATCAGCGACGGTGCCGAATTGCGTGCCCGCTCGAACAACTCGCGCACGGCCTTCTCGGATGCGCCGACCCACTTGTCCATCAGCTCGGCACCTTTGACGGCGTGCACGCTGAGCTGACCCGAGCTGGCGAGCGCACGAACGACGAATGTCTTGCCGCAACCCGGAGGGCCGTAGAGCAAGACCCCACGCGGTGGGTCGACACCGAGCCGGGCGAACGAGTCGGGGTGTCGGAGCGGCCACAAGACCGCTTCGGTGAGCGCCTGCTTGGTCTCGACCATGTCGCCGACGTCGTCCAGCGTCAGACTTCCGACGGCGAGTTCCTCAGTGCCCGAACGCGACAGCGGCCTGATGACGTCGAGCGCACCGACCAGATCGTCCTGTGTGAGCTCGGGCTCCGTCCCGTCCCGGTTTGCGCGGGACGCTGCCCGCAACGCCGCTTCTCGGCAGAGCGAGGCCAGGTCCGCGACTACGAAGCCCGGCGTCCGCGACGCGATGTCCGCCACGTTCAGCTCGCTCTTCGGAACCTTGCGCAGCAGCACCTCGAGCAGCTGTGCCCGAATGGCGCCGTCCGGCAACGGAAGTGACAGCGCGCGGTCGCAGATGTCGGGCGAGCGAAGCCGTGCGTCGGTCGAATCGGGATGCGCCGTCGTGCAGATCACCGCCACGCCGGGTACGTTCACGACGTCCCGCAGTTGCTCCAGCACAAGCGCCGCAACGGGTTCCGGTGTCGAGGGCAACAGAGCGTCGACGTCGGTGATCAGCAGAACCCCGCCACCGCGGACGCGGTCGACGGCGGCAGCCACCGCGGATTGTCGACCCTCGGCGGCGAGCGAGCCCACCGTCGGCCCGTCGAGTTCGACGACGGTTCTCGTCGCGGCGACGGCGCGGGCCAGCGTCGCCTTGCCCACTCCGCCCGGTCCGGTGATCAGCACACCCAGGCGTGGGGACGCGCCCAGGGTGCGCAGCAGGTCGGGCTGATCCAGAGCGAGGTCCAGCCATTCGTCGAGCTTGGCCGCCTGTGCGCGAGAGCCGACGAGGTCGTCGACGGGTACGGCCGGCGCCAGTGGGGCGGCCGGTGCATCATGGACGACGGGTTCGTCGAGAGCGGCAAAGCCCTGCAGACCGGCGACAGTCCCAGCCCACCCGACGGCCGAATTGGGTTGCACGCTCACCGGTCCGCCCGCCGGGGTCACGTCGGTGACGGTCAGCAGTTCTGTGGTCCAGGTGAGACCGAAGGTGCGCGAGAGACTTTGGGTGGTCGCGCTGGTGCTGGTTCCGGGGCCGAGGTCGCGTGGCAGTAGTGACACCGTGTCGCCGACGGTCAATACCTTGCCCAAGAGCGCTTCTCGCAGAGTCGACGGTGCGATGGACGCCGTGGCCAGTGTCGATCCGGAGACCGTCACGGTCTTGGCTCCGTACACCGTCACCGGTGACACCACGACCGACGCGTTCTCCTTCAGCCCGACGTTGGACATGGTGACGTCGTCGAGAAGTGCTGTACCCGTGGGTGATCCGTCGGGAGCGAGGGCGACGACGGCGGCGGTGCGGCGCGCACCGACGAGCGCGACGGCATCCCACTCGCGCAGGCCGAGGGCGGCGAGCACCTCGGAGTGAAGACGCACGACACCGCGACGCGAATCGGCAGCAGAGGTGGTGAGGCGAATCGTCAGCGCCAGTTGTGCGGGCGGGCCGGAGGCCGGTGGGTGGTGATCGGTCGTCACCCGTCCCAGACTAGCCGCGATAAAGTGCGCACATGCCCCATGCACTCGTCGTCTTCCACGAACGCGATCACGAACTCGGACTCCGGAACATCGGGACGATCGCGCCCGCACTGCGCGAGCGCGGTTACGAGGTGGATGCCGTGACTTTCGAAGCCGGGCAGTCTGCGCCCTCCCTCGACGGCGTCGACGTGCTGGTGCTGATGGGCTCGCCGGACGCTGCGTACGACGACACGCTGCCGTGGCTCGGCGCCGAGATCGAGTTCGTCGAACAGGCTGTCGCGCAGGATGTTCCGACGCTGGGAGTGTGTTTCGGTGGCCAGCTGCTCTCCCGCGCCCTCGGAGGAAGCGTGCGCCGAGCGGACTCGGAGGAGATCGGTTTCGTCACCGTCGAATCCGACGACCCCGAACTGATCGCACCCGGCCCGTGGATGCAGTTCCACTACGACACGTTCACCGTTCCGCCGGGTGCGACGTCGGTTGCGCGGACCGCGGCGGCGGAGCAGGCCTTCGTGCACGGGAAGCACCTGGGAATCCAGTTTCATCCGGAGATCGACTCGGACGTGTTCGAGTCGTGGGCGCAGGGCTGGGAACGCCGGGGTGAGCGGGAGCAGGTGGAGGCGGAAGTCGATGTCCCGGCACTGACGAAAGACGTCGCTGCGCGCGAAGCGGAGTCGAAAATCGCCTGCGGGCGACTACTGGATGCGTTCCTGCGTCTGTAGCGAGAACGACAACCTCTAGCGCGGTCGACGCAGACCCAGCCGAGCCGACGACGCCCGTCGACCCGCGGGTTGCCGGCGTCGCGTCGCCCGTCGGACTGCCCGTCGCTCGGCCGGCTTGGCGTCCCAGGCCTCCGGGCGTGCCGCCACCCACCGCTGGGATCGCACCGCGAACGGGATGTGAATCAGGTACATCACGATCAGGATCATCACCAACACGAACGGGTAGGTGATCAGCAGTGCGGCGCCGAGTGCGACGAGCACGAGCAACCCGGCCGCGAGTCGCGGCGGCACGGACACGGTCTTGAGCGCCAGCGTCGGGATGCGGCTGACGATCAGGCCGGCGGTCAGGACCATCCAGACGGCGACGACGTAGAACGAGTCCCACCACCCGTCGCCCCACTGTTGATCGGCCGCCAGCGGGAAGAGAGCGACGAGCGCACCGGCCGGCGCCGGGACTCCGGTGAAGTACTCGCCGGCGAAGGACGGCTGGGTGTCGTCGTCGAGCAAGGTGTTGAACCGCGCCAACCGAAGAACGATGCTGACCGCGAAGACGAGCGCGATGACCCACCCTCCGCTGCTGCCCTCGAGAAGCGTCACGTACAGGACGAGGGCGGGGGCGACGCCGAACGAGATGGCGTCGGCGAGCGAGTCGAGCTCGGCGCCCATCTTGCTGGTCGCGTCGAGCAATCGGGCGATGCGACCGTCGAGCGAATCCAGCACCGCCGCCGCGCCGACCATGGCGAGAGAGAGCCCGGGGTTGCCGTCGAGAGCGAACTTGACTGCCGACAGACCGGCGCAGAGCGCCAGGATGGTGACTGCGCTCGGCAGCAGCCGAACGGGTCGCCTGCGCTCGGTCCTGGTGGCGCCCGGCTTGCTCACGCGGACTGTGGTGTCGGGAGGTGAGCGAGGACGGTCTCGGCGCCCACCGCGCGCTGACCGACGGACACCAGAAGGTGCGTCCCCGCGGGGAAGTAGGTGTCGACGCGTGACCCGAACCGGATCAGCCCGTACGTGTCACCGATCGGCAGCGTGTCACCGGCCTTCGCGTCGCAGACGATGCGGCGCGCGATCAGACCGGCGATCTGCACCACGGCGATGTCGTGACCGTCGGCGGTGCGCAGATGCATGCTGTTGCGCTCGTTGACCTCGCTGGCCTCGGCCAAATCGGCGGACAGGAACTGCCCTGACTTGTGGACGACCGACTCGACCACGGCAGTGACGGGACTGCGCTGGACGTGCACGTCGAGAATGGACAGAAAAATGCTGACCCGCGGGACGGGGTCGGTGCCGAGGGCGAGCTCGGCGGGCGGGACGGCGGTGTCGACCAGCGCCACGGTGCCGTCGGCGGGAGCGACGACCACTCCGGCGCGGTTCGGCGGAACGCGCGTCGGATGGCGGAAGAACGTTCCGACAGCGGCGGCGGTGAGAAGTCCGGTACGACGCAGGGCAGGGTGCTTGCGGCCGAGGGCGGCGAGAACCAGGGGCGGTGCGACGAAGCGCAGAGCCTCGGGATGTAGCGGCGGAACGGTGCTCCGGACGAGGTCGACGACGTGCCCCAGCCCGGAACTGTCGGGCGTGCCGTTCGGTTGTGGTCGGCGCGCCACGATCTCCTCCAACTGTCGAATTCGTCCCCCGGACACAGAAAGCGGGGCCCCCGACACTTTACGTGAGGGGCCCCGCGATCCGGACGACGAGTGGGATCAGACCCGACTGCGACCCGTCACTGCCTTGACGATGAACAGCAGGATGCACGCGCCGACGAGGCAGGTGATGAAGCTGAAGATCAGCCCGCCGCCGGCCACATCGACTCCGAGCACGCGCAGGAGGAAACCGCCGAGGAGGCCGCCGATGATTCCCACGACGATGTTCAGGATGATGCCCTGCTGAGCATCCGTTTTCATGATCTTGCTGCCGATCCAGCCAGCCAGTCCGCCGATGATGATCCAGCCGATGATTCCCAGACCCAACATGTGATGCCTACTTCCGAGTCGTGCAGGCTCGTGTTTCGAGCCGCGCACTGAGTCTTACCCCGGCGAATACGGGATCAATCGGTAACAGGGTCACGAAAAGATGTCACTTCGGGGTCACGACAAGAATTTCGTCTTCGTTGTCACCGTTGTCGGTCGTCACCAGCAGCGAGCCGTCCGGTTGCGCCGACACGGTCCGGATCCGCCCGTGAGTTCCGCTCAGCGCGTCGATCTTCGACTGCTCGGTCACCGTCTTGCCGTCGTCGGAGATCTTCAGCAACAGCACCTCCATGTCCTTCTGCACGCCGACGGCGAGGGCGCCGTTCCACGACCCCCACCGGTCTCCCGTCAGGAACGATCCGCTGGCCGTCGCGACGGTCGCCGGACCGGAACTCCACGTGGCCGCGACCGCGCCCGGTACCCGCTCGGGGTCGGTCATCGCGACGGACTCGTCGTATCCGCGGCCGTTGCGGTCGGGTCGGTACCCGTAGTTCGCGCCCGGCTCGAGGAGGTTGACCTCGTCGTCGCGCGAGGTTCCCTGCTCGACGGAGAAGACCTGGTCGGTGCCGGGACGAGCCGCGAGTCCCTGGACGTTGCGGTGTCCGAGCGTGAAGATCGGGCTCGTCGGATCCGGGTTGTCGGCGGGCGGCTGTCCGGTCGCCGCGTCGACGCGAAGTACCTTGCCGCCGAGCGAACCCCGGTCCTGCGGTACCGATCCCTGCGCGGAGTCGCCCGTTCCGATCAGAAGGGTGCCGTCCTCTCGGGGGAGGATCCGGCAGCCGCCGTGGCGGCCGGACGTCACCGGGAAACCGTCGACGACGGTGCGAACTGGGGTGAGCGACGACCAGTCCGCGGCGGCCGTCCACGACTGCACGCGGATGTCACGCGTCGACGAGTCCTCGAACCCCTGGCACGTGTAGAGGGTGCGGGTGGAGGCGAAGTCGGGTGCGAGGGCAATTCCCATCAGCCCGGTCTCGCTGCCCGCGAAGAATCCGGTCATGTCGGCGGCGACCGTCCGCTGCTGCCCGTCGGTTCCGATGGCGACGAAGCGGCCCGAGCGTTCGCCGGTGAGGATCGTGCCGTCGGGTGCGCGCACTACGTCCCACGGGTGATCGAGACCGGACGCGAGGACGGTGACGTCGACGTCCGGCGGGGGTCCCGCAGCGGGCTCGGTCGCGGGCGTGTCCGTGGAAGCGCTGGTGGGGGCCGCGGTGCTCGATACCGGACCGGCGTCGGCGGTGGTGTCGCCGGAACTGCACGCGGAGACGAAGGCGAGCGTGCCGACGGCGGAGAGGGCGGCCAGAGCCAGCCGCCGAGACTGGGATGTGTGCGTCATCCCTCCACGGTACGAGTCCGTTCTGCCGCATTCTTGATCCTGCGGAGCGTGGAGTTCATTCCGGCGACGAGTTCGTCGTCGAATCGGTCGATGCCGCCGAGCACGCGATCGATCAGAAAGTCCGACACTGCGCTCGTTCCGCCGGGTGCCTCGCGCCGCTCGGTCACCCGCGTTCCGGTCGGAATTTCCTCGAGGGTGTACGACCAGGTGGTCTTGTTCTCCGCGACGCGGAACGCCAGGGCCGTGTTCTCGTCGAAACGCACGACCTTGCTGGACGTCGGCCAGAACAGCGGCCCGCGCTGGTTCAGGTTGATCGTGCGGGTCCCGACCTTGACGTCACCGCCGAGGACCTTCATGACGCGGCACTGCGGGCTCCACTCGCTCATGCGCTTCAGGTCGGACACCACCGTCCACACCTCGGCGGGGGAAGCGTCGACGTCGATGGTGGCCGAGAGTGACTTGGACAAGGGTGACCTCCGGGAAACGTGTGCCGCGGACAAGTAAGTGTGAACGGAGGGTACAGGTTTCACTATTCGCCCGGAAGGGACACATCCCACACGTTCACGTCGACGTCGCCCGCGGTCAACTCCGTCCCGAGCGCGGTGTTGACCGAGTCGGCCGCGAGTCGGGCCACGGTCCGTGCCAGTTCCTGGATGTCGAATCCGTACTCCGCGGTCAGCCCGATCGCCACCCCGGTGCAGGTGTGGCCGTCGATCTGCAGGTCGACGGACGACACCGAGCACCCGGGAATGTCGACGCCGCGCAGGACTGCGAGGCGAACGACGATGTCGCTCACGCGCAGGGTGTCCCCGGCGTCGGGTGTCGGATAACGCGCGTCGAGTGGCCACGACCGGCGGGTGGTGTCACGGACGCTGCTGAGAATGCGGCTGCTCAGGTCGAGCCAGCTCGGCTGCTCCTCGTCGCGGAGTTCACGTGCGGCGCGGTCGAGGACCTCGTCGAACCGGCCGGATTCGTTCACTGCCATGTCGCCATCCTCTCTCTCAGCGCGGTGCGCGCTCGGTTCAGTTGCCCGCGTACGGCGCCGGGCGACATGGTCAGGATCTGACCGATCTCCACCTGTGACAGTCCCTCGACCTCGCGAAGCAACCAGCACGCTCGTTGCCGCTCGGGCAGGGTGGCGAGAGCGTCACGCAGGGCGGAGAGGAACTCCGAACCCGACAACTGTGCTTCGGGGCCGGAGGACGCGTCGGCGACCACCGTCTCGAAGATCCAGTCCTCGGCGGGTTTCGGTATTCGCCGCCGGCGTGCGTCGATCGCCTTGTGCGCGGTGATGCCGAACAGCCAGGTGCGTAGTTTGGCGTCGGACCTGAAGTCGTCCAACCCTTTCCAGGCCGCGACGAACGCGTCCTGAACCGCCTCTTCGGCCGCGCCGGGGTCCGACAGCATGTTCAGCGCGTAGCGGTACATCGCCGGGCCGTGCTTGCGGACGATGTCGTCGAACGCGCCTCGGTCGCCGAGTGTCGCGGCGCGGACGAGACTGTCGTCGGACCTCTCCGATGGGACCGTCGACCTCATTGTGTGAGCCACGTCACGGTAGCGTGCGGTTTCGGCGCGTTGTCGCGACTCATTGAGCGAACAACCACACGAACGGAAGGATCGACTTCGATGACCACAGCATCAAGTGTCGCCGACAAGAGCGACGCGTCCACCGGCACCTCCAAGGATCTGGTCGGAAAGCTCGTCGCATCGGACGGTCGCACCACGATCGCCGATGTCGTCGTCTCCAAGATCGCCGGTATCGCAACCCGCGAAGTCCAGGGCGTCCACGACGTCGGTGGCGGCGCGACCCGCGCGATCGGCGCACTGCGCGAACGCATCCCGGGCGCACGCGTCAACCACTCGCAGGGTGTCTCGGTCGAGGTGGGCGAGCGTCAGGCTGCGGTGGACATCGACATCGTCGCCGACTACGGCGTCTCGATCGCGGACCTGGCCGCCGGCATCCGTCGCAACGTCATCGCCGCCGTCGAGCGTATGACCGGTCTCGAGGTGACCGAGGTGAACATCACGGTGCACGACGTCTACCTCTTCGAGGAAGAGTCCGACGACCGCGGCTCCGAAGAATCCACCTCGCGAGTTCAGTGACCGAGTCCGTCGATCCCGTCGACACCATCGCCGCGGCCGTGACGGCCGTCGACGGTGTCGCGGGCTTGCACGGTGGAATGTTCGGTGAAGTCGGAACCTACCTTCCCGGTAGACGAGTCGCCGGTATCACGACTCGCTCCGACGTCACCGAGGTTCACGTGACGCTCGACTTCGGAAGCGACATTCGTGCCGTTGCCGATCGGGTTCGCCGTGCGGTGTCCGCGATCGTCGACGGGCGGGTCGACGTCGTCGTCGAGGACGTAGCTTCTCGGTAGATGGAACGTCGCGACGAGGGGTGTGCCGATGAGCAGCAACAGCGGTGAGTACCGCGCCGCTCGGCGTGCTGCGATTCGTGCCCACCACCCCGATGTCGGCGGCGACCGGGACTCGCTCGCGCGAGCACTGGCCGCCGTCGATCACGAATTTTCACGACGACAACCCGCACCCACCGTGGTGCGGGTTGCTCGCCTCTCGGCCCGGCGACGAGCGTGGGCCGGGCTGCGCACCACCGTTCGCCGCCTACCGTCCCGCCGCAAGTATTTCGACCTGTAAGACCCTGAAACCTTCTCGACCACAGAACTTCTCGCCACAGAACTTCTCGCCACAGAACTTCTCGCCACAGAACTTCTCGCCACATCACTCGATCGGAGCATCATGAGTTCATCCACCGTCGGCCTGTTGGCAGGCCTGCTGATCGCCGTTGCCGCTGCGGCAGGGGGCTTCACCGGATTCCTCATCGCGCTGATCCTCGGCGCCGCCGGGTTCGCCCTCGGTGCGTACCGCGATGGCGAGCTCGACCTCGACTCCCTGCTGAGAGGCCGCGGCCGTGGCTGATACGCCCGTCGCAGAAGCTGACACCCCTGCAACCGACACCCCAGCGCGAACCGACGCCCCAGCGCGACCGTCGGGCACCGAGACTCTCGCCGAGCCCGGCGAGCGGGGTCGACTGACTGTCAAGGACCGCGTCGTCGAGCGCATTGCCACGCGGGCGATGAGCACCACGGACGGCGTCGCGACGGGCAACTCCGGCCTGGCGCGGCGAAGCGTGTCACGAGTGCATGTGTCCAACAACAACTCTCACGTTCGTGCGCAGGCGGAGATCGGAATCGACTGGCCGCGCTCGGCGGCCGCTGTCGCCGCGGACGCGCACGAGAACATCACCCGTCACCTCGCCGACGCCGGAGTCGAGACGGACTCCGTCGACGTTCGCGTCACCAGCGTTCAGGACGCCGGTTCCTCCCGCGGTAGCGGTGCGGACGGATGGGACAAGTCCACTGCTGCACAGGATCTGAAGGCGGCTCTGCCGCCGCGCGCCCGTCCTGCGGCTGCGCCGATCGCGCTGATCCTGTCTCTGCTCCTCGTCGCACTCGGTGCGGTCGCGGTGCGAGATGCCCTGGTCTACGCGAACGCGATCACCGGGCAGCCGTGGATCGGATGGGTGATCGACCATGTCGACGGCACGACGGTCCAGCCGTGGATGCTCCCCGCCGGTATCGGCGTCGCGGTCGTGGGTCTGTTGATGGTCATCGCTGCACTCAAGCCGCGCGCCAAGCGTTTTCGGCCGGCCACGGCGCCGGACACGTGGGTGAAGAAGGACGACGTCTACAAGGTGGTTCGCAACGCTGTCGTCGGCGTCCCCGGTGTCGAAGCGGCGAAGGTCAAGGTGACGAAGCGGGCCGCGAAGGTTCGCGTCGTCGGAATCGGCGGCGACACGTTGCGTGCGTCGGTCGACGAGGCGGCCGGTCGCCGCGTGAGCGTGCTCGACGGCTCACCGTCGGTGAACGTCTCGGTGAAGGATCCGTCGGCCAAGCGAAAGGCAGCCGAATGAAGCGCGGTGCAATCGTTCTCGACCGAATTTTGGTACTGCTGATCGGCCTTGCGCTGGTCGCAGTCGGTGTCGGCGCGGCGGCGTGGCAGATGGACCGCCTGCCGTTCACACTCGACTCGCTGAACGTCTCCGGCTACACCGATGTGAGCGAGCAGGGTTGGTGGCCGTGGGCACTCGGCGCCGGCGGTGTCGTCGTCGTACTGCTCGGCCTCGCACTGCTGGTGAAGCAATTTCCCAATCGCCGAGCGCCCGCGGTGTCGGTCGCGCTGCCCGAGGGCAAGTCCGGTTCGCTGACGTTCGACGTGGACGCCGTCGGAGCGCGAGCGGCGAACGAGGCGTCCGAGATCGAGGGCGTCAAGAGTGCTCGCTCGCGCACTGCCGTGGAGAAGGGTGTCCGCGTGGTCACCCTGCTGGTCACGATGAACAAGGACGCGGACGTTCCCGTCGTCTTCGATCGCCTCTCCGACATCCGCTCCGGAATCGGCACGGTGGTCGAGGGGACGCCGTTGGCGGTGCGGGTGTTGGTGTCGGCGGCCTGAATTTCTACGATCCGACCAGCAACAACACGATTGCCAGCAGCGCCGGAATGCCCTGCACCGACGCGCCGCGGATGAGCTTACGGTCGGTCACGGCGAGCAGAGTCCCCGCCGCGAGCATCGAACCGGTGCCGAAGTAGATCAGCGTGGAGCCGACCGTGTGGTTGCCCGCGAGATGGACGACGACGCCGATGGCGGTGCCGACCGCCAGGAACAGGTTGTAGAACCCCTGGTTGAAGGCCCACCGCTCGACGACCGGCGCATCCGCGGCGCTCACGCCGAAGGTTTTCATCCCGGCGGGTTTGGTGATGAAGAACGCCTCCAGCACGAAGATGTAGACGTGGATGAGTGCCGCCAGTGCGGCGAAGGCAAGACCGATGTTCGTCACGCGAGAACCATACTCCGCTCTTGACTCAAGAACGGAATTAGCGTTCAGTTCTTGGTGTGGCGTACCGCAGAACTCCCGCAGTGCAGGATCGACTGGCGGCCTCGCGCGCCCGAATAGTCGACGCCGCAACGCAATTGGTGGCCGAACACGGCTACGCGGGCTGCGCGGTGTCCGCCGTGGCCGCCCGCGCGGACATCGGAACCGGCACCGTATACCGGCATTTCTCCAGCAAGGGCGAACTGTTCGCCGAGGTTTTCCGGACCTCCTGTACCCGCGAGGTCGACGCCGTGCGTGCCGCCCACGGCGACGGGTCGGCCGAATCCGTCGTCGCGTCGATGCTCGTTTTCGCCCACCGCGCACTGCGCGCACCGACCATGGCGTACGCACTTCTGGTCGAACCCGTCGATCCGTTGGTCGAGGCCGAGCGGCTCGCGTTCCGTCGCGCATTCCGAGATTCCCTTGCGGAGTCGATCGACGTCGCCATCGAGGACGGTTCCATCCCACCGCAGGACAGCGCCGTGACCGCTGCGTGCATCGTCGGCGCGGTCGCCGAAGCGTTGGTCGTGCCGCTGGCGCACCACGTGTCGAGCGATGCGGTGACGGACTCGCTGGCTGCATTCGTTCGAAGAGCTATCGGCACCAAGGAGCGGGATAAGTCATGAGCAGGACACACGAGGTCATCAATCAGGTTCCGCCCCTAGTCGATTACGACGTGGCAGACTACCCACCCATCCTCGAGGCGCTCGTGCGAGCCGGCGCCGACGACAGCCTGGGCGAGCTCCATCGCGTCGGCGTGCTGGCGGGCGGTGAGGAAGCGCAGACGTGGGGTGATCTGGCGGAGGCGCACCCGCCGCAGCTGCATACCCACGACAGGTACGGCAACCGGGTCGACGTCGTGGAATACGACCCCGCCTATCACCGATTGATGAGTACCGCAGTCGAATTGGGCCTCCACGGGGCGCCGTGGGTCGACGAGAACCCGCACGCCCACCTGGTGCGTGCGGCCAAGATGGCTGTCTGGGGTCAGACCGACGCCGGCCACGGTTGCCCGATCTCGATGACCTACGCGGTGGTCCCGGCGTTGCGCCACAACGCGAAACTTGCTGCCGCATACGAGCCGGCGCTCACCTCGCGTGTCTACGACCCGCATCTCGCGGTTCCGGAGACGAAGCTCGGATTGATCGCCGGAATGTCGATGACCGAAAAGCAGGGCGGGTCCGACGTACGCGCCGGAACCACCAGGGCCGTACCGCAATCCGACGGAAGCTACCTCCTGACCGGACACAAGTGGTTCACGTCCGCGCCGATGTCGGACGTGTTCCTGGTGCTCGCGCAGGCGCCCGGTGGCCTGTCCTGCTTCTTCCTCCCGCGTGTACTCCCCGACGGTTCACGCAACTCGATGTTCCTGCAGCGCTTGAAGAACAAGCTGGGAAATCATTCCAACGCGAGCAGCGAGGTCGAATACGACGACGCCGTCGCCTGGTTGGTCGGCGAGGAGGGCCGCGGCGTGCGAACCATCATCGAGATGGTGAACATGACCCGACTAGATTGCACCATCGCGTCCGCGTCGAGCATGCGGGTCGGCACCCTGAATGCGGTGCACCACGCCGTGCACCGAAGTGCGTTCGGTAAGCACCTCGTGGACCAACCGCTGATGCGCAACGTTCTCGCGGACCTCGCCGTCGAAGCGGAGGCGTCCACCACCGCTGCGCTGTGGCTGGCATCGCTGACCGATCGCGCCGCCGGCGGTGACGAGCACGCGCAGAGTCTGCGCCGGGTGTCACTCGCGGTGAGCAAGTATTTCGTCTGCAAGCGCGCGCCCATGCACGCCGCCGAGGCTCTCGAGTGCCTCGGCGGCAACGGGTACGTCGAGGACTCCCGGATGCCGCGGCTCTACCGCGAGGCGCCGTTGATGTCGGTGTGGGAAGGGTCGGGAAACGTGGCGGCGCTCGACACCTTGCGTGCCATGGCGAAAGCCCCCGAGTCGTTGCAGGTGTTCTTCGACGAACTCGACTCCGCCGCAGGTCACGACCGCCGATTGGACGCTGCGGTGGCGTCGCTCAAGGAGGGATTCGCCGACTTCTCCACCGTCGAGCACCGGGCCCGGCGGCTCGTCGGCGACATGGCGCTGGCTCTGCAGGGCGCACTGCTGGTGCGCACCGGGAATCCCGCGGTTGCCGACGCGTTCTGTGCGAGCCGGCTGGGCGGCGACTGGGGCAGTGTCTTCGGAACCCTGCCCACGGGCGTGGACACCGGGGCGATCATCGAACGATCTGTCCCGAAAACGGACGACTGAGACTGTGATCGTTCACTAAATATCGCTTTGACCTGCGCGAACGCTGGTGTGTGGCGTAGCTTTGTCGAGACGGTCACGTACGACTGTGTACCTCCTGTCGGGGAGCGCAAAGATGTTCGGTGTCAATGCAGGTCAGCTCGCGCTGGTACGCGCGATATTCAGTGACGAATTCACTCGCAACGGTGTCGATTACGACGCGTTGATAGACATCGCTCAGGGCGACATCACCGGGTGGATCGCCGATCTGCACTTCACGGGACTGTTCACGCCGTCCGAGTTGGACGCGATGACCTGCCTGTGGCGGCGTGATCCAGCTGCGCTTGCGTCCGTTCTTCTGGGCAGCGCGGACGAGGTCGGCGCCCGCGACGGCCAGCTCGCCCTGGCCTGAATTCTATGGGGCCTGAATTCTATCGGGCCTGAATCCAGCGGGCCTGACGTCAGCGATTCTTGGCAGGTCGGTTCGACGCCGCGCGCTTCGCTTCGCGTTCGGCCTTGATGCGCGCGTTGTCCTTCTGAACTTCGACGAAGCTGGCACGCTCGCGCACCAACCACTCCGGGGGATCGGCGACGAGTTCCGCGATCTGATCCTCGGTCATCGCATCGGACACACCGCCGCGGGCGAGCCCGGCGTTGGACACACCCAGCTTCTGTGCGACGACGTCCCGAGGAAACGGCCCGGTGCGACGGAGCTCTTCGAGCCACGGCGGCGGCGACTCACGCAGCGCGTCGACCTCGGCGCGGGTGATCGGCGAGTTCCGGAACTCCTCCGGTGTTGCGGGGAGGTAGATCCCGAGCTTGTTCGCCGCGGTCAAAGGCTTCATCGTCTGCGATTTCTTGTCCGGACTCACGCGCTCACCCTAACGTGCATTCGCCGTCACCTACGCTGAGCGCGTGAGCGCAGAGCCCCCCACCCACGCGGAACGTTTGCGCTGGTTCGTTGCCGTCGCGGACGAACTCAGCTTCTCGCGCGCCGCGAAGTCGTTGGGCATCGCGCGCCAGCGCCTCAGCGCCGCGGTCATCGCACTCGCCGACGAGGCCGGCACCCCGCTCTTCGAGCCCGGTGACGGACCGACCACGCTCACCGACGCCGGACAGTCTCTGCTCCGTGACGCCAGAACCGCGGTGGCGGAAGACGACCGACGGCGCGCCGAGGCAGCCGCCGCGGCTCCCGAGGTCCCCACCCTTCGCGTCGGGTTCGTGCCCGGGGTGACCGTGACGAAGTGGACGCGAATCTGGGCGGACCGGTTCCCGGACATCGCCCTCGAGGTCGGTGTCGTCGAGGCCGAGGATCAGGAACTCGCGCTGCGCGAGGAACGAGTCGACGTCTGTTTCGTGCGGACGCCGATCGACCGCGAGGGTCTCGACGTCGTCTCGCTCTACACCGAGCTGCCGGTGGTGGTGGTGCCGAAGGATCACCCGGTGTCCCTCTTCGCCGAGGTCACGCTCGGCGACCTGGCCGACGAACGGATCCAGGAGGTCACCGACACCGTGCCGACGGTGCTCGAGATGGTGGCGGCCGGTGTCGGTCCCGTGATCCTGCCGCACTCGCTGGCCCGTCTCCACAGCCGTCGTGACCTGGTGTTTCGCACCGTGACCGACGCGCCGACGACGCAGATCGCCCTGGCGTGGCGGCACGACGGAACAACCGAGGTCATCGAGGAGTTCCTAGGAGTGGTGAGGGGCCGGTCCGCGCGCAGTTCACGCTCGCCGCGCACCGCGGCCCCCTCCACTCCGAAAAAGCCGGCCAACAAGAAGCCGCCTCAGAGGAATCCGGCCCAGAAGAAGCCGGCCCCGAAGAGTCGCCGAGGCCGTCGATAGCCGTCGATGGAAAGGTCCCCCACATGCCCGACCGCACACTCGCCCCCAACGGCGTCATCGCCACCCAACCGCTGAACAAGCGTCTGCGCGTCACCTTCGCCGGGAAGGACGTCGTCGACACCACCGGGGCGATCCATCTGCTCGAGAAGGGCCATCGGCCCACGTACTACATACCGCTCGCCGACGTACGCAGCGAATTCCTGGAAGCCACCGACACGTCGACGGTCTGCCCCAGAAAGGGAACCGCGCGATACTGGAGTCTCGTTGTGGGAGAACGTCGTTCGGCCGACGCACTCTGGAGCTACCCCGATCACTACGACGATGCGCTCGATCTGTCCGAGTACGTCTCGTTCTACTTCGATCGGGTGGACGAGTGGTTCGAGGACGGGGTTCGCATCACCGAACCGTCGGCGCCTGCGGGCCCGACTTTTTAGGTCCATAATTTCCCCTGTCGAAAGGGACCCGTGACACAACCTGCGCAACAGAACAAGCCTGCGATTCTCACCGTCGACGACGATCCCGGAGTCTCGCGAGCGGTGGCACGAGACCTTCGCAGGCGGTACGGCGAGAAGTACCGCATCATTCGGGCGGAATCGGGTGCGTCCGCCATCGATGCGCTCAAGCAGATGAAGCTGCGCGGGGACGCGGTCGCGGTGATTCTGGCCGACTACCGGATGCCGGCGATGAGCGGAATCGAGTTCCTGGAGAAGGCCATCGACCTGTATCCGATGGCCCGGCGCATCCTCCTCACGGCCTACGCGGACACCGATGCGGCCATCGAGGCCATCAACGTCGTCGACCTCGATCACTACCTGCTCAAGCCGTGGGATCCGCCGGAGGAGAAGTTGTACCCGGTGGTCGACTCGCTGCTGGACGTGTGGGCGACGTCCGACTTCCGTCCCGCCGAGGAAACCAAGATCATCGGCCACCGGTGGGCGTCGCGGTCCTCGGACATGCGGGAGTTCCTGGCGCGCAACCAACTCGCCTACCGCTGGTACATGTCCGACGAACCCGAAGGACAGCGTCTGCTGTCGGCGGCGGGACTCGACGGCAGCCGGCTTCCGGTGGTCGTGTGCGCCGACGGACAGTGCCTCGTGGAGCCGACCGACGCCGAACTGGGGACTCATCTAGGCCTCAACACGTCGCCGTCGGAGAAGTTCTACGACCTCGTCGTCGTGGGCGGAGGGCCGGCCGGCCTCGGAGCCGCCGTCTACGGTGCGTCGGAAGGTCTGCGCACGGTGCTCATCGAACGGACGGCGACCGGCGGACAGGCAGGTCAAAGCTCGCGCATCGAAAACTACCTCGGATTTCCCGACGGCGTCTCGGGGTCGCAGCTCGCCGACCGCGCCCGTCGTCAGGCCACTCGATTCGGCGCGGAACTCATCACCACCAAGGACGTCGTGGCGCTCGAGGTCAACGGATCGGCGCGCACGGTGCGCTTCGCCGACGGCGACTCCGTCGACGCGCACACCGTCATCCTGGCGACGGGCGTCTCCTACCGCCGCCATCCCGCGGAGGGGATCGACGATTTCTCCGGCCGGGGAGTGTTCTACGGCTCCGCCGTCACGGAGGCGCCGCGCTGCACGGACCAGGACGTCTACATCGTCGGCGGCGCCAACTCCGCCGGTCAGGCCTCGATGTTCCTCTCGCGAGGTGCGCGGTCGGTGACGATCGTGGTGCGCGCACCCTCGCTCGAAGCGTCGATGTCGTACTACCTGATCCAGCAGATCGAGAACAACCCGCGCATCTCGGTGCGCACCTGCTCGGAGGTGATCGGCGTGGCGGGCAGCGATCACCTCGAGTCGATCACGCTGCGCAACAACGCCACCGAGACGGAGGAGACCGTCGACGCCGGTTTCCTGTTCCTGTTCATCGGCGCAGCGCCCCGCACCGACTGGCTCGACGGAATCGTCGTGCGTGACGAGCACGGCTTCGTCGTCTCCGGTCCCGACCTACTCGTCGACGGCAAACGTCCGGCGGGGTGGAGCCTGGAGCGTGCGCCGCACCATCTCGAGACCAGCGTGCCGGGCATCTTCGCGGCGGGCGACGTTCGGTCCGACTCCGCCAAGCGGGTCGCGTCGGCCGTCGGCGAAGGCGCCATGGCCGTCATGCTCGTCCACCGCTATCTGACATCGTCTTAGAAGGAACAGCTCATGACCGAGCTCGAATGCAACCCCGAGGAACTGAAGACGCTCTTCCTGTTCGAAAGCCTCACCGACCACCAGCTCGAGCAGCTGTGCGTGAACGGGCACGTCGAACGGATCGAACCGGGACCGGTGTACTCGGAATCGGACCCCGCCACGTGCTTCTACGTCCTCCTCGAGGGCGAGTTGGTGCTGTCCAAACAGTCCGGTGGCGACGACGTCGAGCTCAACCGCACCTCCCAGCGCGGGGCGTATTCGGGCGCCTGGCAGGCCTACCTCGGTGAACGGGCGCCGGCGAACTACCAGGGGTCGATGCGGGTGACCAAGCCGTCGACGTTCTTCGTCCTCGACGCCGACAAGTTCGGACCGCTCGTTCGCGAGTGGTTCCCGATGGCCGTCCACCTGCTCGAAGGGCTGTTCTTCGGAAATCAGAGCAGCAGGCAGGCTCTCGATCAGCGCGAGCGGCTCCTCGCCCTCGGGTCGCTGTCGGCGGGGTTGACCCACGAGCTGAACAATCCGGCGGCGGCGGCGGTGCGGGCCACCTCGTCGCTGCGAGACCGGGTGTCGCACATGCGACACAAGCTGGGAGTGATCGCGTCGGGCGTCTATTCGCACGACACCATTGCGACCCTCGTGCGGCTGCAGGAGGAGGCGGCCGAGCTGGTGGCCAAGGCTCCCGATCTGACCCCGATGGAGGCGTCGGATCGCGAGGACGAGTTGGGCGACTGGTTCGAGAGCCGCGGCATCTCCGGGGGCTGGGACATGGCGGCCACGTTCGTGCAGGCGGGCCTGGACGTGCCGTGGCTGGAGCGGGTGGTGGCCTGTGTGGACAACAACGACACCGTCGAGGGCGCTGTTCGGTGGCTGAATTACACCGTCGAAACCGAGCTGCTGATGAACGAGATCGCCGACTCCACGACCCGTGTCTCGACGTTGGTGAACGCGGCCAAGCAGTACTCGCAGATGGACCGTGCCCCGTATCAGCGCGTCGACCTGCGGGGACTGCTCAAGAGCACCCTGGTGATGCTGGGCCGCAAGATCGGCGACGACGTGAGCGTGGTCAAGGAGTTCGATCCGTCTCTCCCGCTGGTGCCCTGCTACGCAGCCGAGCTGAACCAGGTGTGGACCAACCTCATCGTCAACGCGGTACAGGCGATGGAAGGCCACGGGACCTTGACCATTCGTACGCGGCGTGAGGGCGAGTTCGCCGTCGTCGAGGTGTGCGATACAGGCCCGGGCGTTCCGGAAGAGATTCGGTCACGGATCTTCGAACCGTTCTTCACCACGAAGGCGGTCGGTGAGGGAACGGGCCTCGGTCTGGACATTTCCTGGCGCATCGTGGTGAAAAAGCACAAAGGTGATTTGAGGGTCGAATCGGAACCCGGAAACACGCGCTTCCAGGTGCGAATCCCCCTCGACCCCGAGCCGGGTGCAGAAATCCCGGTCGCGGAAGGATTCGATACAGAAGGTTCCGAGCAGGAAGGTTCCAAGCAGACGGAAAGGGCGTCATGACCGATATCGAGGGAATCGACACCACCGTCCCGCCGAGCGGGCCGGGTTGTGTCGAATGCGAACAGGCCGGCGGTTGGTGGGTTCATCTGCGCCGGTGTGCGCAGTGTGGACACGTCGGGTGTTGTGACTCGTCACCTTCCCGGCACGCGAGCGCCCATGCCGTGGACACCGGGCACCCGATCGTACGCAGCTTCGAACCGGGCGAGGACTGGTTCTACAGCTACACCACCCAGGAGATGTACTACGGACCTGAACTTGCTGCGCCGCAACATCATCCGCTGGATCAGACGACACCCGGCCCCGCGGACAGAGTTCCCTCGAACTGGCAGTCGCTCATTCACTGAATGATCGGCTTCGACAGGGTATGGTCCCGGGTGCGGCCCGCCGCATTCCACGCACCATCGCTACCCAGGAGCCATCTGTGCCCACCCGTTCCCTTTCTCGTTTCTCCCGCAAGACAATCCGCGTCGTCTCGGTTCTCGCAGTCAGCGTCGGCCTCGCCGGCGGCGGCGCAGCGCTCGGTTCCACCGTTGCCTCCGCCGCACCCGTCGTCTGTTCATCTCCTCCGTCCGCCAACGACATTCGCGTCGACGGCATGGCAAGTTGCGGGGCGCAGGCCACCGGTGCAGGCGTCGCCGGTGCCACCGCCACCGAGAGCGGCACCGCCGTCGCCGTCGCCGACACCGGCGGCCGGTCCAACGCGTACGCCACCGGGTTCGGCACGGCACTGAGTTCGGTGATCGGTCTGGGAACGTCCTACGCCATCTCGATCGGCGGCGGAATCACGCAGTCGCAGGCCGTCGACGGAAACACCACTGTCGCCATTGCCGGATTCGGCGGCGGCGCCACCGCGGTGGCCGCGGGCGTGAACTGCGAAGGCATCAATTCCTTCGCCTTCAATGCGCGTACCGGAATGGCGTGCATCGCCGGAAGCTGATTCCAGCGGTGATCTAGCCTTTTCGACATGGCTGATTCCGTTCTCGCGATCCTGTGCGCGCTCGCCGCGGCACTGTGCATCGCGATCGGAACGGTCGTTCGGCAACGATCGGCGTCCGAGGTCGCCGACCACCAGGTCGGCGCCCTCGGGCCCATCACCACGCTCGTACGCAAACCGTCGTGGTGGGTCGGCACCGTCGTCGGCTTCGGCGGGTACGCATTTCAGGCCGCGGCTCTCGGTCTGGGATCGCTCCTGCTGGTCCAGCCGCTGTTGGTTCTCTCTTTGCTCTTCGCGCTGCCGCTCGGCGCGCGTTTCTCCGGTCGCCCCGTCCGCCGAATCGATTGGCTCTGGGCGGCTGCTCTCACCGTGTCCATCGCCATTCTCGTGGTGGTCGGCGACCCCCGCCCTGGTGTCGCACGGGCCGAGACCCGGCACTGGGTCGTCATCTGTCTCGTCGGACTGCCCTTCGTCGCGCTGTGCCTGTGGGGCTCGCGCCACGGCAGCCGCAACCGTCGAGCGTTGCTGCTCGGGTTGGCCGGCGGCGCTCTCTTCGGTGTCGCCGCAGTGCTCACCAAAGGCGTCGTGCACCTCGCGGGCCGCGGACTCGGGCACGTGCTCGGGTCGTTCGAGTTCTACGCACTCGTCGTGGTCGCCGTCGTGGCCATCTCCATACAACAGTCCGCGTTCCAGGTCGGGGCGCTACAGGCATCCTTGCCCGCCACGACGGTGATGGAACCCCTGGTCGCCTCGATGCTCGGCTTCGTGGTGCTCGGCGAATACCTGCACGCCGACCGCGCCGTGTCGGCCGTCCTCGTCGTCGCGGTGGCGGCGATGATCGCGGCGGCGGTCGCGTTGGCGCGGGGGGCGGCGCACGAGGTGGAGCCGGGTGATCAAGCCGACCCCGGGGGCCGGAGGCCCTGAAGTTGACTCGGGGGCACCCTCACGCCGATAGATCGACTCGGGGCGCCCCTCACTCGGGCGGCGGCTACCTCGGAGCGCCGTTAGTCTGGCTCGCATGAGTTCGATCGCGGGCGTGCTCTTCGACATCGACGGCGTGCTCGTCACCAGTTGGAAGCCCATTCCCGGCGCGGCCGAGACCGTGGCGCTGCTCCGTGAACACGACATCGCGTGTGCGTTCCTGACCAACACGACGTCCAAGACGCGTGAGCAGATCGCCGAGTCGCTCGGTACGTCCGGCATCGAGGTGCACGCCGACGAGATCGTCACGGCAGCGACCCTCACCGCCGACCACCTGCGTGCGAAGCATCCCGGCGCCCGGTGTGTGCTGCTCAGCAGCGGAGAGATCGCGGCGGACCTGCCCGGCATCGACGTCGTCGACGAGGATCCGGACGTCGTCGTCCTGGGCGGCGCGGGACCGGAGTTCACCCACGAAGCGCTCAGCAAGGTCTACGACTGGATGTGTCAGGGCGTTCCCGTCGTCGCGATGCATCGATCGCTGATGTGGTCGACGGCCGAGGGGCTGCGCATCGACACCGGTATGTATCTGACCGGGATGGAGTCGGCGTCCGGGAAGACGGCCACGGCCGTCGGCAAGCCCGCGCCGCTGGGGTTCCGGACGTCGGCCGAGCGGATGGGCGTCGACCCCGACTACGTGATGATGGTGGGCGACGACCTGGACAACGACGTGCTCGCCTCGCAGGTCGTGGGCATGCACGGTGTTCTCGTCCGCACCGGGAAGTTTCGTCAGGAACGTCTCGATCGGCAGGGACGCGACCAGTTCGCGATGCAGCCCACCCACGTGATCGACTCCGTGGCGGATCTGCCGGGGGTCTTGCGGCTGTGAGTGGAGCCTGCGGAACGAACCGGAGCAGATGGCGTGAACCTTGCACTCTCGGGTGTCGAGTGCTAGAAATTGGAGTTGGCACTCGCGAACTGTGAGTGCCAGGTCGGGACGGTGAGATCAGGGATCCATCGACACCCCTGCTCGTCCGTCGCGGGCACCGAATCCGGCCGGCATGTGTCACCCCAAATCCGGAGGATCACTTCGCAATGGCCAAGATCATCGCGTTCGACGAAGAGGCACGCCGTGGCCTCGAGCGGGGCTTGAACAGCCTCGCCGACGCAGTCAAGGTGACGTTGGGCCCCAAGGGTCGCAACGTCGTACTCGAAAAGAAGTGGGGCGCCCCCACGATCACCAACGATGGTGTGTCCATCGCCAAGGAGATCGAGCTGGAGGACCCGTACGAGAAGATCGGCGCCGAGCTGGTCAAGGAAGTTGCCAAGAAGACCGACGACGTCGCCGGTGACGGAACCACCACCGCGACCGTTCTCGCTCAGGCACTCGTCCGCGAAGGCCTGCGCAACGTCGCAGCCGGCGCGAACCCGCTCGGCCTCAAGCGCGGCATCGAGAAGGCTGTCGAGGCCGTCACCGCCTCGCTGCTCGAGTCCGCCAAGGAGATCGACACCAAGGAGCAGATCGCTGCCACCGCCGGTATCTCCGCAGGCGACCCGTCCATCGGCGAGCTCATCGCCGAGGCCATGGACAAGGTCGGCAAGGAAGGCGTCATCACGGTCGAGGAGTCCAACACCTTCGGCCTGCAGCTCGAGCTCACCGAGGGCATGCGCTTCGACAAGGGCTACATCTCCGGTTACTTCGTGACCGACGCCGAGCGCCAGGAAGCCGTCCTCGAAGACGCCTACATCCTGCTCGTCAGCTCCAAGGTCTCGACCGTCAAGGACCTGCTTCCCTTGCTGGAGAAGGTCATTCAGTCGGGCAAGCCGCTCGTCATCATCGCCGAGGACGTCGAGGGCGAAGCTCTCTCCACCCTCGTCGTGAACAAGATCCGCGGCACCTTCAAGTCCGTCGCCGTCAAGGCACCGGGCTTCGGTGACCGTCGCAAGGCGCAGCTCGCCGATATCGCCATCCTCACCGGTGGCGAGGTCATCAGCGAAGAGGTCGGCCTGTCCCTCGAGGGCGCCGGACTCGAGCTGCTCGGCACCGCGCGCAAGGTCGTCATCACCAAGGACGAGACCACGATCATCGAAGGTGCCGGCGACGCCGACGCCATCGCCGGTCGCGTCAACCAGATCCGCGCCGAGATCGAGAACTCCGACTCGGACTACGACCGCGAGAAGCTGCAGGAACGTCTGGCCAAGCTGGCCGGCGGCGTTGCGGTCATCAAGGCCGGAGCGGCAACCGAGGTCGAGCTCAAGGAGCGCAAGCACCGCATCGAAGATGCCGTGCGCAACGCCAAGGCAGCCGTCGAAGAGGGCATCGTCGCCGGTGGCGGCGTGGCACTGCTTCAGTCGGCGCCTGCACTCGACAGCCTGAAGCTCGAAGGCGACGAGGCAACCGGCGTGAACATCGTTCGCGTCGCGCTGTCCGCACCGCTCAAGCAGATCGCGTTCAACGCAGGCCTCGAGCCCGGCGTCGTCGCGGACAAGGTCTCGAACCTGCCCGCAGGTCACGGCCTCAACGCCGCGACCAACCAGTACGAGGACCTGCTCGCCGCAGGCATCAACGACCCGGTCAAGGTCACCCGCTCGGCGCTGCAGAACGCAGCGTCCATCGCGGCTCTGTTCCTCACCACCGAGGCCGTAGTCGCCGACAAGCCCGAGAAGGCCGGTGCGCCCGCGGGCGACCCGACCGGTGGCATGGGCGGCATGGACTTCTGAGTCCCGTTCACTGAAAAGCCCGGCTCCCTCTCACGAGGGGGCCGGGCTTTTTCGTGCTCGGCAGGCAAGATGGTCGGCATGGAGTCGACGACGGTCCGTGCAGGCGTGCTCGACGTAGCGGTCGAGCGGTACGGCGACCCCGGCGGCCGCCCGGTGGTGCTGCTGCACGGATTTCCCTACGACACGCGCAGCTACGACGACGTTGCGCGACTTCTCGCCGACGCGGGGCGCGACGTGGTGGTGCCGTACCTACGGGGGTTCGGGCCCACTCGTTTCATCGAACCCTCGACGATGAGGTCCGGTGAACAGGCGGCACTTGCCCACGATCTGCGCGAGTTGATCGGCGCCCTGGGACTGCGCGAGCCGATCGTCGCCGGCTACGACTGGGGCGGGCGGGCCGCCTGCGCCGTCGCCGCGTTGTGGCCGGAGCTGGTGTCCGGACTGGTGAGCGCTACCGGCTATCTGATCCAGGACATCGACGCGGCCACTCGAACGCCCGCACCGCCGCACCTCGAGAAGCGCTACTGGTATCAGTACTACCTGCACTCCGAGCGTGGCCGGGCCGGTCTGTCCGAGTATCGCGCCGAGATCGCCCAGACTCTGTGGACGGACTGGTCGCCGACGTGGCGGTTCGGCGATTCCGAAATCGCCGCTACCGCACAGTCTTTCGACAATCCTGACTTCGTGGACGTGGTGGTGCATTCGTATCGCCACCGCTACGGTCTGGAGCCGGGCGATCCGGCGTATGCGCAGACGCAGGATGCGCTCGCAGCGCAGCCGTCGATCGATGTGCCCACCATCGTGATCGATCCGACCGAGGACACCGTGGCAGGGCTGTACGGCGCGAGAAACCACGGCGAGAAGTTCACGGACCTCCGAGATGTTCGGCAGGTCGACTCGGGGCACAATCCGCCGCAGGAGCTTCCCGGTCAGTTCGCCGACGCGATCCTGACGCTGTAACTGGGGGTTGACCCAGAGAGGTGTTCTGGGTCACTATACCTGTCAGACAGCCGGACAGGTTGAGTCGACAAGGAGCACAGAGTGACCGAGACCCGCATAGAGAAAGACCTTCTGGGCGAGCGCGAGATACCGACGACCGTGTACTGGGGCATCCACACTCTGCGCGCACTGGAGAACTTTCCCATCACCGGTCGCCCGATCTCCACCAATGCGCACCTGGTCCGGGGACTCGCAGCCGTGAAGTGGGCCGCCGCGGCGGCCAATCAGGACCTCGGCATTCTCGACGCCACCCGCGGCGAGGCCATCCGCACCGCGTGCGAGGAGATCCTCGCCGGTCAGTGGCACGAGCAGTTCGTCGTCGACGTGATCCAGGGTGGCGCCGGGACCTCGACCAACATGAACGCCAACGAAGTGATCGCCAATCGCGCACTGGAAATCCTCGGGCACGCCCGCGGTGATTACTCCAGGCTGCATCCGAACGAGCACGTCAACGCGTCGCAGTCCACCAACGACGTCTACCCCACCTCGGTGAACATCGCGACGGTCTTCGCGGTTCACGAACTGATCGCATCGATGAAGGTGCTCCGAGATGCGTTCGGGCGCAAAGCGACCGAGTTCGCGTCCGTCGTCAAGATGGGCCGCACCCAGTTGCAGGACGCGGTACCGATGACGCTGGGCCAGGAGTTCGGCACCTACGCGATCATGATCGACGAGGATTGCGCGCGACTCGACGAAGCTGCTCTTCTGGTGCACGAAATCAACCTCGGAGCCACCGCGATCGGCACGGGTCTGAACGCCCCGGCCGGCTACACGGAGTCGGCCGTCGCTCACCTGCGCACCGTCACCGGGCTGCCGCTGGTCACGGCGACCGACCTGATCGAGGCGACGCAGGACGTGGGACAGTTCGTGCACCTGTCCGGTGTGCTCAAGCGCGTGGCCGTCAAGCTCTCCAAGATCTGCAACGACCTTCGGCTGTTGTCCTCGGGCCCGCGTGCCGGACTGAACGAGATCAACCTGCCTCCGATGCAGGCCGGATCGTCGATCATGCCCGGCAAGGTCAACCCCGTGATCCCCGAGGTGCTCAACCAGGTGGCGTACGAGGTGATCGGCCACGACGTCACCATCACGATGGCGGCCGAGGCAGGACAGTTGCAGCTCAACGCTTTCGAGCCGATCATCGTCAAGTCGCTGTCCGAGGGCATGGCCCACCTGAGCGCCGCGTGCCGCACCGTGGCGCACCGCTGCGTTGACGGCACCACCGCCAACGTCGACCTGCTGCGCGAGCGTGTCGAGAACTCCATCGGACTCGTGACGGCGCTGAGTCCCTACCTGGGTTACGTCGAATCCACCGCCATCGCGCAGGAGGCGCTGGTCAGCGGACGGAACGTCGTCGACCTCGTGCTGGAGAAGGGTCTGCTCGGTCGCGAAGAGCTGGACCGATTGCTGAGCCCCGAGCATCTCGCCAACCTGCGGGTGGCTCCCACCGAGCACTCCGTTGCTCCCGAAACGTCGACGAGGTAGAGCCATGAGTATCGAGAACCCACCGCAGAAGCAGGCGTTCAGCGAGGAAGACCTCGGTTATCGAAAGGAGTTGGCGCCGCGGCAGATTCAGATGATCGCGATCGGTGGCGCCATCGGCACCGGCTTGTTCATGGGCGCCGGCGGCCGGCTGCGCGACGCCGGGCCCGCTCTGGTTCTGGTGTACGCGCTGTGCGGGTTCTTCGCCTTCCTGATCCTGCGCGCCCTGGGCGAACTGGTGATGCATCGCCCGACATCAGGATCGTTCGTCTCCTACTCCCGCGAATTCTTCGGCGAGAAGGTCGCTTTCGCGGCGGGGTGGTTGTACTGGATGAACTGGGCGATGACGGCCGTCGTGGACGTGACCGCCGTGGCGCTCTACATGAACTTCTTCAAGAAGTACTGGGCGCCGCTCGGCAACGTCGACCAGTGGGTGTTCGCGCTCGCCGGCCTGGTGCTGGTTCTGGGGCTCAACCTGGTGTCGGTCAAGGTGTTCGGCGAGCTCGAATTCTGGTTCGCGCTGATCAAAGTGGTTGCGCTGGTGACGTTCCTGGCCATCGGCGTCTATTACGTCATCTTCGGTACTCCGATCGACGGGCAGGATCCCGGACTGAGTGTTCTCACCGACAACGGCGGCCTGATTCCGAACGGCGTGCTGCCGGCGATCGTGGTCATCCAGGGTGTGGTGTTCGCGTACGCCTCCATCGAGCTGGTCGGCACCGCAGCCGGCGAGACCCAGAATCCGGAGAAGGTGATTCCGAAGGCGATCAACACGGTCATCGTTCGGATCGTGGTCTTCTACGTCGGATCGGTGCTCCTGCTGTCGCTTCTGTTGCCCTACAGCAGCTATCGCGCCGGGGAGAGCCCGTTCGTGACATTCTTCGGTGCCATCGACGTTCACGGTGCGGACGCGATCATGAACCTCGTGGTTCTCACCGCTGCGCTGTCCTCACTGAACGCAGGTCTGTACTCGACGGGTCGCATCCTGCATTCCATGGCGACAGCCGGGTCGGCACCGACATTCGCTGCGCGCATGAACAAATCGGGTGTTCCCTACGGTGGCATCGCGCTCACGTCGGTGGTGACGCTGCTCGGAGTCGTTCTCAACGCGGTCGTGCCGGCGCAGGCGTTCGAGATCGTGCTCAACTTCGCGGCACTCGGCATCATCAGCGCCTGGGCGGTCATCGTGGCGTGCCAACTGAAGTTGTGGTCGTTGTCCAGGAGAGGCGTGATGACCCGGCCGTCGTTCCGACTCTTCGGGGCTCCCTACACCGGATACGCAACCCTCGGCTTCCTCGTGTGCGTCGTGGTGCTCATGGCGTTCGACAAGCCCGTCGGCACCTGGACCGTGGCGTCGATCCTGCTGATCGCGCCGATGCTCGTCGGTGGTTGGTACTTGTGTCGCAACCGGATTCGAGAGGTAGCTGCGCGCAGTGAATGAGTTCGTGACCCTGCTGACCACCGGCGGCACCATCGCCAGCAGTCGAGACGAGCGCGGCGTGTCGCGCCCCATGTCCGGACTCGGTATCGAGCTCGACTGCGTCCGAGTACGCGAGGTGATGACGAAGGACAGCTCGGCCCTCGAACTGGGCGACCTCGACACGATCCGTCTCGCCGTGGTCGACGCCCTCGCGGAGGACGGCTGCGTCGGCGTGGTGGTGCTGCACGGAACCGACACGATGGAGGAGTCGGCGCTGCTCGTCGATCTGTTCCACGACGACGAGCGCCCAGTGGTCTTCACCGGTGCGCAGCGCACCGCCGACCACCCGGATCCGGACGGCTCACGCAACATCGCCGACGCCGTGGCGGCGGCGCAGTCCGAGCGCGGCGTGCTCATCGCATTCGGTGGACGTTTGCTTCCGGCTCGCGGTGCGATCAAGATGCACACCGCTGACCTGGACGCGTTCCGCTCGGCCGGGTCTCGCCGCCCGAAACCCCTGCCCTGGAACCCCATTGCCGACGTGCGAGTGGACGTCGTCGCCCTTTACCCCGGCGTCGACGGTGCGGCTATCGAGGCGTTTCGCGGGCAGGGGGCGTCGGGCATCGTCCTCGAAGCCATGGGCTCGGGCAACGCCAACCCACGGGTGGTCCGCGCGGTGAAAGACGCGGTGGCTGCGGGCATTCCCGTCGTCGTCACGACTCGGGTGCCGTTCGGGGAGACCTCGTCCACGTACGGCGGCGGAGGCGGTGGTCACGACCTGCTCGAAGCCAGAGCAGTGTTCTCCCGCGAGCTCCGGGCCGGTCAGGCGCGCATCCAGTTGGCCGCGCTGATTGCGGCGGGCGCATCCCCGGAGGCTGTGGTCGACGCGTTCGCGTGATCAGCGTCCCGGCACGTAATGCCGTGGGCTGTCTCGCTTGTCGACGGGTGGGAGGTTCCGGTCGGGCGTCTCGATCAGTGGAGCGTCGGAGGGCGCTCGCCCCGAGATGCGGTCGTGAGCCGCCCGGGCGCGCGGATGCAGCAGTCGGCGATCGGGTATCACCGCCGCGACGACGCGCACTGTTCGGCAGACGGCACGGAACCATCGTTCGTCTCGCTCTGTCCAGGTGTAGCCGAGCAGATCGCGCACGGACTGGTCGTACAGGCCGACGGTCATGCGAACCGCGCTGCGTTGGATAGGCTTTCGCAGAACAGCCCACACCGGCTCGGGTAGCCACGACATGGCCGGTGGCACCGCCAGAGTCGACAGGTCCAGAACGTCTCGCGCCGCCTTCGTGTCCTCCAGGACATCGCTGCACATGTGATCCCAGTACTCCTGGAACGCCTCCCAGCTCTCGGGCACCGGTCGCATACTCATTCCGTAGAGGCGATACCAGGTGACGTGTTCGTCGAACAGTTGCCGCTTGTCAGCCTCGGTGAGGCCGCCGACGAAGTGCTGTGCGGTGAGGACGGTGCCCATGAAGAACGTGGCGTGGGCCCAGTAGAAGGTGTCCGGGTCCAGCGCGTGGTATCTGCGTCCCTTCGCGTCGACACCCTCGATGTCGTTGTGATACTTGCGGATTCGTGCTCCGGTTTCTGCTGCCCGGTCGCCGTCGAAGACCACGCCGCCGATGGGGTAGAGCGATCGGAGCAGGCGTTGCCATCGCTCGGTGTAGAACGTGGAGTGTTCCTCGACCGCAGCGCCGAGTCCGGGGTGCATGTTCTGCATGGACCCTGCCCACAGCCCCTGAAGCATGCCCCGCCAGTCCCCGAAGTACTTCCAGGTCAGTGTGTCCGGCCCCAGCCCGGTCTGACTACGCATGTTGTCACAGTAAGGTTGACAACATGCGTAGTCAAGAGGAGCGGAACGACGAGCGACGCCGCGCGCTCCTGCGCGCGGGCATCGAACTACTGGGCGCGGCCGACGGTCCCGCGGTCAATGTGCGCGCGGTGTGCGGCGCCGCAGGCCTCACCGAGCGCTACTTCTATCAATGCTTCGGCGACCGTGACTCGTTCGTACGCAGCGTGTACGAGCACGTCGCGCGCGAGGCACACGATGCGCTCGCGGACACGTCGGGAGATCCGGCTCGCGCCGTGGACGCGTTCGTGACGCTGATGGTCGACGACCCGACGCGGGGACGCGTCCTGCTGATCGCACCCTTCGCGGACCAGGCGCTCTCGTCGGCCGGGTTCGGTGCCGTCCCCGCGTTCGTGGGGCTGGTGAGCGAGCACCTCCCCGCCGACCTCGACGAGGTGGACCGTCGACTCACCGCGACGGCGGTGGTCGGTGCGTTGACCGGGCTGTTCACCTCGTACCTGCGCGGGGAGCTCGACGTCGACCGGGATCGGTTCGTCGAACACTGCGTCCGCGTCACACAGCTGCACTCATGACACGGCGGCACTTCATGAAACAGCGCCGCCCCTGAGAGGGGCGGCGCTGTCCAATGCGACCTACTTGACTGCGAGTTCGCCCAACTCGTTCCAGTCGGACTGGTCGACCTCCTGGCTGATGATCTTCGGAGTCTCCTGCAGGTACGGCGGAAGATCCTTCTGCGCCTGCTTGAAGTGATCCGAATTCACATGTGCTGCACCGGCGTCGGGGTCCTTGAACGCCTCCACCAGAACATACTCGGTGGGGTCGTCCAGGGTGCGCGACCAGAAATACCAGAGGCATCCCTCTTCGGCCTGGCAGGCCTGCGTGAAGTCACGCGAGATCTCGGGCCAGTTGTCGGCGTGCTCGGCCTTCACCTTGAACTTTGCGGTGATGAAGATCAACGTATTTCCTTTCGTCCGGTAGGACTCTCACGGTACAAGGATGGCGCGGCCGCGAACCCGACCGTTGTCCAGATCGTCGATGGCGGTCTGGAAGTCGTCCAACGCATAGGTCTGGGTGTGCAGGTTCACGGCGCCGCGGGCAGCGAGCGACATCAGATCGCACAGGTCGTTGTACGACCCGACGAGGTTGCCGACGATGTTCTTCTCCGCCGAGACGAGGTCGATTGTCGGCACGTCGACGTTCTCGCCGTACCCGATGACGTGGTAGTCGCCGGCTCGGCGCGTCATCGCCAATCCTTCGGCGGTGGAACCGTTCTCGCCGACGAAATCGAGGACGACCTCGGCGCCGACACCGCCCGTGAGTTCCATGACCTGGTCGACCTGGCTGCCGTCGGCCACCACGGCGTGATCGGCGCCGAGTGTGAGGGCGAGTTTCACGGCGTCCGCGTTGCGGTCGATCACGATCAGTTCCGCGGGAGAGAGCGCCTCGAGCACCTGAATGCCGATGTGCCCCAGCCCACCTGCTCCGATCACGACGCACTTGTCGCGCGGAGTGAGGCGCCTGGCCGCCTTCGCCGCCGCGTGGTACGCGGTCAAACCGGCGTCCGCGAGGGCTGCGACTGCCGACGGTTCGAGTGAATCGTCGATCTTCACGACGGTCCGGGCGTTGGTGCGGAGGTAGTCCGCGTAACCGCCGTTGGTGTCGATGCCGGGGAAGTCGCTTGTCTCGCAATGGACGTCGTCGCCGGACCGGCATGCCCGGCACAGGCCGCACGTGACCAAGGGATGCAGGATTACCTTGTCGCCCTCGCGGACGTTCGTCACGGCCGACCCGACGGCATGTACCCAGCCGGCGTTCTCGTGTCCGATCGTGTACGGCAACGTGACGCCGGACTTCTCGGCCCACTGGCCTTCCAGGATGTGCAGGTCCGTGCGGCACACGCCGGCTCCGCCGATCTTGACGATGACGTCGAGCGGACCCTGTACCTCGGGGATGGGAACCTCGGTCATCTCGAGGTTCTTGTGGTACCCGACCACTTGAACTGCGCGCATCGAACTCATCGGTGATTCTCCTGTGTCGTAAGGCCTGTCACGGCGGTGAGCGGAACGAAGGCGCCTTCGAGCCGCGGAACTTGCTGCTCCTCGGATCCGGGATAGCGGGTCTGCAGCAGCCCACGGCAGAAGTGGGCGTTCCCGTCGATCGACACGCGAGTGGCGCGAGCCCGATGCATCACCATCGTCAGGTCGCCGGTGTGCGGGCGGCCGGTGTGATCGACGAGTGCCGGTGCGGCGGGGTCGACGCGCAGGCCCAACGCGTCGCGTCGGCGAAGCAACGCGGTGGACGTGCGATCGTCGGGGAGGTCGCCGAGAACTACTGTGGTCAGGTCGGATTCCGTCGCGTCGGCGTGCGCCCGCAGCCATGCGGTGAGCGATCGCTCCATCGCCGCCACGTACGCCTTGCGCCGAAAGGTTGCTCGTAACTCCTCGAGATCCTCCTCGGCCTCGTGCCCGAACGTTCCGCGGTAGCCGGCGTCGGCGGCGAGGCCGGCGTTGATCTTCTCCGAGTCGTGATGATCGTCGAGTTCGACGATCACGGTCTCGGTCCACGGCAGTTCGCCCAGTACGTCTTTCGCGTCCCCCGCCATCAGATACGCGAAATTCGGTGAGCAGAACGATGTCGGCAGGCGAAGGTGCACGTGCACTTCCCCGTCCTCGACCACCAGCGAGCGAACGAAGCCGAGATCGGTGATGGGCTCGTCCAGTTCGGGATCGAAGACCGCTCCGAGTGCCGCGTAGGCCTCGTCGTGCTTCGAGACTGCAACAGCCGCCGTCACGTCAGACCGCCGCCAGATCGGCGCGCTCGGGCTGACGCGGGCCGGTCTCGGTCTCGTCCGCGTCGGGAAGCTGCAGCTCTTTCGGTACCGGAATGTCGTACAGCTTGGCCGCATTGAGGCCGAGCACCTTCTTCTTCTGCTCGATCGTGATGGGCGCGTACTCGTCGAGCGATTCGGAGATCTGGAAGTCGACGAATCCTTCGACCAGCCACTTGGGTGTCCACAACGCGTAGTCGGAGGAGAAGAAGATGCGGTCCTCTCCCAGCCAGTACAGCAGCTCACCCATGATCTGCCCGAAGTACTTCGGACGGGTGTGCATGAACGGGATGGCGACGGCGAGGCCGGCGTACACGTTCGGCTCCTGGGTGGCGATCCAGCAGAAGTCCTCGAGCCGCGGCAGGCCGCAGTGCTCGACAACGAAGTTGAGGTCGGTGAAGTCGGTCGCCACGTGGTCGACGTCGGCCACGTCGAACGCGTCGCGGTCGAGCGGGCGGATGGTCGGTCCCTTGTGCACGTGGATGTTCTTGATGCCGACCTCGCGGCAGACCTCGAGGTAGCGACGCGTCCAGTCGTCGTCGAGCTTGTATCCGCGGGAGTCGCCGTGCCACTCGGCGGTGTACAGCTTGACGCCCTTGAGTCCGAAGCGTTCGGCGTCGGCCCGCAGCTGATCGAGACCACGCTCGCCGTTGCGCGGGTCGAAGTGATGGTTGTAGGTGAGCTTGTCGGGATGGGCCGCGGCGAGCGCGGACGCCTCGTCCGTCTGCCCGAAACCGCGGTGGTAGAACTCGCCGAGGTGAGCGGGCTGGAAGATGGCGTGATCGACGTGCCCGACCTCGAACAGGTCGTGCATCAGCCGCTCGCCGCCCTGGTAGAGGTACTCCTCGTACGTCCACAGCTCGCTCTCCGGCGACAGGTTGCGGTGGTAGTCGTAGAAGCAGTCGATGAACTGCTTGCCGTGAATGTTGCGCTGGTTCTCCACCCGCGCGTCCCACAGAGCGACGTGGGCGTCGACGATGAAGTAGTTCTCGCCGTCCTTGGTGTACATCCTGGTGCCTCCCGGTCCTCGAGTGACGTCCGTCACGTCGATCTGTCCCGACAGTAGGACCGCGAACCACGCCCGACGAGGTCTCCGCGTCTCAATTCGAGACGCAACCTCGAGTCCCGTGTCGGCGAGAGAATGTAACCTCGATCACATGACCGAAGCCGAAGGTCTGGTGCGCGCCAGGGTCCATTCGGAGCCTCTCGCTGCCGTGTCGCACCGACTTCTGGCCTCCTGGCATCGGAGCCAGGAGTACGGGGTCCCGCTCGACGAGGTCGTCCCCGTGTTCTCGGGAACCTACGACGGTGAGTCGCTCTTCTACCGCTGTGGCCGCGAAGTTCTCGACGGATTGCGCGACACCCTGGCGAACGAGCCGGTGTCGATGATGCTGACCGACGCGGACGGTCTGGTGCTGGACCGCATCAGCGCGAACCGCGAGCTCCTCGACGCACTGGACCGCGTGCACCTGGCTCCGGGCTTCTCGTATGCCGAAGACCGGATCGGTACCAACGGGCTCGCCCTCGCACTGGCCGATCGATCCCCGGCGGTGGTGCGGGCCGACGAGCACTACTCGCTGTCGCTGTCCGGCTACACCTGCGCCGCCGCGCCCGTGTTGGATCCGCTGACCGGAATGCTCGAAGGGTGCGTCAACCTCACCACCTGGTCCGAGTCGTCGTCGGATCTGTTGCTGGCACTCGCCCAGTCGGCGGCGAGCAACACCGCGGCCATGATGCTCGCCCGATCGCAAGGTCAGACGCCGCGGCCGGCTCCGCGTGGTGAAGTGTTCCGCGTCGAGACCGCACGCGGGGGCAGCAGCATCGACACGCTGTCGCAGGTCTGGAGGAATGCGCTCGGAGCCACGGAAAGTGCTCTGGAAGAACATGGTTCGGTGATCCTTGTCGGTGAGACCGGTACCGGGCGCGCCACGATCCTGGCTCGGGCGCTACGGCGGTTTCGCCCCCGTGGTCGCATCCTGAGCGCCGGTGTCCCCGCCGCTCGCGACGTCGACGCCTGGCTGGACCTCTGGACACCGGAGTTGCCGAAACCCGACACTGCCGTGATCATTCGCGACGTCGACCGACTGCCCGTGGGCGGCGCCGACACGTTGGCGGAACTGCTGCGCCGTGCGGGCGACGCGGTGCCGATCACTCTCACCGCCGCGAGCTACGACGATGTTCCCGCGTCGCTCACCCGCCTGGTCCGCTCGGTCGTCGAAGTGCCACCCCTGCGGACTCGACCCGACGACATTGCGCCGCTCGCGCTGCATCTGGCGGGTCGAGTGCGTGGCCGTGGGGTCAGTCTGACTCCGTCCGCGGAGCGCGCACTGCGGGAGTATTCCTGGCCCGGGAACGTCGCGGAGTTGGCGACGGTGATGCGGCGCGCCGCGGTGCGAGCCGACGTCGTCGGAGTCGATCACCTACCGCCGGAGGTGCTGTCGCGCACCACTCACCGGTTGACCCGCATCGAGACGTTCGAGCGCGACGAGATGATTCGCGTGCTCAGCAGGCCGGGGATCACGATGGCCGACGCGGCGGACGAACTCGGAATGAGCCGCGCGACCATCTACCGCAAACGTGACCGGTACGGCATTACGCTGCGTCCCTGAACTTCGGGTCCCTGAACTTCGGGTCCCTGAACTTCGAGCCCCTGAACGCCTACGCTTGACCGCATGGCAGCGAAGTCTCCGGCGATCGAGGTCGAGGTGGGCGCACGCACCGTCCGCGTGTCCAATCCCGACCGGGTGTACTTTCCCGAAAGTGGCGCCACCAAGCGTGATCTCGTGAACTACTACCTCGCGGTGGGCGACGGCATCGTGAACGCTCTGCGCGAACGCCCGTGCATGCTGCACCGGTTCCCCGAGGGTGTGGCGGGGGAGAAGGTACATCAGAAGCGGCTTCCCCACGGTGCGCCGGACTGGATGGAGACGGTGAAGGTGACCTTCCCGCGCTACAACCGTACGGCCGACGAACTCTGCGTCACCGAACTCGCGCACGTGATCTGGGCGGTGCAGATGTCGACCGTCGAGTTCCACCCGTGGAACAGTCGCCGCGCCGACGTCGAGATGCCCGACGAGTGGCGCATCGACCTCGATCCGATGCCCGACTGCCCGTTCGACCGTGTTCGCCGCGTCGCGGGCGTGGCGCAGGAGGTGCTCGACGATCTCGGCGCCACCGGATGGCCCAAGACGTCAGGAGGCAACGGTCTGCACGTCTACGTACGCATCGATCCCGCCTACGGCTTCAAGGACGTACGCAGGGCCGCACTGGCTTTCGCCCGCGAAGTGGAACGCCGGGCGCCCGACGACGTGACCACCACGTGGTGGCGAAAGGACCGCGATCCGACGAAGTTGTTCGTCGACTACAACCAGAACGCGCGCGACCACACCATCGCGAGCGCGTATTCGGTACGCGGAAACCCGAAAGGGACTGTCTCCACACCCGTTTCGTGGGACGAGGTGCCCGACGTCGAGCCCGCCGACTTCAGCATCTTCACCGTTCCCGACCGCTTCGCGAAACTCGGTGATCTGCACGCCGGCATCGACGACGCGGTGTTCTCGCTGGACCCGCTCATCGAATGGGCGGAGCGCGACGAGCGTGAAGGACTGACCGAACCCGAGGAGTGATCAGACCGAGAGTGCGGCGAGCACCTCCGCCGCGGCGCGGCGCCCCGACCGAACGGCGCCGTCGAGATAGCCCGGCCACTTCTCGGCCAAGTCGGCTCCGGCCCAATGGATTAGGCCGTGTCGCAGCTCCGTCGAGCGGATGACCCGGCCGCGCGCCGGGATCGAGGTGGGTGCGCCGAGCAGCCACGGTTGCTCGGACCACGTGAAGTCGTCGACGACCCTCGGTGCACCGGCCTTCGGTCCGAACAGCCGAACCAACTCCGCCAGAACCACCTCGCGGCGGTCGGGCAGTGCGAACAGTTCGGCTGCAGCGCGTCCGGCGCTGAACGCCACCAGCACACCCGGACCGTCGTCGGATCCGGCGTTGCCGTCCACGACCATCTGCACGGGTCCGTCTGCGTCGATCACGGTGCCGGTCAGTCCCTCTGCGCGCCACCAGGGCCTGTCGTAGACGGCGATCGTCTTGGCGTAGTCACCCATCGACGACGCCTGTAGGTGCTCGGCCACCGCGGCCGGCAGCGGTGGGTGGAAGTCCATGCCGGACGCGATGGGCAGCGGCACGGCCAGCACCATCGCCGACGCACGAACGGTGTCCCCGGCGGCGGTGACCATGTCGATGCCGGTGGCGTCCTGGTGGAGCGAGACGACCGGCGATCCGGTGCGGGGCGGCGACGACAGTTGCTGTGCCACAGCGTCGATCAGGGCGCCCGTACCCTCCACGAAGAAGCGTTCCTGCGCGCCGCCCTTCACGGACGTGAGGGCATGGACGCCGCCGGCGGCCTCGGCGTACGCCAGCGCGGCGTTCACGGGGACGTCCTCGGGGTCGGCTCCGAACACCAGGCGGAACACGCAGTCGAGAACACTCCGAGATTCGCCCGACCGAAAGCACTTGCGGGTCAGAACATCTGCCATCTCGTCGTCGGAATGGTTGCGTCGCGACAGCAGCGCCATGCGCGCGAGACCCAGGCCGAGCGAGAGCAACACCCGCGGAGCGAGCGGCGGAATGTCGCCGTGGTGGCGGTAGACGTGATCACCGAGGGCCATGATCTGATCCGCACCGTGCGACGGCAACGGCTCCGCAGCGGTGGCGATCTGCAGTTCGTCCGCCAGTGCGATGACGGCGGTCTGGTCGGCGCCGATCCAGTGCGCCCCAAGGTCGACGTGGACTCCGCCGACGTCTCGGGTGAGGACCTTGCCCCCGATCCGGTCCGCCGCCTCGAGCACCACCACACGGTGCCCCGCGCGCTCGATGTCCACCGCGGCAACGAGGCCGCTCAGACCGGCCCCGACAACGACGACGTCCCCCGACATGAAATGGAGAGTAGCCGAGGGACGTCGCCTGTGCTGCGGGTCTGGCGGCAGGTATCAGACCGTACGGGTCAACCGGTCCGCCAGGAGCTTGGTGAACTTGGCCGGATCCGCCAGTTCGCCGCCTTCGGCCAGAAGTGCCATGCCGTAGAGCAGTTCGGCCGTCTCCGCGACCCCGGCATCGTCGGGCCGCTCGCTCTGGGCCTTCTTCAAGCCGGTGACCAGCGGGTGGTCGGGGTTGAGTTCGAGGATGCGCTTCATGTGCGGAACCTCCTGCCCCGATGCCCGATACATCTTCTCGAGGGTGGGAGTGATGGAGAAGTCGTCACCGACGATGCAGGCGGGCGAGGTGGTCAGGCGCGACGAGAGCCGCACCTCCTTGATGTTCTCCTCGAGCGTCGAGGTCATCCAGGTGAGCAGGTCCGCGAAGTCCTTCTCCTGCACCTCACGCGAGGCCTCGGTGGCCTTCTTCTCGTCCTCCGACTCGAGGTCGACGGCGCCCTTCGCGATGGACTGGAACGCCTTGCCGTCGAACTCGGGGACCGAACCGACCCACACCTCGTCGACCGGGTCGGTGAGAAGCAGAACTTCGATTCCCTTGTCGCGGAACGCTTCCATGTGCGGGGACGACTCGATCTGCTGTCGGGACTCACCCGTCATGTAGTAGATCTTGTCCTGCCCGTCCTTCATCCGCTCGACGTACCCGGCGAGCTTGGTCAGGCCTTCCTCCGAATGCGTCGAGGCGAACGACGAGAGCTCGAGGATGGTGTCGCGGTTGTCGGTGTCCGCGAGGAGGCCTTCCTTCATGGCCTTGCCGAACTGCGACCAGAACGTGTCGTACTTCTCCACGTCGAAGTCCTTGATCGTCGAGAGCACCTTCTTGGTGAGGCGACGACGGATCGCACGGATCTGCCGGTCCTGCTGGAGGATTTCGCGAGAGACGTTGAGGGAGAGGTCCTGTGCGTCGACGACGCCCTTGACGAAGCGGAGGTATTCGGGGATCAGGTCGTCGCAGTCGTCCATGATGAAGACGCGCTTGACGTAGAGCTGAACACCGACCTTGCTCTCGCGCATGAACAGGTCGAACGGTGCCTGGGACGGGATGAACAGCAGCGCTTGGTATTCGAACGTTCCCTCGGCCTTCATGGGGATGACCTCGAGCGGTTCGTCCCAGGCGTGGCTGACGTGGCGGTAGAACTCCTTGTACTCCTCCTCCGACACGTCGTCCTTGGAGCGAGCCCACAGCGCCTTCATCGAGTTGACCGTCTCGTCGGTGACGGTCTTCTCTCCGTCGACCTCGGTCTCGGACTTCATGCGAATGGGCCACGCGATGAAGTCGGAGTACTTCTTGACGAGTTCCTTGATCTTCCACTCCGACGTGTAGTCGTAGAGGTGGTCCTCGTCGTCGGCCGGCTTGAGGTGCAGGGTGACCGAGCTGCCCTGCGGAGCGTCGTCGACCTCTTCGATCGTGTACGTGCCCTCGCCGCTCGATTCCCAACGGGTGGCGGTGGATTCACCGGCGCGGCGGGTGAGGAGAGTGACTTTGTCGGCCACCATGAAGGTCGAGTAGAAGCCGATGCCGAACTGGCCGATGAGTTCCTCGGACGCCGCCGCTTCCTTGAGCTTGGCGCGCACCTCGGCGGTGCCGGACTTCGCCAGCGTGCCGATCAGGTCGACGACCTCGTCGCGCGACATCCCGATTCCGTTGTCGCGGATGGTGAGCGTCCGCGCGTCCTTGTCGATCTCGAGGTCGATGTGCAGATCGGACGTGTCGACGTCGAGATCCTTGTTCTGATAAGCCTCGAGACGCAGCTTGTCCAATGCGTCCGACGAGTTCGATACGAGTTCTCGAAGAAACGAATCCTTGTTCGAGTAGACCGAATGGATCATCAGGTCCAGTAACTGCCGGGTCTCGGCCTGGAACTGCAGTTCTTCGACTTGTGCGGTCACGTCACTCCTCCTGCGGGCGGGCTGGTCAACACGGGAATTTTACTCTTGACGGTCGAGAGGAACCGCCGCGGCATCGTGTCGAGATCGGTGACCGAAGAGCCGTGGACCTACGGATCGATGGTCGTGGTGATCCGCGTCGTCGACGGGGCGGCGGGCGTGGACCCGAAGCCGAACGTCACCGGCGGGGTCACAGGCGCGAGGTGGCCCATGTCGTCGCCCTTCCAGATGACCTCGGCGGAGGTGACGCGGCGCTGATCGCGGGCGCCGTAGTACTCGCGTCGGCCGAATCCGGCGGTTCCGCGAGTGCGGACGCCGCGCAACACGATCCGTGCGATGGGGTCGGTGATCGTGGCGAACCAGGGCGCGGTGGCGATGGGGCCGGGAACGAGACCGAGTAGCCGGCCCAGGGCGGTCTGGCTGCCGACGACGTACTTCACGGTGAGGTCTCCGGCGACCACCGTGACGGTGTCTCCGGACACCGAGTGCGTCACCGGGTCGATGCGGGTCTCGTCGAAGGTGTAGGTGGTGGTGACGAAGTCGCGCACGGCCTCGCTGGGTGCCAACAGGACGCGGTGGCCGTCGGCGAATTCCATCATGACGTCGGTGAACTCGCCGAGATGCGAACTCGGCCAGTGACCCACCACGAGTCGGGTACCGCTGGAGGTGCCGATGCCCGTTATGTCGCCGTCGAAGCGGAGTCGTGTCACGTTGTGAGCCTAGCTGGGCACACAGGAGCGGAGCCTGCGGAGCGACCGAGGCACACTGGAGGTATGACTGCATCCTCCACGCTCGGCCCGACGGCCTTCGTCCTCTTCGGCGCGACGGGCGACCTCGCGAAGCGCATGGTCCTTCCCGCGTTCTACCAACTGGCACAGGCGGGTCTGCTGCCGACGCAGTGGACGTTGATCGGCAACGGTCGCGGACGCAAGACCGGCGACGAGTTCCGCGACCACGTGCACGAGGCGCTCACCGAGTTCGGCCCCAAGCCCGAGGACGGGCCCTGGGAAGAGTTCTCGAAGCGACTTCGCTTCGCGGGCAACGGTTTCACGGTCGACGACCCGGGCGATCTCCCGTCGGTCGTCGCGGAGGTGAAGAAGGATCTGGGCGAGGACGCGCAGCTGGTGCACTACATCGCGTTGCCGCCGAGCACGTTCGTCGACTACACCGACGCGCTCGCGCAGCACGATCTGGTGGAGGGTGCGCGCGTGGTGTACGAGAAGCCGTTCGGGACCTCGCAGAGCAATTTCGAGAAACTGGACGAGGCGGTGCACAAGGTTCTGAAGGAGGATCAGGTCTACCGAATCGATCACTTCCTCGGTAAGGAGAGCACGCAGAATCTGCACATCCTGCGTTTCGCGAACGGGATGATCGGCGGCGTCTGGAACCGCGAGCATGTGGAGCAGGTGCAGATCGATGTCCCCGAGACTCTCGACATCGACGACCGCGCCGAGTTCTACGACGCCACCGGCGCCGTTCTGGACATGCTGGTGACCCACCTGTTCCAGGTCGCTGCTGAGGTGGCGATGGAGCCGCCGCTGAGTCTCGGCGCCGAGGACCTGCAGACCGCCCGCGAGTCGGTGATCGCCGCGTTCCGTCCGCTGAACACAGACGAGGTCGTGCTGGGTCAGTACGAGGGCTACACCGACGTCGAGGGAATTGCCGACGACAGCACGACCGACACGTACGTCGCCGCGCGTCTGTGGGTGGACACCGACCGGTGGCGCGACGTTCCGTTCGTGCTGCGGACCGGAAAGATGCTGGGTGTATCGGCGCAGCGTGTCAGCCTGATCTTCCGTCGCCCGGAGGGACCGGTGAAGCACCTGCCCGCCGACGGGGCCGTCCTGACGTTCGACCTGTCGGGGAACGGGAAGATCGACATGGCGATGACCGTCAAGGAACCCGGTCCCGACGCCGATCTCGCGATCGGCCACCTGACGCTTCCGCTGGAATCGGTTCCGGAGGCCAACCCGCTGACGCCGTACGCGCGACTGATTCTCGACGTACTCGACGGTGATCGCTCTCTCTTCACCCGGCCCGACGGTCTCGCCTACGTGTGGGAGGTGGCTGCCCCGCTGCTGAACGCGAGGCCGGCGGTGCAGTCGTACGCAGCGGGCAGTATGGGGCCCGCAGCGGCGGATGCGCTCGCCGAACCCGCGGGGTGGCTTCTGCACGACTGAACGGGGCGAGTGACGAGAAAGATGCTCTGCGACAGAGCTTTTGCCTCGTTCGGCGTACGGTCCGTGCGGCCAGAACGGGCAAACGGACTTTTAGTCACGAAGTGCTCCTCGGGGCCGTTCGGGCGGCGATAGCATCGCCGCGAGTGCTACCGATCGGTTGCGCTCGACACCCCAGCGGAAGGCTTTGCACATGCTCGGAGAACTCATCAGTCAGATCGTCGCGGGACTCACCAGTGGCCTCGGCGAGAACCTCGGAGAATTTCTCGCCGATCTGTTCGGCACGTCCGGCAGCGGCTTCTCCAGCTAGCTCCAGCCAAACGTTCTGCGCCGGTTGCCTTTTAACGGCAGCCGGCGCAGACGTTTTCCGGCGCACGAGTGTCTCAGCGTTCGGGCAACAGCATCCATGCGGCGAGGTAGAGCAGCACGACGGTTCCGAGCGAGACGAAACCCCCTGCCACCACGAGCGCGCGGACGAGTGCGACGTCCCAACCGGTGACCTGTGCGATGCCGCCGCACACGCCGCCGATCCACTTGTCGGATCCGGAACGGAAGAACTCTGTATCGGTGATTTTCGTGTCGAATGTCATGACCGAAATCATGCGTCGCGGTGCGGCCCGGCACATCGGGGACAACCCGGATCTGTCACCCTGAACTTTGCCGACCCCGAGAGCGCGGGAAGGGTTTCGCGGCTCGGTTCGTTGCAAGGTCCATGACCACCAAGAGCGCAACCTTCGACTTCTCCGGCTCCGTGGTACTGGTGACGGGAGGCGGATCGGGTATCGGGCTTGCCATCACGCACGCGTTCCTGGATGCAGGTGCGAACGTCGTGATCACCGGCCGCAGCCAGGATCGCCTCGAGCGAGCGTTGGCGGACATCGGGTCCGACAACGGTCTGGCCGTCGCGGCCGACGTCGGAAAGTCCGACGACGTACGCACTCTCGTCGACACCGTGATGTCCCGGTTCGGCAAGCTCGACGTCGTCGTCAGCAACGCGGCAGGATACGCGTCAGGTGATCTGACCGAGTTGCCCGAAGACGAGTGGGAGGCCATGCGGGCAACCAACGTCGACGGGTTCTTCCATCTCGCGAAGGCGACGCTGCCGCTGCTCGCGCAGTCGGGTGGCAATCTTGTTGCGGTGTCGAGTGTGTCGGGCCTGCTGGGTGATTGGGGCCAGGCCGGATACAACGCAACCAAGGCCGCCGTCTCGAACTTCGTCCGCTCGCTGGCACTGGACTGGGGCCCGAACGGCGTGCGACTCAACGCCGTTGCACCGGCGTTCACGGTCACCGACCTCACGCGCGACGTCCTGGACGGCGGCCCCCGAACGGCAGCGCTGGAGAACCGTACGGCACTCGGACGTGTCGGTCAGCCCGTCGACATCGCTCCCGCAGTGCTCTTCTTGGCAAGTGACGCGGCGCAATACGTGACCGGTGTGGTGCTCCCGGTCGACGGCGGAACTTCCGCGTCGACCGGGCAGGCACACATGTGACCGCTGGGCCCTGATCGTCACACGAATGCGAAGGGCTCACCCTGGTGGTACTTCTGCAGTGTCTCGGAGATGGTGCGCCGCGACGGCGGATGAAACGCGAAGGCGTGGATCGCCGACGCCAAGTACCCGATTTCCGGATTGCGGATGAAGTTGATCCCGCCGAGCGTCTCGACGGCGGCGGCCGTGGCGCGAACCAGTGATTCGCGAATAGATATGCGCGCCAACAACAGTCGTACCGAAATGTCTTCGCCGCGTTCGCCCTCGTCCACGGCGCGGGCGATGGCCTCGATGGCGCCCATCCCGGCCTCGACGTCTGCCGCCGCCCGAACGTATCCCTCGTAGTCGTTCTTGCCCGCCGCGAGGACCCGCTCGAGGAGGTTGCTGGCCGCGCCGAGGTAACTGGCCGCGACGAGCATTCCGAACCAGAGGTAGCCGGTCATCTCGGTTTCGCCGTCCGGGTCGTCCTCGCCGTTGAGCAGAACGAGATCGGCAGGCACCTCGACGTTTTCGAGCACCACCTCTTCGCTCTCGGCCCCCGCGAGGATCGGACTGGTCCAGAATTCGCGAACGCTGATGCCCGGGAGCGACGCCGGGATGAGCGCGATCGCACGCTCTCCGGTGTCGACTTCCACACTCGCAGTGAGCAAGTCCATCGATCGGGACAGGCTGCACGGCTTCTTGGTGCCGTTGATCACGTAGACGTCGCCCGTGCGTACCGCCTTCATGGTCGGAACGAACACGCTCCCGCCGGTCACGCCCTCCGAGAAGCCGGACGCGACGATCGCGTTCTGCTCGACCAGAGACTTCACCAGCGCACGGTCGTCGTCGCTACCGCTCTGCGAGAACTCGTGCAGCGTGGCGAGCGAGAGGTGGTGCATGGTCGTACCCGCTCCGAGTGACGGTGACCGGCTTCCGAACACCCGCTGGATGCGCACCACGTCGAGGGCCGACGCGCCCAGGCCGCCGGCGTCGGCGGGGATCGTCAACTTGGTCCCGCCCGCCGATCGGAACTGTTCGATCACCTTGCTGTCGTGGCCCTCCATCTCCATGAGCGGCGTAGAGTCGAGGTAGTCGAGCAGATCCGGGAAATGTTTTCTGACGAGTTCCCGCTCTCGTTCCATAAATGCGGTCATCACAATCCTTCGTGTTCACGATGATATTTCTGCTCTCGACGATAGCAACAATTCCGCATCCATGAAATGGCCCTGTATTGGGTAAAGAATCAGTAAATCACCCAAACCGGCCAATGGATTGTTTCGAAACCGAAAGTGCCTTGAACAGCATCGATGCCACACCGACTGACACTGTGACGGCAAAATTTCGACAGCGGCCAATCTGGCCGCACCGACGCTACGAATAATGAATATCCAGCGGATTGCACGGTAGAAAAATACTGCCTGTGACGCACGATCTCTCAGCCCGACGACGGTTCTTTTCCGCATGCGTCCGGGTGAGCCGGAACACGAAAACAAAGGTGACCATGTCCACGAACAGATTGGTCAAGCGGCTGCAGGGCGACGACCGCGTCGAACTCTTCCGTGCGGCCCGCGCCAGCGACTTCAGTCCGTACTTCCGGGTTGCCGAATCCGTCACCGCACCCGTCGTCCGCATCGAGGGCGACGAGAAGATCATGCTCGGGTCGAACAACTACCTCGGTCTGGCCGACCACCCGGCGATCAGGGCAGGTGCGCACGACGCACTGAACAAGTTCGGCGCCGCGGTGACGGGCAGCCGACTGCTCAACGGCACCCTCGATCTCCACATCGAACTCGAGAACGAGATCGCCGAGTGGCACGGAACCGACGACGCGCTCGTCTTCACGACCGGCTACCAGACGAACCTCGGAACGATCGCGGCGCTCGTCGGACCCGCCGATCGCATCGTGGTCGACGGCGCCGCCCACGCGTCCATCCGCGACGGCGCCGCTCTGTCGGGGGCGCGAGTGGTGAAGTTCGCGCACAACGACCTCGTCGATCTCGAGCGCGTGCTGTCCCGGCCGATGGAGGGCGACGGCGCCGTCCTCGTCATCGTCGACGGCCTCTACTCCATGGAAGGCGACCTGGCCCCCATGGACGCAATCGCCGCCCTGTGTACCAGGTACGACGCAGCGCTCATGGTCGACGAAGCGCACAGTCTCGGCATCTTCGGGCCGAACCGCACGGGTGCAGCGGAACTGTTCGGAGTGGCGAATTCGGTGGACGTCAAGATGGCGTCGCTGTCGAAGGGCCCGAGCTCCACGGGCGGGTTCATCACCGGATCGACCGATCTCATCGACACCCTGCGCGTACAGGCTCGCGCGTACATCTTCACCACGTCCGGTGTGCCGGCGGCGGTCGGCGCTGCGCTTGCCGCGGTCAGGTTGATCAGAAGCAGTGAAGGCGCCGACCGCGCCCGACGCGTTCTGGACAACGCACGGGTCCTCCGAGAGGGCCTTGCCGCGCAGGGCGTCACCGTCGGCGCGCTCTCACCTGCCCCCGGCGGCGAAACGGCGTCGCCGATCGTTTCGGTACACGTCGGGGACGACCTGCTCGCCGTGGGACTGTGGCGCAGCCTGTTCGACAAGGGTGTGTTCGTCAGCACCGCAGTGCATCCCGCGGTTCCGCGCACCGGCGCCATCCTCCGGCTCTGCGTGATGGCCGACCACACACCGGCCCAACTGGCCGAGGTGACCGAGAAGATCGCCGAGACCGTCGCCGAGAACAAGGCGTGGGTGTGAGAGTCGCCGTCACCGGCGCCACGAGTGACTTCGGGGCGGCAATTCTGCCCGCCCTGCTGGATGAATCGGACGTCGATTCGGTTGTGGGACTGGGTCGTCGAGATCTGACGATCACCCATCCGAAGCTCGAGTTCGTGCGCCGCGACATCAGAGCGGACGATCTCGAACAGATCTTCGCCGGTTGTGAGGTGGTGATCCACCTCGCGTTCGTCGTGGAAGAAATCCGCGACAAGTCGATCACCCACGACATCAACATCAACGGTTCACGCAACGTCATCGACTCGGCGTATGCAGCCGGAGTCTCGCGCGTCGTCGTGGCGTCGAGCATCAACGCCTACGGCCCGCGGCTGCGTGACGAGCCGCTGACCGAGGACGACTACCCCGAGGGCGACCCGGACCGCTACTACTTCCACGACAAGGCCGAGGTGGAGCACTACGTCGAGTGGTGGCTGCGTCGGCACCCCGGCGAGATGACGATCTCGATGCTGCGGCCGACCTACATCATCGGTCCGGCATTCGACAACGACGGCATCGACCAGTTGACCGGCCCCGTCGGTGTCTTCCCGCAGGCCGACCTGGCTCGGTACCAGTTCTTGCATCAGAACGACATGGTCGACGCGTTCGTCCGGGCAGCCAAGACCGACCTCGTCGGACCGTTCAACCTTGGTCCCGACGGAAGTCTCGGAGTCCGTGAGCTGGCGGCCATGCAGGGCCAGATGATGTTCGACGTTCCCGAGCGACCCGCGATCGTGTTGGCCGACATCGCTTTCCGGCTCGGGCTCACTCCCTTCTCCGGTCAGTGGGTGACCGCGGGCGAAACCGAAGTCGACTCGACGAAGCTGAAGAAGACCCTCGGGTGGGAACCCAGCATGACGTGCAAGGACGCGGCCGCGGTCATGATTCTGCTGCAGGGCAAGTCGTTGCTCCGCACCGACGACGCACTCCGAACGCACGCTGCCTGCGAGGCCGCGCTCGAACCGGCCACCCGACACTGCGGGACGCCGTCGACCCGGTTCGAGCACCTGCAGATCGAGTGGGGCTCGGGTCGATCGAACGCAGCCGGCGCCGCACACGTGGAACTGCACGACCCGGGCGACGGGCCTGTCGCAATCGTCGTCGTGCCGGTCGGGTCCCACGCGCGTTACCACTCGGCGTTCGCCGACGAGATCGCCGCCGCCGGCATTCGGGTTGCGCTGGTCGACCTTCCGGGCCACGGGCTCAGCACCGGGCGGCGAGGCCGCGTGAACACCGCGCAGGTGACACAGGTGCTCGACGCCGTCTCCGCCGAGGTGACCGATCGCTTCGGCTCGGTGCCCACCGTCGTCACGATCCGCCGCAGTCGCGGGCAACAGGGAACACTCGACACGATACGAACGCGGGTCACCGGATTGCGGACGGCGACGCCGATCAACCCGTCCGACCGGTTGCTTCCCGGCGCCGTCACCAGCCTCGGCGTCGTCGCGACCCACCTGGTCGAACGTCCCGACGAGGTCGTCGAGCTCGTCTTGCACCGAGTGTCCTGAGCCCTCCTGTTCACCGAGTGGTCACCGATTCGTTGCCGACCCGGTTTAGCGTCTGCGCTCGTGACCGACCTCGACGACCGCTTCGACGCCTTCTCCGCCGTCGACCTGTCCGATACGTCGCGCTTCGCCGTGCGCGACGACGACGATGACGATCCGGTGCTGCTCACCGTGCCCGACGGCCGGGTGGTGGACACCTGGCGCGAGGACTACCCGTACACCGAGCGCATGACGCGCGAGGAGTACGAGATGCAGAAGCGGTTGCTGCAGATCGAGCTCCTCAAGCTGCAGATGTGGACGAAGGACACCGGGAAGCGTCACGTCATCGTGTTCGAGGGACGCGATGCGGCCGGCAAGGGCGGCACGATCAAGCGGTTCATGGAGCACCTGAATCCGCGCGGCGCTTCCGTTGTGGCGCTGGAGAAGCCGTCGCCTCGGGAGTCGACGCAGTGGTACTTCCAACGCTACGTCGATCACCTGCCGGCGGCCGGCGAGATCGTCCTGTTCGACCGCTCCTGGTACAACCGCGCCGGAGTCGAGCGCGTGATGGGATTCTGCTCCGACCAGCAGCACGCACTGTTCCTGAAGCAGACACCGCTCTTCGAGCGCATGCTGATCGACGACGGCATCAGCCTCACCAAGTTCTGGTTCTCCGTCTCGCAGCTCGAGCAGCGCACGCGCTTCGCCATCCGCCAGGTCGATCCGGTTCGCCAGTGGAAGCTCTCGCCGATGGACCTTGCCTCGCTCGACAAGTGGGACGCCTACACCTCCGCGAAGGAGGAGATGATCGGCGCCACCGACACCGACCTCGCGCCCTGGACGACGGTGAAGAGCAACGACAAGAAGCGGGCTCGCATCAACGCGATGCGCTTCGTGCTCAACAAGTTCGACTACGCCAACAAGGACGTCGAGGTGGTTGGCCCGACCGATCCGCTGCTGGTGGGGCGGTCCCGGGACGTGATCGGCGAGTAACCCCCTCTGTGCGCGAAAAACGCCCCTGGAGGGGCCTTTTTCGCGCACAGGCAGGCGTAGCCTGCCCCCATGGACACGGTGGCGGTGCAGGTCGGTGACGGTGCGGTCCTGACGGTTCGGCTACACCCCGGCCCCGACGGTGCGCCGGTGGTGGTGATCGTGCCCGGTCTCGGGGTTCCGCCGGAGTACTACGACTTCGTGGCGTCCGCCCTGGTGAAGCGCGGGCTCAATTCCGCGACTGTGGAATTGGGGCGCGGCGGCTATCAGTCGATGGTGGCCGCCGACTTCCCCGCCATGTTCGAGGTGGTGCGTGAACGGTTCGACCGCAGCACGCCCTATCTGCTCGGCCACAGTCTCGGTGGTCAGCTGTCCATCATGTACGCGTCGCGCATCCGGGGCCGGCTCGGCGGACTGATCCTGGTCGCGTCGGGGTCGCCGTTCCACCGCGGGTACGGATTACGTTCGCCGGGAATGTATCTCGGCGCCGCGGCCGTCTCGTTCACCGCTGCGGTGGCGGGTCACTGGCCCGGTGATCGGTTGGGAGCGCAGGGTTTCGGGCGCCAGTCGAAGGAGTTGGTGTCCGACTGGTCCCGATTCGCGCGGACCGGAAAGATCGACCCGGTGGGTGCCGACATCGACTACGAGGAGCGCATCGCGCGCCTGACGCTCCCGGTGCTGTCCATCTCTATCGAAGGTGACGACCTCACTCCTCCGCGGTCGATGAAGAACCTCGTTGCCAAGATGCCGAAGGCGGACGTGACGATCTGGCACGAGCCGAAAGACCTGGGGCACAACGGCTGGATCGTCGACTCCTACGGAGTGGTCGAGCGTACGGCGCAGTGGATCAGGCAGTGACGGGGCTCAAGCAGTGAGCGTGTTCCACAACCAGTCGTAGGCGAGAGCCGTCTTGAACGCCAACTGCTTGTTGTCGGCCGCGCCGCCGTGCCCGCCCTCGATGTTCTCGTAGTACCGCACCCGGTGACCCTGCTCTTCGAGAACCGCCGCCATCTTGCGGGCGTGACCCGGATGAACTCGATCGTCGCGGGTCGAAGTCATGATGAGGATCGGCGGGTAGTCCGCGTCGGGGTCCACGCGTTGGTACGGCGAGTACTCGGAGATGAACGCCCACTCCTCGGGGTCGTCGGGGTTGCCGTATTCGGCCACCCAGGACGCGCCGGCGAGGAGCAGGTGGTAACGCTTCATGTCCAGCAGCGGAACCTGACATACCAAGGCGCCGAACAACTCCGGGTACGAGGTGAGCATGATGCCCATCAACAGACCGCCGTTGCTGCCGCCCTGCGCGCCGAGCTGTTCCGGCGTGGTGATGCCGCGTGCGACGACGTCGCGTGCCACCGCCGCGAAGTCCTCGCCGACCTTGTGCCGGCCGGCCCGCAGCGCCTGTGTGTGCCAGCTCGGCCCGTACTCGCCGCCGCCGCGGATGTTTGCGACGACGTACGTGCCGCCCCGCTCGAGCCACGCCGCTCCCATGGCGCCGCTGTACGCGGGGGTCATCGAGATCTCGAAGCCGCCGTACCCGTACATCAGAGTGGGGCCGGGTCCCGAGTCCGGACGGCGCACCACGAAATACGGAACGGCCGTGCCGTCGTCCGAGGTGGCGAAGAACTGCTCGACGGTCAGTCCGGTGGAGTCGAAGAATGACGGCGCCTGCTTCAGCGGACCAGCCGCCTTCCCCACCTCACCGAAGAGAAGCGTTGCGGACGTGAGGTACCCACTCGAATTGAGGAAGAACTCGTCGCCCCCCTCGTCGCTGTCGGTGCCGATGATCTCGATGTCGGTGAGCTCGGGGAGTCCGGTCATCGGCTCGACGGTCAAACCGTCGTCGCTCGGGGTGGCGACGAGAACAGCCGACTTCACATCTCGCAGAACCACCATGAGCAAGTGGTTTTCGGTCCAGGCGTACTGGTGCAAGGAGGTGTGCTCGTCGGGAGCGAACAGCACCCGCAGTTCCCGCGAGCCGGCCAGGTAGTCGTCGAAGTTCGCGGCGAGCAACGTTCCCGCGGCGTGCTCGGTGCCGCCGACCGACCACGGCGTCATCGTGCGAACCAGAAGCCAATAACGGTGTACCGAGACCGACGCATCGGTCGGGACGTCGATCAGAACTCGGGTCCCGTTGTCTTGCAACAGGTACGTCTCGGAGTTGAAGAAGTCGGTGGCACGTTGAGCGAAGCTGCGTTCGTACCCTTCGGTGTTGTCGTACCAGGCCGAGACGGCCACGTCTTTCGTCTCGCCCTCGAAGACCACGTCGGCCGTCTCGATCGGGGTCCCGCGGCGCCACCGGGCGGCGAGGCGGGGGTACCCGGAGTCGGTCAACGTTCCCTCACCCAGATCGGTTCCGACGAAGACCGTGTCCTCGTCGATCCACCCGATGTCCGTCTTTGCCTCACCGACGACGAACCCGCCATCGGCTTCGTCGCGGAATGTCTTTGTCTCGAGAGAGAACTCGCGCACCACCGACGCGTCGGCGCCCCCGCGCGAGAGCGTCACCAGAGCCAGTTTCTGCGCGGGACGCAGAACGGCTGCGCCCTTCCACACCCAGTTCTCCCCCTCGGCGTCGGCGAGAGCATCGAGGTCGACGAGGATCTCCCACTCGGGGGAGTCGGATCGGTACTGCTCCATGCTGGTTCGACGCCACAGTCCCCGTGGGTGATCGGCGTCCTTCCAGTAGTTGTAGAGGTGCGGGCCGCGTGCGCGCACGTACGGAATCCGCGCATCGGTGTCGAGGATGCTGCGAATGCGGTTTTCGAGATCGGTGAATGTGGACCCCGACGCGAGGTCGGACACCGTCGCGTCGTTGCGTGCGCGCACCCAGTCGAGTGCATCGTCGCCGGTCACGTCTTCGAGCCAGAGGTAAGGGTCGGTCACCGCAACAGTCTGCCTGAAACAAGCTGTGCCCGATTGAGCTAGTTTCACCTCTGTGACCTACCTGTGGGAGCAACACACCTGCCTGCCACTGGAAGCAACGGCCGACGTCGCCGAGTTGGCGCGGTACCCGGCGCGGTCCTATCTGTCCGTGAACGTCGGGTATTCGCCGCATTCCTTCGCCGTCTCGAACGCGTTGCTCGACGACTTCCAGCGAAAGGCGTTGGACGACGGACGTTTCGACCTCGTCTCCAGCGCCTCGGACATCGATGAGGCGCTGGCTGCGGGTCGACGGGCGCTGGCGTTCGACCTCGAGGATTCCGGACCCCTCGCGGGTGATCTGGACAACGTGCGGCACTTCTACGCCCGCGGTGTCCGCTCGCTGCTGCCGTCGTACAACCACGCGAACGCGGCGGGATGCGGATGCCTGGACGCGACCGACACCGGACTGACGGCCCACGGCCGCGACCTGGTGCGAGAGATGAACGCTGTCGGCATGTTCGTCGACGGATCGCACTGTTCCGTTCGGACCGGACTCGACATCGCGGAGGTCACCGAGGTGCCGATGATCTACAGCCACTCCAATTTCGCGTCGGTGTGGTCGCACCCGCGCAACATCACCGACGATCAGGCGCGGGCGTGCGCGTCGACCGGCGGAGTGATCGGGATCAACGGGGTGGGGATCTTCCTCGGCGTGTACCGGCAGGACCAGCGGCGTGAGCGCGTCGAGGCCATGGCCGACCACGTCGAGTACGGCGTCGACCTCGTCGGAATCGGGCATATCGGTGTGGGATCGGACTATTCGTTCGATCACGCGGAGTTCAACGCGGCCCTCGCCGCACACCCGGAGGCGTTCTCCGACGAGTACACCAAATACGGACCGCTGCACTGGGTACCGCCGGAGGACACGGTCACTTTGCCCGATGTGCTCCGTTCGCGAGGGTTCGACGACGCGGCCGTCGACGCGGTGTTCGGAGGAAACTTCCGCCGAATTGCCGATCAGGTGTGGAAGTAGCCGCCGAGTGGGTACTACCCCGTCATGACTTCAGTTCCAGACATCACCCTGAACAACGGCAACACGATCCCGCAGCTCGGCTTCGGCGTCTTCCAGATCGATCCGGCCGACACGGCAGCAGCCGTGCGCACGGCCCTCGAAGTGGGCTACCGCCACCTCGACACCGCCGAGATGTACGGCAACGAGAAGGAGACGGGCCAGGGAGTGCGCGACGCCGGCATCGACCGCGGCGACGTGTTCATCACCAGCAAGCTCAACAACGGCTACCACAAGCCCGACGACGCGCGTCGTGCGTTCGACGAGACGCTGAAGAAGCTCGGCTCGGATTACGTCGACCTGTTTCTCATTCACTGGCCGCTGCCGACCCGCTACGACGGTGACTTCGTCTCCACCTGGAAGGTCCTCGAGGAATTCGCGAAGGACGGACGCGCGCGCAACGTCGGCGTCTCGAACTTCCAGCAGGCACACCTCGAGCGGCTCGAACGCGAGTGCGACCTCACCCCGGCGGTGAACCAGATCGAGGTGCACCCGTACTTCACCAACGGCCAGGTGCGTGCGTACGGCCAGGGCAAGAACATCGCCACCGAGGCCTGGTCGCCGATCGCGCAGGGCAAGGTTCTGGACGATCCGCGGATCACCGAGATCGCGAACGACGTCCAGAAGAGCACCGCTCAGGTGGTCTTGCGCTGGCACATTCAGCGCGGGGACATCATCTTCCCGAAGTCGGTCACCGAGAAGCGTGTTCGCGACAACTTCGACATCTTCGACTTCGAGCTGAGCGACCGGGCGATGGAAGACATCACCGCACTCGACAAGGGCGAGGAAGGCCGCACCGGCCCGAACCCCGACACGTTCGACATGATTCCCGACTGATTCGACGCATGAAATAAACACACGAAAGGTCCGGTTACTTCCTGGTAGCCGGACCTTTTGATGTGTGTCCGTATCGACCGGACTAGGGTGTGTTTTCGTGACCTCACACTATGACGTCGTTGTCCTCGGAGCCGGCCCCGGTGGGTATGTCGCTGCTATCCGCGCGGCACAACTTGGGCTCAAAACCGCCATCGTCGAGAAGAAGTACTGGGGCGGTGTCTGCCTGAACGTGGGCTGCATCCCGTCCAAGGCTCTTCTCCGTAACGCCGAACTGGCACACCTGTTCGCGAAGGAAAAGAAGACCTTCGGGATCTCCGGTGACGCGTCGTTCGACTTCGGTGCCGCGTACGACCGCAGCCGCAAGGTGGCCGACGGTCGCGTCAAGGGCATTCACTTCCTGATGAAGAAGAACAAGATCGACCAGTTCGACGGGTTGGGCAGCTTCACCGACGCCAACACCATCGAGGTCGATCTGAGCAAGGGTGACACCGAGACGCTCACCTTCGACAACGCGATCATCTCGACCGGCAGCGTGACGAAGCTGCTGCCCGGCACCGAGCTGAGCAAGAACGTCGTCACCTACGAAGAGCAGATCATGGACAAGGAGCTTCCCGGCTCCATCCTGATCGTCGGCGCCGGCGCGATCGGCATGGAGTTCGCGTACGTGCACAGCAACTACGGCGTGGACGTCACCGTGGTCGAGTACCTCGACCGTGCGCTGCCGAACGAGGACGCCGACGTCTCCAAGGAGATCGAGAAGCAGTACAAGAAGCTCGGCGTGAAGATCCGCACCGGTGCGGCTGTGCAGTCGATCGACGACGACGGCAGCAAGGTCACCGTCACGATCAAGGACAACAAGTCGGGCGAGACCGACACGGTCACCGTCGACCGCGTGATGCAGTCCGTCGGTTTCGCACCTCGCGTCGAAGGCTTCGGCCTCGAGAAGACCGGTGTCGAGCTGACCGACCGTGGCGCCATCGGCATCACGAACACCATGCAGACCAACGTGCCGCACATCTACGCCATCGGTGACGTCACGGCAAAGCTGCAGCTCGCTCACGTCGCAGAGGCGCAGGGCGTGGTTGCGGCCGAGTCGATCGCGGGCGCCGAGACGCTCCCCATCGACGACTACTCGATGATGCCGCGTGCCACCTTCTGCCAGCCGCAGGTCGCCTCGTTCGGGTTGACCGAGCAGCAGGCGAAGGACGCCGGCCACGACATCAAGGTCGCCACGTTCCCGATGACCGCCAACGGCAAGGCGCACGGCCTCGGTGACCCCACCGGCTTCGTGAAGCTCATCGCCGACACCAAGTACGGCGAGCTGATCGGTGGGCACCTCATCGGACCGGACGTCTCCGAGCTTCTTCCCGAGCTGACTCTCGCTCAGAAGTGGGACCTGACTGTCACCGAGTTGGCGCGCAACGTACACACCCACCCGACGTTGTCCGAGGCGCTGCAGGAAGCGATCCACGGCCTCGCGGGGCACATGATCAACTTCTAGGCTCCGCCACCTGTGCGCGATTCAGGCCCCTCCAGGGGCGGAAATCGCGCACAGGGGGGTCAGGGGTGAGCGGCGCTGTACGCCCTCCACCCGCCGAACTCGGTGATGTCTGTGCCGCGCTCCGATGCGTCGCGAGAACAACAAAAGCCGAGGACCCAGCGTCCGTCGGACAGTTCGACCTGTGTGAGCCCCATGGGCGCAGGCAATCCTGCAACGAAGGTGCCGAGGTGGGCCGCCGCCATCCGGTAGACCTCACCGGCGATGGGGGCGCCCTCGCCCACTTCGTGGCGCACCAACCCCGGTTTCGGCGGATCCGTGTGCAGGTCGACCAGGCGGTACGCGTCGGACGTGGTGACGTCGCCCATGAAACGTGCCCTGCGCGCGGTCAATTGGGGTGCGGCGGGGAATCCGCGCAGGTGGGCGCCGACAACGAGCACGTCCACGCCTTCGTCGCTCAGCATGTCCGCAGAATCTGCGCCGACTATCCGCGCAGCCACGTCGAGCGCTACCTGATCGGCGAACGCCGGAGTCACCGTCATCACTCCGAACGGGTGGCCGTCCGCGGTCTCCTGGCCGGGGACGGCGACAGCCGCCATGTCGAGCAGGTTGCAGAAGTTGGTGAAGGTTCCGAGTCGTCGGTTGATACCGATCGGATCGTGCTGCACCGCAGCGATAGTCGGATGTTCGGTCGTCGTCGGTAGGACCAACGCGTCGACGTCGGCGAGCAGGGTCGCGGCAGTCCGTCGGGCCGCCGTCAGCGTGGCGAGGTCGTCCACGTAGTCGTGGGCGGCAGGATTTTTCGCGCCCCGCACGATCGCCGAGACGGTGTGATCCAGACCGGCCGCGCCCTTCTCGACGAAGTCGCCGACGGCGGCGTACCGCTGGGCCACGATGGCGCCGTCGTACAGCAGGAGAGCTGCATCGAGCAACGGCTCGATGTCCACCTCGACCGTCTCGAAGCCCTTGTCCACCATGGACTTCACAGTTCGGTCGAACGCGTCGCGATACTCCGGGGCGAGAGCCGACAGGTTGGCCGACGTCGGGATCGCTACCGCGGGCGCGGCGGATGCAGACAGCGGGACGGTGGCCGGCCACGGCCGGCTGCGCGGGTCGTCATCGTGTGTGCCGATCATGTATCGCGTTGCGCGGGTGGCGATTGCGAGGTCGGCGGCGAACACGGTGACGGTGTCGTAGTCGACGCACGCGGGAACGACGCCGGCAGTCGGGATCAGTCCGAGCGTCGTTTTCACTCCGACGATTCCGTGGAATGCGGCCGGGACACGACCGGATCCTGCTGTGTCCGTGCCGATTCCGATGTCGGCGATCCCGAGGGCAACGGCGACGGACGAGCCCGAGCTGGAACCGCCGGAGATTCGCTCCGAATCCCACGCGCACCGGACCGGGCCGTACGGGCTTCGGGTGCCGACGAGTCCGGTCGCGAACTGATCGAGGTTGGTCTTGCCGAGAACCACTGCGCCCTGCTCGACCAGTCGCGCGATCGCCGGTGCTGTGACCGTGGGGGTGTAGGCAAACTCCGGGCACGCGGCCGTGGTGGGCAACTCGGCGACGTCGATGTTGTCCTTGACCGCGACGACCGTGCCGGCGAGGGGGAGGTCGGCGCCGTCCGCGAGGCGCTTTTCCACCGCCGCCGCGTCGGCGAGAACGTCGTCGCGGGAGCGGAGCGTGATCCAGACTTCCGGACGGTCGACCTGGTCGATGCGGTCGAAGGCAGCGTGAACACGCTCGGTAGGCGTCGTCGTCATGGTTCGAAACTCTACGAGCGCGGGATTTCTATCAAGTGATAGAAAGTAAAGAGGTTGTTACCGGAAGTCGCGCTCGATGCGCAGCGTCTGAATCACGGTGGCCAAGCCGTCGTACTGCGTGACGAGCAGGCAGAACTCGATCAGGCGACGGTCGTCGAAGTGTGCCGCCAGCGCAGCCCACGACGAGTCCGACAGATTCTTGGTGTCCACCAGCTCGTCGACGGACTTCAGAATGGTGCGCTGACGCTCCGTCAGTCCCTCCGCCTCCGGTCCCTCGAAGATGCGGTCGCGGATCTCCGCCGTCACCCCGGCGCGTTTGCCGATGCGGATGTGGTGATCGAGTTCGTACCCACAGTCGCGGCGATGGGCGACGCGCAGGATGATGGTCTCGGTGTCGTGACGGTTGATCTTCCCGCCCGGCATCAGCCTGCCGCTGTAAAGAAGCCACGCTTGGAACAGCGAACCGGTGAGACCCAGCGTGTTGAACAAATTGGCCGCCGGAACCTTGGCAACCTTGGCTGCGATCTTCGTGAGACCGAGATTGACGACGCCCAATTCCTTGCGGCGCGTGCCCGACTTGATCCGCGGAGTAGTCACCGTATGAAACTTACCCGACGGTAAGGAAGCTGGTTGCTCAGTACGTTCGAGGGATTCCGAGAACCTTCGTGGCGTCGACGGTCAGGCCGAGTCGCGAGGTGGGTTTCAGTACGGGCACATCGGGGGCGGCCCCCGAGGCGAGCGCTCCGACGACGTCGGCTCCGGCGATCACGAAGTCCGACGTGGCGCGCCGAATGTGGTTGGCCGACGTCGCGAGCACCACGGAGGTGGCGCCCAGCGACTTCACGATCGTCATCGAGTTCAGTGCGTTCTGCACGGTCTGATTGGCCTCGGTCTCGGCGTGCACGCGCTCGGGGTCGAGGCCACGCGAGACGAGCCAGTCACGCATGACCTCGCCTTCGGCGACGCCGTTCTGACGATTTCCGCCCGTGACGACGACGGGCGAACTCGGTGATGCCTGCGCCCCCTTCAGGCCGGCCTCGAGTCGGTCGACGAGTTCCGGGCGCATCGAACCGTCGGGCAGGAGCCCGAAACCGAGGACGACGATCGCTGTGTCGGCACCGTTCAGGACGGGGGCGTAGTCGATGGTCGATTCGGCTGCGGTGGAGATGGTGTCGAGTGCGGCGCGTACGCGCGTGGCAAGGTCGGGATCGAGGGTGTCCAGCCGGACGAGTGCGGCGTCGCGGGCTGCGGTGTCACCACCTGCGTTCGTGTAGAACGCCTGCAGCGCAACGACATTGGCGTCGGACGGGGCAGTGGCGGTGAGGGAGCCGAGGGCGGCGAGTCCCGATTTCGTACTTGCCGGTGACCAGGTCGGCCTGCGCGGAGTTGTACCGGTCGGCGGGTGCGAGCGCTGTCTCGGCGGCGGCAGCGGGTGCGAACGCGACGAGCATCGCTGCGACCACTGCGACGGAGGGCCCGGTGAACCGCATGATGTGACAGTAGCTCACGTATGTGGCTGATGTGAACCGTGGGACTCAAGTTACATTGCTGTGATTTGGGTTGAGCAGCAGCAGGTTTGGGCGGCAGTCCTACTTCAGAACGTACGGCGACACACTGCTGCGGTGCTCGTTGATGTCGAGCGCTTTGCCGAGCGGGGGGAACGCGCGCTGCGGGCAGTTGTCACGTTCGCAGACGCGGCAACCGGCTCCGATGGGTGTCGCCGACGCCGTGTCCCCGAGGTCCAGTCCGTCCGCGTAGACGAGCCGTGAGCCGTGGCGCACCTCGCACCCCAGTCCGATCGCGAACGTCTTGCCCGGTTCGCCGTAGCGCGCCGCCCGGCGTTCGACCGTTCGCGCGATCCACAGGTAGCGGCGGCCGTCGGGCATCTCGGCGATCTGCGTCATGATCTTGCCCGGGTACGCGAACGTCTCGTACACGTTCCACAGCGGGCAGGTGCCGCCGCTCGACGAGAAGTGAAAACCGGTGGCCGACTGACGTTTCGACATGTTGCCGGCGCGGTCGACGCGCACGAACGAGAACGGAACCCCCCGCAGCGACGGCCGTTGCAGGGTGGAGAGACGGTGGCAGATGGTCTCGTAGCTGATGGAGTAGAAAGCCGACAGCCGCTCGATGTCGTAGCGGAACGTCTCGGCCATGTCGTGGAAGTGCGCGTAGGGCAGCACCGTCGCGGCCGCGAAATAGTTGGCGAATCCGAGGCTCGCGAGCGATCGGGACTCGTCGGTGGTGAAGTCGCCTTCGTCGACCATCCGGCGAATGAGGTCGCCGCATTCGAAGTAGGCGAGTTCCGCTGCGAACCGGAACACCTTCTGTCCGCCCGACAGGCGCGGCGAGATCTCGAGCAACCGCGTCTTGGCGTCGAAGCGATGAAGGACGTTCTCGCCCAGATCGATTCGTTCCACGACCTGAACGTCGTACAGGGTGCGCAGGCGCTTGGAGATCTCGCCGGAGAAGTCGCCTCGGTGCGATCGCAGTTTGGTCGCGAGATCCTCTGCAGCTCTGTCGAGTTCGTCCAGGTAGTTCTGGCGCTCGTAGAAGTGGTCGCGCACTTCCTCGTGCGGCTTGCTGATGGCGCCGCTTCCGCTGCCGTCGGCGAACCTGTCCTCCGTTGCCAGGGCGAGCTGGGCGGTGGTGTTGCGGTAGCGACGATGCATGTTCACCATGGCCCGCGCGAGCGACGGATGTGACGCGACCAGATCCGAGAGCTCTTCGACATCGGCGTCCGCGCCGACGTCCTGATCCAGCACCACCTCGCGGAGTTCGGCCACCAGACGGGTGTCGTCCTGGGAGGAGAAGAACGTGGTGTCGACGCCGAACACCTCGGTGATCCGAGTGAGAACGGCGACCGACAGCGGGCGCACGTCGTGCTCGATCTGATTGAGGTAGCTCGCCGAGATGTCGAGTTGCTTCGCGAGCGTGACCTGACTGAATCCGCGCTCGGTACGTAGTTGTCGGAGCCTGGTCCCGACGAAGGTCTTGGCCATGCAGCCAGGGTACTAGCGGTGCGAAACCCGCCTTGGCAACGCTGTTAATTCTGTGAGGCAGCGGCGGACTGCAGCGCGAAGAGACAGGCATTCGAGTCGTTCGACCACGGGAAGCAATCGGGCGGCGCCCGGCAGATCGGCGGGAAGCGCGGTCATGCGCACCGCACGGTACTCACCCGTGGCCCATGCCTGCTTGAAGCCCGTGGTGCCGACACCCAGATCGATCCGATCGACGCCGATCTCGCGGGCGCGATCGAGCAGAGCTTCCAGCATCTGGTGTCCGGGTTGGGCGTCGGAATACGCAGGGTCGTAGTGGGTGAGCCAGCCTTCCAAGGTCGCATCGGAGCGCACCATGAACAACTGGCCGACACCGACGTCGCCGATCGTGAGGCGGGCGACGACGAGACGGCCGGCGTCGGCTTCTGCGTCGAGAACCGAGCGGACCAGATCGCCGACCGGCGGCGCGAGGTAGTCCGTACGGTCGTGGCCCTCGACGGCGACCGCGGACAACCGGGTCATGTCGTCCCAGCTCATGTCCAGTTCGGCAGCGCTGGTGAGGAACTCGACGGAGATGGGCGTTCCTGCGTCGACGTAGTCGCGGCGTGTCGACCGAAGCCGGCGACGCGCTCCGCGGCTGCGCAATCCGATCGCGCCGGGACCGCAGGAGGGCACGTCCACGACCGTGACGGCGGCGGAATCTCCCACCGTCGACCGCCACTTCGGGCTGGTCGTCACATAGGCGACTGACGGGTCGCGCCCGTCCATGGCGGCGAGATGAATCCCGATCCGCTGCGCCGCCAGTGCCGACCACAACGCGTCGACTGCACGTGCGTCCTCGGCCAGAATTTCGCCGATCATTCCCAAGCTGTCGCCCGTGACCCGCGCGACGCGCAGCGGACCGTATCGGCGCACGAGCAATGGAGCGAGTGCCACCAGCCGATTTCCGCGGTGAACCGTCACGAGCAACGGTCGACGCGATCGCCGCAGTCGGACCGAACCGCGCGAGTACTCCGGACGCGCCGCGACGTGCCGCCCGACCCGCGCCGCCAGGTCGTGCCATTCGGCCCACAGGGCATCGGTGAGCACGACGCCGATCGACGCGGTGTCGGCGAGAGACTCGACCGCGTGCGTCGGACTGTATGAATCGTTCACTACACAAACCGTACCGAAAGTTTGTTTTGGACGTTTAGTCCGAATGAATGAACCTCGACAACGTGCGGAGAAGTGATATGCGTCACACCAGCCGCCGTCGGCCGATCGTCGCGGTCGCGTGTGGCCATCAGCAAAAAGTACGCCTGTACTGCTATTTTCCATCTCGTCGGACGGTCATCTTCGCAAAATTAGCTCTCCTTGCGAAAATCGTAGCCTGTGTTCGCAGTCGTAGCTGGTAGACACCCCTTTTTGCGTGTGCCATTCTCGGAAAGTACATCCGATATGCCTGGCAAGGCTGCGAAGTCCCGCCAGGGAACAGAGTCAGCAAACAGAGACGGAGCTTTTGATGTCGACCACCGGCACCCCGAAGACCACCGAAGAGATCCAGCAGGACTGGGACACCAACCCCCGCTGGAAGGGCGTCACTCGCAACTTCACGGCACAGCAGGTCGCCGATCTGCAGGGCACTGTCGTCGAAGAAGCCACCCTCGCTCGCCGTGGTAGCGAGATCCTGTGGGACCTCGTGAACAACGAGGACTACATCAACTCGCTCGGTGCCCTCACCGGCAACCAGGCCGTGCAGCAGGTTCGCGCCGGCCTCCAGGCGATCTACCTCTCCGGCTGGCAGGTCGCCGGCGACGCCAACCTCTCCGGCCACACCTACCCGGACCAGAGCCTCTACCCGGCCAACTCGGTGCCGTCCGTCGTGCGTCGCATCAACAACGCGCTCCTGCGCGCCGACGAGATCGCCAAGATCGAGGGCGACACCTCGGTCAAGAACTGGGTTGCCCCGATCGTCGCCGACGCCGAGGCCGGCTTCGGTGGCGCGCTGAACGCCTACGAACTGCAGAAGGCCATGATCGCGGCCGGCGCAGCCGGAGTGCACTGGGAAGACCAGCTCGCGTCGGAGAAGAAGTGCGGCCACCTCGGTGGCAAGGTGCTCATCCCGACCCAGCAGCACATCCGCACGCTGACCTCCGCGCGTCTCGCGTCCGACGTCGCCGGCGTCCCCTCGGTCATCATCGCCCGCACCGACGCCGAGGCAGCCACGCTGATCACCTCCGACGTCGACGAGCGCGACCGCGAATTCCTCGACGGAACCCGCACCGCAGAAGGATTCTTCGGCGTCAAGAACGGCATCGAGCCCTGCATCGCGCGCGCCAAGGCATACGCCCCGTACGCCGACCTCATCTGGATGGAGACCGGCGTGCCGGATCTCGAGGTCGCCAAGAAGTTCTCCGAGTCCGTCCGCAGCGAATTCCCGGACCAGCTGCTGGCCTACAACTGCTCGCCTTCGTTCAACTGGAAGGCGCACCTGGACGACGCGACCATCGCGAAGTTCCAGAAGGAGCTCGGCGCAATGGGATTCAAGTTCCAGTTCATCACCCTCGCCGGCTTCCACTCGCTCAACTACGGCATGTTCGACCTGGCGCACGGCTACGCCCGCGAAGGCATGACCGCGTTCGTCGACCTGCAGGAGCGCGAGTTCAAGGCCGCCGAAGAGCGTGGCTTCACCGCCATCAAGCACCAGCGTGAGGTCGGCGCCGGCTACTTCGACCGCATCGCCACCACCGTCGACCCGAACACCTCGACGGCGGCGCTGAAGGGCTCGACCGAAGAGGGCCAGTTCCACTGATCCCCCTCTCGGCGTAATTCAACGCACCAGTCAGGCGGCTCGCGACATCCGTTGCGGGCCGCCTGACTCGTACCCGCCCGGTTCGCTCGTACCCCTGCAGGGTTACCCCCATCTTCCTTTTCCTTTGTGCTGCAACGCTTTTTAGGAGATTCTGTGACCGTCGAGAGGGTGGGGGTGGTCGGTGCCGGGCAGATGGGCGCCGGCGTCGCCGAAGTCTGCGCCCTCGCCGGGGTCGACGTGCTCGTGTACGAACCCACACGCGAACTGCGGCAGCTCGGGCGTGCCCGAGTGACCGACTCTTTGGACCGCGCGGTGCGCAGCGGGATCCTGACCGAACGTGAGCGCGCTCGATCGCTGAAGTGTCTGCGCTTCGCCTCCGACCTAGGGGAGTTCCGAGACCGCCAACTCGTCGTCGAAGCGGTGGTCGAAGACGAGAAGATCAAGTGCGACATCGTCGAAGAGCTCGATTCCGTCGTCGTCGATCCCGGTGCCGTACTCGCGTCGAGCACCTCCTCGATTCCCATCCTCACGCTGAGCAAAGCGGCGCAGCACCCCTGCCGCGTGATCGGTCTGCACTTCTTCAACCCCGTCACCGTCCTGCCGCTCGTCGAACTGATCTCCACCGACGCCACCGACGCCGACGTGATCGCTCGGGCCGAGGCCTTCGCGACCGACGTGCTGGGCAAACAGGTCGTCCACGGTCCGGATCGATCGGGCTACGTGGTCAACGCTCTACTCGTGCCGTATCTGCTGTCGGCCATTCGCATGCTCGAATCCGGAATCGCGTCCAAGAAGGACATCGACCGCGCGACGGTCCTCGGACTGTCGCATCCCGTGGGCCCGCTGGCCCTGTCCGACCTGATGGGCCTCGACACCGTCAAGATCATCGCCGAGAAGATGTACGACGAGTTCGGCGAACCGCTGTACCGCCCACCGGCGCTGCTCGCCCGCATGGTCGATGCGGGCCGATTGGGTCAGAAATCCGGCGAAGGGTTCTACGAATACCGTCGCTGAGTGACACGTCACAGTGACTCTCCTACAACTTCGCCGTCACACTTGTCGATCGTCACCCAACTGTCCCAAAAACAGGCTTCGATCCCGTTTTGGACGCTAGGTTCTAGCTCGACTCGCTCACCGCTGTGCTGAGTTCGGGGTGCAGTGCCCACTGGGGTGCAGGACGTAGGGGGATCGACATCGCAATCACAACAGTGTTCACGTCGCGGGTCACGACGGGAATGCGCACCTTCGGTCGCTTCGCGGATCTGTCCGTCGCGGCGTTCGTCTCCCTCGTCCGAGACATCGCTGGGCTGCGTTTCCCCACGCGTGAAGCAGTCGACCAGGCATGGTTCATGGTCACCGTCACCGTGCTTCCCGCGATCCTGGTGTCGATCCCGTTCGGTGTCATCGTCTCCGTCCAGGTCGGCAGCCTGACGACCCAGATCGGCGCGACGTCCATCGCCGGGGCCGCCGGCGGGCTGGGAGTGATCCGACAGGGCGCACCCATCGTCACGGCCCTGCTCCTGGGCGGTGCAGCCGGCTCGGCCATCGCCGCCGATCTCGGCGCTCGTACCGTGCGCGACGAGATCGACGCGATGCGCGTGATGGGTATCGATCCGATCCGTCGCCTCGCGGCCCCCCGCTTGGCGGCGATGCTCGTGGTTGCACCGTTGTTGTGCTCACTCGTGATCTTCATGGGCCTGATCGCCGGCTACGTGGTGAACGTCGGTTTCCAGGACGGCACCCCCGGCAGCTACCTCGCGTCGTTCGGTTCGTTCGCCTCGATGGCCGACCTCGTCGTCGCGCTGGTGAAAGCGGAGATCTTCGGAGCGATCGTGGTCCTGGTCGCCTGCCAACGTGGTTTCGAGGCCACCTCCGGCCCGCGCGGCGTCGCGAACGCGGTCAACGCATCGGTCGTCGTCGGTGTCATCTCGGCGTTCGTCGTCAACGTCCTTGCGACGCAACTCGTGTCCATGTTCCTGCCACAGAGACTTGGCTGATCCCACGTGACTATCTCTCGCTACACGCCCCCCGGGACGTCGCCCCTGATTCGCGCCGGACGCAGCGTCGTACGCGTGCCGTCCAGTGCCGTCGAGCACCTCGGGCATCAGATCACCTTCATGCTGCAGGTGCTGGCCGCCATCCCGCACACCCTTCGTGCCTACCGCCGGCAGACGATGCTCGTCCTCACCGACATCACCTGGGGCAGTGGCAATCTCGTCGTCGGCGGCGGCACCGTGTCGGTCCTGGTGATTCTGGGCGTCGCGGTGGGTTCCTCGATCGGCATCGAGGGCTACAACGCCCTCAACCTGGTCGGCATGGGTCCTCTCACGGGCTTCATCTCCGCGTACGCGAGTACCCGTGAGCTGGCACCGATGATCGCGGCCATCGGTTTCGCGGCGCAGGCCGGATGCCGAATGACGGCCGAGATCGGGGCGATGCGCATCTCCGAGGAGATCGACGCACTCGAAGTCGTCGGCATCCGCTCGATCCCGTTCGTGGTCACCACCCGTGTGATCGCCGGAATCGTCACCATCATCCCGCTGTACCTGCTGACGCTGATCCTGACGTACCTGTCGGCGTCGTTGGTGGTGTCCCTCGTCGGCAACCAGGCATCCGGGACGTACGACCACTACTTCTCGACGTTCCTACAGCTGACCGATCTGGGTTATTCGCTGCTCAAGGCGACGATCTTCGTCGCCGTCGTCATCATGATCCACGGCTACCAGGGTTACTACGCCACGGGTGGACCGGAAGGTGTCGGGCGAGCCTCGGGTCGCGCCATCCGGGCGTCGCTCATCGCGATCGTCATTCTGGACATGATTCTGACCGTGGTCATCTGGGGTGTCGACGTCGGCATCAGGATTTCGGGGTAGGGCGACATGGCTGTCTTCGACGATCTCTCCCGCCGTTCGGCCGGCCCCCGCATGCTGCGGCTGCGGGGTCTGGTGCTGGCCGTCGTGCTCGTGCTCGTGGCCGTGCTGCTGTACCGGTACGCCGTGGGCGACTTCAAGAGCAAATTCGACGTCACCATCGACACCGCCTCTGTCGGTGACGGTTTGGCCGTGGGGTCCGATGTCAAGTACCGCGGTCTGCCCGTCGGTCGAGTCGACGAGATCGAGTCGCTCGGCTTCGGGCAACAGCGCGTCCACGCGAGTATCGACCCCGCGTCTGCGGCCGCACTCACCGACGACACGACGGTTCGCTTCTCGTCGGCGACCGTGTTCGGTGCGACGGTCATCGAGCTGTTCTCCGAGGGCAAGGGGAATCCGCTTCGTCAGGATTCCGTCCTGAAGCTCGGCCCGGAGACCGAAACCGCAACGGTCACCGGCGTTTTCCGACGCCTCGCGACCCTCACGGACGTGCTGGACGCGGACAACACCAACCGCGTGCTCGACTTGATGTCGCGGGTGTCGAACGAGTTCGGTGACAATCTCGAGCCGTTCTTCGACACCGCTCAGATGCTGGCCGAAACGCAACGAGCTCCGCTCGGGTGGAAGCTTCAGCGCGGAGCTGTGCTGGCCGACGGACTGAGAACCTCGATCGGACCGGTGACCGACGTGATCAGCCAGGTGGTCGACAGCAGTGAGTACTTCCAGAACCCGGTGAACCGAGACCGCGCGATCAAGGCGATGTCCGGACTCGGCACCGGTCTCACCGTTCCTCTCGGTGACCTGTTCCGAGACAACAACGCCAACCTGAAGCCGGCCATCGACACGTTGTTGGACATCGTGTTGCCGGTCGCGCTGTCCGCGGGAACGCTGGCGCCGTCCTACCAGCGCCTTCCCGGAGTGCTGAAGGGGGTCGACGATGCGTTCCCCAACGTCGACGGAAAGGTCCAGTTGCAGCTCGCCGTGATCGTGAAGAACATGCCCACTCTCGCCGGCCCGGCGGCGACGTTCGCGAGCCTGGCCGGAGTGCCGCGATGAGCCGGCGCGCAGAGGTGAAGTCCACCGCTGCAGGCATTCCCACGGGAACGCTGGTCAAGCTGGGCGTCTTCGCGGTGGTGGCGATCCTGTGCCTCGTCCTCGTCGGTGGCGCCCTGGGCAACGGATCGGGCGCCGAGCGGTCGTCCTACGACGCGCGATTCAACGACGTGTCCGGTCTGTACCAAGGTGACGACGTCCGCATGTCCGGTGTTCTGGTCGGCACGGTCACCGGTATCGACCTCGACGGCGGACAGGCCAAGGTGTCCTTCGACGTCGATGCCGACCGCGGTCTGCGCTCGACCACGAAAGCCGCTGTGCGCTATCAGAACCTGCTCGGTCAGCGGTACCTCGAGCTGGTTCCGTCGGACGATCAGGGGTCGGAACTGCCGTCTGGGTCGACGATCAGCGATGACATGACCATCCCGTCGTTCGACATCACCACCCTGTTCGACGGATTCCAGCCGATCTTCGACACCCTCGACACGAACCAGGTCAACCTGTTCGCGCAGAACGTGTTGGACCTCGTGCAGGGCGACGGTTCCGGACTCGGTCCGGTTCTCCGCGATCTCGACGGCCTGACCACTTACGCCCAGCAGCGCGAGAACATCATCGTTCTGCTCATCCGCAACCTCGGAGCCATCTCGGGTGTGGTCGGCGAACGGTCCGAACAACTCGGGCGACTCTTCGCCGAGCTCGATCGGGTGGTGTCGACCTTCGGCAACCAGGCCGACGAGCTGCTGAAGGCGGTCGACGACATCAACACCGGTCAGGGTCCGTTCCTCGACATCGGTGAACAACTCCGCGACATCTACGACTCCTCGTACGGCCCGCTGGACGGCCAGTTCCATCGCCTCGTTCCCGGTGCGCAGCAGATCGTGGATCTGCTGGCCATGACGCCCGGCCTGCTGCGTTCCTTCGACGACTCGCTGAAGTCCGCACCGGGGGGCGCGACGTACGCCTGCTCGTCCGGCGACACCGACATTCCCGGTATCGGTTCGGTCGTGCTCGGAAACCAGAAACTGAAGGTGTGCAAATGAGTTCGGTTCGCGCCGGCAGTCAGACGCTGTGGGGGATCGTCGGCATCGTGGCCGTGGTGGTCGCGATCGTCGCCGCCGTCGTGGTGTACGTGCTTCCGATCGGACACGACACGTACACGGCTGCATTCGAGACCACCGGCGGTGCCCACGCGGGCGACGACGTCCGTGTGGCCGGCATCTCCGTCGGCTCGGTCAAGTCGATGGAACTGGTCGACAACCACGTCGAGGTGACCTTCGAGGTGAAGAAGGGCATGGTCCTCGGCGACGCGACGTCGGTGGGAGTTCGGCTTTTGACGCCCGTCGGCGGCCGCTACCTCTCGCTGGTACCCGCCGGGGACAACGAGCTGCCGAACGGTCAGATTCCGATCGAGCACACGCGGGTCCCGTTCACGCTGTCCGACACCATCGAGTCCGTCACCCCGATTCTGCGCGACCTGGACGGAAAGACGTTGCGACAGACGGTCGCCGAGATCGACAAGGCGGTTCAGGCTCAGCCCGACGCCATCCGTGACGTCACCAACAATCTGACGTCTCTGACCGGTGTGATCGCGGACCGCCAAGACGATCTGGACAAGAGTCTGAAGGTCGCGGACGAGTACATCGGCGAACTCGGCACCGATCGAGAGATCCTCCTCGGGCTTCTGAAGCAGATCGGCATCATCACCGCCAAGCTGGGAGCCAAGCGCATGGACGTCGCGTTGGCCGCCGACAAGCTGTATCGACTGTTCAACCTGCTGCACCGGCCCATCGTGGCCCTCGATCAGGGGCTCGGGCCGTCGATCGACGAGATCGAGAAGATCGTGGCCACTCTCAAGCAGTCGACGACGCCGCTCGACGATGCGATTTCGGCCGGCCGTGAGTTCGCGGACTCGATGTCGGGACTGCTCGACACCGGCAGGGGGCCCGTGATCGACCGTAGTGCCGCCGTGGTCACCGGGACGGACATCTGTGTCCCACTTCCAGGAAAGGTGTGCTGACGTGGCCGCTGGCAAGAAATTGGTCCTCGGCGCCGTGGTACTGGTGGTGGCGATCGGGGCGGGGACGGCGGCGTCGTCCGCAGCGCAGCTGATCGGTACGTCGTCGTCCGACGTGTGCGCCGAGCTGACCGACTCGGTGGGTCTGTACGAGGGCAACAACGTCACCCTGCTCGGCATCCCGGTCGGTGAGGTCAAGACCATCGAACCGCAGGGCGATCACGTGCGGGTGACGATGTCGGTGCAGGACTCGCTGCAGTTGCCGGCCGACATCGGCGCCGTGACCATGTCGGACTCGATCGTCACCGATCGCCGTCTGGAACTGACCAAGACGTACGGCGACGGCCCGACTTTCGATCGCAGCCAATGCATTCCGCTCGAGCGCACGCGTACGCCCATCGGCATCAGCGACACCCTCGAGGCGGTCAACAAGCTCGGTGCGGAGCTGCTCGGCACCACCTCGACCACCGATCCGAACAACCCGCAGCCGCCCAAGGAGCAGATCCTCGGCGACACCCTGCGGTCGCTGAACACAGCGCTGGACGGGAGCGGTAACGAGCTGGGTACCGCGCTGTCGCAGATCTCGTCGCTCGTGGGCAATCCCGCCGACAAGGACACCCTTGTTCGCCGCATGATGGACAACATCGACCTGCTGACGACCACGTTGGTCGATCGGTGGCCCGATATCACGTTGCTGATCGAGAACCTGAAGCAGGGTCTCGGTGCGGCGGGTGACTTCTCGGAGCGCTTCGCTCAGGCCATCGACCTCACGGTGGAGTTCCTCCCGATCCTCGGAAAGGTTCTGCCGAAGGTGGCGCCGACCGTCTACAAGATCTTCGACGTCCTGGTGCCCATCGTGGCCATCGTGCTGAACAAGGTGGGCGACATCGCGAGCATTCTCAGCCGCGTGCCCCGAGCGACCCAGCAGGTGAACACCATGTACGACCAGACGAATGCTGCTGCGGCACTGACGTTTGCTCCGCCGAGCTTTCAGCTGCCCGACGCCATGGGCAAGACGGTGAACGTTGATTTGGTTCCGCTGATCCTCGGTGCGGCGGGTACGCGATGAAACGCGCAGTCGCGGCTCTGCTGGCCCTCACCCTGACCGCCACCGTGTCCGGGTGCGGTGCGTCGATCGCGGACCTGCCGGTGCCGGGCAGCTACGTCTCCGGTCCCACCTACGACGTCGACATCCAGTTCTCGAGCGTTCTGAACTTGCCGGCCAAGGCGAAGGTGGTTCTCGACGGTGTGGACGTCGGGCTGCTCGACTCGGTGACACTGAACGGAAACTCGGCGGTGGCCCGTGTGTCCATTCAGGACGCGGTGAGTCTGCCCGCCATGACGCGTGCGGAACTTCGCCAGGGCACTCTCCTCGGTGAGATCTACATCGCGTTGGAGCGCCCGACGGACGGCGGCGGACAGGGGTCGTCGCTGCGCGACGGCGACGTGATTCCGCTCGATCGAACCAAACCGGCGGACAACGTCGAAGACGTCCTGCGAGGGTTGTCCGAGGTGGTTGCCGGCGGTCACATCGCCGACTTCCAACGGTCCATCGATCGGTTCAATCGGGCGATCCCTCAGGACCCTGCGACCGTCGATCTGATCAACAACAAGGCTCGTCAGGCCCTGACGGATCTTGCGACGCACTCGGGCGAACTCGACCGCATTCTGAACTCGGCGGAAACCGTGACGAAATCCTTCGTGGACAAGTCCGACACCCTCGAGACGATGCTGACCGTCGGTCCGGAACGGGTGGGCGGTCTCGCCGACGCGTTGCTGGTGGTGGTGAGCGCGCTCATCGACCTCGGGTACATGTCCCGCGGAATCGGCGACCTCGTCAACCCCATCGCGGGTGACCTGAAAAGCGTTCTGTCGACGCTGAAGCCGACCATCCTCACGGTCGCGAACGCCGACCTCAGCATCCCGATGCTGGCGTCGCAGATGGACGATCTGCTGCGCGAGAAACTGGTGCCGTTCTTCGCGTCGACTCCCAACGTGCGCATCACGTCGGTGTCGGGCGAGAGCAGTCCCGGTGCGGCGCCAGTGGATCGGGCCAACGAGATGATCACGGTACTGCGATCGATCGGAATCGTGCGATGAAGAACTCGATCCTCTCGGCGTCGGCCCTCGCGCTGGTCGCGGTGGTGGGCGTCGGTTACCTGGCGTTGGACGTTCTCGACATGGACCCGCGCCGGGACTACTCGGAGATCACCGTGCCCCTCACCACGTCCGGCGGCTTGACCGAGTCGTCGCGAGTGACGTTGCGCGGCACGGCGATCGGCACGGTCGACCACATCGACGTCGGTGCCGACGGGTTGCGCGCGGTAGTCAGAGTGGATGCATCGCAACAGATCCCGACCGGCACCGAGGTCAAGGTGTCGAACCTCTCGGCCGCCGGCGAGCAGTTCCTGGACTTCCGCCCCGCGTCCACGTCGGGTCCGTATCTGCGCGACGGGGACACCGTGGCGGCGGAGAACGTCGACGTCTCGCCCAGTGTGAGCGACACGTTGGCGGTGGCCGACGCTCTGACCGCGGAGATAGACTCCAACGCGATCGGCGGCATCGTGAACACGGTCGATGTGGCGACTCGGGGCCGGGAAAGCGATGTCGACAACATCGTCGAGGTGCTCAGGCTGCTCTCGCTCACCCTGTCCGACCGTAAGGATCAAGTACGACGGTTGTACTACAACCTGCAGGTGCTCGGTGAGAAGAACTACGCCGATCAGCTCGGGCCCCGCCTTGCCGATTCGGTTCCCGAGTTGTCCGCGTCGGGTGATGCGCTCGAGCACCTCATCAACTCGTATCAGGCGTATTCGTATGTCGGCGAGAACGTCTGGGACGGCGAACTGGGCCGCCTCGTTCCGAAGATCGACGAGTACATCAGCCAGCTCTCACCCGACCTCGGCTTCATCTCGACGGTGCTGCGTCCGGTGACCAAGCCCCTGAGGCCGCTTCGGTTCGACGCGGGTGCGCTGGTGAACATGCTCGAGCAAGTGTTCCCGCAGGGTGGTCCCGCGAGGGTCGCCGTGACGCTGCCGGACAAGTAGAAGCGTCACCGACAGATCAGCTTTGAACGCTCCACCGATAGAAGAGAAGGCACGCATGACCATCGATCTCGACAAGAAGACGTCCGACGACACCGCCGCGGCGAAGGACACCGAGGCTGAGCCCACCGAAGCCAAGGAGGCCGACGCCACGGACAAGGCGCCCCGATCGCGCGGGCGGATCGTCACCGTCGTCGCCGTGGTGGTCGCCGTGATCGCTGTCGTGGCCGCTGTGGTCGCGGGCCTCGCGTGGCGTTCCGCCGACAGCGCACTGACCGCCGATCGTGCGGCAGCCGCGGACCGGCAGACCGCGATCGACACGGCCCGTGCGTACACCGAACGGTCACTGACGTACGCCCACACCGATCTCGACGGATTCTTCGCCGGTGTCGAGGACGGCACGACCGACGCTCTGAAGGAGCGCTTCGAGGGTGTGCGAGACGTGTTGTCTCAGATCATGACTCAGTCGCAGGTGGTGGCGTCGGGCAAGGTGAACGCGGCAACGGTGACGGGCCAGGACGGTGACACGTACACCGTGTCGGTGTTCGCGACCCAGACGACGCAGAACCTGCAGCAGCCCGAACCCGGTGCGGTGCCGACGTTGCTGACCGTGACCGTCCAGCACGACGGTGACCAGTGGCTCGTCACCGATTACGGCGCCGACACCGGCCAGTGACGGTCAGCTGTTGGTTGCACTGACGAACTGCGCGACTCCTCGTAGATCCTGATCGATGTCGGTGAACCCGGCGTCGCGCAGGATGTCGGTGAAGGTCGTTTTCTCGAACATACGGATGCCGCTGACGGCCGCCCCGGCGGTGACCGCTGCTCTGAGCGGGGCGAACGAACCCCCGTAGCTGGTCATCAGGGCAATGCGTCCACCCGGTTTGACCACGCGCACGAGTTCGCCGACGACCGTGAACGGTTCCGGCACCAAATACAGTGCCGCGTAACAGCACACGGCATCGAAGGTCGCGTCGGCGTAGGGGAGTGTGCGAGCGTCGCCCCGAACGTAGGCGGCGCGGGGACCGCGATTGTCTCGAACAGCTCGGGCGAGCATCGGAGCGGAGATGTCGAAGCCGACTGCGATGCCGTCGCCGCCCAGTTTGCCGGAGAGGAACTTCGTGAAATTGCCGGGCCCGCACGCGACGTCGAGGACGGTCATGTCACCGCCGAGTCGAAGGTCGGCCACGGCGCGGCGTCGTTCGTCGTCGACCGACATGCTGGAGACACCCATCGCGATCCGGCCCAGTGCCGGGCGCCAGAGGTTCTCGTATATCGCGGCGACAACGGGATTGTTCATCGCGTGCTGCGCGATGGTCGGTGTCGGTGCGTTCGCAGCCTCGGGAAGAACGTCGACGTATCCGTCCGAGGTGCTCACGCGCGCGGCGCGCGCCGTGTCGATCATCTCGGCTGCGCGATGCAGTGCGTCGTCCGCGGAGGGCTGGGCGTGGCGGGCTGCGTCCATGTCTCACGGTAGCGCGCACATCGCCCGGGAGTCGATGGAGTTCGTCTGCACTACGGGACCGTCGGACGGTGCTGTTGCACGAAGTTTGTGGAGATAAACGGGCACGTCGTCCCATGAGCGAGCCAGACCCGGTAGGAAGAACAACAGCAGCGAGATCGTCGCGGATGGGGTGGGCACAGATGGGGTGGGTACAACAGTGGCAGTGATTCGGACACGAGTGTTGGTGATCGGTACCGGGTTCTCCGGAATCGGGATGGCCATCAAACTGAAGGAGGCCGGTCACCACGATTTCGTGATCGTCGACAAGTCCGACGACGTGGGCGGCACGTGGCGAGACAACACCTATCCCGGGTGTGCGTGCGACGTTCCCTCACACCTCTACTCGTTCTCGTTCGAGCCGAACACCGAGTGGTCTCAAATGTGGTCCGGGCAGCCCGAAATTCTGGCCTACCTGCGCAGGGTCGTCGACAAACACCAACTGCGCGAACACATTCGGTTCAACCGCACGTGCGCAGGCGGTCGGTGGGATCCCGAAGAGGCGGTGTGGCACATCGACACCGTCGAAGGTGACACGATCGTCGCGCAGTTCGTCGTGTCGGGAGTCGGTGCGCTCCACATTCCCAACGTCCCGGACCTGCCCGGTGCCGACAGCTTCGACGGTCCGGCGTTTCATTCGGCGCGGTGGGACCACTCCGTCGATCTGACCGGCAAACGGGTCGCGGTCATCGGAACCGGCGCCAGCGCAGTCCAATTCGTGCCGCAGATCGTGGACCGGGTCGCCGAACTGCAGCTCTATCAGCGGACCCCGGCGTGGGTGACACCGCGCAGGAACTTCCGCATTCCGTCGGCAGCACGGACCGCGTTCCGCTCGATTCCCGGTGCGCGACGGCTGTTCCGCGACGCCATCTACTGGTTCGCCGAGACGCTGGCGTTCGGGCTGAACGGTCGCCCGTACCTGATGCGGCCGATCGAGAAGGCGGCGAAGAAGAACATCGCCAAGGCAATTGCGGATCCGGCGCTCCGCACGAAGCTGACCCCCGACTACCGAATCGGCTGCAAGCGAATCCTGGGCTCCAACACGTACTACCCGGCTCTCGCGCGTGAGCACTCGCACGTGATCACCGACGGGATCGAGAAGGTGACCCCGCGCGGCATCGTCGCCCGCGACGGCGTCGAACGCGACGTCGACGTGATCATCTATGCGACCGGTTTCCACGTGACGGACGGATTCGAGAGCATCGACATCGCCGGCCTCGAGGGAACGCGTCTCGTCCCGCACTGGGAGGAGAACGGAATCCGGACGCACCTCGGCATCACCGCCGCCGGCTACCCCAACGCCTTCTTCCTGCTCGGGCCGAACACCGGGCTCGGGCACAACTCGGTCGTGTTCATGATCGAGCAGCAGATCTCGTATGTCGTCGAGGCGATCGGGCTGGTCGACTCGGCGTCTGCGCAGGCCATCGTCGTGCGCGACGAGGCACAGGACCGCTTCGACACCGAGCTGCACCACAAGCTCTCCCGCGGCGTCTGGTCCACGGGTGGATGCACCAGCTGGTACCTCGACGCGTCAGGTGTGAACCGCACCATCTGGCCGGGAGGTACGTGGCAGTACTGGCTCCGCACCCGCTCGGTCGACCCGAGCGACTACGAGTTCATCGGAGTACGCCGCGATACCCCCACCGAGATCACAGCACTCGAGGAGGTGTCGCGGTGAGGTCGTTCGACCGCAAGGTCGCGGTGATCACGGGCGCCGGTTCGGGAATCGGCGCGGCGTTGGCGCTCGAACTGGCGAGGCGCGGCGCGCGTCTCGCACTGTCCGACGTCGACTCCGCAGCCGTGGCGAAGACAGCCGCGGGATGCGAAGGCCTGGGCGCCGAGGCGGTCCCGTTCACCCTCGACGTGAGCGACCGCGCGGCGGTATACGCGCACGCCGACGAGGTTCGTTCCCACTTCGGAACGGTGAACCTCGTGGTCAACAACGCGGGCGTCGCGCTCGGCGGTGACGTGATCGACATGTCCTGGGAAGACTTCGAGTGGTTGATGAACATCGACTTCTGGGGAGTCGCGCACGGCACGAAAGCGTTCCTGCCTGCACTCGTGGAGTCGGGTGACGGGCACCTGGTCAACATCTCCAGCGTGTTCGGTCTGGTGGGGGTTCCCGGCCAGAGTGCCTACAACGCAGCGAAGTTCGCGGTCCGCGGGTTCACCGAAGCTCTGCGGCAGGAGATGCGGATCGCGGGACACCCGGTGGGCGTCACCTGCGTACACCCGGGCGGCATCAAGACCAATATCGTCAAGTTCGCGCGCGGCATGGACGACATGGGCGATCCGGAGACGCGGTCGAAGGCATTCCAGCGATTCGCCGTCACGAAGCCGACCCGAGCTGCCAACGTCATCCTGGCAGGAGTGGAGAAGAACAAGCCGCGGGTGTTGATCGGTCCGGACGCGCGCGGCTTCGATGCGGTGCCGAGGGTGTTCGGTCCTCGGTATCAAGACGTGTCTGCAGCCCTGACTCGCTTGGGAAACAGCGTGGGCAACACGGTGGGTGATCGGTTCACGCGGTCGTCCTGACGGCTACTGTAGGTGTAACCCTGTCGTCACAGACAGATTGATTCAATATTCGATCAACAGGAGAAGGATCACATCATGGCTTCGTCAACCGCTCCCACCGTGCTCGGAATCGGCCTCGCCGCCACCGGAGCCGCGCACTTCGTGATGCCCGACGCCTTCGCCGGCATCACCTCCGCAGCGTTCCCGAAAGACGTCCGGACCTGGACTTATCGCAACGGAGCCACCGAACTGGCCGTCGGCACCGCCATCGCGATTCCGCAGACCCGCCGACTCGGATTCCTCGCCCTCGCAGGCTACGTCGGATTCCTCGGATATCGGGCGTACACGGCACGCTGACCACCCGGGGCAGGGCACACTTGGTTTACGAGTCAACGATGCATGGGTAGACATGTATTCATGTCCACAGCTACCGCATACACAGCCACTGCCCCCGACGCTCCCCTGGAGAAGACGACGATCGAACGTCGCGATCTGGGCCCGAAGGACGTCCTGATCGACGTCAAGTTCGCGGGCATCTGCCACTCCGACATCCACACGGCTCGCAACGAGTGGGGCGGCACCACATATCCGGTGGTCCCCGGACACGAAATCGCGGGAATCGTCGCCGAGGTCGGTTCCGACGTCACCACCCGCAAGGTCGGCGACCGCGTCGGCGTCGGCTGCTTCGTCGATTCCTGCGGCAAGTGCGAAGCCTGCCTGGACGGTGACGAGCAGTACTGCACCAAGGGCGTCGTGCAGACGTACAACTCGAAGACCTACGAGGGAGAGTTCACCAACGGCGGCTACTCCACTCAGATCGTCGTGACGGAGAGCTTCGTGCTCGGCATCCCCGAGGGCGTCGAACTCGACGTCGCCGCGCCGCTCCTGTGCGCCGGCATCACGCTGTACTCGCCGCTCAAGCACTGGGGAGCCGGTCCCGGCAAGAAGGTCGCCATCATCGGCATGGGCGGACTGGGCCACATCGGCGTCAAGATCGCCCACGCCCTCGGTGCCCACGTCACCGTGCTCAGCCAGACCACCAGCAAGGAAGACGACGGCAAGAAGTATGGCGCCGACGAGTACTACGCAACCAAGGGCACCTCGGCGCTGAAGGATCTGCGCGGCAAGTTCGACCTGATCCTCAACACCGTGTCGGCCAACCTGCCCATGGGTGATTACCTCGGTCTGCTCGCCCGCAACGGCACGCTCGTCGAGCTGGGTGTTCCCGAGAAGCCCCTCGAGGTCCCCGCGTTCAACCTGCTCTCGAACCGTCGCTCGTTCGCCGGTTCCATGGTCGGCGGCATCGCCGAGACCCAGGAAATGCTGGACTTCTGCGCCGAGAACCACATCGGCGCCGAGATCGAGGTCATCCCGGCCGAGCAGATCAACGAGGCGTACGACCGCGTCGTCAAGTCCGACGTGCGCTACCGCTTCGTGATCGACGCGTCGACGTTCTGAACTTCGACGTTCTGATCCTGCCTTCCACCGACCGAGGGGCACCCTCACGTCGGTAGGTCGACCGAATGTGCCCCTGACTCCGTGAACGGAGTCAGGGGCACGTCGTCTGTTCCGGGACGATCACGCCGTGACGATCAAGCCTGCGCCAACCTCTTCTTCTCCACCTCGACGTCGAAATCGGCCGGCGGCCACTGCAGGTCGAACGACTCCAGCGCGTGGATCAGCAGTTCGGTGACGGCGAGATGGGCGAACCATTTCCGGTCGCTGGGCAGCACGTACCAGGGTGCGTATTCGGTGTTCGTGCGGTCCAGGACGGCTTGGTAGGCCTCCTGGTACTTCGGCCAGAACCCACGCTCGGTGACGTCGCCCGGGTTGTACTTCCAGAACTTGTCCTCGCGTTCGAGCCGCTCCTCGAGCCGCGCCTTCTGCTCGTCCAGGGACACGAACATGGCCACCTTGACGATGGTGGTTCCGCTCTCGGTGACCCGTCTCTCGAACTCGTTGATCTCGTCGTACCGCGCCTCCCACACCTCCTGCGGGACCAGGCCGTGCACCCGGACGACGAGAACGTCCTCGTAATGCGATCTGTCGAACACGCCGATCTGTCCGGCGGCGGGTAGTTCTTTCTCGATCCGCCACAGGAACGGGTGCCGCTTCTCCTCGTCGGTGGGCACGCCGAACGCGGAGTGCGAGACGCCCTGCGGATCCACCATCCCGATCACGTGCCGGACCATCCCGCCCTTGCCTGCGGTGTCCATGCCCTGCAGCACGAGCAGCACGCTGCGGTGATCGCCGGATCGCCCGTTCGCGTACAACTTCTCCTGCAGCGCGGCGAGGACGGCGCCCCGTTCGGCCAGCAACTCGCGGCCGTCGCTCTTGTTGCCGTCGAATCCCGGTGTTGCCCGCGCATCGATCTCCGCGACTCGGGTGTTCGCGTCTGCTCGCAGCGCGACGTGTGCTTCGGTACTCCAGGTAGCCATGGTGTCGAATGGTAAGGCGGAACGAGAAACGAGTAGTGCACTACTCGGGCGGCGGCCGAAATCGACAGTAATCTTCTGGCTGTGAGCGAGCAGGCTACGACACTGAGACTGACGTTGGCCATGCGCGGCGGGGTCAGCCTGGCGGTGTGGATCGGCGGCGCCGTCGCGGAGATCGACATTCTGCGCCGCGCCTCGTTGACACCCGACCCGGTCGATCCGCGAATGCGCCGCTACCGGGATCTCCTGGCCGCCGCCGGGTACGGCGCGGTCGAGGTCGACATCCTGGCCGGTGCCAGTGCGGGCGGTTTCAACGCCGTGCTCTACGGCCTCGCGCAGAGTTACGGAGCATCCCTCGAGCCCACGCGCGACCTCTGGGCGAACACCGGTGGCATCTGGCAGATGTTGCGACCGGTCGGCGTCGGGCCGCTGGAATCGTTCCTGCAGGGCGACGACTATTTCCTGCCGACGGCCCGAATGTCGTTGGAGAGGTTGACCTCTCGGCCCGGCGACCCTGCCGACTACGCGGCGGACAACGTCACCGTCGAGCTCGCGGCGACGCGGATTGACGACGGTACCGCCACCGCCTGGGGCAGCGCCGCGGCGTTCTCGTTCGTGCGGAGCCCCGGACCCCTCGGGTCGGGTTACTCCACCATTCCCGGAGCGGGAACGGATCCGTCGGATCCCGTGGTCTCTCGCGCGATCGATCGCCTGGCGCTGGCCGCGCGCGCCACGTCGTCGTTCCCGGGTGCGTTCGAACCGGCAACGATTCGATCGCTCGCCACGCTCGACGACGACGGTGACCGCCCGAACATGGCGACGGTGTTTCCCTTCGCCCACGGCACTGCGGACACGGAATCGTTCGCTGTCATCGACGGCGGTGTGCTGGACAACATTCCGGTCGATCGCGCCATTCGGGCGATCAGCCGCGCCTCCGCGTCCTCCGTCACCGAACGACGGTTGCTGTATCTCGATCCCGAACCGCCTCGCGATCCGCTGCCGATCTCACCGGTCAAGAAATTCGTGATTCACAGTGCGGTGACGGTCATCCGGTACGCGACCGCGTTGAAGAAACGCACCGAGAACGTGCAGGACGAACTCCCCGCTCTGCGGATCTACAACGACCGTGAGGAGAGGGCCCGCACCCGATCGGCGGCGCTCGCAGCGCTACTGGAACGGGACGGGGGCGAGGTCCACCGGCCACCCGCGGCCGACGAATACGCCCGCTTCCGTATCGACGTCGACGCGGAGCGGCTGGCCGATCTCTTCACCGATCCACCCCGGTTCGTCTCGGGCGCACCGGGGTTCGCGCAGCCCTTCGGGCGGGTGTCCGAGTCCGCGACGCTGCCGCTGCGCCGCCGCCTCGCGGCGCTGTATCTGAGTGACCCGTCGTTGGTCGACGGCGACATCCGTGCAGTCCGAGACATCGCGGCCCTGCTGATCGCGTGGGTACGCGAACTCGAGAGGTTGGCGACGACCGGCGGGGACGAGGTGCGATCGGCGGCTCGCGACCTCGGCCGTCTCAAGGCGCTTCTCTATCGGGTGCTGACCGTGACGTTCGACGGACGGCGCAGGACGGTCGACCTCGTCTTCGCCCGCGGTCTCGGTTCGAGCCCCGAGATCAAGGACGAGCTACCGAAGGTCGAAGCTCTGGTGGTGGAGAGCGCCGCCGCGGGGCGACGGTTGGCGCACCTGCCGCCGACGGTCGCAGACGCACTCCGGACCGGAACCACCGTGGACGACACCACCTTCTACACCGCACTCGCCACCTGGTCGTCGCTGCCCGACGGACCCGAAGGCGCTGCGCTGCAGTCCTTGTGGGCCGCCCTGACTGATGCGCGGACGTCGATCTACGCGTTGTCGGACCCCATTCTGCGGGAGACGCCGCCGGCGCCCGCGCGCGATCGATGGCAGGGCACGATCTTCTCGAAGCTGTACACGCCTGCGTGGCGAAGCGCGCCGACACCTGACCTGTTCACCACCTTCGCAGCAACGGGTGACGTGCCTGGCACCTCGTCGGTGGTGCGGTACGACGAGATCCGCGGTGATCAGTTCACTCCACTCGCATACAGCTACTGGTTGGACGGTCAGCCGCACCCCGACATCGACGCGCAGATCGAGACCTTGCTCGACGCGTCGATGGGAACCTGGACGGCGCGCTGGATTCGAGACCCGCAGGCGCCGGTCACGTTGCGCACGCGGGAGAAGGCACTGACCACGGACGCCAAGCTGGCGGGCAACGTCGTCGCACGATTCGGTGGATTCCTGCACGCCGGGTGGCGTGTGAACGACTGGAAGTGGGGCCGGATGGACGCGGCGGCCGGCATCGTCGACGCCCTCGGTATCGAGCCCACCGAGCGGGGTGCCGCGATCGCGGAGTTGCAGAAGTCGATTCTCGCCGACGCGGCCGACGTGGTGGAACGGCCCGGCACCGTGGGCGATTCGAATCTGAACGTGGGAGCGCAGGGGGTGCGAGACCTCGCGCCGTCGTACCTCTTCGCCCTCGTCACCCGTCTCGCCGTGCTGGCGCCGCGCGTGCTGTGGCCCTTGGAATCGCCGACGACGGTGAAAGGTCTGCTCGGGCGGGGGATTGCCCTGCTGATACGCCCGTTTCTGCCTCTCGTCCTGGTCTCCGACGTCGTCCGCCTGGCGCTGGCGGCGACCACGGTCGCCCTGGCGGCGCAGCTGATCGGAATGCACACCGCCACAGTCGGTCCCGTCGCCGCGCGGGTGCTGCTGGTTCTGGCGGTGCTGTTCGGGGTGGTGATGATCTCGCGGTGGCGAGCGGCGCGGAAGCGATGGACCGAGCTTACACAGAAGGTGCGCGACGCGGACGAGCCCCTCGACAAGACCAAACACCTCTGGGTCGCGTACGTCGATCGTCTACGCGCGCAGCATGTCCGGACGATTCGGTTCGGGACGGCAGCTGTCGTTCTGGGGTGCGTCGCCGCCGCGCTGCAATTCGCCGTTGTCGACGGTCCGGCTACGGTCGGTCTGGAAGCGGCCGTCCCCCTTGCGGTCACGATCGCCCTGGCGGCCCTCTGGTGTGATGCGCAGAGCCTCGGAGTGCGCCTGACCGCGCGCCGCATTCGTCCCCGTCGAATGGTCGGGTGCTGCGTCGCAGCCACTCTTACGGCGGCCACCGCGCTTCTTGCCGTCGCCGACGTCCGTGTCGGCGATTCGATTGTGGCGCAGGCACTTCTGGTCGGCTTCCTGGTATCCTTGCTGTCCGGCCTGTCGCTCTGGGGCTGGTCGGCACGGGGGCAGGCGATTGCCTGGATCATCGGGATCGGCATCGTCGGTGCAGCGATCTTCGTGGCGTGGAACCAGGGCCCGGCCGCCGCCGTACCCTTCGCGATCGGATCGTGGATCGTCGGCGTATCCGTCGCCTACCTCGTCGTCCCCGCGCGCGCGGCGATCGAGGGAGACGGGCTGCTGCCGAACGGTCAGTGAAGCTCCTCGCGCAGCCCTGCCAGCGTGCGCGCGAGAAGCCGGGAGACGTGCATCTGCGAGATGCCCATCTTCTCGGCGATCTGGGTCTGGGTCATGTTGCCGAAGAAGCGGAGCAGCAGCACGTTTCGTTCACGCTCGGGGAGTTTCGCGAGGAGGGGACGGAGGGCTTCGTGGTTCTCCACGTTCTCCATCTCCTTGTCGTAGTCACCGAGAGTGTCTGCGAGAGTGAGCCCTTCGGAGTCTCCGCCCGTCGAGGCGCTGTCCACCGACAGGGTCTGGTACGCGTTTCCGGCGGTGAGGCCCTGGGCGACTTCGTCGCGCTCGAGGTCGAGGTACTCGGCCAGTTCGGACACCGTCGGAGAACGTCCGAGTGTCTGCGCGAGGTCGCCGACGGCGCGACTGAGCTGCAGGTGAAGCTCTTTCATGCGGCGGGGGACACGGACCGCCCACCCGGCGTCACGGAAGTGCCGTCGAACCTCGCCCATGATGGTGGGCACCGCGAAGGACACGAAGTCGGAGCCGCGCTCGACGTCGAAGCGATCGACCGCGTTGACCAGGCCGACTCGGGCCACCTGAACGAGATCGTCGTGGGCCTCACCGCGTCCGTCGAACCGCCGCGCGATGTGTTCGGCCAGGGGCAGACAGCGGGTGACCAGTGCATCGCGTTTCACGCGACGGAGAGGGTCGCCCTCGGGGAGGGCGGAGATGGCGCGAAAGCGTTCCGCGACGTCCGCGTATTCGTCGCTTCGGCGCGACTTCTGCGGGGGTCCGGAGGTGGTGGTGGCGGACGTGTCCGTCACTCGTCCCAACCGTGCTTGCGCTTGGAGAACTCGATGGTGGTGGTGATGACTCCGTCGGTCGACTCGGACTGCGACGTCGACACCGAATCGGTGAGTGCGTTGAGAACGTGCCATCCGAAACCGTTGGCGTCGAGCGCGGCGCGGTCCGTGGTGGTGGTGGTGACCGAGACGTGGATCTCGGTGTCCGAGGGAACGAAGCGGCAGACCATGCGAGCACCGGGAGTGGCGCGCACGATGAGACGGCTGCACGCTTCGTCGATGGCGAGCCGGATGTCGGCGATGCTGTCGACGTCGAAGTCTTCCTGGGCTGCGAGCGTGGCCGCGACTGCGCGGGTGACGGACAGTTGACCGGCGTCGGCGTGCACTCCGAGCTCGATGGCCGAATCGCCGCCGTCGACGTTCGGCTCCGGTGTGATTGCCCGTGTCATGAGGCCTCCTGTAGTTCTTTCAGCGGCCGAAACGATCGCTACGTCGACTCTCGTGGGATTGCTGTACATCGGTAGTACCCGGTCGGAGCATGCGGGAAACTCCGAGAGCAGAGCCGTTTCCACGGTCGGTTGTTACTGCCGGGTGCATAGCGTAGCGTCGTAGTGAGGTTGAGTCAGCAGCCGGATTACGAAGCACCGACGATAGCTGCTCCCGCTCTCGGCGCGCCCACTTGGAAAAACAGGGCTGCGCGCCCTTTCTCTCAGCGGTTTTGCACCGTCTCTTCGATGTTTCTCCACGAGTTCCACGAACGGAGAACACCATGACTGTCTCTTTCACACCCGCCACCGACGTCACCACGTCGACCGAGCTCGGCACCACGGATATTCCGGGCGGCCGCGTCGTGTCGAGTCGACCGCAGCCCGGCACCGTGCTCTTCGCCGTGTCGGGGTCACTCGACCTCGCCAACGTTCACCTCTTCGCAGACTGCGTGTCCGAGACGGCCGGCCAGGCCGATGCAATGATCCTCGACCTGTCGGACGTCGAGTTCATGGGCACCGCCGCACTGTCCGTGCTGTCGGACATCGATTCGGCCTGCAGTGCCCGCAACACGGCAATGACGCTGGTGATCGGCCCGGCAGCCGAGCGCGTCATCACGGCAGCGCGGTGGGTGCCGAACACCGCGCCGACGACCTCCGTCGCCGACGCATTGGCCGCCGAGTAAGGATCGTTAGACTCCGTTTTCATGGAGCCGGTGACCGCGTTGCGCGAAGTTGCGTTCTGGCTCGAACGCTCGCGCGCGGAGACCAGGCGAGTGCAGGCGTATCGGAAAGCCGCCGACATTCTCGGCGGCTTGTCCGACGCCCGACGCGCCGAGCTGGCGCGAACCGACTCCTGGACCACCTTGAAGGGCATCGGACCGAAGACCGCGGCGGTGGCAGCGCAGGCTGCCGCCGGTGACGTTCCGGATTATCTGACCGAACTGCGAGACGCCGCCGAGCCGATCGGTGAAGGCGGCGCTGCGCTGCGCTGCGAGCTCCGCGGCGATCTGCACACGCATTCGAACTGGTCGGACGGCGGCAGCCCCATCGACGAAATGATGTCCACCGCAGCATCTTTGGGGCACGAGTACTGCGTCCTGACCGATCATTCGCCGCGCCTGAAGGTCGCGAACGGTCTCACTGCGGATCGGCTGCGCGAACAACTGGACGTAATCGACGAGCTTCGAGACCGGCTGGCCCCCTTCCGCATCCTCACCGGCATCGAAGTGGACATCCTCGACGACGGCTCGCTCGATCAGGAGGACGAACTGCTCGATCGTCTCGACGTGGTCGTCGCGAGCGTGCACTCGAACCTGCGTGCGGACTCCGCGGCGATGACGCGGCGCATGGTTGCCGCCGTCTCCAATCCCCGCGTCGACGTCCTCGGCCACTGCACCGGCCGTCTCGTCGAGGGCGGCCGCGGCACACGGCCCGAGTCGACGTTCGACGCCGACGCGGTCTTCTCTGCGTGCCGCGACGGCGGAACCGCGGTAGAGATCAACAGCCGACCCGAGCGACGCGATCCCCCGCAGCGCCTCATCGCCGCAGCTCTGGACGCCGGATGTCTGTTCTCCATCGACACCGACGCCCACGCTCCCGGCCAGTTGGACTGGCAGGGATACGGGTGCGAACGCGCGGTCACGGCCGGCGTACCGGCGGATCGTGTGGTCAACACCTGGTCGGCCGAGACGCTGCTGGAGTGGACACGGCAGTGAAATGGAGACGGCAGTGAATTGGAGACGGCGGTGAACTAGCTGCGGCGCCCGCGCCGAAACTGTGCGTCGGGCAACGCGGTGATGAGACAATACGGCCACGTCCAAACGGAGAGGGAGTCGGTTCGTGGACTTCGAACGAAGCGCGACCTACGCCGCCCTGCGGGCGGTGGCCGACTCCGCGTCGTCCGGTGTTGTGATCATCGACAGTTCCTCTCGCATCCGCTACTTGAACGCTGCCGGGCTGCAGATGATCGGCCTCGAGACCATGGACGGACTGGATTCGCTGAACGGGCGCAACGTGATCGCCGACAGTGTCCTGGAGCAACTCGAGGAAATCCGCATCGCGGTGGACACCGACGGAGTATGGGCCGGAAGAATGGACATCCTCGACGTGCCCACCGGATCGCCCTTTCCGGTCGAGATGACGGTCTACGGCCTCGGCGACACCGAATCCCAGTCCGTCGTGGCCGGCGTTTTTCGAGATGTCGACGGAAACGCACCTCGACTGGACCGCACCGAGGCGGATCTCGATCGCAGCCGGGAGCTCGAGCAGGAGGCCATCGCCGGTCTGAACCGGATCGCCCTCACCGGACGGGTCGACGAGGTGACGGCCGCCGCCGTGTCCGCGGCCATCGACGTGTTGGGTGCCGAGAACGCCATGATCTACCGGCCGGGTGGCAACGACGGGAAGCTGAGGTTCATTGCCGCCGCACTGCCGGCCCCGGCGGACGCGTCGGGCCTCGAAGTCTCGGACGATTCCATGGCCGGATACACCATTGCGCAGCGCGGTGTGGTGGTGTGCCGCGACGCCGAGCTCGAGACCAGGTTCGACACGACCCTGATGAAACGCTTCGGATTCCGGAGCGCCATCGCGGTGCCGATTCCGGGCACGGAGTCGGCGTGGGGCGCGCTGGCGGTGTACCAGACCGACATCGGTGCGTACTCGGTGCGCACCGTCATGTTCCTCACCACTGTTGCCGAGGTCATCTCGGCCACGGTTCGGCGGGCCGAACTCGAACGCCAGGTGCGGTTCCAGTCGCTCCACGATCCGTTGACGCAGCTGGCCAACCGCACGTTGGCCTACCAACGCATCGACGCCGCTCTGGTCCGCTCGCGCGCCGGGTCCGGAATGACCGCGGTCATGCTGGTCAACCTGCACGATTTCCGCGTCGTGAACGACAGTTTCGGGTTCGCCGCGGGCGATCGGGTGTTGGCCGCGGTGGCCGAGGTGCTCACCGAATCCGTCGCCATGCACGACACGGTGGCCCGGTTCGGCGGCGACGAATTTCTCCTCGTCTGCACCGGCCTCACCAACACCTTCGACGCGATCGCGGTGGCGCAGAGCATTCTGGCGCGGTTGCGTCGCCCCCTGGACATCGGCAACCGGGCGATCGAGATCTCGGGATGTATCGGCATCGCCGCCGGGTACGGCGAGGACACCGCGGCGGACATGGTTCGCCACGCCGACATCGCGGCGTCGGGGGCGAAGAAGGAGGGGCCGGGCACCTACGAGGTGTTCGACGAGGAACACGGCGCGCCCGCACTTCGCCGCTTGGCGATCGCGGATGCCTTGCGCACCGCGCTCGAGACAGATGCTCTGGCCATGGTGTATCAGCCGGTGTACGAATTGGCGACCGGTCGTCTGGTCGCCGTGGAAGCGCTTGCGCGCTGGGATGATTCGACGCTCGGCGCGATCGGACCGGACGAGTTCGTGCCGATCGCAGAGCGCTCGGGTCTGATCGTTCCACTCGGGGAATGGGCGCTGCGCCGCGCGTGCCTCGATTCGGTGCAGTGGAGCGGCGCCGCCGAACTGCGCGTCAACGTCAGCCCGCTGCAGCTCCGGCAGCCGGGGTTTGCCGCGTCGGTGTCGGCGCTTCTCGCCGAAACTCTCTTTCCCGCACAGCAACTCGGAATCGAGATCACCGAGTCCATCTGGGTCGAGGACACCGAGACGGTCAAACGCAACCTCACGGATCTGCACGAGATGGGTGTGTCGGTTCTGCTCGACGATTTCGGGGTGGGACACAGCTCGCTCAGCTACATCACCCGCTTCCCGATCGTCGACTTCGTCAAGATCGACAAGTCCTTCGTCTCGGAACTGCCGGGCACGCAACCGGAGTCGGTTGTCTCCGCCATCGTGACGCTGGCGCGCGCGTTCGATCTGACCGTGGTGGCCGAGGGTGTCGAGACGGTCGAGCAACTGAATTGCCTCCGCGAGGCCGGATGCGACATGGCCCAGGGTTTCCTGCTCGCCGAGCCGATGCCCGCTGCCGACGTGCAGGGCGCAATCGACGCCGCAGAAACGGGTTCAGGGCCTACAGGTGGTTCAGGGCCGACTGTGGAACGCGGTCCCGCCCGGCCGGTCTGAGGCACGTCGGCGCCGGCCGCCCGACAGGCGTTTCACGCGGTACATCACCGAGTCGGCGGCGTTCCAGGCGGCGACGGAACTGCCCGACGATGCGAACGAGGCAAAGCCCACCGACATCGAAATAGCTTCGTCCTCCAGCGAACCGGAGAGCTCGGCCACCTTGTCGGCCGTGGGCTTGTTTCCCGATCCGACCAGGAGAACGCCGAACTCGTCGCCGCCGAGTCGGGCCACGACGTCCGTGGGTCCCGCCCACTCCCGGAGGACAGCCGCGGTGCGGCGGATCAGCTCGTCGCCCGCAGCGTGCCCGTACCGATCGTTGACGTCCTTCAGGCCGTCGAGGTCGGCGACGACGATGGCTGCGGGGTCGCCGAACTCGAGCCACCGTCCGTTCTCGGGCTCGAGCCACCGGCTCCACCCCCGCCGGTTCAACAGGCCCGTGAGCGGGTCCGATTCCGCCTCGATCTCGGCGACCTCCGCCCGGCGTTCGGCGTCCATCCGCGCGTGATCGGAGTCGAGGACGGCCGAGAGAAGCGACGACAGCAGTTCGAGCAACGGCACCCGGTCGTAGAGCTCGGCCGTGTGCGGCTGCGTGTCGTATCCGCAGACCGTGCCGAACACGGTTCCGTCGGGCCGGTGGATGGGGATACCGACATAGGTACGAAGCGGCTTCCAGTCCGGGTCGTCGGAGTCGGCGATCACCGGTTCCAGTGCGGTGTCCGGGACCACGGACGGGATGTCACCGTCGACCATGAGCTTGCACATGGTGCTCTCCCACGGCCGCGCCTGGCCGTCGTGAATGGAGAGGGCGTTGTTCTCCGACGTTCGGAGGAACATCTGATTCTGGCCGTCGAAACGAGTCACCGACCACATCGACATCGGCATCGACTGCTGCAGAAACGCGACGACGGCGGCGCTCGCCTCGTCGAAGCGCGACAGAGTCGGAAGCACGCGAAGGTGATTCTGGGGCATCGGTGACGGTCCTTGTATCCATTCGTAGAAAAGGAAAGCGATCCCCGCGAACACGCATTCATACAGTTATCGCAGTTTATTGAAAATGGTTACGCCGCGGGCCCGCTCTACGCTGGGAGTCATGGCTACCGAGTTCGCAACAGCAGACCGCGTCTCCCACGACGAGTTGGTCGACTTCGTCCGTCCGCGTCACCGGGCCACCCTGGTGACGATCAAGCAGTCCGGGGGACTGCAGATGTCGCCCGTCTCGTGCGGAGTCGACTCGGAGGGACGCATCGTGATCTCCACGTACCCGCAGCGCGCGAAGGCCGTCAACATCAGGCGCAACCCGGCGGTGTCGGTACTGATCCACTCGGACGACTGGAACGACCCCTACGTGCAGATCGACGGGACCGCCGAGGTCATCGACCTCCCCGACTCGGTGGAACCCCTGGTGGAGTACTTCCGCAGCATCTCCGGCGAGCATCCCGACTGGGACGAGTACCGCGAGGCCATGGTGAAGCAGGGAAAGTCGCTGATCAGGATCTCGATCGACACGTGGGGCCCGATCGCCACCGGCGGCTTCCCGCCGCCCTCGTCCTAGTCCTTCGCGCGTCCTAGTCCTTCGCGCGTCTCAGTCTTTCGCGCGTCTCAGTCTTTCGAGGCGGGGGCCTGGTCGTCGACCAGCGGGTGTTCCATGGCGTTGAACCGTGCCGGCGAGCCCTTGACCTGCGCGACACCGTGGATTCCGCCCCACACCTGCATCGTCAGATAGTCGATCAGGTCCTCGGCGGTCATGGACTTGTTGGAGATCCACCAGTGAGTCGCCAACTGGACCAGGCCCACCACGCCGTAGGCCCAGGGCACCGATCCGCCCGAGTCCATCTCCATGCGGCGCAGGCGCTCGCCGAGCACCGCGGACAGCAGTTCCGCGATCATGCGCTCTGAGTCGGCGACCACGTCCCGGTTGGGTCCCGAGCTGTTGCTCATCACGTAGAGGTACACCTCGGGATCCGATGCGACGGTCTCGACGTAGGCGGCGATCACCTGCCGGGTCAGGTGGAACTCGTCGAGCTCGACGCTTATCGCGGCATAGATGCGCGGCGCGAGCGTCACCTCCACGTACCGTTCCAGCGTGGCGTTGGTCAGGTCGTTCTTGTCGTTGAAATAACGGTAGAGAACGGTTTTGGAAATTCCGATCTCGGACGCGATTTCGTCCATTCCGATGTCGCGTCCGCGCAACCTGATCGCCGCCAGGGTTCCGTCGACGAGTTCTTCGCGTCGAGCGATCTTGTGCTCGCGCCAGCGTCGCTTGCGACCGTCCTGCTTGTCCGCCTTCGGCGCCCTCTTCGCGGCCCGGTCGGCCCCGCTGTGGCCCGCTTCGGCGCGTTCGGCGTCGTTCACCGACGATTCGTTCGCCACGGCCAACGCACACTCCTCTTCGATTGCCCCCGACCCGCGCGTGCGGTTCTCTTTCGAGACTAGTGCGTCGGGCCAGGCACAATGGTGCTGGTGCAGCTCCTGAAAGCGGACGACGACGTCAAACGTCGCGATCTTCGCAAGATGAAGTCGGTGGCCACCGGGTTCCTGATCTTCGCCACCGTCGTGTATTTCTTCTGCCGCTGGCAGGAGTCGCAGGGAGCCGGGGCGTGGGTCGGGTACGTGCGTGCCGCGTCCGAGGCCGGCATGGTCGGCGCCCTCGCCGACTGGTTCGCGGTCACCGCGCTGTTCCGTCATCCGTTCGGCATCCCGATCCCGCACACGGCGATCATCAAGCGCAAGAAGGACCAACTCGGGTCCAGCCTCGGCAGCTTCGTCGGGCAGAACTTCCTCGCCGCCGAGGTCGTCACGTCCAAGATCCACTCCGCCCAGATTCCGCTGCGGCTCGGAACGTGGTTGTCGGACACGGCCCACTCCGATCGCGTCGCGGAGGAGACGTCGACCATTCTGCGCGGGGTCCTCGACCTGCTGGACGACGAGGACATCGCCCAGGTCATCGACAACACCATCGTCAAGCGGCTCGCCGACCCGCAGTGGGGTCCGCCGATCGGCCGGGTGCTGGCCTCGCTGCTCGAGGACAACCGGCAGAAGCCGCTGATCGACCTGCTCGCGCTGCGCGCTCACGAGTGGGCGCAGGGCAGCCTCGAGACGATCGACCGGGTCATCAGCCGGGACTCGCCGTCGTGGTCGCCCAAGTTCGTGGACGTGCTGCTCGGCGAGCGCATCCACAAGGAACTCGTCGAGTTCACGTGGAAGGTCCGCTCCAACCCCAACCACGAATTGCGCGCCGCCGCAGACAAATTCCTCGTCGACTTCGCGCAGGATCTGCAGAACGACCCCGACACCATCGCCAAGGCGGAGTCCATCAAGGCCGAGTTGATGGGCCGCGACGAGATCACCGGCCTCGCGGCAGCCACGTGGAAGGTCGCCAAGAAGCTCATTGTCGATTCCGTCGACGACCCGAACAGCACGCTGCGCTCCAAGGTCAGCGAGAACGTGCAGAAGTTCGGCATCCGGCTGCGCGACGACGAGGAGCTGCGGACGAAGGTCGACGGGTGGTTGCTGTCGGGCGTGCGCTACATCGTCGACAACTACACCGACGAGATCACGACGGTCATCACCGACACCGTCGCACGGTGGGACGCGGACGAAGCGAGCAAGAAGATCGAGCTGCAGGTCGGACGCGACCTTCAATTCATTCGTATCAACGGCACCGTGGTGGGTTCGCTCGCCGGTCTCGTGATCTACACGGTGTCGCAGCTGCTGTTCGGATAGCGTTCGTGACTCCCGTCACGGTGCTAGCAGAGTGCTTGCAATTGCTAGCAGCCCTGGTTAACGTGGTGTTCGTAGGCGAGAGCAGGCACGAACTGAGGAGCCGACAACATGCGGGACGAGAACAGTCAGGACGGTGACGAGGCCACCGTGGTCGGCGCAGCCGGCGACCTGGCCGCTCGCGTCGTCAACACCGCAACCGCCGACATCGGAGGCTTCATTCGCGCACAGCGTGAATCGGCCCAGGTGTCGCTCCGGCAACTCGCTCTGCTCGCCGGCGTCAGCAACCCGTATCTCAGCCAGATCGAGCGAGGGTTGCGCAAGCCGTCGGCAGATGTCCTCGCACAGATCGCCAAAGGTCTTCGGGTGTCGTCCGAGGTCCTCTACGTGCAGGCCGGTTTTCTCGAAGAGCGGCCGCACAGTCCCATCCGGGACGCCGTTCTGTCGGACGTGACCATCACGGAACGACAGAAGCAAGTGCTTCTCGAGATCTACGACTCGTTTCGACGCGAGAACGACAGCAGCACCGAAGAACACACAACCGAAGTCGACGAACCCGAAGTCGACAACACCGAAGACCCATCCGAAGGAGTGACCAGCTCATGACCGAGCCCAAGTTCGAGACCGTCAAGACCCCGATCTACGCCGCAGTCGGCGCCGGCGATGCCGTCGTCCAGGCCGTGGCCGACGTCGTCGCCCAGGTGCGTGCCCGTGCCGAGGAGACCACGTCCGACGTCAACGACCGTGTCGACACGGCTCGTGCCCGCGTCGCCGACCTGCAGGAAGACGTCACCGAGAGCATCGAGTCGCTCCGCGGACGCCTGCAGAGCCTGCCGTCCGAACTGCCCGAGGACATCGCGGAGCTGCGCGAGCGCTTCACCCCCGAAGAGCTGAAGAAGGTCGCAGAGGCCTACCTCAAGGTCGCGTCCGACCTCTACACCGCTCTTGCCGAGCGCGGCGAGGAGACCGTCGAGCGCATCCTCAAGAACCCGACCGTCGAAGAAGGCCTCGATCGCGCCAACTCCGTCGCCAACGACGCCGTCGACCTCACCGAGGACACCCTCGGCAAGGTTGCGTCGCAGACCCGCGCCGTCGGCGAGCGCGCCGCGAAGCTTGCCGGCCGTGCGTCGGACAAGGTTCAGGAAGGCGCGTCCGAGCTCAGCGAGAACATCGAGGAAGGCGCCGACGAGCTGAGCGAGAAGCTCGACGAGGCCGGCTCGAAGGCCAAGTCGCGCAGCACCGACGCGTCCGAGAAGGTCGCCGGCGCAGCCGGAACCGTCGAGGCCAAGACCCGCGGCTCGAAGGCCTCGCCCGTCAAGCGCGCACCGGCCGCCAAGGCCACCCCGGCGCCCGCCAAGAAGAGCACCCCGGCCAAGAAGGCTCCGGCCAAGAAGGCCTGATCCATCTCGAAGTCCGATAAGTCCGGCTCCCACGCTTAGTCAGGTGGGAGCCGGACTTATATGCTGGGTCCCATGTTCAATGCGAATACCGCCACCGGTTACGTCCTTCTCGCACTTCAGCTGATTGCGATGGCGGCCGCGGTGTTCGCGATCGTGCACGCGCTGCGCCAGCGCACCGACGCGTTCCCCGCCGCCGGCAAGCTCACGAAGCCGATGTGGCTGGGCATTCTCGTCGTCGCGCTGCTGATTCTGTTCGCCTTCGGGTTCAGCGGCTTCTTCGGCATCATCGGTGTCGTCGCTGTCGGTGTGTACCTGGTGGACGTGCGGCCGAAGGTCGAGGAAGTTCAGCGCGGCAGCGGCAACCGCTGGTAGTCCGTTCCGGAACCCACCGACCGTCTAGAAGCCACTGACCGTCAGGTAGAGAAGCGCGACGTTCAGGGTCACGATCAGTCCCGTCGCCAGCGTCGCCAACAGCACCGTCGTCCGTGAGTTGGTGCGCTCGCCCATCACGTCCTTGCTCGAGGTGATGCGCACCAGCGGAATCAGTGCGAACGGAATGCACATGCTGAGCACGACCTGACTCAGCACCAGCGCCAGCGTCGGATCGACGCCGATTCCGAGAATCACCAGAGCCGGGATCAGCGTGACCACCCGGCGCACCTGCAGCGGAATCCGCTTGCGCAGCAACCCCTTCATGATCTCGGCGCCCGCCGCGCAGCCGATCGAGGTCGACGCCAGACCCGACGCGAGCAGTCCGACTGCGAAGACGGCCGCGACACCGCCGCCGAGGTTGTTCTCGATCGCGGCGTGCGCCCCGTCGATCGTGTCTGTTCCGTCCGCGCCGAGGAACGCCGACGCCGCCAGCAACAACATCCCGATGTTGACGGTGCCCGCGATGACGAGGGCGAACGTCACGTCCCACTTGGTGGCACGGAGCAGGCGATCGAGCACGCGAGCGTCCTTCTGTACGCCGTGTCGGTCGCGCGCCAGAGCGGAATGCAGGTAGATGGCGTGCGGCATGACCGTCGCGCCGAGCATGCTGGCGGCGAGCAGGACGGAATCGGAACCGTCGAATCCCGGGATCAGACCTTGCGCGACGCCGGTGCCGGAGACGTCCGTGAACAGCAGCCCGGTCAGGAAGCCGACGGTGATGACGGCGAGCATCGTGATCACGACGAATTCGAACGTGCGCTGGCCCTGCCGACTCTGCACGCCGAGGATGATCATCGAGACGACGCCGGTGATGAGGCCGCCCACGAACAGCGGCAGCCCGAACAGCAGGTTCAGCGCGATCGCTCCGCCGATCACTTCGGCGAGGTCCGTGGCGATCGCGACCGCCTCGGCCTGGACCCAGAACAGACGCCTCGGCCACGGTCGTAGCCGGATACCCAGCATCTCCGGCAGAGACTTGCCCGACACCAACCCCAGCTTCGCGGACAGGTACTGCACCAGCACCGCCATGGCGTTGGCGGCGACCAGAACCCACACCAGCAGGTAGCCGTACCGCGCTCCGGCGGTGAGGTTGGCCGCAACGTTGCCCGGGTCCACGTAGGCGATCGCGGCCACGAACGCGGGGCCCAAGAGCGTCAACGTCCGCACGGGGGCGAAGGTGGTGGTCTGCGACATGCAAACACTATATTCGCTCAGCCGCACTCGAGAGTTAGTCAGCCCGAAATCAATTTCTACCGGTCTGCGTCGAGAGTCCCGTCGCGGGCACTACCCTGTTTCGGGTGGGCATGCGCTGAGAGTTGGGGACCGGCGCCGAGAATGTCAGTGACGAACATCAGGGGGCTTCGGTGGTCAGCAGAAACAGGGCGCTTCTTGTCGGTGCCGTCGCCGCGGGCGCGGTGGGCATCGCGTTGGCCGCCCGGAGAACGCCCGCGGTGCGCAGACTGCTCGACGGCGCGGACTGGCTGTTGCACGATCCGACCACCGAGTATCGGGTCGTCCCGGTCGTCACCGACGACGGCGCTCACCTGAACGTGCGTGAGTACGGCGACCCCGACGCCGAACCGATCGTGCTCAGTCACGGCTGGACCTGCTCCGCCGACTTCTGGGCCCCGCAGATCAACGCACTCGCCGATCGATACCGCGTGATCGCGTACGACCAGCGCGGCCACGGCAGCAGCGACCTCGGCACTCGCCACTTCGGGTCCGACGTGCTCGGCGACGATCTCGCCGCCATCCTCGAGGCAACCATCACCAGCGACACCAAAGCAGTTCTGGTCGGGCACAGCATGGGCGGAATGTCCGTCATGGCGTGGGCCGGCGACCACCCGAAACAGGTACAGCAGTACGTGAAGGCAATTCTGTTGGCGGACACTGCATCCGACTCGCTGATCGCCGAAACGACGGTGGTGCCCCGCTTCCCGCGGCTCCCCGAACGAGTGGCCGCATCCGTCCTGTCGTCGGGTCTTCCCATTCCCGCGACCCCGCTGTCGTCGCGCGCGGTCAAGTACGTGGCGTTGGGGCGAAACGCAACACCTGCCCAGGTTGCGTTCTGCGAGAAGATCGTTCGCGAATGCGAGCCCAAGACCAGGGGGCTGTGGGGAGCCGCGCTCAGCGCACTCGACATCCACGAGGCACTCGAGAACATCGACGTTCCGACGACGGTCATCGTCGGGACGGCCGACCGACTGACCCCGCCGATCCAGTCGCGCAAGCTCGCCGCCGCGCTCGAGCGAGCGGGTGTGCTCGATCGCCTCGTCGAGGTGCCCGGCGCCGGACACATGGTCTCCGTCGAGGCGATCGACGAATTCAACGCCGAGTTGGTCAGGCTCGCCGAGGAGAACTAGCTGAACGCACCTCTAGCTGAACACCACGGTCTTACGGCCGTGCACCAGCACCCGGTCCTCGAGGTGCCAGCGCAATCCTCGTGCGAGAACGAGCTTTTCGATGTCGCGGCCCTGCCGGACCATGTCGGTGACCGCGTCGGAATGGTCGACGCGGATCACGTCCTGCTCGATGATCGGGCCGGCGTCCAGTTCGGACGTCACCAGGTGACACGTGGCCCCGATCAGCTTCACCCCGCGCGCGAATGCCTGGTGGTACGGCTTCGCGCCGACGAAGGACGGCAGGAAGCTGTGGTGGATGTTGATCGCCCGGCCCGCCCAGTGCTCACACAGATCCGGCGGGAGCACCTGCATGAACCTGGCCAGCACGACGGCGTCGGGTTCGTAGGAGTCGACCAGATCCCGCAGCTCCGCGAACGCCGGACCGCGCTCGGCGGGATCCTTCGGAAACGGCACGTGGTGGAACCGAACTCCGTGCGCGATCGCCGTCTGCTCGAGCTCGGGGTGGTTACCGATCACCGCGCTGATCGTCGCTGGAAGCTCGCCTCCCGCGGCCCGGCCCAGCAGATCGTGCAGGCAATGCGCCTCCTTGCTCACCAGCAGGACGACACGCTTCGGTTCGCCCGAATCATGAAGCGCCCACTCGGTTTCCGGGCCGATCTCACGGGCGACATCGACGAAACGGGACCGTAGTTCGTCCGCCGAGATCGAGACCGACGACGCGGCCACCGCCTGACGCGTGAAGAACCAGCCGCTGTCCGCGTCGGCGTGATAAGCCGCCTCGACGATCGACCCGCCCAGGTCGGCGAGGAAGGTCGAGATGCGGGCGACGATGCCCGTGCGGTCGGGGCAGCCGAGGGTCAGGACGAAACGGCGATCGAAGGAACTCACCGGCGGATTCTCTCAGGTGCGCTCGTCTCGCCGATCACGGCATGCCAAGCTGGACCGATGACAGATCTCTCCAGAACCGACGTCGCTCGCATGGTCGACCACACGCTCCTCAAGCCCGAGGCAACGCGCGCGGACGTCGAGGCGCTGATCGCCGAGGCGACCGATCTCGGAGTGCTCGCCGTCTGCGTCTCGCCCTCGATGCTGCCGCTGCGAGCCCCCGACGATCTGGTGGTCGCCGTGGTCGCCGGCTTCCCGTCCGGCAAGCACCACTCGCTGGTCAAGGGGTCCGAGGCGAGGCTCGCCATCCAGCAGGGCGCGCAGGAGGTCGACATGGTCATCGACGTCGGCGCCGCGATCGAAGGCGACTACAACGCGATACTCGCGGACATCCTCACCGTACGAGAAGCCGTCGGGGACACGGCAATCCTGAAGGTCATCATCGAGTCCGCCGCGCTGACGGACGAAGCGATCGTCGAATGCTGCCGCGCCGCCGAGCAAGCGGGCGCCAACTTCGTCAAGACGTCCACCGGTTTCCACCCCGCGGGCGGGGCGAGCGTGGAGGCGGTACGGCTGATGGCCGAGACCGTCGGCGGCCGGCTGGGTGTGAAGGCGAGCGGCGGAATTCGGACCGCGGATGCGGCGCGCGCCATGATCGAGGCCGGTGCCACTCGGCTCGGGCTGTCGGGCTCGCGGGAGGTATTAGGCGGGTTCTTGGCATGAGTCTGTGCGCGATTTCCGCCCCCAGGGGGGCGGAAATCGCGCACAGCTGCGTCAGCAGCTGATCTGCTGCCCGTCCTGCGCCGCGGGCAGGGTGTACGCGCCGCCGGCCAGCGACATCTTCAACCCGGTGTCGGTGACCTCGATCGACTTGGGCGTCATGCCCAGCGGGTACGCCTGCAGGCTGTCGGTGAGCACGGAGACGACGCTGTCGGCCAGGTCGGTCGGGATGCCGAAACCGAGGATGTTCGCGTCGACGGTCTGAACCTCGATCTTGTCCCCGGCCACAACGGGCTCGACCGTCAGCTGCGCGAGCCCGCCCACGATGGCGAAGTTGAGCGTTCCGGCGGCCGCATCGCTGGTGACTCCGCTGATCAGTCCGCCGATGCCCTGCGACGCCAGCGTCGCCTGGATGCCGGAGTTGGACCAGTCGACGTCAGCGGAGGAGCTGCCGATCGTTCCCGAGCTGGTGTCGGACACGTTGTTCAGGTTCACGTCGTCGATCTCGGCGCTCACCTTCATGTCCTGCGCGGGCCCGAACTTGGTGTCGTCGCTGGTGATTTCGACCGAATTGAACTCCTTGGTCGCCAGCTGTACCAGCACCGGGTACAGGCCGAGGCTCACGTCGATCTGCGAGCCGAGCTCGGATTCGAACTGATTGGCCAGGCACGTCTCGACACGGTTGCGGGCGTAGAACTCGCCGCCGATCACCGCTGCGAGGAACGCCACGACGACGATCAGGGCGATGAGCGGAAGCCGAGATTTCCGCCTCCGAGTTTCCGAAGTGGTCATCCTGGAAGTGTGACCCACTTGTCTGAGTTAATTCTGTGAACCGTGAGCGTCCGCAACAGCTGTGACGTGTGACACATGAGGGGTAGGCTCGCCGCCATGATCGGCGACGGAATGACCGACCAGTTCCAGTGGATGGTGACGGAACAGGACGGCTACTTCACCACAGCTCAGGCCTCGGAGTCCGGCTACTCCGCGCTCGCCATCGCGACGGCTGTGGACGACGGCATCTGGAACCGCGTCGAGGCGGATCTGCTCCGCATCGCAGGGTGGCCGCCCAGCGAGCTCGAGGAGTACGCGAAGTGGTGCGCGTGGCTCGGAACCAGCGCCGTGATCTCGCACCAGAGCGCCGCCGAGCTGCACGGCCTCGGAAACCTGCACCCGCAGTTCGTCCACGTACGCGTCAGCGGGACCACCCGAGCGCACGATCAGCGACTCGCCGTCCATCGCGGCCGCCTCGACGGCCGCGACATCGAGTACACCGGATCCTTCCGCATCACCACGCCGATCCGCACCACGCTCGACCTCGCGGCCGGCGGCATCTCGCAGTTCACACTCGACGAGGTGGTGGGCGACGGACTCGTCCTCGGCCGACTGCAGGCGGACGAGTTGTTCGCTCGCGCCCTCGAATTCGGCGACCGAGTGGCCGAGCGGATCGAACTGGCGCTGTCGTCCAGGTAATACGGTCAGCTGGGTGAAACGGTCTTCCATGGAACATGAAGGATGTTGTCCCGCAACCGTCTTCGCGGAATCTCCACCCCCTGAAGTCCCACCCCCAAGATCTTCGACGCTTCCCGCCACCTCACCCGGGGCCCGAAAGGCGCGAGTGGGGCGGCTGTGTCCCACGCACGATCGGCCGCGACCAGCAGCTCGTGCACGGGCTGGCCGGGAACATTGTGGTGGATCAGCGCTTTCGGTAGCCGTTCCGCGAGGTCGGAGGGTCGGGGGACGGTGAACGGGTCCCACGCGAAGGTCACGGTCTGCGGGCCGTCGGCGGTGACGGTGATCCAGATGGACCGTCGGCCCAGTTCGTCGCACGTTCCGTCGATCAGCATTCCGCCGGGCGCCATGGCCGAGGTGATGCGTGTCCACGCGCCGTCGACGGCCTCTTCGGGGTACTGGCGCAGCACGTTGAACGCTCGCACCAGGATCGGGTGCAGGCCCGCGAGTTCGAAGCCGCCGCGGGCGAAGTCGACTCCCTCGCTTCCGGGCACCACTCGGGCCGGGTCGATTTCGAGGCCGACCATGCGGAGGTCGGAGCGGACGGTGCGCAGGCGCCGAGCGAGTTCGAGCGTCGTCGTCGGGCTCGCGCCGTAGCCGAGGTCGACCACCAACGGGTCGTCCGCAGCGGTCAGCAGCTCGCGGATCGCGGGACTGTGCATCAGCCAGCGGTCGCTGCGCCGGAGCCGGTTGATCCCCGTCGTGCCACGGGTGATCACGCCCTCGGGTTGACCGGCCGGCCTCCGGCCTTCCCGCGGCGGTTTCACATCAGGCGTGCTTCGTCTTCAGGTAGGTCTCGGTCACTTCACCCTCGCCGCGCCACAGGTCGACGAGGTTCACCAGCATGAGCTGCTCGAGCTTGCCGCCGATGAACGGCAGGTACACCTTCGCCTCGGAGGTCGTGCGCAACGTCGACCCGGCGTCGGTGGAGAACAGGGACACGACGCCCGTGAGGCTGCCCGGCCCGGCGGGGATGGACGCGTCGTACTTCCCGGCGGTGGTCTCGCCGTACGCGTCGTAGTGGATGTTGCGAGTGATGATCATGTCCTTCTTCATCACCGTCTGCGCGATGTCCGGCAACTCGGTACGCGGAATCGTGTGCAGCATGGTGATGTCGATACCGGCGTCGCTCACCTCGAACGTCTTCATCTCGTTGTGCGAGTACTTACGCATCTCCTCGATGATCGCGTCCCAGTAATCGCGCGAGCGCAGCGCGTCGTACACCTGCTCGGTGGTGAACGGCAGGCGGGCCGAGTAGTTCATCTTGCGAGCCATCAGTGCTGTCCCACCCACTCCTCGGTGAATTCGTGTTCGGCGTCGATGAGCTGCAGAACCTGCTCGATCACCGCCGACTCGATCTTTCCGCCGAAGATCGGCACCTTCACCTCGGCCGCACCGTTGGTGGTGAAGGTCGATCCCGATCCCTTGTTCGCCAAAGTCAGCGTGCCCCGCAGGCCCGCGGGTGCGCCCTCGACGTTGGCCTCGAACGTGCCGGCCGAGCCCTGAGCGTCGACCGAACCCCAGGATTCCACACGGTTGATGATGAGGTCACCGGGCCGGATCGCGGTGATCGCGCTCGGCAACAGGTCCTCGGCGATGGCCTGCTTCAGCTCGATTCGCACGGTGCGCGTGTCCGGGTCCTCGCCCTCCACCGTGACCGACAACAGCTCGGCGTTCGGTCCGCCGACGGCCTCCGTGCGGTCCCTCCAGTACTGCTCGGACGTGAACGCCGCATGGACGGCGCTGACGGAGTGCGTGGACGTGGAGGTGTGATCGAACTTACGAGGCATGCAGAAAATCTATCGTGCTGACCTATTCATTCCCGACCGGCCTCCGGCCTACCCGCGCGCTCCTGAGTTCATGCCCCTTCGACGTCAGGCACTTCCCCGTCTCGAGGTTCCAGTCCCACCCGTGAAGGTTGCAGGTGAGTGTGGTGCCGTCCACGATCCCGAACTTCGACAGGTCGGCTTTGAGGTGGGGGCAGCGGCGCTGAATTTCCCACCCGTCCTTCACGATCGTCGCCGTGTCGTCGTGCGCCTCGGCGAACCAACCGTCCGCGTAGGCGATCCGCTCGTCGGTGAGGCACTTGAAGAAGGTGTACAGGAACTCGTTGTAACCGCCCACGCGCTTGGCCTTGAACCGCGTCGACAGGAAGATCGAGTTGACCCAGTCCGGCTCGTCGTCGCGCAGGACGGTCCGCACCAGTTCCGCAGGGATCTCGAACGAGTACCGGAACTTCTCGTCCTGAATCGGCTCTCGCACAATACGTTTCGGAAAATCGAGCACTACATGCTCGGTACCCGTGTTCAGCACCACGGGATATCCGATCCCGTCCGAGATCTGATCCGTCTGCGCCATGATCGGCTCGAAGAGGGCCTTGAGCGGTTCCAGCAGCGGCTCACCGGTCGCCGGCGCCCACCCAGCCTTGACCTCGGCCAACACTCCGGCCTTCCGCTGCGCGTACGCCTCGATGTAGTCGGCCTTGCCGGTGGTGAAGATGGCTTCGACCTCGTCGGTGGGCAGCGGGTGCGACAACGCGTTCAAGGTCGACCCGGTCAGGTCCGCCGTCGTACCCGGCATCATCAGCAGGCCGTTGTCCTTGCCGTGTTGCCGCATCTGGTCGAGGAACACCATCTGGTCGGGGAAGATGTTCGCGGGGTCGCCGTAGACGTCGTTGAGTCCGCGCAGGTCGTCGTCGAGGAAACACGGCGGGCCGGCGGACGGAATGACCCACGTCGCGTCGACCTGCTCGATGTACTGACGGCATCGGTCCATCTGCCGCTGACGCTTCTGCGTACCGAAAGCGTCCTTGGCCCGCTGAGGCATGTCGTAGACCATCGGGTACCAGATTGCGCCCGAGTACTGCAGCATGTGCACGTCGATGTGCCCGAACGCCTCGGTCATCATGTCCAGGTCGACCGGGCGGGCGTCGTTCATGTTGAAGGCGACGGTCTCGCCGTCGGAGACAACCAGACCCGAGTCGCCGATCGGGCCGTCGGCGGGTGCGCGCAGCGCGATGATCATGACGTCGAGATCGCCCTTGGGACCCGACACCGTGTGCTTGACCGAATCCGTGGTCTCGAAGAACGTGTGGAAGCCCAGCGCCTCGAGCTCGCGGCGCAGATCCGGTACCGGGTAGTCCGGCAGCAGCACGACGGCGTCCTTGTTCACATGCTCCGCGAGGTGCTTCGGGTCGAAGTGGTCCTTGTGCAGGTGGGAGACGTAGAGGTAGTCGCAGTCACCGAGGGTGTCCCAGTCCAGTTCGGAGTTGTCCGGGAACGGGAACCACGACGCGAAGTACGCCGGATTGACCCACGGGTCGCACAGAATGGTTCCGGCGCTCGTACTGATGTGAAAACCGGCGTGTCCGACGCTGGTGACCTGCACGTGAATCCTCCGATAGTTTTTCTCCCCTGTGTCGATGGTAATCGGACGAGAAGAGGGTGTCGGACCACGCGGGTAGCGTCTTCGAGCGTGACGAGCACTTTTGCGGATTTGACGACGATGCGTGTGGGCGGTCCGGCGCGGCAGCTGATCGTCGCCGAGTCGACGGATGCGGTGGTCGAGGCGGTCCGCGCGGCCGGGAAGTCTTTGCTGGTGATCGGCGGTGGGTCCAACCTCCTGGTCGGAGACGCCGGGTTCGACGGAACCGTCGTCAAGATCGCCACCTCGTCACTCGTCGTCGACGGTGACCGTGTGATCGTCGACGCGGGTGTCGAATGGGACACAGTGGTGCTCGCAGCCCTCGATGCCGGGCTCGCCGGTCTCGAAGCGCTCTCGGGCATTCCGGGGTCCACCGGCGGCACGCCCATTCAGGACGTCGGCGCTTACGGGTCGACCGTGTCGGAGACGCTCGAAACCGTGACGATCCTCGACCGCGAGAGCGGCGACGTCGAGGTCTGGGACAACGCGCGGTGCGGTTTCGGCAGCCACCGATCGTCGGCGTTCAAGTACACCGACCGCTACGTGGTGCTGGACGTGGTGTTCCGTCTGCAGCGCAGCGAGACATCGCATCCGGTGCGCTACGCGGCGCTGGCCGACCGGCTCGGTGTCTCGATCGGCGACCGAGTTCCCGCTCGTGACGTGCGCAAAGCCGTTCTGGAGCTGCGCGGCGAGCGCGGGATGGTGCTGAACCCGGCCGATCACGACACCTGGAGCGTCGGCTCCTTCTTCCTCAACCCGGTGCTCACCGAGGTGCCGGAGGCCGCGCGCGACGCGCCGCAGTTCGACGACCCCAAGGGCACCAAGCTCTCCGCCGCGTGGCTCATCGAGCACGCCGGTTTCCACCGGGGATACGGCGCCGACTTCGGCGCCGGAACCGTCACACTCTCCGGCCGGCACGTCCTCGCGATCACCAATCGCGGGGGAGCGACAACGGCCGATGTCATGGCTCTGGCCGGTCACGTCCGCGCCGGTGTGCAGGAGCGATACGGCGTCACACTGACGCCCGAATGCCGCTTGGTGAACTGTTCGCTGGACTGAAACGTCGGTGGGCGCAGGTACCGTGGTCCTGTGCAACAGCGACTTTCGAGAACAGTTCTCTTGTGGGTGACGGCCCTCGTTGCAGTGGCGGCTCTGCTTGCAGGCTGCACGATCGGCGGCGGCGATTCGACGTCGTCGGGCGCCGGTGCCACCACCACCGAGGCCGCTCCGGTGGCGAAGGTGACGTCCGATCCGGCCGACGGCGCGGCCGACGTGAGTCCCACCGCCCCCGTCACGCTGACCGTCACCGACGGAGTCCTCGAGAACGTCGCGCTGACCAATGCCGACGGCACCGTCGTCACCGGGGCGCTCAACCCCGCGGGCACGGTCTTCACCGTCTCGGAGCCGCTCGGCTACGGCGCCACCTACAACTGGTCGGGCACCGCCCTCGGCAGCGACAAGAAGCAGGTCCCGGTCACCGGCAGCTTCACCACGGTCACCCCCGCGTCGCGCACGTCGGTCAACACGAACATCGGTGACGGCCAGGTCGTGGGCGTCGCCGCCCCGATCATCCTGAAGTTCGACGACGCGATCGTCGACAAGGCGGCCGTCGAGAAGGCGCTCACCGTCACCACGAACCCGCCCACCGTCGGCTCGTGGGCCTGGCTGCCCGACGACGGTGGATCGCGCATCCACTGGCGCCCGCAGAACTACTGGGTCCCTGGAACCACCGTGAAGGTCGACGCCAAGCTCTACGGCGTGAACTACGGCGGCGGCGCGTACGGCGACTCCGACGTCACCCTCGACTTCAGCATCGGTGCCGCCCAGATCGTGAAGGCCGACGCGACCAGCCACCGCATGCAGGTGGTGCGTGACGGGCAGACGGTCATGGACATACCCGTGAGTTACGGCGAAGGCAACGAGGACCGCAACGTCACGCGTTCCGGCATCCACGTCGTCACCGAGAAGTACGAAGACTTCATGATGTCGAACCCGCCGTACTACACGAACGTGCGCGAGCGATGGGCCACCCGCATCTCGAACAACGGCGAGTTCATCCACGCCAACCCGCTGACCACCGGCGTGCAGGGGTCGTCCAACGTCACCAACGGGTGCATCAACCTCTCGACCGAGGACGCGCAGACCTACTTCCAGATGGCCGTGTACGGCGATCCGGTCGAGGTCACCGGTACCCGAATCGAATTGAGCGCGGCCGACGGCGACATCTACGACTGGGCCATCGACTGGCCGACCTGGCAGTCCATGAGCGCGCTGCCGGCGGGTGGGGCTGCCACGTCCACCACCGCCGCTCCCACGACCACTGCGCCCTCGACCACTGCGCCGGCCGTCAATCCGGGCGGATAACCGTCGCGGGCGTCAGAACGTCAGGTACGCGAGAACCGCGACCCGGCGCCCGGCGCCTGATCCCGAGGCCTGATGACGATGGTGTCGAGGTCGACGTGCGACGGGCGTGAAGCCACGAAGCCGATGACCTCGGCGATGTCCGCGGCGACCAGCGGATCGATGCCGTCGTAGACCTTCGCGGCCTTGTCCTCGTCGCCCTCGAAGCGCACCAGGGAGAACTCCGTCTCGACGGCTCCGGGCGCAATTTCGGTCAGGCGCACCGGCTTGCCGAGCAGTTCGCCGCGCAGCGTGCGGTGCAGAACACCCTGAGCATGCTTGGCCGAGGTGTACCCGCCGCCGTTGTCGTAGGTCTCGAACGCGGCGATCGAGGTGATGGTGACGACGAGGCCGTCGCCGGATTCGATCAGCTTGGGCAGTAGCGCCTTCGTCATGCGCAGCGTGCCCATGACGTTGGTCTCCCACATCCAGCGCCAGTCGTCGAGGTCGGCGTCCAGCACGGTCGCCAATCCTTTGGCGCCGCCGGCGTTGTTGACCAGCACGTCGACCTTCGGCAGCACCGAGGTGAACGCGGCCACCGAATCCTCATCGGTGACGTCGAGCTGCAGCGCGGTGCCGCCGATCTCCTCGGCGAGCTTCTCGAGCCGGTCGACGCGTCGCGCTCCGACGACCACGTGGAACCCGTCGGCAGCAAGCTTGCGGGCGGTTGCCTCGCCGATGCCCGAGCTGGCTCCGGTCACGACGGCGGTGGGCTGCGATGAACTGGTCATGGTGCAAACCCTACTTTCGGCCGACCCAATGACGCATTCGGTTGCACCGGTGGACCGAATGTCACATTGGGTCCGGCGGGTTGGGTCCGGCGGGTTGGGTCCAGCGGCCTGCGCTAGCTCGCGATCGACGAATACCCCGACGCATCCCCGGCCTTCACGCGCGACCGCTCGCCGCTCACGCTCACCGGTACGTCACCGGCGAGGGTGATGCGTTCCATGCGGCGGTACTGATCGTCGTAGTCGGAGACGGCGTAGTGCTGGGTGGCGCGGTTGTCCCACATCGCGACGTCGCCGGGTTGCCACGACCAGCGGATGGTGTTCTCGAGCCGGGTGACCCGATCCTGGAGCACCTCGAAGATGGCCCCGGACTCCTTGGTACTCAACCCGACCAGGCTGCGGGCGAAGTGCCCCAGCAGGATCGTGCGTTCACCGGTCTCCGGGTGCACGCGCACCACCGGGTGCTCCGTCTCGAAATACTGCGCGCGAAACTCGTTGCGGTACTTCTCGGCTTTGCTCGACACGCTCTGCTCTGCCGAGGTGGCGGCGTAGTCGTAGACGTTGGTGTGCACGGCCCACAGGTTGTCGGCGAGAGCCTTCAGGGGCGCCGGAAGTTGTTCGTACGCAGCGGTTGTCGACGCCCACGCCGTGGTTCCGCCGTAGGCGGGGAGCGTGACCGCCCGCAGGACGGACGCTTTGGGGATGCGATCGACGAAGGTGACGTCGGTGTGCCAGCTGTCGGCGCGGTCGTATTCGGAATCGATTGCGAGAGACCGGTTTCCGCGTGAGGTCACCGTCGGGTGCGCGGTGGTCGGTGTCCCGAGAAGCCCGGCGAACTCGTACTGCGACTCCTCGTCCAGATGATGCTGGTCGCGGAAGAAGATCACCTTGTGCTCGAGCAACGCGTCGTTGATCGAGCGCACCGTAAATGCGTCGAGATGTCCTCCGAGGATCACACCGTCGATACGCGCGCCGATGTTCGCGCCCAGTTTGACGACCGACAGTGCAGAGGTGCTCATGAGTGGACCCTTTCGACGAAGCTCATCATCCGACGTAAACATGGTCTGCGCATCTCGAGAAGGGTTTCGCTCAGCGTGAGCGAAACCTCCCCGAACAGCACAAACGCCGACGAGTGCTAGTTTTGTGCCATGGCAACCGGACCCCGCGTCACCTACGTGACCGCCGCGTTGGGATCCCGGCTGCCCTTGGCCCGTGAGTTGTGTTGTCCGAACGGTTGTCTCTGCCGCTGACTGTCGGTTCGGTTCACGAATCGGTGGTCGGCTGCGCGTCATCAGTTCGCACCGACTTCGAGGACCAGCCATGTCTGTCACGACTTTCCCTGTCACGTCTGCCGACCCTGTTCCCGCCCGGTCTCCGCTGCGGCGTTCGCGAGCACGAATCGTGGCGCCCGATCTGAAGCTGTCCGGCACCCCGGCATCGGCCGTGCTGCGTACCGCGCTGCTGGAAGGTCCGGTCTCGCGTGACGTCATCGCCCGTAGTTCGGGAGTCTCGACCGCCACCGTCAACCGCCAGGTCTCCGCGCTCGTTGCATCCGGCCTGCTGCGCGAACGCGCCGACCTGGTGGCGTCCGGCGCGATCGGACGTCCCCGAGTGCCGGTCGAGATCGATCACGAGCCGTACCTGACCATCGGCATCCACATCGGGTCCGTGACCACCGGCATCGTCGCCGCCGATCTCCGCGGCCGCATCCTCGGCGCCGTCGACATTGCAACACCGGCAGATGCCACGACCGGCCTCCGGCCTTCCCGCAATCAAACAACGACCGGCCTCCGGCCTTCCCGCAATCAAACAACGACCGGCCTCCGGCCTCCCCGCAATGGAACGCAGGCCCTCGAGACCATCGCCGCCAGCGCGCAGGCCTTCGCCGCCCGGTGGCACAAGCGTCGCCCGCTGTGGGTCGGGGTGGCCCTGGGTGGACGCGTCGACGCCGCCGCCGGCACCGCCGACCACCCTCGGCTCGGGTGGGTGGATGCACCTGTCGGAGCGGTGCTCGGCGAACGGCTCGGTCTTCCGGTGTCGGTGTCTCCGCACGTCGAGGCGATGGCCGCGTCGGAGCTGCTGCTCGCGCCGGGACGCAGGCCCGACACCGGCTCGTCCCTGTACTTCTACGCCCGCGAGATGGTCGGCGTCGCCATCACGATCGACGGACGGGTGCACACCCCGTCGAGCGGGCCCGGCTCCATCGCGCACCTGCCGACCGGCTCGTCGGCGCAGTGCACGTGCGGGCGCACCGGATGCCTCGAAGCGTCGGTGAGCGACCGCTCCGTGGTGGAGTCCGCGCGCCGCGCAGGTGTGGTGGACGCCGGAGCGTCGATCGCTGCGGTCTACGCCGCTGCTCGGTCCGGTTCGCTTGCCGTACATCGCATTCTGGTGGAGCGCGCCGAGATCCTCGGGCGAACGCTGGCCGTACTGCACGACCTGTTCAACCCCGACCGTGTTCTGCTCGGGGGCCAGGCGTTCTCCGAGTACCAGCCGGGACTGCCGCACGTCGGCGAGGCGTTCGCCGCGTGCAGCGTGTTGCCGCGGACGGACCTGCGGGTGTCGGGGTTCGGCAGCCGGGTCCAGGAATACGCCGCGGCGACGGTCTCGCTCAGCCCCCTCTACAGCGACCCGATCGGCGCGATGCGCAAAGCCGAGGCCGTTCTTGCGTGACCGGGTTCTAGTCTGACTCGGTGCCTATCAGAGAAGCCTTCGGACCCGACGGAACCTCCATCGTCTACCGCGTCGACGGGCCGCGCGACGGTCGTCCGATCGTGCTGCTTCACGGCTGGGCACAGTCGATGGCGTGCTGGGGCGAGAAGGTCACCGACCCGCTGACGCAGCAGTACCGGGTCATCGCCGTCGATCTGCGAGGTCACGGGTACTCGGGCGCCCCGCTCAGTGGCTATGACGACTCGACGCTGTGGGCCGGTGACGTCGCCGCCGTGCTGGCGCAGGAGAGCGTGGAGTCCGGCGCAGTCCTGCTCGGCTGGTCCTACGGCGGGCTCGTCGTCTGCGACTACCTGTCGGTCTTCGGCTCGGACGCGGTGGCCGGGCTCGTTCTGGTGGGTGCAGTCACGAGCATCGGACGCGGTGAGCAGGGCGGACGCGTCGGGCCGGCGATGCGGGCCGCGGTGCCCGGTGCGATGTCGGAGAACTCTCGTGAGGCCATCCGCGCACTGGGAAGCTTCGGCAACGCCCTCACCGGGCCGGGCGAGGGTCTGGGCGAGCGGGCGCAGGCGCTGTTCGGGGCAAGTTTGTCGACGCGTCCGCGCGTGCGGGCCGCCGTCTTCGACCGGGCTGTCTCGCACGACGAGATGCTGACCGAACTCGACGTCCCCACGCTGGTCATCCACGGCACCGACGACCGGGTCGTCGACGTCTCTGCAGGTCGATGGACCGCATCGCTCATCACGAAGGCGCAGGGGTCGTGGTGGGAGGGCGTCGACCACGGTCCGTTCGTCGCCGACCCCGAGAGGTTCGTCGCCGAGGTGACGGGGTTCGTGGAGGCGCTCGCGCCCTGTGCGCGATAACCGCCCCTCTGGGGGCGGTGATCGCGCACAGGGCACACTGGTCGAGTGGCCCGCACTCACCGTCCCGAGCGTGTTGCTGTTCTGTCGCTGCACACGTCACCTCTGGCTCAGCCGGGGACGGGCGATGCCGGTGGCATGAACGTCTACATCCTTCAGACGGCGCAGCAGATGGCCGCCCGCGGAGTCGAGGTGGAGATCTTCACCCGGGCCACGTCGTCGAAGGACGTCGCGGCGTTCGAGGCGGCGCCCGGGGTGCTGGTTCGCAACATTGCCGCGGGACCGTTCGAGGGACTCGACAAGCACGACCTGCCGACGCAGCTGTGTGCCTTCGCTGCCGGCGTGCTGCGCGAAGAGGCCCGCCACGAGCCCGGCTACTACGACGTCATTCATTCGCACTACTGGCTCTCAGGTCAGGTGGGGTGGCTCGCACGCGATCGATGGCGAGTCCCGCTGGTGCACACCGCACACACGTTGGCCGCTGTGAAGAACGCGTCGCTCGCCGCGGGTGACAAGCCCGAATCGGCGTCACGCGAGATCGGCGAGAAGCAGGTGGTCGAGGAGGCAGATCGCCTGACTGCCAATACTATCGACGAGGCCAAGTCGCTGATCGAGGTGTACGGCGCCGACCCGGACAAGATCGACGTGGTTGCTCCGGGCGCTGATCTCGAGGTGTTCAATCCCGGCGACCGTGCGCGCGCACGTGCCGCGGTGGGACTCGACCCGAACGAGACCGTCGTCACGTTCGTGGGCCGCATCCAGCCGCTGAAGGCTCCTGACGTTCTCCTGGCCGCTGCTGCGGAGCTGCATCGCCGCGAACCGCAACTGCCGCTGCGCATTCTGGTCGTCGGCGGTCCCTCGGGAACCGGATTGGAGCGACCGGATTCGTTGATCGAGCTGGCGTCGTCCCTGGGGATTTCGTCGATCGTCACCTTTCTTCCGCCGCAGCCGCCACACCGCCTCGCCGACGTGTACCGAGCGTCGGATCTCGTTGCGGTGCCCAGTTATTCGGAATCGTTCGGGCTGGTCGCCATCGAGGCGCAGGCGTGTGGAACCCCGGTCGTCGCGGCCGACGTCGGCGGTCTCGGTGTCGCCGTGCGCGGCGGCGAGACGGGAGCGCTTGTCCCGAGCCATGATCCGCTGGAATGGGCCAGCGTCATCGGCTCGTTGCTCGCCGACGATCGTCTGCGCGCACGCATGGCAACGAATGCCCCGAAACACGCCCGGAACTTCTCGTGGGAGCACACGGCCGATGCTCTGCTCGACACCTATCAGCGTGCGGCGCAGCACTTCGGTGGTGTGGTTGCGCAGACCGGTGATGGTCAACGGCCGTCGGGGGAGTTCTCGCCTCGCCGACCACGAGGTGTGTGGCGGTTGCGAAGACAGGGAGTGAAGAGTCTGTGACTGATACCAGAATTGCCGATCTGAGTGGGCTGATCGCCGAGGTCCTGAAGGACCGCGGACTCGATCACAGCCGGGTCAAGGACAACGAGTTCGTCGTCGAGCTTCCCGGTGAGCGCCGCCTGGTCACCAGCGCGATGCTGACCGTAGGCAATCACGGTCTGCGCATCGAGGCGTTCGTGTGCCGCAAGCCCGACGAGAACTTCGAGGGTGTCTACCGGTTCCTGCTGCGGCGAAATCGCCGGCTCTACGGTGTGCACTACACGATCGACAAGCTGGGCGACATCTACCTGGTCGGGGGTATGTCGACTCATGCTGTGACCGCAGACGAGCTGGACCGCGTTCTCGGTCAGGTTCTCGAGGCCTCGGACGGCGACTTCAACACCTTGCTCGAGCTCGGATTCGCGGAATCGATTCGGCGCGAATGGAAGTGGCGTGTCTCGCGGGGCGAGCCGCTCAAGAACCTCGAGGCGTTCGAGCATCTCGTGAACTCGGACGGGCCGGTGGATCCGTGGACCGGTTCGGCGATGAAAGGCTCGTAGCTTCGGGGGACAGGTAATATCGGACATGCTGTGACGGGTGTCACCCGAGTTATCTGTGTCGAGCCGACACAGTATTCTCGTGGCACCCGCGTCCTAATGCACCGCCGCTAAGGAGTCCCATGAGCTTCAAGAGTCCGTTTCCAGACGTCGAGATTCCGAACAAGAGTGTCTACGACTTTCTGTTCGGCGACATCGCCGACGAGGATCTGGCACGGCCCGCACTCGTCGACGGCTCGTCCGGTGCGGTCACCGATTACGAGACTCTGATCCGTCAGATCAACGGTGTGGCAGGCGCTCTCGCGAATCGTGGCATCGCCGTCGGTGACGTGGTTGCGGTGCATTCACCCAACGTGCCTGCCTTCGGGTCGGTGTTCCACGGCATCCTCCGTGCCGGTGCGATTGCCACCACGATCAACGCGCTCTACACCGCCGAGGACATCGGCAAGCAGCTCACCGACTCCAAGGCGAAGATGATTTTCACGGTGTCTCCGCTGCTGCCGCAGGCGAAGGCCGCCGCGGACGCCGTCGGCATCGCCGCCGAGAACGTGATCGTGCTCGACGGCGCCGAGGGGCATCCGTCGCTGAAGGATCTGCTCACCGAGGGCGCCCCCGCCCCCGACGTGAGTTTCGACCCTGCAACACATCTCGCGGTTCTGCCCTACTCGTCTGGCACCACGGGTCGCCCCAAGGGTGTGATGCTGACGCACCGCAACCTCGTCGCGAACGTCTCGCAGATTCAACCCCGTATGGGCGCCGATCACGACGACGTGCTACTCGCGGTGCTGCCGTTCTTCCACATCTACGGCATGACCGTGCTGCTCAACCTGGGCCTGAAGGTCCGTGCGTCGCTGGTCACGATGCCGAGGTTCGACCTCGAGCAGTTCCTCTCGCTCACCACCGAGAAGAAGATCACCTACCTCTTCATCGCGCCGCCCGTGGCGGTCGCGTTGGCCAAGCATCCGCTCGTCGACAAGTACGACATCTCGAGCGTTCGCTGCGTGTTCTCCGGTGCCGCGGCGCTCGACGAGAACCTCGGCAACGCCGTCGCGAAGCGGCTGCACACCAAGGTCCGCCAGGGCTACGGCATGAGCGAGCTCAGCCCGGTGTCGCACTCCATTCCGTTCGACGGCGACGACATGCCGCTGAGCAGTTGCGGTGTCGCCGTGGCCAATTCGGAGAACAAGATCGTCGACCCCGCCACCGGGGAAGAGGTCGCGTACCCGGAAGCCGGATCCGATCAGGTCAGCGAGCCCGGTGAGCTCTGGGTCAAGGGCCCGAACGTCATGGTCGGCTACCTGGGCAACGACGAGGCGACGGCAGAGACGCTCGACTCGGACGGCTACCTGCACACCGGTGACATCGCCGTCGTAGACGGGCGCGGCTGCGTCTCGATCGTCGACCGGCTCAAGGAACTGATCAAGTACAAGGGCTACCAGGTGCCGCCCGCCGAGCTCGAATCGCTGCTCCTGACTCACCCGCAGATCGCCGACGCCGCCGTCATCGGTGTGCTCGACGACGAGGGCGAGGAAGTTCCGAAGGCGTTCGTCGTGCTCCAGCAGGGCGCCGAACTGTCCGAAGACGAGGTGATGAGCTTCGTCTCCGAGAAGGTGTCGCCGCACAAGAAGGTGCGTCGTGTCGAGTTCATCGACGTCGTACCGAAGTCGGCGTCGGGCAAGATTCTGCGCAAGGACCTCCGCGCGCAGGAGAAGGCTCACTAGTTTTTCCCCAGAACAACCGGCGCGTCGCCCGATACGGGTGGCGCGCCGGTGTTTCTCCATCGTGGACAGGCGAGTGTAGACAGGAACCATGTACGTCACCGTTGACATTGCCCAGGGAACCCTCCGAGGACGCGAGGCGGACGGCATCGCCTCCTTCAAGGGTGTGCCCTACGCTCAGGCCCCGTTCGGCGCCAACCGTTTTCGCGAGCCGACGGCACCACCCGCATGGGAGGGCGAGTTCGACGCCGGCGATTTCGGACCCACCCCGCCTGCTCCTGGCTATCTGCCGCCGACGGACGCCATCCTGCCCGCGCCGGTGGTCGAGGGTGACGGCTGCCTGAACCTCAATGTCTGGACCGCCGACCTCACCGGGTCCGCGCCGGTGCTCGTGTGGATTCACGGCGGCGCGTTCGTCAACGGAAACGGTGCCATCGCGACGTACGACGGAGCCGCCTTCGCGCGTGACGGAGTCGTGTTCGTGTCCATCAACTATCGGCTCGGCGCAGAGGGATTCGCGCGTATCGAGGGCGCGCCCGACAACCGCGGCTTGCTCGATCAGGTGGCCGCGCTCGAGTGGGTGCAGGCCAACATCGCGTTGTTCGGCGGAGACCCGACGACGGTCACGATCATGGGTGAGTCGGCCGGCGCCATGAGCGTCGCCACGCTCATGTCGATGCCGCGAGCCGATGGTCTCTTCACGCGGGCAATCCTGCAGAGCGGCGCCGGGCATCACGTCATCTCGGCGGAGTCGGCGGCGAAAGTTGCCGACGCGCTGTCGTCGGCCGCAGGCGTTCCCGCGACGGTCGACGGCCTCGCGACGGTGTCGCCCGCGGATCTCGTTGCTGCACAGGCGAAGGTGTCGGCCAGTGTTGCGCAGGAGCCCACGAAGTGGGGTGAGGTCGCCCGCAACACCATGGCCTTCGAACCGCACATCGACGGCGACGTCGTGCCGGAACGGCCCATCGACCGCATTCTCCGTGGAGAGGGTGCCCTTGTCGACGTTCTGATCGGCAGCAACACCGAGGAGATCGCGCTGTTCCTCGTTCCCGCCGGTGTCACCGAGCACGTCACCGACGACATGGTGGCGATGACGCTCGCCGGGTACGGCGCCGACGTCGAGAAGGTCCTGGCCGTCTACCGCGAGGCCATGCCCAACGCATCCGCGGGCGAGCTGCTGATGGCGGTGATGACCGACTGGGTGTTCCGCATCCCTGCGCTGCGCATCGCCGAGAACCAGGCGTCGTACGTCTACGAGTTCTCGTGGCGCTCACCGCTGTTCGACGGCAAGCTCGGCGCCTGCCACGCGCTGGAGATCGGGTTCGCCTTCGACAACCTCGACGGTTCCGCGGGTATCGCAGGGCCGAACCCGCCGCAGGAGTTGGCGGACGAGATGCACCGCGCGTGGGTCGATTTCGTCCTCGACGGCAAGCCCGGCTGGGATCTGTACGGCCCGGAGCGCACGGTCAAATTCTTCCCCGGCGGAACCGTCGACGATCCCGCTGCCGCAACGCGTGAGGTGTGGGACGGGGTGCGGTAACTTCTCAGCCCGTGAACTACTCAGCCCGTGAACTACTCAGCCCGTGAACAGCTCAGCCCGTGAACGGCGGGACGAACACGCAGGGCACCGGCCGCGGATGCGCCGGGTCGAGAGCGTTCAGCACGAAGGCGGCCGCGCGCGGCGATCCGGCGATGCCCGCATGTTCGGAGAAGTCCTGGTCGCAGGTGTCCTGGACAACGATGTTGGTGGCGTTCGGGGCCTCGACGTACCCGTCGGTGTAGGGAACGACCACTTCGTCGTACCGCGTCATGATGTTGGTGTACGTGATCGACGGCAGATACGTCGGCACCTCCCGGAGCCAGTCGTAACCCGGTGCGGGAGAACTGTTCTTCCACAACGGTGCCAGCGAGACGTACTTGTCGATTTTGTCGGCACCTCCCAGGAAGTGCGCGTAGTAGCTGGGGATCACGGTGCCCTGTGAGTGGCCGACCACGTCGAACTTCGGGGCACCGGTCGCGGCGAGAACCCTGTCCGCGAACGCGGCGAACTGCGCGCCCTTCGCCGCGACGTCCGTGCTCAGCCCGCCCAGGGCCGAGATCGGCCACGGCCCGGGCAGCACGCCGTAGGTGAGGGCGAAGACGCAGTAGCCCTCGTTCTTCAGCAGCGGGACGTATGTGCCCCAGTTCGTTTGCTGCCCACCGGCGGTGCCGTGGCTGAGAATTACCGGATTGGGGTGCTCGGCCGTGGGCTTGCAGGAGAAATCGTTACTACCTGGGAGTGATCCACCGGGATTCGCGATTTCTTGCGGAATTCCCGAGAAGAAGTTGTAGTCGACCGGAAGTGGGTCGCCAGTCGCAGCTGGGGCGCAGACGAGCCACGCGCCGGCGGCCAGGGCAGCAATCCAACGAGTTCGCATGGGGGACATTATTACTCGCTCTGGAAATGCCCAATCGCGAAATTCAGCGCAATTCCGGGAACGCGTTTTCGATGGCGGCGAGTCTGCGGCGGGCAGGCCCTCTGCCGTCGTAGGTGAATTGGTCGCGATCGGCGTCGACTTCCGCCCCTTCGAGAACACCGGCCTCCCAGATTGCGGCGTCGAACTGATAATGATGCACGTCCAGCGCGTCCCGGCGTGATCGAAAGTCGTAGACATCGCCGATGAAGCGATGGCCCGATATCAGCCCTTCGGCGTAGCGGCGGTGGATGTCGGCGAGGTCGGCCGCGAGCCCTGATCGGCGGTCGAGGTACTCGCGATCCGGCGCCTCGATCGGAACGAAGTCGGGGCCGTACTTCTCCACTATCTGCGGGATCCACACGTCGTGAATGCGTCTGCGCAGCTCTGGCTCCGTGAACCCCAGTGGATCGGGAGGAGACGCCGCATATTCAGGCGACGGACCCGACATGTAGTCGCCGGCGAAATCCTCGAGGTCACTGAACACGACGCTGGGCAGAGTCGTTGTCAGGCCGAGTGAGTCGACCCACTGCTGGTCTTCGGGGCGGCCGTGACCGCCGCGCGTCCGAGCGACATGACTGTGCAAGCGGAAGAACCGCTGCACAATCGTCTCGGCCGAGTACACCCCGCCCAGATAACGTCCGAGGATCTTCGCGATGTCACGATCGAATTGCAAGTAGTCCATGTTGCTCTCATCGCCGTGTGGTCTTTATCCCGCTCGCTTGGACGCACCCGCGACCGGATCGGTTCCACGATCCGCTGGACGAGTAGACGCGCGCCACCGTCCTCCGACGTGAGAAACTTCCCCGCATGAGCATCGGAACCCTGATCCTGCTTCGTCACGGCGAGAGCGAATGGAACGCCTCCAACCAGTTCACCGGATGGCAGGACGTGCGCCTGACCGCCAAGGGCGAGGCCGAGGGCAAGCGCGCCGGCGAGCTGATCAAGGAGTCGGGAATCCTGCCCGACGTCCTGTACACCTCACTTCTGCGCCGCGCGATCAGCACCGCGAACATTGCGCTCGACGCCGCAGACCGCCACTGGATTCCGGTGGTCCGCGACTGGCGTCTGAACGAGCGGCACTACGGCGCTCTGCAGGGTCTGAACAAGGCGGAGACCAAGGACAAGTTCGGCGACGAGCAGTTCATGCTGTGGCGCCGGAGCTACGACACGCCGCCCCCGCCCATCGAGGTCGGCAGCGAGTACAGCCAGGACGCCGACCCGCGGTACGCCGATCTGGAGTCGGTGCCGTTGACGGAGTGCCTGAAGGACGTCGTCGTGCGGTTCATCCCGTACTACGAGGAGACCATCGCCGAGGATCTACTGGCGGGCAAGAACGTGATCGTCGCTGCGCACGGAAACTCGCTTCGCGCGCTGGTGAAGTACCTGGACAACATTTCCGACGACGACATCGCCGGACTCAACATCCCGACCGGCATTCCGTTGCAGTACGACCTCGAGGAGAAGGACGGCAAGCTCGTGCCGACCAACCCCGGTGGCACGTACCTCGATCCGCAGGCGGCGGCGGCGGGTGCGGCAGCGGTCGCGAACCAGGGCGCGAAATAACAACAGGTAAACGGTGAGGAAACGCCCGTGCAGCGGCTGGTGACCAGGAGAAATCCCGGCCCACCCTGCGCGGGCAACCATTTCTCCGACCGTACGATTCTGGTGTGAATGTCGCGTCCGTAGTCCTGATCGCCGTGGTTGCGGCGATCTTGGGATACCTCGTCGGCGGCGTTCTGATCCCGTATCTCAACACCCGGCACTCCACTCGGCAGCGCCAGGAGTCGGGCCTGACGATGTCGCAGGTTCTGGACCTGATCGTGTTGGCGTCGGACAGCGGGATCGCCGTCGTCGACCAGTTTCACGACGTCGTCCTGTTCAATCCACGCGCCGAAGAACTCGGACTTGTTCGCAACCGCGCCCTCGACGAACGAGCGTGGAAAGCAGCGACCCGCGTCCTCGAGACAGGTGAGGACGTCGAGGTCGATCTGAGCTCCGACGTTCCTGATACCCGCGGGCGCAAGCGCATCGCCGTGCGAGCCGTCGCCCGCTTGCTCAGCCAACAGGACCGGCGTTTCGTCGTTCTGTTCGCCGACGACGATTCGGAGACGGTCCGCATGGAGGCGACACGGCGCGATTTCGTCGCCAACGTCTCGCACGAGCTCAAGACGCCGGTCGGTGCCATCAGCCTGCTGGCGGAGGCGCTGCTCGAATCAGCCGACGACCCGGTGTCGGTCATGCACTTCGGCGAACGGATGCTGGGCGAGTCGACGCGTCTGGGAAACATGGTCTCCGAACTCATTTCGCTCTCTCGACTGCAGGGCGCCGAGAAGCTGCCGGACCTGGAAGTGGTCGACGTCGACACCGTCGTCAAGCAGGCGCTCGAGCGGTCCGAGCTCAAGGCCGAGGCGGCGGGCATCGCCGTGACCACCGACCATCCCAGTGGCCTCGAGGTGCTCGGCGACCAGAGCTTGCTGGTGACGGCGCTGGCCAACCTGGTGGAGAACGCGATCGCGTATTCGCCTCCGGGAGCTCCGGTTTCGGTGAGCCGCTCCTTGCGCGGAGACGTCGTGTCGATCGCCGTGACGGACCGCGGAATCGGCATCGCGAAGGAAGATCAGGAACGCGTGTTCGAGCGCTTCTTCCGCGTCGACAAGGCTCGCTCGCGTGCCACCGGCGGTACCGGCCTCGGGCTTGCGATCGCGAAACACGTTGCGGCCAACCACAACGGCAGCATCTCTCTGTGGAGCAAGCCCGGCACCGGCTCCACCTTCACCCTGAACATTCCAGCCCACATCGAGGACGACCAACTATGACCGACGAAGCACTGACCCTGGAGGCCCTGTGACGAGCGTGCTGATCGTGGAAGACGAGGAGTCGTTGGCCGACCCCCTCGCGTTCTTGCTGCGCAAGGAAGGGTTCGACGCGACGATCGTCGGCGACGGCCCGTCCGCTCTCGCCGAATTCGACCGTGCGGGAGCCGATATCGTTCTGCTCGATCTGATGCTCCCCGGCATGAGCGGCACCGACGTGTGCAAGCAACTGCGGTCGCGCTCGGGCGTGCCGGTCATCATGGTGACGGCTCGCGACAGCGAGATCGACAAGGTGGTCGGACTCGAGCTCGGCGCCGACGACTACGTCACCAAGCCGTACTCGGCGCGTGAGCTGATCGCTCGTATTCGCGCGGTGCTTCGTCGTGGGTCCGACAGCGAGGACATCATCGACAACGGTCTTCTCGAAGCCGGTCCGGTGAAGATGGACGTCGAGCGTCACGTAGTCATGGTCGACGGTACCCAGATCACGTTGCCGCTCAAGGAGTTCGACCTCCTCGAATACCTGCTCCGCAACTCCGGGCGCGTGCTCACTCGAGGCCAGTTGATCGACCGGGTGTGGGGCGCGGACTACGTCGGCGACACCAAGACGCTCGACGTGCACGTGAAGCGTCTGCGCTCGAAGATCGAGAAGGACCCGGCCAAGCCGGCGCACCTGGTCACCGTGCGCGGGTTGGGTTACAAGCTGGAGGGCTGAGCCCCGAAAATCAACTCCCCAAATCCGTGTGCGACGTCCCCTGCCCGGTGACCTTTCCCAGCCGCTCCGCCTCCCGCGTCGCGGGGTGCACGGCGATCAGGCCCAATCCGGCGCGGCGACGGCACAGGGCGGCGAGTTCGGCGTACACGTCCTTGCCCAGCAGTTCGGTGAGTTCGGGACCGTACGACTGCCACACCGGGCGGGTGCCGACGTGGGCGTCGGGGGAGCCCGAGCAGTACCAGTTCAGGTCGGCGCCGCCCTCACCCCAGCCGCGTCGGTCGTATTCGGCGATGACGGTTTCGAGTATCTGCACCCCGTCGGGGCGCGTCTTCCACTCCTGCGTGCGCCGTACCGGTAGCTGCCAGCACACGTCGGGCTTGACCTCGAGCGGCTCGATTCCCTTGCGCAGCGCCATTTTGTGCAGAGCGCATCCGATGCCGCCGGCGAAGCCGGGACGATTGAGGAAGATGCAGGCGCCCTTGTGCTTTCGGGTGCGTAGCGCTTGCTCGTCGTCGAGCTCGTCGGCTTCGACGAAGCCCTTCTTGCCGAGCCCTTTCTCCATGAACTGCCATTCGTCGGCCCGGAGCATCTTCACGGACTTCTCGAGCTTCTGCAGGTCTTCGTCATCGGAGAGAAAGGCACCGTGCGAGCAGCACCCGTCGTCGGGACGATCGGCGACCGTTCCCTGACAGGCGGGGGTACCGAACACACACGTCCACCGCGACAGAAGCCACGTGAAGTCCGCTTTGATGACGTGTTCCGGATTGTTCGGATCGGTGAATTCGACCCACTCGCGCGGAAAGTCCATGTCGACCTCTGGGGCCGCAGACGTACCAGGTGTCACAGTGCTCGACCGTAGACCCAGTACCGTGTGCGTGTGCGATTAGGTGTTCTCGACGTCGGAAGCAACACGGTTCATTTGTTGGTGGTCGACGCTCATCGCGGCGGCCATCCCACTCCCATGAGCTCCACCAAGGCTGCGCTTCGCCTGGCCGAGAACACCGACGATTCGGGTGACATCACCGGACAGGGCGCCGATCGGCTGGTGCGCACGGTCGCCGACTTCGCCTCGATCGCCAAGTCGTCGGGCTGCGGCGAGCTGATGGCGTTCGCCACCTCCGCTGTCCGCGACGCCAAGAACTCCGACGCTGTCTTGGGCCGCGTCCGCAAGGAGACCGGGGTCAGCCTGCAGGTTCTCGAAGGCGACGACGAAGCAAGGCTGACGTTCCTGGCCGTCCGTCGTTGGTACGGCTGGAGTGCCGGACGGATCCTGAACCTCGACATCGGCGGCGGGTCGCTGGAGCTGAGCACCGGGGTCGACGAGAACCCCGACATGGCCATCTCGCTTCCACTCGGCGCCGGCCGCATGACGCGGGACTGGCTCGACGAGGACCCGCCCAGCAAGCGACGGGTCGCCGTCCTGCGGGACTGGCTCGACGCGGAACTCGTCGAACCCGCGAAGAAGCTGCGCGAACCGGGGGCGCCGGACCGGGTCGTCGGCACATCCAAGACGTTTCGATCACTGGCCCGCCTGACCGGTGCGGCGCCGTCCGCCGCTGGTCCACGCGTCAAGAGGACCCTCACGTCCGACGGTCTTCGCCAGGTCATCGCGTTCATCTCTCGAATGACCGCGGCGGACCGTGCAGAATTGGAAGGCGTGAGTACGGATCGATCGCGGCAACTCGTCGCCGGCGCGCTGGTGGCCGAGGCAGGCATGCGTGCGCTGTCGGTCGATTCTTTGGAGATTTGCCCGTGGGCCCTTCGGGAAGGCTTGATTCTTCGCCAACTCGATACGGAGACTTTCGGAGAGACGGTGGAACTGCGATGACTGACGAACCTGCCGACGGCCAACAGGTGTCCGTGGCCGAGCTTCTGGCCCGCAACGGCCAGCGCGTCAGCACAGGTGGGCGCCGTCGGCGCGGAATGGCGGGCGGCATTTCGGTCGCCGAACTGACCGGTGAGATTCCCGTGGTGCAGGACGAGCCGGAAGCCGAGGCTGCACCTGCGGAACCCGCACGACCCGAACCCGTCCGGCCCGAACCCGCACGCCCCGAACCCCCGCGTCCCGAGGTCAAGCGCCCCGAGCCCGTCCGCCCCGCACCACCGAAGGCCCCTGCCGCGAAGGCCCATGCCACCAAGGCCCCAGCCCCCACCAAGGCCCCGGTCAAAGCTCCCGTCTGGCCGACCGAGGGCGAGATTCCGGACCGACCGTCCAAGTCGACGATGGACACCACTCGGACCTTCGCGATGGCCGAGGTCGAGCCCGACGAGGACACGGCTGTGGAGTCGGGCGCCGTGGAGTCGGACGCCGCGGAGACGGCACTCATCCCCAAGCTGCGCCCTGAGAAGCCGGCTCGGAAGCCAGCCCCGACACCCGCAGCCCCCGTGATCGACGACGCCCCGGACACCGACGCCCACGCGGTGGTCGACGCCCCGCCCACAACCGAGACGAAGACCGAACCCAAGACCGAAGCGCCCGACACCGACGAACCCGAGGCCGAGCAACCCGAGGCGAAAGAGTCCGAGGCCGGCGATCTCGAGGAGAAAGACCCCGCCCCCACCGGCAAGCGCAGCCCCCTGCGCCAGTGGGCCGGAATCGTCGGCCAAGGCCTGGTTGCCATCGTCATGGGTGCGGCTCTGTTCAAGGGCTTCGAACGCCTGTGGGACGTCCTCCCGTGGGTCGCGCTGGTGTTGGCCTTCTTCGTCATCGTGGGGCTCGTGGCGGTGGTCCGCGTACTGCGTAGGACCGACGACATCGTCAGCATCCTGCTTGCCGTGCTGGTCGGTGGTTTCGTGACGCTCGGACCGTTGGCGTTCATCCTGAGCACCACTTGAGCGTCCGGATACCCATAGGCCTCTCCACGGCATCCGTCTATCCGCAGACCACGGAATCGGCGTTCCGATTCGCCGCCGACCTGGGGTACGACGGTGTCGAGATCATGGTGTGGGCCGACGCAGTCAGCCAGGACGTCGCCGCCGTTGCCGCGCTGAGCCGCAAGTACTCGATGCCGGTGGTGTCGCTGCACGCCCCCTGCCTGCTGATCACGCAGCGAATCTGGGGAGCGGATCCCGTCGCCAAGCTGGCTCGGTCGGTGCAGGCCGCACAGGATCTCGACACCCAAACAGTCGTGGTCCACCCGCCGTTCCGGTGGCAACGCAAGTACGCCGACGGTTTCGCCGATCAGATCGCCGGGCTCGAGGACCGCTCGGACGTGGTGGTGGCCGTGGAGAACATGTTTCCCATGCGAGCGGACCGTCTGTTCGGCGCGAAGGAAGGCTCGGCGCGCCGGTTGGGTAAGCGCGGCGGACCCGGTCCGTCGGTGACGGCATTCCAGCCGACGTACGACCCCACCGACGTCGGTCACCGGCACTACACGCTCGATTTCTCCCACGTCGCGACTGCGGGGTCCGATGCGATGGAGATGGCCGAGAGGATGGGCGACGGTCTGACTCACCTCCATTTGGCGGACGGGCGCGGAGCGTCGGTGGACGAGCATCTGATTCCCGGCGACGGAACCGTCCCCGTGGCGGAGGTGTGTGCGGCGCTGATGAAGAAGGGCTTCGACGGCCGCGCGGCCGTGGAGATCAACACGCAGAACGCACGCACCAAACCGGAGCGGGCGGCGATGTTGTCACGTGCCCTGGAATTCGGACGGAAGCACCTCGCATGAACTCGCCCTTCAAGGATTTGACGACGCTCACCCAGCGCGACGACGACACCTTCGACGCGGCGATCGCCGACACCTGGACCATCGGTCCGAAGGTGCACGGCGGGGTGATGATGGCCCTGTGCGGCGCCGCCGCGATGACGCGACTCGGTGCCGACGACACGGTGCCGCTGGCGGTCGGCGCGAACTATCTGAACGCGCCCGACCCGGGGCCGGTCACCCTTCACACCGTGGTCCGGAAGCAGGGCCGTCGGGTATCCCACGTCGACGTCGAGCTGTCGCAGAATGGCCGAGCTGCCGTGAGAGCGGTTGTGACGCTTGGTGTTCCGGACTCGGCGGCTCCCCGGCACACGCTGGGGTCGCTGTCGATGCCGGCGGAGCCTTCCGCGGATGCGCAGGCCATCGACACCGGGCATCCCATGTCGGAGATCGTGCACGTGGCCACCGGGTGCGACATGCGGATCGATCCGTCGTCGGCGCACTTTCTGACCGGGTCGACGGGGGAGTCGGAGATCAGGTTGTGGGTGCGTCCGAAGCCGGCCGACGAGGCCGACCCCACCACGGCGGCACTGTTCGCGATCATGACCGGTGACATCTCTCCGCCCGCCACGATGAACCGCGGGATGTTCGGGTGGGCGCCGACCGTGCAGCTCACCACGTATCTGAGGCGACGCCCCGCGCCCGGCTGGCTGCGAGTGGTCGCGTCGAGCTCGGTCATCGGCGAGACGTGGTTCGAGGAGGACCACACGGTCGTCGACTCCACCGGCGCGGTAGTGGTGCAGAGTCGCCAGCTCGCGATGGTCCCCTTCGGCTAGCACTTCATCTCGACATGGCACGCTTGCCGCCATGACGAGGATTGCAGTGATCGGTGGCGGCCGGATCGGCGAGGCGCTGATCGCGGGACTGGTGGAAGCAGGCTTTGCTCCGAAGGACCTGGTGGTCGCGGAGAAGTCGGAGTCGCGCGCGGCGGAGATCGGCAAAGAGTTCGGTGTTGCTACGCGGTCCATCGCCGACTCCGTCGAGGGCGCCGACGTCATCGTGGTGGCCGTGAAGCCCGGCGACGTCGACGCCGTGGTGACGCAAATTGCTGCCGGTGAGATCGACGGCGAGCAGGAGCAGATCATCGTGTCGTTGGCCGCCGGCATTCCGACGAGCCGATTCGAGCCGAAATTGCCCGCCGGCATGGCCGTGATTCGCGTGATGCCGAACACACCGATGCTCGTCGGTGAAGCGATGAGCGTCATGTCGCCCGGTCGCCACGCTCGGCCCGAGCATCTCGAGGTGGTCCGCAAGATCCTCGGAACGGTCGGCAGGGTGGCCGAGGTGCCGGAAAGCCAGATCGACGCCGTCACGGCCGTCTCGGGGTCCGGACCGGCCTACTTCTTCCTGGTCGCGGAGGCGATGATCGACGCCGCGGTGGGCCTCGGACTGACGCGCGCAACCGCCACCGAACTCGTCAATCAGACGATGACGGGCGCCGCGGCGATGCTGGATCGGTCCGGTGAGACCCCCACGGAGCTTCGCGCGGCGGTGACTTCGCCCGGCGGAACCACTGCAGCTGCGGTCTCCGAATTGGAGAGAAACGGACTCCGAGCTGCATTTTTGGATGCGTTGGATGCCGCGAAGCAGCGTTCGGTGGACCTCGGCCGGGCACACGAATAAAAACCCGATAGTCCACATGTGTCGCAGAAACCCCACAAGTCCCGCTAAGCTCTCCCCAGCACGTGCGTGTCTGTTCAGCAGGAGGGGAAGCCTGCTGCGCGGACGTGCCGGAGGTAAGTGAATAGATGGCGTCCAATATCAACAAGCCGTCGAAGGGTTCGTCCCCCGACGGTCAACCGGCGGTTGCCGGAACGCAGTTCCTCACGGTCGCCGAAGTGGCGACGCTGATGAGGGTGTCCAAGATGACCGTGTACCGCTTGGTACACGGTGGCGAGTTGCCGGCTGTACGAGTCGGCAGGTCGTTCCGAGTGCACGCCAAGGCGGTACACGACTACCTGGAGACGTCGTACTTCGACGCGGGCTGACCTGCCCGGTCGCGCTTTCGTCCTCTCGCGCCCGATCCCGACTGCCCAGCAGCGGGAACGGGGGCGAGTTTCGGTGTGGACGGTGTCCGGCGGTAGTATGACGGTTCGTCGCGGCTGCGGCGCCCCATCGGCGCCGACGCGTGCATCGGTACCTGTCCTGTTGTCAGCTGTTCGTTTTCACACCGAGCAACGAAGAAAGAACGTGAGGGTCACCCGCTATGGGTTCAGTGATCAAGAAGCGTCGCAAGCGCATGTCGAAGAAGAAGCACCGCAAGTTGCTTCGCAGGACACGCGTGCAGCGTAGGAAACTCGGCAAATAGTTTCATCACGCGGATGCCCGTCGCCTGTCGCAGGTGGCGGGCATTTTTGTGTCGTCGGTGCTCGCGACGAGGTCTACAATCGTGTCGTTCGAGAATCGAAAAAACGGACTCGTGGCTGTTCACCAAGTGCATGACCGAATGTCTGTTCATGGGCACAACCCGGGAAGTCGTGCCATTCTTGGGGCTACACGAGTCGATCATCGCCCGACCAGTTTCGGGCCCGAGCAACGACACCGTTGGGGGGCAACGCAGTGGCTGCTGACGATCGAGGCGCACCGACTCCTCGGGTGGTTCTGATCACGGGCGCCTCGCGGTTCCTCGGCGGATACCTCACCAGCCGTCTCGCGCAGAATCCCGCGATCGATCGCGTCATCGCCGTCGATGCCGTCGCTCCCTCCAAGGACATGATCCGGCGGATGGGCCGCGCCGAGTTCGTCCGGGCGGATATCCGAAATCCGTTGATCGGCAAGGTCATTCGCAACGCCGGAGTCGACACCGTCGTGCACGCAGCGCTGATCTCGCGGCCGCCCACCGGCGGCGGACGCACGGTCATGAAAGACATGAACGTGCTCGGCGCAATGCAGCTGTTCGCCGTGTGTCAGAAGGCGCCCAGCGTGCAGAAGCTGGTGCTCAGGTCGTCCACCGCGGTGTACGGATCGAGCGCCAAGGACCCGGCGCAGTTCACCGAGGACACGGGAGCCAAGGTGCGTCCGCAGGGCGGTTTCGCGCGCGACACCATCGAAACCGAGGGATACGCACGCGGTCTCGGCCGCCGCCGGCCGGACATCGCCGTGTCGATCCTGCGGAACGCGCCCATGATCGGCCCCCGCCTCAACGGCACCGTCTCCCGGTATCTGACGTCGCCGTTCATTCCGTCGATCATCGGCCGGGACGCACGGATGCAACTGCTGCACGAGGAAGACGCTCTCGCCGCGCTCGAGCGCGCGACGCTGAGCGGTGGGCCCGGCACCTACAACATCGCCGCCGACGGAATCGTCATGCTGTCGCAGGCAATTCGCCGCGCCGGCCGCGTGGAGGTCCCGATCCCGTTCCCCCTCTTTCGGACTGCCGGACGATCGGTGATGGGCTCGGTGCTGCGCGGCCTCACCACGGAGCAACTCGACTACTTCAATTTCGGTTGCGGTCTGGACACCACGCGCATGAAGAAGGATCTCGGTTTTGTGCCCCGCTGGACCACCATGCAGGCTCTGGACGATTTCGTGCGCGGAGCGGGACTGTCTCCTGTGATCAAGTCGGAATGGCTGGACGCCGTCGAGGCCCGGGTGACAGGCTTGCTCGGAGGAGAAGTGCACTCGCCGCCGGCACTCGTGGGTGTGGCCGGCGACCATCAGAGGGGGAGGTGAGAGACATGGCGAAAGTCATTCCCCTGCGCGGTAATTTCAGCTCTCGACGGCTCGATCAGACGAGCGGGGAACGGAGCGACGGTCGCGAGCGGCATCCGTCGACGATTCTCGAATCCGACCCGACGCCCGAGATCGCGGGCGTTCCTACCAACGGTTCCGTGGTTGCCCCCGCCCCGGGATCGGAGTCGGCCGTCGATGCCGTGCGACGCACTCTGATCGACGGCGTCGCAGGTACCGCCGACTTCGTCCGGAAGCGGCTCGCCGGTGACTACGAAGTGGATGCGTTCGGGTACGACGAGCACTTCGCCGACAACGTGTGGCTGCCCCTCCTACGGCCGCTGTTCGACAAGTGGTTCCGCGTCGAAGTACGCGGCATCGAGAACATTCCCGCCGTCGGGGGCGCCCTGGTCGTCTCCAACCACGCCGGCGTCGTTCCCATCGACGGACTGATGGCGTCGGTGGCCGTGCACGATCACCATCCGGCGCATCGCCCGCTGCGCATGTTGGCCGCCGACCTCGTGTTCGAGCTCCCGCTGTCCGGCTCGATCGCGCGCCGCGCCGGGCACACCCTCGCCTGCCAGCCCGACGCCGAGCGACTGTTGCGAGACGAGGAACTGGTGGCGGTGTTCCCGGAAGGGTTCAAGGGAATCGGCAAACCGTTCAGCGAGCGCTACAAGCTGCAGAGGTTCGGCCGCGGCGGCTTCGTGTCGGCTGCCCTGCGCACGCAGAAGCCGATCATTCCGTGCTCGATCGTCGGATCCGAGGAGATCTATCCGAAGATCGGCGACATGACCACGCTGGCACGCATTCTCGGGTTGCCCTACCTGCCGATCACTCCGCTGTTCCCGGCGTTCGGGCTTCTCGGCGCCGTGCCGTTGCCGTCGAAGTGGTACATCGAGTTCGGTGAGCCGATCGCCACCGACAGCTACGACGCGTCGGCTGCGGACGATCCGATGGAACTGTTCGAGGTCACGGACCACGTGCGGGAAACAATCCAGCAGACGCTGTACAGACTGCTCGCCCGCCGTCGAAACGTGTTCTTGGGTTAAGGCTTTCAGCTTTTTCGGCGGCCCAGCACTGCAGCCAGCCCGCCGCCGGCCGCGCCGAGAGCGAGCGCGGTGGGCACCCCGATCTTGGCTGCCTTGCGACCGGTGCGGAAGTCTCTGATCTCCCAGCCCCGGTTCTTTGCGAGTTCGCGGAGGTCGGCGTCGGGGTTGACCGCAACCGCGGTGCCGACGAGCGAGAGCATCGGAACGTCGTTGTGCGAGTCCGAATACGCCGTGCATCGACGCAGATCGAGCCCTTCGCGCACCGCCAGCGTGCGGACGGCGTGTGCCTTGCCGAGGCCGTGCAGGATGTCGCCGACGAGGCGACCGGTGAACACCCCGTCCTTGCTCTCGGCGACAGTGCCGAGGGCGCCCGTGAGACCGAGCCGTTTGGCGATGATGGAGGCCAACTCGACCGGCGTCGCCGTGACGAGCCAGACCTGCTGTCCCGCATCGAGATGCATCTGCGCGAGGGCGCGGGTGCCGGCCCAGATCTTGTCGGCGATCAGTTCGTCGTAGATCTCCTCGCCGAGCCGGGCGAGTTCGGCTGTGGAGCGACCGGCGACGAACGACAGAGCTTTCTCGCGGCCGCTCGCGACGTCGCCGAGGTTCTCCTTGCCGCTTACTCTGAATTTGACCTGCTGCCAAGCGAATTCACTGATGTCGCGAGTGGTGATGTATTTGCGGGAGGCCAGGCCGCGAGCGAAGTGGATGATCGAGGCACCCTGCACCATGGTGTTGTCGACGTCGAAGAAGGCAGCCGCGGTGAGATCGAGGGGAACGGACGATTCCTCGACCGGATCCGGATCACCCTGCTGGATCGCGATGGCGGCGTCGGCGCTCGCCTCGCCGGCCAGGCTGGCCCTGATCTGCGCAGCGGTGGGTCCGAGCGGATTGCGAATTCGCCGTCGTCGCTTCTCGGACTCCCCGGTCTCGCTCACCCGCACCTCCCATGTCTCCAGCGTTGACTCAGCTCGTTCTCGTCACCGGCCACCCTAGTCCGAACCCGTCGGCCCGAACCCCTCGAGTGACCTCGGACTCAGGACATCGTCGCAGGTACACCTGCGGGTGCATCATCGAGTGATGACAGCAACAGACGCTGGTGCAACGGAGCACCGCGTGACCTTGTTGACCCGTGCGGGATGCGCGTCGTGCGTCGCGGTGAAGTCGCAGCTGGATGCGATTCTCGCGGACTTCGGGTCGACGGTGACCGTGATCGATGTGGACGAGGCGGCGACGACCGATCCGGAGTTGCGTGCGGAGTTCGGTGACCGGCTGCCCGTGGTGCTGCTCGACGGAGCCGAGCACAGCTACTGGGACGTCGACGAAGAGCGTCTACGTCGAGATCTGGGGAAAAATTGACCGAGGCCGGCGCATCCTACAGCACGGCTGAGCGACTTTGTTCATCGCTGTACGAGCAGTTAACGTGGTGTCAATCAATCCACGGACCAGCCGCGATGACCGAGGGGACCCGACGTGAGCGAAGAGCAGCGCGTACCGGTGGGTAACCTGCGCTCTCGCACTCGGCCCATCCCACAGGCTACGGTCTCCCGACTCGCGACCTACCTCCGGGTCCTGGGTTCGCTCGACGACGACGGCGTGACCACTGTCTCCAGTGAAGCACTCGCCTCCGCCGCAGGTGTCGGTTCGGCCACACTTCGCAAAGATCTGTCGTTCCTCGGACCCACCGGCGTCCGCGGTGTCGGCTACGACGTTCGGTTCGTCCGGACGCGCATCGAAGCCACTCTCGGACTGGACGTCGGTCACCGCCTGGTTCTCGTCGGACTCGGCTACCTCGGCTCGGCTCTGGCCAGCTACCGGCTCGACCGCCTCGGTTTCACCACCGTCGGACTGTTCGACAGCGACGTCTCCCGGATCGGGACCGTCGTCGACCGTCTCGTCGTGCGACCGGTCTCCGAACTCGTCGCCGGCTGCCGTGAGCTCGACGCCTCTGTGGGCGTCATCGCCACACCCGACACATCCGCGCAAGCTGTCGCCGACGAACTCATCAAGGGTGGAGTTCGATCCATTCTCAGCTTCGCGCAGGGCGACGTGCACGCGCCGCCGCACGTCGAGGTGAAGAACATCGATCTCGCCCTCGAACTACAGGTCCTCTCGTTCAACAGCGTGCGCAACGGACTTGTCGGTGACCGCAGCCCTCGCCTCGGCCGAGCGGCCTGTGCACCGCAGTCAGTGTCAATCAGTAGAAACGGATCGGTGATTGCACCGTGAGCGTCCTTCTCCTCGGGATTTCGCATCGAAGCGCACCCGTCTCGGTGCTCGAACGTGTCGCGATCAGCGACACCGAGCGGCCGAAGCTGACCGACAAGGTCATGGCGAGCAGCCACGTGTCGGAGGTGATGATCGTCTCCACGTGCAACCGTGTGGAGATCTACGCCGTCGTCGACGCGTTCCACGGCGCACTGACCGATCTCGGTGCCCTGCTGTCCACGCATTCGGGCCTCGAGCTCGGTGAGCTGACCAAGCACGCGTACGTCCGGTACAGCGAGGCGGCGGCCGAGCACCTGTTCGCGGTCGCGAGCGGGCTCGATTCCATGGTCATCGGCGAGCAGCAGATTCTCGGCCAGATTCGCGCCGCCTACGCCGCATCGGACGCGCAGCAGGCCTCCGGGCGCGTCGTTCACGAACTCGCGCAGCAGGCGCTGCGCATCGGCAAGAAGGTGCACGCCGAGACCGGAATCGACTCCGCGGGCGCATCCGTGGTGTCCGTCGCGCTCGATCGTGCGTCGGACGTGGTCGGCGGACTCGCCGGCAAGACCGCGGTGGTACTGGGCGCCGGTTCGATGGGCGGCCTGTCCGTCGCGCATCTGATCCGCTCCGGCGTCGGCCGCGTCGTGGTCGTCAACCGCACCGCAGCCCGCGCGCAGCAGCTGGCGGCGTCCGTCGCCGACGGCAGTGTGGTGGCCGAGTCGCGTCCGTTCGACGAGCTCGGTGACGCGCTGGCCGACGCGGACATCCTCGTCACCTGTACCGGCGCGGTCGGAGCGGTCGTCACCATCGCCGACGTGCATCGCGCGCTCGCTCGCCGCAACACCGGCGACCGCCCGCTCGTGATCTGCGACCTCGGATTGCCGCGCGACGTCGAGCACGCCGTCTCCGGACTGCCGGGCGTCACCGTCTGGGACATGGAGACGCTGCAGCGCGATCCCGCAGCCGGCGCCGCTGCCTCCGACGAGCGCGCCGCGCGCGAGATCGTCGCCACCGAGCTCTCCGCCTACCTGTCCGGTCAGCGTCTTGCCGAGGTCACGCCCACCGTCACCGCACTGCGCCAGCGCGCCGCCGAGGTGGTCGAAGCCGAACTCATGCGTCTCGAGTCGCGGCTGCCCGGCCTCGACGACCCGCAGCGCGACGAGGTCGCCCGCACCGTGCGCCGCGTCGTCGACAAGCTGTTGCACGCGCCCACCGTGCGGGTGAAGCAACTCGCCTCCACCCCCGGCGGCGACTCCTACGCCGAGGCGCTGCGCGAACTCTTCGAGCTCTCGCCCGACACCGTTCAGGCCGTGGCGTCGCCCATGGAAATTCTGGTCGACGATTTCACCGTGGACGGACAGGGAGGGTCGGACGAATGACCTCCACCGCCACCGCTGCCCCCGGTAGCGCCCTCGACGGCCGCGTCGTTCGAATCGGCACGCGCGGAAGCCTTCTCGCCCGAACTCAGGCCGAGACGGTTCGCTCGGCGCTGACCGCGGCCGGTCTCACCACCGAGTTGGTCGTCGTGACCACCGCCGGCGACAAGTCGATTGCCCCGGTTCAGGAGATCGGTGTCGGTGTGTTCACCGCGGCGCTGCGAGATGCGCTGGCCGACAGCACCATCGACGTTGCCGTGCACTCGTACAAGGATCTGCCGACGGCCGTCGACCCGCGTTTCGTCGTGGCCGCCATCCCGCCTCGTGAGGATGCGCGAGACGCGCTCGTCGCTCGTGACGGCCTCGTACTCGGCGAACTCCCGGCCGGGTCCACCGTGGGAACCTCCGCGCCTCGCCGCGTGGCCCAGTTGCGTGCTCTCGGACTCGGTCTCGACGTCCGGCCGCTGCGCGGCAACCTCGACACCCGCATCGGCAAGGTGGCGAGCGGTGAGCTCGACGCCGTCGTCGTCGCACGGGCGGGCCTCGCGCGCATCGGCCGGCTCGACGCCGTCACCGAGGCCCTCGAACCCGTGCAGTTCCTCCCGGCACCCGCGCAGGGCGCCCTCGCCGTCGAATGCCGCAGCGACGACACCGATCTCGCCGCGGTGATCGCGACGCTCGACGACGAGCACTCTCGCGTCGCCGTCGTCGCCGAGCGGGCTCTGCTCGCCGAACTCGAAGCCGGATGCACCGCGCCGGTGGGAGCCATCGCGGAGGTCGTCGAATCCATCGACGAAGACGGACGCATCTTCGACGAACTGTCCGTGCGCGGCGTTGCCGCGGCGATCGACGGATCCGACACGATCCGCGCGTCGACGGTCGGAAAGCCATCCGACGCAGAAGCATTGGGCCGCGCCGTGGCCCGCGAACTCCTCGACCTCGGCGCCCGTGCGCTGGTCGACGTCAGTGAACCCCGGCCGGCCTCCGGCCTTCCCGCCGAACCCCGGCCGGCCTCCGGCCTTCCCGCCGAACCCCGGCCGGCCTCCGGCCTTCCCGCCGAACCCAACTCGAAAGGCGAATCGACCGATGCGTGAGAACAAAGCATGGCCGACGCCAGCACCGGGCCGACGCTTGCGGCGCCCGGTCGCGCCGAGACCCGGCAGCACCGACCGCATCGCCACGGGACGGTTGATCCCGAAGCGGGGCCCGGCCACCCCCATAGAACTCAAATTCCGCAACAAGAGTGCACTGGAGAACAAGTAATGACCCGAGTCCGCAAGAACACCCCGGGACGGATCCTGTTCGTCGGTTCCGGTCCCGGTGACCCCGCGCTGCTCACCGTGCGTGCCCGTGACGCACTCGGGTCGGCCGAACTCGCCTTCACCGACCCCGATGTCGACAAGGGCGTTATCGCACTCGTCGGCATCGATCACCCGCGTGACAGCGAGACCGGCGACAACGGAGTCGAGGTACGTCCCGCATTGGGCGAGCCCGCCGAGGTCGCGAAAACGCTTGTCGCGGAGGCGAAGAACGGCCACGACGTGGTCCGGCTGGTCTCGGGCGATCCGCTCACCACCGACTCGGTCATCGCCGAGGTCACCGCGGTCGCGCGGACACAGATTCAGTTCGAGGTGCTTCCGGGCCTGACCGCAGGCTCGGCCGTGCCGAGCTACGCCGGTATGGCGCTCGGCTCCGAGCACACCGAAGCGGACGTGCGAGGCGTCGTCGACTGGGCCGCCCTGGCCGCGGCACCGGGACCGCTGGTGCTGCACGCCACCGCGGGTCATCTGGCCGAAACCGCCAGTGCCCTCGTCGAACACGGCCTCGCACCGCAGACGCCCGCGGCCATCACGGTCCGCGGAACCACGCGTCAGCAGCGCACCGTCGAAGCCACGTTGGCCACTCTCAACGACGCCGGAGCGGACCTCGTCGGGTCGCTCGTGGTCACCGTCGGCAAGGTCGTGTCGCAGCGATCGAAGATGTCCTGGTGGGAATCGCGCGCCCTGTACGGCTGGACCGTGCTGGTTCCGCGCACCAAGGATCAGGCCGGTGAGATGAGCGAGCGTCTGGTCACTCACGGCGCCATCCCCATCGAGGTGCCGACCATCGCCGTCGAGCCGCCGCGCAGCCCGGCTCAGATGGAACGGTCCGTCAAGGGACTCGTCGACGGCCGCTACCAGTGGGTCGTCTTCACCTCCACCAACGCGGTGCGTGCGGTGTGGGAGAAGTTCGAGGAGTTCGGGCTCGACGCCCGCGCGTTCTCGGGCGTGAAGATCGCCTGCGTCGGTGAAGCGACCGCGGACAAGGTGCGCTCGTTCGGCATCAACCCCGAACTGGTTCCCGCCGGTGAGCAGAGCTCGCTCGGACTGCTCGAGGACTTCCCGCCGTACGACGAGGTGTTCGACCCGGTCAACCGAGTTCTGTTGCCTCGCGCCGACATTGCGACCGAAACCCTGGCCGAGGGCCTGCGCGAGCGTGGGTGGGAGATCGACGACGTCACCGCCTACCGCACCGTGCGCGCCGCACCGCCGGCCGCCGAGACGCGCGAGATGATCAAGACCGGTGGATTCGACGCCGTCTGCTTCACCTCGAGTTCGACGGTCCGCAACCTGGTCGGCATCGCCGGAAAGCCGCACGCCCGCACCCTGGTTGCGTGCATCGGCCCGAAGACGGCCGAGACGGCCGTCGAGTTCGGCCTCCGCGTCGACGTGCAGCCGGAGACGGCTCAGGTCGGCCCGCTGGTCGAAGCGCTTGCCGAGCACGCAGCGCGTCTGCGGGCCGAGGGAGCACTTCCCCCGCCGCGGAAGAAGAGTCGTAGGCGCTAGGCGCTGACACAGCCCGAACGGAGCGAGGTTCTCATCTTTCCCACCGACCGACCACGCCGTCTCCGCCGCAACCCGGCCATGCGCCGCCTGGTTGCCGAAACCTCGCTGCAGCCACGCCACCTGGTGTTGCCCATGTTCGTCGCGGACGGGATCACCGAGGAGCGGCCGATCACGTCGATGCCGGGGGTCGTTCAGCACACGCTGGATTCGCTCAGCTCGGCCGTCGAGCAGGCAGTCACGGCGGGTGTCGGCGGCGTCATGCTGTTCGGTGTCCCGAAGCCGGAGGACAAGGACGGTCAGGGCTCGCTCGCGAGCGACCCGGACGGCATCCTGAACCGCGGATTACGCCGCCTGCGAGACGATTTCGGTGACGACACCGTCATCATGGCCGACACGTGCCTCGACGAGTTCACCGATCACGGCCACTGCGGTGTGTTGGCGCCCGACGGCACCGTCGACAACGATGCGACGCTCGTTCGCTACGTCGACATGGCGGTGGCGCAGGCCGAGTCCGGCGCGCACCTGCTGGGCCCGAGCGGAATGATGGACGGTCAGATAGCCGCGATCCGTGCGGGTCTCGACACCGCCGGGTTCGCCGACGTCGGCCAACTCGCCTACACCGCGAAGTACGCGTCGGCCTTCTATGGCCCGTTCCGCGAGGCGGTCGGATCGTCGCTGAAGGGTGATCGGCGCACCTACCAACAGGATTCGGCCAATCGGCGCGAGGCGGTCCGCGAGTTGGAACTGGACCTGGCCGAAGGCGCGGACATGGTGATGGTGAAGCCGGCGATGTCGTACCTCGACATTCTGCGTGACGTCGCGAACGTCTCTCCCGTTCCCGTTGCGGCGTACCAGATCTCCGGTGAGTACGCGATGATCACCGCTGCCGCGCAGAACGGGTGGATCGATCGTGACGCGGCGGTCCTGGAATCGCTGGTCGGCATCAGACGCGCGGGCGCGGACATCGTATTGACCTACTGGGCAACCGAAGTGGCGGGCTGGCTGTGACCGATCCGAACTGGAACTGGCACCCGGAGGGGCTACCGCCGAGCGCGATGCCCGGACCGAACGAGTTCGAGAAGTACACGGCCCCGGTGGATGTCGAGACGGCTCGACACCTGTGGTTCGGCGTCGTCGTGCTGGGTCTGTTCGGCCTGGTTCTGGGCATGTACTCGGTGTTCACCGACCGGGACGCGTACGTCCAGCAGCTCCTCGAACAGGTCAAGGCGCAGGACCCTTCGGTGACGGTGTCCGCCGAGACGGTCGATTCCGTTCTCACCGCGGGCATTGCAGTGGCTGCCGTGTTCGGTATCGCCATGGCGGCCCTGTTCTGGCTCGTGGTGACCAAGATGCGCGCCGGAAAGATGTGGGCCCGTGCCGTCTTGACGTTCTTCGGCGCGATCATCGTCGTCACGTCGATTCCGTCGCTTTTCGCTCTGACGGCGTCCGGCGGGGCCGTTTCGATTCTCACGAGTGTGAGCGGAATTCTGCAGGCCGTCCTCGCAGCCGGTGCGATCGTGCTGATGCATCGGAAGGAATCGACGCAGTACTTCGTCGCGACACGTCCCAAAATGTGACCTGTGTTACATAAGTGACGGTTATGCTGCGTCGATGACGCAGAAAACTCCACCTCGCGAGAAGTCGGCGGGATCCATCTGGGCACTTCTCGGACTTCTGGTCGCCGTCGCGGTGACCGTGATGATCGTCGCCTCCGGGCTCGCTGCGGCCTAGATCACACAGCGGTGTACCGTGATTGCAGTCACATAGTTTCTGCTTCAGGGGGCAGCGTGCAGGTTCAACACAAGCCGCAACGCAACACTCGTCTCGAGGTCGCGCTCATCTTGGTGATCGTCCTTCTGGGCGTGCTCACAGCGGCCGTGGTCATACTTCCCGCTGTCCTGAGCTGACAGCTCCGTCGGGTCCACAGTTGGTCGGCTCCGCACGGCCGGGCAAGATGTCGACGTGACCGATTCGAGCGTGAACCCGGTATCCCGACCCCGCGTGGTGACCATTGCGTTCTGGTCCTGGACCGCAGCCGCGGTGGTCCTTCTGCTTCTGGGTCTTCTGTCCTTGACCATCTCCGCCGACACCGTTCGGCAGTCCGTGACGTCCGCCGGACTCAGTGCCACCGACGCCGACGGGTACATCACCCTGTTCCGAGCCGTCGGTGCGCTGGTCGTCGCTGTCGGTGTCGCAGTCGGGTTCATGACCGGACGGGTCGGACGCGGTCACATCAAGTTTCGGCGTGCGCTTGCCGCCCTGTCGATGGTCTTCGCCCTCCTGTTGATCGGAGCCACTCTGATCGGTCTGATCGTGGTTCCCATCCTCGGCCTGCTGGCCGCGGTACTCCTTCTCGTGGCCTCGGTTCTGTCGTACCGTCCGTCCGCCGAGCCCTGGTTCGCCCGAACATGAGCGAGCCGAACATGAGCGAGCCGGACACGAGCGAAGTCCTCTTCGAGGAGTGGGGCGGCCGCTGGCGAACGCTGCTCTTCGGCCCGATCTTCTGCGCGATCGCCTTGGCGGTCGAACTGTTCACCGGCCCGGTCGTGCACTGGTACGGCCTGGCGGTGATCGCGGTGGTTCTGGTGGGTTTCACGTACATCCAGGTCGTGGCCGCTCGCCGGCACGCGACGGTTCGTCTCACCACCGAGACGCTGCAGCAGGGGACCGAGGACGTCCCCGTCGACGAGATCATCACCGTCTTCCCCGAGCCCGACTACGAGAAGACCGGCGGCGACCCCGAGCGCTGGGAGCTGTCCCGCGCACTCGGTGAGCTGTCCGGAGTGCCGCGCAAGCGCCACGGCGTCGGCCTGCGGTTGCGCGGCGGCGGACTGGTGCAGGCGTGGGCGAAGGACGAGGAGACGTTGCGCGAGCGGTTGACGGAACTGGTCGATGCACGCAAGAAGGACCCTGCATGAATCGTCGTGTCGCGCTCGTCGAATCGATAGCCGCGTTACTCGGAATCGTCGTCGCGGTGTTGCTGTACCGCGGCGGCACACGCGTCGACAGCTACGGTCCGCTGCTGCCCGGTTCGCCCGGATTCGTCTCGACGTACTACTCGGGGCCATGGATCGGTGGAGCGGTGGCCGTTCTCGGGTTGTCGGCGCTCCTCGTGATCGACGCGGTGCGGCGAATTCTGACCCGCAGAGCGGTTTGACCAGGAGAAACCGGATAAATACCCATCCGTAGTGTCGGAGCTCACCCGACCCACGACGGAAGGTTGCACCGGTGAAGCGTGCACTGTTCGGTATCGGAATCCTGACTCTCACCCTCGCTGCGGCACCCGTGGCGTCGGCCCAACCCGCATCGCTGTCGGTGCCCGAGCTGACCGTGACGGAGGTGATGGGCGGGTTGTCTCGCCCCTGGGACGTGGTGCTCGGGCCCGACGGGACCGTCCTCACCGGCGAGCGTTCCGGCCGTTTCGTCGCCAAGCACCCGGACGGGTCCGTGACGACGGTGTCCGCCGACCTCGGCGATCTCTACGCATCCGGTGAGACGGGACTGATGGGAATCGCCCTGGCCACCGACTTCGAGTCGACCCGCACCCTGTACACCTGCCAGGGAGTGCGCGGATCGGGCCCGGCGTTCGGCAGTGTCGGCGGAACACCCAACACGATCGAGGTGCGGAGATGGACCGTCGACGAGAACTGGACCACGCTCACCAAGGCGGGAACGGTCATCGGCGGAATTCCGACCAGTCCGATCGGGCGGCACGGCGGATGCCGGGTGCTCGCCCACCCCGACGGCACGCTGTACGTCGGAACAGGTGACACGGCGGCGCCGTCCGTACCGCAGGATCCGAACTCGTTGGGAGGCAAGGTCTTGCACATCCACGCCGACGGAACGCCCGCTGCGGGCAACCCTGACCCGGCCAGCCCGGTCTTCACTCTCGGCCACCGCAACGTCCAGGGTCTGGCGATCTCGCCACAGGGACGCATCTACTCGCAGGAGCAGGGAACCGACCGCGACGACGAGCTGAACCTTCTGCGCGCCGGCGGGAATTACGGGTACAAGCCGGACCGGATGCCGCTGATATACGACGAGTCGGTCCCGATGACCGACCCCGTGCGCGTCCCGGGAGCGATCCCCGCGGTCTGGAGCTCGGGATCGCCGGTTCTCGCGACGCCGGGACTCGCCTTCGCCGTCGGCTCGGCGTGGGGTGACCTCAACGGCGCGGCGGTGATCACCAGCCAGCAGCAACGCAAGCTCGAGTTCGTCACCGTCTCGGCCGACGGTGCCACCGAGACGGGGCGTGCCAGCGCGCTCGACGGTGCCTACGGACGCGTCCGCTCGCTCACGGCACTGGCCGACGGCTCGCTGCTGATGACCACCGACAACGGAACCGACGACCGGGTTCTTCTCGTCACCCCGACCGGCAACTGAAGTCCTGGAGAGACGAGTACGCCGCCGTCGACGTTCCCGAACGACGGCGGCGCACTCGTGCGTTACTACCCGCTGGCCGCGCTCAGGTCGTGACCGACTCCTTGACGTCCTCGGGCTCGTCGTCGGCCAGCATGGCTGCGCCGAGCAGCGCCTCCGGAACGCCGAACGCGTCGATCAGCGTCTGCGTGTGAGGACGCAGCGTCCGACAACGCTCGTTGATTCCGCGAGTGACGGCCTTGGCGCGTTCGGTCGAGATGTAGCGGTGTTCCATGAACCACGCCTTGTCCGCGTCGATGACCGACAGGGCGTACAGGTCGCACACCTCCCCGAGCAGCTCCTTCGCGTCGTCGTCCTCGCAGTTCTCGATGCCGGCCACGAACGCCTCGAGGATGATGCGATCGACGTGCGCGGTGGCGGCGTGGAGGATGTGGTCCTGCACGCTGTTGAACGCGTCGAACTGGCTCATCTTCTTGGACAGTCCGTTCAGGCGCTTTGCCGCGGTGGAGATCAGGTACTCCTCGCGGTCCTCGAACATCGAGATCTGGGTGCCGCGGTTGAACAGCGAGCCCTCTTCCTCGTTGTCCTGGCGGCTGTCGACCAGCGTTTGAATGATCGGCGCCGCTGCGGTGCGCTTCTTCACCACGTCGCCGACGGTGCTGGCCGCGAACTTGACCCAGTCCGCTGCCCCGAACGAGCGCACTTCGTGGGCGTACGCGGTCAGCAGTTCCTTCGCAACGAGCTGCGTCAGCACCACGTTGTCACCCTCGAAGGTGGTGAAGACGTCCGAATCAGCCTTGAGTGCGATGAGCCGATTCTCCGCGAGATAGCCTGCGCCACCGCATGCTTCACGCGATTCCTGGATCGCGCGAGTGGCGTGCCAGGTGTTGGCCGCCTTCAGCCCGGCGGCACGGGACTCGAGCTCGCGCTGTTCGGTGGCGTCGGGATCCTCGGCGCTCTGGATGTCGTGCATCTTCGACACGAGCTCGTTCTGCGCGAACTGCAGCGCGAACGACTTCGCGATCAACGGAAGAAGGCGGCGCTGATGGACGAGGTAGTCCATGATCACCACTTCGTCGTCCGACCCCGGTGCGCTGAACTGCTTGCGCTGCTGCGCGTACTTGGTGGCGATCGTCAGCGCGACGCGCGCCGCGGCACCCGCACTACCGCCGACGGTGATGCGGCCGCGGATCAGCGTGCCGAGCATCGTGAAGAAGCGTCGGTTCGGGTTGTCGATCTCGGAGGAGTAGGTGCCGTCCTCGGCGACGTCCGCGATCTTGTTCAGCATGTTGGTCCGCGGGATGCGGACGTTGTCGAACTTGATGCGGCCGTTGTCGACGCCGGGCAGACCGCCCTTGTAGCCGATGTCGTAGGTGGTGACGCCAGGCATGTCGTTGCCGAAGTTGTCGTCACGGATCTGCACGACGAAGCAGTGCACGCCCGCGCTCTCCGGTTCCTCGCCGGGCCCGCCCGTGATGAGCTGCGCGAAGACTGCCGCGTACTGCGCGGATTCCGCCGCGCCGCCGATGTAGTCCTTGCGAGACGACTCGTCGGGGGTGTTGATGACGAATTCCTGCGTCTCGCGGTCGTACGTCGCGGTCGTGCCGATGGACTGCACGTCGCTGCCGTGTCCGGTCTCGGACATCGCGAAACAGCCCAGAACGTCCAGGTCGATGAGCGGTTTGATGAACTCGTCGTGATGCCGTTCGGTCCCGAGGTTCTCGATGGCGCCGCCGAAGAGGCCCCACTGCACGCCGGCCTTCACCATCAGCGACAGATCGGACATCGCGAGCATCTCGATCATCGTGACCGCCGCGCCGATGTCGCCCGTACCGCCTACGGACTTGGCGAATCCGGACTCCGCAGCCCCCGCCGAGGCCAGCAGACGCATCTGCTCCATCGCCTTCGTGCGTGCGATCGCGGTGTTGGGGGTGTAGTGCGGGGCGAATTCATGGCGGCCTAGTTGCTCGCGCGTTTCGTTCCTGACATCGCGCCAGCGGCCGTCGAGCGTATTCCTGAGGTGATCCGCAATGGTTGCCATACTCGACGGTAACCCCTGCGGACCTGCTGTAAACAAAAAATCAGCGAGGCCACAGAAATTCATGGGCGACGCTGCGAATCCTGTGCCACATCCCACTCGCCGCGTCCATGGTGGCCGCCTGATGCCCGTAGGGCCCGTCTTTGAAGAGCGAAGCGCCGTTGTCGGCGATCGCGCGCGACGTGATGGAGCTGAAGCCGTCGAGCTCGGCGACGAGATGCTCCTTGAAACCCTCCGGCCACGGTGTCATGCACACCAGCGTAATACCTGTGTTACATCGTGTTAACAGTTTCGGGTGGTTCGTACGGCGGCGCCACTCCCCAACCCCACTTCGGTACCGGCGCGTTCGACACCGGCTCGGCGCCGGGCTGGGAGTTGCTCATCGCCAACCGGGTACCCCACTCGGTGTAGCCGAGGAGCGCGGCGCGGAACTCGGGATCGTCCGGGAGCCCGGCGTCGTCGGCTGCGACGCTCATGAGTTCGACGAATCGTCGACGCTGCGGCGCCGTGATCGACAGATTCAGGTGGTGGGACAGCATGGTCGGGTAGCCGCCGTGACGCGACGTGTACTGCGCCGGGCCGCCGAACACCTCGATCCACCAGTCGGTGACGTGCGATCGATGATTCTCGGACACGCCGCCGGGGAATATGGGGGACAGCAGATCGTCCCGCTCGAGCCGGTCGTAAAAGGCGTCGAGGAGTCGCCGAAGCGCGGTGTCGCCGCCGGCCCACTCGTGCAGTGTCGGTGTCATGAATCAACGGTACAGATATGTATTGATATAGTCTACGAACATGGCGAACAAGAACGGTCGCGCTCGGGACACGTCCATCGACGACCGAGTCCTCGCCGTCGCCGCGCGGCATCTCGCCGAGGTGGGGTACGACGGGATGTCGGTGCATGCGGTCGCGTCCGACGCCGGCACCACGCGTCAGGCCATCTACCGCCGGTGGGCGACGAAGGCCGAACTGGCCGCGGCGGTGGTGACGGCGATTCCCGACGGTTCGCACGAGGGCCCGTCGGGCGACGCATATTCGGATCTCGCCCGTGAACTCGCCGACTTTCGCTCCGGCGTCTCGCGTCCGGGACGGATGTCCCTTGTCGGGACGATGCTGCAGGACGGGACCGACGACGAGGTGCGAGCGCGGTACCGGGAGAGAGTGGTGGCGCCCAGGCGGGCCCGGATACGTTCGATTCTCGAACGCGCAGTCGCATCGGGAGTCCTGCCCGCTGATGCGGATCTGGACGTGGTCGTGACCATGGCCACCGGCTCCTGGTACGCGAGAGCGCTTGCAGGAGAAGCGGTTCCCGACGACTGGGCCGAGCGGACGGCCAGGGCGATCTGGCGGGCCGCGGGTGGGGCGGTCTAGCACTGCTTCCCATGCACACAGGTCCGACAATTCGAGGTGCACCAAAGGTGTTGCTGTATTTCGGTTTTGGGCTTGCCAAGTCCGGGGGAAGCCAGTATTCTCGAACACATGTTCGAATCGGGGGATTCTGGTGGGCCGACAGCTCTGTCGTCCGCTGCCGCCCTGGTTGCGGCCCTCGACGAGACTCGACGTGAGGTCAACCGGCTGGACGCTCAGCGGGTGCACTACGCGTACGACCTACTCGACGCGCGGTTGACCGATGAACTCGAATCCGAGGACGGGTGCGCGCACAGTGCCTCGCGTACGGCTACGGCGGATGTGGCGGAGGCCTTGAAAATTTCGCAGGACGTGGCGATGACGGTCATCGAGGTCGGCGAGCAACTCTGGCACCGGTTGCCTCTGCTGAACACTGCCTTCACCGCCGGGGACGTCGACTACCGGCGGGTGGCGACCATCGTGTCCGTCCTGAAGCGGGCGTGCGATTCGACCGTAGCGGCGGTGGAAGCAGAAGCCGTCGCGGCGGCGGAATCGAAGACGCCGGGTCCGTTGCGCGATGCAGTGTGGGCGTTGTGGTTCGATCACGACCCGGACGAGGCAAGAGCGGCGCAAGAAGTTGTGCGCAAAGACAATTCGCGGGTCTATCGCCGCAAGCGCAACGACGGATTGTCCGATGTGGTGATCACCACGGGCGATCTCGCGGCGCAGGACTTCATGGATCGCATCGACCAATTGGTGCGGACGGTGTGCAAGAAGGACCCGCGCTCCAAGGGTGAATTGCAGGCGGCCGCGGCAACGGCGATGGCGCGTGACCAGAACGCGATCGAGTGCCAATGCGGATCGGACGAGTGCCCCGTGGCGGGACTCGACGCGGGTCCGGCGCCGATGCGCCGGATCGCATTGCACATGGACGTCGATCTGCTGCTGGGGTTGTCGTCGACGCCGCCGACGCTGGCCGACGGGACCCCGGTCGACCCGGAGGTGGCGCGGGTACTGGCCTCGGACGCGCGGTGGCAGATCATTCTGACGGAGATGCGTGCGGTGGGGGAGGCGTACCGACGGGAGAATCCTGCGGAGTCCGTGGAGGTCGAGCCGGCACCAACTGGCACCGATGCGGTTGCTGCTCATGATGATTCGAGTCAGAAGGTCGATGCGGGGCCGACAGCCCCGCTCCCGAACCCGGGAGTGCCGACGCGCCTGACCTCTTGTCGAGCGCGAGTGTTGCTGCACCGCAGCCGGTCTTACGCGGCGCCACCTCTACCGCAGCCGGCTGAGCCGCCGAAGAGACCAAGGGCACGGTTCTGGTTCCGTGCATTGAACCGTCATGTCGCCGATCTTCTCGAGCGCATTGCAGCGGACCCTGCGTTGGCGAACGGCGTACATCCGGACGGCCACGGGGGACACCTGTGCCCGCCGGCGGGTGCGCTGACGTACACCCCGTCGGCCGAGGTGGCGTCGTTGGTGCGGGCGCGGTATCGAACATGCGTTGCGCCGGGGTGCTCGCGGCCGTCCGAGCAGTGCCAACTCGATCACACGGTGCCGTTCGACCACGCCGAGCCGCAGCGGGGTGGATGGACGATCGTGGAGAACCTGGCGCCGCTGTGCGTGACGCACCACCAGGCGAAGACCGAGAAACATTGGATTCCGGCGATCATGGCGGACGGTTTCGTGGCATGGCGTACCGACACCGGGCTGATCCGGGTGACGGCTCCCGCTCCGGGGATGGTGACGTTCGCCTCGATGGAGTTGGCCGAGGAGATCGAGGAGGGAGCGGGCAAGCCGTGGCCGATGCGGGCGTCGTCGCCGCTACCGGAGGACACGGACGCGCCGACGTGGTGGGAGCACTATCACCAGATGCTCGGCATCGACCGGTGGGAGACGGAAGCGGCGATTGCGACCATGCGGCACGGACCGGATCGCGATGCAGCGCGGGCGTTGCGGGTGAAGTATCTCGAGCATCGGGCGATCGTCCGTGCCCGTCGCGCGAACGAGCCGGCACCGTTTTGAGCAGATATCATCCGCGGCATGCTGATTCGCGACACCACCATCGGAGATCTGCCCGATATTCTCGCGATTCACAACGCCGCCATCGCCGAGACCACAGCCATCTGGGACGAGGAACAGGTCGACCTCAGCGAACGGCAACGGTGGTTCGACACCCGCCGAGACGCGGGCCATCCGATCCTCACGGCGGAGATCGACGGCCGGGTGGCGGGGTACGCGTCGTACGGGCAGTGGAGGCCGAAGACCGGCTACCGGCGCACCGTCGAGAACTCGGTGTACGTCGGGGCAGATTTTCAGCGGCGCGGGGTGGCGACGGAATTGATGGTCGCGCTCATCGAACGGGCTACGGCGTCGGGCATGCACGCCATGGTGGCCGGCATCGAGTCGTCCAACGTCACGTCGATCCATCTCCACGAAAAGTTCGGGTTCCGAAAGGTCGGAGAACTACCCGAGGTCGGGTACAAGTTCGACCGCTGGCTGGATTTGACTCTGATGCAGCTCGACTTGTGACCACGGCCTGTGTGACAAGAATGACAGGTCAGACCCCCTAACCACGCTCTCAGGAAGCGGTGAAACACTGGGTGTCGTGACTGCCCCCATCTCTGCCGATCTGTTCGAGCGCGCCTCCGTCGTGATCCCCGGTGGTGTCAACTCACCGGTACGCGCCTTTCACTCGGTGGGCGGGACACCGCGCTTCATGTCGTCGGCCTCCGGCTACACGCTGACCGACGCCGACGGTAAGGATTACGTCGACCTCATCTCCTCCTGGGGGCCGATGATCCTGGGCCACGCGCACCCCGCGGTGGTGGAGGCGGTGCGGGAGGCAGCGACTCACGGCCTCTCCTTCGGCACGCCCACCCTCGGCGAGATCGAGCTTGCCGAGGAAATCATTAGACGCGTCGACCCCGTGGATCAGGTGCGGCTGGTCAACTCCGGCACCGAGGCCACGATGAGCGCGGTCCGCCTCGCCCGCGGATTCACCGGACGGACGAAGATCGTCAAGTTCGCCGGCTGCTACCACGGCCACGTCGACGCGCTGCTGGCCGACGCCGGGTCCGGCGTCGCCACGCTGGGTCTGCCGACCACGCCGGGCGTCACCGGCGCTCAGGCGGCCGACACCATCGTCCTGCCGTACAACGACCTCGACGCCGTGGCGAAGGCCTTCGCCGACCACCCCGGCCAGATCGCCTGCGTCATCACCGAGGCTGCGGCCGGAAACATGGGCGCGGTCGCTCCGCAGCCTGGATTCAACGAAGGCCTCAAACGGCTCTGCACGGCGCACGACGCTCTGCTGATCATGGACGAGGTGATGACGGGCTTCCGCGTCAGCGCAGCAGGCTGGTACGGCCTCGACGGCGTCGCGGGCGACCTCTACACCTTCGGAAAGGTCATGAGCGGCGGGCTTCCGGCAGCTGCGTTCGGCGGCCGCGCCGACGTCATGGCCTACCTCGCACCGGCCGGTCCGGTGTACCAGGCGGGCACGCTGTCGGGTAATCCCGTGGCCGTCGCGGCGGGACTCGCCACCCTGAAGAACGCCGACGCGGACGTTTACGCGGCGCTCGAGCGCAACTCGGCGCGGCTCGGATCGCTGCTCGGTGAGCACCTCACGAAGGCCGGGGTTCCGCACACCGTGCAATTTGCAGGCACCATGGTGAGTGTGTTCTTCTCCGAAACCCCCGTGATCGACTACGCCGGTGCCAAGGCCGCCGACACCTGGCGATTCCCCGCGTTCTTTCACGCGTTGCTCGAGCGCGGGGTGTACCCGCCGCCGAGTGCGTTCGAGGCGTGGTTCGTCTCGGCGGCTCTGGACGATCGTGCGTTCGACATCATCGACGCGGCGCTTCCCGCCGCCGCCGAGGCAGCCGCAGGGGCGACGAAATGACCGACGAGCCGCACGCAGAGACCCGCACCATCGTGCACGTGATGCGTCACGGTGAGGTGCACAACCCCAAAGGCATTCTGTACGGCCGTCTTCCGTCGTTCAGGCTGTCGGTGAAGGGTCAGGCACAAGCCACGGCAGTGGCCAACACCCTCGCCTCCCACGACATCACGCACATCGTCGCCTCGCCGCTGCAACGTGCGCAGGAGACGGCCGGGCCCATCGCGTCGTCGCACGGTCTGCAGATCCACACCGACGAGAACCTCATCGAGGCAGGCAACGAGTTCGAAGGCCTCAAGGTTGCGGTGGGAGACGGCGCATTGCGACGCCCTCGCCACTGGTGGAAGTTGCGCGACCCGTTCACCCCGTCGTGGGGCGAGCCGTACCTGCAGATCGCGCACCGAATGTTGGCTGCGGTGAACAACGCTCGCGTGGCGGCGGTCGGGCACGAGGCCGTGTGCGTCAGCCACCAGCTTCCGGTCTGGACTTTGCGACGGTTCCTTCAGGGCGACCGCCTCTGGCACGATCCGCGCAACCGCCAGTGCGGCCTCGCGTCGCTCACCTCGCTCGTCTACCAGGGCGACACCCTCGTCGACATCGTTTACAGCGAGCCCGCGGGCTCCTCCGATCCTCGCATCACAGGCGCATGAAAAAGTTTGTCGCTCTTGCTTTCTGCGCAGTGACCCTCGCCGGATGCGCGACGGGTACCGACGCGGTCGCGCAGGGTGGCACGTTCGATTTCGTCTCGCCCGGAGGCAAGACCTCGATCTTCTACGACCCGCCGTCCGACCGCGGAACCGTCGGCAACCTGTCGGGCCCGGATCTGATGACGGCCGGCAAGACCACCTCGCTGTCGGACTACGACGGCAAGGTCGTCGTGCTCAACGTGTGGGGACAGTGGTGCGGACCGTGTCGAGGCGAGGCCAACGACCTCGAGCAGGTCGCGGAGGCGACCAAGGACAGCGGTGTCCAGTTCCTCGGCATCAACGTGCGAGACAACCAGCAGGACAAGGCCCAGGACTTCGTCACCGACAACAAGGTCAGCTACCCGTCGATCTACGACCCGCCGATGCGCACCCTGCTCGCCCTGGGCCAGAACTACCCGACGTCGGTCATCCCCACCACCATCGTGCTCGATCGTGAGCACCGGGTGGCCGCGGTGTTCCTGACCGAGCTTCTCGCGAGCGATCTTCAGCCCGTCGTCGAACGTGTTGCAGCAGAGGGCACGACGACCGATGGGTGAGGCCTTCGCCGATGCTGCCGCCTCCGGGCCGCTGCTGCTCGCGCTCGGCGCGTGCATGCTGGCGGGACTGGTGTCGTTCGCGTCGCCCTGTGTGGTTCCGCTGGTGCCCGGCTACCTGTCCTACCTCGCAGGCGTGGTCGGTGCCGACGCTCCCGCCGCCACCGCTTCGGAAGCGGCGACCACCACCAAGACGCGGGGCCGGGCACGCGTCGCGGGTGCGGCGGCGTTGTTCGTCGCCGGATTCACCGTCGTCTTCGTGCTCGCGACGGCGTCGGTGTTCGGCGCGATCTCGGTGCTCGCCGTCAACCGCGACATCCTCATGCGCGTCGGCGGAGTCGTCACCATCGCGATGGGACTGGTGTTCCTCGGGCTGATCCCGGCGTTGCAGCGCGACACCCGCTTCGAACCCCGTCGCATCGGCAGCATTGCCGGCGCGCCGCTCCTGGGCGCCGTGTTCGCGCTCGGCTGGACTCCGTGCCTGGGCCCCACACTCGCGGGCGTCATCTCGCTCGCGGCCGGAACGGAGGGCACCACCGCCGCACGCGGCGTCACCCTGATCGTCGCCTACTGCCTGGGCCTCGGTCTCCCGTTCGTCATCCTTGCCTTCGGGTCGGTCAGCGCTCTGCGGGGCGTGGGCTGGCTGCGTCGTAACGCTCGCCTCATTCAGATCATCGGCGGCGTCATGCTCGTCGCGGTCGGCATCGCACTGGTCACCGGTGCGTGGGACGTCTTCGTCAGCTGGATCCGCGACGGTGTGGTGTCAGGAACGACTCTCCCCATATGACGACAGTGATTTCCACGGTCCGCAATACCTGGCGCGGCCTGACGTCCATGCGCACCGCACTGGTGCTGCTCTTTCTCCTTGCGCTCGCCGCGATTCCCGGCGCACTGCTGCCCCAGCGCAGTCTGAACGCAGGCAAGGTCGACACCTACATCGCCAACCGCCCCACGCTCGGCCCGTTGATGGACAAGCTCGAGCTGTTCGACGTGTTCGGCAGCTTCTGGTTCACCGCCGTCTACGTGCTTCTGTTCATCTCGCTCGTCGGCTGCATCCTGCCGCGGTGCGTCGACCACGCGAAGGCCCTGCGCACTCCGCCTGTCGCGACCCCCCGCAACCTCGGCCGACTGCCGCACCACTTCACGACCGAGACGGAGGGCGAGCCTGCCGACGAGGTCGTGACCCGGATCCGCGGCCAGCTGAAGGGCTGGCGCGTCGCTCAGCGCGAGGAAGCGTCGGGCGCTCTGACCCTGTCCGCGGAGAAGGGCTACACCCGCGAACTCGGCAACCTCGTCTTCCACCTCTCGCTCGTCGGACTGCTCGTCGCGATCGCCGTCGGCAAACTGTTCAGCTACGAGGGCAACGTGGTGGTGATCGCCAACGACGGCCCCGGCATCTGTACGACGTCGCCCGCGGTGTTCGACTCGTTCCGCGCCGGCAACGTCGAGGACGGCACCGGCATGACGCCGCTGTGCGTGCGCGTCAAGGACTTCAGCGCCGACTACCTCCCCAACGGTCAGGCCGAACAGTTCACGTCCAACATCGAGTACCAGGCCGGCGACGACCTGACGACGAACACGTGGCGGCAGGACCAGCTTCAGGTCAACCACCCGTTGCGCGTCGCGGGTGACCGCGTCTACCTCCAGGGCCACGGCTACGCGCCGACGTTCACGGTCACCTTCCCCAACGGGGAGACGCGCACCGAGACGATTCAGTGGGAGCCGACGGACGGAACCACGTTCCTCTCCAGCGGCGTGATGCGGTTCGACCCGCCGGCCGGCGTCTACCCGGACAACGACGAGCGTCGCAAGAATCAGATCGCGATCGAGGGTCTGTTCGCGCCGACGGCGTCGTTCCACGGCGGGACCCTCTTGTCGTCGAGCTTCCCGGCGTTGACGGATCCGGCGGTCGCGATCGACATCTACAAGGGCGACGCGGGCCTCGACACGGGCGCCCCGCAGTCGCTGTTCTCGCTGAGTCCGGATCTGATCGATCAGGGTCGACTGGTCAAACAAGACCGGGTGAACTTGAAGGCTGGGGAGAGTTCGACGCTTCCCGACGGCACGCAGGTGCGCTTCGACGGCGCCGAGCAGTTCGTCAATCTGCAGGTCTCCCACGACCCGGCGCAGACGTTTGTTCTGATCTTCGCGCTGTCGATGATGGCGGGGTTGCTTGTCTCGCTGGTGGTCAAGCGTCGCCGCATCTGGGTGCGGGTGACGTCACAACCGGACTCACGACGTACCGTAGTAGAACTGGGAGGACTCGCCCGAACCGATCAAGCCGGATGGGGCGACGAGTTCGACCGATTGTGCTCGCGCCTGCTCAGCACCGAGCGCAGCCGAGACCTATCACTTCAGGAGTGACTGTCATGCCGATCAACGAGACGCTCGCGCAGTTCAGCGACTGGTCGTTCAGGTCCGCGTTTGCCGTGTACCTTCTCGCCGCAGTCTTCCTCGTCGCGCAGTACGCGACGGTGAAGGTGGGAGCGGCCGCGGCGAAGGAGGAGAAGGTCCTCGTCGGCAGCGGGCCGAGCAAGCCCGTACTGACCGGCCCCGGACGCATCGAGCAGCCGGTTCGGCGTCCGGCGTCGGAGCGCTACGGCGGCGTCGGGTTCGCACTCGTCGGACTCGGTCTGCTGCTGCAGATCGCGTCGATCGTGCTGCGTGGTTTCTCCACCGATCGCTTCCCGCTCGGCAACATGTACGAGTTCGTCACGATGGCCACCGCGGCCGCCACGGTGACGTCCGTGATCGCGCTCCGCAAGATGCGCGTGATGATGATCTTCGTCGTCATCCCGGTGCTGATCCTGATGTTCCTCGCCGCCACCGTCTTGTACGCCGACGCGGCCCCCGTCGTTCCGGCCCTGCGGTCGTACTGGCTGCCGATCCACGTCACCATCGTCAGCGTCGGCAGCGGAATCTTCCTGGTGTCCGGCGTCGCATCGCTTCTGTTCCTGCTGCGCATTCGTCAGCCCCGCGGACAGGAGAAGTCGGGCCGGCTGGGCGCGTTCGCGTCGAGGCTTCCCGATGCGCAGACACTCGACCGCCTGGCCTACAAGACGACCATCATCGGATTCCCGCTCTTCGGTGCCGGCGTCATCCTCGGCGCCATCTGGGCCGAAGCCGCGTGGGGACGGTTCTGGGGCTGGGACCCGAAGGAGACGGTGTCGTTCATCGCCTGGGTCGTCTACGCCGCATATCTGCACGCCCGCGCCACGTCCGGATGGCGCAACACGAAGGCTGCATGGATCAACGTCGCGGGTTTCGTCGCGATGCTGTTCAATCTGTTCATCATCAACATGGTGGTATCGGGCCTGCACTCGTACGCCGGCCTGAACTGAGTCCTTGCACCAATTCAGATCGACGAACGCGACTCGGGGGTGTCGTCAGGGGGAGAAGAAATGTCGGACGAGCAGTACCGGTGGACCGAGCCCGATTACCGGGATCAGCAGAACTACCCGCCGGAGATCCACGAGCCGTGGCCGCGGGGTGGCCACATCGACGTCTCTCCCTCCGCGTCACCGGACGGTGTGACGGCGGACGACCTGTCGACGGCAAAGCTCCTCGGTGACGTCAAGCCCGTCCCTGCCGCCGGGTGGCGGCGCGTTCTGCACGACGCCACGGGTGGCCGCTGGAACGTCGGCAACAGCGCCAAGGAGCAACGCCGCATCGAGCTCACCAAACAGGTGAACCGGCCGCTGCACGGCAGCGCCAAGATCGCTCTGCTCTCGCTCAAGGGTGGCGTGGGCAAGACCACCATCACGGCAACCCTGGGGTCGACGTTCGCGTCGATCCGAGGCGACCGGGTGATCGCCGTCGACGCGAATCCCGACCGCGGCACCCTGAGTCAGAAGATGAGACTCGAGACGGACGCGTCGGTGCGCAACCTTCTGCACGACGTTCGCACCCTCGACAAGTACAGCGATGTTCGCCGGTACACCTCGCAGAACGAGGCGCGGCTCGAGATTCTGGCGTCCGATGCGGACCCGGCAGTGTCCGAGGCCTTCAGCGCAGAGGACTACGACGAGACGGTGCGGTTGCTCGAGCGGTTCTACAGCATCGTGCTGACCGATTGCGGCACAGGGCTTTTGCACTCGGCCATGCGCGCAATTCTGCACGGGGCCGATTCATTGGTGATCGTGAGTTCTGGTTCCGTCGACGGCGCGCGCAGTGCGTCGGCGACCATGGATTGGCTGGATGCTCACGGGTACCGCGAGTTGGTGGAGCAGTCCATCGCCGTGATCAACATGGTGCGGCCGCAGGCCAAAGGAGTGGATCTGCACCGCATCGTCGAGCATTTCGAGCAGAGGTGCCGTGCGGTGCGTCTGATTCCGTTCGACCCTCATCTGGAGCAGGGCGCGGAGGTAGACCTGAACAGGTTGCAGCCGAAAACTCGTGCTGCACTACTTGATCTCGCCGCCGCGGTGAGCGTCACGTTCACCTGATTGCACGTGACGTGACGCTCGACCGACGGGCTAGTCGCGAGTCTCGGGCGTCCCCTTCTCGGGGCGATCCGTCCGAGATTTGAAGTTGTCTCTGTCCATCTTCCACAGAAACTCCGGATCGTCGTCCGGCCCGCTCACGCGTCGAGTGTTCGCCCCGGTGTCGGGCCCGAAGGCCTTCCACAGGAGGACGATCACGACGACGAGAGCGATCAGTGCCAATAGGTAGATCACAACGCACCTCCTCCTACGAGAGTAGCTGCGGATTGCGATCCGGGCACCACACTGAGGGGCCGAGAATACTGAGAATTCCCGGCCTCACCGTGGGAGAAAGATCAGCGGTGCGCTTCGGTGGTGAGCGAGGTCAGCAGCTGCATCACTTCGGTCTCCCGGAAGCGGCGGTGACCACCCGGCGTACGGAGCGATCCGAGGCGACCGGCGTGTGCCCAGCGGGTCACGGTCTTGGGATCGACATGGAAGAGCGACGCAACCTGGCCCGGGGTGAGCAAGTTGTCAGCGGTCGTGGGGTAAGTCGGTGCACTCATGTGTCTTCCTCCGTTGTGTCTGGAGACGACGTGTTCTCGTCCGGGCTCCATGGTGACACCGAGACCCCTAGGTACTCGACTGATCTTGTGTTGGTAAAGGGGAGGTAATGGACAAATCGGATAGGTCCGGCGCGGGTAATCTGGGCTGATGACCGACTCCTCCAAGGGCAAACTCGTCCGCGATCTGGCGCTCTACACGGCCGCCCGCCTGGGGCTCATCGCCGTCGTCGCCGCGGCGATCTTCTTCGGCGCGATGCTGTTCGGCGTGCAGGTGCCGCTGCTCGTGGCCATGGTGTTCGCGCTCGTCGTCGCCTTCCCGCTCTCGATCGTGCTGTTCAAGTCACTGCGCATTCGCGTCAACGAAGACATCGCCGCCGTCGACGAGCAGCGCCGGATCGCCCGTGCGGACCTCGACGCGAGGTTGCGCGGGGAGTAGGGCCTGCGGCCGATTTGTTCAAGACCGCAGGCCGAGACCGTCGTAGCGTTCACAGCCATGACACCTCGCTTCGCAGTGATCGAACTCGTCGTCAGCGACATGGCCGCGTCGTTGGCCTTCTACCGAAAGCTGGGCCTCGATCTCGCCCCGGACCTCGACGCCGCGCCGCATGCCGAATTCGAGCTCCCCGGTGGTCTGAAGATCGCGTGGGACACGGCCCTGACCATCGCCTCGTTCGACCCGTCCTTCGTGAAACCGGAGGGCAGCGGAATCTCACTCGCTTTCGAGTGCACGTCGCCGGCCGATGTCGATGCCACGTACGAGGCCATGACCGCGTCGGGTTATTCCTCGCACCTGGCGCCGTTCGACGCCTTCTGGGGTCAGCGCTACGCAGCTCTGTCCGACCCCGACGGCTACGGCGTCGACCTGTTCGCGGCCAACTGACCGAGGGTGAGGCCGGACAGCGCTTTGACGTCGCGGGACAGATGGGCCTGGTCGCTGTAACCGCATCGCGCGGCGACGTCGATCGCCGCCACGCCGTTGTCGGTGAGCGCCAACGCCTGCGCGACGGACCGAGCGGGTTGATCCTGCGGTGAACCGGACAGTCGTTGCGCCGCAACAGCTTGCAACGTCGATTCCGGATCGTCGGCGTCGAGCACGAGACGTGCGCTGCGGGCAGACCACACCTCGTCGAGCGGGACTCGGGTGTTCAGCAACTCGTGCGCCGGAACGCCGAGTACCGCCGGACCTACGCCCGGCGCGAAGCGAAGAGCAACCAGCGAGCGTCCGACTCCGAGGCTCGTCAGGTGCGGGCCCGTGTCAGGTCCGACGACCATGACGCCGTCCTCGTGCCAGATGATGTCCATGCATCCGTCGGGAAGGACGCGGGTCGACTGCCCCGAGCCGGTCGACGACCACAGAACAGCCCCGTCGACGGACGATGCGTGCTCGGCGTACACACCGACAAATTAGACCGCCCGCGCCCGCAGCGCACGCTCCTGATGGTCCCGTTGCTCGACCACCAGGCGCCGGAGTGCCGCCGGTGCGTCGGTGTGCGCCCCGAGCCACTGGTCGACGAGGTCGAGGCCGTCGGTCTGCGGATACAGCCCGACCACCAACCGGCGGGCGATCTCGATGCTGCGCGTGCGCCACCATCCCTCGATGGAGGCGAAGTAAGCGCCGTCGTACGACGAGATCAGCTCGCGCGACGGCCCCGCCCGGAAGCCCGCGATCGTGGCGTCGACCAGGTCGTTGGAGAGGGTGTCGGACTCGGTGAGCGTCGACCAGGCCAACTGCTTGACGTCCGCATCGGGGCGAGCCGACAGCGACGCGAGGTGGTGACGCTGCCCGGCCGCGGTCCGGTCGGCGTCGAGCGCAGTGTCGAGTTCCTCGCGATCCGCGAGCCCGACCGCGGCCAGCGCGAACCACAGCGACCACCGTTGATCGCTGTCGAGGTTGTCGTCGAGAAGGGTGCGCACCTGTGCCTCGTGGGAAGCCGTGCGGGTGGCAGCGGAGGCGAAGGCCCGGAACCACTCGAGCTGACTGTCCGACGACGCCGGCGCAGCGGCCATCTGTGCGTTAGCGGTGCCGATCCACCTCTCGCGCAGCGCCTGTCGATCCGACGAATAGCGCTCGACGGCGTACTCCGCGTTCGCCAGAATCGACCCGAGCAGGCCGTTGTCGGACTCCGCCGGAGCGAACCGCACGGCCAGATCGACGTAGTCGGCCGCGGGGAGTCGGGCGTCGCGAGTGGCGTTCCACAGCGCGGACCAGATCAGTCCGCGCGACAGGGTGTCGGTGATGCGATCGAGGGACGTGCGGACGGTGTCCATGGACCGCTCGTCGAGCACGATCTTCGTGTACGAGAGATCGCCCGAGTTCAACAGGATCAGGTCGGTGTCCGGGAGATCGAGTCGGGTCGACCGCTCGGTGAGCCGGACGGTCTCCACCGACGTGTCACCGTCAAGATCGATGCAGGCCACCTGGACGACCTGCGGCCGCGAAACACTCTGCGTCAGAACACCACTCGCGCGGTCGTAACTCAACTCCCCGACCCCCGACGTCTGCAGCCACGCCCGGGCCCAGTCGTCGAGAGATCTCCCGAACGCCGCCGACAGCTCCGACAGCAGGTCCGGCAGCGTGGTGTTGCCGAACGCGAACGTGCGGAAATACGTTCTCGCACCGGCGAAGAACGCTTCCTCGCCGACGTAGGCGGCGAGTTGTTTCAGGACGCTCGCACCCTTGGCGTAGGTGATGCCGTCGAAGTTGAGCTTGGCCGCCTCGAGGTCGGGGATGTCGGCGACGATCGGATGGGTGGTCGGAAGTTGGTCCTGCAGATAGGCCCACGCCTTGCGGCGGTTCGCGAACGTCACCCACGCGTCGGTGAACTCCGTCGCGCGTACCGAGGCCAGTGCGCCCATGTAGTCGGCGAACGACTCCTTGAGCCACAGGTCGTCCCACCAGTCCATCGTGACGAGATCGCCGAACCACATGTGCGCCATCTCGTGCAGGATTGTGTTGGCCCGGCGTTCGTACTGCGCAGTCGTTGCGGCACTACGGAACACGTACGACTCGGTGAACGTGACACACCCCGGGTTCTCCATCGCGCCGAGGTTGTACTCGGGCACGAACACCTGGTCGTACTTACCGAACGGGTACGGGTAGTCGAACGCGTCGTGGAAGAAATCGAGTCCCTGCTTCGTCACCGTGAAGATGCGCTCCGGGTCGAAGCGGTCGGCGAGAGACGCGCGACAGAACGCGCCCAGCGGGACAACCAGATCGTCACGGCTCCAACTGGATTCGGCCCTGAAGTACGGGCCGGCGGCGATGACGGTGATGTAGGTCGAGATCGGCAGGGTCGGTGCGAAGGTGCGTCTGCCTGCGTCGGACGAGACCACCGATTGATTCGACAGGACCTCCCACTCGGCGGGGGCAGACACCGCGAAGGTGAACGGCGCCTTGATGTTCGGCTGTTCGAAGCATGCGAACGCCCGTCGCGCATCGGCCGGCTCGTACTGGGTGTACAGGTAGGTCTGGCCGTCGGCGGGATCGACGAAGCGGTGCAGCCCTTCGCCGGATCGGCTGTACGCACCGGTCGCGCGCACGGTGACCTCGTTGTGAGCTGTGAGGCCGCTCAGCGCGATACGCGCTCCGTCCCATGTGACGTCGATATCCACGCCGTTCACCTCGACGGAGTCGATTCGCTCACCGATGAAGTCGAGCCAGGTCGTGTCGGCGGACGCATCGAAGGTGAGCGTGGTGACCGTGGGGAAGCCGGTGACGGCGGGGTCCGGTGCAGCGCGGAGGTCCAGGTCGACGGAGTAGGTCACCTTCGAGACCACCTGCGCACGGTGGGCGGTCTCGGCTCGGGTCAGATTCGCGGTAGTCATCGAGTGCAATCTTGCACCTGTCAATCAATGTTGACAGTTTTACGAAGTCAATTTACATTGACAACATGACCGATCCGCGAACACTTGCCGATTCCGCCGGGTCCGGCGACCCCGCCGAGGGGCTGCGCGCCGTCATGGCGTTGCGCCGACTCGCCGACCGGCTCGAAGCGGTTCAGGTGACCAATGCGCGGGACCAAGGCTGGTCCTGGCAGGCCATTGCCGAGTCCCTGGACGTGAGCCGACAGGCCGTTCACCACAAATACAACAGAAGGATCCGCTGATGTTCGAGAGATTTGCGAAGAGTGCGCGGGTGAGCGTCACGCATGCGCAGGAAGAAGCGCGCGAGGCCGGCGTTCGCTCCATCACACCCGGGTTCCTGCTGCTGGGGACCGTGGTCGCTGCGGACGGACCCCTGTCCGACTTGCTGCAGCGGACCGGTCTGACCCCGGAGAAGGTGCGCGCCGAGCTCGGGGCGTCGCCGCCGCTCGGTGATCAGGACGTCGACGCGCTGAAGTCGATCGGCATCGATCTCGCTGCGGTCCGCGCCAGCGTCGAGGATCGATTCGGCGTCGGAGCGCTCGACGCACCGGAACCGAAGTCGAAGCGTCGCCACCGCGGTCACATCTCGTTCGACCGCTCGGCCAAGAAGGTGCTCGAGGCCGGCTTGCGAGAGGCGACGTATCGACGGGACACCTCGATAGAGCTCGAGCACGTCATGCTGGGCATTCTGCGCAGCGACGACCCCGCGGTGGTGGGCATGATCGAGCGGCACGTCTCGGTGGCCGCGCTGCGTCTGGATCTGGAAGCGCTGCTCGACCGAGCTGCGTGAGAATATCGAGTCATGGTTTTCGTCGTCAGACTCGTCGTCAACGCCATCGCGATCTGGGTGGCCGCATACTTCGTCAGCGGTATCGCGCCGGCGAGCTCGGGAAGAGGAACCGGATGGGACATCGTGGTGCTGCTCGGCATCGCCGCCGTGTTCACCGTGATCAACGCCTTCATCAAACCCGTCGTGAAGTTGCTGTCGCTCCCGCTGCTGATCCTCACTCTGGGGTTGTTCACCCTGGTGATCAACGCCCTGATGCTGCTGCTCACCGCAGCGGTGACGGACGCGACGGGTTACGGGCTCACCGTCGTCGGATTCGGGGCGGCGTTCTGGGGAGCGATCGTGATCTCGATCGTCAACTTCCTGCTCGGAGCGTTGGTTCCGGAACGCCGGGGATAAGTCAGGCCAGGAACAATGCGACGGCGGTTCCGACCGACCACAGCAACATCGCGAGTCCTGAATCGCGGAGCGCTGCAATGAGTTCCATACCGTGCTTGCCGCCGCGCACGGGTGCGTTGGCCCGCACTGCGAACACGAGCGCCGCCAGCCCCAGCAATGCCCATGGGGTTGCGATCACCAGAAGCAGGGTCATCACGAACGGAACGGTGATCAGCACCAGGTGCAGCGTCCGAGTGCGACTGTCTCCCAAGCGGACTGCGAGCGTGACCTTGCCGGACTCGGTGTCGGACGGGATGTCGCGCAGGTTGTTCGCAACGAGGACGGCACTCGAGAACGAACCGATGGCGACGGCGCAGACCAGGCCCACCCAGTCGGCCCGGTCGGCCTGAACGAACTGTGTCCCGAGCACCGCGACGAGACCGAAGAACACGAACACGGCGATCTCTCCGAAACCGCTGTAGCCGTACGGCTTCGATCCGCCGGTGTAGAACCAGGCGCCGGCGATGCACACGACCCCGATCAGCACGAGCCACCACGCGGTGGTGACGGCCAGAACCAGACCGGCCACCCCCGCCACGGCGAAGCAGCCGATCGCGGCGAATTTGACCGAGTTGGGCGACGCGACCTTCGATCCCACCAGCCGCAGCGGTCCGACACGGTCGTCGTCCGTGCCGCGGATGCCGTCGGAGTAGTCGTTCGCGAAGTTGACGCCCACGATGAGCGCCAGGGCGACGATCAACGCCAGCGCCGCTTTCCACCAGGTCACCGCGTCGATCGAGGCGGCGGCACCGGTTCCGGCGACGACGGGTGCAATTGCGTTCGGCAGGGTGCGCGGTCTCGCGCCTTCGATCCACTGGGCTGCTGTCGCCATGGGTCGATCCTTGCCTACGATGTTCCTCTGGTGAAATTCAGATGAGTGTTCCCCACGTTCTGGTGCGTCTGCTCGGCGATGTGTCGACCCGTCGCGGCGACGATCTGGTGCCGCTTCCCGGTGCCCGCTCCCGCAGTGTCCTCGCTGCGCTCGCGGTGCGTCCCGGGCGCAGTCGCAGTGCGCATGCGCTCATCGAGGACGTGTGGGCGGACTCTCCGCCGCGCTCGCCGATGAACGCTCTGCACACCCAGGTATCGCGCTTACGGTCGGCCCTGCCCGACGGCGCACTCGAAATCGGGCCCTCCGGTTACCGCCTCGTCCTCGACCCGACGCAGATCGACCTGGGTGCGGCGCGCATCCGGGAGCGCGACGCCACGCAACTGCTCGCCGAGGGTTCCCCGCGGGCTGCTGTCGATCGGGCGACCGACGCACTCTCGTTGTGGGTCGGGACGCCGGGCGAGGACCTGCCCGACGGTGACCTTCGCGACGACGTGATCGCCGAGTCCCAGCGCTGCCGTGCGGCCTTGGAGTCGATCGTGCTGCGCGCATCGATCGAGGACGGGGACTACGAAACCGCCCTGCCGCTGGCGCTCGCCGCGTGTGCGGAACGCCGCCTCGACGAATCCGCGCACCTCGAACTGATGAGGGCGCTGCACGGACTGGGCCGCACCAACGAGGCGTTGTCGGTGTTCGCGCGACTGCGCGAGCGGTTGGCCGACGAACTCGGGTCCGATCCGTCGCCACGTATCTCGGCGTTGCACACCGAGATGCTGCGGGGCGAGTCCGACCCGCGTCGTCACCGTGCGAGGCCGGGCACGCCGTCGGCCATCGGGATTCGGGCGTCGCCCAATCCGCTGCTCGGGCGCGGCGGCGACATCGAGGACATAGAGGACCTGACGCGACGGTCGCGGGTGACGACGATCCTCGGACCCGGAGGAACCGGCAAAACCCGTGTGGCGCACGAGATCGGCAGTCGTAGCTCGCCCACGACGCCGGTCACCCTCGTCGAGTTGGCGTCTCTGCGCAGCGGCGACGACGTGGTGACCACGATCGGCGCGACCCTCGGCATCAGCGAGGCGGACATGCGGTACGTCGGGCTGCCGCGCGCCCGCAGTACCTCGGCTCGTGAACGACTTCGCGAGGCCCTCGCCGCGCGCCCGATGCTGCTGATTCTCGACAATTGCGAACACGTGATCGCCGACGTCGCGGACATCGTGGCCGATCTGACTGCGGCGAGTCCCGGTCTGACGGTTCTGGCCACGAGCCGCGCACCGATGGCGATCACCGCCGAGTCGGTGTACTTGTTGCCGCCGCTCGCGACGACGCCGGCGGTGGAGCTGTTCGCCGCCCGCGCCCGCGCCGTCCGCCCGAGTGTTCGGCTGGTCCCCACCGAGGTGACGGCGCTCTGCGCGCGACTCGACGGTTTGCCGTTGGCCATCGAACTCGCGGCCGCGAAGGTGCGCACGATGTCGGTCGACGAAATCAACACGCGTCTGGGACGACGCTTCGCGCTTCTGGCGACCGGGGACCCCACGTCGCCGCCGCGCCACCGTACCCTCCGCGCGGTCATCGAGTGGAGTTGGAATCTCCTGGACGAGCCTCAGCGAATCGCGTTGCGACGGCTCTGCCGATTCCCGGCCGGGTTCACCCTGGCGGCAGCCGAAGCGGTGGCGCAGTTCGGCGCAGTCGACGATGTCGCCGCCGCCATCGACGGGTTGGTGAGTCAGTCGATGCTGTCCGTGGTCGAGCGTGCCGACATGGGTCTTCGGTACACGATGCTCGAGACCGTGCGGGAGTTCGGTGAGGAACAGCTGGTGGCGTCCGGCGAATCCGACGAGGTGATGCGGCGTACGTCCGACTGGGTCGTGAATTTCGGGCTGCAGTCTGCCGTCGAGGTGAGGACGCCGAACCAGCTCACGGCGATTCATCGGATCGAGGCCGAACACGACAATCTCGTATCGGCACTGCGGCAAGCGGATTCGATCGGTGATACACGAACGGTGTTGACCGTCTTTCCCGTTCTCGCCTTCTGGTGGTCGATCCGCGGGGCACACACGGAGGTCATGGCGTGGGCGCCCAAGATACTGGCGATCGACGTGTCACGGGCCGGTGCGACGGACGTGCCCGACGACGTGGTGGCGACCGGCGTGCTGTTCGCCGCGGCCCACCTGACATTCGGCATGACCCCGCGGCGGCTCGCTCGCGCCCGAATGTCCGTCCGACGCATCGTGCGTACTCGTCCAGACGTCACGCCGTCGGTGCGGTTGCTCGCCGTCTTGGCCACGACGCCGGCGGTGGCGGCACCTCGGCTGCTCGCCGCTGCCCTGCGTGAGGCGGACACGTCCGTACGCGTCACCGCCCACATGGCGCGAGCGTCCCTGCGAGAGAACGCGGGCAACCTGAGCGGAGCCGAACGCGACAGCCGGACCGGACTCGAGCTCGCACTGTCCGCGCGTGACATGTGGTCGATCGGTGTCATCGCGCAGAATCTGGGCAGCATCCTCTCGCAGACAGGCAGATTCGACGACGGGATCTCCTTCTACGAGCTGGCCGTGTCCCAGCTGCGCGAGCTGCACGCGTACGAGGAGAGCCTGCAGGTGGAGAGCTACCTGTGCGGCGCGATGATCGGCGCGGGCATGCTGGCGGAGGCACGCGTGCGGATGACCGATCTGACCGGTGGCGGCCTGTCACGGCCGGACGACATGGACTCGATGCAGCGCAACGCAACTCTCGCGATGCTGACCGCGATGGATGCGGAATGCACACTGGCCGAGGGTGATACGGAAACAGGCCTCGGGCTGTACCGGCGCGCCGTCGATCACGCGGGCGGCCCGGATCCCTCGGACACTCCCGACCCCGGAGCCTTCGTCATCATCAGCGGAGCCGTCGCCGCGCATGTCGCGGCCGGCCGGTGGGAGATCGTGAGTGAGTGGATTCCTAGGCTCGCTGCCGCTGCGCGACGCAGGTTGGGGCACGAGGGAATTCCGGACTATCCTCAGATCGGTTGTGTCGCAGTGGCAATCGGTGCGTATCTGATTGCCTCGGGTGCGGATTCCGATCGCGGTCTGTCGATGCTGCTGTCCGGAATCAAGACGCGCAGCAGGCAGGATTCTCCGTCGTTGTCGTGGGAGCGCCGACTCGATCATGCGCGCTCCGTACTCGGGAGCGAACGCGTCGCGCAGGCCCGGGCCCTCGTCGCCGGAACGACGAGAGCCGGGGCCCGATCCACACTCCTGGACCTGCTGGGTCCGATCTAGGTCTTGCGCATGTACGTGCGCACGGCGAGCGGAGCGAAGATGGCCACGATCACCGCCGCGCCGAGGAGCGACAACCCGAAGTCGACTCCGATCGCGCCGTTGTTCGCGAGTTCCCGCACCGCAGTGACCACGTGCGACACCGGATTCACCTTCACGAACGCCTGTAGCCAGCCCGGCATCGTGTCCACCGAGACGAAGGCATTGGAGAGGAAGGTGAGCGGGAAGAGCACGAGCATCGACACGCCCTGCACCGCGGACGCCTTGTTCATCAGTACGCCCATGAGCGCGAAGATCCAGCTGATGGAGAAGGCGCACACCATGACCAGAAGGGCCGCACCGAGAACACCGACTATGCCGCCCTCGGGCCGGTACCCCAGGGCGAAGCCGACGACGAACGTCACGGTGGTTGCAATCGCGTACCGAACGACGTCGGCCAGCAACGCACCCGCCAACGGCGAAATACGCGCTATCGGTAGCGATTTGAAGCGGTCGAAGACTCCCTTGTCCATGTCCTCCCGCAGCTGGGTGCCCGTGACGATCGATCCGGTGATGACGGTCTGCACGAGGATTCCGGGGATGATGGTGGGCAGGTAGGCCGAGATGTCACCGGCGATGGCGCCGCCGAATATGTAGGTGAACATGACGGTGAAGATGATGGGTTGCAGTGTCACGTCGAACAATTGCTCGGGGTTGTGCCGAATCTTGAGCAGACCTCGGTAGGCCATCGTGAGCGAGTGCCGGACCGTCTGTTCGAGCGAGATGGTCCGGGAAGGCCGGAGGCCGGTCGCGGGCATGCGGGTAGGCCGGAGGCCGGTCGGGGATAACGGTTCGGTCGTCATGCGGGGATCCTTTCGGGCTGACCGGTGATGGTCAGGAAGACTTCGTCGAGGCTGGGTTTGCTGACGGTGATCTCGTCGACCTCGATACCGTTCTCCCGCAGGCGAATCAGGACATCGGTGGTCACGGACGGGGAGGCGAGGGGAGCGGTGAGGCGAATTCCGTCGGCGCCGACGACCACATCGACGCCGAGCACACCGATCACGAGCGTGCGGGCCTCGTCGATGCGCGTCGGATCTGCGATGGCGAGGTTCAACGAGGACGTCCCGACGGATGCCTTCAGTTCGTCGGCCGTACCGTCGGCGATGACGCGGCCGTGGTCGATGACGGCGATGCGGTCGGCCAACTGGTCAGCTTCGTCGAGATACTGAGTGGTGAGCAACACCGTCGAGCCCTGTGCAACAAGATTTCTGATGGTGTCCCACATCTGAGCGCGAGTGCGCGGGTCGAGCCCCGTCGTCGGCTCGTCGAGGAAGAGCAGTGGCGGTGCGGCGATGAGGCTGGCGGCGAGGTCGAGCCGTCGACGCATTCCGCCCGAGAAGTTCTTCAGTGGCTTGGTTGCGGCCTCGGTCAGGCCGAACTCCTCGAGCAGGTCACCGGCCTTGATGCGTGATGCCGTGCGCGTCAGTCCCAGGAGTCGGGCGAACACGATCAGGTTTTCGGTTGCGGTCAGGTCCTCGTCGACCGAGGCGTACTGGCCGGTGACACCGACGAGGGATCGGACGGCCGTGGGCTCGCGCACGACGTCGTAGCCGAAGATGCGGGCGGACCCGGCGTCGGGACGCAGCAGAGTGGCGAGCATTCGGACGGTGGTGGTCTTGCCGGCGCCGTTGGGCCCGAGGACGCCGTAGACGGCGCCTGTCGGGACGGTGAGGCTGACACCGTCGACGGCGCGTTGGGTGCCGAAGTTCTTGACGAGGCCCACGGCCTCGATTGCTGGAGTGGAGCCTGCGGAACGACTCTTCGATGCTGTGGAGGTCATGGGACAACCATGGGCGGGTGTTCTTGCACGGCTCTTGCACCGCGCATGCGCTCTATGCGCCTCCGACCTTTTGCGCAAATCCCATCGGCGCAGCTACGATCAGCCGTGCGCCCTGTTTCAGGGGTTTCCCGCGGCTTGAGTCGACGGCCTCGGACGTAGCTACCCATCTAGATCTGTGTGCGGTGCACACTGCGGGAGACTCGTGAGCTGCGATTTCGTTCATGTCCGGGAAGTGGTCGCGTCGATGGACGCCGACGAGTTGGACAATGCCATCTTTGCGCTCGTCGCCCGCCAGCGAGCGCTCCTGCTCAGCGGTGACCTCGAAGACGTGTGGTCCGTGACCCAGGATCTCGAGCTCTGCCTGGCCGAGCGGTCACGGCTCGGCAAGTCTCAGGTCGGATAGCCCGTGTCGGTCGGCGGCACGGGGTCGGGTTCGTCGCTGTGACCCACGGTCTTCAGTTCCGCGAGCAGCAGCTTCGGCCCGTCGGCCACCGGGAAGAGCGTCGCGCGTGCGTCGACGACGGTCCAGCCTCCGTCCAGCCTGCGCAGGCGAATCCCCGGTAGAGCCGATTCCGTCGCTCCCGCGTAGAAGGCGCGAGCCGACGCCACGATGCGCTCGATGTCGTCCGGATGCGGGGTGTCGCGCTGATCGCGAACGCCCTTCCAGGCGATGCCCGGGACCGGGTCGGTCACCCACCGCACGAGTCGCATCTTCGCAAGGTCGACCAGCGCGATCGCGGTGTCCGATCCGCGCGAGAGCGATTCCAGTGCAACGCTTTCCACACTGGGCGTCGGTGGGTCGAGAGGCACGTCGAGTTCGAACATGATGCCGCGCCACGACGGTCCGTCCGGGTTGGCCACCGAGCGCATCACCGATCTGACGGGGAGGGAACCGGTGGCCGACGCGACGGTGAGCGATCCGACCCACGAGTGGCCCGGACCGTCGCGCAGGGTGAGGGAGACGAACTCGAGGGCTCCGTCGAAATGGATGATCGAGCGGAACAGCTCGGGTCCGGTGAAAGACGTGCGGTCGGCGTCCTGACCGAACAGAGTGCGCATGTCGGGGGTCAGGCCCAGTACGCGCGTGGACGCGGACCAGTCGAACGCGCCGGTCACGGGCCATCGAGTCGGGACGGCGTCGCCGGGTCCGTGCCACAGCCGAAGCCCGTGCACGACACCGTCCGTGCCGAGTATGGGACGTGCGACGACGACGTCGCCGATGTGCGAGACGGGAAAGGTGGCGTCGGAACCGGACCGTGCGGCCGACGCGATTGCCGACCGTGCCGCCGTGTGAGCCGATTTCGTCGGCAGGGCCCGTGACAGCGACGCCCACTCCTTGGGCCTCTCCCCGAGGCCGATCACGGTGGCCTCCGCGACATCGCCGCTCAGTGTCTCGACGAGAATCCAGTCGCCGGACACGTCAGCCGTCGCCTGTGAACAGCGACCGCACTGCGGCGCGGTCGACCTTGCCCGGTCCGCGCACCGGCAACGCGTCGACCAGCAGCATCTCGCGCGGTGCGGCGTGGTCGCCCAGGGTGGCCCGGACGTGCGAGCGCACGTCGTCGAGGGTCGGCGTGGCCCCGCTTCTCGCCACCACCGCCACCGACACTCGCTCGCCCAGCCGGGCATCCGCGACGCCCACGACGGCACACTCGGCGATGTCGCCGTGGGTCGCCAGAGCCGCCTCGACCACCTGCGGCACGACGGTCAGGCCGCCCGTGGTGATGGCCTCGTCCAACCGGCCGACGATGCGCAGAACACCGTCGTCGGACAGCACGCCGGCGTCGTCGGTTCGGAACATCCCGGGTGTGGCGAAGGCGGGATGGTCGGGCATGCCGCGGTATCCCGATGCGAGCGTCGCGCCGCCGAGGAACACCCGCCCTGTGTCGTCGAGCGTCACCGTGACGCCGTCGAGGGGGACGCCGTCGTAGACGCAGCCGCCGCAGGTTTCGCTCATCCCGTAGGTCCGCACGACGGTGATTCCGGCGTCGACTGCTCGGGCGAGGACCGGTGCCGGGGTGGCCGCACCGCCGAGCAGGACGGCGTCGAGAGACGCCAGAGCCTGTGTGGCGGAAGGGTTGTCGAGCGCTTTGATCAGCTGGGTGGGCACCAGTGAGGTGTAGCGGCGCGGGCCGTCCATGGCGTCGATCGAGGACGGCAGATCGTTCGGGTCGAAGCCTCGAGCGACGTCGAGGACGATGGGCACGGTGTTCGCGGCGACGGAGCGCAGCAGCACCTGCATGCCGGCGATGTGGTGGGCGGGTAAGGCGAGCAACCACGATCCGGGGCCACCGAGCCGATCGTGTGTTGCCGACGCACTCGCGCGCAGCGCGGGGGCAGTCAGCAACGCCCCCTTGGGAATTCCGGTCGATCCGGAGGTGGCGATCACCATGGCGACGCCGGGCTCGATCGGTTCTCCCGGCGCCAACGCGTCGGTCAGGCGGGAGGTCTCCCGCGCATCGAACGCGGGGACGGGAAGGACAGGATCCGCTGCGCCGGAGACGATCTCGGACAGTGCGGGCAGAAGTGCCAGGACTGCGGGACCGGAGGGAACGTCCAGCGTGCGCAGGCGAGCGCTCACGCGGTGTCCGGCCACTCGTCGAGGTGCCGCCGGACACGGTCGATGTCGTCCTCGCTCGGAACCTCGTCGGTCACCTTGGTGATGCCGACGCCGATGTCCGCGGCTGCAACTTCCTCGTCGGAACGCAGCTCGGCCGCCACCTGTTCCACCTCGTCGTCGGTGAGTCTGCGCCGAAGCAGGGCCATCAACGGAACGTAGTCACGCTCCGGTACACCGTCCGGATAACCGGTCCGAAGCCATGCCACGATCGAGGCCAGCACGGGCGGAATCGGCATCGGACCAGTTTACTGCTCGGCCGACTTCCAGGGTTCGAAGGGATCGGCCAGCGGCCAACCTCCCGCAGCGAGGCGCGAGCGGACGCGATCGATGTCGGATTCGAGAGGGAGTTCGTCGGTCACCTTGGTGATGGCCGCTCCGATGTCGGCCTTGTCGACTTCCGTGCTGGCGAGCTCGTCGACGAGCTCCTTGACCTCGTCGGGCGAGAGGCGACGCGACAGGAGAGCCATCAGCGGGACGTAATCGTGCGTGGGTACTCCGTTGGGATATCCCGCGCGCAACCACTGCAGGATCGCGTTGATGACTCCCCCCGCCACGACCGAACCTACTTGGCCTTGGCGCCGAGGATGTACACCCCGGTGTGGTGGCCGATGAAGTCACGCGAGACGAACAGGACCCCGAGAACGACGGCTACCGCGACAATAGCGAAGGCGATGAACGCCAACGCCTTTCCGGCGGACGAGGTGGTCGTGGTGGTGCCGTCGGCACCGACGGTTCCGAGTGCGGCCGAGCGCACGCCGAGTGCGAACAGTGCGGGCAGGCCGGCGCCGAGGAGGAGTCCGAAGACCACGACTTTCCAGAGTGCGCTGACGTTGAGCCAGGTGGACATCGCGTTGTGCCTTTCAGACGGTGGCGGGGGCGGGAACGGCGGGGGAGGTGCTGGTCTCGTCCCACTCGTCGTTGACGTTGTCGTGGTTGATCGGAGTCTTGCGCGAGTGCAGGTACATCCAGGCCGACGCGGCGATCAAGATGGCGAACACGACGAGGATTCCGGGCAATCCGCCGATGACGTGGGACAGGAAGTAGCAGAGCGCGCCGACGACGCCCGCCGCCGGCAGGGTGACGAGCCACGCGGTGGCCATGCGGCCCGCGACTCCCCAGCGCACCGAGGCGCCGGGCTTGCCGACTCCTGATCCGAGGATGGAACCGGTCGCGACGTGGGTGGTCGAGAGGGAGAAGCCGAAGTTCGACGCGAGCAGGATGACGACGGCCGAGGAGGATTCGGCCGCCATGCCCTGCGGAGACTTGATTTCGACGAGTCCCTTGCCGAGGGTGCGGATGACGCGCCAGCCGCCGAGGTAGGTGCCGGCGGCGATGGCCACGGCGCAGGACACGACGACCCAGATGGGCGGCATGGAGTCGGTCTTGGAGACGCTGCCGTACGAGATCAGAGCCAGGAAGATGATGCCCATCGTCTTCTGCGCGTCATTGGTGCCGTGGGCGAGCGAGACGAGGGACGCCGAGCCGATCTGGCCGTAGCGGAATCCCTTCTCCGACTGCTTTTCCGGGACCTTGCGGGTGGTGCGGTAGACCAGCCACGTTCCGGCTGCCGCGACGGTTCCCGCGATGATCGGCGAAAGTGCCGCGGGGATGATGACGGAGGAGACCAGGCCGTGCCAGATGACTCCGTGTCCGCCGACGGCCGCGATCATCGCGCCGACGATGCCGCCGATGAGAGCGTGCGACGAACTCGACGGAATGCCGAGCAGCCAGGTGGCGAGGTTCCAGGTGATGCCGCCGACGAGGCCGGCGAACACGATCTCGAGGGACACCAGGTTCGCGTCGACCAGGCCCTTGGCGATGGTGGCGGCGACCGCGGTGGACAGGAATGCGCCGACGAGGTTCAGCGAGGCCGAGAGGGCCACCGCCACCTTGGGCTGAAGCGCGCCTGTTGCGATGGAGGTCGCCATGGCGTTACCGGTGTCATGGAAGCCGTTCGTGAAATCGAAGGCCAGGGCGGTGACGACAACAACCGCCAATACGATGAATTCCGCAGTCACGACGCAAAGTGTGAGGCTCAACCTCCGCGAAGTAAAACGGCCGACGGCCATTTCTCGACGTCGTGCCGGGGCGGGCCGAAAGTATTCATTCTCCGTTCACCTTCGGCGTCCGTTTCGTCCGAATTGCCTGGTCAGCGAGTGATTCGCTGGGCAAGCGACGGTAGCTGTTGCAGAGCGTTCAGCCGTTCTATTCGATAGCGCTGATCGTTGTCGAACACCTCGCTCAGTCCCGGTGCGGGATCGGTCGTCGTCCCGGCGCGATATACGAGTCCGCTGAACGGCCAATCGGAACCGAAGACGACGTTGTCGATGTCGGTGACCTCGAGCACGCTGCGCATGGCGGCTGCCGACGCCGACAGCGAGGTGTCGTAGAAGAATTTCGCGATCGACTTCTCCGCCGCGAAGACGGACACGTCGGGTGCAGCGGGGACGGCGGACCGCGGCAGTTGCAATCGTGTCGCCAGGAACGGCACGCATCCTCCGGCATGCGCCAGAGAGAATCGGATGTTCGGGTACCGGTCGATCGTTCCCGACGCCATCAGAACGGTGGCGGCGCGCGTGGTGTCGAACGGATACTCCACGTAGAAGGCGGGGAAGGGAAGTTCGGGCTTGTTGTCCGCCGGTACCTCCGCGGGGTGCACGAACACGAAGGCGCCTCGGGCGTTCAGCGCGGCCATGATCGGTTCGAAGCGGGCGTCCCCGAGGTAGATCCCGTCGTAGCTCGACAGCAGGACGACACCGTCGAGCCGTCGAACGTCGAGCGCGTAGGTCAGTTCGGCCAGGGATGCGCCGACGTCCGGGAGGGGCAGAGAGGCGAAAGCGCCGAACCGGGTGGGGTACCGAGCGACGAGGTCCGCGGCGTAGTCGTTGGTGTAGCGGACCATCTCCACCGCAGCGGCGCCCGAGAGGAACCCGACACCCGGGTCCGAGATCGACACCACCTGAGCTGCGATCGCGTGCCCGTCCATGAAGGCCAGCGCCTCCTCGGGGGACCACGACGGCACGGGCGCGAGCGACTTGACCGTGTAGCCCGTGGCGGTCAGCGCGTCGCGGTAACGCGGCGGGAGGAAATGGGAGTGCAGGTCGATCCGGTAGTTGCCGGTCGGCGCTGCCGACGCTGCCGTGGAGCGGGCGGCCAGCCCCGCGACGACACCCCCGGTGGCAAGCGCCCTGATCGCAGTGCGGCGTGAAACATGATCCATGTGTCCCCCCGTGGACTCGTCAGTGAATGTCGTGCTGTCTCAGGACGATCTTTTCCATGACGGCGTCCGGAACGACTCTCCTCACGGCGAACGCCAATGGCGCTCGGCTGCCGACCGCGTACAACGGTTTGGGGTTTTCCGCCTCGATGGCCGACACGATGGTGCGTGCCACTCGCGGTGCCGAGATCCCGACCGCCTCGTTGGCGTCGAGTTTGCCGATGACGGTTCGATACCCGTCGCCGTATACGGAGTCCGCGGTGATGCAGTGGTTGCGCCGAGTCGAGATTCCCGTGTTGATCGCGCCGGGTTCCACGGTCGTGATCTTCACCCCGTACGGCTCCACCTCGGCCCTCGCGCTGGTCGCGAAACCCTTGATCGCCGCCTTCGACGCCACGTAGGACGAACGGAACGCGACCGGGAAGCTCGCGAGCATGGATCCGACCATCACCACGCGCCCGTATCCGCGGGCGCGCATGCCCGGCAGAAGCAACTGGGTGAGGTGTACCGGTCCGAAGACGTTGAGCTGGAAGATGCGCTGCAGCTCGTCCTGTGGCAGCTCTTCCAAGGGGCCGCACTGACTTTCGCCGGCGTTGTTCACCAGGATGTCGACGTCTCCGACCGCTGCGGCGCACTTCTCGACGCTCTCCGGGTAGGTCAGGTCGAGGTCTACGTACTCGACTCCGTCGGCGTGGCCGACCCCCGTCGAGGTGTCGCGTCCGGTCCCGACGACGCGGTACCCGCGTTGGGCGAGGTCGACCGCCACCGCGTACCCGATTCCGGACGTCGCGCCCGTGACGAGCGCTGTTCTCGTGGTACCCATGGCGGACGGCCTCCCAGACGGCTAAGTGATGACATTATCAGCACTGATCGTCTGCTCTGTCAAAGATCACCGGCGCTGATCCCTGCGGAGAGGATGGTCGTCGGGAATCTGGACGAACACGATGGGCACCCCGTCGGGGTCCTTGGTCCACATTTCGATCAGCCCCCAGGGCTCGGTCGTCGGGCCGCGGTCGACGTCCACCCGCGCGGCGACCTCGTGCACGTCGCGTACCTGTAGCCACAGAGCGCCGTCGAACGTCGACGGCGTCCCACTCGCTCCGTGTGCAGCGATCTCGATCAGCGATTGACCGGCGAAAAAGACTGTGCCGCCGGGGTATTCGCGAGCGATACCCAACCCGAGGGTGTCTCGATAGAACGCCAGCGTGACGTCGTAGTCCGCCGGCCGCAGGATGACGCGACTGCTCAGGATCTCCACCGCTGACACGGTAGCGGTCAGGGAGTGGCTTCGTGTCCCGGTCGGCCGTGCGTGCGGCGGCTTTCCTTCATTTCCGCCTCGAAGATGTGGCGCTTGCCGTCGAGCAATTCGTCGCGCACGGTGCGCTCGTGGCTGCGGAACTCGTCCCAGTAGCCGTCGTCGAACTCCTCGACGATCTGAAACGTCCACCGCCCGGGAATCGTGTTGCGGCCCAACATCTTCTCCTGCAGACGGTCGGCGATCTTGGTGTGTCCGGCGTCGCGCAGCTCGTCGATCGCGTTGCCCAGCAACAAGTCCGAGTGACCCATGAGCTGGTGGAACTCGTACAGGTGTCCGCGTGCGCGCTCGACCGTCTCGAGCGCTTCGGACAGCTTCCCGACGGCGGCGACGGTGTCGTCGTCGACGCCCTCGGGACGGATGTGTTCGGGTGCAGGCTGGTCCGGGGAGTTCTGATCTGTCATGCCTCCCGAATACCCGAATCTCGTCAGAAGTACCAGGGGTACGGCGACCAGTCCGGTTCGCGCTTCTCGAGGAACGAATCCCGGCCCTCGACGGCTTCGTCCGTCATGTAGGCGAGGCGGGTGGCCTCACCGGCGAACAACTGCTGGCCCACCAGGCCGTCGTCCTGCAGATTGAACGCGTACTTGAGCATGCGCTGCGCCTGGGGAGACTTGCCGTTGATGGTCTTCGCCCAGGCGATGGCCTCGATCTCGAGTTCGGCGTGGTCGACGACCTTGTTGACCGCGCCCATGCGGTGCATGTCCTCCGCGGAGTACGTCTCGCCGAGAAAGAAGATCTCACGCGCGAACTTCTGCCCGACCATCTTCGCGAGGTAGGCGCTGCCGTACCCGCCGTCGAAGCTGCCGACGTCGGCGTCGGTCTGCTTGAACCGGGCGTGCTCGCGGCTGGCCATCGTCAGGTCGCACACCACGTGCAGGCTGTGGCCGCCGCCGGCCGCCCAGCCGTTGACCAGGCAGATGACCACCTTGGGCATGGTCCGGATGAGGCGCTGGACCTCGAGGATGTGGAGCCGCCCCGCGCGTGCCTTGTCGACGGTGTCCGCCGTCTCGCCCTCGGCGTACTGGTAACCGCTGCGCCCACGGATGCGCTGGTCCCCTCCCGAGCAGAACGCCCACACGCCGTCCTTCGGGGCGGGTCCGTTGCCGGTGAGCAGCACCGCGCCGACGTCCGGTGTCATGCGGGCGTGATCGAGGGTGCGGTACAGCTCGTCGACCGTCCCGGGTCGGAAAGCGTTGCGTACCTCGGGCCGGTCGAACGCGACGCGAACCGTGCCGTCGGTGATGTGCCGGTGGTAGGTGATGTCGACCAGATCGTCGAAACCGGGAACAGGGCGCCACAACTTCTCGTCGAAACTCACGTTGCCCACGATAAGTTATGGTGCCCGAATGGCGGTCGACGACGAGCAGTACTTCGAGCATGGCGGGTTCCCCAAGTTCGAGCCGGCGAAGGTGGGACCCGAGTACGGGGAGTTCGTCGAAGCGCTGCGGCGCGTCCAGGACCTCGCCGTCTCGGTGGACATGCCCGAGGACGTGCTGACGAAGGCGCTGTCGATGGCGCAGGATCTGATCGCGACGATGGAGCCGCACGGGGTCCCCGAACGCGAGGCGCCTGCCGGACGCGTACCGACCCTCCCGGGCCGGGGCAGCCTGCTGATGCTGCCGTGGACCATCGAGAAGTTCGACGCCGAAGGCGTGCGCAGCCGAGGAGTGTTCCGGCGCTTCCACCTCGGCGGCAACGGCGCTGCGCACGGCGGCACGCTTCCGCTGTTGTTCGACGATCTGTTCGGCCTGACGCAGCATGCGTACGGCCGGCCCATCAGCCGCACCGCGTACCTGCACGTCAACTACCGCAAGATCACCCCGCTGAACCAGCCGCTGGTGGCCGAAGGTCGAGTCGACCGGGTCGAAGGGCGGAAGACTTTCATCAGCGCAACGCTGAAGAACGAGGACGGCGAGCTGATCGCCGACTCGGACGCGCTCATGCTGCAGCTGTTGCCGGGCCAGCAGTAGCGCGCTCGCGCCGGCGGCCCGCGAGCCCGATCGACACCAGCAGCAGCACAGCGCCGACCAACATCGGAACGGTCAGCGGCTGATCCAGAACGGTCACGGCCAGAACGGACGCCGTCAGTGGCTCGAGCAGCGCCACCAACGTCGCGGTCGCGGCCGTCGCTCCGCGCAGGCCGTGGAAGAAGAACGAGTAGGCCAGCGCGGTGGGCACCACAGCGAACAACACCAGCAACACTACCGATTCGCTCGACAAGTCCAGCCCAGCCCCGGGCCCGACCGCGGCGACGGCGAACAGCAGTGCGCCGCCGACGACGAAACCCCACGCCGTCACCACGCTCTGTCCCACGCCCGCGGGAAGCGGCCTGCGGCCCAGCACGGTGAACACGGCGAAGGCGCCTCCGGAGACCAGGGCGAACAGCATGGACAGCACGCCGCTCGGAGTGCCGCCGACGAGCAGGGCCAACCCGACGACGCCGAGAACCAGCCGCAGGATCACCACGGCGCCGGGAAGAGACCGGGCGCGAACAGCGTCGGCCACGGTCACGATGACGGGCGCCGACCCGATGGTCACCAGCGTCGCCGACGCCACGTCGCCCGTCGCGACGGCGGCGAAGTAGAACCCCTGGAACACGGCCGCGACGAGACCGGTGAGCAGAATCCGGTTCAGGGCGTTCGTGATTCGGGATCGGCGGACGACTTCTATCGCCGCGAGAACCGCGCCACCGAGGAACAGTCGATACGCCGCGACGGCCACGGACGAGGCGCCCGACGCGTCGGCCAGCAGTGAACCGATGACGCCGCCGGTACCCCAGAGGACGCCGGCGAGGACGAGCGAGAGGAAGGAAGGCATGGCCGGGTGAGTATCCGACGATCGAGCGCGATCCGTCTACTCTCGATCCATGACCAGCCGTGTTTTCGTCGACAAGGCGTTGCCTGCGGCGTACAAGCATCTGAGCGCGGTTGCGCTCGACGTCAAGGATCAGGCCGCGCAGGTCGGGCTCGATCGCATCGTCATGGAACTCGTCAACGTGCGCGTCTCGCAGATGAACCGGTGTGTCTTCTGCCTCGACCTGCACACCCGCGCGGCTCGCGCTGCCGGTGAAACCGACCGCCGCCTCGCTGTGCTTCCCGCGTGGCGCGATGCGCGCGTGTTCAGCGATGTGGAGCGCGCCGCGCTGGAGATCGCCGAGACGGTGACGTCGGTTGCGGGAGAACATATTCCGGACGAGGCTTACGTGCGGTTGCGGGGGATTCTCGGCGACGAGAAAGTAGCGGTGCTCGTCTGGGCCGCGATCGCCATCAACGCGTTCAACCGCATCTCGATTCTCAGTCTGCACCCTCTACCGAAGGAGAAGTGATGGCCGCGGAAGTCGTGGACGTTCCCGAGAGCAATCGCTACGAAATACGCGAGGACGGAACGGTTCTCGGGTACGCCGAGTACACACGCACCGAGCACGAGATTTCGTTCACGCACACGGTCGTCGAACCCGAGTACGGCGGACGAGGTCTCGCGGGCCAGTTGATTCGCTTCGCCCTGGACGACGCACGGGCACACGAGAACACCGTTCTGCCGTTCTGCCCGTTCGTGAAGGCGTTCATCGGTAAGCATCGCGAGTATGTGGACCTCGTTCCCGAGCGGCAGCGCGGTCGCTTCGATCTGCAGTGATCGAGGAGTTGCTGGCGAACTCGCACGTCGTGAGTCTGCCGATGCGAGTTCGGTTCCGCGGCATCACCGTTCGTGAAGCCATGCTCTTCGAGGGCCCTGCTGGGTGGGGCGAGTTCGGTGCCTTCACCGAATACGACGACGCCGAAGCGGCGCCGTGGCTGGCCGCCGGAATCGAAGCCGCCTACCAGGGCCCGCCCGCCGTGCTGCGCACCAGTGTCGACGTGAACGCGACCGTTCCCGCGGTGCCGGCGGCGGACGTACCGTCGATCCTCGCCCGCTACCCCGGCGCCCGCACGGCCAAGGTGAAGGTGGCCGAGAAGGGCCAGACGCTCGCCGACGACATTGCGCGGGTGAACGCCGTCCGCGAGTCGGTGGAGAACGTACGCGTGGACGCGAACGGAGGCTGGACCGTCGAGCAGGCAGTGACCGCGCTGAGCTCGATGGGGGAGTTGCAGTACGCGGAGCAGCCGTGCGCGAGCGTCGAGGAGCTCGCCGAGGTTCGCCGCCGGGTGTCGGTCCCGATCGCCGCGGACGAGAGCATCCGCAAAGCCGAGGACCCGATGCGTGTGGTGCGCGCCGGGGCTGCGGACGTCGCCATCGTCAAGGTCCCGCCGCTGGGTGGGATGCGCGCGGTTCTTCGCCTCGCGGACGAGCTGGCGGAGTTCGGGGTGCCGATCGTCGTGTCGAGCGCGTTGGACACCGCAGTGGGAATGAGTGCCGGATTGGCTGCGGCAGCAGCCCTGCAGGACGGCAGCCTCGCCTGCGGACTCGCCACCGGGAGGCTGTTCGACGAGGACGTCGCACCCGGACGGGAGGTCGTGAACGGCCGGCTCGACGTCACCGCGTCCGTGCCGGATCCGGCGCGTCTGCAGCGGCTCGCCGCGTCGGCCGAGCGCCGCGACTGGTGGCACGCCCGAGCCCGGCGTGCCTACGCGCTTGTGGGGTAACGTCCCGGCCGACATCGAATAAACCGACCGAAGGATTGTTTCGTGGCTGCACCACTTCGTGAATCTCTGCTCGACGAGGCCAAGGGTCCCGCACTGCTCGTCGACGTCCGCGGCTTGATCGACTCCGAGGTCTCGGACAAGGGGCTGACCGTCAAGGCCGTGTACGGCACGGTCAAGAAGATCGGCCCGTCGGTCGTCGACGACGCCATCATCAAGCTGTGGCCCGGATTCGTCGAGGCCCTCGAACCGTTCTGGCAGCAGTACCAGGCTGCGCCGACGGGCAGCTTCGGCGACTACCTGGTCGCGAACTCCGACGCCGCCTCCGACGCCCTGCTGGGCGTCACCGACGCGCGGATCGAGGAGACCACCAAGTCGGCCATCAAGAAGGGCTACTCGTCGCTGCGTCCGTCGGCGAAGAAGAACGTGACCGCGGCCCTCCCGCGTCTCGGCGACCTGATTCAGAAGCACGCGAGCGCGTAGGGACTCCGCCCCCTGTGCGCGATTTCCGCCCCCAGGGGGGCGGAAATCGCGCACAGGTCAGGGGCGCCGGCTCTGATAGATCCGCGCCCCCACCGGCACCGCGAACAGCATCATGAACACCCGCACGATCTGCGCGGCCACCACGAACGTCACGTTCACGCCGGTGGCAGCGGCGATGGCGAGAACCGCGTAGACGCCGCCCGGCGTCGTCGCGAGGTACGCCTCGTAGGGCGAGATCGACGTCGTCTGCACCAACACCAGACCCAGCAGAGCGCAGCCCACCGCGATCGCGATGATGAGCAGCAGCGCCCACGGCAGAACCCGCCCGATCGACCGCAGGCTCGACACCGTGAACCGCAACCCGGCCTGCCAGCCGATGGCGAAGTAGGCGACCGTCAGCAGCAGAGTGGGGACCGCGGCGCCGAACCCGAAGCCGAGCAGGTCCGCCGCCGCGGAGACGATCAGAGGGCCGAGCAAAGCGGGGGCCGGGAGGCGCAAGAGCTTCGCCAGGACGATGCCCACGGCCGCACACACCGCGACGAACGCGATGCTGACGTACCAGGTCGCCGTTCCGGTGGACGTCGTCACGGACGGCCCGGCGGACGTGTCGGCGGCGAACACCACCGTGGCGACCAGTGGCAACGACGCCGTCACCAGCAGCACCCGCAGGTACTGCACCACCGCGACGACGCGTTCGTCGCCGCCCAGTTCTTGCGTGATCGCCACCAGTCCCGACGCTCCGCCGGCGACCAGCGCGAGTGCCCCGGTGAGGTGGTCGACGTCGCGGTGCAGACCCAGCAGGGCTCCGGCCGCAAGGCTGAGCAGGAGAGTGCCGAGGCACACCAGCACCACGGCGATCCATCCGGAACCGAGGCCGGACAACGTGTCTCGTTGCAGCAGCGTGCCGATCTCGACACCGAGCACGGCCTGCGCCGCCATCGCCGCCTTGCGCGGCACACCGGCGGGGCCGATGCCGCCGAGGGCGAAGCCGGTCGCGACGAAGAGGGCGACGAACAGAGCGGCCGACGGCACGCCCAGCCGTTCCGCTCCGACGGTCGCGAGGGCGGTGACGACCGCCAGAGCTGCCCACGGGAAGGCCGGAGGCCGGTCGCCGTTGCCGCGGACAACGCCGCTCACGTGGAGGGTCGGCTGGGCCTCTCGATGCGGCGCACCGGAGGCGTCAGCCCCCACTCGTCGCGTCCCAGGCGGCTCAGTGGCGCGATATCGGCGAACGCGGGGAGGCCGTCGTCGGCCAGGAAGTCGGGCTTGACGGCCATCGCGACCACGTCACCCATGACGACGAAACAGTTGCCGACCTCGATGACCTGACGCAGCCGAGCCTCGATCGCAATGGGAGCGGCGGCCACTCGGCGCGGTGCGACCATCTCGCTCGGCTCCGATTCGATGCCGAGGGCGTCGAATTCGCTGGTCTCGCTCTCGTAGTTGGCCGAACTCGCGTTGACGACGTCCATCAGCGGTTCGTGAGCGAGGTTGATGACGAACTCGCCCGTCGCCTCGATGTTGCGCAGGCTGTCCTTGCGGGTGACCGAGGTGAACTGCACCACCGGAGGGGCCGTGGAGGCCACCGTGAAAAAGCTGTAGGGAGCGAGGTTGGCCACACCGTCGGCCGAAATCGAGGACACCCAAGCGATCGGTCGGGGGACGATCGATGCCGTGAGCAGCCTGTAGTAGTCGCCGGGCTCGATGTTTCGTGGATCGAAGACAGTACGCACCTGCTCGAGTCTGCCCTATCTCTTGTGGCACTCTGAATTGGTGAACCCGTCCACCCATCAGGCAGTGACCGTCGTCGACGAGATGTATCGCGGCGGCGTGCAGGACGTGGTGCTGTGTCCGGGGTCCCGGAACGCTCCACTGGCTTTCGCCCTGCAGGCCGCCGATCAGGCCGGCCGAATCCGTCTGCACATGCGTATCGACGAACGGACCGCCGGCTTCCTCGCGATCGGCCTCGCCGTGTCGAGTGGTCGGCCGGTGCCGGTGGTCATGACGTCCGGCACCGCGGTGGCGAACCTCGCGCCCGCCGTGCTGGAAGCGAACTACGCCCGCGTGCCACTGGTGGTGCTCAGTGCCAACCGGCCGTACGAGATGCTCGGTACGGGCGCCAACCAGACCGTCGAGCAGCTGGGTCTGTTCGGCAGTCAGGTGCGCGCCACGATCAGCCTCGGACTCGCCGAGGACGGGCCCACGCAGAACAGTCAGTGGCGCTCGGCGGTGTGCCGCGTGTTGGCCGCGGCACGCGGAACCCGTTCGGGCAACGCCGGTCCCGTCCACTTCGACGTGCCGCTGCGGGAACCGCTGACGCCCGACGTCGCGGATCTCAACTCGATCGATACCGGTCGTTCCGACGGAAGCGCTTGGACCACAACCGAGTACGCAACCCTGGACGTGCCGCTGGACCTCGATCTCACGCGCGACACCGTGGTGATCTCCGGGCACGGCTCGGCTCTGCGCCCCGAGCTCGCGGGGCTGCCGACGGTGGCCGAGCCCACCGCGCCGTTGCACGGGACAGCGCTCAATCCTCTTGCCCTGTCGGGCCTGAAGCCCGCACAGGCCGTCATCACCGGCCGGCCGACGCTGCACCGGCAGGTGTCGTCCCTACTCGCGGATCCGCAGGTCGACGTCTTCGCGCTCACCACCGGACCGCGGTGGCCCGACGTTTCCGGCAACGTGATGGCCACCGGTACACGGGCGATCGTCAGCGGCGCCCCGTCGACCGACTGGCTGCAGCGCGCTGCCGAGGCGTCGAAGTCTGCGGACAACGCTGTACAACACCAGCTCTCGGCCCACCCGAAGTCGACGGGCCTGCACGTGGCGTCCGTCGTCGCGCAGGCGCGGCAACCGGGTGATCTGCTGCTCCTCGGTGCCTCGAACCCGGTGCGCGACATGGCTTTGGTGAGCTACCCGCGTTCCGACGTCCGCGTGCTGTCCAATCGCGGTGTCGCGGGCATCGACGGGACCGTGTCGACGGCGGTGGGTGCCGCACTGGCGCACTGGAAGAGAACTGTGTCGTTGTTGGGGGACTTGACGTTCCTGCACGACGCTGCGGGCCTGCTGATCGGTACCGGCGAGCCTCGCCCGCTCGATCTGACCATCGTGGTGGCCAACGACGACGGCGGCGGAATCTTCGAACTGCTCGAACAGGGTGACCCTCAGTACGCGGGTGTGTTCGAGCGAGTGTTCGGCACTCCGCACGGGATGGATCTCGCGGCTCTCTGTGCGGCGTACCGCATTCCGCACACCCGCGTCGACACGGACGAACTCGCACGTGAGCTCGCCGGCCACGCCGACGGCATCCGCGTGCTCGAGGTCCCGACGGAACGGTCCGGGCTACGCGAACTGCACGCGTCGATCAGACGCGCGCTGTGACCCGGAAGGGCTGACCGGGACCGTCAGGCCTTCTCCGCCAACCACTCTCGTGCTGTGACCCGGAAGGGCTGACCGGGACCGTCAGGCCTTCTCCGCCAACCACTCTCGTGCCTGCTTGCTCTCCGAGCGGACGAGCTTGCCGATCATGTCCGTCACCATGGACTCGATCTTCCCGCCGACGAGCGGAATCTTGACCTCCGCCTTTCCTTTCAGCGTGAGCTTCGAGCCGCTGCCCGACGGTTCGAGCGTGAACACCGCGTCCACCTTGGACGGCAGCCCCGTGGAGCCGCCCTTCAAGGTTCCGTGCGCGCGGTCGCCTTCGAGCGGTCCCCAGGTGTCGGTGCGGATGATCTTCAGATCGCCGCGGACCACCTTCTTCACGATTCCCGGCAGCACCTGAGCGCCCACGCCCTCCGACATCGACACGGTGAAACCGCCGTCGGGGAGGGTGGAGAACTCCATGTCCACGCGGCCCTTCGTGTCGTCGAGGCGCTTGGACCACAGATCGTGATCCGTCATCGCCTCGTAGGCGACCGCGGGTGTGACGTCGAAGGATTCGGTGAACTCGAACTTCTTGGGCATGGTCGCCGAGGTTACCCGGTAGTACCGCCGACCGGCCTCCGGCCTTCCCGCTGCGACCGACCGGCCTCCGGCCTTCCCGGTGCGACCGACCGGCCTCCGGCCTTCCCGGTGTTGGTTAGCCTGTGCACCATGACGACCACCGACGGCCGCAGCGCAGCGCGGCGCCGTACCCACCGGGTGCTGTGGGTGGTCGCCATCGGGGTGTCGGCGCTCGCGGTGCTGCTCGTCGTGGCGGCATGGCGCAACGATCGCACCATCAGCGGTAACGAGGGCTTCGCTACGGCGGAAGTCCTGTCGGCCGGTCGCCTGCGCTCCGCGGTGTCGTTCGTGACGCCGGACGGAGTGACGCACAACCCGCCGCTCGGAGTGCTCTATCCGACCAATCTGATCGTCGGCCAGCGCATCGACGTCGAGTACGCGCAGAGCGATCCCGATCTGGTGCGCGTCGCGGGCCGCGACGCATCCGTTGCCGTCATTCCTGCTGCCTCGGTCATCGTGATCACGTGGATCGTGGCGGCGCCTCTGCTCTGGTACACCCGCGGACGAAAAGAAGCAGCGGAAAAGAAGTTAGCGGCGGGTTAGCCGACTCGTAATGTCGGCATTGCCGACTGGCCGTGCGACGGTTCCAGAATCGGTCCGTGCGCATTGCGATCGTCGCGGAGTCGTTCCTGCCGAACATGAACGGAGTCACCAACTCCGTGATCCGGGTGCTCGAGCATCTCGAGCGGACCGGTCACTCGGCCATGGTGATAGCACCCGATACCCCCGGCGACCTCCCAAAGGCTCCGACGGAGCACCGGGGCGTTCCCGTTCTACGGATGCCGTCGGTGAACGTCCCGAAGGTCAGCTCGCTACCCGTCGGCATTCCGAGCCCGGGGCTGACCGGAGCGCTCCGGGACTTCGATCCCGACGTCGTTCACCTGGCGTCGCCCTTCGCACTCGGCGCGGGCGGATTGGCCGCGGCCAGACGGCTCGACGTGCCGACGGTGGCCGTCTACCAGACGGACGTCGCGGGATTCGCCGAAAGTTACGGCCTCGGACTGACGTCGCGGGCCTGCTGGCGATGGACTCGCCGCATCCACAGGGGGGCGACGCGCACCCTGGCGCCGTCGACGTCGGCAATGGATGCGCTTGCCGCGCATGGCATCCCGCGCGTCCACAAGTGGGGCCGAGGGGTGGAGACGACACGATTCGCACCGTCGGCGCGTCGGGCGGACCTGCGAGCGGACTGGACGGACGACGCTCTGATCGTGGGCTTCGTCGGCCGACTCGCGCCGGAGAAGCACGTGGAGCGGCTGGCCGAGCTGTCGACCGATCCCCGTGTACAGGTGGTCATCGTCGGTGACGGACCGGAGCGATCCCGGCTGGAGGCGCTGATGCCGCAGGCGCGCTTCCTCGGCCAGCTCGGCGGCTCCGAGCTTGCCGAGGCGTACGCCAGCTTCGACGTGTTCGTTCACCCCGGCGAGCACGAGACCTTCTGCCAGACCGTGCAGGAAGCACTCTCGAGCGGTGTTCCGGTGATCGGACCCGAGGCGGGCGGGCCCATCGACCTGGTGAATCACTGCCGCAACGGATACCTCCTACCGGTTCCGCGGTTCGAGGAACTGTTGCCCAGCGCGGTCGGCGCACTGCTCGACCCCGTGCTGCGTTCCCGGTTTGCCGACGCCGCGCGCAAGTCCGTCGTGCACCGCACATGGCCTGCGGTGTGCGGTGAACTGATGGGTCACTACGCGGACGTGCTCGGCTGGGAACAGGCCGCAGCCGCCTGACCGGTACCGTCGTAAGAGTGGCAGCATATAACCGGCCGGCCTCCGGCCTTCCCGCACATAACCGGCCGGCCTCCGGCCTTCCCGCAGTTACCCGGGCTCAGTTGGACAAGAAGCCGCACGACGTCGCGTCGATGTTCGACGGCGTCGCCAAGCGATACGACATCACCAACACCGTTCTGTCGTTCGGTCAGGACCGTGGCTGGCGCAAGGCCACCCGCGAGGCTCTGAACCTCACGGCGGGCGAGACGGTACTGGACCTCGCCGCGGGGACCGGTGTGTCGACGGAGGAGCTGGCCCGCTCGGGGGCCTGGTGTGTGGCCACCGACTTCTCCAAGGGCATGCTGAAGGCCGGAGTATCTCGCGAGGTGCCGATGGTCGCCGGCGACGCGATGCATCTTCCCTACGGCGACAACGTCTTCGACGCCGCCACCATCTCGTTCGGACTTCGGAACGTGTCCGACTTCGACGCGGGCCTTCGGGAGATCCTGCGCGTCACCCGGCCCGGTGGTCGGCTGGTGGTGTGCGAGTTCTCGACTCCGGTGTTCACCCCGCTGCGCACGGTCTACATGGAGTACCTGATGAAGGCGCTTCCGGCGGTCGCACGCGCGGTCAGCAGCAATCCGGACGCATACGTGTACCTCGCGGAATCGATCCGTGCGTGGCCGACGCAGAAGCAACTTGCTCAGCGTCTCGCCGACGCCGGGTGGCGAGATGTGCAGTGGCGCAACCTGACTGCGGGGATCGTCGCGCTGCACAGCGCAGTCAAGGCCGTGTAGTCAGCTGAACGGTGGCCGCGAGTCCACCTTCAGTGACCCCGACCCGGACGCTCGCCACGCCCGCGCAACCATGTCCGAGTCCGATTCGGTGATCAGATTTCCCATGCAGCGCACCGCAATTCGCATCAGCGCCGTCGATCGCATGCCGACGGGCCCCGCCGCGGGCAGGAACCGGGGCAGCGTCAGCAGTCCGGCGAGGCGGCGAGCGACGGAGAAGCTCTGTCCGTAATGCTCGCGCAGAACGGCGGGCCACACCTCGGTCAGATCCTTCTCGTGCAGCACGTCCACGACCAGCCGACCACCCTCGAGGCCGTAGTCGATACCTTCGCCGTTGAGCGGGTTCACGCAGGCGGCCGCGTCGCCGATGATCGCCCAGTTCTCGCCCGCGACGTTCGAGACCGCGCCGCCCATCGGGAGCAGAGCCGACGCGTAGCCGCGTACCCCGTCCGAGAGCCCCCAGTCCGACTCACGTTGTGACGCATAGAGTTCGAGCAACGGCTTGAGCGCCCCGCCCGCCGGCCTCTTCGCGGTCGCGAGGGTGCCGACCCCCAGGTTGACCTCTCCGGTTCCGAGCGGAAACACCCAGCCGTATCCGGCCTGCAGAGTGCCCGCGGCGTCGCGCAGTTCCAGGTGGGAGGTGATCCATTCGTCGGTGCTGCGCGACGACGTGACGTACGCCCGAGCCGCCACTCCGTAGACGGTGTCGCGGTGCCACTGTCGGCCGAGTTTCTTGCCGAGTGGTGAGCGGACACCGTCGGCGACGATCAGTTTTCGGCATGCCACCGTGTGCGGGCCGCCGGCGGTGTCGAAGGTCACCGATCGGACTCGGTTGCCGTCGCGAGTCACGTCGACCGCTTTCGCGCCGGACGCCATCACAGCGCCGTCGTCGACCGCGGCCCGCCGGATCGCGTCGTCGAGCTCGGACCTGGGGACCGCGCTGCCCACCGCGGGCAGCGACCCGCCCGGCCACGGCAATTCGAGTTCCTGCCCGAAGCCCGTCAGCCGTAGCCCCCGATTGATGCCGCGTGATCGAACCCACTCGCCGACGCCCAGCCGGTCCAGCTCGGCGAGCGCACGCGGAGTCAGACCGTCGCCACAGGTCTTGTCGCGAGGAAACTGGGCGGCGTCGGCGAGAACAACGTCGTGACCTGCTCGAACGGCCCACGCGGCCGCAGCGGAACCGGCTGGTCCCGCGCCGACGACCAGGACGTCCGTCTCGCTCGGGACGCGCCGCGCGTCGCCACCTGGTGCTCGGGTCATCACTCCATCATCCAGGCACGCTAGGTTGGGCATAGTTGAGGGACCGATGGAGAACTCCATTCGGGCACGCAAGAGAAGAAAAGGTGCTGGCACGGTGACCGACACGGAACGCGCATCGACGGTTGTTGCCGGCGTCGATCTCGGTGACGCCGCGCTCGCTGGGTCGGTGCGGTCGATGTTGGCCGACGTCGAGACGCTACTCGTCGACGAGTTGTCCGACGGCGAGGACTTCCTCACCGAAGCGGCTCTGCACCTCGCGAAGGCCGGCGGCAAACGATTCCGCCCGCTGTTCACCATTCTGTGCGGGCAGTTCGGCCCCAAACCGTCCGATCCCGACGTCGTCACCTCGGCCACCGTTCTCGAGATGGTGCACCTCGCGACTCTTTATCACGACGACGTGATGGACGAAGCCTCCATGCGTCGCGGTGTGGAGAGCGCCAACGCCCGATGGGGAAACAGCGTCGCCATCCTCGCCGGCGACTACCTCTTCGCCCACGCATCCCGGCTGGTGTCCACTCTCGGACCCGGCGCCGTCCTCACCATCGCCGAAACGTTCGCCGCACTCGTCACGGGGCAGATGCGCGAGACGGTGGGCTCGAAGTCGGGTCAGGATCCCGTCGACCACTACATCAAGACGGTGTGGGAGAAGACGGGCTCGTTGATCGCCGCGTGCGGCAAGTTCGGTGGCACGTTCTCCGGCGGCGACGACGAGCACATCGGTCGTCTCGAACGTCTCGGAGACGCCGTAGGCACGGCGTTCCAGATCGCCGACGACATCATCGACATCTCCTCCGACTCCGCCCAGTCGGGCAAGACACCCGGCACAGACCTGCGCGAAGGCGTCCACACGTTGCCTGTTCTGTACGCGCTGCGCGAGAGCGGACCCGAGGGCGACCGTCTGCGCGAACTGCTCGCCGGACCGGTCACCGACGACGACGCACTCGCCGAGGCGCTGGAGCTGCTCGCCCGGTCACCCGGGATGGCGCACGCACGGGCCACCTTGGAGTCGTACGCCCAGCGTGCGCGCGACGAGCTCGCTGCGCTGCCGCAGGGGCCCGCCAACGACGCGATGACTCACCTCGTGGAATACACCGTCGCCCGCGTCAGCTGAGCGGGAACCGCGCACCTACTGCCGATCGTTGATCGGTCATGAAGTTCGCGAACGGAGCCAAGACCTTCGGGTTGATGGTCGGGATGTCGGCACTCATCGTGTTCATCGGTGCGTTGTTCCAGAGCCCGACGATCCTCCTGATCTCGGTGCTGCTCGCCGTCGGCATGAACGGATACGCGTACTTCAACAGCGACAAACTTGCCCTGAAATCGATGCACGCGGTGCCCATCACCGAGGTCGAGTACCCGCGCATCTACGCCATCGTTCGTGAGCTCGCGACGTCGGCGCACCAGCCGATGCCCCGCCTGTACATCAGCCCCACCAACGCGCCCAACGCCTTCGCGACGGGACGCAACCCGCGCAACGCGGCGGTCTGCTGCACGTCGGGAATTCTGGGCCTGCTGAACGAACGCGAGCTGCGTGCCGTGCTCGGCCACGAGCTCTCACACGTCTACAACCGCGACATCCTCATCTCGTCGGTCGCCGGCGCCATGGCTGCGGTGATTTCCGGTCTGGCGAACTTCGCGTTCTTCGCCAACGCGTTCGGCGGGCGCAACCAAGGGGCCAATCCCCTTGCGCTGCTGCTGGTCTCGATGCTCGGACCCATCGCCGCATCGCTGGTCAAACTGGCCGTGTCTCGCTCACGGGAGTTCCAGGCCGACCAGTCCGGCGCCGAGCTGACGGGCGATCCGTTGGCGTTGGCCTCCGCACTGCGCAAGCTTGCGTCGGGCACGCAACTGGCGCCCTTGCCGCCGGAGCCGCGTCTGACTGCGCAGTCACATCTGATGATCGCCAACCCGTTCCGCATGGGTGATCGGGCGTCGAAGCTCTTCTCGACCCACCCGCCGATGGACGAGCGCATCGCTCGGCTGGAGGAGATGGCGGGAAGGCCGGAGGCCGGTCGGGATCAGGCGGGCGGGCCGTATCTGTGAGCTAGCGGTAGTTGACGAACTACCGGTAGTTGACGAACTGCAGGGCGATGCCGAAGTCCTCGCCCTTGAGCAGTTGCTGCACGGCCTGAAGGTCGTCGCGCTTCTTGCTGCTGACGCGTAATTCGTCGCCCTGAATCTGCGCCTTGACGCCCTTGGGGCCCTCGTCGCGGATCTTCTTCGAGATCTTCTTGGCGTTCTCGGTGGTGATGCCCTGAACGAGCGTGCCGGTGATCTTGTAGGTCTTGCCGGACTGCACCGGGTCCTCCGCCTCGAACGCCTTCAGCGAGATGTCGCGGCGGATCAGCTTCTCCTTGAACACGTCCAGCGCGGCCTTGGCGCGCTCCTCCGCGTCCGCTGTGATCACGATCGCTTCTTCACCGGACCACTCGATGCTGGCGCCGGTGTTGCGGAAGTCGAAGCGCGTCGACAGTTCCTTGCCGGCCTGGTTGAGCGCGTTGTCGACCTCTTGCCGGTCCACCTTGCTCACGACGTCGAACGACGAGTCGGCCACCGAAAACTCCTTACAAACCTTGGTTGACGAACAACGATCGACCGTACTTGATCAGCCGGTTTGCGTTGAAGGGGATATCGCGTTGTACAGTTTCCTCCGCGCGCAGGCGCACCCGGCAGATTGCCCGAGCGGCCAATGGGAGCGGACTGTAAATCCGTCGGCTTATGCCTACGTAGGTTCGAATCCTACATCTGCCACACACGTCAGCCCCGACAGGAATTTCCTGGCGGGGCTGACGTTGTATCCAGGGTGTGCAGGGCTTCGACCAGCCGGTTTGGCTCGGGACAGAAGTACTGTGTAACCTTCGTCAAGGCTTCGGCGCGCTTTTCCATGTGCCGAACCACGCCCCCTTAGCTCAGTCGGTAGAGCGTTTCCATGGTAAGGAAAAGGTCAACGGTTCGATTCCGTTAGGGGGCTCGCGGGACCGAGCGCCGGCCGGCGTCCGGCACCGAGGCGGTGTAGCTCAGTCGGTAGAGCAAACGACTCATAATCGTTGTGTCGCCGGTTCAAGTCCGGCCATCGCTACACAAGCTCCAAACCACCGATCGACTCGAAAGCAGGCATCACCGTGGCCTCCTCCACAGACGTTCGCCCCAAGATCACCTTGGCGTGCGAGCAGTGCAAGCACCGTAACTACATCACCAAGAAGAACCGTCGTAACGATCCCGACCGGCTCGAGATCAAGAAGTTCTGCCCGAACTGCGGAACGCATCGCGCGCACCGCGAATCGCGCTGACCTCTTTCACCTGGTGACGTCAGAAGCGCCCACGGTCGACGAGACCGAAAGTCCCGCCGAGCACGCGCTCAGGATGGTCGGGTATCACTATCGGATGCCCGACTTCTACGAAGTCGGCCGCGAGAAGATCCGCGAGTACGCACGTTCCGTGCAGGACGGCCACGCCGCTCACTACGACGAGCAGGCTGCCGGGGAGCTCGGCTACGACGCGTTGATCGCTCCGCTGACCTTCGTGTCCATCGTCGGCGTGATGGCCCAGAAGGCGATGTTCGACACCGTCATCAAGGGCTACGACGTCAGCCAGGTCATGCAGGCCGATCAGCGCCTCGAGTTCCACCACCCGATTCGTACCGGTGACCACTTGATGGTCGACGTGTACCTCGAATCGTTCCGCCAGATGGGCGGCAGTGACATCTTCGTCACCAAGAACATCATCTCGAACGGATCCGGCGAAGCAGTCGTGTCGTCCTGGACCACCCTGGTCGCTCGCACCGGGGGAGCGTCGGAGGTCTCCTACATGGACACCGTCAGGGGAGTGATGATGCATGAGCTGTAAGAAGCTGTCCGAGGTGTCCGTCGGTGACGATCTTCCCGACCGGACCTACGAAGTCACCCGCGGCGACCTAGTGAACTACGCCGGGGTGTCCGGTGATCCCAACCCGATTCACTGGAGCGATCCCGTCGCCAAGACGTTGGCCGGTCTGCCCACGGTGGTCGCTCACGGGATGCTGACCATGGGTCTCGGCGCCGGTTACGTCACCTCTTGGCTCGGTGATCCGGGCGCGGTCGCCGAATACAACGTGCGGTTCACCAGCCCGGTTCTCGTCCCGGAGACGGCGCCCGCGCAAGTCGAGTTCACCGGAAAGGTGAAATCCCTCGACGCCGACGCCAAGCAGGCCACCATCGCCATCGTGGCGAAGTTCGAGGGCAAGAAGATCTTCGGGCGGGCCACCGCCACCGTCAACCTCGCCTGAGACGATTTCGTCCGGCCCATCGGGGTGCAGTACACTGAGATTTCTGGGGTTGCTCGGCGCTGCGCGCTGCCTGCAAGGCGGCGCGTATGTCATGTGATCCCGGGACGGCAGAGCTTCGGCTCCGCCGGAGGGGCGTAGCTCAATTGGTAGAGCAACGGTCTCCAAAACCGTAGGTTGCAGGTTCAAGTCCTGTCGCCCCTGCCCTGGCACTCCCTGTGCGAGTGCACCCTGTGACGAGAGGAAGCTTCGGTGAGTGTGAAGGGCGGCAGCTCGGACGGATCGGTAGATCCCGAGAGCACCGAGTCATCCACCGACGCATCCGTCGACGGCGCCACACCGACCGGCAAGCGCCCTCGCCGCCGCAGTTCCGCTCCGGAGGCCGAGACCGCGGGCAAGTCCGTCGCCACGGCCAGCCGTGTCGAGAACCGGACACGCAAGGAAGCCGCTCCGAAGCAGAACATCTTCAAGCGCCTGCGGAAGTTCTTCCGCGAAGTCGTGGCAGAACTGCGCAAGGTCATCTGGCCGAACCGCAAGCAGATGGTCACGTACACGATCGTGGTGGTCGTGTTCGTGACGTTCATGGTCGCCTACATCAGCGGGCTCGACCTGGCGTTCATCAAGGGCGTGACCTGGCTGTTCGGCTAGTCCGAACGCCTGTCCGTCATCCACCACCGAAAACGAGCAAGGAAGCGAGTGCACCTCACGTGAGCGCACCCCACAACGATTCCGTCGAGATCGCCGCAGTCGACGCCGACATCGAGGCCACCAAGCAGGGTCTCGAAGCGGACAAGGCTGCGCAGGACCGCGAGACCGACGAGGCCATTGCCGAGGATGTCGCTGCCGCAACGGGCGCCGAGAGCGAGACCGACACCGACTCTGCCTCCGACGATGCGCCAATCGATGCCGAGCCGGCCGACCCCGTCGCCGAGATGAAGGCTGCGCTTCGCCGCGCGCCCGGTGACTGGTACGTCATCCACAGCTACGCCGGATACGAGAACAAGGTCAAGGCCAACCTCGAGACCCGCGTCCAGAACCTCGACGTCGGTGACTACATCTTTCAGGTGGAAGTGCCCACCGAAGAGGTCACCGAGATCAAGAACGGACAGCGCAAGCAGGTCAACCGCAAGGTCCTGCCCGGCTACATCCTCGTCCGCATGGAACTCAACGACGAGTCGTGGGGCGCGGTGCGCAACACACCCGGCGTCACCGGCTTCGTGGGCGCCACCTCGCGCCCGTCGCCGCTGACCATCAACGAGGTCGTCAAGTTTCTCCTCCCGCAGGAAGAGAAGAAGAAGGTCACCGCCGGTGCCGCTGCCACAGAGGCGTCGTCCGACGGCACGTCGAAGCCGGTCATCGAGGTCGACTTCGAGGTCGGCGAGTCGGTCACCGTCATGGACGGTCCGTTCGCGACCCTGCCTGCCAGCATCAGCGAGGTCAACGCCGAGTCGCAGAAGCTCAAGGTGCTGGTCTCGATCTTCGGCCGTGAAACACCGGTCGAGCTGAACTTCACGCAGGTCGCGAAGATCTAAATCCCCACAACGAAACAAGGAAAGACAGATGCCCCCCAAGAAGAAGAAGCTAGCCGGGATCATCAAGCTTCAGATCCAGGCCGGCGCCGCCAACCCGGCACCGCCCGTGGGCCCCGCCCTCGGTCAGCACGGCGTCAACATCATGGAGTTCTGCAAGGCGTACAACGCAGCGACCGAGTCGCAGCGTGGCAACGTCGTGCCGGTCGAGATCTCGGTCTACGAAGACCGCTCGTTCGACTTCAAGCTGAAGACGCCTCCCGCCGCGAAGCTGCTGCTCAAGGCAGCCGGCGTCGCCAAGGGATCGGGTGAGCCGCACAAGACCAAGGTCGCCAAGGTGACCATGGAGCAGGTGCGCGACATCGCCAAGACCAAGCAGGAAGACCTCAACGCGAACGACATCGACCAGGCCGCGAAGATCATCGCCGGTACTGCACGGTCGATGGGTATCACCGTCGAGGGCTGAACACCCCGGTAGTACGTGGGAGGGCCGGCCAGGCCTGGACACCACATCCTTCACGATCCAACGAACGGATTTTCAATGGCAAAGCGCAGCAAGGCCTACGAGGCCGCAGCAGCAAAGATCGACAAGGACCAGCTCTACTCGCCGCTCGCAGCAGCGAAGCTGGCCAAGGACACCGCGTCGAGCAAGTTCGACGCCACCGTCGAGGTCGCAGTCCGTCTGGGCGTCGACCCCCGCAAGGCAGATCAGATGGTGCGCGGCACCGTCAACCTCCCCCACGGAACCGGTAAGACCGCACGCGTGATCGTGTTCGCCGCCGGTGCCAAGGCCGACGAGGCAACCGCCGCCGGAGCCGACGCCGTGGGCGCCGAGGACCTGATCGAGCGCATTCAGGGTGGGTGGCTCGAATTCGACGCCGCCATCGCGACCCCCGACCAGATGGCCAAGGTCGGCCGCATCGCCCGCGTCCTCGGACCGCGTGGCCTGATGCCGAACCCGAAGACGGGCACCGTCACCACCGACGTGACCAAGGCCGTCAACGACATCAAGGGCGGAAAGATCAACTTCCGCGTCGACAAGCAGGCCAACCTGCACTTCGTGATCGGCAAGGCGTCGTTCGACGATTCCAAGCTGGTCGAGAACTACGGCGCCGCACTGGACGAGATCCTGCGCGCGAAGCCGTCGTCGGCGAAGGGCCGCTACGTCAAGAAGGTCACGGTCTCGACCACCACCGGACCGGGCATCCCGGTGGACCCGAACCGTACCCGCAACCTCCTCGAGGATGCAGAAGCGTAGACAGCTTTCGACACAAGGCCGGTACCCGTGAGGGTGCCGGCCTTTGTTGTTTCCAGGGTCCTCGTCGCTGGGGCACCTCAGTCTGACCAACATGTGCACCCCATGGAACCGCACACATGCGCACAATGATCAACCCTCGACCGCTCTCTTGCGCAGTCAGCCCGCCTGATGGTGGACTGGGTGCAGTGCACCACCCATGCACAGTCCCGCGGTTCGTGATCCGAACTCTTCTAGCAGCAGTACGCAGACTTCAGGAGAGACGATCATGACCAGCATCAGCCCGGCCGACAACCGCTCGTCCACCGGTGACGAACTTCGCCAGATCGCGGAGAAGGTGCTCTGGCTGTCGACGTCGATGATCCATCACGCCAACCGAATTCGGCCCAACCCGTCGGGCCTCAAGGTCGGTGGGCATCAGGCGTCGTCCGCATCGATGGTCACGATCATGACCTCCCTCTATTTCGAACAGTTGAAGGCCGGGGACCGGGTGTCGGTGAAACCGCACGCGTCTCCCGTTCTGCATGCGATCAACTACCTGCTCGGGGACCTCGACGAGAAGTACCTGACGACGCTTCGGGCCTACGGCGGCCTGCAGTCCTATCCGTCGCGCTCCAAAGACCCCGACACCGTCGACTACTCCACCGGCTCCGTGGGTATCGGTGCGACAGCGCCCATCTGGGGAGCCATGGCGCGGCGCTTCGTGGAAGGTGGATCCACGGGAGCGGACGGCACATTCTCGGGCCGTCAGTACTCGCTGGTCGGTGACGCCGAACTGGACGAGGGCGCCGTCTGGGAAGCCGTCATCGATCCCGGTATCGCCGAGCTGGGCGAGATCGTGTGGATCGTCGACCTCAATCGTCAGTCGCTCGACCGTGTCGTGCCGAACATCGCCGCGCGCCGCCTCGAGAAGATGTTCGACGCCGCCGGGTGGCAGGTTCTGACCGTCAAGTTCGGACGGTTGCTGGAGAACCTGTTCGCGCAGCCGGGCGGTGACGCGGTGCGCCGCCGGATCCTGGACATGCCGAACCCGGAATACCAACGGCTGCTTCGCTGCTCGGCCCACGAGCTGCGCACCAGGCTTCCCGGCGACGGGCCCGATGCGTCCACGATCGCCGAGCTGATCTCCGACCTGAGCGACACCGTCCTCACCGAGACCATTCGGAACCTCGGCGGCCACGACCTCGACGCGCTGCGGCAGGCGTATGCCCAGATCGACGACACCCGGCCGACGGTCATCATCGCGTACACGGTCAAGGGCTTCGGCCTGCCCACTCAGGGGCATCCGCAGAACCATTCGTCGTTGCTGACGGTCGAGGAATACGCGGCGCTGGCGCAGACGCTCGGCACCGATCCCGAAGCTCCGTGGGCGACGTTCGACGAGGAGAGCGCCGCCGGTCGGCTCTGTGCCGCCACCGCGGAACGGCTTCGCCGCGAACCCATTTCGCAGGTTCAGCCGCCTGCCGTGCCCACCGACATCGGTCGCACGCCGAAGGGAACGGCGACGACGCAGGCAGCGCTGGGCCGGGTTCTGATCGACCTGACCCGCGAGGCACCGGAGGCCGCGAAACGAGTGGTCACCGTCAGTCCGGACGTCAGCTCGAGCACCAACCTCGGTAGCTGGGTCAACAAGGTCGGCGTGTGGTCGTCGTCGGAGCGTCACGACTGGTTCGAGGACGACGCCGAAACGATCATGCACTGGCGTGAGAGCCCGTCCGGGCAGCACATGGAACTCGGAATCGCCGAGACGAACCTCGTCGGCTTGATGGGGGAGCTCGGGTCGACGTGGAGCCGGTGGGGACAGCCGCTGTTCCCGATCGGCGTGATGTACGACCCGTTCGTCGAACGCGCGCTCGAGCCGTGGTCGTACGGGATCTACGCGGGTGGGCAGTCGATCCTCGTCGGCACCCCGTCCGGAGTCACGTTGGCAGCAGAAGGTGGTGCGCACCAATCGATCAAGACTCCGTCGATCGGTTTGGAGCAACCAGGCTGCATCTCGTACGAGCCCGCCTTCGCGATCGATGTCGAGTGGACTCTGCTGGCCAGCATCGGGCGGCTCGGGCGACCGGACGGCACGTCCGCGTACCTCCGCCTGTCCACCCGGCCCGTCGATCAGACATTGGCCGACGTCCCGACCGACCCGGCTGCGCGTGAGCGTCGACGCCGTCAGGTCGTCGCCGGGGGTTACCCGTTGGTGCGCCGCGAGCGCGCCACCGTCACCATCGCAGCGATGGGAGCCGTGGTGCCGGAAGCGTTGGCCGCGGCCGCCCGGTTGGAGCAGGTCGGTGTGATCGCCGACGTCCTCTGCATCACCAGCGCCGGTCAGCTCTATCGCGCCGTGCAGGCTCGGCAGGGGCACGGCGACGCCGAGTCGTGGATTCTCGATCAGCTGTTGCCGGCGGACCGGGCGACTCCCATGGTGACCGTGCTCGACGGCCACCCGCACACCTTGGCCTTTTTGGCGACCGTGAACCGAGTTGCCTCGACGTCGTTGGGCGTCAGCAACTTCGGGCAGGTCGGTTCGCTCGACGAGGTCTACCGACACCACCACATCGACACCGATTCGATCATCGGAGCGGCGCTGGACGTGCTGGGTAGCTGAGACGAGGTCAGACGGCAACCTTCGAGAAGTTGTTCACGAACGCCTCGGTGATCCTGTCCAACAACGCATTCGGAAGGTCGTGGCCCATCCCGTCGATGAGGATCAGCTCCGATCCGGGCACCGCGCGGTGGATGGCTTTGCCGCCTGCCGGTCGGACGAGCGGATCGGAGGTGCCGTGCACCACCACGGTCGGCGCGGTGATGCGCGTGGTCCAGCGGATCAGGCTACCGGTCCCGGTGATGGCGGCAAACTGCCGAATCAGCCCGGCCGGGTAATAGTTTCGCTCGTACGCCGCGGTGGCGTCGGCGATCCGCTCCTCGTGAGTCGACGCGTACTTCTTGCTCCCGATGGTGGCGAACGTGGTCGCGGAGCGTTCGATGATCTGCTCGCGCGTGGCGTTCTTCGGCGCCGGCCGCAGCAGCGGCAGCAGTGCTTTGACGTCCGGCGGAGGCAGGAACTTCTGGTTGGTGCTGGAGAAGAGAATCGACACGGAGAGAACACGATTCGGGTACGCACCGGCGAAGACCTGGGTGATCATTCCCCCCATCGACGCGCCCACCACGTGCACCTTGTCGATACCGAGATGATCGATGAGCCCGACGGTGTCCATCGCCATGTCCTCGATCGTGTACGGAACCGAGCTCGACATTCCCAGCTCGTGGCGCACGAGCCGGAGAAGCGGATTGCCGCTGACGTGCGCGCCCTCGATCTTGGAGGACAGTCCGATGTCGCGGTTGTCGAACCGAATGACCCGGTAGCCGGCCTCGACGAGTCGCTCGCAGAACTCGAGTGACCAGGTAATGAGCTGGCAGCCGAGTCCCATGATCAGCAGCACTGGGGGATCGGACGGGTTGCCCATGTCCTCGTACGCGATCTTCAGACCGTTGGCGTCGGCGATGCCGCGAGTGATGTCCATAGAGCTATGCCTACCAGACGGTAATACCTACCAGCCGGGGTCGCCGAGCAGCGGAAGGGTCAGGAAGCAGGGTTCGTCGGGGTCGAGAATCACGTCCTGAGCGCGCCACCTGGTGCGCCACAGGTCCGGAAGAATCGGCACGAAGCGCGGTGAGTCCGCGGCGTACACGTCGACCCGCAGGCGGTGACCCACCTCGATGACGGCCTCGGTGGACAGCAGGTCGATGTCGAGGGTGGTCGGCTCACCGGGAACGACCGGCAGCAGCGCGGCGCGCGTGAGGGGGTGGTGCGCGATCAGATAGTCGCCGTTCGGCGCGAAGGTGCTCAGCTCGTCGTCGACGGCTCGGCGGGACGAAAGCAAGGCCCCGTTGGTGAGGACGGTGGACGTTCCGTCGGGAGCCACGTCGCACAGGTTGATCGCCCACATGGCCTCCCGCGCGTGCGCGACGGTGCGCAGGTGCAGATTCGCGGGCCCCGACAGCACCACCGACGCCGTCGCCGCGGGCGTGGTGAAGGAGAGGCCGTCACGCTCGGCGAAGCGGGCGTCGTAGGTGAATCCGCCGCCCAGCACGGCCGGAACGCCGGCCAGCACCTGCGTCGTGTCGCGCGAGACGACGGTGCGCACTCCGGGGCGCACGGAGACCACGGAGGGCGCGACGGGTTCCGCGGTGCTCAGCGATCCGTCGTGCGCGGCGTGGCGTGCGGTTCCGGACGGCTCGCCGTCGAGGTACAGCCGCTGCACGACGGCGTGCGGGGCGGGGAAGTCGCCGTGCGCCTTCCACGTTCCGCCTTGCTGGCGCAGGGTCACCGGGCCGTACTTCTCGATTCCGTTGTGGATGCCGCGCAACCACCGATCGAACCAGGCGCGTTCGAGAACGTCGAGCCGCGGCGGGAACCCCGGTTCGCCGAAACCGATACCGGGATTGCCGTGGTAGCCGTCGCCGATCAGCAACTGCTTGCGGCCGCGGGGCAACCGGAGGCGGTTGTAGATGTCGGGTGCGGCGCCGCCGAAGATGTCGTGCCAGCAGCCGTACAGGAAGGTCGGGATGTCGATGTTCTCGACCGCCGCGTCGATCGTCGAATAGTAGGGGTCGTCGTAGATCCGGGGGTCCGCGCCGAACAGAAAACCCGACGCCAGATCCACCAACGACGTTGCGGGAGAACGCAATCTCGACGCGGCCCACCCGGCCAGACCGGATTTCATGCCCGCCGACGGCACCCACTTCAGTGCGTTGACGGCCGCCAACCAGAGTGGGATGAACAGCGACGGTGCGCCGCCCGTCGCGAAGATCTCGCGCACGATGTCGTCGGAGCCCTCGACGGCGAAGATGGCGTCGAGACCGTCCGGCCCGGCGGAGGCCGCCTGCAGCGAGTTGATGGCGGAGTAGGAGATACCGGCCATCCCGATGTGACCGTCGCACCACGATCGATCACGCAACCACGCGATGATCTCGAGTGTGTCCTGCTGTTCCCGTGCACCGAGGATGTCCCAGACACCCGTCGACGATCCGGTTCCGCGGGCGTCGGCGATCACCTGGACGTAGCCGCTGCGCACCAGGTGCCGGTTGACCGACAGCAGGTCTGCGGCGCCGCCGCTGACGACTCGGGTGAGCTCGGTGATCCCGTCGAACGGAGTCCCCGACAGGTCGAACCGAGCGGACGCGCGGCGCACCAGCGGCCCGATCACGGGCGCGGACAGAAGGTTGTCGACGCCTTTGATCAACAGCTTGTTGTAGGGCGTGATGTTGAGAATGGTCGGGAAAGGCCCCGCGGCCGCTACCCCGGACGCGTCGGCCGGTCGGATGACGTAGGCGCGAATGGTGGCCCCGTCGCTCATCGTGATCCGCACGTCCCGGCTGACCGCGATGCCGTCGTACTCCGGCGGAGCGTCCACCAGGTCGCGCCAGGCTTCCGCAGCGGAACCGCCCGACGGGTCGCGGGGGAAGGTGCGGAAGGTTCGGACCGGCACTGCTCCGATGTGCCCCGGCCGCACTCGGTCCGGATCGAGCCGTTCGGGACTCACGAGGGGCCGAACGGGTTGCATCGTCATCCAGCGATTCAACCGCCGCGACGCCGGTATCACTGCATCGGCCCGTGGATTCTGTCGAACGTGTCGACCAGTACGGTCGATCGACGGTGGTTTGTCACAGCTGTCGACGGACTTTGCGCAAATTCTCGACGAACGCCCGAGACCGATAGTTCGTCGGATAGCCTCGAAACCGGCACAGGGGCCGTTTCCATGTGACAGCGTTGGACATGAACGTAGACGTCGGAGAGGCGATGGAACGGCTTCAGTTGATCGACGAGACCCGGTCGGGGCGTCACCGGCGTGGTGTTTTCGCGCGCGGAGTCGCCATGTTGTCCGATTGGTTCCACCAGCCGTTCGACTACTCCTGGATCCTGACGTATCAGTCGACGCGATCACTGCACCGCATCATCAGGTCGGTGATCGGTGCGGGCGTGCTGCTGTACATGGTGGCGTCGGCCGCGATGTTGCTCAGTCCGCAGGGCCCGTCGGGCGGGGCGGCCACGGCCTGGGTTCTGGTCGTTTTCGTGATGCAGATGTTCGCGGTCGGATACTGGTTGTCCCCGCGGCTCCCGACTCGGTGGGAAATGATCGCGTTCGGGATGTTCGCCGACCTCGGGCTCGCATCGGTTCTGGCCACGTACCAGCCTGTCGCTGCCGTCACCGGATGTGCACTGTTCGCCATCTCGGGTGCGTTCTTCACGTACTTCGTCAGCCCGCGATGGCTGGTGGCGCATCTCGTCTTCTCGATCACGTTCATCGACGCCATGGCGTACCGGGCATACGTGGCGCAGTCCTTCGACCTGGCGACGATCGTCGCGGGCACCGTGGTGATCCTCGGCGCCGTCGCCGGAGTTCCGCTGTTCGCCCACCTCGCCTGGACGATCATCACCCGCGACGCGCGTCGAGCCGCCCTCGATCCACTGACCGGCCTCTACAACCGGCGCGGCTGGGACGGCGCTCTCGAGGAACTCTGGTCCCGCGGCTTCGACAAACGGCACACCCTGGCCGTCTTCCTGATCGACATCGACAAGTTCAAACGGGTCAACGACCGATTCGGTCACGACGTCGGAGACGCCGTCATTCGCCTCCTCGCACGTCGACTCGAGACGCTGTTCGGTGAACACGGCATCATCGCCCGTACCGGCGGCGAAGAGTTTCTCGCCGCCGTCACCGGCGACGTGAGCCTGATCCAGGGGTTGATCGACCGGATCGGCGACGCCATCTACAACGGTTCCGATGAGGTGCCCGTCACCGCCAGCGTGGGGGTGGCCGTCCTCGCCGCCGACTCGGACCTCTGGGACGTGGGGGTCTCCATCGTGGTGCGCGCGGGGCGCGTAGCCGATTCGATGATGTACCGCGCGAAGGACGCCGGCGGGGACAGGGTGTTCTCCGCCGCGCTGTGACGCCGAACTCCACCCTTTACGACATCTTTACCTATCCTTGAACGAGGTCCGGTATTCGGCCGACCTCGATCAGGAAGGCACACCTCCACAATGTCGAAACTTCAGATGACCGGCGCAGTCGCTCTCGCCGCATCGGCAGCCATGATCTTCGGCGCCGGAACGGCGTCGGCCGAGACCCCGGTGGCCGCCCCGGCCACCTTCACGAGCGCGTTCACCACGCTGGCGACGCCGGATCAAGTTCTGAACACGCAAGGCGTCAAGACGCCCGGTCAGCCCGGAGCGCTGGGTTCGTTCACCTTTCGGATCAACAGCGACCTCGACATCATCTGCTACGACATCTACCTGGCCGGCGTCACCGGTGACTACATGAGCCCCGCCAAGACCGCGACGCACATCCACCAGGCTGCCGCCGGAGTCGCGGGCCCGCCGCGCATCGCCTTCCCGAACCCGACCGACATCGGAAACGGTGTCCGCAAGAGCAGCGGCTGCCTGCAGGGCCCGTTCACCACCGGCGTCCTCGCGAACGGCGTCGACACCGGCACCGACTTCGACCTGGCGTCGATCGAGGCCAATCCGGCAGGGTTCGCCGCCGACACCCACACGGCCGCATACACCGCAGGTGCGGTTCGCGGCCAGCTGATCCCGATCCCGTTCGTCGGCGCCGGCGGCTTCGGCTCGTCCTAGATCCGTTCGGTGGTCGGGACCGTTTTGGTCCTGACCACCGGCTCGGGTACAGTTTCACCCGAATCAAGTTCTACCCAAGACCGTCGGTCACCGCGTCTGCACCATGGATGCGGTTGAAAGGTCCGAGACATCGGACGGCCCACGCAGGAGAACGAGGTACGGACAGTCCTGCTGATGCAGGGTCCATCTACGCCCCGTGTGCTTCTTGCGCCGGGGCGTTCTTTCGTTCTCGTCCCGTTCTCGATCGGCCATGACGTCTCACGAGAGGAGGCGAAGTATGGCAAAGGCAGAAAAGGTATCCGCAGTAGCGGAGATCACCGAGCAGTTCAACGGCTCCACCGCCGCCGTCATCACGGAATACCGTGGTCTGTCGGTCGGTCGGATCTCGGAGCTCCGTCGAGCACTCGGCACCGGAGCGACGTACTCCGTCGCCAAGAACACCCTGGTCAAGCGTGCTGCCGCAGAAGCTGGCATCACCGGCCTGGACGACTTGTTCGTCGGTCCCACCGCGATTGCATTCATCAACGGTGAACCGGTCGACGCAGCCAAGGCGATCAAGACTTTCGCCAAGGAGAACAAGGCGCTCATCATCAAGGGCGGCTACATGGACGGCAAGACGCTGTCCGTGGACGAGGTCAACAGGATCGCGGATCTCGAGTCCCGCGAAATCCTGCTCGCCAAGCTGGCCGGCGCGATGAAGGGCAACCTGGCAAAGGCCGCCGGCCTGTTCAACGCACCCGCATCGCAGATCGCCCGCCTGGCGGCTGCACTGCAGGAGAAGAAGGCAGCAGAAGAAGGCGGAGCAGCCCCCGAGGCCGCACCGGCAGAAGAAGCTGCAGCCGAATAGCTGATCCGCAAGGACTGCACACCATCACCCTGTCGCGGATCGGCGACAAGGACTTACACGGAAGGACCTGCCACCATGGCAAAGCTCAGCACCGAAGAATTGCTCGACCAGTTCAAAGAACTCACCCTCCTCGAGCTCTCGGAGTTCGTGAAGGCGTTCGAGGAGACCTTCGAGGTCACCGCAGCGGCTCCCGTCGCCGTTGCCGCCGCAGGCGGAGCAGCTGCTCCCGCCGAGGCTGCTGAAGAGCAGGACGAGTTCGACGTCGTCCTCGAAGGCGCCGGCGACAAGAAGATCCAGGTCATCAAGGTGGTCCGTGAGGTCGTCTCCGGCCTCGGACTCAAGGAAGCCAAGGACCTCGTCGAGAGCGCCCCGAAGGCGATCCTGGAGAAGGTCGACAAGGCCGCTGCCGACGCAGCCAAGGAGAAGCTCGAAGCTGCCGGCGCGAAGATCTCCATCAAGTGATCTAGCTCCACCCAGCTACAACAACAGCGGCCGCACCCTTTCGGGTGCGGCCGCTGTTGTCTTGTATTCGGGCTCAGGCGAGCGTGAACTCCCCACCGCGGTGATACGCCGCGAGCGCCGTGTTGGTCTCCCGGATCGACGGCGGGTGGAACGAGAAAGCCTGAACCACCGACTGCAGGTACGCCACCTCGGGATCGGTGATGAACGAGATTCCGCCCAGGGCCGTCACCGCCGTGGCGGCGGCGCGGGTCAGGGCACCTCGTAGTGCGGTGCGGCAGAACAACAGTCGCGCCGAGATGTCGGCCCCGCGCTCGCCGGCGTCCATGGCTCGTGCGATGGACTCGACCGCGCACATCGATGCTTCGAGTTCTGCAGCCGCGGCCACGTAAGCAGCGTCGTCGACCTTCGGATTGTCGATCATCTTCGCCAGCAACGACGAGGCTGCACCGATGTAGCCGGCCGATGCGAGAACGCCGAACCACAGCCAGCCGGTCAGCTCGTGCTGACCGTCCGGGTCGTCGAGTGCGCCGATCATGGTGAGTGCGACCGGAATCTCGACGTCGTCGAGAACGACCTCTTCGCTCTCGGCACCGGCGAGAATGGGGCTGGTCCAGAACGGCCGGACCGAGACGCCCGGCATGGTCGCCGGAATGAGAGCGACGGCGCGACGGGTCTTGCCGCCCTTCTTCTCCGAGGCCGCGACGCTCGCGGCCAGGAAGTCCATCGATTTCGACAGGCTGCAAGGCTTCTTGCTCCCGCTGATGATGTAGTCGCCGCCCTTGTAGACGGCGCTCACCGACGGAACGAGCGTGCTGCCCTTGCCTTCCGCGAAGCCCGACGCGATGATGCTGCGCTGTTCTACGAGACCGGCGACGAGAGGCAGTTCCTCCTCGGGCCCGGCCATCGCGATCTCGACGATGGTGGCGATGGACAGGTGGTGCATGGTCGACGCGGCCGCGAGCGACGGCGACGCTGCTCCGATGGCGCGCTGCGCCCGGATGGCCTCGACCGTGGAGGCGCCGATTCCGCCGAGCTCCTTCGGAACGATCAAGCCCGTGCCGCCGGCGTCGCGGAACGCCGCGATGGCTCCGGAACCCGGAGATTCCATCTCGAGCAACGGCGTCGTCGTCAGGTAGTCGGCCAGGGAGGGCAGGAGTCTGCGCAGGGTGTCGTGCTCGGCGGCCATTATTCGCGAGGTGGTCTCGGCTCTCGCGGTGGTCTCGGGAACATGGATCTGCGGTTCGGTGAGAGTCATCAAGGCCTTTCTCGGAGCTGACCGGCACTCGGCAATCGAGACGGTTTGACCAATCATCTCCCTGCAACACGTTCTAGTGGAGGGGTATCGATGCGGTCTGTGTACTGCCACAGTTTCGGTCTGCAGATTTGGTTCAGTTACCTGCGTTCCAGTGTGTTTAGGAGCACTACCTCCGAGTAACGTTGATCTGCGGGCATGAAAACGCCCACTGTGCAACGTGTCTCGGATATGCGGTCTCACCCAAGGCCGACACGCCGAAGAACTTACATGGACACCACACTAACTTCGACAGGGTTGGGGAACCGCACATGAGCTCACAGAAGATGTTGGATCGAATCCGACACGACAAGCGCATCTGGGCACACCGAGTGCTCACGAAGCACGACCAGAATCCCTTCTTCCGCGTTATGCGATCGGTGAACGCGCCGGTCGTCGACGTCGAGGGTGAGCAACGAATCATGTTGGGGTCCAACAACTACATGGGCCTGGCCGACCACCCCCTGGTCGTGGAGGGTGCCCGCAAGGCCCTCGACAAGTACGGCGCCACCGTCACCGGCAGCCGCCTGCTCAACGGCACCATCGACATGCACATGGAGCTCGAGGCCGAGCTGGCCGAGTGGCACGGCACCGAAGCCGCCATCGTGTTCACCACCGGCTACCAGGCCAACCTCGGAGCCATCAGCGCACTCGTCGGAGTGGGTGACACCGTGGTCGTGGACTCCGGTGCCCACGCGTCCATCTACGACGCATGCAGGTTGTCGCGCGCCAACATTCGGGCATTTCGGCACAACCAGCCCGACAAGCTGGAAGAGAAGCTCTCCCGTTCCGAGGGTGCGATCCTGGTGGTCGTGGACGGCCTCTACTCGATGCACGGCGACCTGCCGCCGCTCGACGAAATCGCGGCACTGTGCGAGAAGTACGATGCCGCGCTGATGGTCGACGAGGCGCACAGCGTCGCGTCGATGGGCCCGACTCTCACCGGTGTCGCCGAGATGTTCGGTATCGCAGACGACGTCGACGTCCGGATGGGGTGCTTCTCCAAGGGTCTGGGCTCGTCGGGCGGCTTCGTCGCCGGCTCCACCGACATCGTCGACGCAATGCGTTGCCACGCACGTACTTTCATGTTCACCACTGCCGGTGTGCCGGCGGCGCTCGGTGCGGCGCAGGCGGCTATCCGCCTCGTTCGCAGCGAGGAGGGGCAGGAACGTTCGCGGCGCGTTCTCGGCAACGCTCGCTACCTGCACGACGGGTTGGCGGCTGCGGGTGTCGACGTCGGCTCCGAGTCCAACACACTGCTTCCGGACGGAACCGAGGTCGTCTCGGCCATCGTGCCCGTCAACATTCGCGACGACCTCAAGGCCATGAACATCTGGAAAGAGGTGTACGACCAGGGAATCTTCGTCTCGTACGCGACCTTCCCGGCGGTGGCGCAGGGTGCGGCCATGTTGCGAGTCTGCCTGCAGGCCGATCACACCACCGACCAGCTCGATCGCACCATCGACGTGATCAGCAAGGTGATGGCCGGACACGGTCTGTTGCGTCAGACCGAGCCGGTTTCGGCGTAGCGGGTGCCTCAACAGATCGACCAGAACACCGACTACCCGTGCGCGGTGGCCGACCTGTATGGGGCGCTGACCAGCGCTTCATACTGGAAGGACCGGGTCTCGGAGTTCGGGCTGGACTCTCGCGTCGTCGACTTCACGGAGTCGGCCGACCGGATCACCTCCGTGGTGGATCAGGCGGTCGACGCCGAGATGCTGCCGAAGGCGTTGCGGCGCTTCGCCGGTGCACACATGTCGGCACGGTGCACGGAGTGGTGGGGACCTCTCGCCGACGACTCGGCGTCGGGCGGTTATCAGCTCGAGGTGGCGGGAGTGCCCATCACGATCGCGGGAGACATCACCATGGCCGCGACGTCGGAGACCGGTTGTCGTCTCAACTTCGTCGGCACGGTCACCTCGACCATTCCCGTCATGGGCCCGGTCGTCGAGAAGATCATGGTCGGTGAGATCGACAAGAGCTTCGCCACCGAGCGAGAGTTCACGATCGGTTGGTTGACCTCTCGCGAGTGAGGAGCTCGAGCAGAGCGCGCTGACCCGCGCCCGTGAGTACGCCCGCGGGCGCGGTCAGACGTGTGAACGGAGCACTTCGCACAGGTGCCACTGCCGGGGCGCGCTGCGGCACACGAACTCCCGTGTGTGCCGCGAGCAATCCGTCCTTGGGGCTCACTCCCGCGAGGGTGTCGGCGCCACCGGACGGAATGTCGACCACGACAGGGGCTTTCCCGGTTCGGACGCGTGACCATTCGACGACGGACTGGGTGGCCTCGGCGACCTGCGCCCTGCCGGCGCGGCCGCGACGTCCGGTACTCGCTCCGTGACCGGGGAGGTCGAACAGGACGACCGTGACACCGCTGTCCGCGATCGATCGCGCCAGCGCGCTGAGGTAGCGGGCGTGCAGACCGGCGGGAACCGGGACCACGACCGCGGAGTCGGCTTCATCTGCACTGCGCTGTTCCAAAGGCCTGTGAACTTCCACGTGTACCGAGCCCGATGTCGTCTGCACCTGGTTGTGCTCGACGAGCGAGATCGCTCGATCAAGTTCTGCTGCAACTGCTTTCATGTCCGTGTCGACCTCGGACCAGGCGCGCACCCTGGCGGTCGCGGCCGCGGCGACGGCCTCGCACGCCCGCTGTCCCCGCAGCGCGTGTTCGCGCGTCATGATGGGCCGGCCGCGCAGCAGGATCATGATCGCCGCTGCTTCCGCCGACGTCATCGACGGAATCCATCCGGTGGCCTGCTCGAAACGCGTCGAATCCACGGCAGCCTCGCCGGAGGAGATCCAGTGCGACGAGAACGGCAGCGCACGCACCGCGTACGCCGTGTTCACGAACCCGCGCAACACCTTTGCCGGAACCTTCATCACGAGCTGGCCCTGCATGCACGCCAGCTCGCGGACACCCAGCCAGTCGCGAGGACCGAGGTTGAACGGTCCGGTCAGCGGGATCTTGACGGCGCGATGGAACGCGTCGGCCAGGTCGTCCTGGTGAATGAACTGGTAGTTGGCGTGATCTGGATCGGGGAAGGCGACCACCGACTGGGTGAGTGTGTCGATACCGTCGTTCGAGAAATCGGAACCGACCACGTACGTCGGTCGAAGCATCGACACGGCCATCTCGCCGGGGTGGCGGCGCAGCCACCATTCCACGAAGTGTTCGACCTCGGCTTTGTCGAAGAAGTAGTAGCGCAACGGATCCGACAGGGGGAACTCGTCTTCCGTCACCGGCACCGCGATGTCCTCGCTGCCGTAGACGCTCACGCTCGACGCGATCACGAGGTTCTGCACGCCGGCTCGGTGTGCGCATTCGACGGTGTTGCGTGACCCGCCGATGTTGACGTCGTGAATCGTCGACTTGTCGCGTGCTTCCTCGACGACGAACGCGAGGTGGATCACCACGTCGACGCCGCGGAAAACCTCGACCAGTTCCGGTGATCGGATGTCCATCGAGACCGTTCGGAGCTTCGGGTGCGCAAGTCTCGGCGCCCGGCGGCCCAGCCCGATCACCTCGGTGACGTCGGGATCGTCCAACAGGGCAGGCAGAATGGCCGCGCCGAAGTCGCTCGTCGCGCCGGTGACAGCGATCTTCACCGGGCGTCGGCCATGTCGTTGCCGTTGTCGTTGTCGTTGTCACTGTCGTCCTCGGTGATGGCGAGCATTCCGGTCGTGCGGAACTGACGCGGCAACATCACGAAAACGGCGACGGCACAGATGAACACGGCTGCGGCGCCGAAGTAGGCGGCCACCTCGGACCCACGCAGTGCCGCTTCCTTCATCTGCGAGATCAGTTGCTGCCGGGACGGTTCGAACATCGCCGGGATCTCGCGCTTCTGCAGCTCGATGACACTGAGCACGCTCGAGGTGGCGTATCCCCGCTCGGTGTCGGTGATCATGGCGTTCGGGATGGCGTCGACGAGGGGCTTGACCGTGCTCACGTAGTACGAGGCGACGATGGATCCGAGGACAGCGACGCCGAGCGTGCCACCGATCTCGCGGGTGGTGTCGTTGACGGCCGACCCCGCGCCGGCTTCGTCCAGGGGTAGTGACGACATGATCGACTCGGTCGCAGGTCCCTGGATGATCGCGATGCCGACGGCCAGCAGGAGCATCGCCGGTAGGACGATCGAGAGGTACGAGCTGTCGAGTTGCACCTGGCCGGCCACGAGGAGCCCGGCGCCGATCAGGATCAGACCGGTCACGAGCACCGGCATCGTGCCGATCTTCTGCGCGATCAGGGTGGCGGCCGGGGAGCTCACCGCCAGCGCGGCGGCGAACGGGAGCGTCGCGATGCCGAACGCGAGCGGGCTGTACTCGCGCACGCCCTGGAAGTACTGGGTGATCAGGAACAGGAACCCGAACAGGCTGAAGTAGCCGACGGCGATCGCCACGGCAGGCCAGGCGAACGGTCGAATCTTGAACAACGTCACGTCCAGAACCGGTGAATCGCAATGCAACTCGCGGTAGACGAACCCGATCAGCAGAGCGACCGACGCGGCGAAACCGATGAGCGTGGTGGCCGACAACCATCCGAAGTGCGGCGCCTCGATCACGATGAACACCAGCAGCGAGACACCAGCGATGGAGAGCACCACACCGAGGACGTCGAGCGGGCCGACGTTGGACGCCTTGGACTCGGGCACGACGACGGCCACGAGAACGACCGCGAGAATGGCGACCGGAACGTTGAGCCAGAACACCGAATGCCAGGAGAAGTGCTCGAGCAGCCATCCACCGGAGATCGGCCCGATCGCCACCGCGACGCCGGCGATCGACGACCAGACGCCGATGGCGAGGGCGCGTTCCTTCGGCTTCGGGAACAGGTTGGTGATGACGGCGAGTGTGGCGGGCAGAACCATGGCGGCGAAGACGCCCATCAGCGCGCGGGAGGTGATGACCTGCTCGAGGCTGTCGCCGAGTGCGCCGATGATGCACGTCAGGCCGAGGCCGGTCAGACCGATCAGGAGCAGCAGCTTCCGCCCGTACCGGTCACCGAGGTTTCCGAACGCGAGGAGCAGGCCCGAGAAGGTCAGCGTGTACGCGTCGACGATCCACTGCAGACCCGAGATTCCGGTCTCGAGCTCGATCCCGATGGACGGAAGAGCCACGTTGATGATCGTCATGTCGAGCACGATCAGCAGTTCGGCGATACAGATGACGCCGAACGCGGCGAGTTGTCTGCGACGGGTGAGATCGGAAGTCGAGGTGAGGTGACCGGTGCTGCTCATCGAATTGTGCCCCCTGGTTGCGGCGCGGCGACCCGCATCCGCGAGCAAACCTACCCACGAAATCCCAGATCGAGAGGGCAAACGAGAGGCCGAACGGCCCCCGGACACAAGTCGGTGCCCAGTCACAACGGTGAGCGGGTGGCGATAGTAGAGCCTCCACAACGATCACGTTGCACAACACGTGAAATAGGTGTCGGGTACCGAATTCGTATGTACTCCGAGGGCATCATCAGTCACACTGCTAACGGAAAGCCTGTCTCGTCGGGGGGACGGTTACCTGTCGGTAGTTGCCTGTCGTCGACCACACTCGCTCTGAGTTAGAGTGACGCCACGCACAGCTGATCGGTACGGGCGATGTGCGACGAGCTGGGAGGAATCGGTCGTGGGTGTAGAAGTTTCGGTCAAGGGGCTCACCAAATCGTTCGGCGTTCAGAAGATCTGGCAGGACGTGTCGTTGACGTTGCCGCAGGGCGAGGTCAGTGCCCTCCTCGGTCCGTCGGGTACCGGTAAGTCGGTCTTTCTCAAGTCGCTCATCGGACTGCTTCGCCCGGAAGAGGGCGAGATCTGGATCGACGGCACCAACATCATGGAGTGCTCCTCGAAGGAGCTCTACGAGATCCGCAAGCTCTTCGGCGTGCTGTTCCAGGACGGCGCTCTCTTCGGTTCCATGAACCTGTACGACAACACGGCGTTCCCGCTTCGTGAACACACGAAGAAGAAGGAATCCGAAATCCGCTCGATCGTCATGGACAAGCTCGAACTCGTCGGCCTCACCGGCGCCGAGGACAAGCTTCCCGGTGAGATCTCCGGCGGTATGCGCAAGCGCGCCGGCCTCGCCCGCGCACTGGTGTTGGACCCGGAGATCATCCTCGTCGACGAGCCCGACTCGGGCCTCGACCCCGTGCGTACCACCTACATCTCGCAGCTCCTCCTCAACATCAACGCGCAGATCGACGCGACCACGCTGATCGTGACGCACAACATCAACCTCGCGCGCACGGTGCCGGACAACATCGGCATGCTCTTCCGCAAGAACCTGGTCATGTTCGGACCGCGCGAAGTTCTGCTGACGTCGGACGAACCCGCCGTGAAGCAGTTCCTCAACGGCACCATGATCGGTCCGATCGGCATGTCCGAGGAGAAGGACGAGTCGCAGATGCGCGAGGAGCAGAAGCTCGCGGACGCCGGCCACAACCTCGGCGGCGTCGAGGACGTCGAGGGCATCATGCCGCAGATGGAGCCGGCCCCCGGTATGCCGTACCGCCAGGCGGTCGACCGTCGGCGCGAGCGCGTCCGCGGCATCATGCACGAACTGCCGGAAAGCGCGCAGCAGGCGATCCAGGAAAGTCTGGACGAGGCGGACCGTCAGAATCAGAACGGCGGCGGTCACCGTAACGACGACCGTCGATACGACGACGGTCAGCAGGACGGCTACGGCGACTACCGTGAGCCCGCTTACGATTCACCTCAGTCGGGATCTTGGAGATAACTGCTCGTAATGGCTAAAACGAAGAACCCGGTCCTCCGGTCGGGTAATGCCGCGCTGAGTCAAGCGGGCAATATCGTCGAATTGCTGGTGGAGGTCGTACGGGAAACGTTCCGACGTCCCTTCCAGTTCCGGGAGTTCATCGAGCAGGCGTGGTTCATCGCCAGCGTCACGATTCTCCCGACCGCGTTGGTGGCCATTCCGTTCGGTGCCGTCGTGTCGTTGCAGACCGGCTCGCTGATCAAGCAGCTCGGCGCGGAATCGTTCACGGGCGCGGCCAGCGTCCTGGCCGTCGTACAGCAGGGCAGTCCCATCGTGGTGGCGTTGCTGATCGCCGGTGCTGCCGGGTCCGCCGTCACGGCGGACCTGGGTTCGCGCACCATTCGTGAAGAGATCGACGCCATGGAAGTTCTCGGCATCAATCCGATTCAGCGCCTTGTGGTTCCGCGCGTTCTCGCCATGATTCTCGTCGCCCTGCTGCTCAACGGACTGGTGTCCGTCGTCGGCATCGCCGGAGGTTACTTCTTCAACGTCATCCTGCAAGACGGAACACCGGGCGCCTACCTCGCTTCGTTCGGTGCGCTGGCTCAGCTTCCCGATCTCTGGGTGGGTGAGCTCAAGGCCGTCATCTTCGGCTTGATCGCCGGTGTCATCGCGTCGTACAAGGGTCTTCATCCCAACCCCGGCCCGAAGGGTGTGGGCGAGGCCGTGAACCAGACGGTCGTCATCACGTTCCTCATGCTGTTCCTTGCGAACCTGGTCATGACGCTGGTCTACCTCCAGGTCGTTCCGGCGAAGGGAGCATGAGGTGGTAATCGCACGTGGGCGCGGCGACCGCACCCTCCTCCGTCTTCGCCATGCCGCTCAGGCACCGGTCGGAATTCTCGATCGCGCCGGCGAGCAGATGTCGTTCTACGGCCGCGCGATCGGCTGGATCCCTCGCACCGTCGTGCACTACAAGAAGGAAGTTCTGCGGCTGCTCGCAGAGGTGACCTTCGGCAGTGGTGCGCTCGCGGTGATCGGCGGAACCATCGGCGTCATCCTGATGATGTCCGGCTTCACCGGCGTCGTCGTCGGACTGCAGGGCTTCGCCGCGCTCGACCAGCTCGGCAGCTCCGTCCTCACCGGCTTCCTGTCCGCCTACGTCAACACGCGTGAGATCGCGCCGATCGTTGCCGCGCTTGCACTCTCGGCCACCGTCGGCTGTGGTTTCACCGCGCAGCTCGGCGCCATGCGCATCTCCGAGGAGATCGACGCGCTCGAGGTCATGGCCGTTCCGTCGGTACCGTTCCTCGTCTCCACCCGCATGATCGCCGGCTTCGTCGCGGTCATCCCGCTGTACATCGTGGGCCTGCTGTCGGCCTACCTCGCCTCACGACTGGTGAGCACGATCTTCAACGGTCAGTCGAGCGGTTCGTACGACCACTACTTCAACCTCTTCCTGCCTCCCGAGGATGTCCTGTACTCGTTCGCCAAGGTGCTGGTGTTCGCGTTCGTGCTCATCATGATCCACTGCTACTACGGCTTCCACGCGTCGGGCGGACCCGCGGGTGTGGGTGTGGCCGTGGGCCGCGCCGTCCGCGCAGCGCTGGTCACCATCGCCGTTCTGAACTTCTTCCTCAGCCTGGCCATCTGGGGAACCACCACGACAGTGCGAGTCGCCGGATGATCACCTCGACGTCGAAACTTCGCCGCCGGATTCTGGGTGTCGCCTTCTTCCTGGTGGTCGCCCTGTTCATCGCGTGGAGCATTGCCACCTACCAGAAGACGTTCAAGCCCGTCGTGAACGTCGACCTGATCACCGACACCGTCGGAAACGCGTTGCCCGCCAACGCGGACGTGAAGATCCGCGGCGTCATCGTCGGCGAGGTGCGGTCCGCGACCACCGAGAACGGCGAGGTCACGTCGGTGCTCGCCCTCGATCCCGATCAGGCGAAGACCATTCCGTCGAACGTGACGGCACGGCTTCTTCCGAAGACACTGTTCGGCGAACGGTATGTCGCACTGCAGATTCCCGAGGGTGCCGAAGCCAGCCGGGGAATCTCCAACGGCGCTGTCATCCAGCAGGACAAGAGCGGCAACGCCATCGAGGTCGGTCAGCTCCTCGACTCGCTGCTGCCGCTGCTCGATGCCATTCCGCCGCAGGATCTGTCGAACACGCTCGGTGCGCTGAACCAGGCCCTGCAGGGCCAGGGTGAATCGCTCGGACTGACGCTCGACCGTCTCGACACCATCTTCGCGGGCCTGAACACCGAACTGCCGAACATCAAGCAGGATCTGGTCGGCCTGGCCGACCTGTCGGAGACGTACAGCACGGCGGCGCCGGATCTGATCGATGCGCTCGACAACCTCTCGGTCACCGGAAACACGGTGGTGGAGAAGAAGAGCGAAATCGACGTCCTGCTCGCGTCGGCAACGTCGACCTCGTCGTCCACCGCGGACCTTCTCGAAACGAACAGGGAGTCGATCATCTCGATCGCAGCAGACTCACGCGAGGCCCTCGAGTTGCTCGCCCAGTACTCGCCGTCCACCGGATGCATGCTGGCGAAGTTCGTCCCGATCGCCGAGGAAGCGAAAAAGATTCTCTCCGTCGACGATCCGTACCCGGGCGTGCGCGGCACCATCAACTTCGTCAATCCGAAGGGTGCCTACCTGCCGAACCAGGACGAGCCGCGCCTCTTCGACACTCGTGGTCCTTCCTGCTTCGACGGAGTTCAGACGCCGGGCAAGTTCTTCCCGCAGTACCCCGGCAGCTCGGTGAACGACGGGTCGTACCAGGTGCCCTCGCGCAACCCGGGACCTGCGGACATCAACTTCCTTGCGCCGCCACAGGATTCGCAGTTCCCGTCCACCGACGCGGCTGCTCCGGCCGCCGGCGCAGGGGCGCCCGCGTCGTACGCAGGCTCCGACGCCGAACGTGACACCCTCGCGGTGGTCTACGGCGCCGCCAACGGAATCTCACCGGCCGACGTCCCTGCATGGACGACGCTCGTCGGAGCTCCCGCACTGCGCGGACAGGAGGTGCACGTCCAGTGAGAGGCCTCCTCGCACCACTGCTCAAGTTGATCGCGTTCGCCGTCGTGACGCTCATCGCCACGGGCGCGCTCGCACTCACCATCGCCAACGGTTCGGGCGGAGGCGGTGAGAAGTTCTCCGCGATCTTCTCCGACGTCGCGTCCCTCAACCAGGGCGACGAGATTCGCATCGCCGGCGTGCGGGTGGGTCAGGTGCAGAGCATCGAGATCTACGACCGCGACCGGGCCAAGGTCGACTTCACGGTCGACAACCGGGACTCGTTGCCCGCCAGCACCACCGCGACCATCCGCTACCGCAACCTGATCGGGCAGCGCTACATCGCGCTCGAGCAGGGCACCGGAAACCAGGGCGAGAAGATCAACAGCGGCGCCACGATTCCGATCGAGCGCACCAAGCCGGCCGTCAACCTGACGACGCTGTTCAACGGTTTCCGCCCGCTGTTCCAGACCTTGACCGCCGACGACGTGAACAAGCTGTCGTTCGAGATCATTCAGGTCTTCCAGGGTGAGGCGGGCACCATCGGCGATCTCGTCGCCAACACGGCCAGCCTGACCAACACTGTCGCCGACAAGGACCAGGTCATCGGTCAGGTCATCGACAACCTCAACGGCGTCCTCGCCACGGTGAACAAGAACGACACCGGGTTGAACGACCTCATCGTCAACACCCAGCAGCTGGTGTCGGGCCTCGCGGCCGACCGCGGAACCGTCGGATCCGCCATCACGTCGCTGGCCGGTCTGACCAACGCGACTGCCGACGTGCTCGAGCCGACCCGCCCGGCCATCCAGGGAACCATCGCCGCGGTGAACGAACTGTCGGGCAAGATCAACGCGCGAGCCCCCGAGGTCAACGGCATTCTGTCGAACCTCCCGATCAAGCTGGACAAGCTCGTTCGCGTGGCCAGCTACGGCTCGTGGTTCCAGTTCTACCTCTGTGGAATCGACATCGTCGCCGGTCCCGGATACGCGCCGAACCTCAACCTCCCGACCGGCCTTCCCACGATCAATCAGCCGCTCTACACCAACTCCGCGAAGCGGTGTGCGGCCGGAGGTATCCAGTAATGCCATCTCGTCGTCGCCCCGCGGTCGCGGGCGGACTCGGCATCTTCATCATCGTGATGTTGGTGGCGTCCGCCTTCTTCCTGGACTCGTTGCCGATTCTCGGTGCCGGTTCGAAGTACACCGCCGAGTTCTCCGAAGCGGCCGGTCTCAAGGAGAGCAACGAGGTTCGCATCGCCGGCGTCAAGGTCGGCAAGGTCACCGATGTCTCGCTCGACGGTGACCGGGTCAAGGTCAAGTTCGACGTCAAGGACGCCTGGGTCGGAGATCAGAGCACGGCCTCGATTCAGATCAAAACCGTTCTCGGACAGAAGTATTTGTCGCTCGAGCCCAAGGGTACCGAGCGGCTCAACACCAAGGACCCCATTCCGCTCGAACGCACCACTTCGCCCTACGACGTCATCGACGCGTTCTCCGATGCGGCGCGCACGGCCGGCAACATCGACACCGAGCAGCTCGCGACCAGCATGGAGACGCTCTCGGCCGCGTTCTCCCAGACGCCGGACAACATTCGCGCCTCGCTCGACGGAGTGAGCCGGTTGTCGCAGACCATCGCCTCGCGCGACGACTCGCTGCGCACCCTGTTCGACGCCACGACGAAGACCACCAAGGTCCTCGCCGATCGCAACCAGGAGTTCACCCGGCTCATCTCCGACGGTGCGTCCCTCGTCCAGGAACTGAACCAGCGTCAGCGCTCCATCGCCTCCCTCCTCACCGGTGTTCAGCGCATCTCGCAGCAGCTCACCGGGCTCATTCGAGACAACGAAGCACAGATCGGGCCGGCTCTCGAGCAGCTCGGCGGAGTCATCGACATCCTGAAGAACAACAACCAGAATCTCGCGAAGGCACTCGAGTTGTACTCACCGTTCGTCCGCCTGTACTCGAACATCGTCGGCAACGGCCGGTGGTTCGATCAGGTCATCGTCAATGCCTTCCCGCCCGGCCTCCCCGACATCCCCGGGTACCGTCAGCCGATTCGCACCCTCGGTGTCGATCCCGTCCGCAGTCCGGGGGCATGACATGACGACAGTGTTCAGCAAGAAGAACGTCCCGGTGATCGCCGGCGCCCTGGTCGCTGTGCTCGTGATCGCGGGCGTGCTCTGGTGGGTCTTCTTCCGGGCCGGAACCACCGCCATCACAACGTATTTCGACAAGAGCGTCGGTGTGTACGAAGGCACCGACGTGCGCGTTCTGGGCGTCAAGGTCGGAACGGTCACCAAGGTCGAGCCCCTCGGTGACCAGGTTCGCGTCGACCTTCGTGTCGATCGCGGCGTCGACATCCCGGCGACGGCAAAGGCCGTGCAGGTGGCACCGTCGGTGGTCGCAGACCGGTACGTCCAGCTCGCCCCGGCGTACACCGGCGGAGAGAAGATGACCTCCGGGACAACGATTCCGCTCGAGAACACGGCCACGCCGGTCGAGGTCGATCAGCTCTACTCGAGCATCGATCAGCTCTCGGAAGCGTTGGGCCCCAACGGCGCCAACAAGAACGGTGCGGTGTCCGACCTCGTCACCACCGGTGCGGACAACCTCGCGGGCAACGGCGAGGCGCTCAACAACTCGATCACGCAGCTCTCCGGTGCGGTCGACACACTGAACTCCTACCGAGGCGACCTGTTCGACACGGTCAAGAACCTGCAGACCTTCGTGACCGCACTGGCTCAGAACGACGCACAGGTGCGTCAGTTCAACACTCAGCTGGCCGACCTCACGAGTTTCCTCGCCGGTGAGCGAGAAGACTTGAACCAGGCCGTCTCTCAGCTGTCGGTGACCTTGGGTGACGTCGCGACGTTCGTGCGTGACAATCGCGAGAAGCTGACGAGCGATCTCGACAATCTCGTCCCGACGAGCCAGACGCTCGCGGACAACAAGCAGAACCTCGTCGACACGTTGACGCTTCTTCCGTTGGCCATCTCCAACGTCGTCAACTCCTACAACGCCGAGACGGGCACCTTGGACTCGCGCGTCAACTTCAAGGAGTTCCAGGATCCGTCCCAGATCTTCTGCAGCTTGATCGACCTGCAGAAGCTGCGGCCGGGTGACCCGCAGTTCGAGGCGCTCGGGCGGCAGATGCAGCCCATCGTCGACAACTGCAAGTCCATCGTCGACCAGGCTGTCGCGGGCGTGAAGACGCCGACCCTCATCCTCCCGTTCGGTCTGCTGACTGCGGACAACGAGCAGCGCAACGTCGAGCCCGGAACGGTGCCCGGTGTTCCGTCCCCGCGGATCGACGGTGCGAATCTGCCCGGCCTCGAGCTGGGTCAGGGAGGCCAGTGATGAAGAAGAAAGCGATCGTCGCCGGCGCGGGCGCGTGTGTCGTGGCCCTGACCTTGACCTCGTGCGGCTCGCAGGGCATCTACGCGATTCCACTGCCGGGTGGTGCCAACGTCGGTGACAACCCCATGACGTTGACAATCCAGTTCGACGACGTGCTGGACCTGGTCCCGCAGTCGACGGTCAAGGTCGACGGCGTGCCGGTCGGTCGCGTCACCTCGGTGTCCGTCCCGCGGGACGGGTGGACCGCGGACGTGAACGTGACGGTCAACTCCGACGTCGACCTCCCCGCGAACGCGACCGCGTCGGTGGAACAGACCAACCTGCTCGGCGAGAAGTTCGTCTCGCTGGCCGCGCCGAAGGACAACCCGGATTCGGCTCGCCTGCAGAGCGGTGACACCGTCCCGCTCGAGCGGACGCGGCACGCTACCGACATCGAGCAGGTCCTCGGCGCACTGTCGATGCTGCTCAACGGCGGCGGAATCGCGCAGCTCGCACCGATCGTGAAGGAACTGAACACCGCGTTCTCCGGACGTGAGGACAAGGTGCGAAGCCTGCTCGACAACGCCAACACGCTGATCGCCGGTCTCGACGATCAGAAGAACGACATCACGCGCGCGCTGGACGGTCTCGACGTGCTCACCGGGACGGTGAACCAGCAGAACCAGCAGATCGAGCGCATCCTGAAGGACCTCCCCGTCGCGACGGGCGTCCTCGAGGAGCAGCGCCCGCAGCTGACCGCGCTGCTCGGACAGGTCGACCGGCTCGGTGCGGTGGGAACGGACGTGCTCAACCGGTCCCGCGACGACATCATCGCCGACCTCCGTGCGCTGCGCCCGACGCTGCAGGAACTGGCCAAGTCCGGTGACGACCTGATCACCGACCTCAAGTTCGTCCCGACGTTCCCGTTCCCGGACGGCGTCGAGAAGATCACCCAGGGCGGGTCCGTGAACCTCTTCCTGAGCGTGGACCTTCAGATCGGAAACCAGTTGTCCGCGTTCGGTGTCGGCGAAGGTGATCCGATTTACAGCCCGCCGAAGTACGGCACGCCGTTGCCGAAGGTCGATCCCGCCAATCCGTACTACAACGGAAACGGTGCTCGACCGGGTTGGCCCACGGTCTCGCTGCTGCCGCTGCCGCCGATCATCCCGAATCCCAATCCGGCTCCGGGCGTTCCCGGCAACGTGGCGGTTCCCGCCCCCGCCAACCCGCTCGACGGGATCCTCCAGCAGTTCGGTATCACCGCTCCTGCGCCCTCCGCACCGCAGAACGGAGGCTGACCATGAGATCGAAACTCGTTCGCACACAGCTGATCGCGTTCGTCGTCATTGCGATTCTCGGCCTGGTCTACGTCGGCGGAAAGTACGTCCGTCTCGACCAACTGCTCGGGTTCGGGCAGTACACGGTCAAGGCGAACTTCACCGACTCCGGCGGCATCTTCACCAACGCCGAGGTGACGTACCGCGGTGTGTCCGTCGGCCGCGTCGGCTCCCTGAACCTGACCGATCAGGGCGTCGAGGTCGACCTCCTGCTCACCAGCGGCGGCATCGACATCCCGGCTCAGGCCAAGGCCGTCGTGGCCAACCGGTCCGCGATCGGTGAGCAGTACGTCGACATTCAGCCGACCACCGATCAAGGCCCGTACCTGCAGGACGGTTCGGTCATCAGTGCCGACGACACCTCGATTCCGACCCCGGTCGAGAACCTGCTCGCCAACGTCGACACACTGGCGAAGTCGGTTCCGATCGACAAGCTCAACACCCTGGTGACCGAGCTCGGTACCGGGTTCGACGGCAAGGGTGACGATCTGCAGACCCTCGTGAAGTCCCTCGGCACCTTCTCCGAGGCCGGCCTCGAGGCACTGCCGCAGACGCTGACGTTGATCCGGGACAGCCGAACGGTTCTGGACACCCAGAGCGAGCAGTCGTCGTCGATTCAGCAGTTCAGCAACGATCTGAACCTGGTGACCGCGCAGATCCGTGCCAACGACCCCGACATCCGTCGTCTCATCGACAACGGAACGCCCGCGAGCAACGAGGTGGGCGCGTTGGTCGAACAGGCCGGTCCGTCGCTCACGTCCAACCTCACCAACCTCGCTGATCTGGGTCGCACCCTGAGTCCACGCGCGTTCGCTCTGCGGCCGCTGCTGCAGTTCCTTCCCGCCCTCGCATCGGGAGCCAAGTCGGTGTCGCCGGGCGACGGGACGATCCACCAGGGCATCCTCCTCGAGGTCAACAACCCGCCGCCGTGCACCATCGGCTACGAGGGAACGCAGGCGATCCTGGCCGAGGAGAAGGCCAAGAACCCGGACTTCGACGACACACAGCAGGATTTCCCGCTGAACCTCGACGCCAACTGCACCGTGCCGCACGGCTCCACCACGGGTGTTCGCGACGCGAACAGCGTCGCCTTCGCGGACCCCAACGTGCCGCAGCCGTGGGACGGCAAGCCGAAGGTTGCTCCGGAACCGTTGAACCTCAACCCGATTGCGACGCAGCTCGCGACGCTGCTGGGTGTGACCCCGAAGCGGTGATCGATCGTCGGGGTAGGGTCGCGGGCGTGACGACAACCACTCAGGGAGACGACAAGAGTGCGCGGCTCGCGATCGTGGGGCTGATCGTCTCGGTCGTCGCTCTCGTGGTCGCCCTCGTGTTCGCGATCGTGCTCGGTACGGGGTGGGCTCACGCCCGGACCGAATCGGCCACCGCGACCACTCGCGACGACGCACTGGCCGGGTCCCGGCAGGCAGCGATCAATCTGAACTCGGTCGACTCGAACAACCTCGATCAGACGTTCGCCGACATTCAGTCGTCCATCACGGGAGACGAACTTGTCAACGGGCTCAACGACACCAAAGACCAGTTCCGCGAGCAGTTCCAGTCCTCGAACGTCGTGACCACCGCGACGGTCGAGCACGCCGCACTGGTGTCGTTCGATCAGGACGAGAACACCGCGTCGTCGCTCATCGTGCTGAAGACCGACACCAAGCGGCCCGACGCGGCGGAGCAGCTGTTCCTGTCGACCCTGCGTCTGGACATGACGGTCGACGGCGGAGTGTGGAAGGCGACGAAGATCCAGCCGATCGGCCAGCGCATCCCGCTTTCCGGCCCGACGGACACGCAGGCGCCCACGGATACACCGGCGCCCACGGACACAGCGGCGCCCACGGACACACCGGCACCTGCCACACCTGCCCCCGCGACCGGCGGCCAGTAATTCTTTCGAAGGAGTAGGACCAGTGCCCCCACCCCGCCGCCAGAACCCGACCGGACCGTCGCGGCGCCCCCGCGTCGCCGGCCGTACCGGTGGGCCGGTGGGCGACGCGCCTGCCGCCGGCAAGAAGGCCCCCGAGAAGAAGGTGCCGGAGAAGAAGGTGCCGGAGAAGAAGGCGCCCGAGAAGAAGGTGCCTGAAAGCAAGGTCTCGGAAAAGAAGGTTTCTGAGAAGAAGGCGCCGGAGAAGGCGAAGTCGGCCGCGCCGGTGGACCTCGCGAAGCCTAAAGCCAAGCCTGTCGAGCCGAACAAGCCTGTCGAGCCGAACAAGCCTGTCGAGGCGAAGAAGAAGACCCCGGCGCCCTACCGGCTGTCCAAAACTCAGACGGATCGGCCGGAACCGGAGACGACAACTCCCGTCGATCGCCCGCACCGCCGCCGGATGAGGCGCGTCACCGCCGTGGTCGGAGGCCTCGCGGTGATTCTCGCGATCGTCGCCGTGGTGGCCGGACTGAAGCCCGGGACGACCGACGTGAGCAACCAGGCGTGGATCGACGACGCCGCCACGAACGAGGTCACCGCGGCGGCCACGACCGCGTTGCAGACGGTCTTCAGCTACAAGGCCGACACCATCGACCAGGACCAGGACGCGGCGCGTGCGGTTCTCGACGGCGACCGTCTGAAGGAATACAACGATACCGCCGAGGCCACCAAAGACGGTGTGCTGCAGACGAAGACGACGTCGGTCGCCGTCGTCACCGACATCGGTGTGTCGGTGCTTCAGGACGACAAGGCGGAGATCGTCGCGAGCCTGGACATCTCCGCGAACCAGGACGGCGTCGACCAGGGAACGGTCCAGACACCCGTCGTCGTCACGATGACGCGGGTGGACGGAAAGTGGCTGATCGCGCAGATCGACAACCGCTGACGGCAAATCGGGTAGCGAAACGCCGCGGCTCGGTCTTGACGCGGGGCGGTGCAAGGGTCCAATCTGTTCCTGCACGATCGAACGCTCGACGAGTGGAACGATCGGCAAGACGAAACGACGACGGCGCAAATGGAGGCACCGAAGTTGTCGAACTTGCCGGCGTGAACCGCGAGTAAGTAGTAGGTTGCATCTTTCCCCGTCTGGGGGTACTTTTGGACGTTGCGCTGGGTGCCTCCTGTCCACTTCCAGATCTCGAACCGTCTTCCGTGCTGAAGACTGTTCGCTGCCGAGGTCTTGTTCGGGCTGCTACCAGCGGCTTTGCCCCTAAGAACAGATTCAGCGACGGTCGCACCGTGTCCATCAGGCGCAGCTAGCGACCCGCGTGAGGTGCTGGAAGGAATGCATCTTGGCAGTCTCCACCCAGACCAAGGAAAACACCGGTACTCCCGGAGCCCCCAAGAGGGTGTCGTTCGCGAAAATTCGCGAGCCGCTCGAAGTACCGGGGCTACTTGATCTACAGACGGATTCGTTCGAGTGGCTCGTGGGCGCCCAGAGCTGGAAGGACCGTGCGGAAGCGCGCGGCGACAGCTCCGCGAGCGGAGGTCTGGAAGACATCCTGACCGAGCTCTCGCCCATCGAGGACTTCTCCGGTTCCATGTCCCTGTCGTTCTCCGACCCACGCTTCGACGAGGTCAAGGCCTCGATCGACGAGTGCAAGGACAAGGACATGACCTACGCGGCGCCGTTGTTCGTCACCGCGGAGTTCATCAACAACAACACCGGTGAAATCAAGAGCCAGACGGTCTTCATGGGTGATTTCCCCATGATGACCGACAAGGGCACCTTCATCATCAACGGCACCGAGCGCGTCGTCGTCTCGCAGCTCGTTCGTTCGCCGGGCGTCTACTTCGACCATTCGGTCGACAAGACCACCGAGAAGGACCTGCACAGCGTCAAGGTCATCCCGGGTCGCGGTGCGTGGCTCGAGTTCGACGTCGACAAGCGCGACACCGTCGGTGTGCGCATCGACCGCAAGCGTCGTCAGCCCGTCACCGTGCTGCTCAAGGCACTCGGCTGGACCACCGAGCAGATCACCGAGCGCTTCGGCTTCTCGGAGATCCTCATGGCCACGCTGGAGAAGGACAACACGGCCGGCACCGACGAGGCGCTGCTCGACATCTACCGCAAGCTCCGTCCGGGCGAGCCGCCCACCAAGGAGTCCGCGCAGACCCTGCTGGAGAACCTGTTCTTCAAGGAGAAGCGCTACGACCTCGCACGCGTGGGTCGCTACAAGATCAACAAGAAGCTCGGCCTGAACCTGGGCCAGCCGATCGTGGCCTCGACGCTGAGCGAAGAGGACATCGTCGCGACCATCGAGTACCTGGTGCGCCTGCACGCCGGTGAGACGGTCATGACCGCCCCCGGCGGCGAGGAAGTTCCCGTCGAGGTCGACGACATCGACCACTTCGGTAACCGTCGTCTGCGTACCGTCGGCGAGCTCATCCAGAACCAGATCCGCGTGGGCCTGTCCCGCATGGAGCGTGTGGTTCGCGAGCGCATGACGACTCAGGACGTCGAGGCCATCACGCCGCAGACGCTGATCAACATTCGTCCCGTGGTCGCCGCGATCAAGGAGTTCTTCGGAACGTCGCAGCTCTCGCAGTTCATGGACCAGAACAACCCGCTGTCGGGTCTGACGCACAAGCGTCGCCTCTCGGCACTGGGACCCGGCGGTCTCTCCCGTGAGCGCGCCGGCCTCGAGGTTCGTGACGTCCACCCGTCGCACTACGGCCGCATGTGCCCGATCGAGACCCCGGAAGGCCCGAACATCGGCCTGATCGGATCGCTGTCGGTGTACGCCCGCGTGAACCCGTTCGGGTTCATCGAGACGCCGTACCGCAAGGTCGTCGACGGCAAGGTCACCGACGAGGTCGACTACCTGACCGCCGACGAGGAGGACCGCCACGTCGTGGCGCAGGCCAACTCGTCCATCGACACCGCGGGCAAGTTCGTCGACGAGAAGATCCTCGTTCGCCGTAAGGGTGGCGAGGTCGAGTTCGTGTCGTCGATGGATGTCGACTACATGGACGTCTCGCCTCGTCAGATGGTCTCCGTCGCCACGGCGATGATTCCGTTCCTCGAGCACGACGACGCCAACCGTGCCCTCATGGGCGCGAACATGCAGCGTCAGGCCGTTCCCCTCGTGCGCAGCGAAGCTCCGCTCGTCGGCACCGGCATGGAGTTGCGTGCCGCGGTCGACGCGGGCGACGTCATCATCAACGAGAAGACCGGCGTGATCGAAGAGGTCTCGGCCGACTACGTCACCGTGATGGCCGACGACGGCTCGCGCAAGACCTACCGGATGCGCAAGTTCGCGCGCTCGAACCAGGGCACCTGCGCCAACCAGCGCCCGATCGTCGACGAGGGTGACCGCGTCGAGGCCGGCCAGGTTCTGGCGGACGGACCCTGCACCGAGAACGGTGAGATGGCGCTGGGCAAGAACTTGCTCCTCGCGATCATGCCGTGGGAGGGCCACAACTACGAGGACGCGATCATCCTGTCGCAGCGCCTCGTGGAAGAGGACGTCCTGACCTCGATCCACATCGAGGAGCACGAGATCGATGCTCGCGACACCAAGCTCGGTGCCGAGGAGATCACGCGTGACATCCCGAACGTCTCCGACGAGGTCCTCGCAGACCTCGACGAGCGCGGCATCATCCGTATCGGTGCCGAGGTTCGTGACGGCGACGTCCTCGTCGGAAAGGTCACGCCGAAGGGCGAGACCGAGCTGACCCCCGAAGAGCGCCTGCTGCGCGCCATCTTCGGTGAGAAGGCCCGCGAGGTTCGCGACACGTCTCTCAAGGTTCCGCACGGCGAGAACGGAAAGGTCATCGGCATTCGCGTGTTCTCGCGCGAGGACGACGACGATCTGCCTCCCGGCGTCAACGAGCTGGTCCGCGTCTACGTGGCTCAGAAGCGCAAGATCCAGGACGGCGACAAGCTCGCCGGCCGCCACGGCAACAAGGGCGTCATCGGCAAGATCCTTCCCGCCGAAGACATGCCCTTCCTGTCCGACGGCACCCCGGTCGACATCATCCTGAACACCCACGGTGTTCCGCGTCGTATGAACATCGGTCAGGTCCTCGAGACCCACCTCGGGTGGATCGGAAAGACCGGCTGGAACGTTCAGGTCGCCAGCGACGGGACGCGACCCGATTGGGCCGCAACCCTTCCCGAGGAGATGCTGGCGGCGGACGCCGACACCAACATCGCCACCCCGGTGTTCGACGGTGCGAAGGAGGACGAGCTCGCCGGCCTGCTGTCGAGCACGATCCCGAACCGCGACGGCGAGCAGATGGTGGGCGCCGACGGAAAGGCCACGTTGTTCGACGGCCGTTCCGGCGAGCCGTTCCCGTACCCGGTGTCGGTGGGCTATATGTACATCATCAAGCTGCACCACTTGGTCGACGACAAGATCCACGCTCGTTCGACCGGGCCGTACTCGATGATCACGCAGCAGCCTCTCGGCGGTAAGGCGCAGTTCGGTGGACAGCGTTTCGGCGAGATGGAGTGCTGGGCCATGCAGGCTTACGGCGCTGCGTACACGCTGCAGGAGCTTCTCACCATCAAGTCGGACGACGTCGTCGGCCGCGTGAAGGTGTACGAGGCAATCGTCAAGGGCGAGAACATCCCCGAGCCCGGCATCCCCGAGTCCTTCAAGGTGCTCCTCAAGGAGCTCCAGTCGCTGTGCCTCAACGTGGAGGTGCTGTCCTCGGACGGTGCAGCCATCGAGATGCGCGACGGTGACGACGAAGACCTCGAGCGCGCCGCGGCGAACCTGGGAATCAACCTCTCGCGCAACGAGTCCGCAACCGTCGACGATTTGGCTCAGTAGTTCGAAGGCAACACCTTCGAACCTGCAGTTCTCGAGAAAACTAACCCTGAGAAGGGGAAAGGAAGTAAGACGTGCTGGACGTCAACTTCTTCGATGAACTCCGTATCGGTCTCGCGACCGCGGACGACATCCGCAACTGGTCCTTCGGTGAAGTCAAGAAGCCGGAGACCATCAACTACCGCACGCTCAAGCCCGAGAAGGACGGCCTGTTCTGCGAGAAGATCTTCGGACCTACTCGCGACTGGGAGTGCTACTGCGGCAAGTACAAGCGTGTGCGCTTCAAGGGCATCATCTGTGAGCGCTGCGGCGTCGAGGTCACTCGCGCCAAGGTGCGTCGTGAGCGCATGGGTCACATCGAGCTCGCAGCTCCCGTGACGCACATCTGGTACTTCAAGGGCGTTCCGTCGCGCTTGGGCTACCTGCTGGACCTGGCGCCGAAGGATCTCGAGAAGATCATCTACTTCGCCGCCTACGTCATCACCTCGGTCGACGAGGAGCTGCGTCACAACGAGCTCTCCACGCTCGAAGCCGAGATGGAGGTCGAGAAGAAGGCCGTCGCCGATCAACGCGACGCCGACCTCGAGGCCCGTGCGCAGAAGCTCGAAGCCGACATCGCCGAGCTCGAGGCGGAGGGCGCCAAGTCCGACGTGCGTCGAAAGGTCAAGGACGGCGGCGAGCGCGAGATGCGTCAGCTGCGTGACCGCGCACAGCGTGAGCTCGATCGTCTCGAAGAGATCTGGACCACCTTCACCAAGCTCGCCAAGAAGCAGCTCATCGTCGACGAGCTGATCTACCGCGAGCTGGTCGACCGCTACGGCGAATACTTCACCGGCGCAATGGGTGCGGAGAGCATCCAGAAGCTGATGGAGACCTTCGACATCGAGGCCGAGGCCGAGAGCCTGCGCGAGACCATCCGCAGTGGCAAGGGCCAGAAGAAGCTTCGCGCGCTGAAGCGTCTGAAGGTCGTCGCCGCGTTCCAGTCCACCGGCAACTCGCCGATGGGCATGGTTCTCGACGCCGTCCCGGTCATCCCGCCGGAGCTTCGTCCCATGGTGCAGCTCGACGGCGGACGTTTCGCGACGTCCGACCTCAACGATCTGTACCGCCGCGTCATCAACCGCAACAACCGCCTCAAGCGACTGATCGACCTCGGTGCTCCCGAGATCATCGTCAACAACGAGAAGCGGATGCTGCAGGAGTCGGTCGACGCCCTGTTCGACAACGGTCGTCGTGGACGCCCCGTCACCGGACCGGGCAACCGCCCGCTGAAGTCGCTGTCCGACTTGCTCAAGGGCAAGCAGGGCCGCTTCCGTCAGAACCTCCTCGGCAAGCGCGTCGACTACTCGGGTCGTTCCGTGATCGTCGTCGGTCCTCAGCTCAAGCTGCACCAGTGCGGTCTGCCGAAGCTGATGGCACTCGAGCTGTTCAAGCCGTTCGTGATGAAGCGCCTGGTCGATCTCAACCACGCGCAGAACATCAAGTCGGCCAAGCGCATGGTCGAGCGCCAGCGCGCACAGGTGTGGGACGTCCTCGAAGAGGTCATCGCCGAGCACCCCGTGCTGCTGAACCGCGCACCCACCCTGCACCGCTTGGGCATCCAGGCATTCGAGCCGCAGCTGGTGGAGGGCAAGGCAATTCAGCTGCACCCGCTCGTGTGTGAGGCGTTCAACGCCGACTTCGACGGTGACCAGATGGCCGTGCACCTTCCGCTGTCCGCGGAGGCGCAGGCCGAGGCGCGCGTGCTGATGCTGAGCTCGAACAACATCCTGTCGCCGGCGTCGGGCCGCCCGCTCGCCATGCCGCGTCTGGACATGGTCACGGGTCTGTTCCACCTGACCCGTCTCGACGAGAACGCACTCGGTGAGCACGAAGCCGCGAGCAAGGACACCGCGGAGCTGGGCATCTACGCCAGCCCGGCCGAGGCTCAGATGGCCGTCGATCGTGGCGTCCTGACGGTCCAGTCCAAGATCAAGGTGCGTCTCACGCAGCAGCGCCCGTCCAAGGACGTCGAGGACGCACTGTTCCCCGACGGCTGGTCGTACGGGGATGCGTGGACCGCCGAGACGACTCTCGGCCGCGTGCTCTTCAACGAGCTGCTCCCGGCGAACTACCCGTTCGTCAACGAGCAGATGCCGAAGAAGCGGCAGGCGACCATCATCAACGATCTCGCCGAGCGGTACCCGATGATCGTGGTGGCGCAGACCGTCGACAAGCTCAAGGACGCCGGCTTCTACTGGGCCACGCGTTCGGGTGTCACGATCTCCATCTCCGACGTCCTCGTGCCGCCGGAGAAGCCGCAGATCATGGAAGAGTTCGAGGCGCAGGCCGACCGGATCGAAAAGCAGTACCAGCGTGGCGCTCTCGACCACACCGAGCGCAACTCGGCACTGGTCAAGATCTGGCAGGAAGCCACCGAAATGGTCGGTAAGGCCATGGAGGCGCACTTCCCCGACGACAACCCCATCCCGATGATCGTGAAGTCCGGCGCCGCCGGAAACATGACTCAGGTGCGGTCGCTCGCCGGCATGAAGGGCTTGGTGACCAACCCGAAGGGTGAGTTCATCCCGCGTCCCATCAAGTCCTCCTTCAAGGAGGGCCTGACGGTTCTCGAGTACTTCATCAACACGCACGGCGCTCGTAAGGGTCTGGCCGACACCGCACTTCGTACCGCGGACTCGGGCTACCTGACTCGTCGTCTGGTGGACGTCTCGCAGGACGTCATCGTTCGGGAAACCGACTGTGGCACCGAGCGCGGCATCACGACCACCATCGCCGAGAAGCTGGCCGACGGCACGCTCATCCGTGACGCGCACGTCGAGACCAGCACGTACGCACGCACGTTGGCGTCGGATGCGATCGACGCGGACGGCAACGTCATCGTCGAGCGCGGCCACGACCTCGGTGACCCGGCCATCGACGCACTGCTCGAAGCCGGCATCACCAAGGTCAAGGTGCGCTCCGTGCTCACCTGCACCACGGGCACCGGCGTCTGCGCCACCTGCTACGGCCGTTCCATGGCCACCGGCAAGCTCGTCGACATCGGCGAGGCCGTCGGTATCGTCGCGGCGCAGTCGATCGGTGAGCCCGGCACGCAGCTGACCATGCGTACCTTCCACCAGGGCGGTGTTGCCGGAGACGACATCACCGGCGGTCTGCCTCGCGTGCAGGAGCTGTTCGAGGCACGTGTGCCGAAGGGCATGGCTCCGATCGCGGACGTGTCGGGACGTATCCAGCTCGAGGACGGCGATCGTTTCTACAAGATCACCATCGTGCCGGACGACGGCGGCGAAGAGGTTGTCTACGACAAGCTCTCGAAGCGTCAGCGTCTGCGCGTCTTCAAGCACGACGACGGTTCCGAGCGTCTTCTGGCGGACGGTGACCACGTCGAGGTCGGCCAGCAGCTCATGGAAGGTGCAGCCAACCCGCACGAGGTCCTGCGCGTCATGGGACCCCGTCAGGTGCAGATCCACCTCGTCAACGAGGTTCAGGAGGTGTACCGGAGCCAGGGTGTGTCGATCCACGACAAGCACATCGAGACGATCGTTCGTCAGATGCTGCGCCGCGTGACGATCATCGACTCGGGTTCGACGGAATTCCTGCCCGGTTCCTTGACCGAGCGCAGCGAGTTCGAGTCGAGCAACCGTCGCGTCGTGTCCGAAGGTGGCGAGCCTGCCGCCGGACGTCCGGTGCTGATGGGTATCACGAAGGCGTCGCTCGCGACCGACTCGTGGCTCTCGGCAGCGTCGTTCCAGGAGACCACTCGTGTCCTGACCGACGCGGCGATCAACTGCCGCTCGGACAAGCTGATCGGTCTGAAGGAAAACGTGATCATCGGAAAGCTGATCCCCGCCGGAACCGGCATCAACCGGTACCGGAACATCACGGTTCAGCCCACCGAAGAGGCACGTGCTGCGGCTTACGCAGTGCCGTCGTACGACGACCAGTACTACAGCCCGGACGGCTTCGGCCAGAACACCGGTGCTGCGGTTCCGCTGGACGACTACGGCTTCACGGGCGAGTACCGCTAGCAAGGCGTGAAGGGCCCCGCATCTCCTTCGGGAGGTGCGGGGCCCTTTCGCTGTCCGCGATGAGTTTCCGCCCCTGCCCGAGTCGAACCGTCATGACCGAGCAGAAGAGCACCATCACGAACATCGGCGTCGCCATGTTCACCGTCACCGACCAGGACGCAGCACTCGACTTCTACACGCGCGTACTCGGATTCGAGGTGCGCGGCGACACCCGCTTCGGGCCCGAGCAGGAGTACCGCTGGCTGGAGGTGGCGCCTCCGGGATCGACGGCGCGACTGGCCCTGAACCCGCCGATGTTCGACGAGCCGGGCGGCGGCTCGATCGGCGTCGAGACCACCGACGTGCGCGCCGAACATGCACGTCTCACGGCCATCGGAGGATTCGAGATCGATCCGCTGGGGGACGACAACGACCCGAACGTCCCGCCGATGTTCATGATGCGCGACCCGGATCGCAACGTCATCACGGTCGTCCAGGTCTGACGGGTCACGAACCGTCGGCAATGACCTTCGCAATGTTGCGCTCCGCGAGCGCCGCGATGGTGAGCGACGGATTGGCCGCACCGGTGCTGCCGGGGATCAGCGCACCGTCCATCACGTACAGGCCGGGGTGGCCCTTCACGCGGCCGTAGTTGTCGGTGACGTCGCCGAGCACCGCGCCGCCGAGCGGGTGGGCGGTGAAGGTGTCGTCGACGTCGCGGGTGAACGGCTCGGCCGACGGCATCGTGCGGCCTGCCTGAGCCATCTTCGCCTGCACGGCGCGCAGCGCCTCGACGGTGTCGCGTGAACCGCCCTTGGGCCAGTTCAGCGTCAATTTGTTTGTCGCGCTGTCGAATCCGAAGCTGCCGCGCAGTGGGTCGATGGTCATGCCGAGCGAGCCGAGGAACCCGAGGTCCGTGGGTACACCCGGGACGTACCAGTTCTCGACGGTGAGCGGCAGGCCAGAGTCGTCGACGATCTTCGACGCGCAGGGCGCGCCTTGCGGTCCGGACGACATGGGTCCGAGCGAGCGGGTCATCGTCGCGTCGCCGTTGGTTCCCCACCCGGTGCCGACGAACTCGTTGAGGTTCGGCAGGGCGCCGGTGGACCGCGCGCGCATCAGCAGTTCGGTCGTTCCGATGGACCCGGCACCGAGGACCAGTCGGTCGCAGGTGAGTGTGCGTGATTCCAGTGCTGCGCCCTCGGGGCTGAGCCGGACGATCTCGACGCGGTAGCGGCCGCCCGGTTCCGCGCCGATGGCCGACACCTGGTGGCTGTGACAGACGACAGCGTTGCCGGTGGCTTCTGCTTGCGGAATGTAGTTCTGCGTCAGGTCGTGCTTGGCGCCGTTGGAGTTGCCGAAGGTGCTGGCGCCCACGGTGGCCGACGGCCGCGATCGGCCGGACAGCTCGTCGCGCAGGACGTCCCAGTTCCAGTTGCCGTCGACGCGCTGCGGGTCGTATCCCGCCTTGCGGGCGTGGTCGTCCCACGTGCGGGAGTGTGCGAATCCCGGGCTGTTGTAGATGTCGTCCGGCATCGTCGACGGGCGCAGCATGGACCGCACCTTCGGGTACCAGGTGGATGCCATGTCGTCGTACGAGAGCCGGCCGCCGAACGACAGGTCGAAGAACCGCTTCTCCGGCGCGATGGTGACGCCGGTGTAGACGATCGACCCGCCTCCGACGGCGGCGCCGCGCCAGACGGAGAGGTTGTCGAACCGGGTGGTGTCGAGGACGCCGCCGAAGTAGTCGACCGGGCCGACGGGAAGGCCGGTCAGGTTGGTGAAGGACTGCTGATGCCACAGTCCACGGCCGTCGGCGGTCATGTCGGCAGTGAAGATCTCCCGCCACGGGTCACGGGGCCAGCGCAGGCCGCGCTCGAGCACGGTGACTTGGCTGCCGGCCTGTGCGAGCCGTAGGGCGGCGGCGCTTGCGCCGAAGCCCGATCCGACGACGATGACCGACGAATGGTCGGGTGGACGAGGCGGTTCGGCGAACAGTTCGGGAACCATTCCACGTATGGAAGGGGTGCCGATCGGAATGGCGCCGGCCGTGCCGGCCCTCAGAAGCGGTTGGGCGGCCAGGCCGACGAGCCCGGCCCCTGCCAGTCGAAGCAGTTGCCTGCGGTCCACGTGCTGCACCTCGGAGTTCGAATCGATGAGTTGTCATTCTCCCGTCCCGACCGGTCCTGAAACTACCAAACACCCTTTTTCCGTGACCAATCCCAACATTTGGTCTGTTCATTCGTCTGTTACCTCGGCGAAGGGCTCCGGCCACCAGGCGCCAGCACAGTGGTCCGATGCCTACACCGCATATCGGCTCCGACATCTCCCTGCGCGCCGGCACGACGCGTCGCCAGTTCCTGACGTGGAGCGCGCTGGTCGGCGCGCTCGCGTTCACCCCGGAACTGGCTGTTGCAGGCTCGGCCCGCGCACAGTCATCGGCGCCTCGGGACTACCCGTTCACACTCGGCGTGGCATCGGGTGACCCTCTGCCCGACTCGGTGATCCTGTGGACCCGTCTGGCCGTCGACCCGCTGGCGCCGCTCGGCGGGATGCTGCCGGGCGTCGTCCCGGTCGGATGGGAGATCGCCACCGACGATCGCTTCGGCACCGTCGTGCAGCGCGGCGCCACGATCGCGACCGAGCCCGACGGGTTCTCCGTCCATGTCGACGTTCGCGGCCTCGCCCCGGCCCGCGACTACTTCTACCGCTTCCTCGTCGGGCCCCACGCGAGTCCGGTCGGTCGTACCCGGACCGCGCCTGCGTACGGAAGTCCGGTGAGCGAGGTGAGCTTCGCGTGGGCGTCGTGCCAGAAATGGGAAGACGGCTTCTACCCCGCGTACGCCGACATGGCGGCCGCTCGGCACGACGTGATCTTCTTCCTCGGCGACTACATCTACGAATACGCGCTGCCCACCGCCGGGGTGCGCGGCAGCACCCCGTACCCGGAGTCGATGAAGCACGAGGCGGGGGTGCTCGCCGACTATCGCGACCGGTACGCGCTGTACAAGTCCGACCCGAATCTCGCTGCGGCACATGCCAGTGCGCCGTGGATCTCCACGTTCGACGATCACGAGGTCGACAACAACTGGGCGAGCGCGATCAGCCAGGACGACGACGATCCCCGGCAGTTCCTGCTGCGCCGAGCGGACGCGTTCAAGGCGTGGTGGGAGAACACCCCGGTGCGCGGCGATCTGCGCCCGACGGGCCCGGACATGAAGGTGTACCGCCGCTTCACCTTCGGTGATCTGGTGGACTTCTCGGTCCTCGACACGCGGCAGTACCGGAGCGATCAGGCGAACGGTGACGGCGAACATCCGCAAGACGCTGCTACCGCCGATCCGAGCCGCACGATCACCGGCGCGGAGCAGGAGCGGTGGATTCTCGACGGTTTCGACCGTCCTCAGAAATGGAAGTTCCTGGCGCACCAGACGGTGATTGCTGATCTGGCGCAGATCGAGGACGGCCAACGCAAGGTCGGCATGGATCCGTGGAGCGGCTACGAGGCGTCCCGTCACCGAATTCTCGACGGCGCCCGCGACCGAGGAACCCAGAATCTGGTGTCCATCGTGGGAGACATCCACCGCAGCATCGTCTCCGAGCTGCGACGCGACTATCGAGACCCGTCGACGCCGGTGGTCGGGGTCGAGTTCGCGGGCACGTCCATCGCGTCGGGCAAGAACGGTGCGGCGGTCGACGACACGGGGCGCGGCATCCTCGCGGCGTCGCCGCACGTGAAGTACGGCAACGCTTTACGAGGTCATGTCCGCGGGCGGCTGACGCACGACGAGTGGACGGCGGAACTGCGCACGGTCGAGAGGGTGTCGGAGCCCGGTGGAGCTTCGAAAACTGCTGTGACGGTGACGGTTCCGAGCGGTCGCCCGGACATTCAGCTGTAGTAACCCTCCAGCTGCTGGACGGCCCACTTGTTGCCGTCCGGGTCGGCGAAGTAGGTGAACCAGCCCCACCCCTCGTCCTTGACCTCGGTGGCGTCGACACCGGCGTCGATCAGCTGTGCTCGGGCGGCTTCGGCGTCCGGGACCACCATTTGCATGCCGACGACCGACCCCGGCTCGGCCGGGGTGATGCCGGTGCCGATGGCAATGGAGCAGCCCGATCCGGGCGGGGTGAGTTGGACATATCGAATGCCGTCGTACGGGCTGGCGTCGTGGTCGGCGTTGAACCCGATCTTCTCGTAGAACGCCTTCGCGCGGTCGACGTCGGTGACGGGGATGGTGACGAGTTCGATTTTCCAGTCCATGGCACTGCCTTTCGGTTGGGTGCGATCACCGTCTCAGCCAATGCGGACATCTACAGTCCGCAATTGGCGGGCTCGCAGCAAACTCTCGAGGTTCACGCAGGGTGTGCACATGCCGGCCGTTCACTGTGGCAGTCGTGACCACGCTTCTGACGTCCGAGCCGACGCCCACGCCCGCCGCACCCAAGACCCGCCCGAGGCTGTTGCTGGTTCTTCTCCTCGTGGGCACCGCAGCGGTGTATCTGACGAACCTCAGCTCCCAGAAGTGGGGCAACGCCTTCTACGCAGCGGCGGTGCAGGCGGGATCGGTCAGTTGGAAAGCCTTCCTGTTCGGGTCGTCGGACGCCGCGAACTCCATCACGGTCGACAAGCCGCCGGCCTCCCTGTGGGTCATGGAGATCTCGGTCCGCATCTTCGGCCTCAATTCGTGGTCGGTGCTGGCTCCGCAGGTGTTGCTCGGTGTGCTGAGCGTGGGGATCCTGTACGCGACGGTGGCGCGCAAGTTCGGCTACGGCGCAGGACTTCTCGCCGGACTGGTGCTGGCGCTGACGCCCACGGTCGCCCTGATGTTCCGGTACGACAACCCCGACGCGTTGCTGACCCTTCTGATGGTGTGTGCCGCGTGGTCGATGGTCCGCGCCTTGGACGACGGCCGGACGCGCTGGCTGGTGCTCACGGGAGTGTTCGTGGGATTCGGGTTCATCGCCAAGCAGCTCGAGGTGTTCCTCCCGCTACCCGGTATCGCCGTGGCGTACCTGTTGTTCGGACCGCCCAGGTTCGGCCGACGCATCGTGCAGCTGCTCGCTGCGCTGGCCGCTCTCGTCGTGTCGGCGGGGTGGTGGGTGGCGATCGTGCAGTTCACGCCGGCGGCGGACCGACCCTGGGTCGGCGGCTCGAAGACGAACAGCATTCTGGATCTGACGCTGGGCTACAACGGTTTCGGACGCCTGACCGGCAACGAGGGCCGCGGCGGCGGGCGGCAGATGCCGTCCCAGCAGGACCTCGAGAAGATGTTCCCCGAGGGTCTCCCTGGCGGATTCTCCGGATTCGGCGGCAAGACGGGCATCACCCGGTTGTTCGCCGACGCTCAGGGCGGTCAGATCGCGTGGCTGATTCCCGCCGCGCTGGTTCTCGCCGTGGTCGGAATCGTGTTGCGCGGCAGAGCGCCCCGCTCCGATTTCCGTCGAGCCTGGTACGTGATGTGGGGAGTGTGGCTGGTCGGCGCGGGCGTCGTCTTCAGCTTCATGTCGGGGACGTTCCACCCGTACTACACGATGACGCTCGCCCCGGCGATCGCCGCGATCGTCGCGGCGGGATGCGTCGACCTGTGGGATCGCCGCGGCACGCGCGGGCCTCGAATCGTTCTCGCTGTCACGCTGTTGCTCACGGCAGCAACGTCGTTCGCCTTCCTGAACCGGACGCCGGACTTCGCGCCGTGGCTTCGGTGGGCAGTGGTGGTCGCCGGTGTCGTCGCCGCTCTCGGTCTCGTGGTAAAACCCACGAAAATCGTTGCGACACTTGCGATTGCGGCGGCACTGGGCGGACCCGTCGCGTACGTCGCCCAGACCGTCGCCACGTCGCACACCGGCGGCGGACCTACTGCGGGACCGTCGATCCACCGTGAGCAGAGCCAGCCGCGAGGCGGCGGCCAGCCTTCCGGGTCGAACACCCCGAGTTCGAACTTCTCCGGCTTCCAGGCGGCCGAGCCCACCGCGGACGTGACGAACCTGCTCGAGAAGAACGCGTCGTCGTACACGTGGGTGGCGGCGACCGTCGGGTCGAACGCAGCGGCGGGTTATCAGCTGGCGACGCAGGATCCGGTCATGCCGATCGGCGGGTTCTCGGGCGGTGACCCGTCGCCGACGCTCGCGCAGTTCCAGGACTTCGTGCGCGACGGGCGAATCCACTACTTCATCGGCGGCACGCAGGGTTCGAAGGGCAGGCCGTCGGACATCGCCACGTGGGTCGACCAGACCTACAACTCCACCACCGTCGGAGGCGTCACGCTGTACGACCTGACAGCTGCGCCGAAGTAGTCTCGCGGTGTGAGCGCATCGGAGAACGGACGATTCGAGCCGCCGTACGACTGTGACGAAACCACGATGCTCGTCGGATGGCTCGACTATCACCGGGCGACCCTGTTGTGGAAATGTGCCGATCTCACCGAGCAGCAGCTGAAAGAGCGGTCGGTGGGGCCGTCGTCCATGTCGCTGCTGGGTCTCGTGCGGCACATGACCGATGTGGAACGCAGTTGGTTCGGTCGCACCTTCTCCGGTCGTGACCGTCCGCCGCTGTACTGGTCCGATGCGGACCCGGACGGCGACTTCGACTCCCTCGACGACGATTCGGTAGCGGAGGTGTTCGCGGCTTTCGACCGCGAGGTCGCGGAGAGCCGCGCCGCCGTCGACGGGAAGACGCCGGACGATCTGTCGGTGGCGGAGCATCACGGTGGAGGCCGCCCGTCTCTGCGCTGGATCTACACGCACATGATCGAGGAGTACGCCCGCCACAACGGGCACGCGGACTTTCTTCGCGAGCGAATCGACGGAGCAACGGGGGACTGAAACAGCCGCCCCTCGTCAGCGCTCGATCGACGGGGGTGTGGTGGTCGCGAGGAAGTCGGAGACGATCTCGACGACCTGATCTGGAGCCTCGGCGTGCGGGTAGTGGCCGACGCGCGGGATCACCGTGAGCCGGCTGTGCGGCATCGCCTCGTGCGCCGAGCGGCCGTGAGCGACCGGGATGATCTTGTCGTCCTCGCCCCAGATGAGTTGCGTGGGCAGGCCGGCGTTGACGTACAGGCGGCTGACCGCGCTGACGGCCTGCCCGCGGTAGTCGACGACCGACCGCAGCGTGCGGAGGAACGCCTCGCGCGTGGCTCCGTCGGACAGCGAGGCGTACGCGTGCCACGACTGCTCGGCACGGGCCGATTCGTATCCCGTCGTCGCCAACAGCCGCCGGACCCGGCCACCGATCGCCACCGCCCACCGCGGTGCGATGAGGGGAAGCAGCAGTTCTCCGCCCGGCGCGGCGAGCAGGCGCAGCGTCCAGTTGACCTCGCTGCCGAGGCCGCCGCTGCCGATCAGGATCAGGCGGGAGCAGCGCTCGGGGTGTTGGTAGGTGAACTGCATGGCGATGCCGCCGCCGAGGGACTGACCGACGATGGTCGCGCGGTCGATGTCGAGATGGTTCAGCAGGTCACGAAGAAAAGCCGCGAACGCACCCAGCGAGTAATCGCCCCGCGGCTTCGACGAGGCGCCGTGTCCGGGGAGGTCCGGTGCGACGACGCGATGCTCGCGCGACAACGGCCCGATCACCGCGTCCCACGTCTTGGAACTGCCGGCTATTCCGTGGATGAGAAGGAGGGCGGGGCCCGTGCCCTCGTCGCGGTAGGCGATGTCCTCGCCGTGCAGTTCGGTGTGCAGCATGGCTGTCACCCGTTCACCTTGCCGATCACCCCGTCGGCGAACGCGCGGAGGTTGTCGACCTTGGTCTTCGGCGGCTCGGTGTCGTTGCCCATGATGTACGGGATGCGGAAGCCGACGATCACGTCGGTGACACCCTTGTCCTCGAGGCGCTTGCAACCGTCCGGGGTGTAGGCGTCGAGCGAGATCACGTGGACCTCGAAGGGCTTGTCCTGCAGACCTTCTGCCTTCTTGATCTCGTCGATGCGTGCGAGCAGTGCGTCGAGCTCCTCCGGCTGCCCACCGCCGTGCATCCACCCGTCGCCGCGGATCACGGCGCGCTTCAGGGCGGCGTCGGCGTGACCGCCGACGAGCAGAGGGACGGGCTCGGTCGGTGCGGGGGTCATCTTGATCTTCGCGATGTCGTAGAACTCGCCGTGGAACTCGAAGTACTCGCCGGTGGTGAGTCCGCGGATGATGTCCATGCACTCGTTCATGCGACGACCGCGGCGGGCGAAGTCGACGCCCATGATGTCGTAGTCCTCCGGCCACGGACTGCTGCCGACGCCGAGGGCGAGGCGATTGTCGGTGAGGTAGGCGACCGAACTTGCCTGCTTGGCGACGAGCACCGGCGGCCGGATCGGCAGTTTCAGCACGAACGGCGTGAGGCGGATCCGGCTGGTGACCGCACCCATCGCCATCGCTTGGACGAACGTCTCGATGAACGGCTTGCCGTCGAGGAACTCGCGGTTGCCGTCCTCGGTGTACGGATAGGTCGAGTCGGACTCCTCCGGGTACGCGATCGAGTCCGGGATGGTGAACCCGTCGTAGCCCGCCTCTTCCGCTGCGACCGCGAGGCCGCTGTAGTACCGCGGGTCGGTCATCGCCTCGGCGTAGGTGAATCGCATGGGTTCTCCCTCGTCCGGTTGCCCATGAAGTAGAACACGTTACCGTTTCGAGGGGCGGTTCGGCATCCTTAGGTAACATCCGCCCATGACGAACTCTCTGAACGGATCGGTCGCGTTCATCCAGGCGACGTGGCACCGCAGCATCGTCGACCGCGCCCGAGAGGGCTTCCTCGCCGAGTTCTCGTCACTCGGCTACGACCCGGCAGCGGTCGACCAGTTCGAGGTTCCGGGCGCATTCGAGATCCCGCTGCACGCCCAGCGACTGGCTCGCACCGGCAAGTACGCCGCCATCGTGGCCGCGGCGCTCGTGGTGGACGGCGGCATCTATCGGCACGAGTTCGTCGCGACGGCGGTGATCGACGGATTGATGAAGGTGCAGCTCGACAACGACGTGCCGGTGTTCTCGGTCGTCCTCACCCCGCACCACTTCCACGAGCACTCCGAGCACGTGAAGTACTTCACCGACCACTTCGTGACGAAGGGCGCCGAAGCGGCGCGCGCATTGGCGACGACGACGACGTCACTGAGCAAGATTTCAGGACCGGACAGGATGTCGGGCCAGTCGTGACCCGGCGACGGTCGTCGCCGCAAGGGTGACGAGCGCGCCCAGAACGATCGCCGGTGCCTCACCGGGCGCGAACAGGTTCGATTGCGTTCCCAGGGTGACGGCCGATACCGGTACGCCGAGCTGAGCCGCGGCCAGCACTGCGACGGTCAGCGGCTGACCCGTCACCCGCATGGCGGCGTGCGAGACGACGGCGCCGAGTCCGAGCGCAACGCCGAGTCCGATCATGGCCGGGTGGCTGCCGAGGTCGCGGAGGTCCAGCGACGCACCCAGCCAGACGAAGTACACGGGTCCGAGAAATCCCTCGGTGATCGCGAACATCTGCTTCGTCAGCCGGCGCGGCGGGCCGATGGCTGCGATGGCCAAGCCGAAGCTGAAGCCCGCCAACATGATCGACACGTGCGTGTAGACCGCCACCGCCGCCAGTCCGAACAGGATCGCGAGGTTGATCCGCAGCTCCAATGCGAACTGCCGACGCTCCGAGAGGCGGTGCACCCGCCGCCGGACACCGGATGCCTCCAGGTAGCGGAAGACCAGGAAAAGCGCCACCGCGCAGGCGATCACGACCGCCGAACCGACTGCGGCTCGGAGGGCGCGCGACGGGTCGATCACCAGCGGCAGTGCGACGATGCACGCGGCGTCGGCGATCGCGATCTGCGGAAGCATCTGCAGCACAGCCGGTCCGGTGAGCTTCTCCGAGTTCACGATGGGCATGATGACGGCCGCGGACGACGACGCCATCAACACCGCGTAGAGCCCGAGGTGCCCGGTGTCGAAGACCGTGGTGACGATCCACGCGATACCCGTCGCCACCACACCGATCGCGGCGGCCCGCCCGGCTCCGCGCTTGATCCCGGCCATCAGGTGCGGGTCGCGGATCGGCACGTGGGTGCCGGCCACGAACATCACGAGCGCGAAGCCGATGTCGGCGAGGAACGTCGCTGTCGTGTCGCTCGCATCGAAGATCTGGAAACCGCTGCGGCCGATGACGACGCCGGCGAGGAGCTCGCCGACGACCACCGGTATTCGCAGCTTGGCCGGCAGGGCCAGAAGCGGCCCGATCAATCCGAGCGCTGCGACGAGCGCCAGAACCTCGAAGGTCATCTCATGCAGACGGTTCGGCCCGCAGCGCCGCAGTCAGAGTCGCGCGTCCCGCGGACAGTTCGGCCCAGGTGAACTCCGTCGTCAACACCGCGAGACCCGACGTCGGAAACCGAGACCGTATCCACTGGGCCTCGTCCGACTCGGGGTTGTCGGCCAGTTCCAGTGCCGTCCAGGGTGTTCCGGGAGCGTGGCCGACGACGAGCAGGGTTCCGATCGCCGGATCGGTGAGAGTGATCTCGCCCAGGATGTCCTCGGGCGAACCTCCGTACACGGCACTCTCGAAGCGGACGGGGGCATCGATCCCCGTGGCGTCCAACGTCTCTCGGGTGCGCAAGGCTGTCGAGCAGATCACGGCGTCGACGGTCCCGACGTTGGCCCGTATCCACTCACCGGCGAGACCCGCCTGATACTGCCCGCGGGCGGCCAAGGGGCGCTCGTGGTCGTCGACACCGTCCGGGTAACCGGATTTGCCGTGACGCATCAAAATCAAGGTGCGAGCCATGTAGCCAGTTTATTGCCCGGCCGGCCTCCGGCCTACCCGCTGACGAGCGGGGAGAACCGCGCCACCGTCCGCACCTTCTCGTCGACGACGAACCAGATGGTGATCGTCGATCCCTCCCGACGTTGCCGGATGATCACGTGTTCGCGCGCGAGGATCGGGCTCATGTACTCGATCACCGCGCGGTGGGGGACCGAGGTGATGTCGTCGGCGTCGGCGACCACCTCTTCGACCGCCTGCCAGTACGCGGCGTTGTTGACGTGGTTGAACGCGTCGATGTCCGTGACTCGGAGCGGGAATTCGAAATCAGTGCTCGACGGCGCCGGCAGCGGCTCGGTCAACCACGCCTTCCACTTGAGCCGATGTTCGTCGGTGGTGCGCTGCAGAAATCCGATGCCCTCGTCGCTGATGCGGGTCGGCATACCCGTCGTCGGGCTGATGTTGATCCAGAACGCTTCGGTCTCGATCAAGGCGCCCTTGGGGCTGGAGATGTCCACGCGCATGTTGGACCACCGCGTCGACAGCCCGGAACACCAGCGGTGCAACGCGATTCGGTCCGGCCACACCGCAGGCCGACGGACGTCGATCACCGTTCGGCGCACGATCCACAACGGGTCGGTGCCGTCGAGTCCGGACGCGTCGAGGTTGTCCGATCCGATGTCCTGGAGGTAGCGCGCAACGGAGTCGTACCGCAGCCGATTGTCGGTGTCGACGTCACCGGCACGCAGCGGTCGCTCGGTGCGGAACCCGTCGCCGTCGGCGGGTGGGGCGGACAGCTCGTGTTCGAGCGCGGTGTCCCTCATGCCAGGGTCACTCATGCCAGCGTCACTCATGTCAGGCTGCACAGACGCTCGACGGCATATCCGTATCCCGCGATCCCCAGCCCCGCGATCACGCCCACCGCGACGGGCGAGACGTAGCTGTGATGCCGGAAGTCCTCGCGGGCGTGGACGTTGCTGATGTGGACCTCGATGACCGGAATCTCGGGAATCACCAACGCGTCCCGCAGCGCGACGGACGTGTGCGTCAGTCCGCCCGGGTTGATGACGATTCCCGACGCCGTTCCTCTGGCCTCGTGGATCCAGTCGATCAGCGCACCTTCGTGGTTCGACTGTTCCGCCCGGACCGAGCGTCCGAACTTCGCGGCCGTGTCGGTGCACAACGTCACGACGTCGGCGAGGGTGTCGCGTCCGTAGACCTCGGGCTGGCGCGTGCCCAGCATGTTCAGGTTCGGTCCGTTCAGGACCAGGATGTGACCAGCGGTCGTCATGCGTTTGCACATTACCGGCCCCCTCACGGCACACTGAACGGCGTGCGTGCGTGGGTTGTGTGGATCTCCGGCGTCCTCGCATACATCGTGGGGGTGCTGCACCGTACGTCGTTCGGTGTGTCCGGCCTCGACGCTGCGGACCGCTTCGGCGCCAACCCGAGCCTTCTCTCGTCCTTCGTCGTCCTGCAGGTCGTCGTCTACGCAGCCATGCAGATTCCGGCCGGCGTGTTGCTGGACCGTGTCGGCCCCCGGGTGATGATCGCGACGGGCGCGGCCACCATGGTCGCCGGCCAGCTCACTCTCGCGTTGACGGAATCCCTCCCGCTCGCCATTGCCGCGCGCGCCGTCGTCGGAATCGGCGACGCCATCACCTTCATCTCGGTCCTGCGATTGGTGCCGGCCTGGTTCCCACCCAGGCGGGTGCCGTTGGTGTCGCAGTTGACCGGCATCTGCGGTCAGATCGGACAGGTGCTGTCGGCGGTGCCGTTCCTCGCGATCCTCCACGGTCCCGGTTGGACCGCGGCGTTCGTCTCGGCTGCCGCCCTCGGTGTGGTGGTGTTCGTGCTGTCTCTGACCGTGATTCGTGACGTGCCGCCGGGAACGGAGCGTCAGACGCAGAAGGTGACGCTCGCGGAGTCCGGACGGCAGGTGGTCCGCGTCTGGCGTCGTCCCGGCACCCGGCTGGGGTTCTTCAGCCACATGGGTACGCAGTTCTCCATCACGGTGTTCACGCTCATCTGGGGAGTGCCCTATCTGTCGTCAGCTCAGGGCGTGTCGTCGGGCGTCGTCGGGATCATGCTGACCACGTCGGTGGTGGCGGCGATCGCGTCGGGGATCGTCGTCGGCCTGCTCACCGGGCGCTACCCGAACCGCCGGTCGTGGATGGTGCTGTCCATCATGGTCAGCAACGCGCTCATGTGGGGGATAGTGCTGGCGCTTCCCGGCCGCGCTCCCGTGTGGTTGCTCTTCGTGCTGATCGTCGTCATCTCGGTCGGTGGCCCCGGTTCGGCGATCGGTTTCGACTACGCCCGAACCTTCAATCCGAGCGTCGCCCTGGGAACGGCTCAGGGAATGGTGAACATCGGCGGATTCCTCGCGTCGTTGTTGGTGATGCAGGCGATGGGTCTCATCCTGAACGCCCTCGGCGGGTACACGCTCGACGCCTTCCGGGTCGCGTGGCTCACGCAGTACGTGATCTGGGCGGTGGCGATCACCGGGGTGGTGGTGAGCCGACGCACCGCGCGACGTGATGCGGGTGTGGTCCCTCGAACGATGCGCGAAGTTGTGTATCGGCACCAATCCCGGAAATGACCGGCGACCCGGCTGCTGCGCGGACTAGGTTCGCATCATGAGTGAGTCTGCGGATCAAGCTGCCCGCACCGCGGCGGCGGCCCGGGTGGCGATGAAGGACAAGCGTGACAAGGAGTCCGGTGGGCTGAGCGGGTTCGTCGCCTCCCGCGCCGGCGACTGGGACCTCGAAGACCAGGATTTCGAAAGCATGCGTCGGCAGGAGCGTCTCTGGAATCCGCTCGTGGACAAGTACTTCCGCATGGAGATCGACGGTTGGGACAACATTCCCGACGCCCCGGTGCTGCTCGTCGGAGTCCACACCGGCGCCCCCTTCGTTTGGGATGCGTGGACCGTCGGCGCCCAGTGGTGGCGCCGCTTCGGTGAGTCGCGTCCGCTTCACGGAACCGCGCACGACGCTTTGATGGCGTTCCCGCTCATCGGCCAGGTCTTCCGCTCGATGGGCGTTCTGCCCGCTGCGCCCGATTCGATGGCGACCGCTCTGGCGGAGGGCCGCGACGTCATCGTCTGGCCGGGCGGAGAGAAGGATTCCCTGCGGCCGTGGAAGGAGCGCGACGTCGCGACGCTCGCCGGCCGTACCGGCTTCGTCAAACTCGCGATTCGCGCCGGTGTGCCGATCGTCCCCATCGCCACCGTGGGCGGCGCCGACGCGATGCCGGTACTCATCCGCGGAGACCGACTCTCTCGGGCGCTGCGTCTGGACAAGATCGCGCGGCTCAAGGTGTTCCCGATCGCCGTGTCGCTCCCCTGGGGAATCGCGCCCGCCGCGCTTCCCCAACTTCCGCTGCCGGCCAAGATTCGTACCCGGTTCATGCCCGCCGTGACCGTCGACGCGGATCTCTCCCTCGTCGACGACGACGAGTACGTGCAGGCCAAGTACGACGAGGTGCGCGACGCGATTCAGGTCGGCATGAATCAGCTGGCCCGTAAGCGCAAGTTCCCGGTGTTCGGTTAGCCGACCGGCACCGCGTCGTGCGCCGTATCGGCTGTGAATGCCTTCCGGCTCATGCTCACGACCACGAGGCCGGCGATCATGAGCGCCAGCGCGGTCACCACGAGGGCGGACAGTCCGGCGCTGTCGATGATGCCGCCGCCCAGTAGTGCGCCCGACGCGATTCCGACCTGGAACACGACGACGTAGATCGCCGACGCCCGGTCGGCGTCCTGCGGCGCGCTCCGCATGACGGCGGACTGCAGGCATACCGGAATGGTGGTGAACGCCAGTCCCCAGAGGGCGGTGGCGACGATTGCCGCCACGCCGAGTCCTGGTGCGGGACCTGCGGTCACGCCGATCAGGAGCAGGGCGAGCGCGGTCGAGACGGTCGCGAGCACCACCACCGTCGAGCGCCACGGCCACCGGTCGTAGGTGCGGCCGATGGCCCAGATTCCGACGACTCCGGCGAGGCCGTAGACGAAGAGCATCAGTGACAGCGTCGTCCCACCGCCGCCCATGGTGGCGCCCACTAGAAGCGAGAAGTAGGTGTACCCGGTGAACTGACCGAGGACCACGAGAAAGGTTGCGCCGCACAGCACCAAGAGAATGGGGCCGACGGTGCCCTTCTTCGATTCCCGAGTCGACACGGCGGCCGGAAGCGACGGCAGTGTCTTCATGAGCGCCACCGTCGTCACCACCCCGACCACGCCGAGAGTGGCTGCCGCGGTGCGCCATCCGAGCCACTGGCCGAGCGCAGCGGTCAGCGGGTTGCCCGCCACGAGCGCCAGCGATGTCCCGGCGTAGACGGTGGCGATCGCCTTGCCCTTCTGGCCGGGGAGGGCGAGCGACGCCGCGACCGGCGCGACGACCGCCCAGAACACGCCGTGCGTTGCGGCGCAGACCATTCGGGCCACGACGAGCATCCAGTAGTCGAACGACAACGCCGACACCAATTGCGAGACGGCCAGGGCCGCGGCCGTGATGACCACAACGGTGCGGCGATTCCAGGTGGTGACGGCGCGGATGAGCGGCATCGTGACGATCGCGACGGCGTATGCGTAGAACGTGAGCAGCAGTCCGACGCGTGATTCGCTCACGTCGAGACCGGCCGAGATCTCGGGCAGCAGTCCGACCGGCAGGGTCTCGGCCGTCACGTAGACGAACGCGGTCGCGGCGAGAGTGATCAGCGGAAGCGTGCGGGCACGCAGGTCTGTCGTAGTCACGTTGTGTATCGTTACACGCCGTGTAAGGTTACACAAGTGGCGACGATGGCAGAGGTCGCGAAGGCGGCCGGTGTATCGGTGATGAGCGTGTCCTACGCGTTCGGTCAGCCCGACCGTGTCTCCGAGGCCACCCTGCGCAAGGTCCGCGAGGCGGCTGACACCCTCGGCTATACCGGACCGCACCGCGGCGCGCAGTCTCTGCGCCGCGGCCTGAGCAACAACCTCGGCGTCGTCCTCACCGAGAAGCTGTCGTACGCCTTCGACGACGCCCAGGCCCGTCACTACCTCTCCGGAGTGGCCGACGCGTGCCTCGACACCGACACCGGCCTCGTCCTGCTGCCGAACTCGCGGATCGGACGCGACGTCGAGCGGATCCGTGACGCCCACGTCGACGGATTCGTTCTGTGGACGACGGTGTCCGACGATCCCGTTCTCGACGCCGTCGTCGGCACAGGTAAGCGGGTCTGCATCCAGGGCGGCCCACGTCATCCCGGTACCGCGTTCGTCGGAATCGACGACGAACTCGCCGCCGCCGAGATCGGCGCGATCGGCCTCGTCGGGTCCTCGCGTCCGTCGGTCCTCAGCTTCGCGATGGACCACCGCCGGGAGATCGGCGTCGTCCACGGACCCGATCCGCAGGACGCCACCTTCCCCGTCACCCGTCATCGACTCGCCGGGTATCGGCGCGCCGTCACGGCGGCCGGGTTGTCGTGGGACGACACTCCGGTTGCGTTCGTGCGCAGCAACATCCGAGAGGAAGGTGCCGACGCCGCCCGCAGCATCCTCGGCGACACCGATGCGGTCCTCGCCATGAGCGACGAGTTGGCGTTCGGCGCCACCGACGTCGCCGCCGAACTGTCCCTTCACGTTCCGGTGGACTTCTCCCTCACCGGATGGGACGACTCGGCCGCCGCCTCCGCCGCCGGACTCACCACGGTCTCGCAGTCCCTCTACCAGCAGGGGCAGGCCGCGGCCCGGTTCGTCCTGGGCCTCACCACCGACATCGACGAGGCGGAGTGGACGGTCGAGGTGCGGTCCAGTACGCGCTGAGAAGCTTGGACCATCTGCCCGGGTTGGGACTAGCTTCGGTCGAGCCGCCGCCGGGAGAGTCGTTCGAGACATCACTGTGGGTCATGGGCCTCTCGGGTCGCCAGATCCAGCAGTGGGTAACCGCCAACTTCACCGCGACGACGGTCGGCACGTCGACCGTCTACGACGTGAGCGGCTACGCCGGAGGCCTGAAGTAATCGTGGCCCAGCGAATCTCGTGCGTGGATCGTCCCGTCGGGCAGTACCTCGTAGTCCCAGTGCTTGTCGGTTTTCATGTTGTGGTGCCGTCGGCACAGGGGCCGCAGGTTCGATCCGATCGTCCAGCCGCCCCGATGGGGGTCGGCGTGGTCGAACTCGACGACATGGTCCAGATCGCAGCGCGCCGAAGGGACCCGGCAGCCCGGCTGGACGCAGTTGTGATGGTGCAGGCGAACGTAATCCGCGAGTGCCGCGCCCGGCTTGTACGTCAACGCGCCCGGTGGTGGCGTGACGAAACCACCGTGCCCGTCGGGGTACTCGGCATGGCATGTGTCGGGCTCGGCTCGGAAGCGCCGGGTCCAGTACTCGACGATTCTGTTCGCCGGATCGATCGGCACCGGATCTCGATCGTCGCGAATGCGGGGTAGGTGACCGGGCCGAAGTCGCCGGCTGCGTCCCAGGACGAGTGCGTCGGATTATGCGCGGTTCTCGGCGTCGGTGTTCTCGTGGTCATCCGCGCGGAAGACGATGTCGCGCAAACGCTTTTGATCCTCGCTCATGCAATCGTTCGAATGGGACTCGTCCTGCGCACGGCCGGGATGTTCGCCGTAGTAGGCGTCACCGCCGGTGAGCGTGTCGAGGAATCTGCGGCCGGCAAGGAAGATCGCCTGCCAGGTCCCGTCGCTCATCAGTCGGTCTGCGGTGTCGGGGTCGAGTGGCCCGTATCCATGAAGGTAGGGCTCGGCCGATCCGAGGCCGAGAACCGTATCGAGGTCGACGGTGATGTGGGTCAGGTTGGTCGACTGCGTCGGTGCAACCGAATCGCGATGCGGGCAATCGTCGTCGTCGCACTGGCAGGCAACAGTTTCGCCGCGCATCACGGCGACGAAACTGGCGGACAGCTTCTCTCCGGCGGTTCGCGAATCGGAGTGGCAGAGTGTTGTTCTCGCGTTGGTCATGCGAGTGCCGAGCTCTGCGCCTTCGGCCGCGTCCACGACGGCGATGATCTTATTCAGCCCGTCGTCGATCTCGTCCATGATTGCGGCCGGCACGCCCGTCAGATGGGTGCCGATGACCCGCACTTTGGTCAGTGGAATGTCGCCGGCAAGGAACGCGTCGTGCACGGCCGGCCGCATGCGCCACCGCAGGTTCAGCAGTCCTTCGATGACGGGGCAGGTGGACGCCAGCTGCGCGGAGATCTCGGCAACCACGCTGTTGTGCAGATACGTGGTGTCGGCCGCGTCCACTGTGCGCTCGGGCCACCGGGTGCGGGCTTCGTAGTAGTCGGCAATGGAGTCGATGCGCACTGCGTCGGCGATGTTTGCGGCTCGGACGCTGTCGACAACGTCGGCGAGCATGGCGCGCGCAGATTCGATGCTCACCCCGGTCACCCCCCAATGACGTCATTATCGAACATATGTTCGATACAGGGAGGTTAGCGGAGGGGTCCGACAATTCCTGCTACGTGTTGACGAGCCCGAACCCTGGTATGCCGATGGCCCCGACCGCGCTGACGGAAATGCCCACCGGCCCTCGTCCGGTCGTGACGACGGACGGGTTGGACCCGGCCTCGGTGGTACCGCTCGCTCCGGTCGCAAAGTTGAACCACTGCACGGTAAGGCCGCTGCTGTAGCCCGCGCAGCGCGGACCGAGCTGGTTGCACAGCTCGCCGGCCGTCAGTCGAACCACGCCTGTGCCGTTGGTTGCCACGTCGAGGATCTCGTAGGCGAACGGGAACGGGGAACCGACCAGGTAATTGGTGCGGACGAAGTGCGAGTCGTAGGCCGGTTCTGCCGACGCGGACGCGGAGCCGGCGACGACGGCCGCCGTCAGCGCGCACGCAACGGTCGCGGATCGGAAGACGAGTGTTCGCGTTGGTGTCATGCGGCGCGACGCTATCCGACCGAGTGGACTGTTTCGGCAAACGAACGATCACGATCGGATGACGTCTGGACTCGCTCACGCTGCCTCCACCGGCATCACCAGCATCGTCAGGTCGCCGTCGTCCGCCGACCGCACGACGAGGGGAAGCTGCGGCCCGAGGAAGTCCAGCATGACTTCCGAGCTCACCGCGCTGTGAAGCGCGGCCAGCAACCGAACAGAATCGAACGTCATGTCCACGCCGAGTTCGGCCGTGGAGAATCTCTCGGAGCCTTCGACCTGCGCGACGAGCTCGGTCCGGTCGACCATCTTTCGAGTCCGGACGGGACCGAGGTCGCGCATCATTCCTCCAACGTCGGGGAATGTCTCCTCGATCGTCTCGCAGCGGATGTCGTCGACGAAGAAGCCGTCGCGCACACGGAGGTGCGACCGACTGCCCGCTGAGCCGAGCGCCCGCAACAACGAGCTCGCCTCCACCACGCACGACCACGACGAGTCCGACTCCACCGGCAGGCTGCGGGTCGCCAGTCGGAATCGATCCGAGCCCGTGAGGGTGATCGAGGATTCGCCGACCTCGACGAGCACGCCGTTCAGCACCCGAATGTCGCCGTCGACCGCTGCCGCTGAACACACCTGCTCGGCCGCTCTGGCGAACAACGGGCCCGGCACCACCACGGTGCCGACTCTCAGTGAGTCCACGACTTCGGCCGCTGCAGCCGCTTTGCGACGGAGAGAGTCGACGTGCGAGTCGAGCAGTGCTTCGCCGGCCGCACGGTCACCGTCGAGGATCGAGGACACGACCGCCAGCGGCACGTCGATCTCTCGCAGCCGGCGGATCAGTGACGCTCGCGTGACCTGCGATGCCTCGTAGAACCGGTATCCGGTGGTGGTGTCCACCTCGGCGGGCACCAACAGACCGCAATCGTCGTAGAAGCGCAACGCGCTGGTGGTGAGACCGCACGCGCGGGCCAGGGCGCCGATGGTGATGAGTTCTGCCATGACCCGATCATCGCGGCTGAACCAACATGAAGGTCAAGCGTGCGAGTAGAACTGAAATCATGACTCTCGCAACGCGCACCCTCGGCATTCAGTCCCCGCTGACCGTCTCCGCTCTCGGCCTCGGCTGTATGGGCATGTCCGAGTTCTACGGCGACACCGACCGAGAATCCGGCATCGCCACCATCCGTCGAGCACTCGATCTCGGGGTGTCCTTCCTCGACACGGCGGACATGTACGGACCGTTCGTCAACGAGGAACTGGTCGGCGAGGCAATTCGGGGCCGACGGGACGAGGTCGTTCTCGCCACGAAGTTCGGCAACGAGCGTCTCGCCGACGGCACGCGCCTCGGAATCAACGGCACCCCGGAGTACGTCCGCTCGGCGTGCGACGCGTCGCTGCGTCGGCTCGGTGTCGATCACATCGACCTCTACTACCAGCATCGCGTCGACAAGTCGGTTCCGATCGAGGACACCCTGGGCGCGATGGCCGAACTGGTGCAGGCCGGAAAGGTTCGTCACCTCGGGATGTCGGAGGCGTCGGCGTCGACCATCAGGCGTGCCCATGCGGTGCACCCGATCACGGCGGTGCAGACCGAGTACTCACTGTTCACCCGCGATCTGGAGGAGTCGGTCCTGCCGACCCTGCGCGAGCTGGGGATCGGGCTGGTGCCGTATTCGCCGCTGGGGCGCGGTCTGCTGACGGGTGCCATCACGTCGGAGTCGGCTCTGGCGGAGCAGGATTCGCGCCGCACCGCATACTTCCCGCGTTTCCAGGGCGACGCACTGGAGAACAACCTGGCCCTGGTCGCCAAGATCAAGGACATTGCCGACCGACTCGGCTGCACACCGGGCCAACTCGCCCTGGCCTGGGTTCTTGCTCAGGGCGACGACGTCGCGCCCATTCCGGGAACCAAGCGCGTGCGGTACCTGGAGGAGAACGTCGCGGCCCTCGACGTGGTCGTCTCGCAGAGCGATCTGGACGAACTCGAAGCGGCGGTTCCGTCGACCGCGGTGGCCGGGGCCCGCTACGGAGACATGTCCAGCATCGACGAGTGAGCGTCTAGGACTGGTCCAACCGCACGGCCCGCACGAAGGTGTACAGCAGCGCGGGGATGGCCAGGACGAGCGACATCACCGGCGCCCAGACGACGAGTGCGCCGAGCGGCGGGACGTCCTGGAACAGCATGTTGTAGCCGATGATTCCGGTCACCGATGCGCTGACCAAGGCAACATGTGCGACCAGCATCCAGCGGTCCAGGAAGATGCCGGCGACCAATCCGAGAACGACGAAGAACGACGTCTTTCCGACGGCGTATGCCGGGGGCATGTTCGCGCTGAGGTTGGCCGCGAGGATGCCGACGTCGGCCAGCATGATGAAGACGAACAGGGTGCGCAGTCGGGGCCACGAGATGATCAGCCACCAGAGCGCGGCGGCGAAGGCGAACGCCGCCGCGCCGACCTGGATGCCCAGCCCGATCGTCGACGTCGACCCGAAGCCGAACATGATCTCGAGCGTCGCGCAGACGCCCATCGATGCGGTGAAGAACGCGATGATCCAGCGCACGATGCGTTCGTCGGTGAAGGACGACATCAGGCCGACGATCCACTCGTATCGACCTTCGAGTTCGCCCAGCGGCTCGTCGTCGGGCTCGGGCATCAGGACGTCGTCGACCGCGCGGGTGTCCGGGGTGTATTCCGTGCGCGACTCCGCGCCGGGATCGAATGCCGTGGTGAACGGTCGCGACGCACCGTAGGCCCGTCGCGGCGCCGGAAACCCGTCTTGTGTCACCATCGCGATCACGCTCCCTCCGATGCGGGCGACCGCACACGATCTCGTCTCGTGCAGCGTGTCGCGAATCAATAGTCGGCCGGGTGCGGTATTGGGACTGCACCCATTCGGATCACCGTAAACCAGGGATCGGTTTCGAAAACGGGGATGAATGGCTTTTCCGACTGTTTTGGGAGTTCTCACAAAATCGTTAAACAAGCAAGCGTGCTTGCTTTTTTGTCGCCATGGTGCGACGGTTACCCGCATGGCGCCCCTGACTGCGATCCTGGCGGACCTCCGTGCGGAGGGAGACGCGCTCGACGCGATGGTGTCCGACGCGGACAGCTCCGGCTGGCAGGCCGACACACCCGCTGCCGGATGGACGGTGGCGCACCAGATCGCCCACCTGCACTGGACCGATCACGCGTCCGCGCTGACCGCAGCGGGGGCAGCCGGTGACGAGGACGCCGGTGCGGCATTCGACGCGGTGATCGCCGACGCGATGGCGGCGCCCGACACCTTCGTCGACACGGAGTGCGAGAAGCTCGCCACCGAACCGGTGACAACCCTTCTGGCGATGTGGCGGCTCGGACGCTCACAACTGCTCGACGTTCTGCCGCGCGTACCGGACGGAACGAAGATTCGATGGTTCGGTCCGCCCATGAGCCCGGCGTCCATGGCGACGGCCCGGATCATGGAGACTTGGGCGCACGGGCAGGACGTTGCCGACGCCCTCGGTGTCGAGCGAACCCCGACGGCCAGATTGAAGCACGTCGCGCACATCGGCGTCCGGACCCGCGACTTCGCGTACGCGGTCCACGGGCTGCCCGCGCCGGCCGAGCCGTTCCGCATCGAGCTGACCGCTCCCGACGGCGACCTCTGGACGTGGGGACCCGAGGACGCACCGCAGCGCGTCACCGGACCCGCAGCGGACTTCTGCCTCCTCGTCACCCAGCGCGTCCACCGAGACGACGTCGACATCACCGCAACCGGCGACGACGCGACACACTGGCTCACCATCGCGCAGGCGTTCGCGGGGACGCCCGGTGCCGGACGATCGAAAAGAGAATCATGATCCGCGTCGGCAACTGCTCCGGCTTCTACGGCGACCGGCTCTCCGCCATGCGCGAGATGCTCACCGACGGCGAACTCGACTACCTGACGGGCGACTACCTCGCCGAGCTCACCATGCTCATCCTCGGCCGAGACCGGATGAAGGATCCGGGGCGCGGCTACGCCAAGACGTTCCTGCGCCAGCTCGAGGAGTGCCTCGGTCTCGCGAGCGACAAGAACGTCACGATCGTCGCGAACGCGGGCGGCCTCAACCCGGCCGGCCTGGCCGACGCCATCCGCGAGCTGGCCGAGAAGCTCGGTGTGGCAACCACTGTCGCGCACGTGGAGGGTGACGATCTGCTGCCCCGCGCAGCCGAACTCGATCTCGGATCGCCCCTGACCGCCAACGCCTACCTCGGCGCGTTCGGCATCGCCCGCTGCCTCGACGCCGGTGCGCAGGTGGTGGTCACCGGACGGGTGACCGATGCATCAGTCGTGGTCGCTCCGGCCATCTCCAGGTTCGGTTGGGGCAGAACCGATTACGACAAGCTGGCCGGCGCCGTCGTTGCCGGACACGTCATCGAATGCGGAACGCAGGCGACGGGCGGCAACTACTCGTTCTTCACCGAGATCGCGGACATGTCGCGCCCCGGCTTCCCGATCGCCGAGATCTACGACGACGGCACCTCCGTCATCACAAAGCACGACGGCACGTCCGGCGCCGTGTCCGTCGGCACCGTGACGGCGCAGCTGATGTACGAGATCACCGGTGCCCGCTACCTCGGCCCCGACGTCACCGCCCGCATGGACTCGGTGTCCCTGGCGCAGGAGGGGCCCGATCGCGTGCGTATCTCGGGCGCCGTCGGTGAACCGCCGCCCGCCACACTCAAGGTCTCGCGCAACCTGTTGGGCGGGTTCAGGAACGAGATGACGTTCGTTCTCACCGGTCTCGACATCGAGGCCAAGGCCGATCTCGCGAAGAGCCAGATGATCGCCGCGTTGCAGCCGGCCCCGCGTGAGATCGACTGGACCCTCGCCCGCACCGATCATCCCGACGCCGACAGCGAGGAAGCGGCCAGCGCTCTGCTGCGGGTCGTCGTGCGGGACGACGACGCCAACAAGGTCGGCCGTGTGTTCTCCTCTGCTGCAGTCGAACTCGCGTTGGCGAGTTACCCCGGCTTCCATGTCACGGCTCCACCGTCCGCGGCCAGCCCGTACGGCGTGTTCGAGCCCGGGTACGTCGACCAGAAGGCCCCGGAGCACGTGGCAGTGCTTCCCGACGGGGAGCGAGTCGAGATCGAGCCCCCCGCCGACACGGCCCCGGCTGAATCGGAACCCGAACAGCACCTTCCGGAACCACTCCCGGCCGAGCCGACGGTGCGCGCACCGCTCGGTACCGTCGCCGCGGCGCGAAGCGGCGACAAGGGCGGCAACGCCAACGTGGGGGTGTGGGTTCGCACCGATGTCGAGTGGGCCTGGCTCGCACACGAACTGACCGCCCAGAAGATCACCGAGCTGCTGCCCGAGACGGCCGGGCTGACGGTGTCCCGCTACCTCTTCCCCAACATCAAGGCCGTCAATTTCGTCGTCGACGGCATCCTCGGGCAGGGCGTCGCGTCGCAGGCTCGTTTCGATCCGCAGGCGAAAGGCCTGGGGGAGTGGCTGCGATCGCGGCACGTCGACATCCCCGAATCCGTTGCGTTCTCGAAAGGCGTCGAGTGAACATCTGGACCACATCCGAGCGGGAGCAGCTGCGCAAGACCGTGCGCAGCTTCGTCGAGCAGGACATCGCTCCCCATCTGAACCAGTGGGAGCGCGACGGCGAGATCCCGCGTGAACTGCACGTGCGCGCAGCCTCTCTGGGCCTTCTCGGCGCGGGATTCCCCGAGTGGGCGGGCGGCGAGGGCGGCGATCTGGCCGACGCTCTGACCATCTGCGAGTCGATGCACGAGGCGGGTGCGTCGGGCGGTTTGTTCGCCTCGCTGTTCACCTGCGGAATTGCCCTGCCGCACTTGATCGGTGCGCACGACGCCGAGCAGATCGAACGCTGGGTGGCGCCGACGCTGCGCGGGGAGCTGATCGGGTCGCTGGCCATCACCGAGCCGGGCGGCGGCTCCGACGTCGGCCACCTGCGCACCACCGCGGTCAAGGACGGAGATCACTACGTGGTCAACGGATCCAAGACCTACATCACCTCGGGGTGCCGAGCCGACTTCGTCGTCACCGCCGTCCGCACCGGCGGTGAGGGTGCCGGCGGCGTGTCTCTGCTCGTGATCGAGAAGGGCACACCCGGGTTCGAGGTCTCGCGCAAACTGGACAAGATGGGATGGCGGGCCTCCGACACCGCGGAGTTGTCGTTCCAGGACGCGCGCGTCCCGGTGAAGAACCTGGTCGGTGCGGAGAACACCGGTTTCGCGCAGATCGCGAAAGCGTTCGTCACCGAACGCGCAGCGCTTGCCGCGCAGGCCTATTCGAGCGCCCAGCGCTGCCTCGATCTGGCGGTCCAGTGGACCCGAGACCGGGACACGTTCGGCAAACCGCTGATCGCACGGCAGTCCGTGCAGAACACCCTCACCGAGATGCACCGGAAGATCGACGTCGCCCGCATCTACACCCGCGCCCTCGTCGAACGGGCCATCACCACGGACGACGATTGCATTGCCGAGGTGTGCTTCGCCAAGAACACCGCCGTCGAAGCCGGCGAGTGGGTTGCCTCGCAGGCCGTACAACTGTTCGGCGGCCTCGGCTACATGAGCGAGAGCGAAGTCGAGCGGCAGTACCGCGACATGCGCATCCTCGGTATCGGTGGCGGGACCACCGAAATCCTCACCGGCCTCGCCGCGAAGCGATTGGGGTACATGAAGTGACAACACTGAAGTCCTTGTTGGACAACACCAGTGAACAATTCGCGTCCGCAGCGGAGACCATGACGACCAAGCTCGCCGAGATCGACGCCGAGCACGCCAAGGCCATCGCGGGCGGCGGCGAGAAGTACACCGAGCGACATCACAAGCGCGGCAAACTTCTCGCACGCGAGCGCATCGAACTTCTCGTCGACGAGGATTCGCCCTTCCTCGAACTGTGCCCCCTCGCGGCATGGGGAACCGACTTCCCGGTCGGCGCCAGCACCGTCGTCGGGATCGGCGTGGTCAGCGGCGTCGAATGCCTGATCGTGGCGAACGATCCGACCGTCCGCGGCGGAACCAGCAACCCCTGGACGCTGCGCAAAGGGTTTCGCGCCAACGACATTGCGGTGCAGAACCGTCTCCCGGTGATCTCGCTGGTGGAGTCGGGCGGCGCCGACCTGCCCACGCAGAAGGAAGTGTTCATCCCCGGCGGGCGCATGTTCCGCGATCTGACGCAGTTGTCCGCCCAGGGCATCCCCACCATCGCGTTGGTGTTCGGCAACTCCACCGCCGGCGGTGCGTACATCCCCGGCATGTCGGACCACGTGGTGATGATCAAGGAGCAGTCCAAGGTGTTCCTGGCCGGACCTCCGCTGGTCAAGATGGCCACCGGTGAGGAGTCCGACGACGAATCGCTCGGCGGTGCCGAGATGCACGCTCGCACATCGGGTCTGGCCGACTACTTCGCTGTGGACGAGCGGGACGCCATCCGCATCGGCCGCTCCATCGTCAAGCGGTTGAACTGGAAGAAGAAGGGGCCGGCGCCGCGTGAGACCGTTCTCCCGCCGCTCTACGACGAGGAGGATCTGCTCGGCATCGTCCCGGCCGATTTGAAGACCCCGTTCGATCCGCGCGAGGTGATCGCCCGCATCGTCGACGGCTCCGACTTCGACGAGTTCAAGCCGATGTACGGCGGCAGCCTCGTGACCGGCTGGGCCGAGCTGCACGGCTACCCCATCGGCATTCTGGCGAACGCCCGCGGCGTGCTCTTCAGCGAGGAATCGCAGAAGGCGACGCAATTCATCCAGCTGGCCAACCGCTCGAACACCCCACTGTTGTTCCTGCACAACACGACCGGGTACATGGTCGGCCGAGAGTACGAGGAGGGCGGGATGATCAAGCACGGGTCGATGATGATCAACGCCGTCTCGAACTCCACGGTGCCGCACATCTCGATCCTGCTCGGCGCGTCCTACGGGGCCGGTCACTACGGCATGTGCGGTCGCGCATTCGATCCCCGCTTCCTCTTCGCCTGGCCCAGTGCGAAATCCGCGGTCATGGGCGGCGCGCAACTTGCCGGGGTCATCTCCATCGTCAGCCGGGCGTCCGCCGAGGCGCGCGGCCAGGCCTTCGATCCCGAGGCCGACGCCGGCATGCGCGCGATGATCGAAGGCCAGATCGAGGCCGAGTCGCTACCCATGTTCCTCTCCGGGCGCCTGTACGACGACGGCGTCATCGACCCCCGAGACACCCGCACGGTGGTGGGAATGTGCCTGTCGGCCATCGCCACCGCCCCGATCGAAGGCACCGCCAACTTCGGTGTCTTCCGGATGTGACGCCATGATCACTGGAATTGCAGTCGCCAACCGCGGCGAAATCGCCCGCCGCGTCTTCGCGACGGCCCGGCGAAACGGGCTCGGGACCGTCGCGGTGTTCTCCGACCCCGACGCCGAGAGCCCCCATGTCCGGGAAGCGGACGCGGCCGTGCGGTTGCCCGGCTCCAAGCCCTCGGACACCTATCTGCGCGGCGACCTCGTCATCGCGGCAGCGAAAGCGGCCGGAGCCGACGCCGTTCATCCCGGGTACGGATTCCTTTCGGAGAACGCCGAATTCGCGCAGGCCGTGCAGAACGCCGGCCTCACGTGGATCGGCCCACCCACCAAGTCCATCGAGCTGATGGGCTCGAAGGTCGAGTCGAAGAAGATCATGCGCGACGCCGGTGTCCCGGTGCTCGAGCAGAAGGACCCGGCCGACATCACGCAGAGCGACCTTCCGGTGCTCGTCAAGGCGTCCGCCGGAGGCGGTGGCCGCGGCATGCGCGTGGTCCGCGAGATCGAGCGACTTGCCGACGAGATCGAGGCGGCGCAGCGAGAAGCGCTGTCCGCCTTCGGTGATGCCACCGTCTTCTGCGAGAGGTACCTCGAAACCGGACGGCACATCGAAGTGCAGGTGATGGCCGACAAGTTCGGTACCGTTTGGGCCGTCGGGGAGCGCGAATGCTCCATTCAGCGTCGTCATCAGAAGGTGATCGAAGAGGCGCCGTCGCCTCTGGTCGAGAGAACTCCGGGGATGCGCGAGCGTCTGTTCGAGGCCTCACGGCTTGCGGCGAACGCCATCGGCTACGAGGGCGCCGGCACCGTCGAGTTCCTGAGCGACGAGGACGGCCACTTCTTCTTCCTGGAGATGAACACCCGTCTGCAGGTGGAACATCCGGTCACCGAGTGCACCACCGGGCTGGACCTCGTCGACCTTCAACTTCGCGTCGCCGACGGTGAGCGCCTGCCGGCGGAGCCTCCGGCGGCCCGCGGCCACTCCATCGAGGTGCGCCTGTACGCCGAGGACCCGGCGCAGAACTGGCAGCCGCAGAGCGGGCCGGTACACCGCTTCCACATCCCCGGTGTGCGCGAGGAATTCGACGTCCTCACCGCCCCGGGCATCAGGCTCGACTCCGGAATCGTCGACGGCGGTGTGGTCGGTGTCGACTACGACCCCATGCTCGCCAAGGTCATCTCGTTCGCGGACACCCGGGCGCGCGCAGCACATCTCCTCGCGAAAGCGCTGCACGACGCGGCAATTCACGGTCTGAGGACCAACCGCGATCTGCTCGTCACGGTGTTGCGACACCCGGCGTTCCTGGCGGGGGACACCGACACGGCGTTCTTCGCAACTCACGACCTGCAGGTGCTGAGCGCGCCGGTGGCCGGTGAGCAGACTCAGCGACTGTCCGCGCTCGCCGCCGCGTTGACGGATTCGGCGAACAACCGGGCCGCGACCGGCACTCTGCGGAACGTGGGTGCGGCGTGGCGCAACATGGCGTCGGCCCCGCAGCGCAAGGAGTACGAGGCCGAGTGCGGAACCATCGCCGTCGACTACCTCCGAGTGCGGGGCGCGATCACCGCCCCGGACTTCCCGGAGGTCGTCGTCGAGAACGCCACTCCCAGCGAGGCCGTGCTGGTGGTCGACGGAATCCGCCGCATGTTCCGGGTAGCCCGCTACGGACGTGAGGTGTACGTCGATTCCGCGCTCGGTCCAGTGACTCTCGCATCGGTTCCGCGATTCGTCGACCCGTCGGAGCAGGTCGCGGCAGGATCGTTGGTGGCGCCCATGCCGGGTGTGGTGGTGCGGGTCGGCGCTGCGGTGGGGGACACCGTCGCGGTCGGAACGCCGATTCTGTGGCTGGAAGCAATGAAGATGGAACACACGATCGTCGCACCCGCGGCGGGCGTCCTCACCCACCTCGGCGTGAGCGTCGGCGAGCAGGTCGACGTGGGCTCGGTACTGGCAGTGATAGAAGGAGAAGCACAATGAGTTTCGGATTCATCGAGTCGGACGAGCAGAAGGAACTGCGCGCGTCGGTATCGGCCCTCGGTCAGCGCTTCAACTACAAGGACTACGTGCTGCCCAAGGCCCGCCGCGGCGAGCCCCTGACCGAGCTGTGGACCGAAGCCGGCAAGCTCGGCTTCCTCGGCGTCAACATCTCCGAGGAATACGGCGGCGGCGGTGCGGGCATCTACGAGCTCGCGCTCGTGCAGGAGGAGATGGCCGCGCACGGCGCCGGACTGCTCCTCGTGGTCGTGTCCCCGGCCATCTGCGGCACCATCATCGGCAAGTACGGCACCGCGGATCAGAAGCAGGAGTGGCTGACCGGCCTCGCCGACGGGTCCAAGATCATGGCCTTCGGTATCACCGAGGCCGACGCCGGCTCGAACTCCCACCAGATCACGACGACCGCCCGGCGCGACGGCGACGACTGGATCCTGACCGGAAACAAGATCTACATCTCCGGTGTCGATCAGGCCGACGCGGTGCTCGTCGTGGCGCGCACCGAGGACTCGAAGACCGGCAAGCTCAAGCCGGCGCTGTTCATCGTCCCCACCAGCTCGGACGGCATGACCAAGACCGCGATGGACATGGACATCATCGAGCCCGATCACCAGTTCATGCTGTTCCTCGATCAGGTGCGGTTGCCTGCCGCCTCGCTGGTCGGCGAACCGGATGCAGCGCTGATGCAGCTGTTCGCGGGCCTGAACCCCGAGCGCATTCTCGGCGCGGCCATGGCCATCGGGATGGGCCGCTACGCACTCGACGCCGCCGTGAAGTTCGCCAACGAACGCACCGTGTGGAAGTCGACCATCGGGGCGCACCAAGGCATCGCGCACCCGCTGGCGCAGGTGAAGATCGAGCTGGAGCTGGCCCGGTTGATGATGCAGAAGGCTGCCGCTCTGTACGACAGCGGCGACGACTTCGGCGCGGCGGAAGCGGCCAACATGGCCAAATACGCTGCGGCAGAGGCGAGTATCAAGGCTCTCGATCAGGCGATCCAGACCCACGGCGGCGCGGGCCTGACCGCCGAGTACGGCCTTGCGTCCATGTTGGGTGCGGCACGAATCGCCCGCGTGGCACCGGTGAGCCGCGAGATGATCCTGAACTTCGTCTCGCAGCACTCGCTGGGCCTCGCTCGGTCCTACTGATGGAACCGACCGGCCTCCGGCCTACCCGCATGGCCGTCGAATACACGAAAGAGAACGCCGTCGCGACCCTCACCCTGAACTCGCCGCAGAACCGCAACGCGCTCTCGAGCGTGCTGGTGGAGGAATTGACGCAGGGCCTCAGCGATGCGGCCGGGGACAGCGACATCCGTGCGGTCGTGCTCACGCACACCGGTGGAACGTTCTGTGCCGGTGCGGATCTGACGGAAGCGGGTAGCTCGCCGGAGACGCGGACGCAGCAGATGGTCGACCTGCTTCGCGCCATCGTCGAGTGCCCCAAACCGGTAGTCGGCGTTATCGACGGCCACGTGCGCGCCGGCGGGATGGGTCTCGTCGGCGCGTGCGACATCGTCGTCAGCGGACCCGAGAGCACTTTCGCGCTCACCGAGGCACGCCTCGGCCTCGCCGCGTCGATCGTGTCGCTGACCCTCCTACCTCGTCTCACCTCGCGCAGCGCCGGCCGGTACTTTCTCACCGGAGAGAAGTTCGGACCGGACGAGGCGGAGGCGATCGGGTTGATCAGTGGCACCGCAGCGGATCCGCACGCTGCCGCTCAGGAGATCCTCGACTCGCTCCGCAAGGCGTCACCGCAGGGACTCGCGGAGTCCAAGGCGCTGACGACGCGCTCGATGCTGGCCGATTTCGACTCTCTCGCAGACGATCTCGCGGCGACGTCCGCCCGGCTGTTCGCGTCGGAGGAGGCCCGTGAGGGCATGATGTCGTTCCTCGAGAAGAGGCCGCCGCGATGGTCACGGTGACGCGCACACCCAAACAGGACCGCAGTCGGGTCACCCGTCGGCGACTGCTCGAGGCGACCATCGAATCGCTCGCAGAAGCGGGATGGAACGCCACGACCGTCGGTGTGGTCGCCGAACGTGCCGGGGTCTCGCGCGGCGCCACCCAACACCACTTTCCGACGCGTGAAGACCTCATCACCGCGGCCCTCGAGTACATGTTCGACGAGCGCACCGACGTCGCGCGACGCGAAGCGGAGATGATTCCGCCCGGACCCGGGCGCACCAAGATCGTCGTGGAACGGCTGGTCGAGTACTACACCGGCCCGATGTTCAAGGCAGCCCTGCAGGTGTGGACCGCGGCGGCCGCCGACCCCGAGTTGCGCGACCGGATCGTCCCGCTCGAAGAGAAGTTCGGCCGCCGCGCGCACCAGATGGCCGTAGACAACCTCGGTGTCGACGACTCCGACCCCACCGTGCACCGGCTGGTGCAGGCGACGCTCGACCTGGCCCGCGGCCTCGGGCTCGCCGACCTCCTCACCGACGACACCCGACGACGCAGCGAGGTCGTGCGCGCCTGGGCCGACGTCCTCGACGTGGCGATGCAGAAAGACTGACCGGCCCGAACACTGATCGGCCGCGCTGCACACCGGCCGCACCTGTGCTTGGCTCGGCGCGTGACGTCCGAGACCGCACGCGTTCACCGCGGCCACGTGTTCCACATCGCCGGGTCGCCGACAGTCGGTGAGTGCGACGCCGCCCTCGTCGAACACGAGGACGGCGCTCTGGTGGTGGACGAGGGCCGCATCGTCTATTCGGGCGAGTTCGCGGACCTCCCTGCCGAATTCGCCGACGCCCCCACCGACGATCACCGCCCCGGGTTCCTGATCCCGGGATTCGTCGACACCCATGTGCACTTCCCACAGACCTTTACCGGCGACGCCTACGGCGGCGGCCAGTTGCTCGAATGGCTCGAGCGGTGCGTGTTTCCGTCCGAGGCGCGGCTGAGCGACCCCGGTTTCGCCGCACTTGCCGCAGAACAATTCTGCGACAGGCGAATTGCCGCGGGCACGACGGCGGCCATGGTGTTCGGGTCAGCGTTCCCGCACGCGCAGGACGCACTGTTCGAGGAAACCGCGCGCCGGGGTCTGCGGATCGTGAGCGGCCGCGGCATCCAGACCCGCGGCCCGTCGTCGGCCGCCCCGCTGATCACGAGCGAGGCCGACGCAATTCGGCTCACCCGCGCGGAGATCGAGACGTGGCACGGCGGCGCGGACTCCTTGCTGCACGTGGCCGTCGTTCCCCGGTTCTCGCTGTCGGTCACGGCGGAGACCTTCGCCGCTCTGGGCGACCTCTACGACGACGTCCGAGAACGGGGCGTCTATTTCCACACCCACCTGAACGAGAACGACCGTCCCGGAACCGGTGAGGTGTCGGCGACGAAGCAGGTGTTCGGCACCCACACCTACCTCGACACCTACGACGGCAAGTTCCTGCCCGGATCGAAGGTCGGTGGCTCGACGCTGCTCGGCCGCCGCAGCATCCTCGCCCACGCCGTCCACTGTGAGGACAGCGAACTGGCGCGGATGGCCGAGACCGGAACGTCGATTTCGCACTGCCCGACGTCGCAGCAGTTCCTCGGTTCCGGGACCATGCCGTGGAAACGCACGATCGCGTCGGGGGTGACCGTGTCGATGGGCTCCGATCACGGCGGCGGCGACGAGTTCTGCATTGCCCGCGTCCTCAACGACTCGTTCAAGGTGCACATCTCCGAGCCCGGCACGGACGGACTTTCGCTGCACCCCGCCGAGCTGTTGTTCAGCGGCACGCTCGCGGGCGCTCGGGCGCTCGACATGGAGGAGCGTTTCGGAAACCTGGACGCGGGCAAGGATGCCGACTTCCTGGTCGTGGACCCCTCGGCGTGGCGACCCCTGCACGACGCACTCACCTACGGGCACTTCTCTGACGATCCTGTCCTGGCCCGCGACCAGCGGCTGTTCACTTTGTTGATGACGATGCGCGAGCCCGCCATCGCACAGGTATTCGTGCGGGGCCGACGGCTATCCTCGTCCCCATGCGCACCGTCCGGATCCTCGTGACTCTGGCCGCCGTGCTCACCGCGGCGGCCTGTGGATCCGGCGGCTCGGACTCCTCCGACGCCGGTGCCGCGACCACCACCGTCGCTCCGGCTCTCGGTCCCGATTTCGGTGTGTGTGGCTCGCTCACCGACGACGAGGTGCGGTCCGCGTTCGCCGTCCCGTCGTTCGCCGTCGTGAATCGCAATTCCGTCGGGTGCGTCTGGGAAACAACGGGTCCGACGGGTCCCAGCGTGAGCTTCTCCTGGTATCGCGGATCACCGATCGGGCGCGAGCGTGCCAGTTCCGAGCTCATCGGACGCCCGGCGGAGGACATCGAGATCGACGGCAAGCAGGGCTTTCAGGCGCGGTACACCAACGCGAGGGGGCAGGTGACGCTGTGCGAATCGGCACTGCAGTACGGGCCGGACTTCATTCACATGTCGGTCACGTACTCCGACACGACGCCGACCGCGGACGCGTGCACCGTCTCGACCGATCTGCTCGAACTCGTGGCATCGAGGGCCCGGTGACACTCATGGGGACGGGGAGAAAACTGGCGCCGCTGGCTGCAGTGTTACTGCTTGCCGGCTGCGGCAGCACCATCGAGGGAACGCCGACGGCGGCGCGCGTCGACCTCGGGGACGAGAACTTCACCAACCTTCTCGAGGAATGCAACGCCGTCACCGAGGACCAGATCGCTCAGGTCGTCGGCGGCAACCAGATCGAGAGGGGCTTCCTCGGGGCGATCTGTCGGTGGGACGTCGCCGGCGCGACCGGCGCGGTGCACGTGACGTTCGACTGGTTCGAGAACGGGACGCTCGACAACGAGAAGACGGCCAATCAGAGGCTCGGCTGGAACGTCACCGACGTCACCGTGTCCTCGCGCAAGGCGATCGAGATCCGCCAGCCGACCGATCCGGCGTCGTGTGGGGTGTCGGCCGGTGCGCCTGGCAGCGGTGTTTTCGGGTGGTGGGTTCAGTATCGGCCCGGTAGTTCGGCGGATTCGTGCGCTGCGGCCACCAAATTGATGCAGTTGGCCCTCAATCTGAGTGCCTGAGCGCTATGAAATCCGAGCGCCTGCGCGCTAGCACGCGGGGCGCGTTTTGACCGTCGACCACGCCGACGGGTAACGTGGTAAATCGGGTCCGGCTCGTCCGGGCCGTTTGTGTGCCTATGCGAGGTACAGCTGTCACTGACGGCTGCACGTGTGGGGGTACGCGACACACCCGACCGCGGGGTAACAGACCGCGGTAGCGCCATGGGTGAGGAGCAGCAGCTCTCTTGCTCCAACTGCTGGATCCCTGAGTCTCGGTCCGTCGAGGCTCGCGACACGAAGAAAGCCGGTTACATTGCCAACCATCAATCAGCTGGTCCGTAAGGGCCGCACCGACAAGGTCAACAAGCTGAAGACCGCTGCCCTGAAGGGCAGCCCGCAGCGCCGTGGCGTGTGCACTCGCGTGTACACCACCACTCCGAAGAAGCCGAACTCCGCTCTTCGTAAGGTCGCGCGTGTTCGCTTGACCACCGCTGTCGAGGTCACCGCCTACATCCCCGGTGAGGGACACAACCTGCAGGAGCACTCGATGGTGCTCGTCCGCGGCGGTCGCGTGAAGGACCTCCCCGGTGTTCGGTACAAGATCATCCGTGGCTCGCTCGACACGCAGGGCGTCAAGAACCGCAAGCAGGCTCGAAGCAAGTACGGCGCCAAGAAGGAGAAGAGCTGATATGCCACGCAAGGGCCCCGCACCCAAGCGTCCGTTGATCAACGACCCGGTCTACGGGTCGCCGTTGGTCACGCAGCTTGTGAACAAGATTCTGCTCGACGGCAAGAAGTCGACCGCAGAACGCATCGTCTACCAGGCACTCGAGCAGGCACGCGAGAAGACCGGCACCGATCCGGTCGTCACCCTCAAGCGCGCGCTCGACAACGTCAAGCCTGCCCTCGAGGTGCGCAGCCGCCGTGTCGGTGGCGCCACCTACCAGGTTCCCGTCGAGGTCCGTCCGGGCCGCTCCACCACACTGGCCCTGCGCTGGTTGGTCTCGTTCTCTCGCGCACGTCGTGAGAAGACCATGGTCGAGCGTCTCGCCAACGAGCTCCTCGACGCCAGCAACGGTCTCGGCGCAGCAGTCAAGCGTCGCGAGGACACGCACAAGATGGCAGAAGCCAACAAGGCTTTCGCGCACTACCGCTGGTGAAACTTCGTCGCGTTCTGCGACGTTGTAACTCCAGTACCGAGCAGTTTTCCTCAACACCAAGGCGGATGATTTCGTGGCACAGGACGTGCTGACCGACCTGAACAAGGTCCGAAACATCGGCATCATGGCTCACATCGATGCCGGCAAGACCACCACTACCGAGCGCATCCTCTTCTACACCGGTATCTCGTACAAGATCGGTGAGGTCCACGACGGCGCAGCCACCATGGACTGGATGGAGCAGGAGCAGGAGCGTGGCATCACGATCACTTCTGCAGCTACCACGTGCTTCTGGAAAGACAACCAGATCAACATCATCGACACCCCGGGTCACGTCGACTTCACGGTCGAGGTGGAGCGTTCGCTCCGCGTCCTCGACGGTGCCGTTGCCGTGTTCGACGGCAAAGAGGGCGTCGAGCCGCAGTCGGAGCAGGTCTGGCGTCAGGCCGACAAGTACGACGTGCCGCGTGTCTGCTTCGTCAACAAGATGGACAAGCTCGGTGCGGACTTCTTCTTCACCGTGCAGACCATCAAGGACCGCCTCGGCGCCAAGCCGTTGGTCATCCAGCTGCCGATCGGCGCAGAGGACAGCTTCGAGGGCATCGTCGACCTGGTCGAGATGAAGGCGAAGGTCTGGCGCGGCGAGACGAAGCTCGGCGAGACCTACGAGACCGTCGAGATCCCGGCCGATCTGCAGGAGCAGGCGGAGCAGTACCGCCAGGAGCTCATGGAGACCGTCGCCGAGTCCGACGAGGCGCTGCTCGAGAAGTTCTTCGGCGGTGAAGAGCTCACGATCGAGGAGATCAAGGGCGCCATCCGCAAGATGACGGTCAACTCCGAGCTGTACCCGATCATGTGTGGCTCCGCGTTCAAGAACAAGGGCGTTCAGCCCATGCTCGACGCGGTCATCGACTACCTCCCGTCCCCGCTCGACGTCGCCGAGACCGTCGGACACGCCGTGGGCGACGAGGAGAAGCAGCTCACGCGCAAGCCGAGCGCCGACGAGCCGTTCGCGGCTCTGGCGTTCAAGATCGCCACGCACCCGTTCTTCGGCAAGCTGACCTACGTCCGCGTGTACTCGGGCAAGGTCGACTCCGGCGCTCAGGTCATCAACTCGACCAAGGGCAAGAAGGAGCGTCTGGGCAAGCTCTTCCAGATGCACTCCAACAAGGAGAACCCGGTTGCCACCGCGAGCGCCGGTCACATCTACGCCGTGATCGGTCTCAAGGACACGACGACGGGTGACACGCTCTGCGATCCGCAGAACCAGATCATCCTGGAGTCGATGAGCTTCCCGGACCCGGTCATCCAGGTCTCGATCGAGCCCAAGACCAAGTCCGACCAGGAGAAGCTCGGCACCGCGATCCAGAAGCTGGCCGAAGAGGACCCCACGTTCTCGGTCAAGCAGGACGAGGAGACCGGCCAGACCGTCATCGGCGGCATGGGCGAGCTCCACCTCGACATCCTCGTCGACCGCATGCGTCGCGAGTTCAAGGTCGAGGCCAACGTCGGCAAGCCGCAGGTGGCCTACCGCGAGACCATTACCAAGACGGTCGAGAAGCACGAGTTCACCCACAAGAAGCAGACGGGTGGATCGGGCCAGTTCGCGAAGGTCATCATCGGCCTCGCGCCCTTCGTCGGCGAAGACGGCGCGACCTACGAGTTCGAGAACAAGGTTTCCGGCGGACGTGTCCCGCGCGAGTACATCCCGTCGGTCGACGCCGGTGCACAGGACGCCATGCAGTACGGCGTGCTCGCCGGCTACCCGCTGGTGAACCTGAAGCTGACGCTTCTCGACGGTGCGTACCACGATGTGGACTCGTCGGAAATGGCGTTCAAGATCGCCGGTTCGCAGGCACTCAAGGAAGCGGCCCGCAAGGCCGGTCCCGTGATCCTCGAACCGCTCATGGCTGTCGAGGTGATCACGCCCGAGGAGTACATGGGCGACGTGATCGGCGACGTCAACTCCCGCCGTGGCCAGATTCAGGCCATGGAGGAACGCAGTGGTGCCCGTGTCGTCAAGGCATTGGTTCCGCTCTCGGAGATGTTCGGTTACATCGGTGACCTGCGGTCTCGTACCCAGGGTCGCGCGAACTACTCCATGGTGTTCGATTCCTACGCAGAGGTTCCCGCGAACGTCTCGAAGGAAATCATCGCGAAGGCCACTGGGGAATAACGCCCCCGAGCTGGACCAAAGCACGACCGCACCAAATGCCCAAGAAAACCCGTAATTCTGCATGACGCAGGCACACAACAGTCCAGGAGGACACAGTGGCGAAGGCGAAGTTCGATCGGACGAAGCCGCACGTCAACATCGGCACCATTGGTCACGTTGACCACGGTAAGACGACGCTGACGGCTGCAATCACCAAGGTTCTGCACGACAAGTTCCCGGACCTGAACGAGGCCTCGGCCTTCGATCAGATCGACAAGGCGCCGGAGGAGAAGGCTCGTGGTATCACGATCAACATCTCCCACGTCGAGTACCAGACGGAGAAGCGCCACTACGCACACGTCGATGCTCCGGGCCACGCGGACTACATCAAGAACATGATCACCGGCGCGGCTCAGATGGACGGCGCAATCCTCGTCGTCGCAGCCACCGACGGCCCGATGCCCCAGACGCGTGAGCACGTGCTGCTCGCCCGCCAGGTCGGCGTGCCGTACATCCTCGTCGCGCTGAACAAGGCCGACATGGTCGACGACGACGAGATCATCGAGCTCGTCGAGATGGAGGTGCGCGAGCTCCTCGCCGCACAGGAGTTCGACGAGGACGCTCCCGTCGTCAAGGTCTCCGCGCTCAAGGCCCTCGAGGGCGACGAGAAGTGGGCAGAGTCCGTTCTCGAGCTCATGCAGGCCGTCGACGACTCGGTTCCGGACCCCGTCCGTGAGACCGACAAGCCGTTCCTCATGCCCGTCGAGGACGTCTTCACGATCACCGGTCGTGGCACCGTCGTCACCGGTCGTATCGAGCGCGGCTCGGTCAACGTCAACGAAGATGTCGAGATCGTGGGCATCAAGGAGAAGTCGACCAAGACCACCGTCACCGGCATCGAAATGTTCCGCAAGCTGCTCGACTCGGGCCAGGCAGGCGACAACGTCGGCCTCCTCGTGCGTGGCATCAAGCGCGAAGACGTCGAGCGTGGACAGGTTGTCGTCAAGCCCGGCACCACGACTCCCCACACGGAGTTCGAGGGCCAGGCCTACATCCTGTCGAAGGACGAGGGTGGCCGCCACACCCCGTTCTTCAACAACTACCGCCCGCAGTTCTACTTCCGCACCACCGACGTCACCGGCGTCGTGACGTTGCCGGAAGGAACCGAGATGGTCATGCCCGGTGACAACACCGAGATGTCCGTCGTGCTGATCCAGCCGGTCGCCATGGACGAGGGCCTGCGCTTCGCGATCCGCGAGGGTGGCCGCACCGTCGGCGCCGGTCGCGTCACGAAGATCAACAAGTAACACCAGCTACACCGCCGACGGCGCTCATCCTCCGGGATGTGCGCCGTTCGGCGTTTCCAGCCGGGATTGGGCGCCGCGAAACCGTACGCTGCTCGGGGTGACGGTCAAGCTGGCGTTCGTGTCGCACGCCGCAACGGAGGCGACGCGCAGCGTGCGTTTCCCGGCCGACGAGGGGCTCAACGCGACCGGCCTGCGCGACGTGGAGAAGGTCGACGGCCGGGCCCTGGTACGCGGTGGCGCGGTCCTGAGCGCACCCGAGCGCCGCACCGTGGAAACGGCTGCCCACCTGGGACTTTCGGAGGTTCGAGTCGAGGACGCTCTGCGCGACGTCGACTACGGACGATGGACCGGCAGAGCCATGACCGACCTCGGCGACGACGAACTGCACGCCTGGCTCACCGACCCCCGCGCGGCGCCGCACGGAGGCGAATCGGTCTCCGACGTCGTGACGAGGGTGGCCGGCTGGCTGCGCACCCTCGACGAAGGGTCGCGCACCCTCACCGTCACCCACCCGGCCGTCGTTCGCGCCGCCGTCGTGATCGCGCTGGGCGCTCCGCTGCAGGCGTTCTGGCGCATCGACGTGATGCCGCTCAGCCTGACCTCGATGCACCGGCGCGGGAACCACTGGACCCTCAGGTGCGCGTCGTCGAGGCTCTGACAGGTAGATTTGCTGCGTGATCGCTGCGCTCATCGACTCCGGCCTCGGCATGCTGCCGACCGCCGCGTGGCTCAAGCGTCTGCGACCCGACCTCGATCAGCTGCTCTTCACCGATCCCGACAACGCGCCGTGGGGGCCGAAACCCGAAGCGTGGACCATCGACAAGGTGGTCACCACCGCGCGCCGGGCCGTCGAGATGGGCGCCGACGTCGTGGTCCTTCCGTGCAACACCGCGTCGGTGACGGCGCTGAGCCACACCCGCGTCGCCCTCGGTCCGTCCGTTCCCGTGGTCGGCACCGTCCCGGCCATCAAACCCGCTGCGGCGAAGCATGATTCGATCGCGATCTGGGCCACCGCGGCGACCACGGCCAGCCGATACCAAGCCGACCTGATCGAGCAGTTCGCCCACGGAAAACAGGTCACCGCCGTCGCCTGCCACGGACTCGCCGACGCGATCGACCGTGGAGACTCCCCGGCGGTCTCTGCGGCTATTGCATCGGCAGCCGCCCGTACGCCGGGTGGTACCCGCGCGTTGGTGCTGGGGTGCACCCACTACCCGCTGGTGGCCCCGGAGATCGTCGCGGCTCTGCCGCCGGGTGTGGAGTTGTTCGACAGTGCCGAGGCGGTGGCGCGTCAGACGCTCAAGCGGCTGGACGAGGTGGGTGGTCAGCCCGGTTCGGGCGCCGTGCAGGTGTTCCTGAGTGGTCGGCCGGGTGCGCTTCCGGTCGGGGCGCTGGCGTTCGAGGCGGGTCGTCTGCTCGCCGGCGAGGGAATGGTCGGCACTCACAAATTGCTGTAAGCCACATGCAGACCGACCTGATGCCCGGTGCCCGGCAGTCCCGCATTTCGCGAACCGCAGCATTCTGGATCGTCGGCGTGGTGTTCTTCACGCTGATGGCGTCGTCGGCCGCGCCGTCGCCGCTGTATCCCGTGTATCAGCAGGCCTGGGGATTCTCGTCGACGACGCTCACGTTCGTCTTCGCCGTCTACGCCTTCGCCCTGCTCGCCGCGATTCTGACCGTCGGGTCGTTGTCGGACCATGTGGGTCGTAAGCCGATCGTGCTGGGCTCGCTGCTCGTGCTGATCGTGAGTCTCGCGGTGTTCGCGTTGGCCGACAGCGTCACCTGGCTCATCGTGGCGCGCATTCTGCAGGGCGCGGCGGCGGGTGCTGCGACCGGTGCGCTCACCGCGTCGATCGTGGATCTGCAGCCGACCGCGGCGCACGGGCCGGTGGTCAACAGCGTCGCCCCGTCCATCGGTCTCGGTCTCGGAGCGCTGGGCGCGGGCACTCTGGTTCAGTTCGCACCGTTCCCACGGGTGCTGGTTTTCGTGCTGCTGATCGCGGTCCTGGTCGTCCTCGCGGCTGTCGTAGTGGCGATCCCGGAGTCGACCGAGCCGCGCGGATTCACCTCGAAACGACATGTGGCGCAGACTCTTTTGCCCAGGATGTCCATTCCGGCGTCCATGCGTTCCGAGTTTCTCGTGGTGCTTCCGTGCCTTGTCGCCGTCTGGGCACTCGGCGGGTTCCACCTGTCGCTGGGACCGTCGATCATCGTGTCCGTGTTCGGCCTGCACGGCGCGGTACTCAGCGGTTTCGACATCTTCACCCTCTTCACCGCCGGCGCCCTGGGTGCTGCGCTGATGCGCAACGTCGATCCGCGGCGGGTGATGACGATCGGTACGGTCGTGCTGGCGTCCGGCCTCGCCGCGAACGTGATCGGCCTGTCCTGCGGTGTCGCCTGGATCTACTTCGTCGGGTCTGCGGTGTCCGGTTTCGGTTGGGGTGCGGCGTTTCTCGGCTCGATGCGGGTGGTCGGCGATGTCACGCCGGCCGATCAGCGGGGCAGCGTGTTCGCGACGATGTTCGTCGTCAACTACGTGGCGTTCAGCGTGCCCGCGATCGTGGGCGGGATTGCGGTGCACAGCATCGGCCTGGTGTCGACGGGGATCGTCTACGGCAGTGTCGTCATGAGTCTGGCCCTGTGGTCGGCGGCCGGGTTGGCGCGAATTGCAGGCCGCACCGGCCAGTAACGGCACCTGCCCGATCGGACGGTTCACCTGCCGCAACCGGACGGTTCGTCCGCGGAGCACTGTGTGGTGGCGCTCACACGTCCTACCGTCGGTTCAGTCATTCGAACCGTCGCGCAAAGGACAATCACATGAAGGTCGACGACCTACTGAAGCCGTTCCCCATCAAAGAGTTTCACCCGTTCCCGCGCGCCATGATGGGCCCCGGCGCGCACGAGATGATCGGCCCCGAAGCGCTGAAGCTCGGGTTCAAGAAGACTCTCGTGATGACGTCGGGTCTCCGCGGAACCGACACCGTCCACAACATCGTGGAGTCGATGCGCTACCACGGTCTCGAGGTGGTCGTGTACGACCAGGTGGAGTCGAATCCCAAGGACTACAACGTGATGGACGCCGTCGCGATGTACTCCGAAGCCAAGTGTGACAGCTTCGTCTCCATCGGCGGCGGCTCGTCCCACGACGCGTGCAAGGGCGCCCGTATCGCCGTCGCGCACGACGGCCGCAACGTCAACGAGTTCGAGGGTTTCAACAAGAGCGAGAATCCGAAGAACCCGCCCCACATCGCCGTATCGACCACGGCGGGAACGGGTTCGGAGACATCGTGGGCGTACGTCATCACCGACACCACGACGGATCCGGACAACCCGCACAAGTACGTGGCCTTCGACGACGCCAGCGTCACCACGCTCGCGATCGACGATCCGGTGCTCTACTACACCTGCCCCACCGACTACACCGCTCAGTGCGGATTCGACGTTCTCGCGCACGCCAGCGAGCCGTACGTCTCGCGCCTGAACTTCGAGCCGTCCAAGGGCAATGCGCTGCACGCCATCAAGATGACCGTCGAGAACCTCAGGGCCGCAACGTGGAACGGTGAGGACCTGCCGGGTCGCGAGGGAATGATGTACGCGCAGTACATCGCCGCGCAGGCCTTCAACTCCGGTGGTCTCGGCATCGTCCACTCCATCAGCCACGCGATCAGCGCGTTCTACGACACGCACCACGGCCTCAACAACGCCATCGCGTTGCCGCGGGTGTGGGCGTTCAACATGACGGCCGACTACCGCAAATTCGCGGACATCGCCGTCGCCATGGGAATCGACACCCACGGCATGTCCGACACCCGCGCGGCGCACGCCGCACTCGAAGCGGCGATCCAGCTGCTGCGTGACGTGGGCATCGCGGAGAAGTTCACCGACGTGCACTCGGACACCTACAGCAAGAACCGCCTGGGCACCGGGCCGACCAAGTTCTACCAGAACTCGCCGGTCATCAACGGTGACGACAAGGACATCGACCGCATCACGCACCACGTGCTCGGCGACGCCTGCACCCCGGGCAACCTCAAGGAATGCACCTTCGAGACGGTTCGGCCCGTCGTGGAGCACTGCATGACAGGCGATCTCGACGACCTGATCGGTTAGAACCGCCCCGGCCTCAGGCCTGCCCGCCCCTCCTCGATAGGACTCCCAGTGCCCGACTTCAGCTCCGTCGACGACGTCGTCACCCGCTTCGGGGACGTCGGCTACATCACCGACGACCGCCTCGCCACCACAGTCTTCCTGCAGACCCGACTGGACAAGCCGGTCCTGCTGGAGGGACCGGCGGGCGTCGGAAAGACCGAGCTGGCAAAGACGTTGGCGGAGGTCACCGGCCGGCGCCTGCTGCGCTTGCAGTGCTACGAGGGCCAGGACGAGACCAAGGCGCTCTACGAGTGGGACTACGGCAAGCAGCTCCTCTACACCCAGGTGCTGAAGGAGAAGATCGGGCAGCTCGTGGCCGACGCCGACACTCTCGGCGACGCGGTCGATCGCATCTCGGCGCAGGAGAGCGTCTTCTTCTCCGAGCGGTTCCTCGCACCGCGGCCGCTCCTCGAGGCCATTCGGTCCGAGGAGCCGGTCGTGCTGCTGATCGACGAGGTCGACCGCGCCGACGAGGCACTCGAGGCGGTTCTGCTCGAGCTGCTCGGTGAGAACCAGGTGTCGGTGCCGGAGCTGGGCACGTTCGTCGCGAAGGTCAAACCGTATGTCGTGTTGACCTCCAACAACACTCGCGACCTGTCGGCCGCACTCAAGCGGCGCTGTCTGCACAGTTTCCTCGACTACCCGACCGCGAAACGTGAGCTGGAGATCGTGAACTCCAAGGGCACCGGGCTCTCGGAATCGCTTGCCGAGCAACTGGTCCAGGTGGTCCGCGGGTTGCGTGATCTGGACCTGCGCAAGTCGCCGTCCATCTCCGAGACCGTCGACTGGGCGCGCACCCTGGCCGTGCTGGGTGCGAGCGACCTGACCGCAAAGCTGTTGTCCGACACGGTGTCCGTCGTCGTCAAGTACGACAAGGACGTGCGTAAGGCGCTCGACGCACTTCCGCGACTGATCGACCCCAATGCGGTGATCGAGGAGAACCACGGTCACGGGCACGCCCATGGGCATGGTCACGGCCACGATGATCACAGTCACGACGATGCCGGCCCCAGCGGGAAGGAGATCCGGGCCGCGAAGGACGATCCCGGTCGGCACGACGACAACTACTACGGCGGCGCGACCACGGCAGTGGCCACTGCCAAGAAGGCCGTTCCCTCCAGTCAGGGCGCCAAGTCCTTCGCCCGCGGATTCGGTCCGAAGAAGCCGAAGAGCCGCTGACCATGGAGCAGAGCCTGCACCGTTTCGTGCGGTTGCTTCGATTGCGCGGGATGCGGATCTCGGTGCCGGAGATTCTGGACGCGATGAACGCGGCGGCGCTGCCGGGCGTTCTCCGGGACAAGGCTCTGCTGAAGGAGGCGTTACGCGTCGCGCTCGTGAAGGATCGCGACGCCGATCCCGTGTTCGACGCGGTGTTCGACCTCTACTTCGCCCTGGTTCGGGTGCAACCGGAGGACACCGGGCACGGTCATGGGCACGGTCACGACGACCTGTCCGACTCGGGCGAGCTCGACAACTTCACCCTCTCGGAGGAACCCGGGCAGCTGCCGCAGCAAGGTCACGAGCACGGCAAGCCGTCGGACATCCGTGAGTACTTCGACCCCGACGACCTTGCGACGCAGTACAACCTGCACCAGGAGGCGAACAAGATCGACCTCGCGTCGATGACGGACGAGATCGTGTTCAGCCAGGACGCCACGGCCGTTCTCGGCGAGGGCAACCGGGTGCAGATCGAGACCGACCACCTGCACGGCGGCGCCGCACCGGGAGAAATCTCCACGGCCACCGGAACTCGCGTCGACGCGGACCTGTCGATCGCGGATCTGTCGAAGGCCCAGCAGGACGCGCTGTTCGGGTGGCTCGACGACCTGCCCGACGACGTGCAGACGGACGTCACCGACGACGCAGCAGATCTACGCCGTCGCCTGGCCGGTGTTCTGGCGAACCTGCCGGCGGCCCTGAAGAAGCACCTCGAGTCGCTGCTCGCGCTGGAGAACCGGGTGGTCGAGGGTCGCGAGGAGTCCGTCGCCAAGGTCGACCACGTCGGCGAGCACGAACGCGCCGAGCTCGAGGAGACGTTGCGCCGGCTCACGCAGAGCCTGCACGGAGCGCTCACCCACCGGCAGAAGGCCGGTGCGCGTGGGCGTGTCGATTCGTCGCGGACGATGCGACGGAACATGCGCTACGACGGCGTTCCCTTCCGGCCGGTCACCGTGCAACGTAGCGAGGACAAGCCGCGCCTGGTGCTGCTGACGGACGTGAGTCTGTCCGTGCGCGCCACTGCGCGGTTCACGCTGCACCTCGTGCACGGACTGCAGGACCTGGTGAGCCAGGTGCGGACGTTCGTCTTCGTCTCCGAACTCGCCGAGGTCACCGACCTGTTCAGCGATCATTCCGTCGAGCACGCTCTGGGGTTGGTGTTCGGAGGCGACGTTCTCGACGTCGACGCGAACTCCGATCACGGCGCGGCGTTCGCGCAGTTCCTCGAGGATCACGGCAATGCGGTGAGCCGCCGGACGACGGTGCTCGTGCTCGCCGACGGACGCAGCAACGGCCTGGACCCGAACGTCGAGGCGTTCGCCGAGATCACCCGGCGCGCACGCGAAACCATCTGGCTCACCCCCGAGCCCCGGTACTCCTGGGGTCTCGGATCCTGCGATCTCCCGCTCTATGCCGAATACTGCCAACGTGTGCGCGTGGTCCGGGACCTCACCGGACTCACGAGCACAGCAAATGCACTTGTCGAAGAACAGGTAGGACGATGACGCTCACCGCAGAGGACATGCCCGTCAAGCAGAGCCGGTTCACCCGCGACGAAATTCCCCGGTTGCTGCTCCTCGTCGGCGTCGTCGTCGCGCTGCACGCACTCGGCTGGGGCCTGTTCGCGCACTACAACTCGATCCCGCGCATTCACGAGTTGACCGGCGCCGACGGCACTCTCGTCTACGCGGGCGCCGGAATTCTGGCCTACACCCTCGGCATGCGGCACGCGTTCGACGCCGATCACATCGCCGCCATCGACGACACCACTCGGTATCTGCTGCAGAAGGGAAAACGGCCGCTGTCGGTCGGAATGTTCTTCTCGCTGGGACACTCGACCGTGGTGTTCCTGTTCGTCACGGCCATCGCGATCGTTGCAGCCAAGGCAACCGCGTTCCAGGAGGCCTTCGAGGGAATCGGCGGCATCATCGGCACGCTGGTGTCGGGCACGTTCCTGTATCTCATTGCTGCTCTGAACTTCGCGGTCCTCGCCGGCATCGTGCGGGTGTGGCGCCGAGCGAAGCGTGGCGAGTTCTCGGAGCAGACTCTCGACGAGCTCCTCGCCAAGCGCGGTTTCATGAATCGCCTGTTCCGGGGCCGGTACAAGTTCATCAACCATTCGTGGCAGATGTATCCGCTGGGGCTCCTGTTCGGCCTCGGGTTCGACACGGCGACCCAGGTGGGACTGCTCGCCGTGGCCGGCACCACTGCGATGACCGGGGGTCTGCCGCCGATGGCGATCATCGCGCTGCCGATCATCTTCGCGGCCGGCATGACGACGATGGACACCATCGACGGGGTGTTCATGTCCAAGGCATACGGGTGGGCGTTCGTCACGCCGATCCGCAAGATCTACTACAACATCACCATGACGAGCCTGTCGATCTTCGTCGCGTTCGTCATCGGCACCATTCAGCTGCTGTCGCTGCTGGGTGAGCAACTCGGTCTCACCGGCGGGATCTGGGACCTTCTGGCCTCGGTGAATCTGAACGTGGCGGGTCAGCTCGTCGTCGCCACGTTCTTCGTCGTCTGGATCGGCGCCGCCGTCTACTACAAAGCAGCCCGCATCGACGAGAAGTACGACCGTCTCCTCCTCGAATGACGAACTGCCCCGACCTGTCCGATCGGGCAGGGGAAGACGGGCGATCCGGACGTAAGCTGGGTCACATGCGTGCGGCCAGCGGTACAGCGTCGGCCTTGCCGGACAGGGTCGTGAAGTTCCATGCCCCCGAGATCGTGTTCGGTCTCGGGTCCACCAGTGAGGTCGCGTTCGCCGTCCAGCGACTCGGTGGTGTTCGTCCCTTGCTCGTCACCGACCCCGGTCTGGTGGAGGCGGGGTGGGCGTCGGAGCTGGAGAAGGATCTGAGCGGCTCCGGCACGACCCCGGTGGTCTGGTCCGCGCTCACGCCCAATCCCAAGGACCACGAGATCGAGACCGGTCACGCGGTCTATCAGGAGCAGGGCTGCGACGTGATCGTCGCTCTCGGCGGCGGGTCGGTCATGGATGCGGCGAAGGGCATCGCCATCCTCGCGTCGAACGGTGGTCACATCCTGGACTACGAGGGTGTCGACCGGGTGTCGAGTCCCATTCCTCCGCTGGTCATGGTTCCCACGACGGCGGGTACGGGCGCCGACGTGTCGCAGTTCTGCATCGTCACCGACACCGCTCGCGGCACCAAGATCACGATTCTGGGGCGTGCGCTGGTTCCGGACATCACGGTCATCGACCCGCGCCTGCTCACGACCATGCCGGAATGGCTCAGTGCTGCAACCGGACTCGACGCCCTGACTCACGGGATCGAGGCGTTCGTCTCGCTCGCACACAATCCGCTGACCGACCACCACGCTCTGCGTGCGGTCACTCTGGTCACCAGCACCCTTGCCGCCACGATCCGCGAACCGGACGTCATGGCGACCAGAACGGTCATGGCGCAGGCCAGCCTCGAGGCGGGCCTCGCGTTCACCAACGCGATCCTCGGCGCGGCGCACGCGATGAGCCATCAGGTGGGCGGCCTGCTCGACCTTCCGCACGGCGTCATCAACGGGGTCCTGCTGCCGCACGTCATCCGGTTCAACGCCGGTGCCGACGCGCGGCCGTACGTCCCCATCGCGGAGAACCTGGGATTACCGGAGCATCGCGGAGAGCCCGAGGAGGCTGCGTTCGCCGTGGCGGAGCGCGTCGAGTCGTTGGCGCGGGAGGTGGGCGTTCCGCGCACCCTCGGCGAACTCGGGGTGCGTGAGAGCGACCTGGACCGGTTGGCCTCGTTCGCGCTACAGGACGCGTGCATGGCCACCAACCCGCGCACTCCCACGCACGCCGACATGGAAGCACTGTTCCGGGCAGCGCTGTGACCAGCGCACCCGACTTCTCGCGGCTCACCGGACTGCGTTCCGGCAAGAGCAGCTTCTACCCGCAATATCGCGGTGCGGCGGAACGCCTCGAGCGCGTCGTCCATGCGCTGGAACTGATTTCACAGGCGTTGGTCAAGACCGTCGAGGGCCCGGAGACCTTGATCTGCGCCGTCGCCGAGGCCGCTCGCGCTCACCTCAGCGCGGAGTGGGTCGTCTTCGCATTGGCCGACGGTGCCATCCCCGACGCCGGCCCGAGGCGGTTGGTGCTCGGGCCCGACGCCACCCCGTTTCTCGTCGACAACGTCGAGGGTCCGCCGCTGCCGGACGCCGTCGTCGACTGCTTGGAGGACATCCGGACGTCCCGCGTCGCCCCGAACGCCGGCCCGGTGGTCGACGACCACTTCGCCTTCGTGCCGATTCGGCTGAACGGTGGGATTGCCGGGGCGTTCGCGGCCTGGACGACTCCCGGGCGCACCCTGGACGCGACGGACGGCGCCGTGCTGAGCATCCTTGCATCGCAAACTGCGGTAGCACTGCAGAATTCGGCCACCTTCCAGGGTGCTCGTCGCACCGCCGCCGATCTGGCCGTGCGCAACGCGGAACTCGAAGCGACGCAACGTCAGCTCAGCGCCGTGCACCGGCACCAGGTGCTCGACGACGAACGGCACCGCATCGCACGCGAGCTGCACGACAGCGTGACGCAGGCTGTCCTGTCCGCCGGAATGCAGATCGAAGTGTGCCTGGGCGACATCCCCGCGAACGAGCGCAGCGAACGTCTCGACCTCGCCAAGGACCTGACGAGACGTGCTGTGGAGCAACTGCGTTCGGCGATCTACGCACTGAACCACTCGTCCGATTCCGCCCGATCCACGCTCCCGGAGATGCTGCATCAGCTCAGCGTCGTGCACATGCCCGACGAGCTGCAGGTCGGTGTCGACGTCGACGGAACCGCCGTGGAGCTGTCGGGCGAGATGGAACACGCACTCCTGCGTATCGCCGGTGAGGCGTTGTTCAATACCGCCGTGCACGCCAACGCTTCTCGCGCGACACTGCACCTCAGTTACCGGGAAAAGTCGGTGCTGCTGTCGATCGACGACGACGGTGACGGCGATCCCAAGAACCTACGAGTCATCCTGCGGCTCGCGGAGAACGACGGTCTGGGCGGACATCACAGAGGACTGGTGAACATGGCGGCACGCGTGCGGGAGTTCGGCGGGGTGTTCGAGGTGCGGCGCTCGCGGCTCGGTGGTATCCGGATCTCGGTGAAAGTGCCGATATGACAACCATTCTGCTCGTCGACGACCACGCCATCCTTCGACAAGGGCTGCGGTCCGTGCTCGAACGCGAACCCGACCTGCGCATCGTCGGCGAGGCCGCGTCGCTCGACGAGGCGACCACCGTTGCGGCGCATCTGGAACCGGATGTGGTTCTGATGGATCTCAAGCTGTCCGCCAGCTCGGACTACGAGGGTCTGGTGCTCTGCAAGGCGCTGTCGAAGTCGCACCCCACGATGGGGCTGCTGGTGCTCACCACCTTTCTGGAGGAGAGGCTGGTGGTCGAGGCCGTCCACGCCGGCGCCCGCGGGTACGTCGTGAAGGACGTCGACACGACCGAGCTGGTGCGCGCCATTCGCGCCGTCTCAAGGGGTGAATCCGCCTTCGATTCGCGCAGCGCCTCCGCCGTCGTTCGGTCGCTGAACGGCAAGGGCGACACGGAAGGTCGGCTCACCGAACGCGAACTCGAAGTGCTGCGGTTGCTCGCAAGTGGGTTGTCCAACAGCAGCATCGGCACCGAACTGTTCATCTCTGCCACCACCGTCAAGTTCCACGTCAGCAACATCATGCGCAAGCTGCACGTGAGCCGGCGCGCGGAGGCGGTGTACGCCGCCAGCAAGGGAGGGTTGATCTAGCGCGTCACGCTTCGAGAACCAACCAGCCGCCGTGATGCTCGGAGACCTCGAACGGCCGTCCGCTGCGCTCACCCACGGCGGTGAGCGTGTCCAAGTCGAACGTCCGGACATGCCCGTGGCAGGCCTGCGCTTCCTCCTCGAACGGCACTGCGATCACCACCCGGTCGCGGGCTATCCGCAGCGCTTCCCGAACGATGCGATCGCCGAGGTCGGAGTCCACGTGTTCGAGTAGGTGCAACGCGGTCACGGTGTCCGCCGAGCCGTCGGCCACCGGCACATCGCCGCCGTCGCACACCAGGGTCTTCACGGTGAGGCCGAGGTGGGGGAGTACCTCGTCGAGCAATCGCACTGTGCCCGAATGGATGTCGGTCGCCGTCACGTCGTATCCGTGGGTGGCGAGGCGAAGCGGGAAGAACCCGAAGCACGAACCGAGGTCGAGCACACTTCCCCGGACCAGGGTCTCGGCCCGGGCGTGGATCGGCGCGAAATCGGCTGTGCCGTCGAGTAGTTCGCGCAGCGAGTTGCGGTAGTACGTGGCCCACGCTCGCACCGGATCGTCGACGGTCGACAGCACCAGACCCACCATCACCGACTCGAACTCCGACTGGTCGGCTGCCCGCGCCGTCACACCGGCGACGAGACTCTCGCTCAGATCCCGCGGTTCGAGGTTGTGCTGCACCGTGAGCCGGCCCCCGCTGCGCAGCACCCGTAGTTCGGTGGCGCCGGCGCTGCGTTCCACCGTCACGTCACCGAAAGACCACCGTCCCGCGGCGAGGCACGGTGCAAGAGAATCGAATTGCTCCACGGAGGCGGTCACAACAACCCACTGTAGGGCGGTGCGGACCTGGTGACCAGTGGCCCCGCGAGGTGGCGGGGCGCGCACCTGCCCGACCGGACGGTCTTCGTCGATCGACCGACTTTTGCGCCCCCGGTGCTGATTGACTGCACTCGAAACCAACCACAGCTATGGAGGACAGCATGTCGGATTCGAAGAACGAAACACAGACCGATCTCGTCGAAGAGGCCTTGGTGGAGGAAGTCTCCATCGACGGCATGTGCGGCGTGTACTGAGCTCATGAACCTCGATCTCGGGTGGCGGTTGAACCCGAAGGTGGCGCTACGTCCCGAGCCGTTCGGGGCGTTGCTCTACCACTTCGGTACCCGCAAGCTCTCGTTCCTCAAGAACACCAGAATCGTGGAAATCGTTCGATCTCTGCCAGACCACCGCGACGCCCGCTCGGCAATGCTGGCCGCCGGCGTGTCCGATGCTGCCCTCCCTCGGTACGCCGCCGCACTGGGTGTTCTGGCGGACTCGACCATGATCGTTCCCGCACTCGTGAAGGAAGACCTCGAATGACCTCCTCACTCGCACAGCCGGAATCGAAGGTCGGCCGCTTGGTCGATCAGTTCGAACTCGGCCTCGACGCCCCGATCTGCCTGACGTGGGAGTTGACGTACGCATGCAACCTGTCCTGCGTGCACTGCCTGTCCTCCTCCGGCCGCCGCGACCCGCGCGAGTTGTCCACGGAACAGTGCAAATCGATCATCGACGAGTTGCAGAAGATGCAGGTGTTCTACGTCAACATCGGCGGCGGCGAACCCACCGTCCGCAGTGACTTCTGGGAACTCGTCGACTACGCCACCGCCCACCAGGTCGGAGTCAAGTTCTCCACCAACGGCGTCAAGATCGACCAGAACGTCGCCGCCCGGCTCGCCGCGTCGGATTACGTGGACGTGCAGATCTCCCTCGACGGCGCCACCGCCGAGGTCAACGACGCCGTCCGCGGACCCGGCTCGTTCGACATGGCCGTCCGGGCGTTGAAGAACCTGCGGGACGCCGGATTCAAGGATGCGAAGATCTCCGTCGTCGTCACCCGCCACAACGTCTCCCAGCTCGACGACTTCACAGCCCTCGCCGACGACTACGACGCCACGTTGCGGATCACCCGGTTGCGCCCGTCCGGGCGAGGGGCGGACGTGTGGGACGACCTGCACCCCACCGCAGGGCAGCAACGCCAGCTCTACGACTGGCTCGTCGCGAACGGTGACGGGGTGTTGACGGGGGATTCGTTCTTCCACCTCTCCGCCTACGGTGACGCCCTGCCGGGCTTGAACTTGTGTGGCGCGGGTCGGGTGGTGTGTCTGATCGACCCGATCGGTGATGTGTATGCGTGCCCGTTCGCCATTCACGAGCAGTTCCTCGCCGGCAACATCCTCAGTGACCGCGGGTTCCAGTCGGTGTGGCAGACCTCGGAGCTGTTCCAGGAGTTGCGGTCTCCGCAGACCGGTGGGGCGTGCACGAAGTGCCAGCATTTCGATTCCTGCCGGGGTGGGTGCATGGCCGCGAAGTTCTTCACCGGCCTGCCCATGGACGGCCCCGACCCCGAATGCGTGCAAGAGTACGGGGAATCCGCTCTCGCCGCCGACCGCGGCGCCGTCCCGAAGTCCAGTGTCGATCACTCCCGCAGCGGCAAAAGGGCCACCCCCAAAGCATCGGTGCCGCTGACACTGCTCGTGGGGCAAGGCGGAGCACCAGTGAAGATCTGCGACGAGAACCCGCTCGCGGGAATGTAGGAGAAGCCATGAAGTGGATCGAAACCGTTGCCGAAGCGCAGCGCCTGGCGAAGAAGCGTCTCCCGAAGTCGGTGTACTCCGCGCTCATTGCGGGTTCCGAACGCGGCACCACCCTCGACGACAACACGGGAGCCTTCGCCCAGTTGGGGTTCCAGCCTCGTGTTGCCGGCCATTCGGCCAAGCGCGACATGGCAACTCGGGTCATGGGCCAGGACATCTCGATGCCGGTCATCATTTCGCCGACCGGTGTGCAAGCCGTCGACCCGGACGGTGAGGTAGCCGTTGCGCGCGCCGCCGCCGCTCGCGGGATCGCCGTCGGGCTGAGTTCGTTCGCGAGCAAATCCGTCGAGGAGGTTGCTGCGGCCAGCCCGCAGGTGCTGTTCCAGATCTACTGGCTCGGCACCAAGGAGGAGATGGTGGCGCGCATGGTGCGCGCGAAGGCGGCCGGTGCCGTCGGCATCATCCTCACCCTCGATTGGTCGTTCTCGTACGGTCGCGACTGGGGTTCGCCGCAAATTCCTGAAACGATGAACCTCGCGGCGATGCTCAAGTTCGGACCCGAGGCAGCGCTCAAGCCCGCGTGGCTTCTCAAGTTCGCGAAGAGCGGCAAGATTCCGGATCTCAAGGCGCCCAACGTGTTGCCTGCCGATCAGGAAGCGCCGACGTTCTTCGGTGCGTACGGCATGTGGCAGGCCACGGAGCCGCCCACGTGGGAGGACATTGCCTGGCTCCGCGCGCAATGGGACGGCCCCTTCATGATCAAGGGCGTCTCGCGTGTGGACGACGCCAAGAGAGCCGTCGACGCCGGTGCCTCCGCGATCTCGGTCTCGAACCACGGCGGTAACAACCTCGACGGCACGCCCGGTGTCATTCGCGTGCTGCCCGCGGTGGCCGACGCCGTCGGTGACCAGATCGAGGTGCTTCTCGACGGCGGCATCCGGCGCGGATCCGATGTGGTGAAGGCCGTCGCTCTCGGCGCCCGCGCGGTGATGATCGGGCGCGCTTCCTTGTGGGGTCTCGCCGCAGGCGGCCAGGCCGGTGTGGAGAACGTGCTGGACATTCTCCGCATGGGCATCGACTCCGGTCTCCTGGGCCTCGGGCACAGTTCGATCGACGACCTCTCGCCCGACGATCTGGTGATTCCGGACGGGTTCTTCCGCCCCCTGGGAGTCACGCAACACTCGTGAACCACTCCGCAACAAAGCCTTCGGGTACGGAGTAGATCTCGGGACCGGGAAGCTGCGGTGCAGTCGAGCTGTACTGCCGCCCGCTCGGGGTGAGGACGCGGTATGTGTGCCGGCCGCGTGCGTTCAAGGGTCTCGAAAACCACCCGGGTTGGTTCTTGACCTGGTTGCAGTGGGCGCAGAGGCCGGCGCCGTTGTGTACCGACGTCGGCCCACCCGTCGCGTGCTCGACGATGTGGTCTCCGTGGCGGATCGGTGCGTCGCAGTACGGAGTGCGGCAGAGCTGATCCCGGATTTCCAGCCACCGTCTCAGTCCGGCCGGGAACGTGCGCGACTTCGATTCCATCGCAACGAGTTCCCCGGTCCCGGGTGCGGTGTACAACCGTCGGAGCTCGACGTGAACGTCCGGATCGGCGATCGTTTCCTTGAGTATTCCCGCAGGCACGGGACCGAGACCGCTGACGTACCCGGGAGCCTGTCCGCTGCCGAACAGCGCTCGGTCGGAGATGGTCACGTTCACCGTCACCGGAATTTCGCTTGCATTGTCGACGCCGACAAGACGATTGACGAACAGGTCGGCCATAATCTGGTCTCGGGTGCGACCGTCGGACTGCCCGGCGGCGATGAGGGAATCGGCGTCACGGCGCAATGTGGCCCACACCGCGACCGTCTGTGTCGTCGTCAGCAGAGCGGTGACGTACCCCATGCAGTCGGGAGCTGGTCTGGTGGTGACGCGACGTTCCCCTTCGGCCTTCTTGGCCCGCTTGGCCACGGCCGCGTTGTTCAGCTCGATCGCGCGGATCTTCACGCGCGCTTCGACGGACGCATCTCCACAGTCACGCAGCACGTTCGGGTTCGAACACAGCTCCCTGTCGATCTGCCGGCGCTCGTCTGCGGTGAGACCGTTGGTCTCGCGAATCAGAATCTCGGCACGCTTCTCGGTCAGGATCCCGCGGGCAAGGAGCTCGAGGGTGTGCGGCATATCGGTGGCGAGCACGCGTGCGCGGGCGTTCCAGTGGCTGCCGGCCGCGGGCGAGGTCTTCCGTGCCAGTCCCAGCTCCGAAGCCAGGCTCTTGCCGGAGTCGATGCGCGTGACGACGGTGCCGTCACTGACCACGCGCGGAGCGGTGACGGCGGCACCCAGCGTCACGGTCGGCGCAACCTGCGCGGCGGCGCATGCAGCTTTGAGGGATTCGAGGACGGCGATGCGTTCGTAGCGATCGGCGTCCGTCGGGTCGTCGACGGGTGCGGCCAGGCGCATCATGAATTCGTGTATCTCGCTGTGGGACAGCGGTTCTACTGTCATCTGATATCTCCCCCCGGTGATGTCGACGCACAGTATCAGCCGCCTCCGACAAACAACTTCGACCGCAACACCCGCACCCGTCCCGCGTAATCCTGCAGCAGCTCACGCAGTCCCGCGTCCTCGACGTCGAGCCGGCCCGTGGGGCCGATGGCGACGAGAGCTCCGGCCACGGCGGAGTCGTCGTCTCGCACCGGCACTGCCAGCGCCGACCGTCCGACGCGTGACTCGTCCACCTCGGTGGCCACCCCCGACTTCCGGACGCGGTCGAGTTCTGCCGCCACGGCGTCCTCGGCGGTGAGCGTCCGTGACGTCACCCGGGCGAAGTCGACGCAACGGTGCGGGGTGTGGGCCAGCATCACTTTTCCGACGGCCGAGGCGTGCGGCGAGGTCGTCATCGTCTTCTGCCCGACGAGTTCGTGGTCCGGATCCTTGTCGACGATGCGGATGCCGTCGGGAGTGAATCCGGCCAGATGGATACCGAACCGAAGCTGTCCGCGCAATTGGGTGAGGACATAGGCGTTGTCCGTCGGTTCCTCTGCGGCACCGGCAAGTTCGCGTGTGCGGCGGCCGAGTGCGAATCCAGACAGGTCCTCGATGCGGACGAGGTATCCCTCGGCGACGAGGACGTTCAGGAGGCGGTAGGCGGTGGCCGGCGGCGTCCCGGTTGCCGACGCGATCTGTTTCGCGGACGCACCGGGCCCGATCCGCGCGACCGCCTCGAGCAAGGCGAGTGCCCGGCCTATCGTGTCTGCGCTCATGGCGGCGATACCAACGCGGGTTCGCCGCGGCGGTTCGTACCGTACGAGACGGAACCGGGAAGTGCGTCGTCGGAATCGGCCGAATCGAAGACCCCGACCGCGCGCAGGCCCGCCGGGCGCAGTCGCCTCAGCGCCAGTGCTGCGAGGGGGCCGGACGCCACCACCGCCGCGAGGGTCAGCAGAACCGGCCAGTTGTGCTCAACCGCCGACACGGCCACGAGGTAGGCCAACACCGCGGCTCCGCTGACTCCGGCCAGCACGGCGGCCACGCGGGAAGCCGCCGTCGACTCACCGATGCGTCGGAGGAAGAGGACGGACGCGGCGGCGACCGTGACGTACGCGACGACGAGACATCCGCGCGCGACCAGGCTCAGATTCGGGGACGGCGAGAGTGCGCCGGGTCGCAGCAGAGCGAGCGCGCAACTCACGGCGCCGACCCCGCCGATGACGATCAGGAGCGCACCGAACGGTGTTCGAAAGGTGCTGTGGACCAACCGGAACGGGGAGGGAACCAGCCTCTCGACCCCCATCGTGTACAGCAGGCGTGACGACGCGTTGAACGACGCCATGGCCGACGCCCACCACGAACACATCAGGGCGACGTTCACGGCCGCCACCACGAGCGGAGCGACGCCCGTGCCGGTGCCGTGCAGGTAGGCGTTGATCAGAGTGTTCCCTCGGCCCGACCACACCGCGATCGCCGCGAGGGTGAACAGAGCCCCGCAGATCAACGGCGTCCACAGCACCGTCCTGGTCACCACGGTGAACGACTTCCGGGTTTCCGGTCCGAAGAATGTGGCGCTCTCGAAACCGGCGAGCGAGAACACGGCGGCGAGGGTGAGAAGCAGCAGCCCGTGGGACGCACCCGTCGGCGGGACGATCGCGGTCTGCGCGTGAGCATCCGGGATCGCGAGCATCACACCGATGAATGCGAGCGAGCACACTTCGATGACCATGATCGCGATCGCGGCGAACCGAACACCGCGCAGCAGAATGCCAGCAAGAACGACGGCCGCGCAGCCGTACACCAGCACCGTTCCGAAGGGCCCGCGAGCATCGATCCCTGTCAGCAAGAGGAGTGCGGTGAGCGCTTGTCCGCCGTGATAGAGAGTCAAAGCTGCACTACCGCAGTACTTCACGGCCATGGCTGCGCCGACGGAGAGCGCCGAGCGTGGACCGACGCCCTGCGCGACGAAGCTGTACAGCCCGCCCGCCGCCGCCATCCGCCTGGTGAATTGCGAGATGCAGACGGCCAGCATCGACATCACGAGAGTCGCCGCCGCGATGGTGACGATGCCGCCGGCCAGCGAACCGTGACGCAGGATGGTCACCGGCAGGAGGACCATCGACGCTGCGGGCGCCGTGGTGGCGACCGACTGGGCGAGTACCTCGAACCCCGACAGTCGACGCCGACCCAGGGCCCTCAGGGGCGAATACGCGCGGGTGGTGTCCTCCGCCGCGAACGAACGTGCGATCGCGGCGTCGAGCGCCGATCCGGACGGAAGGGACATTCGGTCACGCTAGCCAGGCAATGTTGCAGCTCTGTTGCACCGATGGGTCCGGCGCGGGACACGCCTCGAGAATCGTCGCAATCCGTTCTCACCGGCCGCCTCGTAACTGTTTCGCCGTCGTCTCGGCTGCGACAAAACCCTCGGGCACAGTCTTGCGAAACAGCCGACGATCGGAGTGGGAATTGCCTGTCACGCGTAGATCCTTCATGCGGGGGCTCGGTGTCACCGGGGGTGCCGGCCTGGCCTACGGGGCGATGTCCTCGATAGGCCTGGCCCCAGCGGTCTCCGCTTCGCCCGCACGGTTCCAACCACCGGCGATGGGTGACCTGATCGGCAGGGCGGACGGGGCGCCGAAGGTGGTGATCCTCGGCGGCGGTCCGGCGGGACTGTGTTCGGCCTACGAGCTGCAGAAGGCCGGGTACGACGTCACCGTGCTCGAAGCACGGACCCGACCCGGCGGGCGGGTGTGGTCGGCGCGGAACGGGACCGAGGAGACCGACCTGAACGGAGAGACGCAGACCTGCACGTTCTCCGACGGTCACTTCTTCAATGTCGGCGCGACACGAATCCCGCAGAGCCACATCACGATGGACTACTGCCGTGAGCTCGGCGTCGAGCTCCAGATGTTCGGAAACCAGAACGCGAACACGATGGTGCACTACAAGAGCGATACGCCACTGTCGAACACCTCGATCACCTACCGAGCGGCGAAGGCGGACACCTTCGGTTACATGTCGGAGCTGCTGCAGAAGGCGACGAATCAGGGCGCGCTGGATCAGGTGTTGAGCAAGGACGACAAGGATGCGCTGTCGGAGTTCCTCTCGAGCTTCGGTGACCTTTCCGACGACGGCCGCTACCTCGGTTCGACGCGTCGCGGGTACAAGTCGGAACCCAACGCGGGCTTGGACTTCGGCGAGCAAATGCCTCCGTACGGTATGTCCGACGTGATCCGCAGCGGGATCGGCCGCAACTTCAGTTTCGACTTCGGATACGACCAGGCGATGCTGATGTTCACACCCGTCGGCGGCATGGACCGTATCTACTACGCGTTCCAGGACAAGATCGGCGCCGACCGTATCCGCTACGGCGCCGTGGTCGACTCGATGAAGAACACGTCGTCGGGAGTGACCGTGCGGTTCACGGCGGACGGGAAGACCGAGTCGATCGACGCGGCGTACGCCATCTGCACCATTCCGCCGCACCTCGTCGAGCGCCTCGACACGGACCTTCCGGCGGACGTTCGGCAAGCGCTGAAAGCGGCCAAGCCGACGTCGTCGGGCAAGTTGGGAATCGAGTACTCGCGTCGGTGGTGGGAACTGGACGACCGAATCTTCGGCGGTGCCAGCAACACCGACAAGGACATCGCCCAGATCATGTTCCCGTACGACCACTTCAATTCTGACCGCGGCGTGGTGGTCGGGTACTACAACACCGGCAAGCGGCATCAGGCCTTCGAATCGCTGACACACCGCCAACGACTGGCGAAGGCGGTGGCCGAGGGGTCGGAGATCCACGGCGAGCAGTACACGCAGAACATCGCGTCGTCGTTCTCCGGAAGCTGGCGCCGCACCAAGTATTCGGAATCGGCCTGGGCATCGTGGGCCGGGGCCGGGGACAGCCACGGCGGCGTCGCGACACCCGAGTACGAGAAGCTGCTCGAGCCGTCCGGCAACATCTGGTTCGCGGGTGATCATCTGTCCAATTCCATTGCGTGGCAACACGGAGCGTTCACATCCGCTCGGGACGTCGTCACCGCCATCCACCAGCGCGTCACCGCGTGAGGAGAGAAACCATGTCGAGAAAAGTGCTCGTGTCCACCCTCGTCTCGGCCGGCTTGATCGTCGGCGCCGCGTCGTGCTCGTCAGATACACCCGAGGCCGAGACGCCGGCGGCCGCCGTGGCGCCGGTCCTCGAACCGGGTGAGCCCAATCCCATGATCGCGCAGGGGGTCTCGATCCCGGCAGGGACCTCGATGTACAAGACGAGCGGTATCGGCCCGTCCAAGATGAACACCGCCGCTGCCGACGGCACCCCCGAGTCGTACATCGACACCGATCAGTTCTCCGGCGGCACACTTCCCGCCGGTGTCACGGTCACCGAGGCTCAGGGCATCAACGTACTGAAGGCGATCCGCACCAACCTGGAGAACCAGGGCCTGTCGCTCGACGACGTCATCACCATGCGCGTGTTCCTGGACAACGCACCCGGCACCGACCGTGCGGACTACGCGGGCTGGAATCGCGCATACCGCCAGTTCTTCGCCAACACCAACCTGGATTCGGGCGATACCGAACTCGTGTCGATGGGAACGGCCGAACCCTCTGCGCCCCTCGAGCGTAACGCTGCGAGGCCTACTCGGTTCGCGCTCGAAGTTGCGAGCCTCCCGGTCGCCGGGTGGTTGGTGGAGGTCGAGGTGGACGTGGTGAAGCAGGCGGAGGACGGTAGCTAGTCGCGGGTCGTGAAGTCGCTCAGCAGTCCCGTGTAGTGCTTGGCCGGCGGCGAGGCGAACTCGCCTCGCTTGCCGGTCCCCAGCCTCAGCGTGACGAGCGACTGCACGAAGAGCGTTGCCGCAGCGACACCGTCGACGACGGGGACCCCGATCTCGTCCGAGATGTGTCGGCACAGATCCGCCATCCCGGCGCACCCGAGGACCACCGCGTCGGAGCCGTCCTCGATGACGGCGTGGCGGCACGCCTCGGTGATGACCTTCAGCGCATCCGGGTCGGTCTCGAGTTCGAGAACCGGAATCTCACACGCGTGGATGCCCCGGCACTGCCGGGCGAAGCCGTAGTGATCGGCCAGGTCCTGCGCTCGCCCGATGGTTCGGCCGAGCGTGGTGACGACGGAGAAGCCCCGGCCGAGAAAACTCGCGGCATGCATTGCGGCTTCGGCGATTCCGACGACGGGACCGGTGGCGAGTTCGCGCGCCGCGTCCATACCGGGGTCGCCGAAGCAGGCGATCACATAACCGTCGACTCCGTCGCGCTCGCCGTTGGCGATCTCGGCGAGAATGCCGGGCACGGAGAGGGCTTCGTCGTAATGGCTCTCGATGGACGCCGGCCCCATGGACGGGCTGACCGCCTCGACGAGTGTGCCCGGACCGGCTACGGCCCGGGCACACTGCTCGATCGTGGCGGTCATCGACCAGGTGGTGTTGGGATTGATGACCTTGATGAGCACGAGAAAATGCTAGCCCTTCACGGGGGCGTCGAAGTTCGTGACAGCCAGCTTGGTCTTCGTCGCCAGGTACAGGTAGACCACGAAGCCCAGCCCACATCCGATGAACCAGCTGTACTTCGAGGCGGTCGACATACCGGGGATCTGCATGCCGTCGATGGCCCCGTTGAACAGCACGGTGAACATGGCGACGATCGCGCCGACGACGGTGGCGTACACCGCCGCCGGGTTGTAGCCCTTCTTGTACCAGTAGAGGCCGGTCTTCTCCATCGAGAACAGTTCGTCGACCACCACGTGCTGCTTGCGGACCAGGTAGTAGTCGGCGATCAGAATGCCGAACAGCGGGCCGATGAACGCACCGAGCGTCTCGAGCGTGAGGTGGATGACGTCGGGGTTGTTGTACAGGTTCCACGGTGTGATGAGCACCGAACCGACGGCGGCGATCATGCCGCCTGCACGCCAGCTGATCCGCTGCGGGTCGACGTTGGAGAAGTCGAAGGCGGGGGAGATGAAGTTGGCGACGATGTTGATGCCGATGGTCGCGATCGTGAACGTCAACGCGCCCAACACGATTGCGAAGGTGCTGTCGATGCGGGCGACGGTCTCGACCGGGTCGGTCAGCAGTTCGCCGAAGACCGGCACGGTGAGCGACGCCGTCACGACCACGAGGATCGAGAACATCAGGAAGTTGACGGGCAGCCCGAGGAAGTTGCCCTTCTTCACCGCGGCGTAGGACTTGCCGTAGCGGGAGAAGTCGCCGAAGTTGAGCATCGGCCCCGAGAAGTAGGAGACCACCAGCGCGATGGCGCCGAGCATCACGGGAATCGCGTCGAGGCCGGTGTACTGCACGTCGCCGAGGTTCAGGTCGATAGCACTCCAGCCGGCCTTGTAGATCAGGTAGCCGCACAACATGAACATGACGACGTAGACGGCGGGGCCGCAGAAGTCGATGAACTTGCGAATGGACTCCATGCCGCGCCAGAACACGGCCGCCTGCAGGACCCAGAGGAAGAGGAAGCTGACCCACCCCAGCAGCGACAGCCCGAGGAAGCCGTAGTCCGCGACGACCGCGTACTTGCCGAGCCCGGGGAAGAGCTTGATGAGCACGATGTCCAGGGCGGCCGAGGCGAGGAACGTCTGAATTCCGTACCAGGCCACCGCGATCAGGCCGCGGATGATGGCCGGGATGTTGGCGCCGAGGACGCCGAAGACGCTGCGGCAGATCACCGGGTACGGAACGCCGGTCACCTGTGAGGGTTTGGCGACGAGGTTACACAGTGCGTAGACGATGGTGATGCCGACCAGCAGCGACACCAGCACCTGCCAGCTCGCCAGACCGAGCGCGAAAAGGCTACCGGCGGTGACGTATCCGCCGACCGAGTGGACGTCCGACATCCAGAAGGCGAAGAGGTTGTACGACGTCCACGACTGCTTCTTCAGCGGCGCGAGGTCCTCGTTGGTCAGACGCGGGTGGTAGCCGTCCTTGATCAGACCACCGCCGACCGGGTGGCCGGACGCCTCGATCAGATCGTTGGCACCGGGTTGGGCGCCGGGCGGCGGATCGAAGGGACCCGAGTGGGGGACGGTGTCGGTCATGAACTTCTCCTGATCGTGCGCAGCAGAAAAGCGAATGACGAAAAACTAACCAAGAAGTATTTCGCCACTGTTGCGCCAGCGATATATCTTCACTGTTCCGTTTTCAGCCCCGCTTCGTCGCCGATCGTGGCGATGACGCCGTTCAGTCGGTCGTGGTGGCGCTCGGACGCGTCGAGCAGGGCGGCGACGTCTCGCGCCACGAACGCGTCGAGCATGTCCTTGTGATCGGCGTGCAGCGCCGCTCGGTCGGTGCCCGCAACGTGCACCATCGGTTGGATCGGTTCGGTGATGTTCCAGGCTGCTTCGAGCATGTGCAGCAGGCGCTGCATCTTCGACGGTCGGGCCAGTGCCATGTGGAACTCTCGGCTGAGTCGGTGGTAGCGCTGCGGATCGTCGATGGACCCGCGCAGTTCGGCGTCGACGGCGACGGCGGTGGCGTGATCCTCGGCGGTGGCCGCCTCCGCGGCCGCGGCGAGAGCAGCCGTCTCGAGTACCTCGCGCACGATGTACATCTCGCGCAGCTCGGCCGAAGTCAGTTGCGCCACCGAATAACCCGAGTTGGGACGGTGGTCGACGAGACCTTCACCGATCAGAGTCTTGAGCGATTCGCGCACCGGAATTCGGCTCACCCCGAACAGATCGGCGACGTCCCCGAGCGGAATGGGAGTTCCGGGCGGCACGTCGCCGGCGAGGATGACCCGCCGCAACTCGTCGAGAATGGCGCCCTGCGATCCTCCGGGCGCGTCGATGGCCAACTGCGCGAGAAGGACGGACCGTCGGCGGGGTGGCACCGTTCGGACTGTAGCGGCGTCCCCAAGCCTCCGCAGTGTGTACGGCAGTGCAGTGTGTACCGACTAGGCTCAGGCGTGTGACCGAGGGGGAGAACATGGTCTTGGGGGATCAGCGGTGGCCGGATGTGGAGAAGTCGGCGCTCATCGCCGTGCCCGTCGGGTCACTCGAGCAACACGGGCCGCATCTGCCCCTCGACACGGACACTCGCATCGCTACCGCTGTGGCACAGGCGGTTCCCGGTGGGATGCTCGCGCCCGCCATCGCGTACGGGGCCAGCGGCGAGCACGACGGATTCGCCGGGACCATCTCGATCGGCATCGCCGCTCTGGAAACCCTTCTCGTGGAATACGGACGGTCCGCATGCCTGTGGGCGTCGCGCGTGGTATTCGTCAACGGCCACGGCGGTAACGCGTCGGCCGTACGGGCGGCTGTGATGCTCCTGCGCCACGAAGGTCGTGACGTCTCGTGGTTTCCGTGCGCCGTCCCCGGCGCCGACGCCCACGCCGGGCTCACCGAGACGTCGATCATGTTGGCCCTCGATCCGGACTCCGTGTCGGTCGACAAGCTGGCTCCCGGCGCGCTCGACCCGATCGACGAGATCATGCCCTTACTGCGCGCCGAGGGTGTTCTCGGCGTCGCCCCCAGCGGTGTTCTCGGTGACCCGACGAAGGCGAACGCGAAGGAGGGGCAGGAGATGCTCGATGCACTCAGGGGGCGTTTCGAGGCTGCTGTGACGGCCTGGAAACCGCGCAGCGGCGGAAATCTGGCCTGAGGCAGCCCAATATCGGCCTCCTTGTGACATAGAACAAGTCGGTTGCTTACGATGACCCGATGCACAACGGTCGGTTGCCCGATGGCTTCGGGGTGAGAATCGACCCGCACGTGAAATCCCTGTCCGGCGGTCGCGTTCTGATCGGCGGATCACCCACTCGCATGCTCATGCTGGCGCCGGCCGCCGCTGCGATGATCGGCGACGGATTCCTGAAGGTGTCCGATCCGGATTCCGCCGTGGTTGCCCGCCGTCTCCTCGACTCCGGAGTCGCCAACCCGCGGCCGATGTCGACGCCGTCGGCCGCCGACGTGACCGTGGTCGTCCCGGTCCGCGACAACCCCGCCGGGCTCGAACGGCTCCTGCACACGTTGCGCGGTCTGTGCGTGATCGTCGTCGACGACGGATCGACGGTTCCGGTCGACACGAGCTCCTGGGGACTGCAGACCGGATCCGTGACGATCATCCGGCACCCGGTTTCGCAGGGTCCGGCCGCAGCGCGGAACACCGGACTCGAAGCCGCCGCAACCGATTTCGTGGCGTTCCTCGATTCCGACGTGGTCCCGCGGAAGGGGTGGCTCGAAGTGATTCTGAGCCATTTCTCGGATCCGTCGGTCGGATTGGTCGCTCCGCGCATCGTGGCGCTCGAGCCGGAGGGCAGCGCCCTCGCCCGGTACGAGCACGCCCGCAGCTCGCTGGACCTCGGCCGGAAGGAAGCGCCGGTGCATCCGGGCGGGCCGGTGTCCTACGTCCCGAGTGCCGCGGTGGTCGTGCGTCGCAGCGCTGCCGTCGAGTGCAAGGGCTTCGACGAGTCCATGCACGTGGCGGAGGACGTCGACCTGTGCTGGCGGCTCGAGGATGCGGGCTGGAGGCTGCGCTACGAGCCCGTCGCGCGCGTTGCCCACGACCACCGCGTCGACTTCCGAAAGTGGTTCCAGCGCAGGATGTTCTACGGAACGGGTGCGGCGTCGCTGGCCGCGCGGCACGAGGGCAAGGTGCCGCCCGTCGCGATGTCGAAGTCGACGCTGCTCGCCTGCCTCCTCGCCGCGTCGGCCACCCGATCCGGTCTCCTGGGTTTGTTGGCGACACTGGCCGTCACGGTGACGCGCCTGCGGAAGGTGTTCGTCGAACTCGATCACCCGGTGCGGTTGGCCGGCCTGTTCGCCGCGCAGGGCTTCGTCGGCGGAATGTGGCAACTCGCGTCGGCCATGCTCCGGCACTACTGGCCCGTGACGGTCGTCGCGATGGTGCTCTCGCGCCGAGTGCGACGGCTGGCCATCGCGCTGGCTCTCGCCGAAGGTATGTGGGACTGGTTCGAACACCGAGAACCCGGCGGATTGGGCCCGGTGCGCTACACCGCCTACAAGCGGCTCGACGATCTCGCCTACGGCACCGGGCTGTGGTCGGGTGTCATCGACATGCGCGACCCGCGAGCGCTCGCTCCGCGACTGGTGTGACGGCTGCACATCGATCGTCCGAACCCGATGTGATCGTGATCGGTGGGGGCAGTGCAGGTTCCGTGTTCGCCGCCCGCCTCACCGAGAACCCCGATCTGCGGGTGACGGTCCTCGAGTCCGGTCGCGGTTTCGACGAGACGTGGCCCGACGGGTTGCTCGACGCGTCGACTCTGCCGATCGGGCCGGGCAGCGAGTGGACCGACGTGATCGACGTCGACCTGACGCCCGACAAGCCCGCCACCATCGCGCGCGGACGAGTTCTCGGCGGGTCGGGTGCGGTGAACGGCGGATACTTCGTGCGGGCCCGGCCCGAGGACTTCGCGGCGTGGCCGCAGTCGCTGTGGTCGTGGCCGCAGGTGCTAGGCGCGTATCGGCGCAGTGAGACCGACGCGGATTTCGGCGGCGCCGACCACGGCAGCGAGGGTCCCATGCCGGTGTCCCGGTCGACATCACCCAGTCCCATCACCAAGGCGTTCGAAACAGCCTGCGCACGAGACGGTTTCGCGCAGCTCCCGGATCTCAACGCCCGGGACGCAGGCGACGGATTCGGCCGCGTCCCGTCCAACGTCCGGGACGGCCGGCGCGTCAATGCGGCGCTGGCCTACCTCGCGCCGGCTTGGAGCCGCCCCAACCTGGAGATTCGGTCGCGGACGTCCGTCGGGCGGATCCTGCTCGACGGCACGAGGGTGGTGGGCGTCGAGGGTCGGGACGCCGGCGGACCGTTCGTCCTACGGTGCGACCGGGTGGTTCTCGCGGCCGGCGCCGTCCGCACTCCGAGCCTGCTCGCTCACTCCGGAATCGGATCGGCGGCCGACGTGAAGGAGATCGGCGTCGACGTCGTCGTCGACCTTCCCGGCGTCGGTCACGGAGTCAGCGATCACCCCGAGGTCGCGGTGCCGTACCGCGGGCCGGCGTCGTCGACGGGCGGTACTGCACTCGAAACCGTTCTCCATCACGACGGCCTGGAACTGCGTCCGTTCTCGTCGTCGTTCGATCGCATGATCGCCGGACTACCGGTGGGGGACCCGACGATCGGTGTCGCTCTGATGTCGCCGACCAGTAGAGGTGACATCGCATTCTCGCGAGATCCGTACGCGGCCCCGCGAATTCGGTATCGGTACCTGCGCTCGGACGTCGATGTACAGGCCATGACTACGGGGGTTGTTCTCGCGCGGGCGCTGGTGGCCTCGATGGGATTCGTCCCGCACGCCGCGGCCTCGCTCGCCGACCGACTGGGTACGTCTCTTCATCTCTGCGGGAGCGCGCAGATGGGCAGCGTGGTCGACGACCGGTGTCGAGTGCGCGGTGTGGAAGGTCTGAGCGTCGTCGACTCGTCCGTCTTCCCGGAGGTGCCGTCCCGCGGACCGCACGCGAGCGTGATCATGGTGGCCGAGCGGGCCGCCGAGCTGTACCGGGACAGTCTGTGAGCTGCGTTACAGTAGAGTAAAACAGTCGAAAGGCGCGGATGTGAACTCCTCTTCTGCTGCGGCGGGGAACCCCTGGGTTGCCGTTCGCCCGGGAGAAGATGCCCGCGCCCTGGCTCGGTCGGTGTCGAAAGCGCACGAGACCTTTCTCGCGCACCGGCTGAACACCGACATCGGACCGTCCAACGTCCGGTCCGTGGTTCTGGACTCGTGGCTGCGCAGCAAGCGCATGGGCGTCGATCCCGACCGCGCGGCCGAGGGTCTGCTGAGCGGAATCGAACTCGAGCAATATCGCAACGACCACCCGATGTCGATCATCCGCCCGGTGGTGCGCAAGCTGCTGGTCGAGGATGCGGCCGACACGGGCCTGCTCGTCGCGATCACCGACGCGTCGGGGCGGATGCTCTGGGTCGAGGGCGACTCGGTCGCCAAGGATCGCGCCACGGCCATGAACTTCGTCGAGGGCGCCGACTGGAGCGAATCCCGCGTCGGCACCAACGCGCCGGGGACGGCGCTCGCCATCGATCACAGCGTGCAAATCTTTGCGGCAGAGCACTTCTCGCGTCCGGTGCAGGAATGGAGCTGCTCGGCCGCTCCCGTCCATCACCCGCTGACCGGGCAGATCCTCGGCGCCATCGACATCACCGGCGGACCCGGTGTCGCCGTGCCGGCCGTGCTGTCTCTCGTCCGAGCGACGGTGGCCGCGGCAGAATCCGAGCTTCGGCTGCACCTTCTGGAAAGCCCGCACGCGGCGCTCGATCTCGCTCCGCGCCTCGAGGTGCTCGGGGCCGGTCGCGCGACGCTCGTGCGCGGGCACGAACGTATTTCGCTCTCGCAGCGTCACGCCGAAATGCTCCTGTTGCTGACCACCCACCCGGAGGGTCTGAGTTCCGACGCCCTCGCCGTGCTGCTCGACGAGGGCGACCTCGACTCGGTGACCATTCGAGCCGAAATGTCGCGCCTGCGAAAGGTGTTCGGTGCGGAAGGCCTCGGTTCGCGCCCATATCGGCTGTTGACCGAGCTGCGCTCCGACGTCGGCGACGTGCGGTCCGCACTCGACCGCGGTGACATCGCTGCGGCCCTGCGGCTCTACTCCGGGCCGCTGCTGCCCGCGTCGTACGCCCCCGGTGTCGACGACCTTCGCGAAGAGCTGCGCGTCCGCATGCAGGCCGAGCTGTTGCGCACCGGCGATCCGGTGCTCTTGGCGCGGTGGACGGCGTCCGTGCACGGACGGGAGGACGCGTCGGCGTGGACTGCGTACCTGTCCTCGCTGAATCCGTCGTCGGCGCTGCACGCCCAGGTCAAGGCACGTCTCGACCTGCTCGGACGCTGACGCAACGTTGTTGCAACCCTCGCGAACCTAGTGTTCTGAATCACAGACCTCTGGTATGTCCAGGGGTAGGTCTGACGAAGGAGCACCGAAGAAAATGACTGTTTTCGCTCGACCGGGTACGCCCGATGCTGCGATGTCCTTCCAATCCCGCTACGACAACTGGATCGGGAACGAGTGGGTGGCGCCAGTCAAGGGCCAGTACTTCGAGAACCCGACCCCGGTCACCGGCCAGAACTTCTGCGAGGTGGCCCGCTCGACCGTCGAGGACATCGACCTCGCGCTCGACGCCGCGCACGCCGCCGCCCCCGCCTGGGGCAAGACCTCCCCGGCCGAGCGCGCCGTCATCCTCAACAAGATCGCCGACCGCATGGCCGAGAACCTCGAGTCCATCGCCCTGGCCGAGGCCTGGGACAACGGCAAGCCGATCCGCGAGACGCTCGCCGCCGACATCCCGCTCGCCATCGATCACTTCCGCTACTTCGCGGGATGCATTCGCGCGCAGGAAGGTTCGCTCTCCGAGATCGACGGTGACACCGTCGCCTACCACTTCCACGAGCCGCTCGGCGTCGTCGGGCAGATCATCCCGTGGAACTTCCCGATCCTCATGGCCGTGTGGAAGCTCGCTCCCGCACTCGCCGCGGGCAACGCCGTCGTTCTGAAGCCGGCCGAGCAGACCCCGGCCTCGATCCTGCACCTGTTCTCCATCATCGGCGACCTGCTGCCGGCCGGTGTGGTCAACATCGTCAACGGATTCGGCACCGAGGCAGGCAAGCCGCTCGCGTCGAGCCCGCGCATCAAGAAGATCGCCTTCACCGGCGAGACCACGACCGGCCGACTGATCATGCAGTACGCGTCGCAGAACCTGATCCCGGTCACGCTCGAACTCGGTGGAAAGAGCCCGAACATCTTCTTCTCCGACGTTCTCCAGGCCAACGACGACTACCAGGACAAGGCCCTCGAAGGCTTCACGATGTTCGCGCTGAACCAGGGCGAGGTCTGCACCTGCCCGTCGCGCTCGCTCATCCAGGCGGACATCTTCGACGACTTCCTGGCGCTCGCGGCCATTCGCACCAAGGCTGTGCGGCAAGGAGATCCGCTCGACACCGAGACCATGATCGGTGCGCAGGCGTCCAACGATCAGCTCGAGAAGATCCTCTCGTACATCGAGATCGGCAAGGGTGAAGGCGCCCAGATCGTGACCGGTGGCGAGCGCGCCGAACTCGGCGGCGACCTCAACGGCGGCTACTACGTGCAGCCGACCATCTTCACCGGCAAGAACAACATGCGCATCTTCCAGGAGGAGATCTTCGGACCGGTCGTGTCCGTCACGTCGTTCTCCGACTACGACAACGCCATCGAGATCGCCAACGACACGCTGTACGGCCTCGGCGCCGGTGTCTGGTCGCGTGACGGCGGCGTCGCCTACCGCGCCGGTCGCGACATCCAGGCCGGACGCGTCTGGACCAACACGTACCACCAGTACCCGGCGCACGCCGCGTTCGGCGGTTACAAGCAGTCGGGCATCGGCCGCGAGAACCACAAGATGATGCTCGATCACTACCAGCAGACCAAGAATCTTCTGGTGAGCTACGCACCGAAGGCACAGGGCTTCTTCTGATGGTCGGTGGGCCACCGCAGTCGGACGCAGTGCCTCCTCCGCGCATGAAGGCGACCGTGGCCGCGATGGATCTGCTGCGGAAGCTGCGCGGTGCCAACGGGGGACTGATGATGCATCAGTCCGGCGGATGCTGCGACGGGTCCTCCCCGATGTGTTATCCCGCAGGCGAATTCATCGTCGGAGACAGGGACGTGCTCCTCGGTCTGCTCGACCTGCGGGTCGCGGTGGACGAGGTGCCGTCCGACCTCCCCGAGGGTGACGACGGCGTGCCGGTGTGGATTTCGGGGTCGCAGTTCCAGGCGTGGAAGCACACCCAGCTCGTGCTGGACGTGGTTCCGGGCCGGGGCAGTGGCTTCTCCCTCGAGACGCCCGAAGGTCTTCGGTTCCTCAGCCGCGGTCGCGCGTTCACCGCGGAGGAGAACGAGTTGCTGACCGACGTTCCGGCGTTCGTCGGGGTGGACTGGGAGGAAGGCCGGCGCCCACCGCTTCCGGACGAGGCAATCGTGGTTGCCGAAGCCGTGGACGCGTGCCCGGTGCCCGGGATGGCCCTGCAGTAGAAATGCAGCAGTAGAAACACCGCTTTGGACAAAGCCGGCGTCCGGCAATTCGATCGACGAATTGCCGGGCGCCGGCTTCGTCGTGTGCATCGGGTAGAAGTGCAGTGCGTAAAAGTGCACGTACAGGGGTTGTCTGCCCGCAAACAATCCCCGAGGCTTTTCGCCGCGATTACGTTGACTTGCGCGAGCGCCGCGTGGTCCCATCAGGGTGTTCCCGCTTTACGCGGAGATTCTTTTACACGTTGCTGCAGCGCCCGAATTTCGTCGGGGGGCCTTGCCGTTTCATGGACCACCCGAAATCGGCCTGAAACCCACTCGATCCCGTTTCGGTCTCTACCCACGACATCTTCCGAGTCGTGTGCCCACGAGATCAGGACCACCCATGCTCAGAACATCTCGACTTCTGCCCACCGCTGCCGTGGTGGCGACGTCGGCAGTCGCCCTCTCCCTCATGGGAGTCGGAACCGCAGCCGCGGCCACCGCTCCCGGCCTGGGAACCGCCGCCGGCTACGCCATTCTCGCCGGTTCCACCGTCACCAACACCAACCCGTCCGTGATCACCGGAGACATCGGCCTCGCCCCCGGCACCGCGATCACCGGATTCCCGCCCGGAGTCGTCAACGGCGTCCAGAACATCGCCAATCCCGTTGCCCTGCAGGCGCAAGCAGACCTCACCACGGCATACGACGTGGCCGCCGGCGCGCCCAAGGACGTCGATCTGTCCGCCGAACTGGGCTCGCCCACCCCACTGAACCCCGGGGTCTACAAGGCGTCGTCCGCATTGCAGTTGACGGGAACCGTCACGCTGGACGGCCTTGGTAACGCGAACTCCGTCTTCATCTTCCAGATCCCCAGTGCTCTGACCACCGCATCGAACTCCGTGGTGAACCTGATCAACGGTGCATCTGCCTGCAACGTGTTCTGGCAGGTCGGAAGTTCCGCAACCATCGGCACCACAACGGCTTTCGTCGGCACCATCATGGCGCTCACCTCGATCTCGGTGCAGAACAGCGCCACGATCCAGGGTCGAGCCCTCGCCCGCAACGGGCAGGTGTCCCTCGACAACAACGTCATCACGAGACCTGCCTGCGGCACGGTTCCGGGCGACGGAGGCGGCGACACCCCCACCACGACTCCGCCCGTCACGACGACTCCGGTCGTCGTCCCGCCGGTCGTGACCGTTCCCGGTCTGCCGCCCATCACGATCCCCGGCCTGCCGCCGGTGACCGTGCCGCCGGTCGTCTCCATCCCGGGGCTCCCGCCGATCACGATCCCGGGCATTCCTCCGGCCGGCACGACCACCACGCCGAACGTCCCTGTCTCTCCGGGGACACCGCAGTCGCCCCAGTCTCCGGGGACACCGCAGTCGCCGGGGACACCGCAGTCTCCGGGAACGCCGGGGACACCGCAGTCGCCCCAGTCGCCCCAGTCTCCGGGAACACCGCAGTCTCCCGGTAACCCGTCCTCGCCGGGTGGTCAGGTGACACGCGTCCCGCTGGGCGCCGTCGATACCGGCGACGGGTCCATGGCGCACCGTGCGTAAATTTCTCGCCGCCTCGTTCCTGGCGTTGTGGTGCGCGGTCATGTTCCTGGCAACAGGATGCAGCGCACCACAATCCGGGGCTCAGGTGCCGGCTCCTGCAACGACTACGGTCTCGTCGACGAGCGACGAGCCGATCGGTACGACCACCGGAACCACCACCGATTCCTCGGTGCCGGTGCACATTTCGATCGACAGCATCGGCGTCGACTCCGATCTGATGTCGCTGGGTCTCCAGCAGGACGGCACCATGGAGGTGCCTCCGGGCGGGTTTCCCGCCGGGTGGTACGACGGATCGCCGACGCCCGGTGACATCGGTCCGGCCGTCGTCGCCGGCCACGTCGACTGGGGCGGCTCGCCGGGCGTCTTCTTCGACCTGAAGTCGATGAAGCCGGCGGAGACGATCTCCATCACCCGCAGCGACTCCGCCATCGCGACGTTCGCCGTCACGTCGGTGCAGCAGTACCCGAAGAGCGCGTTCCCGACCGATTCGGTCTACGGCGACCTCGACCACGCGGGGCTGCGCCTGATCACCTGTGGTGGAGCATTCGACGACGGTGCGTCCAGTTACGACGACAACGTGGTGGTCTACGCCGATCTGGTCGGCATTTCCTGATAGCGGTTTTCTCGTGTTAACACCGGCGGTACACAAGCGGCCTATCGTCCAATCATGGCGATCGCAGAACCCACCAAACCAGACTCCGGTGCACACGTCGAAGACAGTGATTACCTGGCGAAACGAACTCTGAAAACTGGTACGGCAGGGTGGATCCTGCTGGCCGGTCTCGGGATCAGCTACGTCATCTCGGGCGACTATTCCGGATGGAACTTCGGACTCGCCGAGGGTGGGTTCGGCGGATTGGCGATCGCCGCGGTCCTCATCGCCGGCATGTATCTGGCGATGGTCCTCGGAATGGCGGAAATGTCGTCGGCTCTGCCCGCCGCGGGCGGCGGGTACACGTTCGCCCGCCGCGCGCTCGGACCGTGGGGCGGGTTCGCCACCGGCACAGCCATTCTGATCGAGTACGCCATCGCACCCGCCGCCATCGCCACCTTCATCGGTGCCTACGTGGAGTCGCTGGGACTGTTCGGCATCACGGACGGCTGGTGGGTCTACCTCGCGGTGTACGTGATCTTCATCGGCATCCATTTGACCGGTGCCGGTGAGGCTCTCAAGATCATGTTCGTCATCACCGCGATCGCACTCGTCGGTCTGGTGATCTTCGTTCTGGCCGCCCTCGGCAAATTCGACGCGAGCAACCTCACCGACATTGCCCCGACCGATGCGGCGGGGGCTTCGAGCTTCCTGCCGTTCGGATATCTCGGGATCTGGTCTGCGGTTCCGTTCGCGATCTGGTTCTTCCTCGCCATCGAAGGGGTGCCCCTGGCTGCGGAAGAAGCGAAGGATCCGACCCGCAACGTTCCCCGCGGCATCATCGCCGCCATGGGCGTCCTGCTCCTCACCGGCGCGGCCGTTCTCGTGCTGGTCACCGGCGCGGGCGGCGCCGACGCGATGCAGAGCTCCGGCAACCCCCTCGTCGAAGCGCTCGGCGACGGCACCGCCGCCAAGGTGGTCAACTACATCGGTCTGGCCGGACTCGTCGCCAGCTTCTTCTCGATCATGTACGCGTACTCGCGTCAGCTGTTCGCCCTCTCGCGTGCCGGCTATCTGCCGAAGACGTTGTCGATCACCAACACTCGCAAAGCGCCGATCCTGGCGCTCATCGTGCCCGGCGTCATCGGCTTCCTGCTCTCGCTGACCGGCCAGGGAGCGATGTTGCTGAACATGGCGGTGTTCGGCGCTGCCCTCAGCTATGTCTTGATGATGATCAGCCATATCGTCCTGCGACGACGCGAGCCCGACATGCCGCGTCCGTACCGCACCCCCGGCGGCATCGTCACCACCGGATTCGCGTTGGCCGTCGCGGCGTTGGCCGTGGTCGCGACGTTCCTCGTCGACAGCACCGCCGCGTTGTGGTGTCTCGCCGTGTTCGCACTGTTCATGGCGTACTTCGGCCTCTACAGCCGCCACCACCTGGTCGCCAATTCCCCGGACGAGGAATTCGCGGCACTGGCACGCGCGGAAGAGGAACTGGGGTGAGTACCTACCACCAGCAGATCTCGGGGACGACCTTCAGCTTCGACGGACTCGTGGAGCTGATGGCCAAAGCCACCCCGATGCGCTCGGGTGATCAGTTGGCCGGGTGCGCAGCCGATTCCGACGCCGAGCGCGCCGCCGCGGCGTGGGTGCTCGCGGATCTGCCCCTGCAGACGTTTCTCGACGAGCAGGTGGTGCCGTACGAGAGCGACGAGGTCACCCGGCTCATCGTCGACTCCCACGACGCCGACGCGTTCTCGGCCGTCTCGCACCTGACCGTGGGCGGGCTGCGCGACTGGCTGCTGACCGTCGCGGCCGAGCCGGACAGCGCGGCTCGCCTGAGGAAGGTCGCGCCGGGTCTGACGCCGGAAATGGTTGCGGCCGTATCGAAGATCATGCGTAATCAAGATCTGATCGCCGTCGCGAAAGCGGCCACGGTGACCACGGCCTTCCGCACCACCATCGGGTTGCCGGGAACGATGGCCACTCGTCTGCAACCCAACCACCCGACGGACGACCCCCGCGGCATCGCCGCGGCGACGCTCGATGGTCTGCTCATGGGATCCGGTGACGCCGTGATCGGCATCAATCCGGCCACCGACTCCCCGCGGGCCACCTCGGATCTTCTCTATCTGCTCGACGAGATCCGGCAGCGATTCGAGATCCCCGTCCAGTCGTGCGTTCTCTCGCACGTCACCACGACGATGGAACTGATGGAGAAGGGCGTCCCGGTCGACCTCGTCTTCCAGTCCATCGCCGGAACCGAGGGAGCGAACAGCAGCTTCGGTGTCACCGTGCCGTTGCTGATGGAGGCCAACGACGCCGGAAAGTCGTTGCAGCGCGGCACCGTCGGCTCCAACGTCATGTACCTCGAGACCGGTCAGGGATCGGCGCTCTCCGCCGGCGCCCACATCGGTACCGGCGGCAAACCCGTCGACCAGCAGACGTTGGAAACGCGGGCCTACGGGCTGGCGCGTGCACTCGATCCTCTGCTCATCAACACCGTCGTCGGGTTCATCGGACCCGAATACCTGTACGACGGAAAGCAAATCGTGCGCGCCGGACTGGAAGACCACTTCTGCGGCAAGCTGCTCGGCCTGCCGATGGGCGTCGACGTCTGCTACACCAACCACGCCGAGGCCGACCAGGACGACATGGACACGCTGCTGACGCTCCTCGGCGCAGCAGGGGCGGCGTTCGTGATCGCCGTTCCGGGCGCCGACGACATCATGCTCGGGTACCAGAGCCTGTCGTTCCACGACGCGCTGTACGTCCGACAAGTGTTGGGGCTCAAGCCCGCTCCCGAGTTCGAGAAGTGGATGCACGGACTCGGGATGACCGACAACGCCGGCCGCGTTCTGCCCGTCGACGCGGCTGCCTCTCCCCTCCGTGCGTTGGCGAGTGGGCAGTGACTACCCAGAAGCCGACCACAGAGAACCGGAACCCCGAGAAGCTCGACTTCTGGGCCGACCTCAGGTTGTCCACCCAGGCGCGTATCGGACTCGGCAGAGCCGGCGACGCCCTGCCCACCTCGCGCGTCCTCGAGTTCAAGGCGGCACACGCAGCGGCGCGCGATGCGGTGCACGTTCCGCTCGATGTCGAATCGTTCGCCGCGCGAGTGGCCGAGGTCGGTCTCGGGGACCCGGTCGTGCTGTCGTCGCGGGCGACGTCGCGCAGCGAGTATCTCCGACGGCCGGACCTGGGGAGATCGCCCGAATCCTTGGACGACATTGCTTCCGCAGAAGCGGATCTCGGCTTCGTCCTCGCCGACGGGTTGTCGCCACGGGCGCTGGACGAACACGGTGTCGGGTTGTTGACCGCGTTGAAAGACGCGCTGTCGCAGTACTCGATCGCGCCGCCGGTGGTGGCGACACAGGCGCGCGTCGCGCTCGGTGACCACATCGGGAAGGCGATGGGAGTGCAGACCCTCGTGGTGATCATCGGGGAGCGCCCCGGCCTGTCGGTCGCCGACAGCCTGGGCATCTATCTGACCCATCGTCCCGAGCCCGGCCGATCCGACGCCGACCGCAACTGCATCTCCAACATTCACCCGCCCGACGGGCAGTCCTACGCCAACGCTGCACGCATCGCAGCATTGTTGGTCTCGGGTGCGCGCGAACTGGGAAAGTCCGGTGTGGCACTGAAGGACACGTCCGCAGCCGAGGCCATCGAGGGGTAGCCTTTCGGGGCATGACGGGCACGGAACACACGGTCGACGTCGGCGGAGTCCCGACCTACTACGAGGTCCACGGCGACGGCGATCCCGTCGTACTTCTGCACGGCGCGCTGGCCGGAGCGTCGTCGTTCGGCGCGCAAATTCCCGACCTCGTGGCCGCCGGGTTTCGCGTCGTCGTTCCCGAGCGCCGCGGACACGGACACACCCCGGACGTACCCGGCCCGCTCACTTATCAGGTCATGGCGGACGACACGATCGCGTTCCTCGATCTCGTGGTCGGCGGCCCGGCCCACCTGGTCGGGTGGAGCGACGGCGGAGTTGTGGCCGTCCTCGTCGCCATGGCCCGGCCCGATCTGGTGCGGCGACTGGTGTCCATCGGGCAGTACTTCGACGACGACGGCCGAGTCGAGGGCGGTTTCACCAGCCGGCTGATCGACGAGCCCGACGCCCCGGACTTCTTCCGCGAGGAGTACGCCGCGACGTCACCCGACGGCGCCGACCATTTCGACGAGTTCTACGCCAAGACCATCGCGATGATCACCTCGGAACCCCACCTACCGGTGTCGGCTTTCGCGTCCATAACTGCGGAAACGCTGCTGCTGCAGGGGGACCGCGACGAGGTGACGATCGAGCACACCGCGGGGGTGGCTGCGGCGATCCCGAACGGGCGGATCGCCGTCCTGCCGGGGTCGCACGTACTGCCCATCGAGAGTCCGGGCCCGGTGAACGCGCTGCTGATCCAGTTCCTGAGAGGCGGCGTACCCGAGCCATTCTTCTGAGACGACAGCGCTCTTTCTGAGACGATGAATCAATGCTCAGCTATGACTGCGGAACCGCGGACGCCCCTCTTCTCGGCGACACCATCGGCCACAACTTCGACCGGACCGTCGACAAATTCCCGGGCAGCGACGCCCTGATCGACGTCCCGTCCGGTCGGCGCTGGACGTACCGGGAGCTGAAGAACGACGTCGACGCGCTGGCCGCCGGCCTCCTCGCGCGGGGAGTGACCAAGGGCGACCGCGTCGGGATCTGGGCACCGAACTGCCCCGAGTGGACACTGGTGCAGTACGCGACGGCAAAGATCGGCGCGATCCTGGTGAACATCAACCCCGCCTACCGGGCGCACGAGTTGGCGTACGTGCTGAACCAGTCCGGGGTGTCGACCCTGATCTCGGCGGAGAGCTTCAAGGACTCGAACTACGCCGAGATGATCGGCCAGGTGACGCCGAACTGTCCGGATCTGCGAACCGTGCTGGTCATCGGATCAACGGACTGGACAACGCTTCCCAGCTCCGACCCGCTGCCCATGATCGAGCTGTCCTCCGACGATCCCATCAACATTCAGTACACGTCGGGCACCACCGGGTTCCCCAAGGGCGCGACGCTCAGCCACCACAACATCCTGAACAACGGGTTCTCCGTCGGGGAGCTGTGCCACTACACGGAGAAGGACCGGGTCTGCATTCCCGTTCCCTTCTACCACTGCTTCGGCATGGTGATGGGAAACCTCGCCTGCACCAGTCACGGTGCGGCCATGGTGATTCCGGGCGCCGGGTTCGACCCCGGCGCCACGCTGGCCGCCGTGGAGAAGGAGCGCTGCACATCCCTCTACGGCGTCCCGACCATGTTCATCGCCGAGCTGTCTCATCCCGATTTCGACACTTTCGATCTGACGAGCCTGCGCACCGGCATCATGGCCGGATCGCCGTGCCCGGCCGAGATCATGAAGAAGGTCATGGATCGGATGTCGATGACCGAGGTGTCCATTTGTTACGGGATGACCGAGACGTCGCCGGTGTCGTTGCAGACCCGCTCGGACGACACCGTCGACCAGCGGGTGTCCACCGTCGGACGGGTCGGCCCACATCTCGAGGTCAAGATCGTCGACCCCGCAACGGGGCTGACGGCTCCGCGCGGTGAACCGGGTGAACTGTGCACGCGTGGTTACTCGGTCATGCTCGGCTACTGGAACGACGACGAGAAGACGGCCGAGGCCATCGACTCGGCTCGGTGGATGCACACCGGCGACATCGGCGTCATGGACGAGGACGGGTACGTCGCCGTCACCGGCCGTATCAAGGACATGGTGATCCGCGGCGGGGAGAACGTGTACCCGCGGGAGATCGAGGAGTTCCTCTACGCGCACCCGGACATCGTCGACGCGCAGGTCATCGGGGTGCCCGACGAGAAGTACGGCGAGGAGTTGATGGTGTGGGTGCGCCTGCGTGACGGTGCACCCGTGCTGACGCCGGCTGCGCTGCGCGAATTCTGCACGGGAAAGCTTGCGCACTACAAGATTCCGAAATATGTGCACGTGGTCGACGAGTTCCCGATGACGGTCACCGGCAAGGTCCGCAAGGTCGCGATGCGAGAGCAGGCAGTGTCTCTGCTTGGATGAGCCCTGTGTTGTTGCATCGGGTGCGTACCGCGGCGGACAGACCGCTCGCCGACGTGAGAATCGCAGGTGGTCTCGTCACCGAGATCGGTACCGGCCTGGACCGATCGGGCGAGACGGTGATCGACTGTGCGGGAGGCTTCCTGCTGCCCGGTTTCGTCGACGGGCACCTGCACATGGCGCAGTGGGCCCTGTCGCGTCGACGTATCGACGTCACCTCCGCGGCGAGCGCATCGGAGACCGTCGACGCGGTGGTCGCGGCCGTGCGCAGCGGGGGACCGATGTCCACCGGAGTCGTTCGCGCACAGGGGTTCCGCGGCGCGATGTGGGACGAGCAGCCGCACAAGGACATGCTCGAATCGGCGCTGCCGGGCCGCCGCGTCGCCATCACGAGCATGGACCTGCACACCGCGTGGTTGTCGCCGTCCCTGCTGTCGGACCTCGGTATCGACGACCCGACGGGCGTCTTCCGTGACCAGGACGCCATCGAGGTGTGCAGTGGCATCGACGACCGGATCGACAACGACCTGCTCGACTCGTACGTCCTCGATTCCGCGGATGTGCTTGCCGCGCAGGGTGTCACGAGCGTCATCGATTTCGAGTACGACGACAACGTGGCCGCGTGGGCGCGTCGGATCGCACATCGCCGGCCGAGCGTGCGGGTGTCCGCGTCGACCTGGCCGGTGTGGTTGGACGACGCGCTCGCTCTCGGGCGGCGGACGGGCGATGTCGTCGCCGGCACCGACGGGCTGCTTCGCGTCGGTCCGCTCAAGGTGATGGCCGACGGTTCGCTGAACACGCGCACCGCGTGCTGCCACGACCCCTACCCCGACTCCGAGGACGGCGAGGAGCACGGATTGCTGCTCGTCGAGTTCGCCGAACTCGTCGAGTTGATCACCAAGGCGCGCGCCGGCGGGTTGGCTCCCGCCGTCCACGCCATCGGGGATCGGGCCAACACGATCGTGCTGGACGCGTTCGAGGCGTCGATCGCCTCGGACACGTCCGGACGGACCGGCGGCCGCATCGAACACGCCCAGCAGCTCCGGCCGGAGGACGTGGGGAGGTTCGCGCGAGCCGGCATCGTCGCCTCGGTTCAGCCGCAGCACTGTGTGACCGACCGGGACGTCGCCGACGCACTCTGGGCCGGCCGCCGCTCGATAGCGTTTCCCTACAATTCGCTGCACGCATCCGGCGCCGACCTCCAGTTCGGTTCCGACGCGCCGGTGAGCCCGCCGAACCCCCGCGCGGCCATCGCCGACGCGGTGTGGCGGACCGACGACGGCAGGCCGCCCTGGACGGCGTCGGAGTCCCTCCCGCTCGACGTGGCGATCCGGGCCGCCTGCGGGGGACGCTCGACGGTCGAGGTGGGAGGCGTCGCCGACCTGGTCGTTCTGGCCGAGAACCCGCGTGACCTCGGTAACACCGACCTCCGCGAGGTGCCCATCGTCGCAACGGTGGCGGACGGTCGAACGACGTATCGAGGTCCTTCGCCCGGGTAATCGGTAGTGTGGGTGCGATGACTGCAGTATCCGACCCCGACGTTTCCGCCTTCCTCTCCGCGGGAACCCGAACCGGAAAGCTCGGATGGGTGGCCAAGGACGGCCGCCCACTCGTCGCACCCATCTGGTTCGTCGTCGAGGGTGAGGACATCGTGTTCAACACCGGAGCCGACACCGCCAAGGGGCGGGCGATCGCACGCGATCCGCGTGTCGTGCTGTCCGTGGATCTCGAAGAGCCGCCGTACGCGTTCGTGCAGATTCAGGGCGAGGCGATCACGTCGACGGACTCGGGCGAACTGCTGCGGACCGCCACCGACATCGCCCGTCGATACATGGGTCCGGACCGCGCCGAGGAGTTCGGTCGGCGCAATGCAGTGGAGGGTGAATTGGTCGTACGACTTCGCCCGACAAAAGTGATCGCCAATCTCGACATGACCGCTTGAGCGATCCTGCCGGGCTTGACCGGTAGCATCGAAAGCTGGCCGCTCAGCGAGCACTTCGCAAGTGGATCAATGGATTTCGCGACGGTTTGCGGGGGCAAAACCGTCGATGTACCGAAATCGTGGAACGAAAGTGGGGTCGGTTGTTGGAGCCGAATTCGGAAGCTTCTCTCCCGAGCGGCGCATTTCCGCTGTCGGCCGCACAGCGAGGGATCTGGTTCGCACAGCAACTCGCCGGTGACGTTCCGATCTCGATCGCGCACTACGTGGACGTGCCGGGCGCACTCGACGTCCAGCTGCTCAACGACAGCCTCTACACCGCCGGATACGAATTCGGATCGGGCTTTCTGCGTCTTATCGAGGTCGACGGGCAGCCGTACCAGTACGTCGACCGGTCCATCGAGGACGCGCTGGGCTATCTCGATCTGCGTTCCGAAGCCGACCCGGCCGCCGCCGCCATGGAGTGGATGACCCGCGAGTACAGCTCGCCCATCGACATCCTCGCCGATCGCCTGGTGGTGTCCTGGGTGCTGCAACTCGCCGACGATCACTACTACTGGTACTCCCGGATCCACCACGTGGCCACCGACGGTTTCGGCGCCATGACGATGCTCCAGCGTGCGACCGCGCTCTACTCCGCTGCCGCAGACGGTGTCGATCCGGCGCCCAGCAGCGCCGTCGAGCTGCAGTGGCTCTACACGGACGACTCCAAGTACCGCCAGTCCGAGCGGTTCACCAAGGACCGCGAGTACTGGGCCGAGAAGACGGCGTCGCTTCCCGACCCGCCGAGCCTGGCCGACGCGATGGCCCCCGTCACCTCCCCGGCGGCTCTCGTGAGCGGTGGCATCCCCACCTCTCTGATCGAGCGCATCGACGGCCGGATCGCCGAGCTGGGGACTGGAACCGCACCACTGGTCGTGGCGGCGTTCGCGGCATACGTGGCGCGGATGACCGGCGCCGACGACACGGTCCTGAGCTTGCCCGTGTCCGGGCGCACCACCGCAGCGGTGCGCCGCTCGGGTGGCATGGTCTCCAACGTCGTTCCCCTGCGGATGCAGTTGCCGCCCGAGTGCACGGTCGCGGCCGCGGTGACGCAAGCGCAGCTCGAACTCACCGGCGCGCTGCGTCGCCAGCGCTATCGGCACGAGGACATTCGGCGCGACGCCGGCGGCTCGTCGGCGCACCGCGGCCTGTTCGGCCCATCGGTCAACATCATGCTCTTCCACGACGAGCTGCGACTCGGCTCGGTGTACGGGTCCTACAACGTTCTCACCACGGGCCCGATCGAGGACCTGGCTCTCAACGTCTATCCCGGTTCCGACGCGAGCTCGCTGCGAATCGACTTCGAGGCCAACCCGAATCGGTACGACGCGGCGCGTCTGCAAGGTCACCGGGACCGCTTCGTGCGGTTCCTGGACGATTTCGTCGCTGCCCCGACCGAGTCGACCATCGGCGAGATCGACCCGGTCACCTCGGCCGAGCGCGAGCGGTTCGTCCCGGCGGTAGGACCCGAATCATGGCCCGCCCGAACCTTTCCGGAGATCATCGCCCATGCGGTCGCCGCCGATCCGGACGCCCTCGCCGTGACGACGGACCGCGAGCAGATGACCTACCGCGAGCTCGACGAGTACTCGAATCGTGTGGCGCGCATGCTCATCGCACGCGGAGTCGGCACCGAGTCGGTGGTGGCCATGGGGCTGCCTCGCTCGCTGAACACGATCTGCTCGACGTGGTCCATCGTCAAGACCGGCGGCGCGTTCCTGCCCATCGATCCGGCGTATCCGATGGACCGCATCGAGCACATGCTCGTCGATTCCGGTGCGAAGGTGGGTCTCACGACGTCCCGGTACCGCGGCGATCTCCCCGACACCATCGACTGGCTGCTGCTCGACGACGACACCGTGCGCAGCGAATGCGACGAGTTGTCCGCGGACGCGGTCACCGATGCCGACCGCTTCGCACCGATTCACGTCTCGAACATGGCGTACATGATCTACACCTCGGGCTCGACGGGCCTTCCCAAGGGCGTGGTGGTGCCCCACGACGGTCTCGTGAACATCGGCGACGACATGGCCGAGCACTACGGCGTGCACCACGATTCGGTCGTGATGGCCGTGGCCTCACCGAGTTTCGACGCGTCGGTGTTCGAGCAGCTGATGGCACTGTCCCGCTCGACCACGCTCGCGCTGGCCCCGGTCGGAGTGTTCGGCGGCGAGGAGCTGGCCGACTACATCCGCACGAAACACGTGACCCACGTGGTCATCACGCCCGCTGCGCTCGGCTCGCTGGACCCCGACGGGCTCGAGCAGATCGAGTGCATCATCAGCGCCGGCGAAGCGTTGCCGCCCGAGGTCGCCGCGCGGTGGGTGGGGCAGACGAATCTGTTCAACGCCTACGGACCCACCGAGACGACGATGATCTCGTCGATCACCCGCCCGCTCTCGCCGGGCGCACCCATCACCATCGGCACGCCCGTGCGTGGTCTCGTCGAGGTCGTACTCGACAACAGGCTGCGACCCGTCCCCGTCGGCGTCATCGGGGAGCTCTTCGTGGCCGGCCCCGGTGTCACGCGGGGATACGCGAATCGCTTCGCGCTCACCGTGACTCGGTTCGTCGCCAGCCCCTACGGCGAGCCGGGTTCGCGCATGTACCGCACCGGCGATCTCGTGCGGTGGACGCCGGAGGGCGAGATCCACTACGTCGGCCGCGCCGATTCGCAGGTGAAGATTCGCGGCTTCCGCATCGAGCTCGGCGAGATCGACAACGTGCTGACCGATCACCGCAGCGTGCGCACCGCGGTGACCGTCGCCTACGAGCAAAGTTCCGGCGCAACGGTTCTCGCCGCGTACGTGGTGCTCGAGGAGGGCGATGCCCTCGATCATTCCGAGCTCCTTCGCCATGCGGCCCAACGTCTTCCGTCGCACATGATCCCGGCCTCGGTGGTGGTCCTGGACCACCTTCCGGTCACGGTCAACGGCAAGGTCGACCGGTTCCGCCTCCCCGAGCCGGTGCTCGAGAAGCGTGAGTTCCGCGCCCCCACCACGGTCGTCGAAGAGATCGTCGCGTCCGTGTTCACGGAACTGATGGGCGTGGAGAAGGTCGGTCTCGACGACGATTTCTTCGCTCTCGGTGGCAACTCGTTGATCGCGACGCGTGCGGTGTCGCGGCTCGGCGCCGCCCTGAACACCAGCGTCTCGGTTCGGACGCTGTTCGAAGCGCCCACCGTCGGTTCGCTGGCGGCACGCCTGCAGCAACGCTCGGGCGACTCGGCGAACCTGCGGCTGGCGCCGCGGGATCGCACCGAGCCGGCGCCGTTGTCGTTGGCGCAGAGGCGAATGTGGTTCCTGAATCAGTTCGATCCCTCGTCCGTGGCGTACAACATTCCGTTCGCGGTGCGCCTCGACGGCGAACTCGACATCGCCGCGTTGCAGGTTGCGGTACTCGACGTGATCGATCGGCACGAGGCGCTGCGCACGTCGTACCCGGACACCGAGTCCGGGCCGGTGCAGCTGATCCACATGGCGGAGGAGGTCGTCCCCGACCTCACGCCCGTGGACGTCGACGACGCGTTGCTCGAGCAGACCTTGTTGACGTTCGCCTCGACCACCTTCGACGTCACCACGAGGGTCCCGATCCACGGTCGCCTCTACCGTCTCGACGACACGCGGTACGTGCTCGCCATCGTCATTCACCACATCTCGTCCGACGGTGCGTCGATGGCGCCCCTGGCGCGCGACATCATGGCCGCGTACAGCGCGCGCATCGCGTGGTACGCCCCCACGTGGGCGCCGCTGCCCGTCCAGTACTCCGACTACGCGCTGTGGCAGCGGGAGGTGCTGGGGTCCGAGGACGATCCGGAATCGGTCATCTCGCAACAGGAGCGCTACTGGGCGACGAAGCTCGCCGACGCCCCCGACCGACTGGAGCTGACCACCGATCGCCCGCGCCCGGCGCGCCCCAGCTTCCGCGGCGCCACCTACGAGTTCGAGATCGACGCCGGGCTCCACAGCGCGATGTCCAAGGTCGCCGGCCGCTACCACACCACCCTGTTCATGGTGGTGCACGCGGCGTTCGTCGCCATGCTCTCCAAGGTCACCGGCAGCACCGACATCGTGGTCGGCACTCCCACCGCGGGCCGCGGCGACGCGGCCATCGACGACCTCGTCGGCATGTTCGTCAACACCCTCGCGCTGCGGACGACGTTCGACACCGGCACCGACTTCGAGTCTCTGCTCGCGTCGGTGCGCGAGGAAGACCTCGCCGCCTTCGCCAACGCCGACGTACCGTTCGAGCGGCTGGTCGAGGTGCTGTCTCCGTCGCGCTCGGAATCGCGTCACCCGATCTTCCAGGTCATGCTGGCGTTCCAGAATCTCGAACAGTCCTCGGTCGAGCTCACCGGACTTCGGCTGTCCACGGTGGAGTTCGACCTGTCGGTCGCCAAGTTCGATCTGCAACTGACACTGATCGATTCGACCGACAAGAACGGTGCGCCGGGCGGCATGCACGCAGCGTTCACGTACGCCACGGACCTGTTCGACCGCGAGTCCGTCGCGGCCTTCGCCGAGCGTTTCGTGCGCGTCCTGCGCAGCGCGGTGTCCTACCCGGAGGTTCCCGTCGGCGACATCGACGTGCTGAGCCCCGTCGAGCGTCGCAACGTGATCGAGGAGTGGAACGACACCGCGGTCACCATCGAGCCGTCGCGCACCCTCGTGGACCTCTACGACGCGCAGGTCGCCCGCACCCCGAATTCGATCGCCGTCGAGTTCGGTGACCAGAGCCTGACCTACGCCGAATTCGACGCTCGGGTCAATCGGCTTGCGCGGCTGCTGATCTCGCACGGGGTCGGCCCCGAGTCCTTCGTCGTGGTCTCGATGCGCCGATCGATCGAGATGCTCGTCGGCATCTACGCGGTCGTCAAGGCCGGCGGGGCGTACGTGCCGATCGATCCCGATCAGCCGGCCGACCGCAACGAGTACATCCTCGACAAGGCCGATCCGCTGTTGGTGCTGACCACCACGCGCGACGACCGTCCCGGGGTTGGTACCGCGCCGGTCGTCACGGTCGACACCCTCGACTCGCTCACCGGACCGGACGTGTCCGGGGAACCGATCACCGACTCCGAACGCACTGCGCCCCTTCGTGCTTCGAACCCGGCGTACGTCATCTTCACCTCCGGATCCACCGGTCGACCCAAGGGTGTCGCCGTCGCCCACGGCGCGATCGTCAACCGCCTGCTGTGGATGCAGCACGAGTACTCGGCCAACGCGAGCGACGTGGTGTTGCAGAAGACGCCCGTCACCTTCGACGTGTCGGTGTGGGAGTTGTTCTGGGCCTTGCAGGTCGGCGCGCGTATCGCGATCGCCCTTCCGGACGGACACCGCGACACCGCGTATCTCGCGCAGGTCGTGGATGAGAAGTCCGTCTCGATCATGCACTTCGTTCCGTCGATGCTGTCGGTGTTCGTCTCCGACCTCGAGCCGAACCGGTTGCCGTCGCTTCGCATGGTGTTCGCCTCCGGCGAGGCGCTGGCCGCATCCACCGCGCGCCGAGCGCGGACCCTCCTCCCGAAGGCGTCGCTGCACAACCTGTACGGCCCCACCGAAGCCGCGGTGGACGTCACGTACCACGAGGTCGTGTCGTCCGATCACACCGACGTCCCGATCGGGCGGGCAGTGTGGAACACCGGCACTCTGGTGCTCGACGAGCGTCTCGGTCCGGTGCCGGTGGGCGTTGCCGGTGAGCTGTATCTGACCGGTGCCCAGTTGGCTCGCGGTTACCTCGGGCGTGCGGATCTGACGGCGGATCGCTTTGTCGCGCATCCGTTCCCGTCGACTCCGGGCGAACGGATGTACCGCACCGGAGACTTGGTGCGGTGGCGCCGTGACGGCGAGATCGTCTACGTGGGCCGCACCGATTTCCAGGTCAAGGTGCGCGGTCTGCGCATCGAACTCGGTGAGATCGAGTCGGCACTGTGCGAGCAGATGGCAATCGGTAACAGCGTGGTGGTGCTCCGCGACGAGGCGCTGGTCGCCTACGTCGTGCCGCACTTCCACAGCGTGATCGACGTGGACGACGTGCGCACCGCGCTGGTGAAAGCCGTTCCGTCGTACATGGTTCCGTCGCACATCGTCGTGCTCGACGAGTTCCCCCTCAACGCCAGCGGCAAGCTCGATCGCAGGGCACTGCCCGATCCGGTCGTCGAGGCCGTGGCGTACCGAGCGCCGACCACGGCCGTGGAGAAGACCGTCGCGGAGATCTTCGGTGAGCTGCTGCACGTCGAGACGGTCGGCCTGGACGACGACTTCTTCGCACTCGGCGGAAACTCGCTGATCGCAACGCAGGTTGCGTCGCGGGTGGGCGCCGCACTCGACGTGCACGTGCCGGTGCGTGTGGTGTTCGACAACACGACCGTGGCGTCCTTCGCCTCGCGCATCACGGCGCTCTCCGGTCCGGTGCGCCCACCGCTCGTCCCGCGCGAACGGCCGGACGTGGTTCCGCTCGCACTAGCCCAGCAGCGCATGTGGATCAGCAACCGCATCGAGCCGTCGTCGCCGGTCTACAACCTGCCCTTGGGTATTCGGCTCGAAGGCGAGCTCGACGTCGACGCGTTCCGTGCCGCGGTGGCAGACCTCGTCGATCGGCACGAGATTCTGCGGACCGTCTACCCGGAGGCCGACGGGGTGCCGCGACAGGAACTGACCACCGACACGGTCGGCGTCGAGATCGTCGACGTGGAACCCGACGATGTCGTGGACCGGTTCGTGACGTTCGCGCTCGAACCGTTCGACGTGACCTCCGCGGTGCCACTTCGGTTGCAGCTCATGCGCATCGGGCCGTCCTCCGCCGTGCTCGCGCTGGTCGTGCATCACATCTCGGCGGACGGGTTCTCCCGGGTCCCGCTGACCCGAGACCTGATGACCGCGTACGTGGCTCGCACATCGGGGTCGGCGCCGAACTGGGCTCCGCTCCCGGTGCAGTACGCCGACTACGCGCTGTGGCAGCGAGACGTGCTCGGGTCCCCGCGCGAATCGGATTCCGTGGCCTCGGCTCAGTTGTCCTACTGGAAGCGCGCTCTGGACGGGTTGCCGCCGGAGCTCGACCTGCCTCGGGATCGTGACCGGCCGGCCAACCCGACCAAAACCGGTGCGTCCGTGCACTTCGCGTTGGACGGCGAGACGTCGGACCGTCTGGAGGAGGTGGCGCAGAGTCACAGCGCCACCAAGTTCATGGTGGTGCACGCGGCTCTGTCCGTCGTGCTGTCGCGGTTGTCCGGCTCGCTCGACATCGCCGTCGGCACCGCCCTCGCCGGTCGTGGCGATCCTGCGCTCGACGCGATGGTGGGCATGTTGGTCAACACCGTCGTGCTGCGGGTGCGGATCGACGAGTCCGAATCGTTCGGCGCGTTGGTGTCCGAGGCCAGGCACGCGGATCTCGGAGCGTTCGCCAATGCGGAAGTTCCGTTCGAGAACGTGGTGGACGCGGTGGCTCCTGGCCGTTCGAACTCGGTGCATCCGCTCTTCCAGACCGCGCTGGCGTTCCGCAACATCACCCCGGCGACGCTGGAGCTTCCCGGCCTCGAGGTGTCCGAGCTCGAGAACCCGTTCGAGCCGGCCAACTTCGACCTGATGCTCACCGTCGACGACGACGGCACCCGCGCACCGGGTGGTCCCACCACGATGATGCTCACCTACGCGACGGAGCTGTTCGACGAGGGGACCGCCCGCACCATCGGTGCTCACCTGGTCAGCGTGCTGACCGCTGCGGCCGCCGATCCGGACCGGACCGTCGCAAGCCTTCCGCTGGCCGAGGTCGAGGCCGCCTCGCCGACTCCCGCCGCCCGCGAGACCGTCGTGGACGGCAGGCCGATCACGGCGTTGTTCGAGGCGGCCGTGGAGTCCGATCCGGAGGCACCCGCGGTGTCCGGGCCCGAGTCGGACATCACCTTCGCCGAACTCGACACCGCGTCCAACAAGGTTGCGCGGGTCCTCGCCGGTCGCGGAGTGGGACCCGGGTCGACGGTGGCCGCAGGGTCGGACCCGGCGACGTGGTGGGGCGTGCTCAAATCGGGTGCCGCCCTGGTGGTGGACTCCGATGTCGACGCAGTACGTATGGATGACGCAGTGCACATGGATGCGATCGACCCCGCACTGGCAGAGGCGTCCGGGCGTCCGGTCTCGTACGCCGATCGCACACGCCCCGTGGAGTCCGGTGACGCAGCCCTGATCGTCGGCGAGCTGTCGCTCACCCACGACCAGCTGGGTGGGCTGGTGTCCGCCGAAGCGGCCGCGCTGAACGTGACCTACGAGTCGCGTCTGCTGGCCACCCCGGCTGTCGGTCCGGCGGTGTCGATTCTGGCCGCCCTGATCGCGGGGGCGATGGGCGCGGCTGTGGTAACCCGAGACGCTGTGGTTACTCACGACTCGGTCCCGCTCGAGGACGAGCTAGCCGATCAGTGGGTCACCCACGTCTTCGCCCGTCCCGACGACCTCGTCGACGTCGACCCCACCGAGTTGGACGACCTCGAGGTGGCCGTCGTCGACACAGCTCCGGGCGGTGCGGACGAGGCCCGGGGAAACGTCTCGGCCTTCGTGAGCGATACCTCTGTGGACGTTCTCGCGATCGACGCCACGCAGCTCAGGACGAGTGCGTGGAGCTGATCGGGCGATCGTTAAGGTTGTGATGGACACAGGTACGGCAACAAGAGGAGTTACTGCATGACTGACGGCTCTCCCGACAGCGAAGGTCGGGGCGCTCGTCGATCACGTGCTCCCCGCGAACGGCCCCGCCGTCGTCAGCGCCCACGGTCCGCGACCCTCCCGCAGCTTCTCGCGGCGGCTGTCGAGGCCAATCCCGACGGCCACGCCGTCGTCGCCGCGGACGCAACCTGGACCTACCGAGAGATCGACGAACGGTCGTCGCGACTTGCCCGCGAGCTGATGTCGCGCGGCATCGGTACCGAGTCCGTGGTCGCCCTGGCCATTACCCGGTCCGCGCAGTCGATTCTGTCCGTGTGGGCCGTCGCGAAGACCGGTGCCGCCTACGTGCCCGTCGACCCCAACTACCCGGCCGACCGTATCGAGTACATGCTGTCCGACTCCGGTGCCGCACTCGGCATCACGACGGCGGAGTTCCTCCCCAGTGTGAGCGGGCACGCCGGAGTCGAGTGGGTAGTGCTCGACGATCCGGAGACCATGGCTGCCGTCGACGGCCAGACGTCCGAACCCGTCACCTACGCCGACCGGTTGCGCACCGTCACCCCGCTGAACACCGCGTACATGATCTACACCTCCGGCTCCACGGGTCGCCCGAAGGGCGTCGAGGTGACCCACGCCGGTCTCGCCGGGTTGGCCGCCGAGCAGCGCGAGCGATTCGGCATCGACCGCGACTCGCGCACGCTGGCCGTGGCGTCCCCGAGCTTCGACGCGTCCGTCTTCGAACTGTTGATGGCCATCGGTTCCGGTGCGACGCTGGTGGTGTCGCCCGCGACGGTGTTCGGCGGCGACGAGCTGACCGAGCTGCTCCGCGAGCAGAAGGTGACGCACGCCGTCATCACCCCGTCGGTGCTGGCGTCTATCGATCCCGATCCTCTGACCGACTTCCGTGTCGTCGTCACCGCCGGTGAGGCGTGCCCCCCGGAGTTGGTGACGCGCTTCGTCACCGGTGGTCGCCGCATGTTCAACGGCTTCGGTCCCACCGAAGCCACCGTCATGACCAACTGCGCCGAACTGATTCCGGGAGAACCGGTCTCGATCGGCGGCGCCATCCGCGACTTCACCACGTACGTCCTCGACTCGCGGTTGCGGCAGGTACCCGTCGGTGTCGCCGGTGAGCTGTACTCCGCCGGGCCGGGACTGGCGCGCGGCTACCACGGTCGGCTGCCGCTGACGGCCGAACGCTTCGTCGCCGACCCCTTCGGCGAACCCGGCGCGAAGATGTACCGCACCGGCGACGTGGTGCGTCAACGCGCCAACGGCGCTCTGGACTACCTGGGCCGCAGCGACTTTCAGGTCAAGGTGCGCGGATTCCGCATCGAACTCGGCGAGATCGACGCCGCTCTGTCCGCCCACGAGAAGGTGCGCTTCGCGGCGACCGTCGGTCACCAGCTGCCCGACGGGTCCACCGCCCTGGTCGCGTACGTCCTTCCGGAGCCCGGTTCGGATCCCGACCCCGCCGAGCTCACGGAGTTCGTCGGCCGCACCCTGACGGGCTACATGGTCCCGTCGGAGATCATCGTCATCGACGCGGTTCCGCTGACCCCGGTGGGCAAGCTCGACCGCACCGCGCTTCCCGCCCCGACCATCGGCACGAGCACGCGCGAGTACCGCGAACCCGAGACCGACGCCCAGCGTGCAGTGGCCGCCGTGCTGGCGGATCTGCTGGGCGCGGAGCGAGTCGGGTTGGACGACAACTTCTTCGAGCTCGGCGGCAACTCCCTCATCGCGACGCGCGTCGTCGCGCGCATCAACGACGCGATGGGCGCACGTGTCGGTGTCCGCGACATCTTCGAGTCCGCATCGGTGGCCGACCTCGCCGCGCGCGCGGAAGCGACCATCGGCAACTCCGGTCGCCCGCGGCTCGAAGCCGGGCATCGGCCCGAAGGCGGACTGCCGCTGTCCTTCGCGCAGCAGCGCATGTGGCTCACCAACCAGTACGACACCTCCTCGGCCGGTTACAACCAGCCCGCAGCGCTGCGCATCACGGGCAACCTGAACATCACTGCTCTCGAGCAGGCATTCGGCGATCTCCTCGAGCGCCACGAAACTCTGCGCACAGTCTACCCGCAGACCGACGACGGTCCGGTGCAGGAGATTCGGCCTGCGTCCGCGGTGTCCCTGACCCCTGAGCCGCTGGACGAGTCGGCTCTCGTCGAAACCCTGACGCCGATGGTGATGGAGGGCTTCGACGTCTCCACCGCAGTCCCCTTCCGCGCCAGGCTGTTTGCAGTGACCTCCCGACCGGCCTCCGGCCTGCCCGCACCTTCCGGCGATGCGTACGTTCTCGTCGTCGTCATGCACCACATCGCCAGCGACGGCGGGTCCCTCGCGCCGCTCGTGCGCGACCTCACCACCGCGTACGTAGCGCGCGCGGCCGGATCGGCGCCGGAGATGGCGCCGCTCGAGGTGCAGTACGCGGACTACGCCATCTGGCACCGCGAACTCCTCGGCGACGAGAGCGATCCGGAATCGCTTGCCGCCAAGCAGATCGCGTTCTGGTCCACCGCCCTCGCGGGAACGCCCGAGGTCATCGAGCTTCCCACCGATCGCCCGCGCCCGGAACTGCCCACCTCACGCGGCGCGACCGTGGCGTTCAGTGTCGACCGGGATGTGGCGGACGCGCTCAACAAGCTTGCGCGAGAGAGTAACTCGACGCTGTTCATGGTGGTCCACGCCGCCCTGGCCGTCCTGCTGTCGCGTCTCGCGGCCACCGACGACGTCTCGATCGGCACCCAGATCGGCGGCCGCGGCGAGGCTGCGCTCGACGACCTCGTCGGCATGTTCGGCAACACCCTGGTGCTGCGTTCGTTCGTGAACCCGGACGAGACGTTCACCGACTTCCTCGCGCGCACCCGCACTGCGGACCTGGAAGCGCTCGGCAATTCCGATCTTCCGCTCGACCGCCTCGTCGACATCCTGCGGCCCGCACGGTCGTTGGCGTATGCGCCGCTGTTCCAGGTTCTGCTCATGCTGCAGAACTTCGAGCGCACCGAAATCGAGCTGCCCGACGTCACCATCGGACTGGTCGATGTCGAAGCGGATGTCGCGAAACTCGACCTGACCGTCACGATGATGGAGCAGACCGAGCCCGACGGCTCCACCGGACCCATCGACGGAACCCTGCTCTACGCAACGGATCTGTTCGACCGCGCCACCATCGAGGCGGTCGCCGAACGTTTCGTCGCGGTGCTCTCCGCCATTGCAGCCGACGCCACCACCCCGGTCGGCGACCTTCCCCTGGTCATCGACGGCGAGCAGCCGGAGCTCCGCGGCGCCGACGCCCCGCTGCCCGACACGACGCTCGTGGAGATGTTCCGCACCAGCGCCGCGGCCCACCCGGACAACACGGCCCTGATCTACGAGGGCGACGAACTCACCTACCGCGAGTTCGGCGATCGCGTCGCGCGTCTCGCGCGGCACCTGGTCTCGCTCGGTGTCGGGCCCGACACCCTGGTCGCGGTCGGTGCGCGCCGGTCGCTCGAACTCATGATCGCCGTCTACGCGGTGCTCGAAGCGGGCGGCGGATACGTCCCCATCGATCCCGAACATCCGCACGAGCGCACCGAATACGTGCTGGAGACGTCCAAGCCGGTCGCACTGCTGACGACGGTGCGCGACCACGCAGATCTGCCGGCGTTCCCAGCGATCGTCGACATCGACACGATCGACCTGTCCGAGTACTCGCACGAGCCGCTGACCGACGCCGACCGCACGGCACCGCTGCGCCCCGAGAACGTCGCCTACGTCATCTTCACGTCCGGCTCGACCGGGCGTCCCAAAGGTGTTGCGGTAGCGCACCGCAGCGTGATCAACCAGATGCTCTGGATGCACGAGCTCTACGAGCTCGGCGACACCGACGTCATGCTTCACAAGACGCCGGTCACGTTCGACGCTTCGGTGTGGGAGCTGTTCCTTCCGCTCCAGCTCGGTGCCGCACTGGTGATCGCGCGTCCCGAAGGACACCTGGACGCGGCCTACCTGCTGCAGATCTCGCGGGAGCGTGAGGTCGCCATTCTCGAGTTCGTGCCGTCGATGCTCGAGCTGTTTCTCTCCGATGCCGATCTCGCCCTGCCGACCACCCTGCGTTATCTGTCCGTCGGCGGCGAGGCGCTGTCCGCGGACCTCGTACGACGCTTCTCCGCGTCGTCACCCGCCGAGCTCGACAACACCTACGGCCCCACCGAGGCGACCGTCACCTCGACTCTGCACCGCGCGGTGGAGTCCGACACCCGCACCGTTCCGATCGGGCGCCCGATCCGCAATACCGGTGCCCGCGTGCTGGATTCGCGCCTACACGACGTTCCTACCGGTGTCCCCGGTGAGCTGTACCTGACCGGTGTGCAGCTCGCGCGCGGCTACCTCGGGCGCGCCGACCTCACGGCCGAACGATTCGTCGCGGACCCGCGTTCGACCACCGGCGAGCGGATGTACCGCACCGGCGACCTCGTGTTCCACAACGCCGACGGGGAGCTGGAGTTCCTCGGGCGCACCGACTTCCAGGTCAAACTGCGCGGCCTGCGCATCGAACTCGGTGAGATCGAGTCCGCACTTGCCGCCCATCCCGACGTCTCCCGTGCCGTGGCGATCGTGCACACCGACGACCGCACCGGTGACGCACTCGTCGCGTACGTGACCGCCGCTGCGGGCGCCGCGCCCGACGTCCACGAGGTTCTCGGATTCGCCGGCGAACGCCTGCCCGCGTACATGGTGCCCGCACAGGTGCTCGTCCTCGACGAGATTCCGCTGAGCCCGAGCGGCAAGCTCGATCGTCGCGCACTGCCGGAGCCCGTCTTCACCACGGAGGCCAAGGAGTACCGCTCCCCGTCCACGGTGACGGAAAAGGTTGTCGCCGACGTCTTCTCGGCGCTTCTCGACGTGGAACGCGTCGGCTTGGACGATTCCTTCTTCGAACTCGGCGGCAACTCGCTCGTCGGTATGCGTGCCGTCGCGCGCATCAACGACGCGTTGTCGGTCAGCGTCGGTGTGCGCGACCTGTTCGAGCGGCCGACGGTGACGTCGCTGTCGGCCCGTATCGACGAGAAGGCGCAGTCGGGGCGGACCCGGCCGGCGCTCGAGCCCGTCACCCGTCCGGAGCGGATTCCGCTCTCGCTTGCGCAGCAGCGCATGTGGTTCGTCAACCAGTTCGACACCGAGTCCGCGGCCTACAACATCCCGCTGGTCATTCGTCTCGGCGGCGCCATCGACGACGCCGTCCTGCGCGCCGCGGTGACCGACGTACTCGAGCGCCACGAGTCGCTGCGCACGGTCTACCCCCAGGTCGACGGAACGCCGTACCAGGTGATCCTGCCCGCCGAATCGGTGTCCTCCCAGTTCACCGTCGAAGACGTGGCACCGGATGCGCTGCGCGACCGCGTGATCGAGCTCGTGACCGAGGGTTTCGAAGTCCAGGAACAGGTTCCGCTGCGTGGAGCCCTGCTGCGCACGGCTCCGGACGACGCGGTGCTGGCCTTCGTCGTGCACCACGTGAGCGCCGACGGCTTCTCGATGTCGCCGCTCGCCCGCGACGTCATGACCGCCTACGCCTCGCGCATCGCCGGTGTGGAGCCGCAGTGGCAGCCGTTGGCCGTCCAGTACGCGGACTTCTCGGTGTGGCAGCGGGAGATGCTCGGATCCGAGAGCGATCCCACATCGCTTGCGGCGAAGCAGGAGCAGTACTGGATCACGCAACTCGCCGATCTGCCGGACCGGATCGACCTGCCGTCCGATCGCCCGCGCCCCGCGGTCTCGACCGGCGGCGGCAGCGCGTTCACCTACGTCATCGACGCCTCGGTGCGCACCGGCTTGGACGACCTCGCCAGGGCCAACGACGCCACGCTGTTCATGGCCGTGCACAGCGCACTCGCGGTGCTGCTCGCCCGCACCAGCGGAACGAGCGACATCGCCATCGGTGCCCCCATCGCCGGCCGCGGCGAGGAGGCACTCGACGATCTCGTCGGCATGTTCGTCAACACGCTCGTGCTCCGCACGCCTGTGCGCGGCGGCGACACCTTCCTCGCGCTCCTGGCCGAGGCGAAGGCCGTCGACCTCGGCGCGTTCGCCAACGCCGACGTGCCGTTCGAGCGGCTGGTGGAAGTGCTTGCGCCGGAACGCTCGACGTCGCACAACCCGCTCTTCCAGGTCGCACTGGCGTTCCAGAATCTCGAGCGCACCCGCTTCGAGCTGGCCGACCTCACCGTCGAGCGGTACGACCCCGGCGTGCACGCCGCGAAGTTCGACCTGTCGCTCGAGATGGCGGAGACCGAGGACGGTGCGTTCTCGGTGGAGGTCACCTACTCCACCGATCTGTTCGACGAGCCCACCGTCCGGGTGTTCTGCGAGCGACTCGACCGCATCCTGCGCGCGGTGATCGACGCGCCGGACCGTCCCGTCGGCGACATCTCGCTGATGGACGAGGCCGAGGAGAAGCGGCTCAGCCCCGTCCTCGGCGGCGATCCCGTCGACGAACTCACCCTCGCCGACATCCTGGTGAGCGCCGCGCAGGCCAACCCCGACGGCACAGCTCTGATCTTCGAAGGCGGAACGCTGTTCGAGGGCGGTTCCGTCACGTACCGCGATCTCGACGCCCTGACCTCACGCCTCGCGCGCGTGCTGATCGCGCACGGCATGGGCACCGGTTCCGCTGTGGCGCTGTCCGTTCCACGATCTGCGGAGTCCGTGGCCCTGATGTGGGCCGTGACCAAGACGGGCGCCGCGTTCGTTCCGATCGACCCGAACTACCCCGCGGACCGCATCGCCCACATGGTGAACGACTCCGGTGTCGAGGTCGGCCTCACCACGCACGCGTACCGGTCGTCTCTCCCGTCGTCGGTCGACTGGATCGTGGTCGACGACGACGCGAGCCGCGAAATCATGGCGGCCGAGTCCGACGCCCCGATCACCGACGCCGACCGGCTGCGTCCGGTCACGCCCGCGGACCGCGCCTACATCATCTACACCTCCGGCTCGACCGGTCTGCCCAAGGGCGTCACGCTCTCGCACCGCGGTCTGAACCAGCTCGGCGTCTCGCAGCGCGAGGAGTATCGCGTCGAGCAGTCCTCGCGCGTGATGCACTTCGCCTCACCGAGTTTCGACGCGTCGCTGCTCGAACTACTGCTCGCGGTGCCCGCCGCCGCGACGATGGTCATCGTGCCGACCACTGTGTTCGGCGGCGAGGAGCTCGCGCAGTTCCTGCGTCGGCACGAGGTCACCCACGCCTTCATCACTCCGGCCGCGCTGGCGTCGGTCGATCCCGCGGGACTCGATGCTCTGCAGACCATCTCGGTGGGCGGCGAAGCTTACGGCCAAGACCTCGTCGCGAAATTCGCTGTCGGTAGGCGGATGCTGAACGTCTACGGCCCCACGGAAACCACGATCGTTTCGCACATCGGCAAGCCGATGGTGCCGGGTGGGCCCATGCCGTTCGGTGGCCCCATCCGGGGTGGCCGCGCCGCCGTGCTCGACTCGCGCCTGCGCCCCGTTCCCATCGGCGTGCCCGGCGATCTCTACACCGCCGGACCCGGTGTGGCGCTGGGCTATCACGAGCGTCGAGGGTTGTCGTCCGAGCGTTTCGTCGCCGATCCGTTCGGCGCGCCCGGCACCCGGATGTACCGCACCGGCGATGTCGTGCGGTGGACCGACGACCTCGAACTCGAGTACGTCGGGCGCGGCGACTCGCAGATCAAGATCCGCGGCTTCCGCATCGAGCCGGGTGAGATCGACGCGGTCATCGCCGCCAACCCGGAGGTCCGTTTCTCCCTGACCGTTCCGCACGAGTTGGCCACCGGCGCCAAGGTGCTGGTCAGCTACGTGACTCTGGCCGAGGGCTCCTTGCTCCTCGACTCCGACATCAAGGACTTCGCGGCCGAATCGCTGCCCAAGCACATGGTGCCCGCCGCCGTCGTCGTGATGGAGAGCGTTCCGCTCGGCAGCACCGGCAAGGTCGACCGCCGCGCGCTTCCCGCTCCGGAGTTCGGCAGCGACGAATCCACCTATCGCGCACCGTCGTCCGAGATCGAGGTGGCGCTGGCCGCCGTCTTCGCCGACGTCCTCGGCGTGGATCGCGTAGGTGCCGACGACGACTTCTTCGCCCTCGGCGGCGACAGCATCGTCTCCATCCAGTTGGTCTCCCGCGCCCGTGCTGCAGGGCTGTCGTTGACACCGCGCGAGGTTTTCGAGCGCCGGACCGTCGCGTCGCTCGCCTCCGTGGTCACGTTCGGGGAGAGCGCATCGGCGGTGCTCGCCGAGCTGCCGGGCGGCGGAGTCGGATCACGTCCGCTCACGCCGGTCGAGCACTTCATGACCCAGCGCGGTGGTGCGTACCAACGCTTCTCGCAGACCATCGCACTCGAACTCCCAGTCGGGATCGATCACGCCGGAGTCACCGCGACCCTGCAGGCGCTCCTCGACCGCCACGACATGCTGCGCGCACGGCTCGTCGGTGACGCCGAGTCCGGCTTCACCGTGGAGACCGGTCCCGCCGGCAGTGTGCAGGCCGAAGATCTGCTCACCCGCGTCGAGGTCGACGGCACCGACTTCGATTCCGTTGCGGCGCAGGCGCTCGATGCCGCGCTCGACCGGTTGTCCACTGCCGAGGGACGATTGATGCAGTTCGTGTGGCTCGCGCCCGCGGATTCGGGCGTCGCGGGCCGCATGATCGTCGCCGGTCACCACCTCGCCGTCGACGGTGTGTCGTGGCGCATCATCGTGCCCGACCTGATTCAGGCCTGGTTCGCGGTATCGACCGGTGCGACACCGGAACTCCCCGCGGTCGGCACCTCCATGCGGACGTGGGCACACGCACTCGTCGACGAGGCCGCCACCGAGACTCGCAAGGCCGAACTGCCGTTCTGGCGTTCCGTTGTCACGGCGCCGGACCCGCTGCTGGGCTCGCGGGCCCTCGACCCGGCGATCGACGTGCAGGACACCATCGACAAGGTGCGCGTCACCGTGCCCGCCGACGTGACCGACGCCGTCCTCACCACCGTTCCCCAGACGTTCCGCGGCGGCGTCAACGACGGACTGCTCACCGCGCTGGCGTTGGCCGTGGCGCGGTACCGACGTGAACGCGCCACCGAACTGTCGTCGCTGCTGATGCGCCTCGAGGGTCATGGCCGCGAGGAAGAGATTCTTTCGACAGGCTCGCGTGCGGACTTGTCGCGAACGGTCGGTTGGTTCACTTCCATCTTCCCGGTGCTCCTCGATCTGGGCGACGTCGATCTCGACGACGCCTTCGCCGGTGGCGGTTCCGCCGGGCGCGCGATCAAAGCCGTGAAGGAACAGCTCCTGCGCATTCCGGACCGCGGTATGGGCTACGGCATGCTCCGCTACCTCGACGGCAGCCTTCGCGGGCAGTCGGTCGGGCAGATCAGCTTCAACTACCTCGGCCGCCTGTCGGCGGGTGACCTGCCGGAGGGTGCGGAGGGTATCGGGTGGCTGCCCGCCGACGACATCACCTCCACCGCCGACGTTCCGCTCGATGCGGACATGCCCGCGATCGCGGTGCTCGACATCAACGCCAGTGTGGTGGGCAGCGGGAAGGCCGGAGGCCGGTCGGGATCGCACGATGAATTCGCCGCGACGTTCGCTTTCCCGCGCGGGATTCTGTCGAGCGACGAGGTCACCGAGCTCGGCGGATACTGGGTCGACGCTCTGACGGCTCTGGTTCGGCACGTCGAGAGCGGCGACGCGGGCGGGCTCACGCCGTCCGACGTTCCGCTGGTTCCGGTGTCGCAGAAGGACATCGAGATCTTCGAGGCGGCCGTTCCGGATTTGCAGGACGTCTGGTCACTGGCGCCGCTGCAATCGGGTCTGCTCTTCCACGCGTCCATGCAACCGGCCAGGGAGCCGGGTCGTTCCGCAGGCTCCACTCCTGGCGACGTGTACGTCATGCAGGTCGTTCTCGAGCTCGCGGGCGAGGTCGACATCGACCGATTCCGCGCTGCGGCAGCGTCCCTCATGGAGCGCTACGACGGGCTTCGCACCTCGTTCACGACCACCGTCGACGGCACTGCGGTGCAGCTGGTTCCGAGCCGGGTCGACGTGCCGTGGACCGATCTCGACTTCACCGACAAGACCGCCGACGAGCTGGCTACGGAACTCGCGGACGAGCGGGCCCGCCCCTTCGCGATGAATCAGGCTCCGCTGGTGCGGTTCCGCATGATTCGCACCGGCGAGAGCGGCTACACCCTCTCGCTCATGGCTCACCACATCGTGATCGACGGCTGGTCGATGCCGCTCATGATCAAGGATCTGCTGACCCTGTACGCCACCCGTGGCGACGCGTCGATCCTGCCGCGGGTGCAGTCGTACCGCACGTTCCTCGAATGGCTCTCGCGCCGCGACCGCGCAGTGTCGACGAAGGCGTGGACCACCGCGTTCGCCGGAACCGAAACGCCCACACTGCTGTCCGGCGTCGCGGACACCGCGTCGGTGTCGGGCGACACCGGTCGCATCGAGGTCGAACTCGACGAGCAGATCACCACCGAACTGACCGAACTCGGATCCCGACTGGGCGTCACGCTCAACACCATCGTCCAGGCGGCGTGGGGCCTGCTGCTGGCACGCTCGCTCGGCCGCGACGACGTCACCTTCGGCGGCACCGTCTCCGGTCGGCCCGCCGATCTCGACGGCGTCGAGTCCATGGTCGGTCTCTTCATCAACACCCTGCCCGTGCGCATCGCGATCGACGAAGCGTCCGACATCGAGACGTTCCTCCGGCGCATCCAGACCGAGCAGAACGCGCTCCTCGACCACCACTACCTCGGATTGGCGGACATCACGACCGCCGTCGGCCCGGGCGCGGTGTTCGACACGATCACCGTGCTCGAGTCCTACCCCGTCGACGAGGAGGGGCTGAAGGCAGCTGCGTCCATCGACGGCATGTCGGTCACCGGCGCGCAGGTTCTCGACGCCACGCACTACCCGATCTCGGTGGTCACGTTCGCGGACAAGCAGATTCGCATGACGTTGCGGTATCTGCGCGAGCTGTTCACCGACGACTACATGACCGAACTGGGTCGGCGACTGCAAGCAGTGTTCGCTGCATTCGCGTCGAACTCGTCTGCTCGTGTCGCGGCCGTCGACACCCTTCTGCCTGCCGAGCGTGAGGATCTGCTCAGCCGCCGCGGTCGGGCTGCCCTGCCGCCGCAGACCCTGGCTCAGGTCTTCGAGCACGCGTTCGCGCAGAATCCGGACGGCGACGCCGTGCGCCAGGGCGAGCTGTCGTGGACCTACCGCGAGCTGGACGCGCGGTCGTCGAAGTTGGCCCGCTGGCTCGTCTCGCGCGGCGCCGGCCCGGACACCGTTGTGGCCGTGGCGGTCCCGCGCTCGCCCGAGTTCGTCCTGACGGTGTGGGCCGTCGCGAAGTCCGGCGCCTACTTCGTGCCGATCGACCCCAACCACCCGAGCGACCGCATCGAGTACATGGTTCAGGACTCCGGGGCGACCCTGGGCCTGACGACCGTCGGCGACGCCGCGTCTGTCGCCGGTGAGATCGAGTGGTTCTCGATCGGTGATGCCGAGTTCGATTCTGCGGTCGACGCTTTCGACGACACACCGGTCACCGACGCGGACCGCCTGGCGCCGCTGTCGCTCGATCATCCCGCGTACATGATCTACACCTCGGGCTCGACCGGACGCCCCAAGGGTGTCGTCGTCCCGAACCGCGGACTGGCGAACCTCGTCGACGCCCAGCTGCAGGCGTTCGGAGTCGACGCCGACTCTCGCGTGCTGGCCGTGGCGTCGACCAGCTTCGACGCCGCCATCTTCGAGATCCTCATCGCGGCCGGGTCTGCGGCGCCGCTGGTTCCGGCCCCCGCCGGTTTCTACGGCGGACCGGACCTCGCCCGGTTCATCACGACCGAGGCCGTGACGCACGTGGTCATCACGCCGTCTGCGCTCGCGTCGATGGATCCGGCGGACGTGTCGACTCTGCGCGTCGTCATGTCCGTCGGTGAAGCGTTGCCGCCGGAGCTGATGGCCACCTGGTCGGCCGGTGTCACCGTGATCAACGGGTACGGCCCCGCCGAGTGCACGGTCATGATCTCGGTGAGCGACCCGCTGCATGCGGGCGATCCGGTCACCATCGGTGGTCCGAGTACCGGTACGTCGCTGTACGTTCTGGATTCGCGCATGAGCCCGGTTCCGGTCGGCGTCGCAGGTGAGCTGTACGCGGGTGGGGTCGGTGTGGCCCGCGGCTACCACGACCGCCACGCCCTCACCGCCGAGCGCTTCGTTGCGAACCCGTTCGACAGCAACGGTTCTCGCCTCTACCGAACCGGCGACGTGGTGCGGTGGACCGACGCCGGAACCATCGAATACGTCGGCCGCAGCGACTTCCAGGTCAAGATTCGCGGCCAGCGCATCGAACTCGGCGAGATCGACGGCGCACTCTCGGCTCACCCGGACGTAGACTTCGCGGTCACCGTCGGGCACACGTCGTCGAACGGCGTGACCGATCTCGTGTCGTACGTGGTGCCCCGCGACGACGTCGAGCTCGACGTCGCCGCGGTCCACGCGGCGGTGCGAGAGGTGTTGCCCGCGCACATGGTTCCCGCGGTCCTCATGCCGATCGCCGCGATCCCGCTGAACCCTGTCGGCAAGCTCGATCGTCGAGCGCTGCCGGAGCCGACGCTGCTTCGCCGTCAGGCGCAGTACCGCGCACCGGAGACGCCCGAGGACCACGCGGTCGCCGAGGTGTTCGCCGAGCTGCTCGGGGTCGAGCGTGTCGGAGTCGACGACTCCTTCTTCGACCTCGGCGGCAACTCGCTGATGGCCACGCAGGCCGTCGCCCGCATCAACGCGGCCCTCGACGCGCACCTCGGTGTGCGCGACATCTTCGACGCCAACACCGTGGGTGAGCTTGCGGCACGGGCAGTCTCGGGTGGTTCGGGTCATCGCCTGCCACTCGTCGCGGGGGAGCGGCCGGATCCGCTGCCGCTGTCGCTGGCGCAGCGACGCATGTGGTTCCTGAACCAGTTCGACACCAGCTCGCCGGCGTACAACATTCCTCTCGCCGTGCGCCTGGACGGACGACTCGACGTCGCCGCGCTCGAACGCGCCGTCGTGGACGTCCTCGCCCGCCACGAAACACTGCGTACCGTCTACCCCGGCTCGGAAGACGGCCCGCACCAGGTGATCCTGTCGCCGTCGGACGTTCCGCTCGATCTCACCGCGGAGGAGGTGAGCGAGGAGGATCTGAAGAACCGCCTGTTCGCGTTCATCGCCGGCGGGTTCGACGTGACCGCCGGAGTCCCGGTACGGGGCATGTTGCTTCGGGTCTCCGATCAAGCGCACGTGCTCGCCATCGTCGTCCACCACATCTCCGCCGACGGATTCTCCCTCGGACCCCTGGCGCGCGACGTCATGGTCGCCTACACGGCGGAGGTCCGCGGCGAGGTGCCCTCGTGGTCGCCGCTGCCGGTGCAGTACGCGGACTTCGCTCTCTGGCAGCGCAAGGTCCTCGGCGACGACACCGACCCGGAGTCGTTGACCTCCAAGCAGATCGCGTTCTGGAAGAACCAGCTCGCCGGGCTCGACGACGCCCTCGAGCTGCCGATGGACCGCCCGCGTCCGGCGGTCCAGTCGCTGCTCGGCGGGTCGGTACGGTTCTCGCTGGACACGGAGCAGACCGCCGGACTGGCGTCGATCGCCGCCTCGCGCCAGGGGACTCTCTTCATGTCCGTGCACGCCGCATTCGCGGTACTGCTCGCGACGCTCGCCAACCAGCGCGACATCGCCGTCGGCACACCGATCGCCGGTCGCGGCGAGCAGGAACTGGACGACCTCGTCGGCATGTTCGTCAACACCTTGGCATTGCGCCTCGACGTCGACCCGGACGCAACGTTCGGTGATCTCGTCGCCGCCGCGCGCAGCGTGGACCTCGCGGCGTTCGGGCACGCGGACGTTCCGTTCGAGCAGCTCGTCGAAGCGGTCGATCCCCGTCGCTCGACGGCCTACCACCCGATCTTCCAGGTCGGGTTCTCGTTCCAGAACCTCGCTCCGGTGAGCTTCGAGCTGCCCGACCTCACCATTGGTGACGTCGGCATCGAAGCTGCTGTGTCGCAGTTCGATCTGCACCTGATCGTCAGCGAAGACGCGAATACCGGAACCATGCAGGGTGTTCTGACGTTCGCGGAGGCGCTGTTCGACCGGTCGACCGCGGAGACCTTCGCGGAGCGTTTCGTGCGGGTCGTCGACGCTGTGGTCGCCGACCCGTCGGCTCGCGTTCGCGACATCGACGTGCTCGACTCCGACGAGCGGCGCTCGATCCTGCAGGGACGCAACGACACTGCGGTGTCCGGCTTCCCGGCCCGCCTGACCGACATGGTCGACGCCCGCGTGGCCGCGGCACCGGACACGACCGCCCTGGTGTTCGGCGACGAGTCCCTCACCTACGGCGAGTTCGGATCACGGGTGAACTCTCTCGCCCGCCACCTCATCGCGTCGGGCGTCGGTCCGGGTGATCTCGCCGCGGTGAAGATCGCGCGCTCGTTCGATCTGATGGTCGCGATGTACGCGGTGGTGACCGCCGGTGCGGCGTACCTGCCGATCGACCTCGATCACCCCGCCGAGCGCACCGAGTACGTCATGGGTGACGCAAAGCCGTCGCTGGTGCTCGACGCCGACTACCTTGCCGCGCTCGATCTCTCGGGTGTCTCGGGCGATCCCGTCACCGACGACGAGCGCACCCGCGCTCTCCTCGCCGACGACCTCGCGTACGTCATCTACACGTCCGGATCGACCGGTCGACCCAAGGGTGTGGCCCTCCCGCATCGTGCCGTCGCCAACCAGATGGCGTGGATCCAGGGCGAATTCGCGCTCACCGCAGACGATTCGATGATCCAGAAGACGCCGGCGACGTTCGACCTGTCGGTGTGGGAACTGTGGTGGCCGCTCACGTCCGGAGCGCGGCTGGTGCTCGCGACGCCCGAGGGCAACCGTGACCCCGCGTATCTCGCGCAGCTCACCCGCGAGCAGAACATCACCGTCGCGGACTTCGTCCCGTCGCTCCTCGGCGCCTTCACCTCGGTCGCGCAACCCGGCGACCTCGGCTCGCTGCGCGCGATCCTCTGCATCGGCGAGGCGCTTCCGCGCGAGACCGTCGAGGCTTTCGGCCGAGTCTGCGATGCGCCGGTCTTCAACCTCTACGGCCCCACCGAGGCGGCCGTCTCCGTCACGACGCACAAGACGGTGCTCGGCTCCCACGGGCCGGTGCCGATCGGTGCTCCCGAGGCCAACGTTCAGGTGTACGTGCTCGATTCCCGGTTGCGGCCCGTACCCGCCGGTGTCGCCGGCGAGCTGTACCTGGCCGGAACCCAGTTGGCGCGTGGTTACTTCGGCAACGCGGCGCTGACCGCCGAACGCTTCGTGGCCAATCCCTTCCCTGTGTCCGACACCCACAGCGGGGCACGCTTGTACCGCACCGGCGACGTCGTTCGCTGGAACTCCGACGGCGACCTGGTCTACCTCGACCGCTCCGATTCGCAGGTCAAGGTCCGCGGCTTCCGCATCGAGCTCGGCGAGGTCGAGGCTGCGCTGACCGCCGCCACCGGCGTCGGCTCGGCAGCGGCTGCGGTCGTGAAGACGGCGGGCGGTGAACTCCTCGTCGGTTACGTTGTCGCGGAAGCTGACTCGGTCGTCGACGTGGATACCGTCCGCGCCGAGGCCGGCGCGTCGGTCCCCGCGTACATGGTCCCGTCCCGCATCGTCGTGCTCGATGCGCTGCCGCTCAACGCGAACGGCAAGCTCGATCGGCGCGCGCTCCCGTCCGTCGATCTCGGCCCGGCGCGCGAGTACCGCGCGCCGTCGACGCCGGTCGAGGAAATCGTGGCCGACGCGTTCGCGTCCGTGCTCGGTGTCGACCGCGTCGGCATCGACGACGACTTCTTCGAACTCGGCGGCAACTCGCTGTCCGCCACCCAGGTCGTCGCCCGCGTCAACGCCCGGCTGGGAACGCGCATCGGTATTCGCGAGATGTTCGAGTCCGCGAACGTCGCGGCCTTCGCCGCGCACGCAGAATCGGCGACGCAGGACGGCCCGCGGGCACCGCTCGTTCCCGTCGAGCGGCCCGAGACCATCCCGCTGTCGCTTGCGCAGCAACGCATGTGGTTCCTCAACCAGTTCGACACCGCATCGCCGGCGTACAACGTTCCGCTCGCGGTCCGGCTCGAAGGAACGCTCGACGTGGCCGCGCTCGAACTGGCCGTGCGCGACGTCCTCGAACGCCACGAGTCGCTGCGCACCGTCTACCCGACCACCGACGACGGCCCGCACCAGGTCATCGTCCCCGCCCGCGACGTCCCGCTCGACCTGACCGTGGAACCCGTTGCGGCTGAAGGTGTCGCCGCGCGCCTGTTCGGGTTCGTCTCCGAGGGATTCGACGTGACCGCCGCGGTGCCCGTCCGCGGTCTCCTCCTGGAGATCACTCCGACTGATCCGGCCGGCCTCCGGCCTTCCCGCAGCCACCACGTGCTCGGCATCGTCATCCACCACGTCTCCGCCGACGGCTTCTCGCAGGGACCGCTGGCCCGCGACGTGATGGTCGCCTACACCGCTCGCGTTCGCGGAGAGAACCCGCAGTGGGCTCCGCTGCCCGTCCAGTACGCCGATTTCGCGCTGTGGCAGCGCACCGTGCTCGGCACACTGGACGATCCGTCGTCCGTCGTCAGTCGCCAGGTGTCGTTCTGGCGCAGCACACTTGCCGGGCTCGGCGATGCGCTCACGCTCCCGACCGACCGTCCGCGTCCGGCCGTGCAGTCGCTGCAGGGCGGGTCCGTCCGGTTCGAGATCTCACCCGAGCTCACCGACGCACTGACCGACCTGGCCAAGGATCGCCGCGCGACGCTGTTCATGGCGATGCACGCCGCCTGGGCCGTGCTGCTGGCCAAGCTCGGTGGCACGCGCGACATCGCGGTCGGCACACCGATCGCGGGCCGCGGCGAGCAGGAACTCGACGACATGGTCGGCATGTTCGTGAACACGCTGGCTCTGCGCCTGGACGTGAACCCGAACCTGACCTTCGCCGATCTGGTGGAATCCGCTCGATCGGTGGACCTCGCCGCCTTCGGCAACGCCGACGTCCCGTTCGAACAGTTGGTGGAAGCTCTGAACCCGGTGCGCTCCACGGCGTATCACCCGCTGTTCCAGGTGGGCTTCTCGTTCCAGAACCTGTCACCGGTGTCGTTCGAGTTGCCCGACCTCACCGTCGGCGACGTCGGTTTCGACTTCGACGTCTCGCAGTTCGATCTGCACCTCATCGTCAGCGAGCAGGCCGGCCACGGTCAGATCGCGATGCTCACCTACGCCACGTCCCTGTTCGACCGGGCGACGGCCGAGATCTTCGTCGAGCGTTTCCTGCGCGTGCTCGAAACCGTTGCGGCGCAACCGGCCACACCCGTGCGTCAGATCGACATGCTGTCCACGTCTGAGCGCACCGCGATCCTCGCCGAGCGCAACGCCACCGAATGGGTCGGCGTCCCGCGGACTCTGACGTCGATGTTCGACGAGCAGGTTACGGCGCACCCCGAGACGATCGCGTTGACGTCCGGCGACGAGAGTCTGACCTACGCCGAATTCGGTTCACGCGTGGCACGTCTCGCGCGTCACCTCGTGAGCCGAGGAGTCGGCACCGACAGCCTCGTGGCGCTGGCCCTTCCGCGCTCGGTCGACATGATGGTCGCGATGTACGCGGTCGTCACCGCCGGTGGCGCCTACCTGCCCATCGATCTCGACCACCCGGCCGAACGCACGCAGTACGTCCTGGACGACGCCAAGCCGGCGCTGACGCTCACCGCCGAGGAACTCAGCGGCCTCGATCTGAGCGGCTACTCCGACGCTCCGCTCACCGACGACGACCGATCGGGACCGCTCCGCGAGGAGAACCTGGCGTACGTCATCTACACGTCCGGCTCGACCGGTCGGCCGAAGGGCGTCGGTGTTCCGCACCGCGCCGTCGCCAACCAGATGGCGTGGATCCAGAGCGAATTCGCGCTCACCGCAGACGATTCGATGATCCAGAAGACGCCGGCGACGTTCGACCTGTCGGTGTGGGAGCTGTGGTGGCCGCTCACCGCGGGTGCGCGCCTGGTGCTCGCGAGCCCCGAGGGCAACCGCGACCCGGCGTACCTCGCGAAGCTCACGCGCGAGCAGAACGTCACCGTCGCGGACTTCGTACCGTCGCTGCTCGGAGCTTTTGTCTCCGTCGCCGAGCGGGACGATCTGCAGTCGCTGCGCGCGGTCCTGTGCATCGGCGAGGCGTTGCCGCGCGACGTCGTCGACTCGTTCGCCCGTGTCTCGGACGCTCCCGTGTTCAACCTGTACGGACCCACCGAGGCGGCCGTCAGTGTCACCTCGCATCGCACCGAGCGCGGCGGCGCCGGACCGGTCCCGATCGGCGTTCCGGAGTGGAACAGCCGGGTCTACGTGCTCGACGAGAGCATGAACCCGGTCCCTGCCGGCGTCGGCGGCGAGCTGTACATCGGGGGAGAACAGTTGGCGCGCGGCTACTTCGGGCGCGGCGGCTTGACTGCCGAACGCTTCGTGGCCGATCCGTTCTCCGCCGTCCCCGGTGCGCGTCTGTACCGAAGCGGTGACGCGGTGCGGTGGAACGCGAACGGCGAGTTGGTGTTCCTCGACCGCACCGACACCCAGGTCAAGGTGCGCGGTTTCCGAATCGAGCTCGGTGAAATCGAGTCCGTTCTCGCCGCACACGAGTCCGTCGCATCGGCAGCAGCTGCTGTCTCGTCGTCGGTCGGCGGCGAGATGCTCGTCGGCTACGTTGTCCCGGAACCGGATTCGACCGTCGACGTCGACGCCGTCCGAGACTTCGCCGGCACCCGTCTGCCCTCGTACATGGTGCCCTCGCGCATCGTGATCCTGGACGAGCTCCCGCTCAGCGTGAACGGGAAGCTCGACCGCCGCGCCCTGCCGAGCGTCGGATTCGAATCGGCCCGCGAGTACCGCGCACCGTCGACTCCGGTGGAAGAAATCGTCGCGGACGCGTTCGCCTCTGTGCTCGGCATGGAACGGGTCGGCGTCGACGACGACTTCTTCGCACTGGGCGGTAACTCGCTCTCGGCGACTCAGGTTGTCGCGCGGGTCAATTCACGACTGTCCGCACGGGTGGGGATCCGTGCGATCTTCGAGGCCCCGACGGTCAAGGAGCTGGCCGCTCGCGCCGAGAACGCCGACGGCGACAACCGGCCGCCGCTGGTTCCGCAGGATCGCCCCGCGCACATTCCGCTCTCGCTCGCACAGCAGAGAATGTGGTTCCTCAACCAATTCGACACCTCGTCGGCGGCGTACAACATGCCGCTGGGTATCCGTCTCACCGGCGACCTCGATGTCGAGGCGCTGACGACGGCCATCGCCGACGTGGTCGATCGGCACGAGACGCTGCGCACGATGTATCCCACCGTCGACGGCATCCCACATCAGCTGATCCTGAAGGGATCCGACGTTCCTCTCGCGGTCACCGTCGACGACGTCGAGCCCGAGAAGGTCGTGGGAACCCTGTTCGCCGCGGCGGCACGGGGATTCGACGTCACCGAGGCGGTGCCGCTGCGAGTCAGGTTGCTGCGCCAGTCACCCACCGAGCACGTTCTCATGATGGTCGTGCATCACGTGTCGGCGGACGGCTTCTCGTTGGCGCCGTTGGCGCGCGACGTCATGACCGCCTACACCTCCCGCACGGCCGGCAACGCTCCCGTGTGGACCCCGCTGACGGTGCAGTACGCCGATTTCGCGATCTGGCAGCGCCGCCTTCTCGGCGACGCGTCCGACAGCGAGTCCCTGCTCGCGCGCCAACTCGACTACTGGAAGAGCACACTCGCCGGGCTCGACGGACCACTGGACCTGCCGTTCGATCGACCGCGCGCCGACGTGCAGTCGATGACCGGCGCCAACGTGAAGTTCACGATTCCCGAGTCCGTGGCGCGGGCCGCGACAGCGGTGGGCGCACCGCGCTCGGCGACCCAGTTCATGGTGATCCATGCGGCGTTCTCCACGCTGCTCGCCGGCCTCGGCGCCACCCGCGACATCGTGGTGGCGACACCCATCGCGGGTCGCGGTGAGCCGGAGCTCGATCCGCTGGTGGGTCAGTTCGCGGGCACACTCGCCCTCCGGCTCGACATCGATCCGGCACTGACATTCGGCGAGCTCGTCGCGCAGGCGCGTTCGGTGGACCTCGACGCGTTCGCGCACTCGGACGTCCCCTTCGAGCAGGTCGTCGAAGCGGTCGATCCGCCTCGCTCCACTGCCTACTCGGCCATCGCGCAGGTCGGGTTCTCGTTCCAGAACCTCGAATCGACCTCGTTCGAGCTGCCCGGGCTCAGCGTCACCGATCTGGACGTCGATCCCGGAACGTCGCAGTACGACCTGCATCTCATCGTCGGGGCCGATCAGCAAGGCGCTCTCGACTGCGTTGTCACCTACTCGACCGCACTGTTCGACGAAGCGACGGTGACGTCGATCGTCGGCCGCTTCACCAGGCTGCTGACCGCCGTGGTGACGGACCCGGAGACCGCCGTCGGCGACGTCGATCTGCTGTCCGCACGCGAACGTGAACTCCTCGTCGCCACGCGCAACGACACGTCGGTGGCGGGTGCCCCCTCGACGCTCGTCGAGATGTTCGACGACGCGGTGTCCGCGAATGCCGATGCAATCGCACTCGTCGACGCCGACGGCGGCGAGATCACCTACGCGGACTTCGACGCCCGGGTCTCGGCCCTCGCCGGTGCGTTGATCGACGACGGCGTTGCGGTGGGCGACGTTGTAGGCGTGGCCATTCGGCGCTCGGTCGATCTGATGGTGGCCCTGTACGCCGTCGTGAAGTCCGGTGCCGCGTACCTTCCGATCGATCTCGACCACCCGGCCGAGCGCACCGAGTACGTGCTCGGCAGCGCGCAGCCGACGTTGGTTCTGACTGCGGGAGAACCGCTGTCGGTCGACACCGAGGTCCGGGTGCGCGACTTGTCGGACCTGTCCGACGCGTCGACTGCTACGCCTGCCCGGCAGCCTCGACCGGACGACATCGCGTACATCATCTACACGTCCGGATCGACGGGTCGGCCCAAGGGTGTCGCCGTTCCGCATCGCGCCGTCGCGAACCAGATGTGGTGGATGCAAAGCCGATTCGCACTGGCGAACGGCAGTTCGGCAAAACAGGACGCGATGATCCTCAAGACATCGGCGACGTTCGACCTGTCGGTGTGGGAACTGTGGTGGCCGCTGACCGCAGGTGCACGACTCGTGCTCGCGAGCGCGGAGGGTCACGGCGATCCCGAGTACCTCGCACGGCTGACCCGCGAACGCGGCGTGACGGTCGCGGACTTCGTTCCGTCGCTCCTGTCCGTGTTCGCCTCGGTGGCAACGGAAGACGACGTCGCCTCCCTGCGCCTGGTGCTGTGCATCGGTGAGGCGCTCCCGCGCGACGCCGTCACCGCGTTCGAGCGTGTGTCCGACGCACCGGTGTGGAACCTTTACGGGCCCACCGAAGCTGCGGTGTCGGTGACGGCACACCGAGTGTCGAGCGGCGGATCCGGACCGGTGGCGATCGGTACTCCCGAATCCAACGTTCGGGTCTACGTACTCGACGAGCGGCTGCGGCCGGTGCCTCCGGGCGTCCCGGGTGAGCTCTATCTTGGCGGAATTCAGTTGGCGCACGGCTACTTCGGACGCAGCGCGCTCAGCGCCGAACGGTTCGTCGCCGATCCGTACAGCACCGGCGACCGTCTGTACCGCACCGGTGACAGCGTGCGCTGGACCACGGACGGTGAGCTCGAGTTCGTGACCCGACTCGACGATCAGGTCAAGGTGCGCGGATTCCGCATCGAACTCGGCGAGGTGGCCGCCGCACTGTCCGCGTCGCCGTCGGTCGCGGCCGCCGCGGCTGCGGTGACGAACGACATGCTGGTCGGCTACGTGGTCCTCGAGGACAGCGTCGAACTCGACACCGACGCGATTCTGCGCACCGCAGCGGAACACGTGCCTGCCTACATGGTCCCGTCCACCGTCGTGGCGCTCGACGTGCTGCCGCTCAACGCCAACGGCAAGCTCGATCGTCGCGCGCTGCCGGCAGTCGATCTCGTCGGCGCGGCGGGTGCGCAGTATCGCGCTCCCTCGACGCCGGTGGAAGAGATCGTGGCCGGCGCGTTCGCCGCGGTCCTCGGAGTCGAACGAGTCGGCGTCGACGACAACTTCTTCGCTTTCGGCGGCAACTCGTTGTCGGCCACGCAGGTGATCGCGCGGGTCAATGCCGAACTGTCGGTGCGCATTCCGCTGCGTGACATCTTCGTCGCACCCACTCCGGCTCAGCTCGCTCAGCGAGCCGAGGTGGCGGAGAAGTCCGTCGAGCGGCCCCCGCTCGTGCGCCAGGAGCTGCCGGATCGGGTTCCGCTGTCGATGGCCCAGGAGCGCTTCTGGACGTTCAACCAGCGTGACACCAACTCGCGGTTCTACAACATCCCGCTGGCCATCCGCATGCGCGGCGAGGTCGACGTGGATGCGCTCGGCGCCGCGGTGAAGGATGTCGTCGGCCGGCACGAAGTTCTGCGGACCGTCTACCCCATGGGTGAGCACGAGCCGTACCAGGTCGTGGTGCCCGTGTCGGACGTCGTCCCGACCCTCGACCTGCGCGAGACCACGACCGCCGACGCCACCGACGTCGTCACCGAGTACGTCGGAGGCGGATTCGACGTCACGGTCGCTCCGCCGACGAGAGTTGCCCTGTTCCGGCTGACCGACACCGCCGACCAGTGGGTGTTCGCCATGTCGGTGCAGCACGTGTCGATCGACGGTGCGTCTCTGGGGATTCTCGCGGAAGACCTGATGGTGGCGTACATTTCGCGCACCCACGGCATGGAGCCGCAGTGGGCACCCGTCGAACTGCGGTACGCCGACTTCGTCGTATGGCAGCGAGCAGTCTTCGGCAGCGCCGACGACGAGAACTCGATCGTCGCGAAGCAACTCGACTACTGGCGCACTCAGCTCGCCGGTGTCAGCGCTCCGATCGAGCTGCCGCACGACCGCCCGCGGCGGGAGAATCAGTCGGTCGAGGCAGGCGTCGTCGAGTTCACCATTCCGGCGTCGCTGGCCACGAACTTGCAGGATGTCGGACAACGCCACGGCGCAACACAATTCATGGTCGTGCACGCTGCACTCGCAGTGCTGCTCGCCAAGCTCAGCGGCGGCCAGGACATCGTGATCGGAACCCCCGCGGCCGGTCGCGGTGAGGACGGTGTCGATCGCATCGTCGGCATGTTCGCGGGCATGTTGGCGCTTCGTCTGCAGGTCGATCCGGACGCCACGTTCGCCGACCTTCTGGCGCACGCACACGACACCGATCTCGAGGCGTTCGCGAACGTCGACGTGTCGCACGATCAGGTGATCGACGCCGTACTGCCGGCTCGACCGACTCGGCACGCGCCGTTGTATCAGGTCAGCCTGGCGTTCCAGAACCTCGGAGCGATGTCGTTCTCGCTGCCCGGCATCGAGATCTCGGGCTTCGACGTCGACCTCGCTGCAGCCCGCTACGACCTGCAGCTCATCATCGGCGGCGCGGTCACCACGGACAACGCCGACAACGCCGAGCTGGCCGCGAACCTGCGCTACTCCGCCGCGCTGTTCGATCGAGACACTGTCGATCGCATCGCCGATCGGTTCCTCGGCGTGCTGGACGCGGTTGCTGCGGATCCGACGATGCGCATCCGCGACATCGGCGTCCTGTTCGACGACGAACGCGCCGCGCTCGTTCGCACTCCGGAGCAGCTGCCCGAAGCCGGAACGTTGCCCGACCTGCTCTCCGGTTCCTACCCCGACGATTCGATCGCGCTGATCGTCCCGGTGCTCGCGCCCGGCGACGACCAGTACGGCCGCTACGCCCCGGGCTCGCGCGTCACCCGGCGTGAATACGACACGTACGTCCGTCGTCTGGCCCGGTTCCTGATCGCGAACGGCGTGAACACCGGTGACCTGGTGGCCGTGGCGATTCCGCGATCCGCCGAGATGGTCATGACCGTGCACGCCGTCGTGACGGCCGGTGCCGCGTTCGTGCCCATCGACCTCGCACACCCGGACGACCGAATCGAGTACGTACTACGGGACGCGAATCCGACTCTCGTCCTGACTCTCGACGGACTGAGTCTGCCCGAGGTCGATGCGCCCGTCATCGCTGTCGACACGGTCGATCTCGACCCGTTCTCCGACGAGCCGATCACCGACGACGACCGCACCCACCCGCTGCGACCGTCCAACCTCGCCTACGTGCTGTACACATCCGGCTCGACCGGACGGCCGAAGGGTGTCGCGGTGCCGCACCGCGCCGTGGTGCGGCACATCGAGAACATGCAGGAGCAGTACCGACTCGGGCAATCGGACGCGATGATCCTGCGGACACCCGTGACGTTCGACGTCTCTGTGTGGGAGGTCTGGTGGCCTCTGACCGTCGGAGCTCGCGTTGTCGTCGCGTCCGTGACCGGGCACCGCGATCCCGCGTACCTGGCGGCGCTGACCCAGCGGTACGCCGTCAGCGTCCTGGTCTTCGTGCCGTCGATGATGAAGGTCTTCGCCACCACCGCGAACCCGTCGCAACTCGACACGGTGCGACACGTACTGGTGGCGGGCGAAGCGCTTCCTCGTGACACGGTGGAGGCCTTCGGCACAGTGAGTTCCGCGGCCGTCGACAACCTCTACGGACCCACCGAGGCTGCGGTCACCGTGACCGCGCACCGCGTGCACGCCGACGCCGAGTCTCGCTCGGTCCCGATCGGGCGCGCGCAACGCGGCGTCGCAACGTACGTCCTGGACAGCCGGCTGGTACCTGTTCCGGACCGTGTGCAGGGCGAGCTCTATCTGAGCGGAGCGCAGCTGGCCGACGGTTACCGCGGTCGCCCCGGCCTGACCGCCGTGCGGTTCGTGGCGTCGCCCTTCGGCCCGCCGGGAGCGCGGATGTATCTGACCGGTGACGCCGTGCGCTGGACCGAGGATCTCGAAATCGATTTCATCGGTCGTGCGGACGATCAGGTGAAGATCCGCGGGTTCCGCATCGAACTCGGCGAGATCGAATCGGTTCTCGCCGCTGCACCCGGCGTCGTCGCCGCTGCGGTGGTACCCACGGCGAACGGTGCGCGACTCGTCGGGTACGTCGTCCCCGAACCGGGAGACTCGGTCGACGTCGATCGGCTGCGAGGCGCCGTCGCCGACGCACTGCCGGAGTACATGGTGCCGGCGTCGATCGTCGTTCTCGATGCTCTTCCGCTCGGAACGAGCGGCAAACTCGACCGCAACGCTCTCCCCGAGCCGGAGATCGACCTGAATCGGCAGATCGATCCGCCGGAGACCGACACCGAAGCCGTGGTGGTCTCGGCCTACGCCACCGCACTCGGATTCGACGCGGTGGGAGTGCAGGAGAACTTCTTCGAACTCGGGGGCACGTCGCTCGTGGCCACCGAGGTCGTCAACCTGCTGGTGAAGACGCACGGTCTGCCGGCCGAATCTGTGCGCCTGCCATGGCTTTTCGCCTACCCGACCGCACGTGAGCTCGCCGCTCGCATCGATCGGGGAGTGGACTCGGAGGACGAGCCCAGCGCTCTCGACGTCGTCCTTCCGCTACGTGCGGCGGGGTCCGCGACGCCGGTGTTCGCCGTGCACCCACTGGTCGGTATCGCAATCAGCTTCGCGGGGCTGGCCACGTACCTGCCCGCGGACGTCCCGCTTTACGGGATTCAGTCGCCGGCCCTGACGCGCGACGAGCCGCTCGCCGAGTCGATCGACGATCTGGCCCGGAAGTACCTGCAGGAGATCCGACGGGTTCAGCCGTCCGGTCCCTACCGGTTGATCGGATGGTCGCTGGGCGGCACCGTCGCGCACGCCATCGCGACGGTTCTCCAGTCCGAGGGCGAGCAGGTGGAACTGTTGGCCATGCTCGACAGCGCAGCCGGCGGCGTCGAGGACATCGACGAGTCGGAGGCGCCGCCGGTGTCACTGCTCGATCTGTTCGGCGCTCTCGGGACCGCTGCGGACGACGTGCCCGCGGCCGAACTGGGGTCCGTCGAGGAGACCGCGGCGTTCATCGCGGGCATCCCGGGGATCTCGGACGTCATCGACGAAGCCGGCGTGCGCCGAATGCTGGTCACCGCCGTGCACAACAACGAGTTGTTGCACCAGCACGTGCCCGGGGTGTTCGACGGGGACCTACTGTTCTTCGCATCCAGCGACGAGACGTCGGCGACCTTCGCGCAGGGCTGGGAGTCGCATGTGACCGGCACGGTCGAGCCGCACCGGATCGAGTCCTCGCACTGGAACATGACGAGCGAGTCGTCACTGACGGTGATCGGGCCGATCCTGGGTGGACGGCTGGAGGACGGCTCCTAGGCGAGACTGTCCATCGCGGCGCGGAGCAGGTCCATGTAGTGCTCGATGTCCGGCATGACCGAACGATTGGACGCCACCGAAATCGAGATGGAACTGCCGACGGAACGGATGGAGTGCGCCAGGTGCACCCCGCGCACGGTGGGGAGAACGCCGAGGCAGCCGACGACCGGGGCACCGCCCAGCTGCAGTGGACCGCGACCGTAGGTGACGTTGCTGATCAGCGTGTTGACGAAGGCCTGCGTCGCGTTCTTGGACGGCCCGCGCAGCGTCTTGCTGATCGGAGGCAGCAGGACGGACGGCAGCGAGTTGAGCGGGTTCGGTGGCTGCTTGTTCCTACCGAGGGTCGCGTCGGCGATGTACGCCTTCTCCACGAGCGCCGAATCGTGAATGGCCTGTAGTCGGGACACCGGATCGGCGATGTCGGTGTGCATGCTCATCACCATGATCGCGAGCTGATTCGCGGTGGTGGCGTCCTTCATGGCGCGGGTGTTCACGGGCATCGACATACGCAGAGATTCGGCCGGAGTCTCTCCGCGTTCGGCCAAATACGCGGAGTAGGCGAGCGACACGGCGGTGAGCATCACGTCGTTGACGGTTCCGCCGTCCACCGCGGTCTTGATCTCGCGAACTCGATCCAGATCGAACCACGCGACGTCCCACACCATGTCGGGTTCGACGTCGACGTTGAACCGGGTGGCCGGGCCCTTCCTGTGCGAGTCGGCACTCATGGGCAGCGGTCCGGTGGGCTGGGTTGCCGAGCGCTTCATGCGCGCGGCGGTCAGGGCAGTCTTGGCCAGGGTGGCGAAGCCGCGCGGCACGCCTCGAAGTGCTTTCGCCACACCGGGAACCGGAACCTCGGGCCGCGGCGGCGACGGTTGCGCCGGCTCGGGGGCCAGCATGCGCGAGACCAGGTCGGAGGCGCCGACACCGTCGATCGCGCTGTGGTGGAACTTGATGACGAAGAGCGACCCACCGTCGGGAACGCCCTCGATGCCGTGCAGATCGACGAGGAAATGAAGTTCCCACGCCGGGCGTGCGTCGAAGTCGAAGAAGGTGCGGGAGATGTCGACGATGGTGCGCCGAACCGCCATCGTGTCCCCCGCGGCCTGGGTGTGCACGAACACGTGCTGCGTCAGGTCGACGTCGGGATCGTGCACCCAATAGGGGAAGTCGAGATCGAGCGGCACGCGGTGCAGGCGTTTGGTGAAGATCGGATCGAGGTGCATCACCGACTTCGCGTAGGCGTACGCGTCGGCCCGGGTGCGCACCGCACCGGGGACGTCTCGCGCATCGAGAACGAACGCGTGCACCAGCAGTGCCGACGTGTGCGTGGACTCGAAATAGAAGTTCAGCGCATCTCGTGGGGACATCGGTTCGCCGCGAATCATGGTCGACCACCTCGTATATCGATCGATCAGAGCCCCGAAGATCAACACTACGCGACGACCCATTCCTGTCGCCTTGTTCGGGTTTTACGACTGTGAAACACTGTGGAATCGGCCTGATGGCATTGTGTGGGGCCACCACCGGTAATTGTTCGGAAGTAATGATTCGAACAAGCCGGACGACAGTTATTCGAGAGGCGGATCGGCTCCGCCCCGCGGGCGAGGGAAGGTTTTCAGTGCACGACACCGAGACGACCTCCCCGGCCGACGTCATTCCTCTGACCGCTGCGCAGCGCGGAATCTGGTTCGCGCAGCAGCTCGCCGGGAACGTTCCCGTCTCGATCGCCCACTACGTAGACCTGCGCGGATACATCGACGCGGATCTGCTCGAACGGGCGATGAAGGCCGTCGGGGCCGAGTTCGGTTCCGGTTACGTGCGGATGGTGGACGAGGCCGGAGTCCCGGCACAGCGGGTCGACACGTCCCTGACCGACACGTTCCGTACCCGCGACTTCCGCGACGCGGACAACCCGGTGGACGCCGCCATCGCCTGGATGCGCGACGAATGCAGTTCGCCCATCGACCTGACGACCGACCGGCTGGTGGTCACCTACCTGATCACCGTCGCCAACGACCGGTACTTCTGGTACAGCCGCATCCACCACATCGTGCTCGACGGCTTCGGCGCCATGACGATGATGCAGCGCGTCGCCGAGTACTACACAGCGCTGGTCGAGGGCCGCGAACCCACACCCTCGCGCGCGGAGAACCTGCGGGCGATCTACGAGGACGACGTCGCCTACCGGGAGTCCTCCCGCTTCGAGAAGGACCGGGAGCACTGGTCGGAAAAGTTCCGGACCTTGCCCGACCCGGTGTCGTTCGTCGATTCCGCGGCGCCGCTGGGTGTGCCCGCCGCGGCGGCCACCGGACCGACTCCGGTCGCCGTGTCCGAACTGCTGGCCAAGCGTGTCGACAGTCTGGGGTCGAGCACCGCGCCACTCGCGATCGCTGCCTTCGCGGCGTTCCTGTCCCGCATGACCGGAACCTCGCAGATCGTTCTCAGCCTGCCCGTGTCGGGTCGTACCAGTGCGGTGCTGCGGCGATCGGGCGGCATGGTGTCCAACGTCGTGCCGCTCGTGATCGACCTCGACGCGGATGTCACGGTCGCGCAGACCGTCGACCGGGTGCAGCGCGAGCTCACCGGCGCCCTGCGCCGCCAGCGCTACCGACACGAGGACATTCGCCGGGACGCGGGCGAGGCCACCAACACCCGCGGACTGTTCGGACCCGCCGTGAACCTGATGTTGTTCCAGAACGAGATCACCCTGGGTTCGGTCTCGGGTTCGTACCACGTCCTCACCACGGGACCCGTCGAAGATCTCGCGATCAATCTTTACCCGGCCGCCGGCGAGGACGAGTTGCGCATCGACTTCGAGGCCAACCCGAACATGTACTCGGCGCAGGACGTCACCGACCTTCGGGACCGGTTCCTCACGTTCATGGGCCGGTTCGCCGAACTCGACATCGACTCTCCGATCCGCGACATCGAACTGCTCAGCGCCGACGAGCGCACGGATCTCGTTCCGGCGACCGGACTTCCGGGTATGCCGCCGCGCCGATTCGTCGACCTCATCGACATGGCCGTCGCTGCTGCGCCCGACGCGATCGCTGTCGACACCATCGACAAGACGGTCACGTACGCCGAGCTCGACGCCGCCGTCAACCAGCTCGCGCGGGTATTGATCGGACACGGTGTCGGGCCCGAATCGGTTGTGGCCATAGCTCTTCCGCGTTCCCTGGAGATGTTGGTCTCGACCTGGGCGGTCGCGAAGACGGGCGCTGCGTTCCTGCCGATCGACCCGAAGTACCCCGAGTCGCGTATCGAATACCTCGTCGAGAACTCCGGTGCGTTCATCGGTCTCACCGACCGCCGGCACCGCGACCTGCTGCCGGATACCTCCGCGTGGCTCGTCGTCGACTCCGCCGAGCTGGACGAGCAGATGTCGGCGCACTCGTCGGCCACGATTCGTGAGGACGAGCGGCTCGAAGGCGTGCACATCGACACCTGTGCGTGGCTCATCTACACCTCCGGGTCCACCGGGCTGCCCAAGGGCGTCATGGTGGGCAGCCGCGGTGTCGTCGACCTCTGGCACCAACTGCCGATCATCATGGACATCGACCGCGACTCGCGCGTTCTCGCGCTGGCGTCCCCGAGCTTCGACGCGTCCATCTTCGAGCAGCTCATGATGCTCAGCCGCTCCGCCACGCTGGTCATCTCACCCGTCGATGTGTTCGGCGGCGAGGACCTCGCGGACTACATGAGCGCCAAGCAGGTCACCCACGCCGTCGTCACGCCCGGTGCGCTCGCGTCGGTGGACCCGACCGGACTCGATCACATTCGCCATGTCGTGACGGCGGGTGAAGCCTGCCCGCCCGATCTCGTCGCACGGTGGGCGCCAGGCCGCAGCATGTACAACGCGTACGGACCCACCGAGTTCACGATGATCTCGCACATGAGCGAAGCACTCGTCCCGGGTGCGCAGATCACCATCGGCGGACCTGTTCGCGGTGCGGCGTGCGTGGTGCTCGACCGACGGCTGCGCCCCGTTCCGGTCGGGGTCGTCGGCGAGCTGTACCTGATCGGCGGATCGCAGGCGCGCGGATACGTCAACGCCGCGGGCGTCACCGCGGCGCGATTCGTTCCGTGTCCCTTCGGCGAGCCCGGTCGGCGTATGTACCGCACCGGCGACCTCGTGCGATGGACCCGCAGCGGCGAGATCTCGTACGTCGGCCGGGCCGACTTCCAGATCAAGATTCGCGGAATCCGCGTCGAACTCGGCGAAATCGACGCGGCGCTGAGCATGCACGAGAGCGTGCGCTCGTCGGTGACCGTCGCACATCGGCAGTCGGCGGGGGTGCTGCTGCTGGCGTCCTACGTCATGCTCGAAGAGGGCCGCACCATCGACCACGAGGAACTGCATCGCTTTGCGGTACAGAATCTTCCGGCGCACATGGTGCCGCAGTCGGTGATGGTTCTCGACAGTCTGCCGCTCACCGTCAACGGCAAGGTCGACCGCGCGCGGCTGCCCGAGCCGGTCATCGAATCGCGCGAATTCCGTGCGCCCACCATGCCCGTCGAAGAGATCGTCGCGTCGGTGTTCGTCGAGCTGCTCGGCGTCGACCGGGTGGGGCGCGACGACGATTTCTTCGCACTCGGTGGCAACTCACTCATCGCGACCCGCGCCGTCTCGCGCCTCGGTGCGGCCCTCGGAACGACCGTCACCGTTCGGACCCTGTTCGAAGCGCCATCCGTCGCGGCACTCGCGGCCCGCCTCCAGGTCAACAGCGGCGGCGCCCGGCGCGCGCTGACGCACCGGCCGAGCGGTGATCCGGCCCCATTGTCATATGCGCAGCGCCGCATGTGGTTCCTCAACCGGTTCGACCCGGACTCGGCCGCGTACAACATCCCCTTCGCCGTGCGGTTGATCGGCGACCTGGACGTGCCGGCGCTCCAGGTGGCCATGCTCGACGTGATCGACCGTCACGAATCGCTCCGGTCGATGTACCCCGAGACCGAGCACGGTCCCGTTCAGGTGCCCATGATGGCCGAGTCCGTCGTACCCGACCTGACGCCCGTGGACATCGACGAAAGCGACCTGCGGTCGGCCGTGTTGGCGCTGGCGGCAACGACTTTCGACGTCACCGAGACCGTCCCGATCGCGTCGCGCCTGTTCCGGACGGCGCCGGGGTCGCACATTCTCGCGGTCGTGGTCCACCACATCTCCGCCGACGGTGCGTCGATGGCGCCGCTCGCGCGCGACCTCATGGCCGCCTACAGCGCGCGCATCTCGTGGTACGCGCCCACCTGGGCGCCTCTTCCGGTGCAGTACTCCGATTACGCGGTGTGGCAACGCGACGTCCTCGGCGACGAGAACGACCCCGAATCCGTTATCGCACAGCAGGAGCGATACTGGCTCAGCGCTCTTGCCGACCTGCCGGACGAACTGCAATTGCCCGCCGACCGGCCTCGCCCGGCGGAGCCCACCCACGCCGGGGCCACGTACGAATTCCACCTCGACGCCGAGCTGCACGAGCGGCTGCTCGAACTCGCCCGGCACAACTCGTCGACGCTGTTCATGGTCATGCACTCGGTGCTGGCCGTCGTGCTCGCTCGATACGGAAACACCGACGACGTCACGCTCGGTACCCCGATAGCGGGCCGCGGCGACGCCGCGATCGACGACATGATCGGCATGTTCGTCAACACGCTCGCCCTACGGACGCGCATCGACAGCAACCAGAACTTCACGTCGTTGCTCGAGCACGTCAGAGAGCAGGACCTCGCCGCCTTCGCGCACGCAGACGTGCCGTTCGAGCGCCTCGTGGAGGTCATCGATCCGCCGCGCTCGCGCTCCCGTCACCCCATCTTTCAGGTCATGCTGGCGTTCCAGAACCTGGAGCAGGCGCACTTCGAGCTCACCGATCTGCGGCTGGAAACTCTCGAATTCGACCTCGGCGTCGCCAAGTTCGACCTGCAGTTCACCCTCGTCGACTCGGTGTCGCCGCTCGGTGCGCCCGACGGGATGTCCGCCTCGATCGGATACGCCACCGATCTGTTCGACCGGAAAACCGTTGCGGCACTGGCGGAGCGATTCCTGATCGTCGCCTCGGAAGTCGCCGAGAATCCGGACAAGCCGGTCGGTGACATCGAGCTGCTCGGGTCGGTCGAGCAGGCGCGCCTGGTGCGGCCCGTGCCGGCCGAGGACGTCACCGACACCTCGCGCACCCTGCTGACCTCGTACGAACGCCAGGTTCTCGCCACACCCGACGCCATCGCAGTGGTCTTCGGCGACACCGCGCTCACCTACCGTGAGTTCGACTCCCGCGCAAACCGTCTCGCGCGTGCGCTGATCGACGCGGGGGTCGGCCCGGAGAAGTCCGTCGCCACCTCGCTGCCCCGGTCGATCGACGCCGTGGTCGCGGTGTACGCCGTTCTGAAGGCCGGGGGAGCGTACGTTCCGCTCGATCCGGATCAGCCGGCCGAGCGCAACCAGTTCATTCTCGACACCGCCCAGCCGGTCTACGTGTTGTCGGATCGCGCCGCCCTGGACGCACTGGACCCCGACGCGTACTCGGACGCGCCCCTGTCGAGCGGCGAGCTGCGCGGCCCCGTCCGCAGCGGAAACGCCGCGTACGTGATCTTCACGTCCGGGTCGACAGGAAAGCCGAAGGGCGTCAACGTCTCGCACGGCGCGATCGCGTCGCAGATCGAGTGGTTCCACCAGGAGTACGCACTCTCCGCCGACGACACGGTGTTGCTCAAGACTCCGATGACGTTCGACGTCTCGCTGTGGGAACTGTTCGGCGCACTCGCGGCCGGAGCCACGCTGGTGATCGCCGAACCGGACGGCCACCGCGACCCCGACTACCTCGTGCGCGTCATCGAGGAGCACCGCGTCACGGCAGTGTCGTTCGTGCCGTCGATGTTCACGCTCTTCACATCCCATTCCGATGCGCACACGTGCGATTCGCTGCGTGTGGTGTTCCTGGCCGGCGAGGCACTCTCCCGCGCGGTCATCGACGAGTTCCGTGCTCGGGCCCACAACAGCATCGACATCCACAACCTGTACGGACCCACCGAATTCTCCGTGCACGCAACCGAACACACCGTCGGACCGACCGGTGGCCCCGCCGTGCCCATCGGGCTTCCGGTCGGCGACACGATTGCGCTCGTGCTCGATTCGCGACTGCACGCGGTGCCCGACGGCGTCACCGGTGAGCTGTACCTCGCAGGATCGCAGATCGCTCGCGGATACGACGGACGGTCGGCGCTGACGGCGGACCGCTTCGTGGCCCGTCCGTCGGGGCGCGGCGAAAGGATGTATCGCACAGGCGATCTGGCGCGGTGGAACTCGGACGGTGAACTCGAGTTCGTGGGCCGCGCCGACTTCCAGGTCAAGCTGCGCGGCCTGCGCATCGAACTCGGCGAGATCGAGTCGGCCATGCTCGCGTCCGACCGCATCGCACAGGCGGTGGCCGTGGTGCGCGACGAGCGACTGATCGCCTACGTCGTTCCGCGCGAGGGCGCCACCGTCGACACCGACACCGTGCGCGCCGATGCGTCGCGCTTGTTGCCGACGTACATGGTTCCCGTCGTCGTCGTGCTCGAGGCCATCCCGCTGACGGCGAGCGGAAAGATCGACCGCGCAGCTCTCCCGGATCCGGTGGGGGACCCCCGTAGGTTCCGCGAACCTCGCACCGTCGAGCAGCGCGTCGTCGCCGAGGTGTTCGCCGACCTGCTCGGCGTCGAACGAATCGGGTTGGGCGACAACTTCTTCGCGCTCGGTGGCAACTCGCTGGTGGCAACGCAGGCGGCGTCGAGAATCGGCGCGGCGCTCGGCGTACGCGTTCCGTTGCGCTCGGTGTTCGACACGCAGACCGTGGCCGACCTGGCGGCGACACTCGACGCCGGTTCGGCCGGTGGACGGCGTCCCCTCGTCGCCGTCCCGCGGCCGCAGCTCGTTCCGTTGGCCCTTGCGCAGCAACGTATGTGGATCGCGAACCGGCTCGACCCGGCGTCGCCTATGTACAACCTCCCCCTGGGTCTGCGGCTGCAGGGCGAACTCGACATGGACGCCCTCAAAACTGCCGTGCGCGACGTCGTGGAACGCCACGAGACGCTGCGCACCGTCTACCCGGACGTCGACGGTGTGGGTCACCAGCAGATCCTCGACGCCGCGGACGTCCCTCTCGATCTCGACCCGATCGACGTGACGGAGGAGTCCCTGTACGGCGCCTTCGTCGAGATGGCGCTGCAGGGATTCGACGTCACCACGCAGGTTCCGTTGCGCGTGCGGCTCTTCCGGATCGCGCCCTCGGACTCTGCGCCCTCGGACTCTGCGCCCTCGGACTACGCACTGGGCGTCGTCGTGCATCACATTGCGGCCGACGGATTCTCGTTCGCCCCTCTCACGGGTGACGTGATGACGGCGTTCGCGTCCCGCGCCGGCGGAGCACTGCCGGCCTGGCAGCCGCTGAAGTTCCAGTACGCCGACTATGCACTCTGGCAGCGCGACGTCCTGGGGTCGTTCGAGGACTCGGACTCGCTCGCGAGCCGTCAACTCGACTACTGGCGGCAGACGTTGGCCGGCGTGCCGGACGAGATCGACCTGCCCCGGGACCGCCCGCGTCCGGCGGTCCCGTCGCGCCGAGGGGCGTCGCTGTCGTTCGAGATGCCCGCTGCGCGGTACGACAAGGTCCGGACCATCGCGCGTGAGCACCGAGCGACACCCTTCATGGTGATGCACGCAGCTCTGGCGGTCGGCCTGTCCCGACTCACCGGATCACAGGACGTTCCCATCGGTACCGCCGTGGCCGGTCGCGGCAACGCCGAACTCGACCCGATGGTCGGCATGTTGGTGAACACCCTCGTGCTGCGGTTGACGATCGACGAGGACGACAGTTTCGCCGACCTCGTCGATTCCGCTCGCGAGGTGGACCTGTCGGCGTTCGCCCACGCCGAGATTCCGTTCGAAGCGGTGGTCGACGCGGTGGCACCGACTCGGTCGACCAGCAGACCACCTCTGTTCCAGACGGCACTGGCGTACCAGAACACCGACCGCATGGACCTGGAGCTGCCCGGCCTTCACGTGCAGCAACTCGAGAACCCGTTCGAACCGGCCAACTTCGACCTGACGCTCACGATCGACGACCGGCCGGACCGGGACAGCGACTCCGCGGTCTCGGCCGTGCTGACCTACGCCGTCGACCTGTTCGACGAGGACACCGTGCGCGGCTTCGCGGACGTTCTCGGGTCCGTGGTCGTCGCCGTGACCGACGATCCGTCCAAGTCGTTGGGGTCGATCGCGATCCGGTCGGCTGCGTCGCAGGTCGAGGCACTACCCGCGACGCGTGAGCCTGTGCCGCCCGTGCCCGCGTCGGCAGAGTCGTCGGCCGCCGCTCCGTCGCTGGTCTCGCTGTTGCACACCAGTGTCGAAGCCGATCCGTCGGCGCCGGCGTTCGTCAGCGGCGAGGACGAGACGTCCTACGCACGACTGGACGCCCGATCGAACCAGTTGGCTCGGTTGTTGCTGACGTCGGGAATCGGGACCGGGGATCTGGTCGCGGTCGATGTCTCCGATCCGTTCCTGCGTCTCGCGTCGCTCTGGGGCGTGGTGAAGTCCGGCGCCGGCGTGGCCTCGACGCGCTCCTTGGCGGCTCTGGTGCTCTCGAACGGCCCCGACGCCGTCTCGAACGGACGGCGGGTGATCGACGTCGGCGACGCTGCGCTGGTGTCGTCGATGCCGTCTCGGGCGATCGCGGTGAGCGATCGCGAACGCCCCGTGGACAGAGCAGCGCCGGCGTTCGCGCCGGAGGGAGCGGATCCGGTGAGCTACGCGGACTTCACGGCCTCGATCACGGCCGCGGCAGCGCTGTTGGATACCGACTACGAGTCACGGGTCTACGCCGACCCTTCTCTGGGTACCGGGACCGCGTTCTTCGGTGCAATGGTGGCCGCACACGCCGGCGGCATCGTGGTGGACGGGGGAGCAGCCGCACTCGACGACGTGTTGGCCGACAACTGGGTGTCGCATGCGTTCCTGCCCGCGGAGTCGGTGTCACAGGTGGATCCGGAGGATGCCGCCGATCTTCGGGCGGTGGTGTCCGACGACTTCGGAGGCACCGATCTCGGTTCCGACGTCAAAGCGGTGTCTTCGGCCGATCTCGTTCCCTGGGCTCGAATCTAGCGCGTTCGGCACGACACAACATTCCATTCGAATGTTTACGAGCGTGTCGTAATACAATGGCTTGAAAAGGGCATAATTGCTGCCTTGAATGCCGGAAGAAATGCGCGGTACATTCAGTTCATGAATTCTTTGACGCTGTCCGTCGTCGTCCCGGCGTACAACGAAGAAGACACCGTCGGGGCATGCCTCGATTCGCTGTTCGCGCAGATAGACGATATCGACGAGATCATCGTCGTCGACAACAACAGCACGGACGGCACCGAGCGCATCGTGAAGGAGTACGCGGAGCGGATCGACTGCCTGCGGCTCGTCCACGAGCCTGTCCAGGGGATTCTTGCCGCGCGGAGCGCGGGATTCGGGGCAGCGACCGGCGATGTCATCGGCCGGGTCGACGCCGACTCCGTGGTGCGGCCCGGTTGGGCGCACGCCGTCAAGCGATTTCTCGGCTCGGACGAACGCGGCGATTACGGCGGCGTGACCGGAATATCCATTCCGTACGATTCGCCGTTCGGCGCATTCAAAGAACAGTTCGTGCGGACATTGATGAAGCTGAAGATGGTTGGCAACGATATGCCGATCGACAATTTGGCGGGCGCCAACATGGCCATTCGAAAGTCGACGTGGTTGCAGGTTCAAGGATCGGTGTCCACCCGCAGCGACATCCACGAGGACGTCGACCTGGCGCTCACCATCAACGATCACGGACTGAAGATCGCCTGGCTCGGCGACATGTGGGTCGACACGTCACCGCGCCGCCGGCTGACACCACCCACCGAGTTCACGAAGTACGTGCGCGCCGGCGTCGAGACGTTCGCGCTCCACGGCAAGGCCACCCGCCAGGTCCGCTACATCGTCGCGCCCGTCACGTGGGGAATGCACGCGCTGACCTGGCTGCCCTACCGCGCGTACGACCCCGAACTGGGCCGGCTCTCGCTGCGGGCGCTGCTGCGGTCCGGTGAGGTACGGAGCTCACCGGTGCACAGCAGTTAGACCGGTCAGACCGACTCGGCGGCCTTTCGGTATCCGCGAATGGCCGGCAGGGCGAAGACGAGCATGAGCCCGAAGGCCCAGCACAGAGCCTGAATCAGCGGCCACTGAACCGGCCCACCGAGTGTGAGTCCCTTCATCGCGTCCACGGATACCGAGATCGGGTTGTGCGCGACGACAGGCTGCAACCACGTCGGGTAGGCCTTGGTCGGCACGAAGCCCGAGTTGAAGAACATCAGCAGTGTGAAGAGCATGCCGACGCCTTCGACGATGGGAAACGTGGTCGTGACGACCGCGGCGGCAGTGATGAACACCGCGAAGCCGATGCCGAACGCCAAGGGAATCCCCATCGCTGCGATGCCGGGAGCGACTCCCTGATCGAAGCCGAACCCCAGCAACAGACCCACGACGACCATCAGGATCGTGGTGCCCAGAATGCGCACGGCTTCGGCGAGCAGTCGGCCCACCAGACCTGCCGCCCGGTGCACGGGCAGCGTCTGGAAGCGGGCGAGCAGACCGGCCTGCCGTTCGCGGCGCAGTCCGATGGCGCTGGCGAGCGAGCCGGACATGGCTGCCACCAGCGTCATCAGGGGAACCGTGCCGTAGATGCTGTCGACGCCGGTCGCTGCCGAGATCGAATTGCCCAGCACCGTGCGCAGCATCAGCAGGAACAGCACCGGGTAGACCATCGCCTGGATGATCGTCAGCGGGTCACGCGCCCACCGGCGGAGCAACCGTCCGCAGTGCAGCACGCTCTGGCTGTACAGCGCGACCGGACTGCGCTCGCTGAGGTGACGCGTCGTCTGCGGAAGGGGACGGAGATCGAGTTCGGTCATGATCGCCTCACGCTCGCCCACACGGCCAGGGGTACCAGAACGACGATGAGCCCCACGGCCCACGCCAGCGCCGGCCACAGCGTCGACGGATTGATGCCACCCTCCGCCATGTCACGCATCGCCTTCGAGAACAGCGAGATCGGCTGATTGCGCACGAACGGGCGAATCCACTCCGGAAAACCCGTCTCCGGAACGAACCCGGACGACAACATGCCGAGGATGAGTTGGGGGAGTGTCAGCGCCTGGCTGGTGGCCTCCGGGCTCCGCGACAGCGACCCGATCGCGTCACCGCCCGTCGTGAGGGCTCCGCCGACGAGAAGGGCGAACCCGCAGAAGACCACCGCGTCGACGAAGCCGGCGGTGAAGCGGAACCCGATGATCGAGCCGTAGACGATCGCGGCTATCAGCGACAGCGACGCGTGGACGAAGTTCGCGGTTGCTCTGGCGAGCAGCGGCACCCAGACCACCACCGGCATCGTCTGTAGGCGCGAGGTCATTCCCGACTGGCCTTCGATGGCCGACCTCTGCGCCGCGGAAATGGCGGTGAACGCCATTGCCTGCAAGCAGATGATGGGCATCAGGAATTGCGCGTAGTTGATGCCCTGAAACTGCATGACCAATTTCAGTGGCAGGTAGAAACCGACGGTGTAAACAGCCGGCGCGAGCACCGCGACGAGGAGTCCGCCGGATCGGATCATTCCGCCGAGCGCGCGGCCCGACAGGCTGCTCCACTGCTTGAACGCGGTGGGGGTGGGGGCGCGATGGGACTTGCGGGTGCCGTCCGCGACGGCCGTCATACGGCTTTCACCTCGGCGGCCTCCGTGGCCTCGGCGGACGGGCTGCTCTGTCCGGTGAGGGCCAGGAACACGTCGTCCAGAGACGGCCGTCGCAGGCCGATGTCCGACAGGACGATGCCCGCGTCGTCGAGCCGCTTGAGCGCCTCGGCCAGCACCGCGGGACCGTCGGCGGCCGGGATGGAGATGCTGTCGGCGGTGAGGTCGGCCTTGGAGAACGTCGGCGGAAGGAGGCCGTCGAGCGCGCTCGCGGCCCGCGGAACGTCGGCTGGGTCCTGCGGGACGATGTGGCAGTAGCTGCCGCCGGTGGTCGATTTCAGCTCGTCCGCGGTTCCCTGCGCGATCACCCGGCCGTGGTCGATCACGATGATGCTGTCGCTGAGCACGTCGGCTTCTTCGAGGTACTGGGTGGTCAGCAGCGTCGTGATGCCTTGTGTCCGAAGCGAATCCACGAGCGACCACACGGCCTTGCGGCTGCGCGGGTCCAGACCGGTGGTCGGCTCGTCGAGAAAGACGACGTCCGGCCGGACGACGAGTCCGCACGCGATGTCGATGCGGCGGCGCATGCCGCCCGAGTACCCGCGGACAGGCCGATCGGCCGAGTCCTCGAGGTCGAAGTCGGTGAGGAGGTCGTTCGCGCGCGCCTTCGCGGCCTTCTTCGTCAGCCCCATCAGACGACCGAAGAGAATCAAGTTCTCACGGCCGGTCAGAGCGTCGTCGAGCGCTGCGTACTGGCCGGTCATCAGGATGGACCGTCGGACGGCCGCCGGGTCCTGCGTCACGTCGTGACCGGACACCACCGCGCGACCCTTGTCGGGCCGGATCAGCGTCGAGAGCACCTTGACGGTGGTCGTCTTACCAGCGCCGTTGGGACCGAGAACACCGAGAATGGAGCCGGTCGGGACGCTGAAGCTGACGCCTTGCAGGGCAGCAACCGTCCCGAAGGACTTGTGTACGTCCTCCACGAGTACGGCTGTGTCGTGTGATGGCATGAGTCTCCACGGTCGCAGGGCGTCTTCCTCGTTCGGTCGTACTGTCCGACCGAACGAGAAAGATGTTACGCACCGTTACCTTCGTGGGTTGTGACGCGCCACGGACTCAGGCCGTGTTCTGCGAAGCCTCCGCAAGTCGACGTTCGACGGCGACCGGCTCCACCGCGGCCGTGTCGGACGCGGCTTCGAGGCGGTCCACGGCTCGTCGAAGCAGCTCCACGTACCGCCCGGTGTCCGGCATCAGCGCGCGGTTCGAGGTCACCGAGAGCCACATCGTGGGCCCGTACGACGCGATGCAGTGGGCGAGCTGAATCCCCTCGGCAGTCGGGAGCGGTCCGAAGACGCCGACCATCGGAGCGCCGCGGAACTCGAGCGGGTCCCGGACGTACGACAGGTTGGTGATCATGGTGTTGATCAGCGCTGTGTCCGGGTTCTTCTTGGGATGTTTCATGAACTTCGACAGCAGGGCGAGCAGCGGGGCAGGAGCCGCGAAGAGGGGATTGGTCGGCAGCTGCGTGGTCTGAGTGGTGCCCCGATTCTTCGCCGCCTCGGCCGAGGCGTGAATCGCGCGCAGACGGGCCACCGGGTCGTCGATGTCGGTGTGCAGGCTGAGCATGACGACGGCGATCTGGTTCGCGTTGCCCGCTTCGTTCTTGTTCATCGACCGCGTGCTCATCGGGATGGACGTGCCGAGCGATTCCGCGGGAAGCTCGCCCGCGTCGCGGAGGTAGTCCGACAGTGCCAGGGAGATCACGGTCATCATCACGTCGTTGACCGTGACGTTCCCGAACCCCGACTTGATCCGGCGGATGCGTGCGAGATCGAAGGGCGTCTGGTCGTAGATCATGGCCGGAGGAAGGTTCCGGTTGAACCGCGTCGCCGGACGCTTGACGGGCTTCGACCCACCCGACCCGGCCTTACGGCGGGCACGCATGGCGCGTGAGTGCGTACGGAACGTGGAGACGAAGCGGCGGGCGTCGCCGGGAACCCGTCGCAGTGCCTGCGGTGCGGTGGGTACCGACACCAGCCGAGCGTCGGAGGGTGCGGTGCGAGGCGCGGTGCCGAGGATCTGCGTGCACAGCTTCGCGAGGCCCATTCCGTCGATCGCGCTGTGGTGGGTGTGCATGATCATGAGCATTCCGCCCTCGGGAATGCCGTCGACTCCGTGGACGTCGAGCACGAAATGTATTGCCCACGGCGGGATGTCGAAGCGCGGCTGCGTCGATGCGAGCGCGGCGATCTTGTCGTTGATGTAGCGGCTGTGGTCCGCGATGTCGGGCGTAGTGGTGAACACGTGCCGGTCGAGGTCGACCTCGCAGTCGATCCACACCGGGAACGACAGGTGTCCGGGGACCGTCCGCAACCGGCGCCGGAACATGGGGTCGACGTCGAGGAACTGGGCGACGAACTCCTTGGCGTCCGCGTGAGTGTGGATCGGCGCCGTCGCCTTGGCCGCGTCGATCACCCAGGTCGCGATGACGGCGGCGCTCGTCTTCGGAGACTCGAAGTAGTAGTTCAGGGCGTCGCGACCGGTCATGGGCGTTCCGGACTCAGGGCGCTTCTGTGTAGCGATCAATCGCTTGGAAATCATGGAGATCCTCCCCGGCGCTCGCCGCCCCGAATCGATGAGCGCGCCCGGTACATTCCGATTTCGGATAAAAGTACCGCTAGGGCAACGTCACAACAAGCCTTTTGCCGGTTTTTCATTCGAAACAAGACACTGTGTCATTCGGTCGATTGACGGCGTCGACTAACGGTGTGGTCACCGAAACGACGTTGTTCGGAACGCGTCGAGCGGGCCGTGCGATATTTGTGCGCATGGGCACCCCATTCCCGAGACGTTCTCTGTCCGTCGTGCTGTCGAGCGCGTTGGCGATCGCGACCGCCGCGGTGATCACCGCCGCTCCTGCCGCGGCCGTTCCCGTCTCCTCCGCGCCGGCCACGGGAGTCACCTCCGCCGACGGCACCCGCGTGGTCTCCGTGACCGAGGTCCCCGGCGTACGGCGCTACGACGTCACCGTCTACTCGCCGTCGATGGACCGCACCGTGGACCTGCAGGTGTTCCGTCCCGTCGACACATCCGTTCCGCGGTCGACGGTCTACCTGCTCAACGGCGCCAGCGGCGGCGAGGACTCGGGCAGCAACTGGCCGGATCAGGCCGACGTCCAGGGCTTCTTCGCCGACAAGAACGTCAACGTCGTGATCCCTCGCGCCGGCGCGTTCTCGTATTACACGGACTGGCAGCGCGACGACCCCGAGCTCGGGCGCAACAAGTGGACCACCTTCTTCACCAAGGAGCTGCCGCCGGTTCTGAACGAATCGTTCGGGGCGACCGGGAAGCAGTCGATCGCCGGAATCTCGACGTCGGGCAGCTCGGTGTTCATGCTGGCGGCCAACGCGCCCACGCTGTACTCGTCCGTCGCAGCGTTCAGCGGGTGCGCACGCACCTCCGACGAACTGGGCCAGGCGTACGTGAAGCTGGTCGTCGAGGCCCGCGGGGGCGGCGAGACCGTCAACATGTGGGGCAAGCCCGACGACCCGGACTGGGCAGCGAACGACGCTGTTCTGCAGGCCGATCGGCTCCCGCGGATTCCGTACTACATCACCTCGGGCAACGGCCTTCCCGGCTTCGACGAGAACCTGCAGAGCCCGCGGATCAACGGCAACGTCAGCACGCTGGTCGACCGGATCGTCCTGGGCGGCGGCATCGAAGCCATCACCAACTCGTGCACGCACCAGTTGGCCGACCGGTTCTCCCAGCTCGGGATACCGGCGACCTTCGACTTCCGCCCCAACGGCACCCACTCGTGGGCGTACTGGGAAGAGGATCTGCACAACGCGTGGCCGATGATGCGGGATTCGATCGGCGCCTGAACCCTCTGTCTAGCGGGGCGTCACCCAGATGGTGATGTCGGCGTGCACGACCTCTCGGCCTGTTTTGTCCGCGATCGAGACGGGCACGATCACCTCTTGACCCTCGGACGTCCAGTCCACCCCTGACAGTTCCGCGGTGGCCCGCAGTCCGGTCGTGGCCGGCGCAAGGTAGGCGACGTTCATGCCCTTCGGAATCCACCGATGGGTGGACGGGACCGTCGCCTCGGCCAGCATTCCCATCGCGATCTCGGCGATGTTGCAGGCCGCGATGGCGTGAAACGTCTTCAGATGGTTGTTCACCCCCCACCACTTCGGCGCCGTGACGACGCAGCGGCCGGGCTCGAGTTCGACGACGCGGGGGAGAACGGTCCGGAAGTACGGCACCCGCACGCACATACCGAGTGAGAAGGCGATGCTCTGAACAGGGCCTTTCGGCAGCTTGTTCCACATGGCGTAAGTCGACGATGTCATGAGGCCCTACCTTACTTCTCGGTAAGTTCCCGCGATACGAGGTGGATTTGAACTCGGACCCTCTCGTGGTCCATACTGTTCGGGTTGCCTTGACCAAGGTGAGGGATTCGTGCGGCCTCCGCATGGTTCCACCGAGGCGGGGTTGATGCAGTTGCTCGATGAAGGATGTACAGCAGCGCCTGTGCAAGTAGGCGCATCCGGACAATCATGCGTGGGTTTGAGACACACCCGACCGCGTGGACCGGAGAACCATGACAGATGAACAGTGGCAACGAGATGCGTCAGTGCTTTCGAGCGCGCCCGCACCCCGCCTTGTTCGTTCGTCGTGAACCGCTTACGCCTCCTCGAGTCGAGTGAGTGCAGCGAAGTACCGAAAGAACAGCCGATATTCACCGGGCAAGGAAGAGGACATAAGCGTGGCGGGACAAAAGATCCGCATCAGGCTCAAGGCCTACGACCACGAGGCGATCGACGCGTCAGCGCGCAAGATCGTCGAGACCGTGACCCGCACCGGGGCACGCGTGGTCGGACCTGTGCCGTTGCCCACCGAGAAGAACGTGTACTGCGTCATTCGTTCGCCGCACAAGTACAAGGACTCGCGCGAGCACTTCGAGATGCGTACACACAAGCGGCTCATCGACATCCTGGACCCGACGCCGAAGACGGTCGACGCGCTCATGCGCATCGACCTCCCGGCAAGCGTCGACGTCAACATCCAGTGAGCGCGGAGAAGACATTGACTGACAACAAGAACCGTCCGGCCAAGGGAATTCTGGGCACCAAGCTCGGCATGACCCAGGTCTTCGACGAGAACAACCGCGTCGTTCCGGTCACCGTCATCAAGGCGGACCCGAACGTCGTCACCGCAATCCGCACCGAGGAGCGCGACGGCTACAGCGCCGTGCAGGTCGCCTTCGGCGCCATCGATCCGCGCAAGGTGAACAAGCCGGTCACCGGTCAGTTCGCCAAGGCCGGCGTGACCCCGCGTCGCCACCTCGCCGAACTGCGTGTCGCCGACACGTCCGTGTTCGAGGTCGGCCAGGAGCTCACCGCGTCCGAGTTCGAGGACGGCGCATTCGTCGACGTCACCGGAATCAGCAAGGGCAAGGGCTTCGCCGGAACCATGAAGCGTCACGGCTTCAAGGGTCAGGGCGCGAGCCACGGCGCACAGGCCGTGCACCGTCGTCCCGGTTCCATCGGTGGCTGCGCGACCCCCGGCCGTGTCTTCAAGGGCATGCGCATGTCGGGCCGCATGGGTAGCGACCGCATCACGACGCAGAACCTCTCGGTCCACAAGGTGGACGCCGAGAACGGTCTCCTGCTCATCAAGGGCGCGATCCCGGGCCGCAAGGGCGGCGTCGTGATCGTCAAGAGCGCAGTGAAGGGTGGTGCGCGAGCATGACCAGTCTCGAAAAGAGCAGCACGAAGCTGACTCTCGATGTCAAGGAAGCCGGCGGCAAGACCAACGGCACCGTCGATCTCCCCGCGGAGCTCTTCGACGTCACCGCGAACATCGCGTTGATGCACCAGGTCGTCGTCGCGCAGCTCGCTGCCGCACGGCAGGGCACGCACTCGACCAAGACTCGTGGCGAGGTCCGCGGCGGCGGCAAGAAGCCGTACCGCCAGAAGGGCACCGGCCGCGCACGTCAGGGCTCGACCCGCGCGCCGCAGTTCGTCGGCGGTGGAACCGTCCACGGACCGCAGCCGCGTGACTACAGCCAGCGGACCCCCAAGAAGATGATCGCCGCCGCCCTGCGCGGAGCGCTCTCGGACCGGGCACGCAGCGAGCGCATCCACGTGATCACCGAACTCGTTCCGGGTCAGGTCCCGTCCACCAAGGGCGCGCAGGCCTTCCTGTCCGAGCTGCACGATCGCAAGAAGACGCTTCTGGTCATCGGTCGTGAGGACCTCGCTGCATGGAAGTCCGTGCAGAACCTCGAGGGCATCCACCCGATCGCTCCCGATCAGCTCAACACGTACGACGTGCTCGAAGCCGACGACGTTGTCTTCAGCGTCGAGGCCCTGAACACGTACATCGCCGGCAAGACCGGTAGCAAGGAGGAGGGCAAGTGAGCACCATTGCCGATCCCCGCGACATCCTGCTGGCTCCGGTCATCTCGGAAAAGTCGTACGGACTGATCGAGGAAGGGACCTACACGTTCATCGTGGCGCCCGACTCGAACAAGACGCAGATCAAGATCGCCGTCGAGAAGATCTTCGGTGTGAAGGTGACCAGCGTCAACACGATGAACCGGCAGGGCAAGCGCAAGCGGACCCGTTTCGGCTACGGCACGCGCAAGAGCACCAAGCGCGCGCTCGTGACCCTTTCGGCTGACAGCAAGCCCATCGAGATCTTCGGGGGCCCGGTCGCTTAGGCGGCCGGCGCACCGAGGGTCCTCGAGGATCAAGGGACGAGAAAAACATGGCAATTCGTAAGTACAAGCCGACCACTCCCGGTCGTCGTGGCGCGAGTGTCTCCGATTTCGCGGAGATCACGCGCTCGACACCGGAGAAGTCGCTCATCCGACCGTTGCACGGACGCGGTGGGCGTAATGCCCACGGCCGCATCACCACTCGGCACAAGGGTGGCGGTCACAAGCGCGCATACCGTCTCATCGACTTCCGTCGCAACGACAAAGACGGCGTGCCGGCCAAGGTCGCTCACATCGAGTACGACCCCAACCGCACCGCGAACATCGCCCTCCTGCACTTCGCGGACGGCGAGAAGCGCTACATCGTTGCGCCCAAGGGCATCTCGCAGGGTTCGCCCATCGAGACCGGTCCGACGGCCGATATCAAGCCGGGCAACAACCTGCCGCTGCGCAACATCCCGACGGGTACCACCATCCACGCGATCGAACTGCGTCCGGGTGGCGGAGCCAAGATGGTTCGTTCCGCCGGTGCCGGTGCTCAGCTCCTCGGCAAGGAAGGCACGTACGCCACGCTGCGTCTGCCCTCCGGTGAAATCCGCCGTGTCGACGTGCGCTGCCGCGCCACCGTCGGCGAGGTCGGCAACGCCGAGCAGTCGAACATCAACTGGGGCAAGGCCGGCCGTATGCGCTGGAAGGGCAAGCGCCCCACCGTCCGTGGTGTCGTCATGAACCCGGTCGACCACCCGCACGGTGGTGGTGAGGGCAAGACCTCCGGTGGTCGCCACCCGGTCAGCCCGTGGGGACAGCCGGAAGGCCGCACCCGCAAGAACAAGCCGAGCGATCAGCTCATCGTCCGCCGCCGCCGCACCGGCAAGAACAAGCGATAATCAGGAGGGAGTAGCAGATGCCACGCAGTCTGAAGAAAGGCCCGTTCGTCGACGACCACCTCCTGAAAAAGGTGGACGTTCAGAACGACAAGGGCACCAAGCAGGTCATCAAGACCTGGTCACGCCGTTCGACCATCACCCCCGACTTCATCGGTCACACCTTCGCCGTCCACGACGGTCGCAAGCACGTGCCGGTGTTCGTCTCCGATGCCATGGTCGGACACAAGCTCGGTGAATTCGCACCGACACGGACCTTCAAGGGTCACATCAAGGACGACCGGAAGGCGAAGCGGCGATGACCAACTACACCGAGACCGCGAACCCGACCGCTCGGGCCACGGCCAAGCACGTTCGTGTGACGCCGATGAAGGCGCGACGCGTCGTCGATCTGGTCCGCGGCCGCAGCGTCACCGACGCACTCAACATCCTCAAGTTCGCACCGCAGGCGGCCAGCGAGCCGGTTGCGAAGGTCGTCGCCAGCGCGGCAGCCAACGCGGAGAACAACCTGGACCTCGATCCGAGCACGCTGATCGTTGCTGCTGCCTACGTCGACGAGGGTGCAACCCTCAAGCGTTTCCAGCCGCGTGCACAGGGTCGCGCGTTCCGCATTCGTAAGCGCACGTCTCACATCACGGTCATCGTGGAGAGCATCCCGAAAACGGGCGGCTCGACACGTGGTCGCCGGAAGGGAGCTCAGTAGTGGGCCAGAAGATCAACCCGCACGGCTTCCGCCTCGGCATCACGACCGACTGGAAGTCGCGCTGGTACGCAGACAAGCAGTACTCGGAGTACGTCGGTGAAGACGTCGCCATCCGCAAGCTCCTCGCCACGGGCATGGAGCGGGCCGGCATCGCGAAGGTCGAGATCGAGCGCACGCGTGACCGCGTTCGCGTCGACATCCACACCGCACGCCCCGGCATCGTCATCGGTCGCCGCGGCGCCGAGGCCGATCGCATCCGTTCCGAGCTCGAGAAGCTGACCGGCAAGCAGGTTCAGCTGAACATCCTCGAGGTCAAGAACGCCGAGTCCGAGGCGCAGCTCGTCGCACAGGGTGTGGCCGAGCAGCTCTCGAACCGCGTCGCGTTCCGTCGCGCCATGCGCAAGGCCATCCAGTCGGCCATGCGTCAGCCGAACGTCAAGGGAATCCGAGTCCAGTGCTCGGGTCGTCTGGGCGGCGCGGAAATGTCGCGCTCGGAGTTCTACCGCGAAGGTCGCGTTCCGCTGCACACGCTGCGTGCGGACATCGACTACGGCCTCTACGAGGCGAAGACCACCTTCGGCCGCATCGGTGTGAAGGTCTGGATCTACAAGGGCGACATCGTCGGTGGCAAGCGTGAAGCCGTTGCCGCCGCTGCTCCGGCAGGCGATCGTCCCCGTCGCGAGCGTCCGACCCGTCCGCGTCGCAGCGGTGCCTCGGGCACCACGGCGACCAGCACCGAGGCCGGCCGCGCAGCAACCGCAACAGCTGAGGCTCCTGCTTCGGCCGAGCCCACGAAGGAGGGCTGACGCATGCTGATCCCCCGCCGGGTCAAGCACCGCAAGCAGCACCACCCGGGTCGTAGTGGCGCCGCCAAGGGCGGCACGCAGGTCACGTTCGGCGATTACGGCATCCAGGCTCTCGAGCCCGCCTACATCACCAACCGTCAGATCGAATCGGCTCGTATCGCGATCACCCGCCACATCAAGCGTGGTGGCAAGGTCTGGATCAACATCTACCCGGACCGCCCGCTCACCAAGAAGCCTGCCGAGACCCGCATGGGTTCCGGTAAGGGTTCGCCCGAGTGGTGGATCGCCAACGTCAAGCCGGGACGCGTGCTCTTCGAGCTCAGCTACCCCGACGAGCAGATCGCGCGAGAGGCACTCACTCGCGCAATCCACAAGCTGCCGATCAAGGCACGCATCATCACGAGGGAGGTGCAGTTCTGATGGCTACCGGTACCCCGGCTGCTGAGCTCCGCGAGCTCACAGAAGAAGAACTGATCACCCGCCTTCGTGAATCGAAGGAGGAGCTGTTCAACCTCCGCTTCCAGATGGCCACCGGCCAGCTGGACAACAACCGTCGTCTGCGTGTGGTTCGCCACGAGATCGCGCGGATCTACACAGTGATGCGCGAGCGTGAGCTCGGGCTTGCCGCCGGACCGGCCGAGGACACGGCAGGTGACGCCGCATGAGCGAGGAAACAGTGACCAGCACAGAAGCACGTAACAGCCGCAAGGTTCGTATCGGCTACGTCGTCTCCGACAAGATGGAGAAGACGATCGTCGTCGAGCTCGAGGACCGTGTGAAGCACGCCCTCTACGGCAAGATCATCCGCCGCACCACCAAGGTCAAGGCCCATGACGAGAACGGAGTCGCCGGCGTTGGCGACCGCGTTCAGCTCATGGAGACTCGTCCGCTGTCCGCCACGAAGCACTGGCGGCTCGTCGAGGTCCTCGAAAAGGCCAAGTAATTCTGGTCGTTCCGCAGGCTCTACTCCTGTAGCAACAGTCGAAGCCCCGGTCACTCAGCGTGACCGGGGCTTCGTGCTGTCCGGACCTCGCTACACGTCCACCTTCTCTTTGCCCTTGCGCATCGCCATGTACTCGCGCAGTTCCGTCCGTACCACCGGCAGCAGGATGTACAGCCCGATGATGTTCACGAAGGCAAGTGCGAACAGCGCTGCATCGGCGAAGTCGAGCACCGAACCGAGGGACAGAACGGTGCCGACTACGGTGAAGACGCAGAAGATGACGTTGAAGCTGTGCTTGGCGAGCGCGCTGCGACCGAACAGCGACGTCCACGCCTGCGACCCGTAGTACGCCCACGTGATCGCGGTCGACAGCGCGAACAGCGCCACGGCCAGGGTCAGGATGTAGGGGAACCAGGGGAGCACGGTTTCGAATGCGTCGGAGGTGAGCGTGACGCCTCCCGCGGGGAGCTCCCCGGTGTCGGCGACGATCTGGCGCTGGTCCTGCCAGGTCTGGGTGTTGGCGATGACGATGGTGAGGGCGGTGGCGGTGCAGATGACGACGGTGTCGATGAAGGGCTCGAGCATCGCGACGAAGCCCTCCGTCACCGGGTGCCGCGTCTTGACGGCGGAGTGTGCGATCGACGCGGATCCGAGGCCGGCTTCGTTGGAGAAGGCGGCGCGCTGGATGCCGATGATCATGACGCCGAGGACGCCGCCCGCGACACCGGTGGGGGAGAACGCTCCCTCGACGATTGCGGCGAAGGCACTCGGGACCTGCTCGACGTTCACGCCGATGACGACCGCGCACGCGAGGATGTAGATGATGGCCATCGACGGCACCAGCTTGGCGGTTACCGCGGAGATCGACTTCATGCCGCCGATGATGACGAGCCCGATCACGACGGCGACGACGAGTCCGAAGGCGAACTTCGCTCCGTCGGAGCCGAGGAATCCGTCTTCACCACCGGTGACGCTGCGGACCTGTGCGTAGGTCTGGTTGGCCTGGAACATGTTTCCGCCGGAGATACCGAAGAAGATGATGATGACGGCGTAGACGCCGGCCATGATCTTGCCCAGCCTGCTGAACCCTCGCTCGGCGAGGCCCTTCGTCAGGTACTTCATCGGACCGCCGGACACGGTGCCGTCCTCGTGGACGTCGCGGTACTTGACTCCGAGTGTGCACTCGACGAACTTCGTGGCCATGCCCAGGAAGCCGGCGAGGATCATCCACAACGTCGCTCCGGGCCCGCCCAGCGTCACGGCGACCGCGACGCCGGCGATGTTGCCAAGCCCGACCGTGCCGGACACTGCTGCCGTGAGCGCGCGGAAGTGGCTCACTTCGCCCGGCGCATCCGGGTCGTCGTGCTTGCCGCGGACCAGTTCGAGGGAATGTTTGATCCCGCGGACCTGCAAGAACTTGAACGTGGCGGTGAAGATGATCGCGCCCGCGAGGAGCCAGAGGACGACGAGCGGCACGGAGGCGCCACCGATGTCGATCGAGTAGAAGACGACGGTGGTTGCTGCCTCGGTGATCGGCTCGAACGCGCTGTTGATGGCGTTCTCGAGGGACGTCAGCACTCCACCGTCGGCGGCAAGGTACATCGGTGAGGAGTTCATGGATCAAGGAAAGCCGTAAATCGGACATCGTGCGACCACAATGGCTGCAATTGACCCACGATTTACCAAATATTGACTCGGAAGCTCTGTCCTACGATGGTCTGACGGATCGATCGAGGGGACGTGAATGGATCAGCTGCTCGACTTCGCCGGGAACTACTGGTGGCTGGTGTTCGTGTTCGGCGGCTCGATCGCCGGCGCTGTGAAGGGCATCGGCGCGGCCAACGAGCGTCGCGCCGAGCGCCGGCTCGAGCGCTATCGGATCAAGCAGGAAGCGAAGGTGAAGCGACTCGAGCTGGCCAACGCGACGAAGGTGGACGAGGAGACGCAGCGCCGCGGCATCGAGAAGACGCTCGCCGAGCACGACGACGTGAACACCCGCTGGTTCGCGTACGAGACGGACGTCATCAACCTGCTCGACTTCCCGATGATGACCAACATGCGTGACCCGATGACTCAGGCGTTCCATCGCGCGAAGCTCGAGGCGGATTCCCTGCGGCCCGCCAGAGCCGACGATCTGCTGGGCAAGCTGGAGGCGCAGTCGTCGTATCGTGCTGCGGTGCACGACTTTTCCGTCGCTTTCGCGGCCGCCGAGTCCGAGGCTCGACGCCGCCGGCGCGGTGATTTCAGCGAGGCGGAGCAGAACCGGCTGAACCGCGCGCAATCGCTGCTCCGGATGGCGATGGACGGCGGCGCGACCCCGGCCGAGCGCCAGGCGGCCTACCGTAAGGCACGCGCCGAACTCGAAGGGCTCGTCTCGCTGCCAACGATGGCGTACGCCCAGATCGAGCAGCGCATCGCCGGCGCGCTCGAGGCCTAGTCGGCCCGGGCGATCGCCAGCACTTCCTCTTCGGTCGGCGGGCTCTTCGGGTGGTAAGTCAGGCACAGCGGCGTCGCCGTTCGCCGGAACTCCGATCCCTCCACCGCGGCGTAGAACTGACCCGCGGTGAGACGCCCGACGTCGGGCACCGACCCACCCTTGGCTCGGGCCATCTCCTGCGCCGCCGCAATCTGCGCGGGACTGTTGAGAAGTCCGTAGAACTGAGTCGACGCGTTCCCGGCGATGCGGTTGTGCAGGCCCTTCGGTGCCTGCGTGGCATACACCAGCCCGAGCCCGTACTTGCGTGCCTGCGACGCCAGCGCCAACGTGCTGCGGGTCGCTGCCGTGGTGCGGTCCGACGGCGCGAAGTTCTGCGCCTCGTCCATCACGAAGAGCCCACCGAGTGGACGGTCACCCGCGGGGTTCTTCTTGATCCACGCGAACAGGCCCATCTGCAACTGGTTGACGAAGTTGTGCTTCTGGTCCTCCGTCGTCAGGCCCGACAGGTTCACCACCGACACCCGAGCCTTCTTCCCCGGCGCGGGTGTGAGCAGAACCGCCGGGTCGACGGGTGTTCCCGCTCCCGCGAACATCGGGTCGTTGGTCATCGCGGCCTTGAGGTTCTCGGCGAGGCCCGCGGCGATGCGAATGGCGTCGCGCATCTCCGAGACGTCCTCCGGAAGGTCCTCGAGCAGGTCGACGAACTGATCCAGCGTGCGTCCGCCGGAACGACCGAAACTGTCGACGGCCCTTCGCAGCACCGCTTCTCGGTGCGACGCCTTCTCCGATCCGCCCTTGATGCCCGCTGCGGGGGCCAGTGCGGCCATGGCTGACTCGACCGACTCGTCGAACTCGTCCTTGTCGCCGAGTACCGACGCGAAGTCGGGGAGCGGCTGGAAGCTCAGCGGGCGGCCCGCCGATTTACGGGGCGTCCAGACGACGACGTCCGTATCACGGAGGTATGCAGCCGCTTTGGACTCGTCGCCGGGCGGCCAGGTGCGCTCGTCCTCCGGCCACGCGGTCCCGAGGCGAGCGAGGTCGTTGTTGATGTCCAACACGATCGACGAGACACCGTGCAGCGCAGCCTCTTCGACCAGTCGACGGATCAGGACGGTCTTGCCGGAACCGGAGCCGGCGAAGATGGCAGTGTGCTTGCGCAGCGCTTCGAGTGCGATCTGCACCTCTGCGTTGGTGGTGACGTCGCTGCCGACCACGATGGTCGGTGACGGCGATGTCCCCGAGTGTTGCACGGCTGCCGCGGGTTCGGCGGCGATGAGCGCGGTGTCGTCGTCGACGACGCTGACGGCGGGAAGCACCTCGCGGAACAGTTCGACGTCGTGTGCGGGTTTGCGTGCGAGCAGCCACGAGGTCAGGGCCGGCGAGTTCTCGGACAGCAGCGTGCCGATCGCGGACAGCGACCGCCGGTCGTCGTCGGACAACGATGCCTGCACGCCGCCGGCACGCCGGAACGCTGCCAGAGTCTGCTCGGTCTTGGCGCCGCGGGGCCAGTCGCTGTTGCGGATCAGAATCAGCTTGCGCCGCGGCATGTCGATGTTCAGTCCTGCTGCGGTGACTGCCTTTTCGACGCGCGCGAGTGCGGCGCGGGCGTTCAGGCTGGTGACGGCCCGGAAACACCAGTGCTCTTCGTCGTCGGTGTCGGTGTCGACGGTGTGCCGCAGGCGGGCGTGCAGTGCCGGTTTGCCGCTGGGAGGCGGATCCTGCGCGAGGCTGTCGTCCGAGGACTGGTGTTCGTGGATCCACGCCGTGAGGCCGGCGGCGAGGAGCGCGGGGACAACCGTGTCCTCGGTGAGACCCCTGATCGGCTCGGACAGATCTGCGGCCGCACGGAGTTCGGCGTAGCGACGGTCGAGTTCGTCCGTCTCGGTCTGCGCGATCGGAAGCAGCACGGGCTTCTCGGACGGCCCGCTGCTCTCGCGGAAGTCGACGAGCTCCCGTGCTTCACCGATGTCCAGGCAGTGCCGGATGTGTCGGTCGACCGCGATGAGCAGCTGGCGCGGGGTGAAGTCCGGCGCCTGCTCGAACGCCTCCTTCGCCACCGGCCACGTCGCGTGCGGGGGAACGAAACCGACCTCACGGAAGCATGCCTGCAGGCGCCGTCCGAGCAGAAGTCGTCCCACCTCGGACGACGGGATGCGCTCGAGATCCTGGGTGATGCGGAAGCGATCCTTCACCGGACCCGTACCGCGGGTGGCGATGAGGTCCCATGCGCTGGACAGCGCAGACAACACGGATGCCGTACGCGGCAACGTCTCTCGCAGTGACATCAGTCCGTGAGCGAGATGCTCGACGACCTTGTCCTCCTGTGCGTCGGCAGCAACCTTGTCCGCGCCCGTGCGGGCCTGGGCGACGAGGGTGTCGATCTGGTCGATGGCCAGGATCGTCGGTCCCGTGATCGCGAGCAGCCGCGAGATGTTCTCCGCGATGCCCTGGTGTCCGAGCTCGGCCCGGCGAATTCCCCACGGCTCGAACTCCTCCGGGGAGACGTCGTCGATGGACTGGAGGTACGCGTCGCCGATGTCCTGGACCGTCGGGTCCGGTGCGATGGAGAGTACGAGGGCGCGCAGCGTGTGCTGCGATGTGCGCCTGTGCCGGGGATGGACCTTGTAGACGGCCGTCACGAAGTCGTTGAGCGCGTCGAGGTCGATCATGGACTCGCCCAACACCTTCGCGCGACGGTCACCGTCGATGCCGCCGAGTTCGCACATGCGCGTGAGCATCAGACCGAGCTGGCTGACGCCGGCTCGGCCGGACGGGCGCGTCAGGTCGTCGAGCATGCCCATCAGTGTCGAGCGCCAGAACCCGGCCGCGTCGAGCAGCCTGATCAGGAAGAAGTAGCCTCCGCGATCCTGCACCTCCTCGCGAACCTGTCCGAGCAGGTGTGTCTTGCCCGAGCCGGCCGGTCCGCGGACCACGACACCGAGAGGGCTTGCGTCGTCGGACTTCTCGGCGTCGGCGTACGCGTTCATCACGTCGGAGAAGACTCGATCGTGCAGGCCCGGAACGTGGACGTCGGACTGTGAACGCCACACGTCGTCGGGTGTGGGAGCCCAACTGAGGCGGACGGATTCGAGTGCACGGATCTGTTCGGCAGCGGTGTTCACGACGTTACCTATCACGAGTGGATCGCCAGGAGGTGGTTGTGCTGGTTGCCGACGACGACCGCAGCGTCGCGGTCCTCGTCGGTGAGCGTTTTCTGGTTCTCTTCCGGAATCAGAGTGACGCCGGGCTGTCGTTGCAGAGCGGAGACGGCGGCGTCGAACTCGGCACGGGGGACCGCGTCGAGCGCTGGACGCAGCCGGGAAAGGCGCACGTACGCACCAGGTTCCGACGCCAGCGACGCGTAGGCGTCGCGGACCTGCTGCTCGACATCGACGGTCGGGGCGATGACGATCGGCGCCTGCGCGGGCGGGACCGAGATCACGGCCGGGGTGTCGCGGGGGAAGAACACCTCGGCGGGACGAATGTCGTCGCGGTGGAACCACCGTCCCAGCCCTGCCATGACGGTGAAGAGCGCCTTGCTCGGCCCCGCTGCGCCCTTGGGTGCCTCGGTTCCCATGAGGTCGGCGCAGAACTTCCAACCCTTGTCGGTGAGTTCGAGCGACATCGGACGGTTCCCCACGATCTCGATCAACCCCTTGGCGCGTAAGCGGTCTCGCTGAGGCTTCTTCAGTTCCGGGCCCAACAGGGCCAGGTCGGGGTTGCGCACCGCCCGCGCCTCGGCCATCAGCACCATCAGCACGGCGATCTCCGTACCGGTCAAGTCGTCTGCGCTCATCCGAGTGCCCCCTTCGATCGTTGTGCCACAGCCTTGTGAATTGTCGCCAACACGCGTTCGTGGTCGGCCTGGACGTCCTCGTTGGTGAAGCGCAGAACGATGTACCCGTGCGTCTGCAGGGCGTTGTCGCGCGAGCGGTCGGCGGAGAACTTGTCCCGTGCGCGGTGTTCCGGACCGTCGATCTCCACGACCACTTTCTCCTCGGCCCACAGCACGTCGACGGTGAACGGCTCGGAGAGCTCCGTCAACTTCACGACACGGTTGTGACCGCGGCCCGTGGCCCACTCACGGGCAGAGAGCAGCCGGTGGAGCGTGCCCTCCGCAGCGGACGCCGCGTGAGGCCGACCCTCGACCGGAGGGAAGCTCGACGGACGAAAGCGATCGACGATCGTGGCGGCGTCGGGCGGCGCACTCGGCGCGGCCACCCTGATGCGGGGGAATCGCTCGACTCGGTGTCCGCCGGTCAGCCATACGCCGATGCCGTTGCCACACAACCACTCCGCGGCGGCGGCCACCTCGTCGGGGTCGGCGTCGTCCTGCACGTCGAGGATCAGGACGGTCGACGATCGGCCGTACGCAGCGGCGATCACGCGAGCGACCTCCGTCGCCCTCGTCTCGCGAGCGAACGCGTCGCTGCTCGGAGTCCGCTCGGCCAGTCGGGCGTCGACGAGATGTGCGAGGTACGGGCCGTAGAGCGCCGAGCCGGCCGCGACGTCGTGAGCGCGGACCCGCGCGGCCGCACGCGCCAGCGTCGACCGATCACCGTCGTCGAACCCCGGAAGCCACATCGGCACGAGGTCCGTCGCCGCGTGCTCGAGCGCGTCGAGCACGAAGGTCACCATCTGGGAGGACGGACCGTCGGTGAGCGAGACGAACAACGGAGCGGGGGCGTCGGCAGGAAGGGGATCGACGGATTCGGCGAGGTCGCGCAGCGGCGCACCGTCGAGGCGGATCACCCGGTCCAGCGGTAGCCGCTGCCACCACGGCGGCGCGTCGACACGGACGTCGGTCACAGCGGCGGCACCCCCATTTCGCCCGGTTCCATCCCCCGAAACCGTACGCGGGAGCAATGAGCCGCGTCGGGCGGGTTCACCGTCCGAGCAGACCGCCCAGCGCGCCGCCGACACCGGACTGCTGCCCACCACCGGTTCCGCCGATCATGCCGCCCGGCGGCTCCTCGGACGGCTGCACGACGACGAAGCCCTGACCCGAGAACGACAGGGTGAAGCGCTCGCCGGTGCTCCGGCCGATCAAGGTTCCGAAGTTGAGTTGGTCGTTGCGCTTGACGCCCGTCTGCAGCCTCGACGACCAGCACACTGCTGCCTGGGGATCGGCGAACGTGGGCTGGTCGACGTTCAGCACCACCGGAACGCCGTCGGTGGTGATGGCGATCCGTCCGCGACCGGTGAAGACGCAGTTGAACAGGCCGGCGTTGCTGCCCATGGCCGCGCCCTGCACTCGGCCGATCTTGTAGGACAGCGTCGTGTCGAACGCGAGCACGTTGGCGCCGTTGATCGTGAGCCCGTCACTGCCGTCGAGGTCGATGATGTGCACGTCCTGAGCAGCGTTCGCCAGGAACAGGTCGCCGCGGCCGCTGACCTTCATGAGGGGCACACCCTCGCCGGACAGCTTCTGGCGCACGATGTTTCCGATGCCGCCGGCGCCGAGGGCCTCGAATTTCAGATCGCCCTGATAGGCGACCATCGATCCGGCGCGCGCCATGACCTCGCCGTTCATCCCGACCTTGGCCATCTTGCTGCCCTGCTTCTGAATACCGATCCCGGCGCTGGACTCGGCGTAGTTCGGGGCGAACAGTTCGCTCTGCATGGGTAGCGCTCCCTGGGTCGGTGCCGGCGGTGGTGGGGGTTGGTGAACAGGCTGCGCGGGCGCCGGTTCGTCGTCGATCGAAATTCCGTAAGCCGTTGCGATACCGGCCAATCCGTTGTCGAAGCCCTGCCCGACGGCGCGAATCTTCCACGCTCCGGCGCGGCGGTAGATCTCGAGGCAGACGACGGCCGACTCGGTGCTCAGACCGGTGATGTCGAAGTGCACCAGTTCCTGGCCGCTCGAGTCGGCGACACCGATCGCCAGGAAACCGGCTCCTGCGAAGGTCGCCGGGCCGGTTCCGTCGAGGCTGGCGGTGATGGCGATGGTCTCGACGTCGGGCGGAACCTGCGCGGTCTGTACGTGCACGATCCGGCCGTCATACCGGACTCCGGGGCCGGACGGATTGTTGAAGAACACGAGGTCGGCGTCCGATCGGACCTTGCCGTCGGTGCCGAGCAACAGGGCGGAGACGTCGAGGGCGGATGCCCCTGCCACCGTCACACCGAGGGTGTCCGACGGTGCGGGACAGTTCTCTCCGCGCGCGAGGGTCTTCACGGCGTCCAGTGTGCACGGTTTCCCGGGATGCGGCCAGATCGTGAGCTACCCAGCGGCGCTCACCGCATCGTCGAATCGGGCCCTGACCTCCGACGGCGGAACCAGCCCCCAGGCCTCGAACTGCGCGCGAACCTGCTCGGCCGAATCGATGTTCAGCGGTCCGCTGGTCCACAGCGCGTACGGCAGGTTCAGGAACCGCCGGTCGCGGACGGCGGGAATGGCGGAGATTCCGGGACGTGCTTCGAGCAGCGCCACCTTCTCCTCGAAGGTCTGCGGCGGGTAGTCGACGAAGAGGAAGGCGTCGGGGTTCGCGGCCGCGACTCGCTCCCACGACACTGCCGTCCACGTGTCGTCGAGGTCGGCGAGCGCATTCACTCCGCCCGCGGCGTCGATGATCGCCTGCGGGGCACCGAACTTCCCGCTGGAGTACACGGTGTCGCTGGCACTGTCGAACAGGAACACCACCGGCGGGCGCTCGGCCTTCGGCGCGGACGTGAGGGCGGCCAGTCGAGTGTCGAGGTCGGCGACCACGCGGCCCGCGTCGTCGGTGTGGCCGATGATGGCGCCCAGATTGGTGAGATCGGTACGCAGGGCGTCCCACGGGGCAACGACGCCGCGAGCCCGTTCCCCGTCCTGCTGCCTGCAGCTCTCGGTCAGGATGTAGGGCGCGATGCCGTCCTCCTGCAGCGATGCCGGGGTGAGGTTCTTCTCCTCGCTGTAGCCGTAGTTCCACCCGGCGACCATCACGTCGGGGTCCTGCGCCAGCACCGTTTCACGCGACGGATATTCCGGCGCCACGGACTTCAAGGAGTCGACGGCGTCGCCGTAGTGGCGGCGCAACGTCTCTTCGTCGCGCTGGATGCTCGACACCGCAGCCACGGAATCCTCCGCCTCCAGCGCGAGAACCATCGACACCATGTTCCCGTCGTTGACGAACATTCGCTGGGCCGGCGAGGGGAAGCCGACCTCGGCGCCGCAGTTCTCGAGTGAGATCGACGTGGTGTCGGACGCGGCCGGGGCGGTGCAGCCCGCCAGGCCGAGCACGAGCAGGACGGAGACGAGCTTCTTCATGTGCGGTCCTCGAGGGTGGTGATGAGCAGGTGGGTTTCGCCGGTGTCGGGGTGGATCACGGGCGTTGCCTTGACGCCGAACACGTCGGCGAGAACAGAGGGGGAGAGGGCGTCGGCCGGCGGTGCGACCGGACGGGTGGTGCCGCCCTGCACCACGACGATCCGGTCGCAATGGGTTCGCGCGAGCGCGAGGTCGTGCAGAGCGACGACGACCGTGCGGCCCGAACCGCGGATCAGGTCCATCACGTGCAGCGAGTGCCCGACGTCGAGGTGGTTGGTCGGTTCGTCCAGCAGCAGAATGTCGGTGTCCTGCACCAGGGCTCGCGCGAGCAGAACCCGTCGACGCTCGCCGCCGGACAGTTCCGTGACGCGACGCTCGGCGAAACCGGCCAGGTCGACGCGCGCGAGTGCGTCGCCGATCGCCGCGGACGGAGGTGCACCCCAGGGAGGCAGGTAGGGAGTGCGTCCCAGAGCGACGACCTCGCCGGCCGTGAGGTCCGCGTCGGGGTGCTCGTCCTGGGTGAGAAGCGCGACCGCGCGTGCACGGCGGCGAACCGAGAGCCCGTGCAGGTCACGGTCGCCGACGGTCACTGTTCCCGCTACCGGGCGAGTGAGTCCGGCGAGGGTCCGCAGCAGCGTCGACTTTCCACTGCCGTTGGGTCCGACCAGGCCCAGTACCTCGCCGTCGGTGGTGGCGAGGTCGACGTCTCGCAGGACGGTACGGCGACCGACGCGACACGTCAGGCCCGTCGCGACCAGGCGGGTCACGTCGCTCCGCCGAATCGATAGCGACGACGCCCCATGACGACGAGGAAGATCGGTGCGCCGATCAGTCCCGTCAACACACTGACGGGAATCTCCGCGGGGCGAGCCAGGATTCGCGTTGCGATGTCCACCCACACGAGAAGCAGCGCTCCGCAGAGCGCCGCCGTCGGCAGCAGCACTCTGTGCGTCGGACCGACGAGCAGACGGGCGATGTGGGGAACCACCAGCCCGACGAAGCCGATCCCGCCGGACACCGCGACCAGGACGCCGACGAGTACCGCGAGCAGGAGGAACAGCCCAAGCCGCAGGTACCGCACGGGAACACCGAGCGAGCCGGCCGAGTCGGGGCCCAGCATCAATGCGTCCAGCCACCCCGACGCGGCGAGGAGAACGACTCCGCAGACCAGGACCGTGACAGTCGGTAGCAGCAGGCGACTGCGGTCTGCTCCCGCGAGTGAGCCCAGTAGCCAGAACAGAACGGACTGGGCCGCTGCCGGGTCGCTGCTCCGAAAGACCAGATAGCTGCTCAGCGACGAGAACGACGCTCCCAGAACGGTTCCCGTCAGCACTAGTCGCAGCGGGGTGAGGCCGCCCTGTGCGAGCGCCACGAGAAGGACGAGCGCGCCCGCCGCGAGTGCGCCCACCAGAGCGCCGGCGGACAGCGCCCACACCCCGGCTGCAGCGAATGCGCCCGTGGTCAGTACGGCGGCTGCGCCCACTCCGGCTCCGGAGGAGACGCCGAGCAGATAGGGGTCGGCCAGTGGATTACGCACCAGCGTTTGCATCGCGGCCCCGGCGAGGGCCAGTCCCGCACCGACGACGGCAGCAAGGATCGTGCGCGGCAGTCGCAGTTCCCAGACGATGGTGTCGAGTGATCGAGAGACCGAACCGGCGCCGGTGATCCGCGAGGCGAGAACGTCCAGAACCGTCGCGACCGGAATGGGCTCGGCGCCGAACGCGGTGCCCAGCGCAAGACTCGGAACGAGCAGCGCCGGCAGAATCAGGAGAACGACGGTGGCGGGCGGTCGCCGCCGCGAGGTCAACAGGTGCAGTCGGGTGGACGCGAGGGTGTCGAAACGATCATGCGGCGGCCTCCATACGGGCGGTGCGCGGCCCGTGATCGGTGCGTCGGCGACGAGTGAGGTCTGGCTCCCGTTGCCCACGAATGTCCTTGGGCAACGGTCACAGTGGCGCGACCGCTCCGAATTCGCATCGGATTCTCGGGTTCGTCGCCCGGAATGCGCAGAATGCTAGCCGGTCGACGATTTTGTGTTCCACCGGCGTGTTCCCTACACTTGACCGGTTGCCTGCGGTAGAGGCGTGCTTCGAGCACGCCCCGGTCCGGGCAGCAGACCACGCGTATCGGGTCGGAATCCGCTACGTACTTTCATCCAGGTCTGAGGAGATCAGAGTGATTCAGCAGGAGTCGCGAGTACGCGTCGCTGATAACACTGGTGCAAAGGAAATCCTGTGCATCCGTGTTCTCGGTGGTTCGTCACGCCGCTACGCCGGGATCGGCGACATCATCGTCGCCACCGTCAAGGACGCCATCCCCGGTGGCAACATCAAGAAGGGCGAGGTCGTCAAGGCGGTCATCGTCCGTACCACCAAGGAACGTCGCCGTCCGGACGGTTCGTACATCAAGTTCGACGAGAACGCTGCCGTGCTCATCAAGCCCGACAACGATCCGCGCGGAACCCGCATCTTCGGCCCGGTCGGCCGCGAGCTGCGCGAGAAGAAGTTCATGCGCATCGTGTCGCTTGCTCCGGAGGTGTTGTAAATGAAGGTGCACAAGGGCGACACGGTTCTCGTCATCTCCGGTAAGGACAAGGGCGCGAAGGGCAAGGTCATTCAGGCCTACCCCGACACCTCCAAGGTCCTCGTCGAGGGTGTCAACCGCATCAAGAAGCACACCGCTGTCTCCGCCAACGAGCGCGGCGCATCCTCGGGCGGCATCGTCACCCAGGAAGCTCCCATTCACGTGTCGAACGTGGCCGTGGTGGATTCCGACGGCAACCCCACGCGTATCGGTTACCGCCGCGACGAAGAGTCCGGCAAGAACGTGCGCATCTCCCGTAAGAGCGGGAAGGACATCTGATGACAACCACCGAAGAGAAGACTGCTCCTCGCCTCAAGGCGCGCTACCGCGCCGAGATCAAGGACGCGCTCAACAACGAGTTCGCCTACGACAACGTCATGCAGATCCCCGGCGTCGTCAAGGTCGTCGTGAACATGGGTGTCGGCGACGCCGCCCGTGACGCGAAGCTGATCAACGGTGCGGTCGCAGACCTCGCCGCGATCACCGGCCAGAAGCCGGAAATCCGCAAGGCTCGCAAGTCCATCGCGCAGTTCAAGCTCCGCGAAGGAATGCCCATCGGCGCGCGCGTCACGCTGCGTGGCGACCGTATGTGGGAGTTCCTCGACCGCCTCGTCTCCATCGCGCTTCCCCGCATCAGGGACTTCCGCGGGTTGTCGGGCACCCAGTTCGACGGAAACGGCAACTACACGTTCGGCCTGAACGAGCAGTCGATGTTCCACGAGATCGACGTGGACTCCATCGACCGCCCGCGCGGCATGGACATCACCGTCGTGACCACGGCAACCAACAACGAAGAGGGCCGCGCGTTGCTCAAGCACCTCGGCTTCCCGTTCAAGGAGATCTGAGCGTATGGCAAAGAAGGCACTGATCAACAAGGCCAACAAGAAGCCGAAGTTCGCGGTTCGCGCGTACACGCGCTGCCAGAAGTGCGGCCGTCCGCACGCTGTGTACCGCAAGTTCGGTCTCTGCCGCATCTGCGTCCGTGAAATGGCGCACCGCGGCGAGCTTCCCGGAGTGCACAAGAGCTCCTGGTGATCTGAAGAGTTCGAAAGGCCCGAGTCGTATGGCTCGGGCCTTTCGGCATTTCGTAGGTAGTTTTCTGCACCCAACTCGTTCGGAAATGCGGAAACCCGCCGGTTCGGCCGAGTTGGGTGCAGTTCCGAGGATCATGGTTCACATGACCAGCCCAACCGCCGACATCGATTTCTACTTCGACCCCGTGTGCCCCTTCGCCTGGATGACCAGCAAGTGGGTGCGCATCGTGCAGTCCCAGCGCGACTACTCGGTCGACTGGAAGTTCATCTCGCTGCGATTGATCAACTCGCACATCGATTACGACGCGCATTTCCCGCCCGAGTACGAAGCCGGCCACACCGCTGGGCTTCGACTGCTTCGCGCCGCCGCCAGCGTGCGCGCCGACCGCGGGCGTGAGGACGTCGCGCGTCTGTACTCCGCGTTGGGCGCGCGGATCTTCGACTCGCCGCCGGACCCCGACGAGCACCCCGGCTTCCGCGGCACGGCCGACTTTCTCGCGCCGATCCTGGCCGACCTCGGCATTCCCGACGTCCATCTCGCCGCGCTGGACGACGACAGCTGGGACACCGTGATCCAGGGCGAGACCGACGCCGCGCTGGCGCTGACCGGCAAGGACGTCGGCACGCCGATCCTGCATTTCCAGCCACCCGAGGGCGTCGCATTCTTCGGCCCGGTCATCTCGCGGTTGCCGAGCGAGGACGAGGCGGCAGAGCTCTGGGACCACGTGATCGGGCTGGCGACATTCCCCGGCTTCGCCGAACTCAAACGCAGTCTGCGCGAGCAGCCGCAGCTCAGAGGCCTGGGTGTCGCCGATGACGAGGTGGGAGTGCAGGAGGACTGGCACGGCGGCAGTCGGCGCCAGAAGAAGTAACCCGGCTGTCCTGTTCGCCCGGCATGCGCGGCTCGACGGGTTTACTGTCTCTCCCATGACGGATGTGGCGCACACAGAAAAGACCGAGTCGCCCGAGCTCAAGCGGGTCCTCGGGCCCGGTTTGCTGCTCCTGTTCATCGTCGGCGACATCCTGGGCGCAGGTGTCTACGCCGTCACCGGCGACATGATCGAGAACGTCGGCGGAATGGCGTGGCTGCCATTCATCCTCGCGTTCGTGGTGGCGACGCTCACCGCGTTCTCCTACCTCGAACTCGTGTGCAAGTATCCGCAGGCCGCCGGGGCCGCGCTGTACACGCACAAGGCGTTCGGCATTCACTTCGCGACATTCCTCGTCGCGTTCGCGGTCATCTGCTCCGGAATCACGAGCGCGTCGACGTCGTCGAACGTGGTTGCCGGAAATCTGCTCGCCGGCTTGCACGAAACCTTCTCCAGCGCAGACGGAGTGGGGTGGTTCGACGTTCCGACGGGCGACACCGCGCAGCTCGTCGTCGCCCTGCTCTTCATGTGCCTGCTCGCCGCCATCAACCTTCGCGGTGTCGGAGAATCGGTGAAGTTCAACGTGATCCTGACGATCATCGAGATGGCGGCTCTTGCCATCGTCATCGTGATCGGATTCGTCGCGGTCGGAAGTGGTAGCGCGGAGGGCGATATCGCCAACCTCGTGGTCTTCGAGGACGCGAACGAAAAGGGGTGGTTCCTCGCGGTGACCATCGCGACCACCATCGCGTTCTTCGCCATGGTCGGCTTCGAGGACTCGGTCAACATGGTCGAGGAGACGAAGAACCCCGAGAAGATCTTCCCGAAGATGATGCTGTCGGGCCTTGGAATCGCCTGTCTGATCTACGTTCTGGTGGTCGTGGCGGTGATCGCCGTGCTTCCGCTCGACTACGACTCGGGCAGCGAGGGCATCCTCCTGCACGTGGTGCGGCTCGGAGCGCCCAGCCTGCCGATCGACGAGATCTTCCCGTACCTCACCGTGTTCGCGGTCGCCAACACCGCGCTGATCAACATGCTGATGGCCAGCCGGCTGATCTACGGACTCGGCCGTCAGCGCATCCTGCCCAAGGGGCTCAGTTCCGTTCTGCCCAAACGTCGTTCGCCGTGGGCGGCCATCGCCTTCTCGACGCTGCTCGCGATCGTGCTGATCGTGGTCGTCAACCGGTTGTCGGGCAATTCGGTGGTCAGCGCACTCTCCGGGACCACCGGCTTGTTGTTGCTCTGCGTGTTCGCCGTGGTGAACATCGCGAACCTCGTGCTCAAGCGCAAGAAGGAGACGACCGGCTTCAACGCACCGCTCTGGGTTTCGGTGGCCGGCGCCACGCTGTGCTTGTTTCTCGTCGGCCCCTGGGCACGCACCGACGCTCAGATGATTCAGTACCGCATCGCCGGCGCCATGTTGCTGCTCGGCGTCGCGCTGTGGGTGGTCACGTACTTCGTCAATCGGGCGACGATGGGGAAGTCGCGCTTCATCGACGTCGAAGCGCTCGACCGGGACGAGAAGGCCAACCTCGGTGACCGGGTGCGGGATCGCGGGGACTCGCTCTGAATCGGCGGTGCGTACAGCGGCCAGAACTGCACGATCGGTCTCGGTAAGCGAGACAGATCGTGCAATAACGACGGCCGACGGCCAGTTGGCGCCCAGTCCAACCCGATTTGGTCCTCACCAGCGCATTGCCTACACTTGCAGGGTTGCCCGGGTTCCGTCGTGCCTGCACGCGGACCCGCTGCACCCGAACTCGGTAGAGCGTCACCCACTTGGCAGTGCCCCCGGCACTGGCAGGAGCTACCACCCCTGACCTGCAACAGCCGGTCAGGACAAGTTACTTCGCTGTAGGCCCACGATGTGACGAGCCAGGCCCCTTCGAACGGGGCACCAGCCCGCGCGTGTTGCATGGGAACCGCTGCGAGAAAGGGCCATGACTTCTGCCATGACCATGACCGACCCGATCGCAGACTTTTTGACGCGTCTGCGCAACGCCAATTCGGCGTACCACGACGAGGTGAAGCTTCCCCACTCGAAGATCAAGGCGAACATCGCCGAGATCCTCAAGCGTGAGGGCTACATCTCCGAGTACCGCACCGAGGACGCCGAGGTGGGCAAGACCCTCATCGTCGACCTCAAGTACGGACCCAGCCGCGAGCGCAGCCTCGCCGGTGTCCGCCGGGTGTCCAAGCCCGGACTGCGTGTCTACGCAAAATCCACCAATCTGCCCAAGGTCCTCGGCGGGCTGGGTGTGGCGATCATTTCGACGTCCACCGGCTTGCTCACCGATCGCCAGGCGGCTCAGCAGGGCGTCGGCGGCGAAGTCCTCGCGTACGTCTGGTAAGGGAGGCCACCACTATGTCGCGTATCGGAAAGCTGCCTGTGACGGTCCCCGCGGGCGTCGATGTTGCCATCGACGGCCAGGACGTCACGGTCAAAGGCCCCAAGGGCACACTGAGTCTCACGATTGCCGAGCCCATCACCGTCGCCAAGAACGACGACGGATCGATCTCGGTCAGCCGGCCCGACGACGAACGTCGTAGCCGCTCACTGCACGGACTGTCGCGCACCCTCGTCGCGAACCTCATCACGGGTGTCACCACCGGTTACACCACCAAGATGGAGATTCACGGCGTCGGCTACCGCGTGGCGTTGAAGGGAAGCGACCTCGAGTTCGCTCTCGGATACAGCCACCCGGTGCCGATCTCGGCGCCCGACGGCATCACCTTCACGGTCGAGACCCCCACCCGTTTCTCGGTGTCGGGTATCGACAAGCAGAAGGTCGGACAGATCTCCGCCAACATCCGTCGCTTGCGTCGTCCGGACCCGTACAAGGGCAAGGGCGTTCGCTACGAGGGTGAGCAGATCCGCCGCAAGGTCGGAAAGACAGGTAAGTGATGAGCAATCCCGAAACAACCCAGAAGAAGCGCATCCCGCTGGGCAAGGACGTCTCCACGCGTCGTCGCCTGTCGAAGACACGTCGCCACTTCCGCCTACGCAAGAAGGTCTCCGGCACGCCGGATCGGCCTCGGCTGGTCGTGAACCGGTCGTCGCGTCACCTGCACGTGCAGCTGATCGACGACCTGGCCGGCCACACGCTGGCCTCGGCGTCGAGCATCGAGCCCGACGTTCGTGCGCTCGACGGCGACAAGAAGGCGCGTGGCGCCAAGGTCGGCGCACTCATCGCCGAGCGTGCCAAGGCTGCCGGTGTGGACGCTGTGGTCTTCGACCGCGGCGGCCAGAAGTACGCCGGACGCATCGCGGCCCTCGCCGATGCGGCTCGCGAAGGCGGGTTGAAGTTCTGATGATGACTCTTACGAACGGAAGGACAGCCTGATGCCGGGACGTCAACGGCGTGACGGCGGAAGCGGCCCCGCCGGACCCAACACTGGAGGACCCAACGCGGCCGGAGGTGACAACCGCGGCGGAAACGATCGCGGCGGTCGCGGCGGTCGCGATTCTCGGGGCGGCAACGCTCAGGAGAAGAACAACCTCGAACGCGTAGTCGCGATCAACCGCGTCTCGAAGGTCGTGAAGGGTGGTCGTCGCTTCAGCTTCACCGCCCTCGTGATCGTCGGTGACGGCAATGGTCTGGTCGGCGTCGGCTACGGCAAGGCCAAGGAAGTTCCTGCGGCCATTCAGAAGGGTGTCGAGGAGGCTCGCAAGAGCTTCTTCCGCGTCCCGCTGATCGGTAGCACCATCACGCACCCCGTTCAGGGTGAGGCTGCGGCCGGCGTCGTGATGCTGCGTCCGGCCAGCCCCGGTACCGGTGTGATCGCCGGTGGCGCCGTGCGCGCCGTGCTGGAGTGCGCCGGAGTTCACGACATCCTCGCCAAGTCGCTCGGTAGCGACAACGCGATCAACGTCGTCCACGCAACCGTTGCAGCGCTGAAGGCTCTGCAGCGTCCGGAAGAGGTTGCGGCTCGTCGTGGCCTGCCGATCGAGGACGTTGCTCCCGCCGGCATGCTCCGCGCTCGCGCTGCAGCAGCAGGGAGTGCAGCTCATGGCTGACCTGAAAGTTACCCAGATCAAGAGCTCCATCGGTCAGAAGAAGAACCAACGCGACAGCCTGCGTACGTTGGGCCTCAAGAAGATCCGCCAGACGGTGACTCGCGAGGACAACGAGCAGAACCGCGGTCTGATCAACGTGGTGCGTCACCTCGTCACCGTTGAGGAGGTCACCAAATGACCATCAAACTGCATCACCTTCGCCCGGCTCCGGGTTCGAAGAGCGCCAAGATCCGCGTCGGTCGCGGTGAAGGCGGCAAGCGAGGCAAGACCGGTGGTCGCGGTACGAAGGGCACGGGTGCTCGCAAGAACACGCCGGCCGGCTTCGAGGGTGGACAGATGCCGCTGCACATGCGGCTTCCCAAGCTCAAGGGCTTCACGAACCGCAACCGCGTCGAGTACCAGGTCGTGAACCTGGTCGACATCGAGCGTCTGTTCCCCGAGGGTGGCGAGATCTCCAAGGACGATCTGGTCGCCAAGGGTGCAGTGCGCAAGAACCGTCTGGTCAAGATCTTGGGCGACGGCGACTTCTCGGTGAAGGCCAACATCACCGCCGACAAGTTCACCGGCAGCGCCAAGGAAAAGATCAGTGCAGCCGGCGGAACCGTCACCGAGCTGTAAGAACACCGCGTGAGTTGATGGCCGCGGCACGACCACACCGTCGTGCTGCGGCCATTGCCTTTCGTAGATCGCCCGACTGGCCAGGTCGGTCGCCGATCGCCCGCTGTTAGAGTGCTTAACGGCGGTCCCGGTGCCTCGCACCGGGCTCCTTTACTTCTTTTCAGATACCCGTCCCAGGAGGATCTTTGCTTTCCGCCCTCGTGTCGGCCCTCAGGACTCCTGACCTGAGGCGGAAGATCCTCTTCACGCTCGGCCTGATCGCCCTGTACCGCTTCGGCGCGACGCTTCCGTCGCCCGGCGTCGACTACGGCAACGTCCGTCAGTGCATCGACCAGGTTTCCGGCGGATCGTCGGCCGGTATCTACTCGCTGATCAACCTGTTCTCCGGCGGCGCGCTTCTGCAGCTCTCGGTGTTCGCGATCGGCATCATGCCCTTCATCACCGCCAGCATCATCGTGCAGCTGCTGACCGTCGTCATTCCGCGGTTCGAGGAACTCCGCAAGGAGGGCCAGGCCGGTCAGGCGAAGATGACGCAGTACACGCGGTACCTGTCGATCGCGCTGGCCGTGTTGCAGGCCACCGGTCTCGTCGCTCTCGCGTCGCGCGGCCAGCTGCTGCAGGGCTGCAACCTCGACATCATCGCCGACAGCTCCATCTTCGGACTCGTCATCATCGTGCTCGTCATGACCGCGGGTGCTGCCCTGGTCATGTGGTTCGGCGAGGTCATCACCGAGCGCGGCGTCGGCAACGGCATGTCGCTGCTCATCTTCGCCGGTATCGCCTCGCGCATCCCGTCCGAGGGCAAGTCCATCCTCGACAGCCGCGGCGGCCTGGTGTTCGGCCTCGTGTGTGTGGCGGCGTTGCTGATCATCGCCGGTGTCGTCTTCGTCGAGCAGGGCCAGCGCCGCATTCCGGTGCAGTACGCCAAGCGCATGGTCGGCCGGAAGATGTACGGCGGATCGTCGACGTATCTCCCGCTGAAGGTCAACCAGGCCGGCGTCATCCCGGTGATCTTCGCGTCGTCGCTGCTGTATCTGCCGAACCTCATAGCCCAGCTCACCAACGCAACCACGGCGGCGGACCCGAGCTGGTGGCAGAGGGCCATCAACACGTATCTGGTGAACCCGGCCAACCCGGTGTACATCCTCATCTACTTCGGCCTGATCGTCTTCTTCACCTACTTCTACGTCGCCATCACGTTCAACCCCGAAGAACGTGCCGACGAGATGAAGAAGTTCGGCGGCTTCATTCCGGGTATCCGGCCGGGTCAACCCACGGCCGACTACCTGAATTTCGTTCTCAGTCGCATCACGCTGCCCGGAGCCATCTACCTCGGCACCATCGCTGTTCTCCCGAACCTGTTCCTCGACATCGGTAGTTCCGGTGGCGCCGCGCAGAACCTGCCGTTCGGCGGCACGGCCGTGCTCATCATGGTGAGCGTCGGCCTGGACACGGTGAAGCAGATCGAGAGTCAGCTCATGCAGCGCAACTACGAAGGGTTCCTCAAGTGAGACTCGTTCTCCTCGGTCCTCCCGGTGCCGGCAAGGGCACCCAAGCCAAGCTCCTGTCCGAGAAGCTGGGCATCCCGCACGTGTCGACCGGAGACCTCTTCCGCGCGAACATCGGCGAGTCCACGCCGCTCGGAATCGAAGCGAAGAAGTACCTCGACGCGGGCGATCTGGTCCCCAGCGAGTTGACCGTGGACATGGTGCGCAGCCGCGTCTCCGAGCCCGACGCCACCGGCGGCTTCATCCTCGACGGTTTCCCGCGGTCGGTCGGTCAGGCCGATTCGCTGACGGAGATCCTGGCCGACATGGACCAGAAGCTCGACGCCGTCGTCTCGTTCGTCATCGACGAGGACGTGGTGGTGGAGCGGATGCTGGCGCGTGGTCGTGAGGACGACACCGAAGACGTCATTCGCAACCGCATGAAGGTCTACCGCGCCGAGACGGCTCCGTTGCTCGACTACTACAAGGATCACGGCCGCCTGGTGACCATCGACGCCGAGGGCGACGTCGACGAGGTCAACCGGACTGTGCTCGACGCGATCAAGTAAGCATGGGTTTCGGACGTAAGCGCAAGGTCGTCCCGTTCAAGACTGCGGGCGAGCTGGACGCCATGGCCGCGGCGGGCGAGATCGTCGGCCGGGCTCTGGTCGCGGTCAGGGAACACGCGAAGCCCGGCGTCTCGACGCTCGAACTCGACCAGGTTGCCGAGTCCGTCATTCGTGATGCGGGCGCGGTGCCGTCGTTCCTCGGCTACCACGGATTCACCGGCAGCATTTGCAGCTCGGTGAACGAAGTTGTGGTGCACGGGATTCCGAGCTCGTCCGTGGTCCTTGCCGACGGTGATCTCGTGTCCATCGACTGCGGTGCGATCCTCGACGGGTGGCACGGCGATTCGGCGTGGACGTTCGGAGTCGGCGACATCATCGAGGCCGACGCACTGCTCAGCGAGGCGACGCGGTTGTCGATGGAAGCCGGCATCGCAGCGATGCTGCCGGGAAATCGGTTGACGGACGTCTCCCACGCCATCGAGCAGGGCACGCACGCTGCCGAGAAGGCGCACGGACGCTCGTACGGAATCGTGGACGGGTACGGCGGCCATGGGATCGGCCGCGAGATGCACATGGATCCGTTCCTCGCGAACGAAGGTGCACCGGGAAAGGGTCCCGAACTGGTGGTGGGTTCGACGCTGGCCATCGAGCCCATGCTGACCCTCGGAACCTACGAGACCGACGTTCTCGACGACGGGTGGACCGTGGTCACCACCGACGGAACCCGCAGTGCCCATTGGGAACACACCGTCGCGGTCACCGAGGACGGCCCGAGAATTCTCACGGCGAGGCCCTGACCGCTGTGCGCGATTTCATGCCCTGGAGGGCATGAAATCGCGCACAGCAGGGGTCAGGCCGAGTGATCTGCGGGAACCGTCTCCGACTCCTTCGGCGGCGGCGGAGGCGTTCCGTCTCCGAACGGCCTGCCGCCCAACGCCTCTCGGCCGTGCGGGGAAAGCCAGTTCGACAGGTCCGGGCCCTTGGGCACGATCTGCGTCGGATTGATGTCCTTGTGCACGATGTAGTAGTGCTGCTTGATCTGGACGAAATCGGTGGTGTCACCGAAACCGGGAGTCTGGAACAGGTCTCGGGCGTAGCCCCACAGCGCCGGCATCTCGATCAGCTTGCTGCGGTTGCACTTGAAGTGCCCGTGGTAGACGGCGTCGAAGCGGGCGAGGGTGGTGAACAGTCGCACGTCGGCTTCGGTGATGGTGTCGCCCACCAGGAATCGCTGTCGTGACAGTCGCTCCTCGAGCCAGTCGAGCCGCCCGAACAGTTGGTCGTAGGCCTTCTCGTATGCCTCCTGCGATCCCGCGAACCCGCAGCGGTAGACGCCGTTGTTGACGTCGGTGAACACCAGTTCGGCGACTTCGTCGATCTCGCTGCGCAGCGCCTCGGGGTAGAGGTCGGGTGCGCCGTCGCGGTGGTACTGCGTCCACTCGGTCGAGAAATCGAGTGTCATCTGCGGATAGTCGTTGGTGACCACCTTGCCGCTCTCGACCTCGACCATCGCGGGAACGGTGATGCCGCGGGGATAGTCGGGGAAGCGGGCGAAGTAGGCGTCCTGGATCCGGGGAATCTTCAGGACCGGGTCGAGTCCGTCGGGATCGAGATCGAAGGTCCAGCTTCGCTTGTCGTGCGTCGGACCGCAGATGCCCATGGAGATAACGTCTTCGAGCCCGAGGAGCCGGCGCACGATGATGGCGCGGTTGGCCCAGGGGCAGGCGCGGGCGACGACCAGCCGATAGCGGTTCGGTTCGACGGGCCACGTCGCTCCCGAGTCCGCGGTGATGCGGTCCTCGATGTAGTTGGTGTCGCGGTTGAACTCGTCTTCTTCGACGTACGAACCTTCGTTGCTCATGTCTCCACGGTACTGGTGAGCGTGACCTGCGTTCGGATGCCGAGCTCGGTGTAGCCGAGGGCCTCACCCAGCAAGCGCCCGGCGAGGTTGTCCACGTGCGCCTGCCATTGCGGAACCAGGCCGGCGTCGATGGCGTCGTTCGTCGCCAATCGTGCTGCGGTGAAGCCGAATCCGCGTCGTCGACGATCCGCTGCCGTGAGCACTCCCATGTCGGCGACGAAGCCGTGGAACTCGACGTATCCGGCGCTGGAGACGGGACGCGCCGACTCCTCGCCCTCGGCGTCGTCCATCACGGTGAACCAGTTTCGCTTGCGCGTGATGTCCGCCTCGGCCGCGTCGTCCGGAGGCACCGCTGCTTCCAGCGCCAGAACGTGATCGAGGTCGTGCGAGATGAGGGGGCTTTCCTGGCTCACGTCTCCGCGCACCTCGTCGGCGTAGGCAAGGGTCGTCGGCCCGGCGCACCGGCCGGCGCGGCTGCCCGCGAGGGCGCGAATGCCGTCGCGCGTCGCGAGTGTCTCGTTGCTGACGCCGTCGGCTCGGGAGATCGCCCACGACGGACCGGTCAGGGCGCTGCGGCCGTCGAGCACGACGAAGTCGATGGTGTCGGCGTCGTCCTCCTCGGCCACCACCCGCGTGCGCGGTTCGAGGAACGCGTCGTCGGGCAGCCCCAGTGCGCGCGCCCAGGCAAGTCGAACGATGTCGATCTGGTGCGAATTCACCCCTCAACGCTAACGGGACACCTTGCACGGCGTGTACTCCGCGTCGTATATTCCATGTGGAATATTCGACATGGGGCATTTTGTCCGAATTGGGAGGTGAGTCGTGGCTGGGATCGGCGGGCAGGCCGAAGGCCGGTCGGGAATCACCGCACTGACGCCCATGGGCATTGCTGTACTCGCCCTGCTGTTCGAACGGGCCATGCACCCGTACGAGATGTATCAACTGTTGATCGCCCGCAAGGAAGACCGACTGCTCAAGATTCGGCCGGGCTCCCTCTACCACACGGTCGATCGCCTGGCCGAGCGCGAACTGGTGGCCTCCGTGGGCACGGACCGCGACGGCAACCGCCCCGAGCGCACCACGTACGAGGTCACCGACGCGGGCAAAGATGCACTGCGAGAACGTCTTGCCGAGCTGCTCGCTCAGCCGTCCGAGGAATACCCGCAGTTCACCCTCGCCCTGTCCGAGGCGCACAACCTCAGCGCCGAGGCCGCGTCCGAACTACTGAAGAACCGCATCGAGTTGCTGCAGAAGGATCACGACGAGCTTCGACTCATCGGCGAGTCGGTCGGTCCCAAGCGCATCTACTACGTCGGACTCGAGTACACCCTCGCCATGCGCACCGCGGAACTGTCGTGGCTGCGTGCTTTCGTGCGCGACATCGACAGCGGCGCACTCGACTGGCAACCCCACAGCCTCCCCACCACCCTCACCGAAGGACTTCGATGACCACTCCCACCACCGCCGCCGCGCCGCAGACCAGTCCGTGGCTCTCACTATGGGTCCTCTGCCTGGGCTTCTTCATGATTCTCGTGGACACCACCATCGTGGCCGTCGCGCAGCCCGCCATCCTGACCGGCCTGAACACCGGCATCGACAACGTCATCTGGGTCACCAGCGCCTACCTCCTCGCCTACGCGGTGCCGCTGCTCGTCACCGGGCGTCTCGGTGACCGCTTCGGTCCCAAGAACCTCTACATCGGCGGCCTGATCGTCTTCACCCTCGCGTCGCTCTGGTGCGGTCTGTCCGGCTCCATCGAGATGTTGATCGCCGCGCGCGCCGTGCAGGGCATCGGCGCCGCGATGATCACGCCGCAGACCATGGCCGTGATCACCCGCATCTTCCCCAAGGACAAGCGCGGAACGGCCATGGGCGTCTGGGGCGCCGTCGCCGGCGTCGCCACCCTCGTCGGCCCGCTGCTCGGCGGCGTCCTCGTCGACTCGCTGGGGTGGGAGTGGATCTTCTTCATCAACATCCCCGTCGGCATCATCGCGGTCGTTCTGGCACTGAAGTTCGTGCCGACGTTGCCGACGAACGAGCACACCTTCGACATCCTCGGCGTCGTGCTCAGCGCCGTCGGCCTGTTCTTCCTCGTCTTCGGTATTCAGGAGGGACAGAAGCACGACTGGAACGCCTGGATCTGGACCTCGATCGGGTTGGGCCTCGTGGTCTTCGCAGCGTTCATCGTGTGGCAGGCCCGCAACACGAAGGAGCCACTGGTTCCGCTCGGCTTGTTCAAGGACCGCAATTTCTCGATCTCGAGTCTGGCCATCGCCACGATGGGCTTCGCAATGTCGGGAATGATGTTGCCGGTCATGCTCTTTCTGCAGAGCGGAACCGGACTGTCCCCGACTCGTGCAGCGCTGACCTTCATCCCGATGGCCGTGTTGACCGGTGTCCTCGCACCGATCGTCGGCAAGCAGGTCGACCGGGTGCACCCGCGCTACATCGCGGGCACGGGTCTGCTGCTTCTCGCGATCACGCTGGTGTGGCTCACGCAGGTGATGACCCCCGCGTCACCGATCTGGCAGTTGCTGGTGCCCGTCGCCGTGATGGGTGTCGCGAACGCCATGATCTGGTCGCCGCTCGGTGCCACGGCAACTCGGAACCTGCCGCTGAGTCAGGCCGGCGCCGGCTCGGGCGTCTACAACACCACCAGAATGTTCGGTTCCGTCCTCGGCAGCGCCGGCATCGGCGTCCTGATGCAGAACCGCATCGCCGCCGAACTGCCCGTTCAGGCCTCCGGCGCGGGTGCGGAGATTCAGTCGGGTCGCGTGCCCGCCGTCATTGCCGACGCGTTCAGTTCGGCACTGGCGCAGTCGCTCTACCTCCCGGCCGCTGTGCTGGTGGTCGGTGCGATCGCGTGTGCGTTCTACGCGCGGCCGGCGTTCGGCAATCACGCAGGGACGGCGTCGGCCGCGCCGGTCGACGCGAAGGCGACGGTGTAGCGCGGGCCGCCGCTCCACCCTCACTCGTGGGGGCGGGTCGAGCCTGGCACTGTGAGTCACATGGCCTCCATCCGCTCAGCCCTCCTCCGTGCACGTGACACGTTCTGGTTCCTCCCTGCGGTTCTGGGTCTGGCGGCCGTCCTCCTCGCGCAGGGCCTGATCACCGTCGACAGACGGCTGTCCGGAACGGATTTCGGGGCGTGGGGCGCGTTGCTGTATCGCGTCGGAGCAAGCGGGAGCCGAGACATTCTGGGCGCGATCGGTGGATCGATGCTCGGTGTGGCCGCCACATCGTTCTCCATCACCATTTCCGTTCTTGCGACGGCAAGTTCGACGTACGGCCCGCGGCTCGTGCGCAACTTCATGGCCGACCGAGGCAACCAATTCGTCCTGGGATTGTTCGGGGCGACGTTCCTCTATTCGCTCATCGTTCTCCGCTCCATTCGATCGGCGGCGGACGATCACATCGCGTTCGTCCCGGACATCGCGGTCAACGTGGCGGTGGTGCTCGCTGTTCTCGACGTCGCGGTGCTCGTGTATTTCATTCATCACATCGCCAACTCGATCCAGGTGTCGACGCTCTCCGCGCGCGTTCGACGCGAAATGGTCGATGCAATCGAATTGCTCTATCCTGCAGAGGTTTCCGGCAATTGCGTCGCAGCTCCCGAGTTGGACCGTGCCTCCATGTTCGAGGTCGTGTCGGAAGAGTCGGGTTTCGTCGTCTCGATCGACGAGGACGGACTGCTGGCCGCGGCCACCGAACACGGTGGCGTCGTCGAGCTTCGGATCAGGGCCGGTCACCATCTGGTGGCCGGTGAACCGATGGCTGTGGTGTCGACACCGGACCTGGCTGCGGCGGTGCTGAGCGCAGTGCGGTTGGGAGACAGTCGCACTCCTCGCCAGGATGTGACGTTCGCCGTGCAGCAGCTCACCGAGATGGCCGTCCGTGCCCTGTCTCCGAGCACCAACGATCCGTACACCGCTCGGAACGCTCTCGACGAGCTGGCCGTGGGTCTCGTTCCACTCTCGCGCCGTCCGCTGCCGCTCACGGGGCGCACCGATTCCTCGGGCACGGTCCGGCTCACCGTGACACGGGTTCCTGTGGTCGAACTGGTCGACGACGTGTTCGACGCCGTTCGGGTCTGCGTCGAGAACGACCCCGTCGCCGTCGACGCGGTCATCCGACTGGCACGGCGAATCGGCACCGCGACCGTCCACGAGGACGTGCGGGCACGCGTTCGCGCCAAGCTGGTCGCGTTGCGGCGCACGGTCGAGGCAGCCGGCCCGGATCCGGACGACCTCGCCGTGTTCGACTCGTCGGTCGACGAAGCCCTGAGCGCGATATCGACTCCGACCCGGGCGTGAGAAGCTGATCGACATGACGCTGCAACCCACCCGACTCGAACGCATCACCACCGACGCCGGCGCCGAAGTCGCCATCCTGACTTTCGCCGACGGTGGCCTGAACCTGTTCGACCAGGCCATGTTCGACTCGGTGATCGACAACATCGCGTCGCTCACCGCGGATCCGCCCCGCGCCGTGCTCCTGCGGGCCGAGGGCAAGGTGGTCTCCGGCGGCGTCGACGTCCACGTCTTCGACGGCCTCACCGAGGCCGAGGGCACCGCGCTCTGGGAAGACATGTTCGCCCAGATCGCCCACCCCCTCGAAGACCTGCCCTGCCCGGTCGTCTACGCCGCGCACGGGCTCACCTTGACCGCGGCGCTCGAGATCGCCTTGGCGTGCGACATCATCCTGGCCGCACCGAAGGCGAAGTTCGGGCTCGTGGAAACCGTTGTGGGACTCACTCCTTCGATGGGCGGACCGCAGCGCATGGCCGAGCGTGCCGGGTCCGGGCGGGCGCGCGAGTTCGTCATGACGGGCGACCTGTACGACGCGGCGACGATGCTCGAGTGGGGCGTCGTCAACCAGATCCACGAGGACGTCGACACCGCCGCACGTGCGCTGGCCACGCGTCTCGCCGACGGTCCGACGAAGGCGCACGCCGCGACCAAGGAGATCATCGGCGCGTGGCGCTCGGGCGGTGTGCGACATGCCGATTCGATCACCTCCGCGGTGTCCGGCGCGCTCTTCGAGACCGAGGACCTCAAGGGCGCCGTGCAGAGTTTCCTCGAGGTGGGGCCGGGCAAGGCCACGTACACGGGCCGCTAGCGGTCCCGTTCGCTGATCCATCGGCGTACGGCGGGCGCCATCTCGTCGACCGCCGCCGGCGTCATGAGTTCGCCGTGCGGCGCTGTCACGGAGGTGACGGACGTCGGCCCGGTGCAGTACGGCGCCCAGAAGTCCGAGACGGGACCGAATTTCGCGGTGGTGTTCTCGGAGTCGACGAAGAGGACGGGTCCGGCCCAGGGGCGGGGGACGTACGCGTCGGCCAGTCGGTAGACGCGCACCATCGCTCGGGTGACACGAACGGTCTGTTCGACCGCCAACGGCAGCACGTCGCCGCCCATCGAGCTCCAGAGTTCGCGTACGCGTTCGATCGGGAGGGTGTCGATGCCGTCGATGGTCTCGGGGGTCGCGGGCATACCGAACAGCGTCTCGAACTGGTGCGTCTTGATGTCGTCGCCGGGGGTGATGCTGTGGACCGGGTCGACGAGGGTCAGTGACGCAACATCGTCGGGCAACCCGTCGGCCGCCAGGTGCTCGGCGATCGCGTGCGCGAGAATGCCGCCCACGGACCACCCGACCAGGTGGAACGGCCCGTCCGGGTGCACCGCGCGGATCTCCCCGATGTACCGAGAGGTCAACTCGCGCATCGTGTGTGGTTCGAAGTCGACATCGGTCAGAGCCGGCGAGTGCACACCGAAGACCGTGCGTTCGTCGCCGATCCGACCGGCGAAGTCGATGTAGGGCCAGGCAAGTCCGAGCAGTGGATGAATGCAGAACACCGGGGTCCCGGTGCCGACGCTGGTGAGCGGTGTGACGGTCGGCCATCGTGAGTCGGACGTGGTGAGCTCCGCGGCCAGCTGCTCGACGGAGCCTCGTGTGAAGATCGCGCGGAGCGGGACGTCCGCTGCCGTCGATTCGCGGATCTGGGCAGCCAGTCGTGTTGCGGCGAGCGAATTTCCGCCGAGCGCGAAGAAGTCGTCGTCGAGCCCGATCGATGCTCGATCGAGACCGAGGACGTCGGCCACGGCATCGGCAACGGCGCGCTCGTCGGCCGTCACCGGTGCGCGGAACGGCGCGGTGGTCGCCGTCGGCGCGGGAAGACGATGCCGATCGAGTTTGCCCGACGTGGTCAACGGCAGTTCGTCCAAGACGATGATCTGGGCAGGGACCATGAACTGCGGCAGTGATTCTCGGGCTGCACCGGCGAGAGCGAAGGTGTCGAGAGCGTCCGGGGCAGACGGCGTCACGTAGGACACGAGCCGATCACCGGCGCTGTCGTGATGGACGATCGTCGCGGCCTTGGTCACCCCGCTATGGGCGGCGAGAACGGCGTCGATCTCTCCGAGCTCGATACGTTGCCCGCGAATCTTGACCTGGAAGTCACTGCGACCCAGGTAGATCAGGTTGCCGTGCGTGTCCCACCGAACGAGGTCTCCGGTCCGGTACATCCGCATACCGGGGTCACCGTGCACCGCGGCGACGAACCGTTCGGCTGTCAAGGCGGATCGATGGGCATACCCGCGCGCGAGTTGAGGTCCGGAGAGGTAAAGCTCACCGACGACGTCGACGGGGACGGGTTCGAGACGCGAATCGAGCACCATGGCTCGCAGTCCCCCCACCGGCGTGCCGATGGTGACGCGCTCGTCGGGGTGCAAGGGCGCGGACACGCTCCCCCACACCGTCGTCTCTGTGGGGCCGTAGTCGTTGAACAGCAACCGGTTCGGAGCCCACCGGGACACCACCTCGGGTGGGACGGCTTCACCGGCACTGATGACGACCTCGAGGTCGTCGAGGCCGGTCGGGTCGACCGTGTCCAGGGCGCGCGGGGTGATGACCATGTGCGTGATCGACTGCTCGCGAAGAAGAGCATTCAGTTCGTGCCCGCCGAACACCGTCGGCGGTGCGATCACGAGTGTCCCACGCAGTCCGAGGGCGACGATCATCTCGCCGATACTGGAGTCGAAGGTCGTGGCGCAGGCGGCCACCACCCGCGGCTCGGCGGGCCGGGTCCAGCGTGCGCGGTGGAACGAGATCGCGGTCGTCAGGCCGATGTGGCTGACGGCAACACCTTTGGGCCGTCCCGTCGAGCCGGACGTGTAGAGCACGTAGGCGAGGTGAGCCGGATGCAGCGGCGCGGCCGGCTCGTCGGCAGAGATCGGACCGTCGGTCATCTCACCGAGTCGGCGAACGACGTCCGGGTCGTCGAGACTCCACCAGAAGTCGCCCTCGTCCGGCCTGAGGGCGTCGACCGTCAAGCCCAGCAGCGCAGACGACTCGTCGAGCACGAGGTCGAGGCGGGCTTCGGGGAGGCCCGGATCGAGTGGCAGCAAGGCGGCACCGGCTTTGCTGATGGACCATACCGCGAGGATGTACTCCAGGGAGCGCGTCATGGCGGTTGCGACGACGACGTCGGGACCGGCGCCGGCGCGAATCAGCGCGCGCGCCAGCCGGTTCGATCGCGCATCGAGTTCGGCATAGGTGAGTGTGCGATCACCGTCGACGACGGCGACGGTATCGGGGCTTTGCGCCGCGATGTCGGTGAGAATCTTCGGGAGGGTCTCGGGTGGCTCGGGGGGCCCACCGGTCCGGTTCAGGAGCGACGCACGCTCGGCGCCCGTGACGAGCTCGATGTCGCCCACCACGCGATCCGGTTGTGCCGCAATGCTGGCGAGAACCGAGATCAGGTGACCCGCCAGGCGTTCGATCGTGTCGCGGTCGAACAGATCGGCGGCGTAGGTCAGCGCACCGCCGAGCGCTGCGTCGCGTTCGGCCAGATCGAGGGTGAGGTCGAACCGTGTCGAACCCGTGTCGGCGTCGATCGGCGTCACCGTGAGCCCCGGAAGTTGCAGTTCGGGCATGTCGAAGTTCTGGAACGCCAGCATCACCTGGAACAACGGGTGATGGGCGGCGCTGCGTACCGGGTCGAGCGCGTCGACGATGTGCTCGAACGGCACGTCCGCGTGGGCGAGATCGTCGAGTGTGGCCCGGCGCGACCGGTCCAGAAGGGCCGAGAACGGTTCCGCGACATCGACAGTGGTGCGCAGTACCACCGTGCCGACGAACATTCCCACGAGGTTGTCGAGAGCGGGGTCGCTCCGACCGGCCGTGGGCGTGCCGACCACCACGTCCGTACTCGCCGACCACCGCGCGAGGGTGACGGCCAGAGCGGCGTGGACGACCATGAACAGTGTGGCGTCGGACCGTGCGGCGAGCCGGCGGAGTGCGGACGTGAGGTCGGCGCCCACCGTCACCGGTACGCGCCCACTGCGGTGCGACGGCCGGTCGGTGCGAGGACGGATCGTCGGGAGGTCCATGGCGAGGGGAAGGTCGGCCAGACGGGTGGTCCAATAGTCGAGGTCACGCGCGGCACGTGAGCTCGGGTCGTTCCGGTCACCGAGGACGCGCCTCTGCCACAGCGCGAAGTCGATGTACTGCAGCGGAAGTGGCTCGAGATCGGGCGCGGTGCCGGTGATGCGTGCGCGGTAGCACTCGAGCAGATCGCGGGCCAACGGTGACATCGACCAGCCGTCGGCGGCAATGTGGTGAACCGCGATCACCAGTACGTGATCGTCTGGGCCGAGGGCCAGGACGGTCGCGCGCAGCGGGCTGTCGGTGGTGACATCGAGTGCGGCGCCGACGAATGTCTCGACTTCGGCGCCGACGGTATCGGGAGTGACCGGCACCGGGGACATCTGCACCACTGGCGGTTCCAGAACCTTCTGGTAGGGCTCACCGGATCGATCGGGGTAGACCGTCCTGAGCACTTCGTGACGAGCGACGGTGTCACCGATGGCGGCTCCGAGGACCTCGATGTCGAGATCGCCGACCAGTCTCAGTGCGAGGGGAACGGTGTAACCCGATGCGCCGCGGTCGAATCGGTTCACGAACCACATGCGCTGCTGGGCGAACGACAGTGGCGGGTGCTCCGGCCGACTCGACGGGGCCGGCGCAGTCCGACCAGCCGATGGGCTGTTGTCGAGGATCGCGGCGAGCTCGGCCACGTCGGCTGCGTCGAAGAGTGCCCGCAACGGCACCTCGACCCCCTGCGTCGCGGCCAGTCGCGACGCCACCTGCGTCGCCGACAGGGAGTTGCCGCCCAGAGCGAAGAAGTTGTCGTGCAGACCGATTCGGTCCCCGTCCAGTGACAGGACATCGGCGATCGCCGTGGCGACGGCCTTCTCCGTCGGCGAGACCGGCGCACGGAACCGGGTGGCCGGTGTGCTCGGGGTGGGTAGCGCTCGGCGGTCGAGCTTGCCCGACGTGGTGGTCGGGAGATCGTCTAGCACGACGATCTGTGCGGGCACCATGTAGCGCGGAAGTCGCGCCGCCGCCCGGGAGGTCAGGTGATCGGTGTCGATGTCGTGTCCGACGACGTAGGAGACCAAGCGATCGTCTCGGACCACGGTGACGGACCGCCGAACCGACGCGTCCGAGCGCAGGACGCTGTCGATCTCGCCGAGCTCGATACGCAGGCCGCGGAGCTTGACCTGGAAATCGCTGCGCCCCAAATACTTCAGGGTGCCGTCGTCGGTCCACCGCACCAGGTCGCCCGTTCTGTACATGCGGGTGCCGGCCGGGGCGAAGGACGGCGTTGCGACGAACCGACCGGCGGTCTGCGCCGCGGCGCCGATGTACCCGCGGGCGAGTTGGTCGCCCGAGAGGTACAACTCGCCGGTCACCCCGACAGGCACGGGCTCGAGACGCCGATCGAGCACCCACGCGTGCAGACCGCGCACCGGTCGGCCGATGGTGATCGAGGCCGCCGGATCGAGTGGTCCGGCCGAGGATCCCCAGATCGTGGTCTCGCTGGGCCCGTACTCGTTGAAGAGCGCACGCCCCGGCGCCCAGGCCTCTGCCAGTTCCGGAGGGCATTCCTCGCCGACGCTCAGAACCACCCGAAGCCCCTCGTGCGCAGCAGGATCGAGTGTTTCGAGTGCGCGCGGTGTGAGCATGGCGTGGGTGACCGCATGGTCGTGCAGAAGCTGTGCGAGCGCGCCGGCGGCGAACACCATCGGTGGTGCGATGACGAGCGGCGCCGCTAGGGCGACGGCCATCAGAAGCTCCCCGATCGACGCGTCGAACGTCGGCGAGGCCACGGCGAGCACGCGGGCGTCGTCGCCTCGAGGGAGGCGTGCGCGGAGATCGGTGACCGTGTTGTGGAGGCCTCGATGGGTGACGGCGACGCCCTTGGGCGTCCCGGTCGACCCGGAGGTGTAGACGACGTACGCGAGCTGGTCGACGTGGACCGTTCCTGCCACGGTTCCCGTCGTGTCGGATGCATCCGGACGTATCCACTCGATACTCGGCAGAACGGCGTCGGCCGTCGAGACACCCAGGACAGCACCGGTTTCGGTGAGGATGTGCTGTATCCGCTCGGCCGGATGGGTGGGGTCGAGAGGCACGAACGCAGCACCGGTCTTCGTCACCGCCCACAGGGCGACGACGTAGTCGACGGATCGCGGGAGCGCCACGGCCACCACGGTCTCGGGGCCGGCGCCGCGTCGAACCAGTGCGCGCGCGAGGCCGTCGGACCGGGTGTCGAGCTCTGCGTAGGTGAGGGTTACGTCGGCCGTGACGACGGCGAGTCCCGAAGGAGTGGCCCGGGCCGCGTCGGAGAGGATGTCGCGCAGCGTCTTCGGCGCTCTCGACGCGCCTCCACTCCGCCCGAGGAGATCGGCGCGTTCTGCCGGCGTCATCACGTCGATGTCGTACGCCGGGATGTACGGTTTCTGCGCCACGGCCGTCAGGACACGGCCCAGCATCGTCGTGAACCGTTCGATGCTGCCGCGGTCGAACAGGTCCCTGGCGTAGGTCACGGACGCCTCGAGTGCGCCCGACGGCCGATCGACGACGTCGAGGACGAGGTCGAACACCGCTGCCGCGCTGCCGGCGTCGATGGGCTCGACGCCCAGTCCGGCGACGTCGAGACGTGCTTCGGTGGTGTTCTGAAACGCGATCATGACCTGCACGAGGGGGTGGCGCGCGGTGTCCCGGCGGATGTCGAGCGCGTCGACGAGCACCTCGAAAGGAAGGTCCGCGTGCTCGAACGCGCTCAGGGTGTCGGCGCGAGCGTCGGACAGCATGGTCTCGAACGACGTCGCGTCGTCGATCGTGGTGCGGAGGACCACGGTGTTGACGAACATTCCGACCAGGTCGTCCAGCTCCGGCGCGGTGCGGCCCGCCACGGCCGTTCCGACGACGATGTCGGTGGTACCCGACCAGCGCGAGAGCGCCAGCGCGAAGGCCGCACGCACCACCATGAACAGCGTCGCCTGGTGTTCCGCGGCCAGATCCCGCAGGGCCGATGCGGTGTCGAGGTCGATGTCGAGACGGACGCGGTCACCGGCGAACGACGGTGCGGCCGGGCGGGGGCGGTCCGTGGGCAGGTCGAGATCGGGCTCGAGACCGGCGAGTCGGTCTCGCCAGTAGGACAGTTGCGAGCCGAGAACGGAGTGCTGGTCGGCCGGGTCGCCGAGAGTCGTGCGCTGCCACACCGCGAAATCTGCGTACTGGACCGGGAGCGGTGCCGGGGCGGATCCGGTGCCGGTGCGGCGCGCATCGTAGGCAGCGACGACATCTCGGGTCAACGGCGCCAACGACCATCCGTCGGCGGCGATGTGATGGAGCACGACCACCAGAACATGCTGCGTGGCATCGATTTCTACGATTGCGGTCCGGATCGGAGCGTCCGAGCGGACGTCGAAGGGATCCGCCGTGAGCTCACGGATCACCTCGCGCGGATCCTGCCCGACGCGTCGAATCGTGCGCGGGACGTCCTCGGCCGTTCGGACCAGTTGCCGAACCCCGTCGTCCGACTCCGGATAGACCGTGCGCAGCACCTCGTGCCGCGTCACGACGTCGTGAAGCGCGAGATCGAGTGCGTCGGTGTCGAGTTCGCCGGTCAGCCGCAGCGCGAGAGGAATCACGTAGGCGCCGCCGCTGCGGTCGAACCGATTCAGGAACCACATGCGCTCCTGGCTGAACGACAGCGGAACAGGGTCGGGGCGCTGCCCGGACGTCAGGGCGATTCGCGTCGTCGACCCGGTCATCGCGTCCACGGCCCGAGCCAGATCGACGACGCGAGGTGCGTCGAACACGGTTCTGACCGGGACGGCCGTCGACGTCGCGGCGGTGAGTCTCGCGGCCAGTCTGGTTGCGCTGAGGGAGTTTCCGCCGAGCTGGAAGAAGTCGTCGTCGAGTCCGATCTGCGTGCTGCCGACGATTTCGGCGATACAGTCGGCGACGATTCGTTCGGTGTCGGTGCTCGGGGCCCGGAACTCCGAGGTCATCGGTAGGGGAGCCGGGAGTGCGCGGCGGTCCACCTTCCCGGACGTGGTCGTCGGCAGGGCCGACAGTTCGACGATGCGGGTCGGAACCATGTAGCGGGGAAGCACTGCGCCGAGCGAGGTGGCGAGACGCTCACTGTCCACGTTGGTTCCGACGACGTAGGAGACGAGCTGCTCGTCCACCACCGCCGTGACCGCCTGCTGCACGGCCGGGTCTCGGCGCAGCGCGCTGTCGATTTCGCCGAGCTCGATGCGCAGGCCGCGCACTTTGACCTGGAAGTCGCTGCGGCCCAGGTACAGAAGGGTGTTGTCGTTGGTCCACCGGACGAGGTCGCCGGTGCGGTACATGCGCGATCCGCCCGGAGCTGCGACGAATCGTGCTGCGGTAGCGCCGGATCGGCCGATGTATCCGCGGGCCAGTTGGTCGCCGGCGAGGTAGAGCTCGCCGGTCACCCCGACCGGTACGGGCACCAACCGAGCATCGAGAGCGTGTGTCCGGATGCCGCGGAGTGGCCGGCCGATCGTGACGGTGCCGCCCGGCTGCATAGGCCCAGCGGAGGTGGCCCAGATGGTGGTTTCGCTCGGACCGTACTCGTTGAACATCGCGTGCGTCCGCGACCAGGCAGCGACCAGGTCGGGTGGGCACGCCTCACCGACGCTGAGAACGACCCGAAGGTCGTTGTCCGACTTCGGGTCCAGGGTGTTCAGGGCGCTGGGCGTCAGCATGGCGTGGGTGACGTGGTGCTGCGCGATCAACGCAGCCAGCGCGTCACCGCCGAAGACGCTGGGAGGCGCCACGATCAACGGCGCCTGCAGAGCCAGCGCGATCAGCAGCTCTCCCACGCACGCGTCGAACGTGGGGGACGAGACCGCCAGAATGCGGGCGTTGTCACCGTGACCCAGGCGTGCGCGGTGGTCGACGAGGTTGTTGTGCAGGCCTCGATGGGTGACGGCAACGCCTTTGGGGACGCCCGTCGAACCCGACGTGTAGATCACGTAGGCGAGGTGATCGACCGACTGTTCCGGGAGTGGGCAGTCGCGGAGCGGGTCTTCGGGAACGGCGGCGACGTCGATCCACCGATGCGGTGGTAGCGCGTTCAGGTGCGCGGAGTCGGTGATCCCCAGCAGCGCAGACGATTCGGTCAGGATGTGGCGCAACCGCTCGGTGGGGTGTGTGGGGTCGAGGGGCAGGAACGCGGCACCGGACTTGGTGACAGCCCAGAGCGCGACGACGAGGTCGATCGACCGCGGTAGCGCAAGGGCCACGATCTCGTCCGGCCCCGCTCCCTGCTCTGTCAGCAGTCGGGCGAGGACGTCGGACCGTTCGTCCAACTCGGCGTAGGGCACGGTGACGTCCTCGTACACGATCGCGGGTGCGGTGGGAGCGGCGTTCACCACGTCGGCAAGCATGGCGCGCAACGTCAGCGGTTCGGTCGGAGCTTCGCCATCGGGTACGGCGGGCACTCCTGCGAGCGGAATGTCGCCGACGACCACCGCGGGATTCTTCGCCACCGCGCCGAGGATGCTGCGGTAGTGATCCACCAGTCGTTCGGCGCTGACGCGGTCGAAGAGGTCGGTCGCGTACGTCAGGGATGCGGTCAGTTCCTCACCGGCGTCCCGAATGTCGATGAGAAGATCGAAATGTGCTGCGGGGCCGCCGACCTCCTCCGGCGTGACGGTCAGTCCCGGCATCGTCACCGACCTGGCAGCAGTGTTCTGGAAGGCGATCATCACGTGCACGAGTGGGTGGCGCGCTGCGGTGCGGTCGACGTCGAGTTCGTCGACGAGTCGCTCGAACGGCAGTTCCGAGTGCGCGTAGGCCTCGAGCGCTTCGTCTCGTCCGATGCCCAACAGATCGGTGAACGGCGAGGCGATGTCGACGGTCGTGCGTAGCACCAGCGTGTTGACGAACATGCCGACCAGATCGTCGAGGGCGGAATCGGTGCGCCCGGCGATCGGAGTTCCGACGGCGATGTCGTCGCTCCCGGTCCACCGCGACAGCGTGGCCGCGAAGACGCTGTGCAGCAGCATGAACGGGGTGGCGCGGTGCTCGGCGGCCACAGCGCGAAGTGTTGCGGTGGTCGCGGCGTTCACGGTGAACGGCACCCGAGCGCTTCGACCGGTCGGTTCGAGCGGCCTCGGTCGGTCGGTGGGCAGGTCCAACGCGTCGGGCATGCCCGCGAGACGCTGCCGCCAGTACGCGAGATCGCTGCCCTCGACGACGGCCGTCCGCTCTGTTTGCCACACTGCGAAGTCGGCGTACTGCACGGGCAGCGGCGCGAACGACGGTCGTTCACCGCGGGTGCGAGCGGAGTAGGCGGTGACGAGATCACTCATGAGCGGTGTCATCGACCACCCGTCGGCAGCGATGTGGTGCAGGGAAAGAACAAGCACCTCGCCGACGAGGTTTGCACGAAGCGGAATCTGCTTGGTGATATCGAACGACTCGGCCGCGTCGACCGATCCGTCGTGTACCTCGACCTGAAGCTGCACCTGATCCATCGCCAGAATCTTCTGGCGCGGATCGCCGTCGACGGCGGGGTAGATCGTGCGGAGGATCTCGTGACGCTCGACCACGTCTCGCAGCGCCGCGTCGAGGGCGGCCGCGTCGAGAGTTCCGTCGAGACGCAGGACGATCGGCATCACGTAACCCGAACCAACAGCCACGGATTCACCGGCGCCGAACTGGTCGACGAACCACATCCGCTGCTGCGCGAACGACAGCGGGATCGGATCCGGTCGGGGCATCGGAACCAGTGCCGGTCCGGTCGGTGCGTCGGAGTTCTCGTCCACTGCGCGGGCGAGCAGCAGCACGGTCGGCGAATCGAACACGACTCGTACGGGCAGATCGACGTCGAGCGAGTTGCGCAGCGCAGATGCGAGTTGCATTGCGCCGATGGAATTTCCGCCCAGCCCGAAGAAGTCGTCGTCTCGCCCGACCGGATCGGTGAGGTCGAGAACTTGGGCGAACGCCCTCGCCACGGCTGCTTCGGTGGGTGTGCTCGGTGGACGGTAGTCGGTCAGGTTCGTTGCGGGGCTGGGCAATGCGCGGCGGTCCAGTTTTCCCGACTCGGTCACCGGCATCGCGTCGAGCACGACGATCCTGCTGGGAACCATGTACCGGGGAACCCGGCGCGCGACCGTGTCGGCGACGTCGCGGGTGTTCCCGCGCACCCCGGTGACGTAGGCGACCAGCATCTCGTCTCGCACGACGGTCACCGCGTCGTCGACTTCCGGGTGCGCACGCAGGGCGGCGTCGATCTCGCCCAGTTCGATGCGCTGACCCCGCAGCTTGACCTGAAAGTCGCTGCGGCCCAGATACTCCAGTTCGCCGGAGTCGGTCCACCGGGCCAGGTCGCCGGTGCGATAGAGCCGCTGCCCGTCGGCTGCGGCGACGAACCGCTCCGCGGTGAGGCCGCTGCGGCCCACGTACCCACGTGCGAGCTGTCCGCCCGCCAGGTAGAGCTCGCCGGTCACATTGATCGGGGCGGTTCGAAGCCTGTCGTCGAGGACGTGAGCTTCGGTGTTCCAGACCGGTCGGCCGATGGGAACGACGGTGGTGTCCAGGGCCGCGACGTGGTGGTAGGTCACGTCGATGGCGGCTTCGGTGGGGCCGTAGAGATTGTGGACGCATGCGCCGGTGAGCTCGGCGGCCCGGTGCGCGACCGCTGGAGTCAGTGCTTCCCCCGACGCCAGAATGTGTTGCAGTGTCGTGCACGACGACGCTGCGGGTTCGGAGACGAAGACCGAGAGCATCGACGGGACGAAGTGGGCCACGGTGACCCGTTCGGCACGGACGAGTGCGACCAGCGCTGCAGCGTCTCGGTGCGCGTCCGGTTCCGCAATCACTATGCGCGCGCCGACCTGCAACGGCAGGAACAGCTCCCACACCGAGACGTCGAACGTGACCGGTGTCTTGTGCAGCACTGTGTCGTCCGGACCGAGCTCCAGATGGTGACCGCGCCAACGCAATTGATTCGTCACGGCCTCGTGCGTGACGCCGACCCCCTTGGGGTGACCGGTCGACCCCGACGTGAAGATCACGTAGGCGAGGTGGCCGGGGCGTGCGGGCGTCGGTCGCACTGCGGCGTCGGTGACGGTCCCGTCCACCGTCAGCCACGGTACGGACTGTGGAACCGACGATGCCGACGATTCGACGGTGAGTCCCAGAGCGGCACCGGAGTCGGCGAGGATTCGGTGCACGCGCTCGGCCGGGTGATCGAGATCGACGGGTACGTAGTGTCCGCCGGCTTCGAGAACCGCGTAGACACCGACGAACAGTTCGAACGAGCGTGGGATGGCCACCGCCACGGCCATCTCGGGGCCGACACCCGCGGCAGCGAGACGTGCCGCGAGAGTTGTGACACGCGAGGCGAACTCGTCGTACGTCAGACTCTGTCCGCGGAACGTCAGCGCCACCGCGTTCGGCGTGCGAGCAGCAGCGGCGCGGAACAGCTCGGGCAGCGTGGCGGGCGGCAGCGGGTGCACGGTGTCGTTCCACCGTGCGACGAGCCGGCGGTCGCGGTCGCCCGCGAGATCGATGTCCGCGATGGCTCCACGCGGCCCACGGCCCATGGCATCGAGGACGCGGAGGAATTGGTCCGTGATGCGTCCGATGCCGACGCTGTCGAAGAGGTCGGGACGGTATGTCGCGCGCACCCGGAGTCGGCCGTCGGGTTCGATTGTTACTGCCAGGCTCAGCGGGTAGTGGGTGGAGTCGAGTACGTCGACACCGGCCACCGTGGGCCCGTCTCGCTCCGCGAGCAGAGCATCCCGGTCGACGGGATACGACTCGAAGGCGACGGACGTGTCGAACAATCCGGCCGCAAGGACGGCCAAGTCGACGTGATGGTGATCGAGCAATCGCGCCTGCTCGTGGTGGAGTCGAACGAGTGCCGACGCCACGCTCTCGTCGGGAGTCCACCGCACTCTCGCCGCAATCGTGTTGATACACAACCCGATCATCGCGCCCACGCCGTCGAGTTCGGGTGGGCGTCCGGACACCGTCGCGCCGAACACGACGTCGCGCCTCGACGTGTGGGCACCGAGGACGAGTCCCCACGCGAGTGTGACCATGGTGTTCAGGGTGACGCCGACGCCGCGTGCCGCGGAGACGATGCGGGCGGTGGTGACCTCGTCGAGATCGGCGGCAACCTCGTCGGACACGTACTCGATGTGGTGCGAGCGAGCCGAGGGAGCGACGAGCGTCGGCTCCTCGATCCCTGCGAGCGCGCTGCGCCACACCTGCAGCGACTCTTCGGAATCGAGGGTGGCGAGCCACTGCAGATAGTCGCGGAAGGGTCGCGGCGACGGCGCCGCTGCGTCGTCTCGCGTGTAGCAGGCGAGGAGATCGGCGAGGAGGAGCGGCATCGACCAGCCATCGAGGAGAACGTGATGCTGGGCGAGGACCAGTCGTCGACGGCCCCGGCCCAGTGTCACCAGCGTGAACGCGAGGGCGGGCGGGTCGCCGATGTCGATTCGATCGGCGCGGCGATCGTCGACGAATCGCTCGAATGCGTTCTCGGGGTCGGCGTCCGAGGTGAGGTCGACCTCGGCCCATCGAACGGGAGTGGCACCGACCACGACCTGCACCGGCTGCCCGGAAGCCGTGACCACGAACGCCGTTCGCAGGTTCTCGTGGCGATCGAGTACGGCCTGCGCTGCGCGGCCAAGCCGCCGGTGGTCCAGTGGGCCGACCAGGTCGACGACGGAGTGGACGGTGTAGAGGTCGACGTCCTGTGCAACCGACGAGTGGAACATCAGTCCGGTCTGCAGCGGGGTCAGCGGCCAGACGTCCGTCACCGTCGGGTACCGCTCGGTGATCTCGTCGACCTCGTTCTGCGACAACGTGATCAGCGGAAAATCCGACGGGGTGTGCCCGCCGACGGGCCCCGAGTCGATGTACGCGGCGCATCCGAGAAGGGCGCGCTCGAAGAGTTCGGTGAACTCGTGTGCCTCGTCCTGTCCGAGAAGGTCACCGGCGTAGACGATCCGGGCTCGCAGACTCCCGTCGTCGACGATGGCGTCCACGCTGACGACGGCGTCCGCGGGCATGTCGTCGTCGGGCCGCGGGAACAGCTCGCCGAATCGGTCGACCGGCGCCCAGGCCGATTCGGCGGGGCGCGTCACCCATCCGAGATAGTTGAACGCGATCTGTGGTCGCTGGGGGAACTGCGCGGGCTGCGCGGACTCCAGGATGCCGAAACCGATTCCGTTGTCCGGTATTTCCGCGATGCTTTCCTTCGCGGCGCGCAGCACGGCGCCGGCCGCAGATCCTCCGTCGAGCGCGTCACCGACGTCGACGTCGGTGAGATCGACACGAACCGGGAAAACCGTTGTGAACCACCCGACCGTCCGAGAGGTGTCGGCACCCGGCAGAACGGAATCCTCGCGGCCGTGCCCCTCCATCGCGATCAGGGTGGCCGGTGCGTCGATGCCGCGGCGAGCGCGCCACGACCGGACGGCGACGGCGAGCGCGCCGAGGAGCGTGTCGTGTGCGTGACCGTGGTAGAGCGATGCACCCCGCCGGACGAGCGAATCGGTGACCGCCCGCTCCAGAACGAGCTCCACATGTCCTGTGTCGCGCGCGAAGTCGCGACTCGGGTCCAGGGTTCGTGATCCGAGTGGGGGATCGTCGGCGGCGAGGATCCGCTGCCAGACGTCGCGCTGCGAGGCGACAGCGGGGGTGTCGGCCAGCCGGGCGAGCCCGTGAGCCCACCGCCGCATCGACGTGCCCACGGGTGGGAGTTCGGGGGTGCGGCCCGCCGACACGTCCTGCCACGCGCGCATCAGGTCGGCCACGATGATCCGCCAGGACACGCCGTCGACGGCGATGTGGTGGACGAGGAGTAGCAGTCGCCCCGGTGTGTCGTCGGATGTGTCCAGCCACAGGGCACGCAGAACGGATCCCGTTGTCGGGTCCAGTGAATCGGCAAGGCGGTCGATGGCGGCGCCCGCCGACGTGGTCTCCGACGGCATCTCCTCGAGGATGTTCTCGACGTCGACGGAGCCGGGTGGTTGCGCGTCGAGCACCCAGCCGTCGGCGGAGGGCGACAGTCGTGCGCGCAGCATGTCGTGCCGATCCACGACGGCGGTGAGGGTGGCCACGATCTCCGCCCGGCCGATTCCGGCGGGGAGCCCCAGCAGCATGGATTGACCGAATCGGTCGAACGACCCTCCACGGGTGACCAATCTGCGCACGATCGGAGTGAGGTCGATGCGCCCGACGCCGCCTCCGGGAAGTTCGTCGAGCGTTTCGATGTCGGCGTCTCCGCGTCGTGCGACCGCGGCGATGCGGGCTACCGTCTTGTTCTCGAAGATCTCACGCGCCGACACCTGCAACCCGCGTTCGGCGAGCAGAGTGACGAGTCGAATCGACATGATGCTGTCGCCGCCGAGCGTGAAGAAATCGTCGTCGCGGCCCATGGTCTCGTCGGACCCGAGCACGTCGGAGAATGCCGCCGCGACGGCCGCTTCGGCGTCGGTGTCGGGCGCACTGCGCGGTCGGGAGTACACCGAGGTCGGTTCGGGAAGCGCGCGTCGGTCCACTTTGCCCGACGGCGTCGTGGGGAGCGCGTCCAGCGCGACGATGCGCGACGGCACCATGTAGCTCGGAAGAGACTGAGACAGAACGGTACCGAGTTCGTCGGTGTCGATGTCGTCACCACTGACGTACGAGACGAGGGTCCCATGCTCGCGCACCACCGTAACGGCGTCGCGCACACCGTCCAGTTTCCGCAGCGCCGCGTCGATGTCCCCGAGTTCGACGCGCGCCCCACGCACCTTGACTTGAAAGTCGTTGCGGCCGAGATAGTCGAGCCGGTGGTCGAGGCTCCAGCGAACGCGGTCGCCGGTGCGGTACATGCGCTCGCCGTCTGCGAGTGCGACGAAACGCTCGGCGGTCGCCGCGGCGCGGCCCACGTATCCGCGCGCCAGGGACGGCCCGGACAGATAGAGCTCGCCCGGCACTCCGGCAGGTACGTCGCGCAATCGCGAATCGAGGACGTGCGCAGTGGTTCCGGCGATGGGCGTTCCGATGTGCACCGGGGCGTCGGCGTCGAGAGCAGTGGAACCGGTCGCCCAGATGGTGGCTTCGGTGGGGCCGTAGTCGTTGTGGAACGAGCGGCCGGGGGCCCACCTGTCCACCAGCATCTGCGGGCACTGCTCCCCGACGGTCATCACGGCGCGCAGAGCGTCGAGGCCGTCGGGTTCCAGCGAACCGAGAACGCTCGGGGTCAGGATGGCGTGGGTGACCTCGTGGTCGGAGATCAGGCGGTGAAGGGGTTCACCGGCGTAGCTGTCGGCCGGAGCGACGACCAGCCTGGCCGAGAGCGCAGCCGCGAGGAGAAGCTCGGCGATCGACGCGTCGAAGGTCGGGGAGGCCACGGCCAGAACAATGGCGTTCCCGAGACCGGCCGAGAACCGCGCACGGTGCGCGTCGACGAACGACGACAGCCCCCGGTGCGTGACGGCAACACCTTTCGGCCGGCCCGTCGAGCCGGAGGTGTATACGACGTACGCCAGGTGGTCCTCGCGCAGTGGCGCCCGGCGGTCCCGGTGGTCGACGGCGCTCGACGGATCGGTTCCAGGGACGTCCGGACCGATCCACGTGACCCGCTCGGACGGTAGGGCGTGTGAGTCCGAAATCCCCAGCGTCACCGAGCATTCGGCGAGGATGGTAGCGAGCCGATCGGCCGGCTGCTCCGGGTCGAGGGGCAGGAAGGCGGCACCCGTCTTGGCCACCGCCCACAGCGTCACCACGTACTCGATCGACCGGGGGAGCGCGATCGCCACCACGGACCCGGGTCCGGCGCCGTCGGCAATCAGTCTGTGCGCGAGCCTGTTCGACCAGCGGTCGAGCTCGGAACGGTCGGCGACTCGGGTCTCGAATCGCACGTCGGTCATGGCGTCCGTGAGCAGATCGGGGAGCAGGCGCACCGGTGCGGCGGGACCGCCGTGCCGAGGAATCTCGTCGGCTCGGTCCGTGTCGTCGTGGATGTCGATCGACCCGATCGCAGTGTCACCGGGGCCGCGCAGGAAGAGATCCATGATTCGGGTGAGCCGGCGTCCGTGGCGCAGGATCTCCGCCTCGTCGTACCGAGTCGGATTCCACTGGATGTCCACGTGCAGCGGCTCGTCATCGGTGCCGGGGTAGAGGTTGACGGCAACGTCGTGAATCGGACCCGACGAGAGAATTTCCACCGGCGCCGGCGTACCGGCGAAATCGAGGGGTGCAACGAACGGCATCACGTTGACCAGAGGCCCGAAGAACACGCCGAACGTGCGTGCCTCCACGTCGACGATTCGGTCCCAGTCCTGAAATCTCTGGTGCCGCAACGCCCCGGTGATCTGCAGGCGTACCGCGTCGACGAGATCGGACACGGACGCAGTGTCGGCCGCATGCACCGTCAGCGGAAGAACATTGGCGAGCGTGCCTCCGGTCGACCGCAGGAAAGCCGTCGTTCGTCCCGAGACCGGCAGTCCGAGAACGACATCGGTCGAATCGGTGATTCTCGACAGGTAGAGAGCGAACGCAGCGATCAAGGCGGCCGCGTCGGGACCGTCGGGAAGCGCGGACCCCTCCCAGGGCACCCGCACTGCCCGAGGTTGCGCGGGCGCGCCGACCGGACGCGTCGAGGCCGTCGACGAGCCGATGCCGTCGCCGATGCAGTCCTGCCAGTAGCGAAGGTCGTCGGCGTACCGGTTGGACCGGCGGTACTTCGCGTCGATGCTCGCGAGTTCGGCCATGTCGTCCAGGTCCGGAACGTGCCCCTTCGTCGTCCGCCCGGAGTAGATGTCGGCGATGCGCCGAATGAGGTTGAACGCGCCGAATCCGTCGAGGATCAGGTGGTGCGCCCGGAGATACAGAAACGTGCGGTCACCCGGCAGGCGAAGGAGCACCGTGTGGAGCAGTCGCTCGCTGGACAGCGTTGTGGGCGTGGCGAAATCGGCACGCATCCAGTTCCGCGCACGATCGACGGCGTTCTCGAGCGATCTCATGTCGACGACGTCGATCTCGTAGGGCGCGTCGACATCCTTGGTGATCATGGGGGTTCCGCCCACGTCCACGAGACGAATCTGGGTGTGCCCGTTCTCGAACCGCGCAGTGTGCAACACGTCGAGAAGATGGTCGATCGTGGAGAGACCTGCGATGTCGAGATACAGAGCGACCGTGAACGCCGTATCGGGAGCGAGATGCTGGGCCAACCAGAGCGAATGCTGTGCGGCCGAGAGTGCGACCAAGTCACGCTCGTGGTCGGACGGGTCGATCACCGATCGAGAGCCGCGGTCACTGCATGTTTCACAAGCCAACGGTACTGAAATCGGCACAAAATAGGACGCCGAGTTGGTTACTTTGGGAGTTCTACCTGTCGCGGTCGAGCACTGCTGTCACGGAGCATCGCCGACGAGAACCGCGCGCAGCGCCGCCACGGTGTCCGTGTCGATGCCGAGCGCGTCGAGGTACCCGTCGAACGAGCCGTGAAGTCGATCCACCTCCGCCAGCCCGGCTCGGAGGTACTCCTCGCGGACGCCGAGCATCGCATCGGTCAGTTGCGCGGCCTTGTCGTGCCCCCAGATGATCGACACGTCCTCGCGCAACGCGTCGACGGCATCGTTGCTCCGCAGGTAGTCGGCGAGGATGTCCTCGTCGGTCACCCCGGCGGCGCGAAGAACGGTGGCAATGGTCCATCCCGCGCGGTCCTTGCCGGCTGCGCAGTGCACCAGCACACCGCCGTCGCCGGCGACGATCGTGTCGACGACCGAGCGGATTGCGTCCCGTGCGCCGTCGAGCGACGGAAAGCGGCTGTACGACGTCATCATGTGCTCGACCGCCGTCGCCTCGTCCGGAATTGTGGGCGCTGTCTCTTCGGGTCGTTCCGCAGGCTCCACTCCTGTGTCGTCGGGTCGTTCCGCAGGCTCCACTCCTGTGTGAGGCGCCGTCTCACCGCGGTTGTTCCAGTACGGCCGAGTGTGCACCCGCACCGACTCCGGCGTCAGGTCGGCGCCCTCACGGTCCACCTCGGCGTCGCCGCGCAGATCGAAGACGTCGGTGATGCCGAGGTCGGTCACGGCGGCTCGACCGTCGTCGTCCAGGCGCCGCAGAGCCGACGCCCGGTGCAGGACGCCACTTCGCACCATGCCGCCGTCAGCGGTGCGCAGACCACCGACGTCGCGGTAGTTCCAGGCGCCGGACAGCAGAAATTGGTTCGTCACATGATCCCCTCAGTTCCACCCGACACAATGGCGTGATGAATTCGTTCTTTCACGCTCTGGTGGTGATGAACGCGCTGTTCGCGTCCTGTTCGTGGTGTCTTGCTCGGGGCACCTTTCTGTCGTCGTCGGCAGTCGTGGTGACATCGGTTGCGTGGGTGTTGTTGAACGGGCCGATCGAAGGCCGCGTCCTGGTCGTGCTCACCCCGACCAACGGGATCACCGAGTCCGATCTGCTGTCGGTGATCGGCATCGGGATCGCGCTGGTCGGGTACGTCCGGGCTGCTGCCCGGAGGCGAGCTGCTCAACCCTTGTCGACGACCACCGCGTAGGAACCGATTCCGATCAGTCCGCCGCCCGGAACGCTGGTGCTTTCGAGGACCAACGAGGTGATGGAACCGGTCGACGGATCGAACTCGACGTCCTTGACCGTTCCCAGTTCCGCGCCGCCGGTGCTGAGCACACGCTTGCCGAGGACGGCCTTGTCCTTTCCGGACTTCGCCTGGACGTCGGCGTCGGCTGCGGTGATCCGCTCGGGGCCGGTGACCGTCACGGCGTCCGAGCCGAAACCGGCGATGTCGGCCCAGGCCAACGTGTCACCGGAGTCGGCCTTCTTGACGTTCACGGCGAGGACCGACCGGCTCTCGGCGTCGACGACGAACCCGTGAACCTTGCCGACGGTGTCGGCCGAGCTCGTGCTGACGATCTTGCGGCCCTTGGCTTCCGAGAACAGCATCAGTGCGACCCTTCGAGTTGTGCGCGGAACGCCTCGATGGCCGCGCCGAATCCGGCGAGGTCGTCGCGGACGAATTCGGTGGCGCTGGCCGGGACCATGAGGTGCTCGGCCGACGCCGCGAGAGTGTCGGGAAGTGGTATCAGAACCTTGGTTCCCTTGTTCTTCAGCGATTCCGACGACTCGACCTCGTAGCCCACCACGTCGCACTTGCCGCCGTTGGTTCCGCTGACCTCGATGATGACGTCGACGACCTTGCCCAGGTCGGTTCCGGAATCGGTGAGAACCTGCGAACCGAGAATGTTGCCGCCGCTACCACCTCCGGAGGTGAAAACCTCTGTGGGACTTGCCAACACGTCTTCCCGCAGGATCATGACGGCATCCGGGCCGAGTGCTGCGACGTGGGACCACGCCAGCACTTCCTTCTTGGGTCCGGAGAACAGTCCGCGTCCGGCGAGGGTGAATCCCGACACCTCGCCGCCGCCCGCTGCGTAGACGATGTCCTTGATCTGGGCGACGTCTTCGCCGGCCATCGTGACGACGGGACGTTTGGCGATCTCGCTCGCCCTCATCAGGACGGTCATGCGCCGTCGCCCGACTTCTGGACGTTGGTCGTGTCGGCGATGATGACGCCGCCCGCCCGGCGCTTCGCCTGAATGGCGAGCACGGCTCCGACGATTACAGCTATGACCACCAGAACCAGAATGAGCCAACCCCACCACTGCATGACAAACCTGTGCTTTCCGCGACGGTTCTCGACCCCGGGCCGGGGCGAGTGATGTCGCCATCGTAGTGCGGTTACCCACGGGAACCGCCGGTGATGCCGAGGGTCGACCGCTGTGACCGAGGAGACAGACCGAACAACTTGCTTAGCGCATGTATGCATTCGTATAGTTGCAGACAGCAAGTAATCGAATCACAGTCTGGAGTGGTCCTATGGCAGTCCACCACGAGACAGCCGAAGAGCTGGTCGAAGAGGTATTTCTCTTCGGTCGCGTGCTCAAGCTGGCCGTCGGGCACAGCGACACCACGTCGTTGCCGCCGGCGTTGGCCGGTGTGCTCGGGGTCCTGTCCATCCACGGCGAATGCCGTCAGACGGAACTGGCGTCTCATCTCTGCCTCAGCCAGTCCGCACTGAGCCGGCAACTCGCAGATCTGGTCGAGTGGGGCTACATCACCCGCACGCCGGATCCGGACGACCGCAGAGCGGCGCTCGTTCGGGTGTCGGACAGTGGATTCGAGATCTTGGAGCAGATCAAAGAACGCAGGGTGGCCCGACTGTCGGCCATGTTGGGCGAGTGGTCCGAAGAACAAGCACTCGTCGCGCTCGACGCCGTTCGCCACCTCAAGGAAACCTTCGCCGAGCAGGCACGCAATGCCTCGGCCGACTACACGCTGATTGCGAGATGACCATGACCACAGTGCAAGACACGCCGCCGGCCCAGAAGCGAAAAGACCCGGTTGTGCACGACCCGAAGGCGATGTCGCATCGACAGATCCTCGAAGCGCTCGTCGGCCTTCTCGCCGCGCTCTTCACCGCGCTGCTGAGCACCACCATCGTCTCGACGGCGCTCCCCACCATCATCGGTGACCTCAAGGGATCGCAGACCGCGTACACCTGGGTCATCACCGCCGCGCTGCTCGCCAACGCCGCCTCGACCCCGATCTGGGGCAAGCTCGCCGACCTCTTCAACAAGAAGCTGCTGGTTCAGAGCGCCATCGTGATCTTCGTTCTCGGATCGGTCATCGCCGGCTTCGCGCCGAACGTGGCCGTCCTGCTCGGCGCGCGCGTCGTTCAGGGCATCGGCATGGGCGGCCTGACCGCACTGGTCGTCGCCATCATCGGCACCATCGTCTCCCCGCGTGAACGCGGTCGGTACTCCGGTTACACCGGTGCCGTCATGGCCGTATCGCTCTCGGGCGGACCCATCCTCGGCGGCGTCATCGTCGACAGCCCGCTCGGATGGCGTTGGTGCTTCTTCGTCTGCGTCCCGCTCGCCGTTGTCGCGATGTTCCTCCTGCAGCGCACGCTCAAGATCGCGACCGAGCGCAAGGATCACGTGTCCATCGACTGGTTCGGCGCACTCCTGCTCACCGCGGGCGTCTCGATCCTGCTGATCTGGGTCTCGTTCGCCGGCCAGGCCGGTTACTACGACTGGATTTCTCGTGACTCCGCGATCTATGTCGGCATCGGTGTTCTGCTTCTCATCGCGTGCCTCGTCGTCGAGACCCGCGTGAAGTCGCCGATCATCCCGCTGAAGATCGTTCGTCAGCGCACGACGGGACTCGCCATCATCGCGTCCATCGCCGTGGGTGTCGGCATGTTCGGTGCCACCACGTTCCTCGGCCAGTACTTCCAGACCGCACGGGGATACACCGCCACCGAGGCGGGGCTGCTCTCCATCCCGCTCGTCGCCGGCATGCTCGTCGCGTCGGTCGGAACGGGTCAGCTCATCTCCCGCTTCGGCAAGTGGAAGGCGTTCATCGTCACCGGTTCGCTTCTCCTGGTCGCCGGTTTCGGTCTTCTCGGAACCATCGACCACACCACCAGCCTCTACGTGATCGGTGCGCTGATCGCCGTCGTCGGACTCGGTGTCGGTTCGTTGATGCAGAACGTCGTTCTCGCCGTGCAGAACACGGTCAGCAGCCACGAGATCGGTACGGCGTCCAGCACCGTCGCCTTCTTCCGAACCTTCGGTGGAGCGATCGGCGTCTCGGTCCTCGGATCCATCCTGGCGTCCCGCGTGGCGACCATGTCGGCCGCCGGTCTGGCTGCCGAAGGTATCGACCCCGGATCGGCTGCCGGCGACGGTGGACTGGACCTGGCGTCCATGCCTCCCGCCGTGTCGACGGTCATCCGCACCGCCTACGGTGACGCGACCGGACACATCTTCCTGATTGCCGGAATCGTCTGCATCGTCACGGTTCTCGCCGTCGTGCTGATCCCGAACCGCCCGCTGCGCAAGACGATCGACCTGGCATCGGAGATGCCGGCCGGATCGGACGAGCAGGTTGCGCAGGATCAGAATTCGGACGTGGCCCTCAAGTGGGTGTCGGCCGAGGACACCGTCTCGCGTGACGTCGAGGACACCGTCTCGCGTGACGGAGCAGCCGGTCGCCACGAGGCGCACGACGGTCAGGAACCGTTCGCCGGGCTGAGCACCGACGCTCGCGACCGCCTGTTGGCCCTGCTTCTGCCCGAGCCGAAGCAGACCCTCGAGGCCCTCGAAGAGGCCGAGTCCATTCGCTCCGAAGTGATTGCGCTGCAGCAGGAACTCGACGCGAAGATGCTCGACTTCGATGCGGTGTGCGAACGACTGCGTCGCCTGGGTCTGAGCGAAGACCAGATCGCTCGCGTACTCGGTGACAACCACGTGCCGGACATCCACAACACCGCGGTGCGAGTGCACGTCTGATCCGATCGAACTCTGTGCGCGTCCATCCTCGGGGTGGGCGCGCACAGTGCTGTGTGTTGCAAGTGCTGTGTATGGGAGGTGCTGTGTGCCGCTAGTCGACGGTCACCCGCACCTGCGCGTAGCCGGTTGCACCGTCCGGAACGGTGTCGGCCAGATCGGCCGTCTGCACCTCACCGGTACCGTCCGTCGATCGCGCCTCGATCAGATGCGACCCGGACGTCGCGGTCCACGGCACCGTCCACTGTCGCCAGGTGTCGCGTGAATACTCTTCGGAGAGACTGGCATCGGTCCACGGTCCGCCGTCGAATCGCACCTCCACGCGCGAGATCCCGCGGTGCTGCGCCCACGCCACACCGGCCACGACGACCTCGCCTGGACTGCTCGACCGTCCCTCGCGAGGGGTGTCGATACGCGTCGCCGTCTTGATCGGCCCCTTCTCCGACCACCCTCGATCCGTCCAGTATGCGGTGGCTTTCGCGAACCGGGTGACCTCGAGATCGGTGACCCACTTGGTCGCGGAGACGTACCCGTACAGGCCGGGGACGACCAACCGCGCGGGGTATCCGTGCTCGACGGGCAGCGGCTGTCCGTTCATGGCGACCGCGAGCATGGCGTCGCGCCCGTCCATGAGCACCTCCAGCGGAGTGCCGGCGGTGAACGCGTCACGGCTCGACGAGAGCACCATGTCCGCCTTCGCCTGTGGGCCCGCCTCCTGCAGCAGGTCGCGAAGCGGGTATCCGGTCCACACCGCGTTGCCGACGAGGTCGCCGCCGATCGGGTTGGACACGCAGGTCAACGTCACCATGCGTTCCACGGACGCGCGGGCCTGCAGGTCGGCGAACGTCAGCGTGATCTCCCGGTCGACCATTCCGTGGATGCGCAGGCTCCAGTCCTGCGTCGACACCTTCGGCACCACCAGTGCGGTGTCGATGCGGTAGAAGTCGGCGTTGTCGGTCACGTACGGCGACAGCCCGGGAATCTTCAGATCCGCACCGCTCGGAACCGGCGGCGCCGGGCTGGTCGGGGTCGGGACGGTGAACGCCGCGCGGTCCTGCGTCACCCCGCGGGTCGACGCGCCGAGCCAGCGTCCCGCGACGCCGGCGAGGACTGCCGAACCGGCGACGACGGCTCCCAGGGTCAGGAAGCTGCGACGACTCGCGCCGTCGTCCGTGCTGCCGGCGCTCGAGTCGGAACGGGTCACCAACGCTCGTAGCACGGCGATACCCGCTGCCACACCGACGACGGTGGGGACGGCCGAGGTGAGCGTCGCCCCGGATCGCGTTGTGGCCGAGATGATTCCGATGATTCCCAGGACGACGAACAGAGCCGACCCGTACGGCGCGCGGCGGCGCTCGACGATACCCGCAAGCGCAGCCAACGCGATGATGGCGAGGGACATCCCCACGAACAGCGCAGTCTTGTCGGAGGTGCCGAACGTCCCGATGGCCCACTCGCGTACTGCCTCGGGGGTGTGGTCTACGACGGTGGAGCCGACGGCGACATAGGGCGACGAATCCGGCCCGATCAGCGCGGCCAGCAGTTCGCCGACACCGAGGACGAATGCAGCGGCCAGAATGCCGGACAGTGCGCGCCGGAGGCGCCGATCGAACGAGCTCACTCCTCCTACAGTAAGCGCGGCCCCAGAACACCCTCGAGATACGCGTTGGCGAACATGCCTCGCGGATCCACTTTGTCGCGTACCGCCACGAAGCTGTCGAACTGCGGATAGCTCGCCCGCAGCTCGTCGGCACGGCGGGTGTGCAGCTTGCCCCAGTGCGGTCGGCCACCCGCGTCGACGGCGATCTTCTCGAACGCGTCGAAGTAGGCGCCCGGCGCACGCCGGTGGTACTGATGCACCGCGATGTAGCCGGTGTCGCGGCCGTGCGCGGTCGAGAGCCAGACGTCGTCGGCCGCCGCGCATCGCACTTCGACGGGGAACGCGACGCGGTAGTCGCTGCGGTCCAGCCACCGACGGATTTCGTCCAGTACGACGGGAACCTGCGCCACCGGGACGGCGTACTCCATCTCCTGAAAGCGAACCCGGCGCGACGACGCGAACACCCGGTAGCTGCGGTCGGTGAACGTCCGCTCCGACAGCGCGCGGGCGGAGACCCGGTTCATCGCCGGAATGACCGACGGTCGCGCTGCCCCGATCCGGTTCAGGACTTCGAACGTGGTGTTCGACAGCAGCTCGTCGTCGATCCAGCCGCGGACCCGGCCGAGGGGAGCGGACGGCTCCGTGGCCGGCAGGCGGCTGTTGGTCTTCGTGAGGACGCGGTCGGTGTGCGGAAACCAGTAGAACTCGTGGTGGTCGACGGCGGCGTTCGTGGCCTGGAACCGTTCGAGGGTCTCGTCGAGGCGACCGGGTGCCTCGACGGCGCGGAGCAGGAACGCCGGTTCGCATCGCAACGTGACGGCGGTCAGTACACCGAGCGCGCCGAGTCCGAGCCGTGCCGCCTCGAGCAGATCCCCGGTTGCCTCCACCTCCTCGCCGTCGGCGAGTGCGATGCGAGCGCCCACCACCTGCGACGCGAGGCCGCCGAAGCGGGCGCCGGTTCCGTGCGTGCCCGTCGACAAGGCCCCCGCGACGCTCTGCACGTCGATGTCGCCCAGGTTGGTCATGGCCAGTCCGCGCTCCCACAGCGCCGGGCCGAGGTCGTGCAACCGGGTGCCCGCGCCGACGGTGACCAGGGACGTCCCGTCGGCGCAGGGGGTGACGGACTCGATCCCGCTCAGGTGGTCGAGCGACACGGACACCCCGTCGGTGACGGCGGCGCCGGTGAACGAGTGGCCCGCACCGAGGGCCTTGACCCGCTGGCCGGCGTTCGCTGCGCGGCCGATCACGGTCAGCAGCTCCCCGACGTCGCGTGGGACTTCCGTGACGAGCGGGCGCGCCCGCAGGTTACCGGCCCAGTTCGTCCATTCCTGCGTCATGAAGAGATTTTGACTTGGACGTGCGTCCAGGTCAACGTGTGGCTACCATTCCTGAGATGCTGAACCGCCTGCCGGCAGACGTGCGGCGTACGCAGCTGATCGAGGCAGGGTTGGCGATTGCCGAGAGGTCGGGCATTGCGTCGGTCACCGTTCGCGCAGTCGCCGAGGAAGCGCACGTCTCCTTGGGCGTCGTCCACTACTGCTTCGAGAACAAGGAAGCACTGGTCGCGGCAATGGGCGAAGAGCTCGTCACCCAGCTCAGTACGGCGATGCGCGGCGCCTTCGGGGCGGAGACGTCGGAGTCCACCGGCTGCCTGACCGGCGCGCGCGGTCTGCGCGAGCTGCTTCATCGCGGACTGACCGCCATGTGGGACGTCATCGAGAACACCGCGGACAGGCAATTGCTCACCTACGAGATCACCACGTACTCGCTGCGCTCACGTGCGGCCGGCTCGACGGTCGCCGGCAACATCGGCCTCCTGCAATACCAGGTCATGGACACCGAGGCTACCGAGTTTCTTTCGCGGACAGCACAATTCACGTCGATGGTGTGGACCGAACCGCTGAGCTCGCTGGCTCGGGCCGCGCTCGCGACCATCGACGGACTGGTACTACGCTGGCTCGTCGACCGCGACTCGCTTGCGATCGTCGCCGAACTCGACGACCTTGCAGCACGATTCACGACGAAAGCGGTGCCACTGTGAAGCCTGACGCGACGAAGCCACATGCGACGAAGCCACATGCGACGGTCTCGTCTCCGTCCGTCCGATCCATCACCGACCGGCTGAGCAGCGCGACCGCTCACCTCGACCCGCCGCTGCTGGCGGTCGACCGTGACGCGTTGCGCGCCAACGTCTCCGACCTCGTTCGTCGAGCCGGCGGAACGCCGATCAGAGTTGCCTCCAAGTCGGTCCGCGTCCGGTCGGTGATCGAGCAGGTCCTCGCCGTGGACGGATTCGCCTCGGTCATGGCCTATTCCGTACGCGAAGCCGTCTGGCTGGCCCGGTCCGGTGTCGAGGACATTCTCCTCGGGTACCCCTCCGTCGACCGCGAAGCGCTCGCGACGGTCGTGAACGATCGGGTCCTGTCGGGACGCATCACCCTGATGGTCGACAGCCCGGCGCACCTCGACGCCATTCGCTCCGCTGCCGCGACGTCGAAGGTGCCGCCCCGCATCTGTCTCGACGTCGACGCATCTCTGCGGATGGGACCGATTCACATCGGTGTTCGCCGCTCGCCCATGCGCGAGCCCGCAGACGTCGCTGCGTTCGCACGACTGGCTCGTGACAGCGGTTTCCGCGTCGTGGGAGTGATGTTCTACGAAGCGCAGATCGCCGGTCTGCCCGACGCGAACCGCGCCGTGGAGTGGATGAAGCGCAAGTCGGCAGGGGAGCTCGCCTACCGTCGCCGCGCCGTCGTCGACGCGGTCACCGAAGCGGTCGGGCGGCTCGAGTTCGTCAACAGCGGCGGCACCGGATCACTCGAGGTGAGTGCGGCCGATCCTGCGGTGACGGAGGTGACCGCGGGATCGGGTCTGTTCGGTCCCACCCTGTTCGACCGCTATCGCGCGTTCACGCCGGCCCCGGCGATGCACTTCGCCCTGCCGGTGGTGCGGACCCCGACCAGCCGCATCGCGACGCTCTTCGGCGGCGGATACATCGCATCCGGACCGGCAGGAAAGTCACGACTGCCGTTGCCGGAGAAGCCGTTCGGTCTCCTGCGCAGCGAAGGCGCCGGTGAGGTGCAGACGCCCGTGACGCACGACGGTTCACTCGTGACCGGCGACCGCGTCTGGTTCCGGCACACCAAGGCGGGGGAGGTGTGCGAGCGGTTCACCGACGTGCACATCGTCGAGACGGACGGATCGGTCACGACGGTCCCGACGTACCGCGGGGAAGGGCAGTGCTTCGGCTGACATGACCACCAACGGAGTTCGGACACGCGCATGGTGCGACGGCAAGCTGGTGCACGAGCACTTTCCGATCGAGGAGCTCTCGGACTACCTCGCGCGTGAGGACCGATTGGTTTGGGTGGACCTCTGCTCGCCGGATCACGAGCACCTCGAGCAGCTCGCGGAGGAGTTGTCCTTCGATCGCAACGCCGTCGAGGATGCCGTCTCGGAAGGTGAGCGGCCCAAGGCAACTCGCTACCGCCACCACACGTTCTTCTCCGTCTACGCGACCTCGATCGCGGAATCCGAAGACGACGCCACATCGGTGTCGCTGGACTCGCGGTTGCGTAAGACGCGTGTGTCCGCCTTCGTCTTTCCGCGCGGCATGGTGACCGTGCGCAGCAACGACCTGTTCGACATGGACGAGGTGATCACGCGCTGGGAAGCGGATCCCGACATGCTCGCCCTCGGTGTCGGCGCTCTGGTACACGGATTGCTCGATGTGGTCGTCGACGGTCATTTCGACACGATCGGGATGATGGACGACGCCGTCGAATCGCTCGAGGATTCCCTGTTCGACGATTCCGCCCGCACAAAGATGGTGCAGCAGTACACGTATCGGGTCCGCAAGGAGCTCGTCGAACTGCGCCGCGTCATTCTGCCGATGCGTGAAGTGGTCAACGCGGTGATGCGTGAGCGGCAGGAGATCAACCCTCGCGGCAACGAACTGGACGGCAACTACGCCGACCTCTACGACCACGTCATGCGGGCCACGGAGTGGACGGAATCGTTGCGGGACATGGTCGGCGCGATCTTCGAGACGAACCTGTCGTTGCAGGACATCCGAATGAACACGATCATGAAGAAGCTCACCGGCTGGGCCGCCGTCATCGCGGTCCCGACGGCGGTCACGGGTTGGTTCGGTCAGAACGTCGCCTACCCCGGCTTCGGGGACACCGGGGGACTGGTGGCCAGCACGGTCGTCATCATCGGCTCGGCGGGAGGGCTGTTCTCGCTGTTCAAGACACGAGGGTGGCTGTGAGGACGGTCTACCGCGACGGACTGAGCCTCAGGAACGCACCCAGCTGCGGCAGCCCTGCCGGCGTCGACGGCAGATATTCGGTCAGCCGCGGTGATCGCACGATGTAGGCAGCCCACTGTCCTCGCGAGATCGCGACGTTGAGTCGGTTGCGCGACAACAGGAACGACATCCCGCGCGGCACGTCTTCGATGGCCGACGCCGTCATCGACAGGATCACCACAGGAGCCTGCCGCCCCTGGAACTTGTCGACGGTGCCCACGAGAGTGTCGGCAAACCCGGCTCGGTCCAGCACTTCTCGCAGCAGCTGCACCTGGGCGTTGTACGGTGCCACGACGAGGACGTCGCCGGGTGCGAGTCGCCTCGTCGGCTCGTCACCGTCGGTCCACTTCTTTCCGAGCAGGGACTTCACCAAGGCGACGACCCGTGTGGCCTCCTCCTCGGAGTAGGTCGAATTTCCCTCGTGCGCAACGAGAACGGTGTGGACGCCGGGCTCGACGCCGACCAGCGACCGTTCGGGCGCCGTCGATTCCAGGCGCCCGTCGTACGCCAACTCGGACACGGGAGCGCACACGGCGGGGTGCATTCGCCACGTGCTCGAGAGGAAGTAGCCGAGGTCGTCGGGCAGAGTGTCGTGCCCGTCGGACAGCCAATCGAGAGCGGACGTGTCCACCGGTTCGGGATGACGGCCTTGGCTCACCTGCGGCAGTTGCTGTGGATCGCCCAGCAACAGCAGGCGCCGAGCGTTGCGCGTGACGGCGATCGTGTTCGCCAGCGAGAACTGCCCGGCCTCCTCGATCACCAGAAGGTCCAGGGGAGAGGCGAATTCGGAGTCCTTGACGAAGGCCCACGCGGTTCCGCCCACCACGGCGCCGCCGGAGTCGAGTGCTTCGCCGACGTCCTTCACCTGCGTCCAGGGTGCGTCCGGAGTCGTGTTACCGCGCTTGAAGACCTGCTCCGGCGGCACACCCTGCTTGACCACGGCCGCCAGCATGTTCTCCACCACCGCATGCGACTGCGCGACGATGCCGATGCGCCAGCCGTGCTTGTTCACCAGATCGGCGACGACTCCGGATCCGGTGTGCGTCTTGCCCGTCCCCGGCGGACCCTGAACGGCGACATAGGAATTGTCGGACCCGAGCACGGCGGCGAGCACCGAATCTCGATAGTCACCGCGGGGAAGGGGTCCGCGGGGTGGCAGGCGCCGCAGCAGGTCGAACACTGCCGTGTGAGGCAAGGACTCCGATGCCTGCACCTCTGCTGCGGTGCGTTCTATGGAGTCTGCCAGTGGTGTCGACCGAGGGCCTGGCTGTGGAGCCAGCGCCATCGGCACATCGTCGTAGGCGGTGGCGACTTTCTTGAGACTTTCCTCGACGTCGACAGTCTCGAGGTCATCCGAGACAGCCACGATGGTTCCGCTGGTGCACCACCGCGTCGTAGGGTCGTCGCCGGCCTCGACCCAGTCGGGAGCCGGTGTCTCGTAGAGCATGTGGACGCCGCCGCCGATCGAACTGCCCTCGGCCCACTTTCCCGTCAACCGCACGATGCGACGCGGCTGGCTTCGCGCGGTCCTCGGTGGTTGCCATCCGTCGGTCTCGGCATTCGTCGCGACGAACGTGTCCTTGATGTCGGCCCACTCGTCGACCGGGCTGCTCAATCGGTCGAAGTGCCCCCACCAGAAGGGTTTTTCCTCCCTGCGGTGATAGCCGAGCGCTGCCGCCAGCAGGGCGTACGCGTGTTCGCCGGTGGCCTCCGCCCGTTCCTGCAGCGAGGCTTCGAGTTCGGTGCGCTCGTCAGCCGTCGGCTCGACGGGCAGCGTCCGGTGCGGTGTCACACCGTGCTGCGCCGCATGCGCCAGCAGCCAGTCACGCAGCGCCAGAGTCGATTCGCAGTCGTAGCGGTTGTACTCGGCGATCTCGTCCAGAATCTGTTGCGCCGCGTCCGGTCGGCCCTGGTCGCGAAGATCGCAGTAGTTGCCGTACTCGACGATCGACGCGGCAGCGTCCTGGACGTCTCCGTCGCGCGCATCGGGCATGTAGAGCGGCTCGAGCTTCTTGATGCTGTACGAGCGTGCGCCCACTCGAAGCGACGCCCGCACAACCGGATACAGATCGACCAGCACACGGTGGCGCAACATGTCGTCGATGACGTCCTCGCCCACCCCGTGACGCCCCGCCAAGCGGAGCAGCGCCGTCTTCTCGTACGGCGCATAGTGATAGACGTGCATGGTGGGGAATCGGCGGCGTCGCTCGGTGACGTAGTCGAGGAAGTCGATCAGCGCCTGCCGCTCCGAGGCCCGGTCGTGGGCCCAGAATGGGCGGAAGGTGCCGTCGGTCTCGGTGACCCCGAACAGGTACTCCAAACCCCAGTCCGCACTCCCCGGTTCGGCCCACAGCGGGTCGCCCTCGAAGTCGAAGAAGATGTCGCCGGGATCCGCTTCCGGAAGTGACCCCAATGCCTCGGGATCGAAGAACTCGACAACCGGTTCCCCGGATTGCTCTTGCCGGATCTGCAGTGTCGCCTGCGCGCGAAGTCCGCGGAAGGTCCGTGCGGACATGCCGTCGGGAACGTCGACGGCGGCTGCCAACGCGTCGATCGTGTCGATATCGCTGCGTAGCAACAGCTCCCGCTGTGTGGACCGCATACCCGCGACGAGCAACAGGTCACGGGTGCGTTCGATTTCGGGTGCGCAGGCGTCGCACCGGCCGCACGCACGAACGGTCACGTCCTTCCACGCGGCGGGCAGCAACTGATCGTGGTGTCGGGCCAGCAGCCGAACCATGTCGTCGCGCGCCTGCCGGAACACGGGCAGGACGTCGCGCAGGTCGACGACGGTGTGCGTGCCGTCGCCGAGGACGAGGTGCGCCTGCGACGAGATCGTCGCGCCCGCTCCCGCGAGCGTGTCGGCGTAGGCCGCGATCTGCAGAATGGACGACACCTGTTCGTGGCGGGCGAGTTTCGTGTCGTACACCTGATATGAGTCGCCGTCGCGGACGAGGAAGTCGGCGAACCCCAGAAACGCCGAGTTTGACGAGGACGAAACGGAGAAGATCGTTCCCTGGTAGATCACCGGCGCCCCCGCGGCCATCGCCGTTGCCGTCGCATCGCGGGCCGCGACGATTTCCGACAGGATGCGGGTACTCGAGGGCCGGGGGATCGTGACCACACCGTCGCCGAATCGGCGCCGGAACTCGCGGAGAACTCGGTTCTCGTGGTCGGAGCCGAGCCGAGACAACCGTTCCAGCATGGGATCCGGCACAGGGTCCACGTCGAGGCGTTCGAGGTGCGCGTCCAGGACGGTCAGCAGCCGGTATTCGCAGTCCGAGGCCACCGTGAGGTCGCTTGCACTGTGCACCAGAACCTCACCGAGAACGAACACGCCTCGACCCTACTGGTGCCACAGAATTTTACTGCCGATAGCGCAAGGCCACTTCGACACGGGAGGTGCAGTTCCACTTGCGCATGATGTTGCGCAGGTGGCTCACCACGGTCCACCGGGAGATGCCGAGCCGGGCACCGATGTCCACGTTGCTCAGGCCGCCGGCCACGAGCTCGGCAACCTGGGCCTCGCGCGCCGTGAGTGTTTCGGGGTCGGCGTCCTTCACCACGTGCAGCGGCTCGGCGCCCGCAGCGATGGCCGGATACATGGCGTGCACGGCGGCGAGTGCGGGCCGTGTGGGAGGACGGTGTGAGGCCGAGCTCCATCCCGGTCCGTGATCGGCGACGTAGGTGGCGAGCAACCGGTCCCGATCGAGATCGAATGCTCCCGTGCCCACGAGGGCATCGACGACGTCGGCGATGTGCGCTGCGCTGTCGGAGACGGTGTCGTGTCGTGCCGAACCCGTCGATGCTGCGACGAACTGAACGAACGTGTGAGGGCCCTGCGCGGCTGCGACGGGGTACGCGGATCGAAGTCGCTGTCGTCCGGTGGCGCTGTCTCCGATGTGCGCCTTGACGATTGCCGCGGTCACGTTCAACCGGGCGAGGAGAAGATCGTGGCCTGCGACGGCGGCATGCGCCCCGGCGGCGGTCAGAACAGCGTCTGCTTCGGAGGGGCGCCCGTCGTGCACGAGCCGAGACGCCAGATCGAGCGTCACCTCGGCGGCCACGGCGTGCGAGCCGCCCGCGGCGATCTCCCGCTCCACGGACCGCAGGATCTCCGACGGGTCCACTCGCGGAGCCCAGACAGTCGCGAGAAGCTCGGTGCGCCAGCGGGTGTCGCTGTCGACCTGTCCGTGCGCCCCGACTGCGTTCAGGAGATGGCGACTGATGTCGACCTCTCCGCAGGCGAGGTGTAGTCCCGCGGAGACGAGCCGGAGGCGAGTCCGAATCTCGTTCGGCGCAGTCGTCGACGTGTTCAGCAGTGCGGTGACCTGCCGGTGCAGAGTCCGATGAATCCCGGCCGCCGCGAGTGCGGGGGCCAGTGTCTCCGCCACCTCGACGGCGTCGTCCCACCGCCCAGACGCGGCGAACCGATCGACGGCGACCAGGCCGTGCCGCCGCATCGCCGACGCATGCCCGACGAAGCGGTGCGGATCGGTCCGTGCGGCACGTAGATCGTCTCGCACCCACACGTCGACGGCGGTGGCCATGGCGGGGAGCATGTCGGCGCCGCCCACCATGGCCCAGTGGCGCAGCTCGTCGGCGACGCGGCCGAGGTGGCTCAACACCACCGAGACACGAGGGCCGGCGGCTTCGGATGCGGGTCCACGCACCGGATAGGACACCCGCACGATCCCTGCATCGACCAGCTCGTCGATTCCTCGCTCGACGTCCGTCCCCGATGCCGCCACGCAGCGCAGCATGTCGACGAACGCCGTCCCCGTCGCAATGTGCAACCACCGCAACACCTCCGCGGCGTCCGGAGAACGTGGCTCGGGTACCGATTCGACGATCGCGTGCGCGCCGGACCGCGCGAGTCGTTCGACGAACGCAGCCCACCGCGCCCCGTTCTCGAGTGCGTCGAGGACGGTCATCGGGCCCAGGTCGAGCAGAGCCGACGCACAGAGATCGGGGTCGTCCACGGCGATCGCACATCCCGACACCGCGGACAGGACGGTGTCGTCGATCCCGGTGGCTACCCCGCGGCGAATGAGCGCCGCGCGCAAGGCCGCGGGTGCTCCATTGCCGGCGTCGTTCGGTACCGACTCGAGCCCCACCACAATGTCCGCCACGTCACCCCGCCGATCGTGTGTTTGTCGAGATTCTTTTTTCAGCGAGTTCACGCTCTTCGCGCCCGTGTCCGGCAACGATAACCCGACAGACCCTCCACAGGTCTGCTAACTGCTCCTGCGTATTCGCGTCTCCACGGGCCGTCACGCCCGCGAGCCATCACACAGGTGTGCGATGCCGCCACCACACACCTGTGCGATCGATGACAAATGACACTCACACGAACATGCGTTTCGCGGTGTCCGATTTACGCATAGCTTCGTTCCCACACCGCAAACCTCAGCACTCACGAACGGAGACCCTCATGAACAGCGCCACCACCACTGCAGTGTCCGCACCCGACGAGAGCGCGCTCGCAGCGCTGGCAACCGTCGCGACGCCGCAGCAGAGCGTCCCGCGTGGCTCGGGCCCCATGGGTATTCCGACGGCGTCTTGCGCCACCTTCATGTGCCTGTGACGCACCGGTTCACTTGGGTTCACGCGAGATGATCGCGGTCCGGGTCGACCCGATCGCCACCCTGACCTCACCCTGGATCGACGACGCCGAGCGGCGTATTCGGGACGTTCTGTTCGACCGTGAACTGATTGCGCCGCAACCGATTCTGGACGGCATCGTCGATCGACTGAGGCGTGAGGTCGGCGCGCTGGTCACCTGGACCGTGGTCGACGAATTCGACCGCTTTCGACGCGATAACGACTCCGCCGCCGATCCCGCATCCGACCGTGCGATCGGCGACTTCGACGCCGTAGTACGACAGGTGATTGCGGATCGGTATCCGGAACTCGTCCGGCGCGTCGACGCTGTCGTGACCGGTCGCATCGAGCAAGTGGACGAGGTTCTGAACGCACTCGCCGCAGACCACGACTCGCTCGGCATCACGACGCCGGTCGACTCTCTCGACTTCGGGCACGGGGATCCCCACGAGGGCGGTCGCCGGGTGGTCATGGTGGGGGCAGGCAGCCACCGCATGGTCTACAAGCCTCGCTCCGGCGACCCGGACCTCCTCCTGCATCAGCTCGTCGAGGTCGTCGACTGCGGCGTCGATGCGTCCGACGCCCTGTCCGTTCCAGATGTCCTGGCGCGCGACGGCTACTCCTGGCACGACTGTCGCGCCCCGCACGACATCGTCGCCGCGGGAGGAGCGAGACGGTTCCACCGCAGACTCGGACGCCTCCTCGCGCTCTTCTCCGCCATCGGCACCACCGACATGCACGTCGAGAACATCGTGGCGGCAGGTGAATACCCGGTGCCCATCGACGTCGAGACTCTGCTTCACCCGTCGACCGACGGGTCGGTGCTGGGCGACGGTCCGCTCGGCACCGGAATGTTGCCGTCCGGAAGCGACGCCGTGTCGGGAACCTGTATTGCCGCAGTCTCTCCCGCCGGGCGCCGCACGGTAGACGGATCCACCACCCGCGTTCTGGCACACGACGGTACGGACGCGATGACCCTGGTGTCCGAGCCCACGATCATCGAGTTGTCGTCACACCGCCCGCACGTGGCGGGGGTCCCTGTTCCGATCGAGAACCACATCGACGACATCGTCGATGGATATCTCGGCGGGGTGGCCTCGATTCGATTCCACGAGAACGACATTCGTAGCCTCCTCGACAGCGCCGCGGGCACCGAGTTCAGGCGTGTCGTCCGGCCCACCGCCGTCTACGGCGCATTTCTCGACGCGTCGACCCATCCGCGCTACCTCACCGGACGGGCCGAGCGTCGGCGGTTGTTCGACATGTTGCCGGCCACCACCACCGGCGGCGACGAAGCACGTGATCTCGAGGTGGATGCCCTGTGTGTCGGCGACGTCCCGCGGTTCGTCGGCCCGGCCGGCGCCGCGACTCTACGAGCGGGAGACTGCTCGATCGATGCAGCGTCCACGGACACGGCACTGGCCCGTGCCCACCGCTGCCTCACCCGCACCACTCGTACCAATCCCGTTGCGGCAGAGCACACCATCCGGTCCGCGCTCGCCGGTATTGCCGAGTCCATCAGGCCGCACTCCGAGCGTGTGCGCGGAGACGATCTGCACCGCGCGCTGATCGACCGTGACGCTCGGCGCAGCGCCGCTCGGGTTGCACGCCGCGTCGCCGCGCGCGCGGTCCGGGACAGCTCGGACGTCGTGCACGCTCTTCCCGCGGGCTCGGGATCGGTCCTCGTGGCGTCGGACCGCACCCTGTATCACGGTGGGGGAGTGGCACTGTTCTCCGGGCGGAGGAGCGATCTGGACCCCGTGATCGACGACGCCCGATACCGGCTCGAGTACCCCGAACCCGACCTGTGTCCGTTCACCGGTGCGCTGGGCACAGTATGGATGCTGCGCGAATCCACCCGTGCCACAGCGTCGGACCATGCTCTCGCCGATGCCGTGTTGGCCGCGACACTCGAACGCGTCGACGTCGAGAACTACGACCGGCTCGACGTCGTCGGCGGGTTGGCCGGCGCCACCGCGCTGTTGGCCACCACAGACTGGGTGGGGCCCGAGTTCCTCGAACGGTGTTGTGAACGGCTTGCCGGTCACCTGTCGCTACGGGAATCCTCCCCGCGCGGCCTCGCGCACGGAATCGACGGCACCGCATGGGCCGTGGCCCGGGCGAGCCGAGTGCTCGGCACGGATCGATACGACGCCGCGATCGGCTGGGTGCTCGACCACCCGCCGACACCGGCCGACGCCGGCTGGTGCTGGGGCGCAGCCGGTCTCGCGATGGCGCACACCGAAATCGCCGATCGGCTGGGTCGTTCCACGCCCTCCGACCTTGCCGACGCCGCGAAGCTTCCCGACAACGACGACACCCTGTGCCACGGTGGTGCGGGGACAGTTCTCGCGCTGCGGCACATCGCCACAATGACCGGTCGCGACGACCGGTACCGCGAAGTGGCAGCGGAACTACAGAACCGGATCGCGCGCAGTGGCTACGCCACGGGTCACAGCCACCACGTCGGCGCGCTCGGGTTCATGACCGGCGTTCCCGGAATCGCCTACGCCCGCCTACTGATTCAGGGCGACGGCGCAGGACCGGACTGCATCACCCTGACGGCGTCGCGACGGGCTGCGCGGCCGCCGGAGAACTGACACCGCACGCGGAAGAGGTCACCGTCCGCACCGGCGGCGAACGTCCCACCGGCGGCCTCGACACGCTCGCGCATGTTTCGCAGCCCGCTGCCCGCCCGAGTCTCGTGTCGATCGGTCTCCGAACCCGCGCCGTCGTTGACGATCTCGACGACCGTTCCGTCCACGGTGATGGTGCACTCGGTGGCGTCCGGTGCGTGCCCGAGCACGTTGGTCACGGACTCGCGCACCACCCACGCTGCGGTACGCGCACTCGTCTCGTCCATGTCCGCTCCGCCGTCCCCGTCGACCTCCGCGAGGATGGACGCGGATCGGAGCAGCATCAGAGCGTCGTCGAGTTCGGTTCCGATCGTGATGTCGCGGTACCCCCGCACCAGGGCGCGCATGTCGTCGAGCGAGCGTTGCGCGATGGCGCGAGTGTCGCGCACGTGATCGTTCTTCTCGTCGACATCGGCAGCGGCCAAGGCCAATTCCGACTTCAAGGCGATCGACGAGAGCGAGCGTCCCATCACGTCGTGCAGATCACGCGCGAAACGGGTGCGTTCCTGTTCCAGCGTCAGAACGGCGATGGTCGCTCGCGCCTTGTCCAACTCACGCACGATGCCGAGCACCCACAGCGACAACCGAACGAACAGCAGATTGAAGAGCATCGACCCCGCGAAGAAGAACAGCGCGGCCGGCTGACCGGTGAGGACCAGGCAGAGCGGAACGGCGATCAGGAGTGCGATCACACCGCGTGTGGTCGAGACGAGCGCCAAGGCGAACGCGACGCAGATGACGATCAGCGTCGACTGCCAGACCAGACCCCGGTAGGCGCTCGCGCCGATCGCGGCCGACACCGCGGCGAGAACGAGCGCCGCGACGACGTAGATCCAGACGGTGCGGCGGAACCGCCGAGTGGCCACGTCGGCGCGTGAGGCCAGCACGATCAGGTAGGACAGCCAGATCAGCGAGGCGAGGGTGAACGCGAGACACACCCACGTCGCGGGTACGCCGGATCGCAGCTCGCTGCGTCCGAGCAGCGTCAGGATGTCGCCCCAGGCCAGGATCAGCAGCGTGGCCGCGACGTAGATGCCGCCGAGGTTGAGGTAGCGCCGGTCTCCGCGACCACCCGGGACATTTCTCATGTTCATCTCCTGACCTTGGGCACTAACCGAGCGCCTCCCGCGCGGGAAAAGTGGTCATCACGAACCCGCCAGCCGGGTTGTCACCGCCGAGGAAAGGAAGATCGCCATGTCGCATTTCACGAAGGACGTCATGAAGTTCGGACCCGCACCCACGATGGCGCGCGAGATCCCCGTGACAATCGCCAACCTGCTGTTCTCGATCCTCGCGGTCGCTGTGATCGTCGCTGTTCAGGGCGGTGTGGACGCGGTTGCGATCGTGGCCGCCGTCGTGCTCGTCGGCTACTCGCTCGGCCGCACGGCCTACGTGGCGCTCCGCGGTCAGCGGACCGTGAGCCACCGCTGAGACCGTCACGCCCAGCCCTTCTCGACCGCCAGCCGGGCAGCCTCGTGGCGGTTACGGGCCCCGAGAGTGGACATCGCCGAGGACAGATAGTTCCGGACCGTTCCGACGGCCAGATGGAGTTCCTTCGCGATGTCCGCCACCGGGGTACCGGGAATCACCAGCTTGAGCACCTCGATCTCACGGGGGCTCAGCGGATTCTCGGGGGCAGCGATCACGGATGCGGCCAACTGCGGATCGACGTAGGACTGGCCGCCGGCGACGCGCACGATGATGTCGGACAGCTCGTCCACCGCGGTGGACTTGGTGACGTACCCACTCGCACCTGCGGACATCGCTTCGCGCATGGTGGACGCGGACACGCTCGCCGTCAGGATGATCACCTTGATTCCCAGCGTCGCGAGCTCACCGCAGGCTTCGATCCCGGACATGACCGGCATGTCGGCGTCGAGCAGGGCGACGTCGGGAGTGTGGGCCTTGGCCAGCGAGACCGCCTCGGCGCCGTTCGCGGCACCACCCACCACCGACAGTCCCGGTCGAAGATTCAACAACTCGACGAGTGCCGATCGAATGGTCACCTCGTCGTCCGCAACGACGATTCGTAGATCCCCCACGCCAGTGAACTCGTTTCGCCTAGGAACTTCAACGACGTTCCGAAGCTTATCGGCTCGAGACGAACTCGGCCGTGAACCCCGCACACGCACCCGTGTGCGGGGTTTTCTCTGTCTTCTCCCGCGGTGACGACCGACATGACATTTCACACCCGATTCCGGTGATTCCTTTCCTGCGAAAGACGTCATTTAGACACTGCCGCAGCCTCTTTCGGTCGAGCAGTATCGATGTCAGCAACAAACGAACCACCGAACGAAAGGACTTGGTCGTGACGATCGCAGACGTGGACACCGCACTGGTGTCGGAACTGATCGCCAAGGCGGACATCGTCACGCCGATGACGATCCGCGCCGGCGTGCGGACCGGAGTGTTCGACGCCCTCGCCGCGGGACCCCGCGATGCCGTCGCCATCACCTGCGCCGTCGGAGGCGACCGCCGAGGCGTTCAGGTGGCGCTCGATCACCTCGTCCACGAGGGCCTGATCGAGGCCGACAACGGTCCGATCGACACAGACGAGACCAGCCCGTCGCTCACCCTGTACTCCCTGACTCCGCTCGGCCGGCTCCTCACCGCCGAACACCACGAGCTCGGCGTGCGGGACCTGCTGGACACCACAACACTCGTGGGCCGCAACGAAGTCGCCCTGACGAACTTCCACCACACCGTCCTCACCGGACGCCCCGCGTCGGAGGCGTCGTCCGGTCGCACCCTCTGGCAGGAGATCGACGACGCCGACGAGAACGTCGACGCGTTCGAGTGGGACGAGCCGGGTTTCGCCGCCGAGGCCGTACTCGAATCCGACGTCTGGAACGACGTCGACACGGTCGTCGACCTCGGTGGCAACACCGGATCGCTTCTCCTCGCGCTGCTGACGCGGTACCCGCATCTGCACGGCGCCGTCCTGGACTTCCCGGTGTTCGCCGACCGAGCGCACGCCCGCGCCGTCGACCGTGGACTCGGAGACCGCCTGCACGGCGTGCACGGCAGCTTCTTCGACCCGCTTCCCACCGGACACGACGTGTACCTGCTCTCCGCGATCCTCGCCGACTGGAACGACGACGACGCCGTCGCGATCCTGCGCCGCGCCGCCGAGGCAGCCGGTGACCACGGGCGAGTCGTGATCGCCGAAGTTCACCTCATCGCCGACGGAACCCTCGCCCCCACCACATCGGTGGCCGTGCGCATCGAAGGGTCCGTCACCCGACCCGACCGCACCGCCGAGGAGGTCGCCGACCTCGTCCGCACCGCCGGACTACACATCGAATCGTCCGACACCTCGGCCGCGGACCGGTCGCTGTTCATCGCGAGGAACGCATCATGACCGACATCCTCGAGCACTTCCACGCGATCTCGCACGAGCACGCGCTCGGAACCGCACCTCGCACCGCCGGCGACCGGCTCTTCGGTCGCAACGCCAACTACCGCATCACCACCGACACCGGTGATTACTTCATCAAGAAGCTCCAATTCTCCGACGCCGCAATCAAAATGGAGAACTGCCTGGCCTACGACAGCTTCGTCGCGCGCCACCCCGCCGCCGGACTGCCGCGCTCGCCCCGCATTCTCGCGGTCAACGCCGAACTGGGCATCATCGTGCAGGACTTCCTCCCGCACGCCGAGAACGGCAGCACCCTGATGGTGGAGGAGCGGTTCGCACCCGCCGTCGCCGCCGAGATCGGCCGCTCCGTGGCCGAGCTCCATGCCCGACCCACCTTCGGAGTGCCGGACCGCACCGACCGTCCCACGCCCGCGCCGTCGACGACTCTCTTGGCCGGCATCCCGCACCGCCACCTGCGCCACCTCACCGGTGGCGAGCTGCAGGCCTACGGGTTGCTGCAAGCCGACGCCACGTTGTGTGCCGCGCTCACCGACCTCGCCGAGGCGTCCAACTCGGTCGATCGGACCCCGGTGCACGGGGATCTGCGCGTCGATCAGATCCTCGTCGACGACCACACGTGGATCGTCGACTGGGAAGAGTTCGGGACCGGCGACCCCGCGCGCGACACCGGTTCGTTCCTGGGCGAGTGGCTCTACCGCGCCGTCCTCGACATCCCGACCAGCCGCGGCGGCGGAACGGCCATGAGCCGAGCCGACGGTGCTGCGGCCGTCGTCCGTCGCGGACACGAGAAGGCGCAGCTGCTGGCCCCCATCGCCCGCGCGTTCTGGTCGGCCTACCGCACCGCCCGCACGGTCGACGACGACTTCGTTGCGCGCACAGGCCAATTCGCCGGATGGCACCTGCTCGACCGGCTCGTCGCCGGCGCAGCCACCAACGCCGTACTCCCCGCTATCCACCGCGCCGCCGCCGGGGTGGGACGCTCCGCCGTCCTGAATCCCGCTGGTGTGCATCGCTTCCTCGGACTGGAGGATCTGTCGTGAGTCTCCTGAAGGTCCTGAACAGCATCGAGGTCGACACCGACGCCTCCACGGCCACCGTCGACGGCGAACGAGTGACGGCGCCCGATCGTCGTCAGCTCGAGTCCGACCTCGGTCGCAGGCTCTACGAACGGCTGCACGTCGGATGGCCCGTCGGCCGCAACTCGTTGTCGCGCATCGATCGTGACCCGGTCACCGAGGCCGCGATCGCCGACCGCCTCCCCTCACGGGAGATTTCGCTGCCCGTCAGCGATGTCCGCGTCGAGAACGACCGCGCCACCGGCAGCGTCATGGGCGCTCGGGTTCTGCTGGACACGCCGGAACCGGTGCTGCGGATCTCCGACAGCTGGCCGGCGCTCTCACCGGGTTTCTACATGGTGTTCGGTGACGAGCGACCACGATCGGCCGGACCCGACGCTCTCTGGCGTGTGTACCTCGCAGCCGACGGAATCGACGCCGCACTCGACGATTTCGCGCTCGCCGTCGGATTTCTGCGGACGCACGGTCACCGGTGGCAGGCCAAGATCGCGTCCACCCCGGCGGTCTACCCGCGCACCGACGCGGTGACCGTCTACCTCGACCACACCGACCGACACCTCGCGGACGAGCTCGCCGACCTGGTCGGCTCCGTCACCGGGCGCTGGAACCGGGTGTCCGCGTTCGTGACCGAGCTCGCCCCCGGCGTCGGCTTCGCCCAGGAGCCGGCCGATCCGGATCCGACGCGACGCGGCCTGAGCTACGGCCAGCACCGTGCGTCGATCGTGGCTCGCGTCGCCGTGACCCCGGAGCTCGACCTCGCCGCGGAACTCTCCGCCGCCGGCGTCGACCCGGTCGAGTACTGGCGCAACAGTGTCGCCGGCAACCCCACTCTTCTCACCGCGCCCGCGGTGAGCGGCACCGGACACCGTGTCCGGTAGCAACCAGAAAGGAACCACCATGAGCTCCAAGGACATCCTCGACGGCTTCGACTCCTACGCCACGCCGGAGGAGATCGCCGACACCAACGCCGGCGATGCGCCCGCCACCACAGTTCCCTGCTCGGCGCTCGCCTCGATCACCACCGCCGAACTCGGCTGCTGAGCCGTACCAACCACCAACCCTCCACCGAAAAACACGAAAGGAACACCGAAATGAGCGAGAACACCAAGGACATCCTCGACGGCTTCGACTCCTACGCCACGCCGGAAGAGATCACCGACACCAACGCCGCCGACACCCCGGCCACCACCATCCCGTGCTCGGCTCTGGCGTCCTACGCCTCCGCCAAGCTCACCTGCTGACCGAACCCCCCCACCACACCAGCACTCACTGCACCAGCGAAAGGAATCCCCATGAGCTCCAAGGACATCCTCGACGGCTTCGACTCCTACGCCACGCCGGAGGAGATCGCAGACACCAACGCCGGCGATGCGCCCGCCACCACCGTTCCCTGCTCGGCGCTCGCCTCGATCACCACCGCCGAACTCGGCTGCTGAGCCGTACCAACCACCAACCCTCCACCGAAAAACACGAAAGGAACACCGAAATGAGCGAGAACACCAAGGACATCCTCGACGGCTTCGACTCCTACGCCACGCCGGAGGAGATCACCGACACCAACGCCGCCGACACCCCGGCCACCACCGTCCCGTGCTCGGCTCTGGCGTCCTACGCCTCCGCCAAGCTGACGTGCTGACCGGATCCTGACCGCGCGAGACCCTTCTGCTCCGCTGCCGCCGACCGTCGCCGTGACCATCACGGACGACGGGACGGCGGCACCGGGCAGGGCTCGCGGACAATCCACGACGAGCGAGGACCGCCATGACCACCCCGACCATTCGTCTCTCCGCCTACAGCCCCTACTCCGGCCCACACGTGCAGGACGCCGCCTGGTGGGTCGCGCTCGGAGCATCGCTCGGACTCGAGCGGGTCTGGTTCGGCCAGCAGTCCTCCGTCTCCGTTCTCGGTGGGGTCGGGTACGCCGCCGGCCGCGGCCACCGCGTGCCCGTCGGCTCCGCCGTCACCCTTCTTCCCACCACCACACCGTTCGCGTCCGCACTCGAATTGCGCTCGCTCGCACAGTTGTCCGGATCGACGGTGTCCGCCTTTTTCTCGCCGGGATACCCGGCTATCCAACACGCGCTGGGTGGTCGCCGCTGGCCCAGCCCCCTCACTGCGACGCGTGAATTCTTCGCGGCGTTGCGCGGTCTGCTCGCGGGAGCCGACGTCGACGAGCGCGGCGACTACTACTCGACGACGTTCACCAGCCCCGCCCCGGACGTCACCGCGTCCGTCGAACTCGGGCTCGGCGTACTCCGGCCCGCGATGGCCCGCCTCGCCGGCGAGATCGCCGATGGTGCGGTCACCTGGCTGTCCTCGACGGACTACCTGCGCGACGTCCTCGTACCCGCGCTGCGTGAAGGCGCCGACTCCGCGCACCGACCCACGCCACGAGTGGTCGCCACGCTGCACGCCGGCGTCGACGTGACGCCGTCGGATGCGATCGAGGTGGTCCGCAGCGGTATCGGACCGCACCTGTCCGCTCCGCACTATCGAGACATGCTGCGCCGCAGCGGTCTTCGCCTGGACGGTGCGGTGACCGACTCCGATGTGAAAGACGTGATCGACCGCCGACTGTTCGTGATCGGCGACGCGGACGACGTCACCGCCCGCGCGGCGGAACTCGCCGACGCAGGGGCCGACGAGGTCAGCGTGGTCCTGCATCACGCACCCGGAGCCACGCGCGACGACATTCGGCGCGCGTGGACCGATGTGGCTGCGGCAGCGAGCAGTTCGAGCGAAAGGACAGCAGCATGAACCTCACCATCATTGTCACCGGCGCCGTCAGTTCGGCGTTCATGCCGTACTGGGCCAACTGGATTCGGATGCAGCGCCCCGACATCGCGACCCATTATCTGCTGACGCCCTCGGCCGAGAAGTTCGTCAGCGCCGACGCCATCCGCACCGTGAGCGGAGGCGACGTCGACACCGACTCGTGGCAGGGACTCACCGATCCGTTGCACGTCACGCTGGGTGACTGGATGGACGCCATGGTCGTTTATCCCTGCACCCTGAACTACTTCTCGCGCCTGGCTCTCGGTGTGGTCGACTCCCCGTCGCTGCTGGCACACGCCTGCACCGACACACCGCTGGTGGTGGCACCGGCGCTCCCGCCGGGAGCGTACGAGAACGAGCCGTACCTGATGCACCGCGCCGCTCTCGACCGCCGCGACGACGTGGTGATCGTGGAGCCCACCCCGACACGCAGCGCGAGTTCACCACGGCCGGCGTACGGGGCGGCGCCGATGCCCGATTGCATACAGAGGATCGATGCCGCATGAGTACCCGGACGATCGCGCCCCGCACGCGGACGTCGGTGTCCTACGGCACCGCCATCCGTACCACCCACATCGAACCGGCTGTGCGAGGGAGGTGGCGCTGGACGCGCACCGCACCGCTCGCCCGGCACCGGTTCGCCCCGGGTCCGTTCGCCGTGCCCGACCTCGACACTGCAACGCAGAGTGACACTGCAGCGCAGAGGGACACTGCAGCAGACAGTTCGGGACCGCGCTTCGAGATCGGTTCCGGCGACACGGTGAGCCGCACGTACTCGCTTCCCGCCGGGGAGTCGTTGGCGTCCGTCGTGATGTCCGGAACGGCCTCGGGGCAGGACTGGCCAGGTGTGTACCGCCAATGGGGAATGTTGTTGGCGTCCCTGCACACTCGCGGCGCCATCTCGACCGGACAGTCCGGCTCGATCGCCTCGGACCCACCGGCCCGCGTTCGCGTGCGGGACTGGTGGTCGGACCCGACGCCCGCGGACTCGCGCCGGGCCGATGCGCGTCGCACCTTCCTCGACGCGCTCACCGACTCGGCGCGCGAGCACGTGGACGACGTTCTGGCGGTGGACCTCTCGGGCGCCCACGTCCTCGTCCACGGGTGGGCGGGGCTCGGGCTGAGTGTGCAGGACACCGCCGGAAACGTCGTGGTCATGCTCGGTGAGGACGTGGGGTGCGCACCAGGCGAGTACGACCTCGGCGCCCTGATCGCGCAATCCGTCGAACTCGCCGTCTTCTCGCCGCCCGGTACCGCACCCTCGCCGACCGACGTCCGCGACGCGCTGCTGAACGGGTACGACCGTCCCACCGATCATCGTGCGCTGGCCGATCACACCATCGAGCACGTCGTCCGGCACGTCGCCGATTTCGCCCAGTTCGCGGACTTCGACGACGCCGAGCTGCCTCGTTGGGCGTCGTTGGTGAACTGGTTGGACGACAACCGCAGGAGGCTGATCGTGTGATCGCGTCGGACAGTCGATGCCGCAACGGGATTCGGGTGATCGTGCTCGACCGTCCCGGCAGCTCGGCCGTCGAGATCGCGGCGGTCGTGCGCGCCGGTTGGCGTCACGATCCGCCGGGTGCGGTCGGCACCGCACACCTCACCGAACACCTCCTCACCGTCGGCGCCGACGACGTCTCGCGGGGTATCGAATCCGCGGGCGGCTCGTTCGAGGCGACCACCCACCCCGACCACATGCAGTTCGTGACCGTCGCTCCCGCGAGCTTGTGGCGCGCGTTGGCCGTCGCCGAGGTCCATCGGGCGCACGGCCGAATGATGCTGCGCAGCAGCGACGTCGACATACAGCGGGATGCGGTGGCGCAGGAAATCCGTGCCGCCGCGGGCTCTCCGTCTCCCTGGCCGGCCATGACCTCGGCGCTGTACGGAGGTGACCACGCGCTCGGGCACGAGGGTTTCGGTGAACTCGCCGACCTGGACCGCATCGACCTCGCGGCGTGCACTCGGTTCGCCGGTGCCGTCGTCCGTCCGGAACGGACGGTGCTCGTCGTGGCCCTGGACGTGTCCGAAGCCGGTGGCGCGAACCGCATCCTGGACGTCGTGGACGCCGTGCGGGCCACCCCCGCCGCTCCCGGCGGCCTCGTGCGCGACGAGTACCCCCGCGACACGTACCCCAGCGACACGTACCCCAGTGCCGTGCAGAGCCGGCCCCGGACCGCGAGTGACGGCGGAGTCACCGAGACGTGGTGCGGGTGGACCGTCCCCGGACTGACCCGCTCGCCCGGCGATCACCTGCGCTGGTTCGCCGCGTCGGCCGTCGTCGAACGACGCTGCACTGCACATCGATTCGGGCGATCGGGACCCGGGTACGTCGGTGATCGAGACACCTTGGCCGCGGCGGGACCGTCGGAATCCGCGGTCGTGTCGGCCCTCGACGCACCCGTCACGGCCGCGGAGTTCGAGCACGCACATCGCCGAGTGCGCCGCGCCGCGGTCGACTTCCGGCACGACGCCGCCTCGATCGCCCGACTGACCACGTTCACGGGTGCTCCCACCGTCCCGATCCCCGAACTGCGACGCAGCGACCTCGACGGTGTCCTTGCGCGCCTGCGCTCGACCCGACCCGCGGTGGTGACGCCCGACCCGGAACGCCGCGTCGACCACGCGGCCAGGCCGAGTTCGGCGCAGACGCCTCGCTCGACCCGTCGGCGCCCTGTTCTGTTCGTACACAACAGGATCGAATCCACGGATCGTCGAGTGCGAGTACGGGGCTTGCACGCGGCGGCGATCGAGACGGACGGTCCGACACATGTCTGCGTGCGCACCCCGGCGCCGTTCCGTTCGCCGCTCTGGGAGGCGGTGACCGACTTCTCGGGTCACCGTTACGCCGCGCGGATCGAGTCTCCCGACCAGGTCACCGAGGTGCTGATGCATCTGCCGAATCCAGTGTCCGAGATAGCCGCCGTCGGTGCGCGGGCCGGCGTGGTGCTGCAGTGCCGCACGGAGGTACACCACGACAGCCCAGTCTCACTGGAGGACGGTGCCGCCCGGTGGTTGGCTCTCGGTGCGCTCAATTCGGTCCACCGGATCGCCGTGGGCGACGCGCCGACCGTGCGGGTGCTCCGGCTGCCGACGCGGCCACACCCGACCGTTCGCGTCGTCGGCGACGGGGACCGCGATCTGCGGTCCCTCGTCGACGGCTGGACCGCGGAGGAGCTTCGGCACACGAGGACGTTCTGTGCCGGCCAGGCGCTGAGCGCGACGGCGTCCGGCGCCGCGACGGCGGACCTGTTGCTGACTCTGCTCTGCAACGACATTCGTGTCGCGGGGGACCCACTGGGCCGATTCGCCTCGGCGCTGCTCGACGCGAGCGAGACGGACATTCGCCAGGCCGCGTACGAGGTTCTCGAGGCTGCCGATCGCATGACAAACGTCATGTCGGCCGGGTGAGAAAGCTCGCGCCAACTGCCGTGAACTCGCACTACCTGTTCCAGGACAACCGACGAAGGATGAGAAACATGACTACAGCACCCGCCCCGGACGTGGTCGTGGCGTCCGGCATCGACTACCACTACGACGAGTACCACGCCGTCCGCAACGTGTCGTTGACGGTCCGCCGCGGGGAGATCTTCGCCCTGCTGGGCACCAACGGCGCAGGCAAGACCACCACTCTCGAACTGCTGCAGGGCTTTCGGAGCCGCACGTCGGGGGAGCTGACGGTCTTCGGCGTCGACCCGCACGACGACCCCGCGACGGTACGTGCGCGGACCGGCGTGGTTCTGCAGGAGTCGGGCCACTTCGGTGAGATCACCGTGCGCGCCGAACTGAAAATGTGGGCATCGTTGTCCTCACGGACCGACTCGGTGGACCGCGTCCTCGACCTCGTCGAGCTCACCCATCGTAGCGACAGTCGCATCGACTCCCTGTCCGGCGGCGAACGTCGTCGCCTCGATCTGGCCATGGCCATCTGGGGTGGCCCGGAGCTGATCATTCTGGACGAGCCGACCACCGGACTCGACCCCGAATCGCGTCGCACGCTGTGGGGCCTGGTCGAGCGTCTGCGCGACGCGGGCACGACGATCATCCTCACCACCCACTACCTCGAGGAGGCGGAGGAGCTGGCCGACGTCGTCGCGATCATGCATCAGGGTTCGCTCGCGGTGCACGGCACGCTCGACGACGTTCTCGCGTCGCGGCCGTCGCGGATCCAGGTCGACGTACGACCGGCCGACGGGGAGGCGCTCATGGCGACGGCTCCCGAGGGAGTGGTCGCCGCGTGGGACACCCGCCGCCGGCCCTCGGACCCGACACGCCGCGTGCTCGAGATCGTGGCCGCCGACCAGCAGAAGGCTCTCACCTGGACGCTCGGTACCGCGGACCGCCTCGGGCTCGAACTCGGACCGTTCCGCGCGAGCCCCGCCTCGCTCGACGAGGTCTTCCATCACGTCAGAAACTCGGGAACACACGAACTTTCGGGAGCACAGGAAGTTTCGAAGACACAGGAGGTGTCGGCATGACCACCACGGAGGTTCGTCCCACACAGGCGGCGCCCGCGCCCACCCGCCGGCTCTCCGGCTGGGAGCGCACTCGCCGCATGACCGCGTTCGAGACGTCCATGATCTTCCGTCAGCGCAACACCCTGCTGGCGACGGTGCTCGCTCCCGTCTTCGTCCTGTTCTTCCCGGTGATCTCGCCGCCGACGGAGGACGCGGCGTGGACCATCCTGATGGCCCCCATGACGGTCCTCGTCCTGGTGTTCTCGGTCTACATCAACGGTGCGACCATCGTGGCGGCGCGCCGAGAGAACCAGGTGCTCAAGAGGCTGCGCACCAGCGAGCTCACCACCACGCAGATGCTCGTGTCCATGACGGCCCCGCTGGTCGGGCTGGGCATGGTGCAGGTGGGCATCGTGCTCGCGGGTGTCGCTCTGCTCGGGGGACCGCTTCCGGCGTACCCCGCGATCATCGTCACCGCGGCGCTCGTGACGGCGCTGCTGTCGGTGGTCGCCGGTGTCGCCATCGGTTCGATGTCGCCGAACAGCGAACGCGTGCAGTACGCCGTGATGCCGCTGCTTCTGCTCGCAGCCATCGGATCGAACCTGCTGATGTCGCCGGGTGTGGATCCGGAGATGCGCGGCTACCTTCTCTTCGCGCCCTTCACGGGAGCCGTCGATCTGGTTGCGCGGTCGGCGGAGGCGCAGCCGCTGCTGCCGACGCCGCCACTTCCGGTGTCGCCCATCGTGTTCGACCTCGGCATCACGGGCTTCTGGATCGCCGCCTTCGCGCTGATCGCCGTCGCCACCTGGCGGTGGGAACCGCGCCGATAGAGCCCGCCGGCACGACAGCTACCGCCCAGTCGATCAGACTGGGCGGTATGCCATTCTTCGACGGAGCCCGAGGTCGGGTGCACTACCGCACGTGGAACGCCCCGGAGCCGCGGGCCGACCTGGTGTTTCTGCACGGCCGAGGTCAGCACAGCGGCAACTACCACCGGTTCGCAGGCCTGCTGGCCGCCCGAGGCATCACCACGTGGGCGCTCGATCACTACTCCCACGGATTGTCCGAAGGCGACGCGGAGGGTCTCGACGCCGACCCGCAGACCACTCTCGACGGCTTGGTGTCCGACGCGGATCAGCTCTCGTTGCTGGCGCAGTCGGAGCGGCCCATGGCCCTCATGGGTCATTCGCTGGGAACGGCGACGGCGGTCGCGCTGCTGGCTCGGACGCCCGACCGGTTCGCGTCCGCCGTGTTCTGTGCGCTCCCGCCGCGGCTGGTGGACCCGCACATCCTCGCGGCGGCCGACGCCACCGGCGTGCCCGGGCTGGTGATCCACGGCGTCGACGATCGCATGGTTCCCATCGATCCGGTGCGGTCGCTGGTGGCCCAGCGGACTCGCGCGGAGTTCGTCGCATACGACGACGCCGGCCACGATCTCCTGCACGAGAAAGTGCATGCGATCGTGACCGGCGACGTGGCGGATCACATCCTGCGGAACGCGTAAGTCGGTCAGCCGCCGTAGATTCCGGCGATCTCCTTGGCGTGCTCCTCGTGGATCACGTTGCGCTTGAGCTTCATGGTGGGGGTGAGCTCACCGCTCTCGATGGTGAAGTCGACGTCGAGGATCGTGTACTTCTTGATCGCCTCGGCGCTCGAGACCTTCTTGTTCGCGGTGGCGACGGCCTCGTCGATCTCGGCGATCAGATCCTTGTTCTTCTTGACCTCCGACATGGGGGTGTCCGCCGGCAGGTCGTGACGCTGGAGCCAGCCCGGCATCGCTTCCGGATCGAGCGTGATCAGGGCGCCGATGAAGGGCTTCGCGTCACCGACGACGAGGCACTGGCTCACCAGCGGATGCGCCCGGATCGAGTCCTCGAGACCGGCCGGTGCGACGTTCTTGCCGCCGGCGGTGACGATGAGTTCCTTCTTGCGACCGGTGATGGTGACGAAGCCGTCTTCGTCGATGTCGCCGATGTCGCCGGTGTGGAACCAGCCGTCGCTGATGGCCTCCGCGGTCGCCTTCTCGTTGTGCCAGTACCCGTCGAAGACGACGGGGCCCTTGAGAAGCAGCTCGCCGTCCTCGGCCACCTTGACCGAGTGGCCCTCGATCGGGCGGCCCACCGAGCCGATCTTCTGCTTCTCGGTGGTGTTGACGGTGACGGCCGCGCTGGTCTCGGTGAGCCCGTAGCCCTCGTACACCGGCACGCCGATGCCGCGGAAGAAGTGGCCCAGGCGCGCACCGAGCGGTCCGCCGCCGGAGACGGCGCGATCGCACTTGCCGCCGAGCGCTGCCCGCAACTTCGAGTAGACGAGCTTGTCGAAGAGGGCGTGCTTGGCCTTGAGAACCAGGCCGGCGCCGCCCTTGTCCTGCGCCTCGCTCCATTCGACTGCAACGGCTGCGGCCTGGTCGAAGATCTTTCCCTTGCCGCCGTCGTGTGCCTTCTGCTTGGCCGAGTTGTAGACCTTCTCGAACACCCGCGGGACGGACAGGATGAAGTTGGGCTGGAACTCCCCGAACTGCTCGACGAGGGTGGTGGTGTCGGAGGTGTGCGCGACGGTCACCTTCGACTCGAAGGATCCGAAGGAGATGGCGCGGGCGAACACGTGCGCCAACGGCAGGAACATCAGGGTGCGCTGGCCCTCGTGCATCGAATCGTGCAGCGCCACTTGGGTTGCCGCCACCTCGGCCGCGAAGTTGGCGTGGGTGAGCTGTACGCCCTTGGGGCGGCCGGTGGTTCCGGAGGTGTAGATCAGGGTGGCGGGGGAGGACGCCGTCACCTGGCGGCGCCGGGCATGCAGGTCCTCGTCGCTGACGCTCGCCCCGCGGGTGCTCAGCTCGTCGAGCGCGCCGTCGTCGAACATCAGCGTTTCGCGAAGCTCGGGCGCGGACTCGGTGACCTCTTTCATCTTCTTCTGATGATCGGCCGTCTCGAGCACGAGAAGCTTGGTCGAGGAGTCCTCGAGGATCCACTTCGCCTGATCGTCCGAGGAGGTCTCGTAGATCGACACGGTGCAGCCGCCGGCGGACCAGATCGCGTAATCGAGAACGACCCACTCGTAACGCGTCGACGACAGGATCGCGACGCGGTCGCCGAGTTCGATGCCCGACGCCATCAGGCCCTTCGCGACGGCGGTCACCTCGGCGGCGAACTGCTTGGCGGTGACGTCGGTCCATTTGCCGTCGACTCGTTTTTGAAAGGCGACCCAATTGGGGCGTTCCTTTTCGTACACGAACACGGAGTTGGCCATCGAGACGTCGTCGGTAACGGTGTACGACGCGGGGACGGAGTATTCGCGCACTGTGTGTGCCTCTCGGTAGCAGCCAGTTTGTGTGTGTATTCCATCACATGGCGGGGGCAGTGTGAACTGGAGGGCGCAACCCTTTTCGTCCCGTATGCCCGATTCTGGGGTGGGCGGTCGATTACTGCTCCGACGAGCGTCTCCGCTGGACTAGACTCGGCCCCGATGACCCCCTCCGACACTGACATTTCCGGGAGCGGCGGCGACGCCACCTCCGACACCGACGCCGCACCCGCCGTCGACACCGCACCCACCGTGACCTTCTCCGGACTGGGTATCGACGAGCGCGTGTTGCGCGCCCTGACCGATGTCGGGTACGAAACTCCGTCGCCCATTCAGGCGGCCACCATTCCGCCGTTGATGGCGGGCTCCGACGTGGTGGGGTTGGCGCAGACCGGAACCGGCAAGACCGCCGCGTTCGCCGTGCCCATCCTCTCGCGCCTCGACGTCTCGAACCGGGTGCCGCAGGCCCTCGTGCTGGCTCCCACGCGTGAGCTCGCGCTTCAGGTGGCCGAGGCGTTCGGCAAGTACGCAACGCACATCCCGGGTCTGCACGTCCTCCCCATCTACGGCGGCCAGGCCTACGGCGTGCAGCTGTCGGGTCTGCGCCGCGGCGCGCAGATCATCGTCGGTACGCCCGGACGCGTCATCGACCACCTCGAAAAGGGCACGCTGGATCTCTCCAAGCTCGAGTACCTCGTTCTCGACGAGGCGGACGAGATGCTCAAGATGGGCTTCCAGGAGGACGTCGAACGCATTCTGTCCGACACTCCCGAGTACAAGCAGGTCGCGCTCTTCTCGGCCACCATGCCGTCGAGCATCCGCAAGATCTCCAAGCAGTACATGCACGACCCGGTCGAGATCACCGTCAAGACCACCACGTCCACGGCGCCCAACATCACGCAGCGCTACGTGCAGGTGTCGCATCAGCGCAAGCTCGACGCTCTCACGCGCATCTTCGAGGTCGAGGACTTCGAAGCGATGATCATCTTCGTGCGCACCAAGCAGGCCACGGAAGATCTCGCGGAACGTCTTCGTGCGCGCGGGTTCTCCGCCGCGGCCATCAACGGCGACATCGTGCAGGCGCAGCGCGAGCGCACCATCGGACAGCTCAAGAACGGCCAGCTCGACGTTCTCGTCGCCACCGACGTCGCCGCGCGTGGTCTCGACGTGGACCGCATCTCGCACGTGGTGAACTACGACATCCCGCACGACACCGAGTCCTACGTGCACCGGATCGGTCGCACCGGCCGCGCCGGCCGGGCGGGCCAGGCACTGTTGTTCGTCGCACCTCGTGAGCGGCATCTGCTGCGCGCCATCGAGAAGGCGACCCGGCAGCCGCTGACCGAGATGCACCTGCCGAGTGTCGACGACGTCAACGCGCAACGCGTCTCCAAGTTTGCCGACTCCATCACCGCGAGTCTCGCGTCGCCGTCGATTGCGTTGTTCCGCAGGCTTATCGAGGACTACGAGCGCGAGCACGACGTGCCGTTGGCGGACATCGCGGCGGCGCTGGCCACCCAGTCGCGCGACGGCGAAGCGTTCCTCATGGCGCCGGAACCGCCTCCGCAGGAACGGGTTCCGTGGGAGAAAGGTCCCAAGCGCGAGCGTCCGCCGCGCAAGTTCGACGACCCGAGCGGCTCGGAGGGTGGTCGCGGCGGCGAGGGCCCGCGCAAGTCTCGCCACGGTGATCAGAATCTGGTCGCCTACCGCATCAGCGTCGGCAAGCGCCACCGCGTCGTGCCGGGAGCCATCGTCGGCGCCATCGCCAACGAGGGCGGCCTGCGTCGCAGCGACTTCGGGCACATCAGCATCCGGCCGGATCACTCGATCGTCGAGTTGCCCGCCGACATGTCCAAGGAAACCCTGGAAGCGTTGCGGCGGACCAGGATCAGTGGCGTGCTGATTCAGCTGCAGCCCGACCACGGTCCGCGCCGGCACTAGAGCCCAGACCGCACGTGATCTCGATCTGGCCGCGTCTGGCTGCGCTCGTCGCCATCGTGGCCGCACTTGCGGTCGCCTCGGACGAGTTCGACGCGCGCTGGGTTCTGACGGCGGTGTGCGGGACGCTGGCCGTTGCCGGCGTCGCTGCTGGGGTGCGTCGGAACCATCCCGCGACCGCCGCTCCCTGGTGGTTCATCGGTGCTGCACTCGCGTCGTTCACCGTGGCGGTACTGGTGTACAGATTCAGCACCCTCGACGCGTCCGACGCCTGCAGGGTGATCGGGTACTGCGTGCTCGGCGTCGGCCTCATCGTGTGGCTGACCGCGTACCGGCCTCGTGAGGACGTCGACCCGCTCGTCGACGGTGTCCTGGTGGCGATGTCGGTGATGCTGCTGACCTGGGTCCTCGTCCTCTCGCCGATCCTGGCGCGCACCGACTCGGCCCTGTCCACGGCGCAGAGTCTGTATCCCGTGTTCGACGTGGCCCTGGCGACTCTGGTTGCGTACCTTGCGATGTCGACGCCTGGTGCGAACCGGTCCCTGCAGTGGTTGATGTCGGGGTTCGTGCTGTTCTTCGTGGGCGACATGGCCAACTCGTTGATCGGCGGCGGAGTTCTCGACGTCCCGCCGGCCGTCCGAACCGCCGCCTACAGCGCCGGCGCCCTGGCGCTCGGCGGCGCTGCGCTCGACCGGTCGATGGTGAACATCTCGCCCATGCCGATCGCTACGCCGGCGCAGACACCCGAACGCGGAGCCCTGGCCGTCATCGTGTTGGTCACGTGCTCGGTGTTCCCGGTGGTGTACACCGCAGCCAACCGAGCCGATCTGATCGTGCGCTCGGTGCTGTTGTCGCTCATCGTCATCGGCACGTTCATGCGGGGCGAACGCGCGTTGCGGGCGGTGAAGGCCGCGAAGGATCGGGCCCGGTACGAGGCCGACCACGACGCGCTCACCGGGCTGCTCGGCCGAAGTGCGTTGGTCGACGTCGCACGTCGGGCGAGTCGCTCCGGGGCGCCGGTCACCGTGCTGTTCGTCGACCTCGACAACTTCAAGTTCGTCAACGATTCCTACGGGCACACCGTGGGAGACGAGTTGATCCGCGAGGTTGCGGCGCGCATCCTCGTGGCGGTCGGTCCGGACGACGACGTCGTCCGTTACGCCGGCGACGAGTTCGTGGTGATCACCGGTGTCGACCGTGACCGAGCCGGCGACGTCGCCCGGCGACTGATCGACGCGATCGCGCGCCCGTTCTCCTCCACCGTCGCCACGTTCGCGGTGACGGCGACGGTCGGGATCTCGACGGCGGATTCGATTGCCGACGCGGCCGAGCTGACCACTCTGATCGCCGACGCGGACACTGCCATGTACCACGCCAAATCGCGCGGTCCGAACAGCGTCGCGTTCTTCGACGAGCCGCTGCGCGCGCTCTCGACGACCGCCACGGCCACGGCGACAGCCTTGCGCGGAGCCTGTGCGCGCGGCGAATTCGAGGTGTACTACCAACCGATCGTGGCGACGCGAAGCAGGCGCACCGTGGTCTACGAGGCGCTGGTGCGGTGGCGGCGCGGCGACGACGTGGTCACTCCCGACAAGTTCGTTCCGATCGCGGAGTCCATCGATCTGATCGGCGAGATCGGTGAGTTCGTTCTCGATCGCTCGGTGCGCGATCTCGCGGCGCTGCAGGCCGCAGGGGGTGCGGACATCACCATGTCGGTCAATGTGTCGGCCATCCAGCTCCGCGACCGATCCTTCCCGACCATGGTGCGTGACACCCTGGCCCGACACGGCGTGCCCGGCTCGGCGTTGGCGCTGGAGGTCACCGAGTCCGCCCTGCTCGGTGACTTCGACGAGGCACATTCCGTCATCCGGCGGCTCAAGGAGCAGGGCGTCCTGATCGTGCTCGACGACTTCGGCGTCGGATTCTCCTCGCTGAGCCGTCTGCAGCGACTGCCCATCGACGTCGTCAAGATCGACAAATCGTTCATCGCCGACGTCGAGCGAGGCCAGTCCGCCACGACACTGCTGCAGGCCATCGCGGCCATGCTCGACGCGATGGGGATCCTCAGTGTCGCCGAGGGCGTGGAGACCGAGGAGCAACTGCGCGTCGTCGAAAGCGTCGGCTGCCCCTTCGCGCAGGGATTTCTCTTCAGCCGGGCGTACCCGCTCGACCACTGGGTCACCGCACCGTTGGAGCCGTCCACACTGTCGTCCCCGCGGTCACGAACCCGATGACCGCGTCGCCGATCTTGGCGACGACCTCCTGGCAAGTTCCAAGCCGATTCCCAGCGTCACGGGAGACGGTGGTGTCGAGGGAACACACCATCGAACCGCAGGAGCATTCGCGATGTCCGCACCGTCCGTCTCGCCCGTCTCGCCCGTCGTAACCGCCACCACCACCGCGACGGCGCGTGTGGCCACCGTCCGCTTCAGCGACCTCGACGACGCGCACGTGTTCCTCGACTGGCTGGCCGCGCGCGGTGCGAAGGCCCGAACCGGGGTCACCTTCCCGATCTTCGCCGCCACCGCCGCCGACGCGTACGGGCTCTGTTCGTCGCTCACCTACGCGACGTTCTCCGAGATGGAATGCGCGAACCTCCCCGCAGGCGCACTGGACCGCGGCCCCGAGTTCGGCGCCCCAGTGGTCGTGGGTCCCGTCGCCAGTGACGACGGGTGGGAGATCGTGCAGATTCTCTCCGTCAGTTCGGGACCGACGCGATGACCCGTACGTGGAAGCGACTCGGTTCGGACAGCCCGAGTTATGTGCGCGAATGCCCTCGAGTGGTGAGCCGAACTCGGTAAAGTTCAGGTCCGGGGTGCCGTATCCGTTCTACGAGTCGGAAAGAGGGCCGGCCGATGGTGGTGGCCGTCGCGCCGCAGGGCCGGTTCGCCCTGTCCGTGACGGTGGCTCTCGTCTCGGTGTCGGCGGTGACCGTCGTCGTACGACTGCTGGGCATCGAGCCGATCTTTTTCGGCGCGTGCATCGTCGCGACCACGGGGGCCGTCGTTCTCGGAATCGTGCGCCACAAGCCCGCACTCGCGGCGGCATGGTGGTTCATTGCCGCAGCCATCGCGATGTACTTCGCGTACTACACCGCAATGGAGGCGTATCCCGCAGGAGGAAACGGGTCCCTCGCCGTTGCCGACATCTTTCGCGTCGTCGGCTACGTCGTCATGGCCGCCGGGCTGAGCTGGTGGATCAAGGATCGCCGCACTCGGCCCGACATGACACCCCTGATCGACGGTGTCCTGATCTCGTTGGGGGTCCTGTTCGTCACCTGGGTGCTGTTCCTGTCGCCGATCCTCGCCCTCGAGGGTTCACCCGGCCCGACCATGCCGGCCGGTCTCTACCCGGCCTTCGACGCCGGAATCTGCACCCTCGCAGTCTATTTGGTGATCGGATCGCGTGGAGCGAACACCTCCGTTCGGTGGCTCATGGTCGGATTCGCATCGTTCTTCCTGGGCGACATGGCGTTCGCGGTGTCGCTGGGCGAGGGCGCACAGCCGCCGCCATGGATCTACGACGTCGCGTTCGGCCTGGGCCTGGTGTCGTTCGCGGCAGCGGCGCTCGACAAGTCGATGACCGGGGTGGCTCAACTGCCGCTGTTCACCCCGACGCGCAGTCCGCGCCGCGGCGTCGTTCTGCTCGTCCTCCTTGCGCTCTGCGCGCTGATTCCTGTGGTCGTCACGGCGCGGAACGGCGCAGATCTGGTGTTCCGCACGGTCATGCTGACCCTGATCGTGATGGTGACCTTCCTGCGCGGCGAGCGTGCGCTGCGACGCGCGCAGGAGAGCGAGGACCGCGCTCGCCACGATGCGACACACGACCCGCTGACGGGGCTGCCGAACCGGGCCGCGTTGGCGCGGCGACGCGACTCGCGGGACGTCACGGTTCTCTTCGTCGACCTGGACAACTTCAAGATCGTCAACGATTCCTACGGCCATCGCGTCGGCGACGATCTGATCGCCGCCGCTGCCTCGCGCATCCGGTCCGCGGTCGATGCGTCGGACTCGGTGGTCCGTTACTCGGGCGACGAGTTCGTGGTGTTGACCGACCTGGATCGGCAGGGCGCCGAAGCGCTGGCGAGACGCATCGTCGACAGCATCGGCCGGCCGTACGAGCTGGGAGCCATCACCGTGTACGTGACCGGAACGGTGGGGATCGCGCGCGGACACGGCACCCGCGGTGTGGGCGGGCTCGACGACGTCATCCGCGACGCCGACGCCGCGATGTACCGGGCCAAGGGCCAGGGCGCCGGCTCGCTGTCGTTCTTCGACGAATCGTTGCGCCAGTCGGCCACGCGCGAACTCGAACTGGCCACGGCACTGCGCGGAGCCGTGGACCGGGGCGAGTTCGAGGTGTACTACCAACCCATCGTGGCAACGGACACCCGCGAGGTCGAGGTCTACGAGGCGCTCCTTCGCTGGCACCACGCCGGAACCGTCGTCCCTCCCCTCGAATTCGTGCCGATCGCAGAGTCCACCGGCTTGATCGGCGAGATCGGCGAATGGGTGCTGGACACGGCGATCGCCGACATCGCCCGAATGCGACGGTGCGGCCGGCCCGACGTGACGGTGTCGGTCAACGTCTCCGCGCTGCAACTGCGCAACGACCGGCTTGTGGAGACCGTCCGCGACATCCTGAGCGCACACGGTGTCGACGGAAGCGTGCTCTCGCTCGAAGTGACCGAGAGCATGCTCGTCGACGATGCGGACAAGGCCGACTCGTTGCTCGCTCGGCTCACCGCGCAGGGCATTCTCGTCGTTCTCGACGACTTCGGTACGGGCTACTCGTCGCTGAGCAGGTTGCGGCACATGCCCATTGCCGTGCTCAAGATCGACAAGTCGTTCGTGGCGGAGATCGGCGACGATTCCACCGCCCTGTCGCTGCTGTCCGCGATCACCTCCATGGCCGATGCGCTGTCGATCCTCATCGTGGCCGAAGGTGTGGAGACCGAACTGCAGATGAGAACCGTCACCGAGATGGGCGCCCGCTTCGCTCAGGGATTCCTGTTCGGCGAGCCCGCACCGCTGGCCCGGTGGCTGACCGAGGGGTCAGAAGCGCCACCGATAGTCACCGAGCGGTAGCGAGTTGACCGTATGCACTCTCCATCTGCCGCTGTCGTTGCTCAGGGTGCTGATGCCGGCGTTCACGATGCGCGGCGACGGCCTCCGCAGGACGGAGTCGAGGATCGCCCGGATGACACCACCGTGCGCGACCACCAGCAGAGCGCCGGTCGGGTGTTGCGCGGCGAGCGCGTCCAACCGCCGCCGTCCCCGCTCGATCAGGTCCCGGCGCGGTTCCATCCCCGGGTAACGGCCGTCCGGCCAGTACGAGTAGGCCTCGAAGTCGCTGAGGCCCTCGGCCTCGCCGAAGTGCCGCTCCGCCAGGTCGTCGAACGTCGCGGTGCGACGCACGCCGACCGCCTCGCCGATGATGTCGGCGGTTTCGGCGGCACGCGAGAGGGGCGAACTCACGAGAACGTCCCACTGCACACGCACGGAACCCAAGGGTGCGGAACCGGCCTCCGGCCGCGAGAACGCGCCGAGTTCGGCCGCCGCCTCCCGCGCCTGTTCGCGCCCGGTGTCGTTGAGCGGAATGTCCGACGAACCTTGAAGGCGACCGCGGGCGTTCCAGTCGGTTTCTCCGTGACGAACCAGCGCGACGAAAGTCATGATGGTGGACAAGCCTACGGGCGCAGGTGCAGGCCCACGGGTGCAGGGCAGGGGCCCGTGCCAGGGGCCGAGCCCTCGTTACCGGGGAGTACGGTCACGGTTGACGGTCAGAGCGGACTGGAAAGAGGCTGACGATGAATTTGGCACTGACGGACGAAGAACTCGCGTTCCGCGACGAGATGCGAACGTTCTTCACCACGAAGATTCCGGCGGATCTGCGCGAGCGAAATGCGAGCGGCGCGAACCCGCAGGGTCGTGAGGACATGGTCACCACCATGCGTATCCTCAACGAGCACAAGCTGGCGACGCCGCACTGGCCCGTCGAGTGGGGCGGCCGTGACTGGACGCCGATGCAGCATCACATCTGGCTCGACGAACTGCAGCTGGCGTCGGTACCCGAGCCGCTCGCGTTCAACGCGTCGATGGTCGGACCGGTCATCGCCACCTTCGGCTCGCAGGAGCAGAAGGAGAAGTTCCTGCCGCCCACGGCGAACCTCGACATCTGGTGGTGCCAGGGCTTCTCCGAGCCCGAGGCGGGATCGGACCTCGCGTCGCTGCGCACCACCGCCATCCGCGACGGCGAAGACTACGTCATCAACGGACAGAAGACGTGGACCACGCTGGGCCAGTACGCCGACTGGATCTTCGTCCTCGCCCGCACCAACCCGGACGCACCGAAGAAGCAGGCCGGAATCTCGTTCATCCTCGTCGATCTGAAGACGCCGGGCATCGAGATGCGCCCCATCAAGCTGATCGACGGCAGCTTCGAGGTCAACGAGGTGTTCTTCGAGGACGTGCGCGTCCCGGCGGAGAATCTCGTCGGTGAGGAGAACGCCGGCTGGACGTACGCGAAGTTCCTGCTCAGCAACGAGCGCACCGGAATCACCCGCCTCGGATGGACCAAAACCAAACTGGCACAGGCGAAGAAGCTCGCCGGCGAAACCAAGGTCGGTTCCGGGACGCTGCTCGACGATCCGGTCTTCGCCTCGCGCTTCGCCGAGCTGGAGAACCAGGTGCTCACGCTGGAGCTGACTCAGTTGCGCATCGTCTCCGATTACGATGCGGGCAAGGAGAATCCGGCCTCGTCCGTGCTCAAGCTGCGGGGCAGTCAACTGCAGCAGGAGGCGACCGAGATCCTGGCCGACGTGGCCGGACCGGACTCGTTGCCGTTCGACGCGGGTGACGACTCGCCGTCCCCGGCGTGGGCGCAGCGCGCGACCCCCACGTACCTGAACTTCCGCAAGACCTCGATCTACGGCGGTTCCAACGAAATTCAGCGCACCATCATCGCATCCGGCATTCTGGGCCTGTAGGAGAACGAGCGACATGCAATTCGATTTCGACGACGAGCAGAAGTTGTTGCGCGACACCGTGCGCGAAGTACTCTCCCGCAGCTACGACCTCGAGAAGCGCAAGGCGACGCTCGAGACCGACCTCGGGTGGAACGAGTCGGTGTGGAAGCAGTTCGCGGAACTGGGCCTGCTGGGCCTGAGTTTCGCCGAGGAAGACGGCGGCATGGGTGCCGGTCCGGTGGAGACGCTGGCCGTGATGACCGAGATCGGTCGACGGCTCGCGCCGGAACCCCTGCTCGACGCGGTCCTGATCCCCGGCGGACTCATCTCCGCGGTCGGCTCGGCCGAGCAGCGTCAGCGGGTGCTCACCGCGGTGTCCGAGGGACAGCTCCTGCTGGCCTTCGCCAACTCCGAACCCGGATCACGCTGGCCCGCACAGGCATCGGGAACCAAGGCTGTCTCCGACGGTGGTTCGTGGTCCATCACCGGTGTGAAGAACCCTGTTCTGCACGGTGACTGCGCCAACACCTTCGTGGTCAGTGCCGCGCTGCCCGACGGCGGCATCGGGCTGTTCCTGGTGGAAGCGGACGCCACCGGTGTGTCGCGCAAGAACTACCGCACGCACGACGGTCTCCGCGGGGCGTCGGTGGAGTTCACCGACGCGGCGGCCGAACCGCTCGGAGACGGCGGCGACGCCACCGCGGCGATCGTCGAAGCGGACGTCCGCGCGCAGGCCGCCCTCGCCGCGGAGGCGCTCGGTGCCATGGAGGAAGCGCTACGCCTCACCACCGACTACCTGAAGCAGCGCAAGCAGTTCGGGGTTCCGCTGGCGAAGTTCCAGGCACTCACCTTCCGTGCGGCCGACATGTACATCCAGCTCGAACTCGCGCGCAGCATGGTTCTCTACGCCACGATGTCGCTGGCGGACGGCTCGGTCGATCCCGTCATCGCGTCGCGGGCCAAGCTACAGATCGGTCGGTCGGCACGGCTGGTCGGGCAGGAAGCCATTCAGCTGCACGGCGGCATCGGCGTCACCGCCGAGTACCCCGTCGGTCACTACACCTCCCGTCTCACCGCGATCGAGCACACGCTCGGCAGCACCGACGATCACCTGCGCGTCATCACCGAGGCGCTGACCGATCACGAGATGTTGGGGGTTTAACTCTGCTGTGCGCGATTTCCGGCCCTAGGGGGCCGGAAATCGCGCACAGCGGATGTTGGTTGCGATCTCCCGAACGCGCCCGACGAACGTGTCGTGCGTGACCCCCGAGCTGTGCGGAGTCATGATGACGTTCGACAGATCGGCGAAGGGGTGTCGGCTCGGTTCGCCCTGCCCGTGCGCGTCGGGGTAGGTGTACCAGACGTCGAGGGCCGCGCCGGCGATCACGCCCGTCGACAGCGCATCGAACAGCGCCTGTTCCTCGATCACCGGTCCGCGGGCGACGTTGACGACGATTCCCGACTGTCCCAGTGCCTTCAGTTCGTCTGTGCCGACCAGTGAGCGTGTCGCCGAATTCAGCGGGGTCGACACGACCACCACGTCGGCGTCCGTCATGAGTCGGCCGAGATCGCCGACGTCCGACGCCCAGAGCAAGCCTTCGGCGGCCGCGTCGACGGTGCCGCGGCCCGTCACCGCGAAGCCGGTACATCCGAACGGACGCAACAACTCCCACGACCGTGCGCCGATGTTGCCGAACCCCACGAATCCGATGCGTGCGCTGCGCAGGTTCCGCAGCTGGGGAACGGCGTCGTCGTACACCGACGTCGCCCAGACTCCCGATCGCAACGCCCGGTCCTGACGAACCAGATCGCGCCGCAGCATCACGGTGGTCGCCACCACGTACTCGGCGATCGAGTCCTCGTGGTGCGAGGTCGTCAACACCGAGGTGTCCGGGCCGAGCGCGTCGAACGCGATCTTGTCGGTTCCGGCGCCGGCAACGTGGACGAGGGACATGCCCGAACCTGCCTGCGCCATCGTCGGTGTGACTCGACCGCCGACGTAGACGTCGGCGTCCACGAGGTCCGAGGCGATCGCCTCCTCGTCGAAACGGCGGTGCCACGACACGACGGCGCCGTCGGGTACCAGGGATTCGAACAGTTCTCTGTGCGGCAGCAGGTTTCGGTCGCCGACGACGATCTTCACGGGTGGTGGCCTTTCACAGCAGGAACAGTTGTTGGCCGACGAGCACGAGGGCGCCGGCGGCCGACACCACGATGGACGTCCGGCGCATCCGCTCGCGGTCCATCACCCGGTTCACGAATCGTGATGCGACATAACCGAGTGCGGCGACCGGGACGAGCAGCAGGAACATCTCGGCCGTGTTCCGGTGGACCGCACCGGTGACCGCGAGAACCGCCAGCGACAGAAGGGATCCGACCAGAAAGAACGCACTCATCGTGCCGCGCAGATTCGCCCCGACTCTGCCCTGCATCACGAGTGCCATCGGGGGACCGCCGATCGACGTCGCCGTCCCGAGAAGCCCCGAGGCGGCGCCCGCGACCATCAGGTTGCGCCGGTGCGGCTGCGGTGACCACCCGATGGACGCGGCCGCGACACCGCCGAGCACGACGCACGCCAGCAGGACGGCCAGTCCGCGGGGTGGGAGCAGTAGGAGCACGACGGCGCCGACGATGGTGCCCGGCACCCGTCCGATCAGCGCCCACCCCGTGCCGCGCAGGTCGATGCTGACGCGTTCTTTCACCACGACCACCAGCGTCAGCACCGTCGCCAGCATGATGATGATCCCGGGCACCAGGGTCGGATCCACGAGCGCGACAACGGGAGCCGCGAGCATCCCCATGCCGAAGCCGATGGACGCCTGCATGCACGACGCCGCGAACACCGCGACGGCCACGATCGTGAACTGAGCCGCGGTCACCCGACAGCGGCCGGCACGCCGAGGTCGACGGCGCCGCGCGGGTGGTAGCACTCGGCGGTGTGGTCGGACGCCGACGGGTCGACGGCCACCGGGGGTGTCGCCGACGCGCACACCTCGGTGGCGTGAGCGCAGCGAGTGCGGAAGCGGCACCCCGACGGCGGGTTCAGCGGTGAGGGCACTTCGCCTTCGAGGATGATCTTGGTGCGTCGCGCGTCGGGATCGAGTGTCGGGGCCGCCGACATCAGCGCCTCGGTGTAGGGATGCGAGGGGTGATCGAAGACGTCCTCGGTCTCACCGGTCTCGACGATCCGTCCGAGGTACATCACGGCGACCCGATCGGCGACGTGCCGCACCACGGACAGGTCGTGCGAGATGAACACGTAGGCGATCCCGAGTTGTTTCTGCAGGTCGGCGAGCAGGTTCAGCACCTGCGCCTGCACCGACAGGTCCAGGGCCGAGACGGGTTCGTCGCAGATGACCACCTTGGGGTCGAGGGCCAGCGCCCGCGCGATTCCCAGTCGTTGACGCTGTCCACCCGAGAACTCCTGCGGGAACCGGTGTTCGTCGCTCGGACGCAGCCCGACGAGATGCAGTAGTTCCCGGACCCGCGCCGCGCGGTCGCGCCGGGTGCGGTACAGATCTTTGTGGGTACGCCACGGCTCGGAGATGATGTCGGCGGCGGTCATGCGAGAGTTCAGCGACGCGTACGGGTCCTGAAACACCATCTGCACGCGGCGGCGCAGAGCGAGCAGTTCCTTGCCCTTGAGCGAGAACGGGTCGACGCCGTCCCATTCCAGGGTGCCCCCGTCCGGCCGCTCGAGCATCATGAGTGTTCGCGCGAGAGTGGACTTGCCGCAACCGGATTCGCCGACCAGACCGAGCGTCTCGCCGGCGCGCAGATCGAGGTCGATCCCGTCGAGGGCCTTGAGCTTGTTGTTTCCGTTCTTGGCGGCGGACACGGTGAACGTCTTGGTGAGCCCGCGAACGGCCAGAAGTTGTTCAGGCATTGCTGTTCTCCTCGATTGTGCCCGTCGACATCGTGGCGACTTCGTTGCTGAAGTGGCACGCCGCGAACCTGTCGGGTCCCACCGCCGTCAGGGGCGGCCGGGTGTCGCGGCAGATTTGGCGCGCGAGCGGGCACCGGTCCTGATAGACGCATCCGGGCGGCACGGACCGCAGATCCGGCGGTGTTCCGCCGATCGACTTGAGGTCCTCGCCGCGGGTCACCCCGACCGGAACCGAATCGAGCAGGCCCTTCGTGTACGGGTGGCGCGGTGCGGCGAACACGTCGGCGACCCGTCCGGTCTCGACGACCGTGCCGGCGTACATGACGGCGACGCGGTCGGCCTCCTCGGAGACGAGTGCCAGGTCGTGGGTGATGAGCACGACGGCCATGTCGTGTTCGGTGCGAAGGCCTTTGAGCAACGTCATGATCTGCGCCTGCACCGTGACGTCGAGTGCGGTGGTGGGTTCGTCGGCGAGCAGAACCGAGGGGCTCAGTGCGACGGCCATGGCGATCAGCAGGCGCTGACGCATGCCGCCGGAGAACTGGTGGGGGTAGGAGTCGACGCGGGACTCCGGCTCGGGGATCCCGACTCGGCGCATCAGCGAGATCGCCTCGACCTTGGCCTCTTTCGCCGACAGCCCGCGGTGGATGCGGAAGGACTCACCGAGCTGCGTGCCGACGGTGTACACGGGGTTGAGTGCGGTGAGGGCGTCCTGGAACACGATGGCCAGTTCGGTGGCCGCGAGGGCGCGCCGCTTCTTGGGCGACGCGGTCACCAGGTCCACCTTGTCGAGGACGACCGATCCGGAGGTCACGTCGGCGATGGGTTCGAGGAGGCCGACGACGGCTTGCGCGGTCATGGACTTTCCACATCCGGATTCGCCCAGCAGAGCCAGGGTTTCGCCGCGGACGGCGACGAACGAGACGTCGTCGACGGCGCGCAGCGTGCCCGACGGGGTGCGCAGGTCGACGGTGAGACCGCGAACGTCGAGGGCGACGCGGGCCTGGTCACCGTCCGGTGCTGTGTGAATCGCTGCGGGAGCGCTCATTTCGATGCCTTTCTACGCAGGGCGAGGCGGGCCCGCTGAGTGCGGGGGAGGGTCAGACGCCACCGCTGGGCGGGGTCGGTGGCGATGCGTGCCCATGCGGCGAGGATGGTCGCCGACACCGTCGTCACCACGATGGCGACGCCGGGGAAGAACGAGAGCCACCACGCGGACTGCAGGTACGTACGCCCCTGCGAGACCATCAGGCCCCAGCTGATGTCCGGCGGCTGAATACCGATGCCCAGGAACGACAGCGACGATTCGGCGAGCATGACGTAGCAGAAGTCCAGGGTGGCGACGGTGAGCAACGTGGGCAACAGGATCGGGAACACGTGTCGCCTGATCACGGCCCCGCTCTTGGCGCCGAACGTGCGCGCTGCGTCGACGAAGAGACGGGACTGCAGCTCGGCGGATTCTGCGCGAGCGGTGCGGAGGTAGATCGGGATGCGCGTGATCGCCAGGACGAGAACGATGTTGGCGGCGCTGGGGGAGAAGACGTAGAGGACGACGACGGCCATGAGCAACGACGGGAAGCTCATGATGACGTCGGCGACGCGCATTGCCGTGGTCTCGCGCCACCCGCGGTGATACCCGGCCCACATGCCGATGACCGATCCGACGATGCAGGAGACGACGACGGCCGGGATGGCCACCGACAGCGTGGTTCGGGACGCGACGATCAGTCGGGCGAACATGCTGCGGCCCAACGGGTCCGTGCCCAGGATGTTGATCCATCCGTTGCTCGGGTCGAAGGGCGGGAGGGTGGACTCGTCGAGGTTCTGGTCGGTGGCGGCGTTGCCCACCACCATCGGTCCGAAGACGGCCACCAGGAACACCAGGACGAGGACCGATGCCGCCACGGTGGCGAGGCGGTCACGGAGTAGCAAGCGCCACAACGGCATCGACGAACTCGAGGACGGCTTGACCACCGGCTCGAGGGCCGGCAGCTCGGGAGTCGGTGGACCCGGGATGGGTGCGGGAGCGTGATGATCTATCGACATGTCGGCCTCCTAGACCATGGACTTCTCGCGCACACGCGCGTCGAGCAGCGCGTATCCCGCGTCGATCAGGATGTTGAGTACGAAGATCGACACCGCGGTCAGCAGGACGGCTGCCTGCAGAACGGCGAAGTCGCGCTGGAGGATCGCGTCGATCATCAGCTTGCCGATTCCCGGCCATCCGAAGATCGCCTCGACCACGACGGCGCCGTTCACCAGACCCACGGTGAGGTCGCCCGCGACGGTGAGCGCCGGCGCGGCGGCGTTGCGCAGCGCGTGGTGGGTGACGACGCGGAAGTTGCCGGCGCCCTTGCTGCGTGCGAGTCGGACGTAGGGCGCCGACAGTGCGGACACCATGGCGCCGCGCACCACCTGCGTCAGTACACCGAGCGGGCGGATCAGCAGCGTGGCGATCGGGAGGATCCAGGCGAGGGCGCCGCTGGTACCCGATGTCGGGAGCACGCCCAGGACGACGGCGAAGATCCAGACGCCCGTGATGGCGAACCAGAAGTCGGGGATCGATGCCGCCGTCATGGAGAGCAGGCTCGACGCGCGGTCGGCCAGCGAGTTGGGGCGGTAGGCGGCCCAGCAGCCGATGACGATGGCGAGCAGTATCGCGATGACCATGGTGAAGAAGGCGAGCTGCAGTGTGGCGGGGAATGCCCGCAACGCCATGTCCGAAGCCTGCTCGCTGGTTCGGAGCGACTCACCGAAGTCGAGTCGGATCGCGCCGGAGACGTAGTCGAGCATCTGCGTGAAGATCGGCTTGTCGAAGCCGTTCTCCGCCGCGAACGCGGCGCGTTGGTCGGGTGTGGCGGAGACCGGGAGATACAGATTGGTCGGGTCACCGGTGAGTCGGGCGAGGAAGAAGACGCCGAAGAGAACGACGATCAGCGGAATCAGGCTCGTGTAGATGCGTCTGCGCAGGAAGGAAAACATCCGTGGTCGTTCCTATCCGGAGGTGGAGGGGTCGGTGCGGGTGAACTCGGCCAACCGCATTTCGTCACCCGAGGCGGAGTTCGGGGAGTACTGCACGGTGGGCGACATTCCCAGCACCCCGCTCATGTGAGCGATGTAGGCGTACTGGCGGATGTCGACGGGTTCGGCGTCGAAGATGCGCTGGAAGGCAGCTTCGCGGTCCGCGCCCGTCAGGGCGTTCGCAGCGTCGAGTTTGGCGTCGAATTCCGCTGTTCCGTACGAACTTTGGTAACCGTCGCTGCGCAGGTACTGCTCGTCGGTGAACTGGGCGTCACCGGCCTGGTTGCCGTGCATGATCATCAACAGATAGGGCCCGGTGTTGCTCGGGAACGGCCGAATTTGGTATTCGAGCTGGGCGGCCGTGTCCATCATCTGGATCTTCACGTTCAGGCCGGCCTTGCTGAGTGCATTCTGGATGACTTCGATCGTCTCGTTGATCTTCGGGTATTGCCCGGTGCGGCCGATGAGCCGAATTTCGTTGTCGACGGGGACACCGTCGGCACGTGCGTCGGCCACGAGCTTCGCGGCCCGATCGGGGTCGTAGGGCGTCGGCTGCAGGTCGGGATCGAAACCTACGATGGAGCTGCCCGCCAGCTGCGCGGCCGGCTCGCCGAGACCGCGGAACAGGGCCTTCACGATGCCCGCGCGGTTCACGGCCAGGTCGATTGCTTCGCGAACGCGGTAGTCGTCGAGCGGAGGCTCCGTGGCCTGCATGCGCAGTGCGGTGGTCTCACCGTTCGGGTAGGCGACACCGAGGTCGCCGGCGCCGTCCTCCGGGCCCAGGCCCACGGCGATTTCGGCTTCGTCGTTGACGACCATGGCGGCGCGCACGCTGCCCTCGGTGCGCCACTGGTAGATCGCCCGGCTGTACTCCGGAGCCGCGCCCCAGTAGGAGTCGTTGCGCGTCAGGGTCAACCGCTGGCTGTAGTCCCACTTGTCGATCTTGTAGGGCCCCGTACCGATGGGCTCCCGCACGCGATCGGTGGTGCTCGTCGTTCGGGGGACCATCTCGACGAACGAGATGCGCAGCGGCAGAATGGGATCAGGCGAGACCGTCTCGACGGTGAGCGTCGACGGATCGACCGCCGTGACCACGAGGGGATCGTCGCCGAAGACGTAACCATCGACGTCGCATCCGATGTCGGAGTTGACGGCGCGGTCGATCGAGACCGCCGCATCGGTGGCGTCGAAGGGTGATCCGTCGCTGAACGTCACGCCGGATCGAATGGCGAAGGTCCATTTGTTCGGCGACGTCTGCACCCACGACTCGGCGAGCTTGGGCTCTAGCTCACCGCTGACGGCGTTGCGTTCCGTGAGCGGCTCGGTGATGTTGGAACGCACGACGATTCCGGTGGACGTGAGCGACGAATCGCACGGTTCCAGAGTCGGGGGTTCCTGAGGGAGAACGATCCGCAGGGTGTCGGGGCTCGCAGCGTCGCCGCTGGTCGAGTTGGCCACCGAACACCCCACGGACAGGACCGAAACCGATGCCATCGCAACGAGAGTCGTTGCGATTCGGCGCCGGCTCCCCTGCGTGGTCGGTGGTGCAGGGCTCATGGTGTCCTCCGGAGAGTCGAGGGTCCGCCCGGCGAGGGTGCGCTGGGCCGACGGTGAAGTGAGTGACCGCCGGACGATCGACTCGTTGTGACGGTAACCACACGCTAGGAGCGCCGGTAGGGAGCGTCAACAGCACGATTCGGTCCCGTGAGCCCGGAAACCCCTGTTCGGACGCTCGATTGTGGCTCGGTTGATCTTGATACGTCGCCCTGACCTGGGCACTATGTCGGGAACTTCCCGAATGACCGCAGCTTGATACCACTTGGGTATCGATCCATGTTATTTGCGTGTTGGACAGGCATTCAGCTCGGGCTTAGCGTTTCCGTATGACACCGCACCGGAGGACTGCAGAATGACCGTCGACGCACCCTCGCTGGAATCCGAATCATCTGTGCGACAACAGCATCACGGTCGTGTGCTGCAGGTGGGTCCGTTGAAGCCGTCCCTCGCCGCCACGCTCGGTGATACTTACGGTGCATCGATCCTGCCGACCGACGCCACTCGTGCAGACTTCCTCGCTGACCACGGCGGCGACGTCACGGCGGTGGTGACCTCCGGTCGCACCGGTGTCGATGCCGAGCTGATGGACGCTCTGCCCTCGCTCGGAGCGATCATCCACTTCGGAGTCGGTTACGACACAACCGATGTCGCCCGCGCCGAAGAACGTGGAATCGGAGTCAGCAACACGCCCGACGTGCTCACCGACTGCGTCGCCGACATCGCACTCGGACTTCTGATCGACGTCATGCGAGGGCTGTCCTTCGCCGACCGATTCGTTCGCGCCGGCCGCTGGCCCGTCGAGGGCAATGTCCCGCTCACGCGCCGGGTCTCCGGAAAGCGAGTCGGCATCGTCGGACTCGGGCGTATCGGCAGCGCCATCGCAACTCGCCTCGACGGCTTCGGATGCGTTGTGTCGTACCACAATCGTCGCGAGATCGCGGGCTCTCCCTACGCGTACGCCGACTCGGTCACCTCGCTCGCGGCGAGCGTGGACGTTCTGATCGTCGCGGCGTCGGGCGGCGCGGGAACCGAGAAGCTGGTCGACCGTGACGCTCTGGAGGCTCTGGGACGGGCGGGGTACCTGATCAACGTCGCCCGAGGAAGCGTCGTCGACGAAGACGCGCTCGTCGACCTGCTCACCCGTGGACAGCTCGCCGGCGCCGGACTCGACGTGTTCGCGCACGAGCCGCACGTGCCGCAGGCGCTCCTCGACCTCGACTCCGTGGTGCTGCTTCCGCACCTTGCCAGCGGCACCGTGGAGACCCGCGCCGCCATGGAAGCGTTGACGCTCGACAACCTCGACGAGTACCTCGCTGCCGGAACCTTGACCACACCCGTTCTTCCTCCACGACAGGCGATTCGATGACCATCGTTCTCAGCTACGTACCCACACCGGAAGGTCTCGGGGCGCTGCCCTTCGGCTTCGTCGAAGCGCGGCTGCGCGACACCGACGTCGTCGTGATCGCCGACGGTGACGCGGCGAACGCGGAGGACTTCGACGCCACGCTGCAGTCTGCCCGCGAGGAGGCGAACGCGACGGACGTGAAATACCGTGTGGCGCTCGGTGACGGAGACCGCACGCATGCGGACAACCTGATCGATGCCTCCTACGACGCCGGTGTCAGCCTGCTCGTCATCGGCATGCGCCGCCGGTCACCGGTCGGAAAGCTGTTGATGGGCAGCGTGGTTCAGCGTGTACTGCTGGACGCGCACTGCCCCGTCGCCGCGATCAAGCCGCCTGTCGGAGCTCCGCACCAGTAGGTCTCAGACCCTCAGTTCGGTCAGCACGTCCGCCATCAGCCTGTGCAGGGCCGGGTTGGCGTTGTCGGTGCGCCAGGCGGCATTGAGCTGGACCGGGTTGTCCCGGATGGCCGTCACCGGCCGGAAGACGACGCCCTCGGGTTGCATCGTCTGTGACGACGCGGGCACCAGCGCGATCCCGAGACCCGATTTCACCAGAACCAGCATGGTGTGAATCTGAGTCACGTACTGCACGTACCGCGGCGATGCACCGACGATGGTGAACACACTGATCAGCAGCTCGTGGAAGTAGCGCGCATCCACCGGGGAGTACATCACCACCGGTTGGTCGTCGAAATCGTCGATGGTCAGTTCCTCCGCTTCGGCCAGAGGATGCCCGACGGGGAGAGCGGCGATCAACGGTTCGTGGTGAACCGGCCTGGTCGCGATACCGGGCCGCGTCAGAATCGGCCGGATCAGGCCGAGATCCAGTTCGCTGCTGGTGAGTGCTTCGAGCTGAACGGTCGAGACCATCTCGCGCAGAACCAGTTTGACGTCGGGAAGCTTCTCGCGCGCCGTGGTGAGCAGTGTGGGCAGGACGGCGTGCGCGGACGCGCCGGTGAATCCGACCACGACGGTGCCGAGCTCGCCCGCCGGCACGCGGCGCACGGTCAGGACGGCGCCTTCCGAGAGGCTGAGGATGCGTCGGGCGTCGGGAAGGAACGCCGCGCCGGCCGCCGTCAGTGTCACCGACCGTGACGTGCGGTCGATGAGCTGTACGCCCAGCTCGCTCTCGAGCTGCTGTATCTGGCGACTCAGGGGCGGCTGCGTCATGTGCAAGCGTTCGGCGGCGCGGCCGAAGTGAAGCTCCTCAGCCACGGCGATGAAACACGACAGTCGCGCTAGTGAGAACACAAGGGCAGGTTACGCCCCTCTGTGCGCGATTTAGCGCCCTGGAGGGCACTGAATCGCGCACAGCGGTTACCACCTCGGGCAGGTGTTCTCGAATCCCGGATCGATGCTCTGCATGTACCCGGTGTCGTCGCGATCGCGAATCCCGCAGTCGAGGTACTGCTGGTGCAGGGCGGCGAGCGCGTCCTCGTCGATCTCGACACCGAGGCCGGGCGCAGTGGGAACCGGAACGGCGCCGTCGACGAAACCGAGTGCACCGCCGACGATTACGTCCTCGGTTTTCCACGGCCAGTGCGTGTCGCACGCGTACGTGAGATTCGGTGTGGCGGCAGCCAGGTGCACCATCGCGGCGAGCGAGATGCCCAGGTGCGAGTTGGAATGCATCGACAGTCCGAAGCCGAACGTGTCGCAGATTCCGGCCAGCAGGCGCGAACGCTGAAGTCCGCCCCAGTAGTGGTGATCGGACAGTACGACTCCCACCGAGTTCTTGCGCACGGCCGGGTCGAGTTGGTCGAACGCCACCACGCACATGTTGGTCGCGAGCGGCATCTTCGCTTCGCTCGCGACCTCTGCCATCCCGTCGAGTCCGGGTGTCGGATCTTCCAGGTACTCGACGATTCCCGCGAGTTCCGATGCGACGCGGACGGACGTGTCGACGGTCCATGCTGCGTTCGGGTCGAGCCGTAGTGGCAGGTCCGGGAACGCTGCACGCAGCGCCTTGATCCCGGCGATCTCCTCGTCGGGCGGGAATACCCCGCCTTTGACCTTGATGGCGCCGAAACCGTACTGGGAGATCATCTTCCGTGCCTGACGCACCAGGCCCTCGGGATCGAGCGCCTCACCCCACGAGTCCGGCTCGGCTCCGGGGTGGCCGGCCCACTTGTAGAACAAGTAGGCGCTGAACGGAACTGCGTCGCGGACCTTCCCGCCGAGCAGATCCGACACGGGCCGCCCCGTGGCTTTGCCCTGAACGTCGAGGCACGCCACCTCGAAGGGGGACAACACACGGTCGGTGGTGCTCGCGGTGGTGATCATTCCGGCCACCCCGTCACCGCCGGTGACCGAGAGGGTACCGAGGGTCGCGTCGATCGCGGCACGCATGGATCCGAGGGCGAAGACGTCGAGGCCCACGATGGCCTCGGCGGCGGCCTGCATCCTGACGAGATGCGCGGTGTCGGCGTAGGTTTCGCCGAGCCCGACCAGACCGCTGTCGGTGTCGAGCTGAACGATCGCCCGCAGTGCGTAGGGCTGGTGGACGCCGACGGTGTTCAGCAGCGGTGGATCGGCGAAGGCCACCGGAGTGATGCGTGCCCCCGTGACCCTCACCGGACCGCTCATGACCGACCGGCTCCGACAGCGAGCGCCTCCGCCAGCACTGCACGGCCGGCGGCTGTGATCTCTTCGAGCTCCTGCTGGTGCGCGGCGGAGATGTCGACGAGCGGCGCCCGTACGGGGCCCGCGTTGACACCTTCCATCGTCACGCCGGCCTTGATGAGCGACACCGCGTATCCGGGCACCTCGTCACGCAGGCGGACCAGGGGATGGAAGAAGCTGCGCAGCAACGCGTCCGTCAGGTCGGTGTCGTCGCTCTCCAGCGATTCGTAGAAGGCGAGAGCCAGCTCCGGAGCGAAGGCGAAGGTCGCCGAGGAGTACAGCGTGACGCCGATCGCCCGGTATGCCTGCTGCGACACCTCGGCGGTGGGAAGGCCGTTGAAGAACAGGAAGGGCTTGCCCGACGGTTCCAGCGCGTCCTTGACGGCCCGCACGATGCGCGACACCCGGTCCAGATCGCCTGTGCCGTCCTTGAAGCCGATGACGGTGGGGAACTGTGCGACCTCGACGGCGGACTTCTCGTCGTACCGAGCGTTGCTGCGGTTGTAGACGATGACGGGGAGGTCGGTCGCGTTCGCCACCTCGCGGGTGTACTCGACGAGACCCGCCTGCGGCATGGTCACCAGGTACGGCGGGAGCAGCAGGATGCCGTCGGCTCCGTTGTCCTTGGCCGCGCGGGCGAAGATCTTCGCCTGCGCCAAAGATCCGCCGGCACCGGCGAACACGGGTACGCGACCGGCGACGACCTCGACGGCCGTGGCGACGATGCTGCCGAATTCCTCGGCCTCGAGGGCGTGGAATTCACCGGTGCCGCAGGCAATGAAGACTCCGCCGGGACCGGCGTCGACTCCCTTCGCGATGTGATCGGTCAAGCGGGCGTAATCGACCTCACCGGTTGCAGTGAACGGGGTTACGGGAAAGAACAGGACGCCGTCGAGCATGTCGAACTCCTACGTGTGGGATGTGTCAGGACTGGCTGAGGGTGCCGTCGATACGGCGCCAAATGTGGTCGGGGTTTCCGTCTGCGATGGGGGACGGGAGCAGTGCGGCCGGGACGTCCTGATATGCGACGGGGCGCAGGAAGCGCTCGATGGCCAATGAGCCCACGGACGTGGTGCGTGAATCCGAGGTCGCGGGGAACGGGCCGCCGTGGACCATGGCGTGACCCACCTCGACCCCGGTCGGCCACCCGTTGAACAGGATTCGGCCTGCGCGCAGTTCGAGAACGTTCAGCAGGCGCGCCGCCTCGGTGTGGTCGGCGTCGTCGGTGTGAATCGTCGCGGTCAGCTGTCCTTCGAGGTGGGCCGCCACGGAGCGGACCTGCTCGGCGTCGGTGCATCGAACGATGAGCGACGACGAACCGAAGACTTCCTGCTGCAACACCTCCGAGGCGAGGAAGGACTCGGCGTCGGTGCTGAACAGGGCTGCCGAGCATGCGTTCGGCGCCTGCGTCGTCTTGCCGCGTGCGACGACGTCGGCCGGGCCGTCCAGTGCCGCAACGCCGTCGGCGTAGCTCGATGCGATGTTCGGGGTCAGCATGGTGGTCGGAGTGGACTCGGCAACGGCGTCGCGCGCTGCTGCGGTGAACGTGTCCAACCCCGGTCCGTCGACGGCGATGACGAGGCCCGGATTGGTGCAGAACTGGCCCGAGCCGAGGGTCAACGAGGCGACGAAGGCTTTTCCGAGCTCCTCGCCGCGGGTGCGCAGTGCGGACTCCAGCGGGAACACCGGGTTGATGGAGCTCATCTCGGCGTACACCGGGATCGGCTCCGGGCGCGATGCGGCTGCGGCCACGAGAGCGGTTCCGCCCGAACGTGATCCGGTGAAACCGACGGCCTTGACGCGGGGGTCCGTGACGAGGGCGGTGCCGAGTCCGCGTCCCGAACCGAACAGCAGCGAGAAGGTTCCCGCGGGCATGCCGGTGGACGCCACCGCGGACGTGATTGCGCGCCCGACCAATTCGGATGTTCCGGGGTGCGCGTCGTGTGCCTTGACGATGACGGGGCAGCCGGCAGCGAGAGCCGACGCGGTGTCGCCACCGGCGACGGAGAAGGCGAGCGGGAAGTTGCTGGCGCCGAACACGACGACCGGTCCGAGCGGGACCTTGCGCTGGCGGATGTCGGCGCGGGGGAGCGGAGTGCGATCGGGCTGGGCGGGATCGATGCGTGCGCCGTTCCACCCTCCGTCGCGCAGGACCGAGGCGAACAAGCGGAGCTGGCCGGACGTGCGTCCGACCTCGCCCGTGATTCGGACGACCGGCAGGCCGGACTCTCGAACGGCTCTCTGGATCAGGGTGTCACCGAGTTCTTCGAGGTTCGCGGCGATCGTTTCGAGGAACGTGGCGCGCTGCTCGGAGGTGGTGGAGCGGTACTCGTCGAAAGCTGCTGCCGCGGCGGCGCAGGCAGCGTCGACGTCGGCATCTCCTCCGTGTCCGAACGGGGGATCGAGCTCCTCACCGGTACTGGGATCGATCGCTCTGATCTGCGTACCCGAACCTGCGACAAAGGACCCGGCAATGATCAGTTCGCCGGTCAGCGTGTCTGTGGACGGTGCGGTTGCGGTGGGCGGTGTCATGTGAACCACGCTAGGACTGTCGCCGATTCCTGTCCAAGTCAAATTAGGGTCTGATCGATGCCCTTGTTGCATCACTGTCGATGCAGTACGTGCATCGACCGATAGCAACTCTGTCTTGGACAGGAATCGATCGCGGTATTTACTGTACGAGCGAGCGCGGTCAGAATCTGCTGATCCGAGGGCCACGGCGAATCGACACGTCCTCCACCGACATCGAGAGGGTCGAATCATGAACGCGTACAGCACAGCTCCCCGGGTAACGGAGATGCGAGTCATCCCCATCGCCGGACACGACGGAATGCTCCTCAACCTGAGCGGCGCCCACGCGCCGTACTTCACGAGGAATCTGGTCGTGCTCACCGACTCGGCCGGACATGTCGGAGTGGGTGAGGTTCCCGGCGGCGAGCCGATCCGTCGATGCCTCGAGGACGCCCGACCGTTGGTGGAGGGCGAGACGGTGGGCGCGTACAACGCCGTGCTCATGCGCATGCGGGCGGCGTTCGCCGATCGCGACTCCGGTGGGCGAGGCGCACAGACCTTCGACCTGCGCATCGCGGTCCACGCGGTCACGGCCGTCGAGTCCGCGCTGCTGGACCTGCTCGGTCAGCACCTCGGCGTAAGCGTGGCCGCCCTGCTCGGAGATGGACAGCAGCGCGAGAAGGTGCAGGCACTCGGATACCTGTTCTTCGTCGGCGATGCGTCCAAGACCGACCTCGCCTACCGCACTCCCGCCGACGAGTCGGCCGACGAGGACGACTGGATGCGGGTACGCCACCAGGAGGCACTGACTCCCGACGCCGTCGTCGCTCTCGCGGAAGCCGCGCAGGCGCGGTACGGATTCCAGGACTTCAAGCTCAAGGGCGGCGTACTGCCGGCCGCCGAGGAGGCGCTCGCGGTCACCGCGCTGGCCGAACGATTCCCCGACGCACGAATCACGTTGGACCCCAACGGCGGTTGGCTGCTGAAGGATGCGATCGAGACGTGCCGCGGACTGCGTGACGTACTTGCGTACGCCGAGGATCCGGTCGGTCCCGAGGGCGGCTTCTCCGGCCGTGAGGTGATGGCGGAATTCAAGCGCGCCACAGGACTTCCCACTGCGACCAACATGATCGCGACCGACTGGCGCGAGATGGGACACACCATCCGATCGGGCGCCGTCGACATCCCGTTGGCGGACCCGCACTTCTGGACCATGAGCGGATCCGTGCGAGTCGCTCAGCTCTGCGACGCGTGGGGACTGACGTGGGGTTCGCACTCCAACAACCATTTCGACGTCTCGCTGGCGATGTTCACTCACGTGGCGGCGGCCGCCCCCGGCACCATCACGGCCATCGACACCCATTGGATCTGGCAGGACGGCCAGCGAGTGACGAAGGCGCCCTTCGAGATCGAAGACGGTTACCTGACGGTGCCCGAGAAGCCCGGACTCGGCGTCGAATTGGATTGGGATCGGGTGGAGGCAGCGCACGAGCTGTACCGGCGTGAAGGACTCGGCTCGCGCGACGACTCGATCGGCATGCAGTACCTGATCGACGGATGGGCGTTCGACAGCAAGAGGCCCGCGCTGGTGCGCTGACTCGTAACGGTAGTACGCGTAACGAAGCGTCAGTGACGGCGATATCACCCTCGTAGGTTTCCGGGTACGACGGGAGATAACCGTGAAGGTTCGTCGATCGTTCTTTTCCACGGTCGTTGCCGCCGCTGCGGCGCTCACACTGGGAGCGTGCGGAGGTGGGGCGCAGACCGCGTCGCCGCCACCGGCTGCTTCGACCACGGCTGCTACGACCACGACAAACTCGACGGAATCGTCTGCAGCGCAAACGACTTCGACCGTGACCTCATCGCCCGAAGAGTCCGTTGTGAGCGGATCGGTCGATACGACCGAGCTTCCGGCAGCGACCACCACCCCACCGTCTCCGAGCGCGGATCCCTGTCCGGGAGGGCGCAATCGCGGTACCGGAGCGTCCGCATTCGAGGGGAACTGGCAACGGCACGAAAGTCAGCTCGATCTCGAGCGTGAGCACGGGACGAGCACACTCGCGATCGGTGCGAGCGCGGTGGACACCGAGAACTGGCGCGTCGACTGGACGCAAGACGAGTGTGACAGCGGCGAGATCGTCGTGACCCTGCTCGATCGCACCGCGATCTACGGATCCGGAGTGGGTGGCGACCTGTACGAGGGCAAGACGTTCACGGCCAGATTGGGGTTGGGAGCCGGGTACGTCACCGTCCTGAACACGAACGGTCTCGGAGACGCTCCGGGCCAGTACACCTGGTGCAGGAGCGGGGAGTCCGTTCCGGAGTGCGGCGCGTAGCTCAGCTACCCACGGCGGTCGGTGCGGGCGCGACTGCTCGCGCACGAAGGGTCCCGACCGCCACCACGATCGCCGCGATCACTGCCGCCCACCCCGTCGTCGTGTTGATCAGCTCTCCCGACAACCGGCCCTGTGCGACCCACCCGAGACCCCACACGATGGACAGCATCGGGGCGATGCGGCCGCGGCCGGTCACGGCGACGAACAATCCGATCAGCGCTGCGACGGCCAGAACGACCACGGACCAGGTGGTGGCACCTGCCGTGACGCCCATGTCGACGAGCCAGGCCGTCGTGTTGGCAATGGTGGCGACGCACAGCCATCCGAGGTAGAGGCCGAAGGTCCCGTCGGTGACGACGGCGTCGACACGACTGGTCGAGCGGACTCTGCGCATCAGGTAGAAGACGTAGGCGAGGGATGCGAGCAGCGCCACGATCACCACGACGCTGAGCAACAGGATCCCGGCCTGGACGACCAGAATCCACGCTGCATTCAGGATCATCGTGACGGCGATCGGGTAGCCCAGCATGCGGTGCCGCTCGCTCGTCTTCTGTGACGGCAGGAACTGCCAGATCGTGTACGCCACGAGCCCGAGGTAGATCACCGACCAGATGGAGAACGCGGGCCCGGCGGGTGCCACGAGCGTCGACGTGGCGCTGAGTGCGCCGCCGGCTGCCTCCGCGATCGGGGTGCCGACGAAGGCGCCCGACCCGATCGCCGATCCCGCGATGGCGACGACGGCGCTCACGGCCACCGTGATCTGCCGAGTGAGGTCTGACGGTGTGCGGCTCACATCGAGCACCTTTCGTTCGTTCAGTCTGCTGAACACACCGTAGCAGCGACATTTCGGACAGAGGTTCGGGCTGATTCCCACACGGCTCGTCTGTCGGGGCGGGAAACCATCGGGCGAAGGGGCTTGCGACGGCTCGGCTCCGGCGGCTCGAACTTCGTTGAACGTTGAATAAAAGTCCCAAAGTTCTTTTCGGACTCCGAAACGGCGGCCGGATGCATAACGCACGGTTTGTTCATGGTCCGAGGTTTCGTGCTCTGAGTTTTGGTTCGTGGGTGTATTACTCAAAACTATTGCAGCGCAGTGACATTGATATTTTTCGCAAAGAAGCCAACGTGATCATGAGCCTGTGTAACCATAGATTTGCGCAGCAGTTCGACCATTTCAGCTACGGACAAATTCCATTTACCTCTGTAACACCGGCGTAATGGTCGAACGAAGTACCGGTCGAGTCACCACGTCGAGCAGCCGGCTGGCCGACCTCACCCCGCCCTTCCCCGATGGTTGGTCGGCCCACCACACGCCCATACTCGGGCACTTTCGACACCGCCCATTCTCGGGCGCTCGACAACGGAGAACGAATCAAGATGAACAAGTCCCTCAAAGGTGCACTCGCGGCGGGCGCGGCGGCGCTTCTCTTGCTCGGCGGGGCCGGTAGTTACGCCCTCTGGCAGGATTCGGAGAACGTTCAGGCGGGCACGATTGCGACCGGGGACTTGGACATCGCGCCTGCCTCGCCTGCCGCTGGCTGGACCGACCACTCCGCCGACGTCAAGGCCGCCAATGGTGGAAACCCGAAGAACATCCTGGCCATCGCCGACTACCGGCTCGTGCCCGGTGACGAGCTGCACTACGACGCCAACTTCACGGTCGTCGCGAATGGCACCAACATGAAGGCGAAATTGACGTCCAATCTCGCGAGCGCCGTCTACAACAGTGCGACCGGACTCACTGCGACCAATGCCCCCATCACCACGGTCGTGAAGATCAACAATGTGGTCGTCCCGGACGGAACCATCACGAGTGCGGCGGCGGGACAGCCGGTCAGCGTGGCCGTCGTTCTCCAGTTCCCGAGCACCGCGAACCAGGCGCGTATCGGCGTCAACAGCACGATCGACCTCACGTCGTTCAAGCTGACCTTGGACCAGGTCCGCCCCGGCGTCTGATCCAGCCCGAACGGCAAGAGAAGTCTAGTGAGCAGCCGAAAGCTGTGGCTGGGCGTCGCGGTGGCGTCGGCGGCTGTGCTGATCTTCGGATCCGTACAGACCACCGGCGCCCTGTGGCGTGATCAAGAGGCCGTTCAGGCGGGCGTGGTCCGGACCGCAGATCTGGTGCTGACCACTGGAGGGTCCGGAACCGGGACGAACTTCACGTTCGATGCGCTGTCCGGAACGAACGTTGTTCCGGGAACGTCGGTGACCAAACCGCTCGATGTGCGAAACCCAGCTTCCGCGCCATTGCATTTCCGGATGACCGCGGCGGGTCCGCAGGTCTCGACCACGGGCGCGTCCGTCAAGGTGACGTTGGCTGCCAGCGCGGTGCCCGATACCGTGACATGCCCGGACGCCGGGCCGTTGCCAGGACAAGCCATCTTCACCCAATTCGAATCATCGGCGACCACGACGTCCGCACCCAACCAGTCGTGGACCGACATTGCGCCCGGCGGAACTCAAAAGCTCTGTGTGAGAACCACCTTGACGGATGTCACCAGTGCGACCTCCCCGGTCAGCTACACCCACAAATTCTCCTTCGAAGCGGAGTCGACATGACGCACGCGGCCACGCCTCCCACCGCCGAATCCGACGGTCGGGAGCGCACCGGTCCCTTTCGCTGGGTCCTGCAGGTCGTGTCGTGGGCGCTTCTCATGTTCACGGTCGCAATCCTGCTGGCAGCGGTGGTCATACCGAAACTCTCTGACGCGCAGCCGTACACGATCCTGACGCAGTCGATGGAACCGCAGTACCCGCCCGGCACTCTTGTCGTGGTGAAGAAGGCCGATCCGTCGGAGCTCGCTATCGGCACTGTCATCACCTACCAGATCCACTCCGGCCAACCCGACGTCGTCACTCACCGAATCATTTCGTCCTCCTTCGATTCCGAAGGGGCAAAGGTCTTCACGACGCAGGGCGACAACAACAACGCCCCCGACGACGGGACGGTCGAGCCCGCCCAGATTCGTGGCAGCCTCTGGTACTCGATTCCGTACCTGGGCTATGTGAACAACTGGTTGACCGGAGACACGCGGACCACGGTGGTGTCGATCGCCGCGGGCGCGTTGTTGCTCTATGCGGTGTGGCAGTTCGTGAGCGCCGGTTACTCACGGCGGCGCGAAAGGAATTCTTGGACATGAGTGTTCGCGCAATCATAGTCAGTGCCCGCGTTCGCGCGCTGTTGTCGCTCGGCATGGTTCTCGGTCTTGGCGCGGTGGGCACCCTGGCGGCATGGTCGACGGCAACGACCACGAACTCAGGAGTGTTCACCACCGGAACTGTCGACCTTCAGCTGAACGGAAATAATGGGCCTGTCTCGGTGGGATTCAATTCGCCCTTGACAGTGCTGCCCGGGAAGAGTCTTGCCGCGATCTTGCTGGTCCAAAACAAGAGCAACCTCGACTTCAAATACACTATCGATGCTGCCGGCGGCGCCGGGACCTTGACCTCTTCTTTGCGGATGACCGTTATAGCAGGCAACGACACGGCCGTCTCGAACAACGCTTGTTCGACCTCCTCGAATACGACGGTGGTCGCGAACAGCATCGCACTTGGTGCATCGACGCGCATCGCAAGTCGTGGGTCGTTAGCCGCCAACACCGGCGTCGAAAAACTCTGCATTCAGTTCACCTTGCCGACCGGCGTCGACAATGCTGTGCAGGGCACTGTCGGCAATGCGCAGCTCGTTTTCACGGCCTCCTCGACATGAAGGCACGACACGAAGGCAGCAACGTAATCGCGAGGCGCAATAGCGCGGGCGTGGAATGGGCGCTGAGCTTAGGCGCAGTCGCTGGAGTCGTTTGTATTGCCGCTGCTGTTGCAGGCGTCTTCTTCGGGGTGACGCCACTGGTCTTCAGATCGGGCTCGATGGCGCCGGCAGTCGACACCGGGGCTCTGGCGCTCGGAGTGGACGTCAGCGGAGATCAGATCGTGGTCGGCCAGGTGGTCAGCATCGTCCGTGATGATGGCTCCCGAATCACGCACCGCGTGCACTCCATCGAGGCCGTCACGGGGAACTCGGCGACAATTGCCTTGAAAGGCGATGCCAACGCCGAGCCGGACCCTGACGTTTACGTCGTAGCATCGGCAACTCGCGTATTCGCGCACATCCCCTACGCTGGTTACTTCGTCGCGTGGCTGTCAACGCCGTTCGCTTGGATCATCGGCCTTGCTGTGAGCGGTGTGCTGATGTACTTCGCATTCCGGCCTGCACGGCCCCAAAACCCCTCTCCGGCGAAGCACCGGCAATCGGAGTCGCACGGAAACATTTTGGCCTCTGTCGCGTTGGTTTTGACGGTCGCGGTTGTGGTCGGAACGGGATTCTCTCGCTCTGAGGCGACAACGGCCGCGCTGCAAGACATAGCTGTCGCAAATGCGACCGTCACCGCCGCGAAACCGATCACGCCGACGGGATTTACCTGCACCACCACTGGAACGGGTCTCACGAATGTCACCCTGTCCTGGGATGCGATCGATAGCAATCACAGTTTTGTGCTGGTGTACAAACTCGGCAACACGATTATTCGGACCGACCCTGTTGGCGCCCAGTCATCTGGGAGAATCACCATAACGGCGCCAAGCGGCTTGATCAGTTTGGGAGACACATACACCGTCTCGCTGCAATCGAAACTTGGTGAATTCGTTTCCATTCCGCTCATCACGCGGCAATATCAAACCCTCTCAGTCGTGTTAGGTGTTGCGAAGAGGTGCGTGACCGAAGGCAGTGTCGCCGCCACCCCTCGCTCGGCCCGCATCGCCGAAACTACGCCGTCAACGGTCGCTCCCGCCGCCTCGCCGACAGTCCCTGCAACTACATCGGCACCGTCAGTGACGACCACCCCCACGGCGACCACAACCGCGTCGGCGACCACCAGTACAAACTTGACAACCACGGCCACTATCTCGACAACCACGACCACCACCCCACCCCCGCCAACCACCACCCCGCCACCCCCGCCCAGCGCCTTCGTCGCCGACGGCTCCTCGAAAACCAGCGGAACCAACACCGCATCGGTGTCCGATGGTCAACTGACCGTCACCGACGGGTCGGGGACGACGGTGTTCACCCAACCCGTCACGTCGAGCTCCAAGTACGGCACCGGCATCGTGTGGTCGAGCACCGGCGAACTGTACGCACTATCGGAAAGCGCGGGGCCGGTGAAGATTTCACCGTCGACCGACGGCACCTGGGCGGCGACACCCGTCGACACCTCGGCTCTGCCCTCGGACATCGCCGCGCTCGTCTGACCTCACTTGTCCGACCTCGCGTGTAGAAACGAACGAGACGCATCACGCGACGACGAGGAGAACACCGTGGACCACACCGGTCTGTTGATCGACGCTTTCGACCGCATCAAGCAGGTCGTGCACGCCACGCTCGACGACCTCGACGAGAAGGCGCTCACCTACCGCCCCGATCGCGACGCCAACTCGATTGCCTGGTTGATCTGGCACCTCACCCGGGTTCAGGACGACCACATCGCCGGTGCCGCGGACGTTCCGCAGGTCTGGACCAACGACGGTTGGGACCAGCGATTCGACCTGCCGTTCCCGAGCGAACAGATCGGTTACGGGCAGTCGTCGGACGACGTCGCCGCCGTGACACCCGACGCCGAGTTGCTGCTGGGCTATCACGACGCGGTGCACGCTGCCACGGTCGCCTACGTCGGCACGTTGAGCGCGGAGGATCTCGACCGCGTGGTCGACGAGAACTGGGATCCGCCTGTCACGCTGGCGGTTCGATTGGTCAGCGTCGTCTCGGACGACCTGCAACACGTCGGTCAGGCCGCATACGTACGGGGCCTGTACGAGCGTCAGGGGAGCTGACCGGGCAACACTTCGGCGCACAGCGCGTCGAACCTGTGGAGGTCGTTGCCGGCGAGCAACGCGGCAAGCAGGATGCGCGTCTGGCCGGGCCTGAGGAAGCCCGTTCCGCGGGCGCCGGCTGCGGCCAGATCACTGCCGCCGCCCCCGCCTCCGTAGGTGGTGACGATCGAGCCGTGGGGGACCCTGGTCGACAGCGCAACCGTCACTCCGGCGTCGGTGGCGTCCCGAACAGCAAGGGTCACATCGGCATTGGTGTTCCCCGCACCCAAGGCCTCGAGCACGACACCGCGTGCGCCGGCCGCCACCACGGCGTCCAGAGCGACACGGTCGGCGCCCGGGTAGAGCGCGACGATATCGACCCGCACGTCACCGATCGCTCGTGCACGTAACACCGTTCGATCGATGCGGGTCGATGTCGGCCTCGACCCGAAGGCTGCAACGCCCTCCGTGTCGATCTTGATCGTTCCCCGAGCCGGAAACAGGTGGCCGTCGAACGCGATCAAGACGCCCCGACCCCGAAGCGACGGATCGTGCGCCGCCGCGATGGCGAACTCGAGATTCGCGGGGCCGTCGGACTCCGGGTGATCGGACGTGCGCTGCGCCCCCGTGAACACGACGGAGCGCGAATCGGCGTGGAAGAGGTCGACGAGAAACGCGCATTCCTCCATCGAGTCCGTTCCGTGGAGAACGACGACGCCGTCGATGGTCAGGTCCTCCAGCGCCGTCCCCACGGCCGAACGAACGACGTCGAAGTCGCGCAACGACATTGCGGCACTGTCGACGGACATGATGTCGAGAATGCGGATGTCCGCGGCCGACGACAGCGAACCGACCGTATCGGTTCCGGTGACGGTGGGTGTGCTGACGCCGGTGGAGTTCGACGTGCTGGAAATGGTTCCACCCGTCGTCACCACGGCAATGTTCGGCACCCGTTCACCCTAGTGCCCGCGGCTTATCGACCCGACCCAATGTCACGTTCGGTCCACATAGGCGACCCAACGTCACATTGGGTCCGGCCGGAGAACCGCCTACCGCCCGATCCGCTCCGCCAACCGCGCACGCAGCGACGCCTTCGACGCCCGCGCCGGCGCATCGGCGATCAGCGCGTCGACGGTCTGCTCGGCGTCGAGTTTGTTGTCACCGATCCCGCCGGTCGCGCCGCGTTTCGCCCACCCGACGACATACGTTCCGGGGACGTGCGCGCCCGACGCGTCGACGACTCGGCCATCGATGTTTCGGATGGTTCCGGTGTCGGGATCGAAGGGCAGACCCTGCAGTTCCGAACCGCGGTATCCGATGGCTCGCAGTGTGAGCTGAGCGGGGACGGTCACCACGTCGTCGCCGAGCGCGATGTCGACGGATTCGACTCGGTCCGTGCCGTTCACGGACACCGGAGAAGCACCGAAGGCGAAGACGATTCGTCGGCCCTCGTCGGGAAGGGACGACAGAGAGACGATCGGGGCGCCCGCCAATGCCGACGCGGGAGCCGACATGGGGAGCCCGTCGATCGCGTCGACCGACCCGGCCACGGCCACCTCGACACCGGGGCGCACGACGAGCGCCTGGCATTCGGAGCGCGTGAACGCGGCGAATTGGGGACCGCGTCGAGCCAGAATCACGACCTCGCGCACACGGTGCGACCGCAAGGCGCGCAACGCATGTGGTGCGATATCGGTGCTTGCGAGTGTGTCGGGGTCCGCGGTGAGGATGCGGGCCGCGTCGAGAGCCACGTTGCCGTTGCCGACCACAACGACGCGATCGACTCCGCTGAGATCGATCTCGTCTTCCGCGACGTCGGGGTGTCCGGTGTACCAGCCGACCAGGGTGCGGGCGCTGATCGCGCCGCGAAGGTCGGCGCCGGGGACGTCGAACGCGCGGTCGACGTCGGCGCCGACGGCGTAGACGACTGCATCGAATTTGTCTGCCAGAGAAGCCGGTTCGACGTCGGTGCCGACGCGAACGCCGAGTTTCATCGTCACGCGGGGGTGCACGAACAACGACTTGAAGTGCTCGCCGATCCGACGCGTTCCCTGGTGGTCCGGTGCCACGCCGAACCGGGCCAGACCGCCGGGGGTCTTCAGCCGGTCGTAGAACGTGACGCGCGCGTCGGATGTGCGCAGAATCGCTTGTGCCGCATAGCAAGCGGCGGGTCCGGTTCCCACGATGGCGACCGCGATACGACCGATGTCGTGCACATTGGGCGGCGGGAACTTCGGTGCGTCCCAGAGGTGATCGGCGGACCGATTGCGGTAGTAGTCCGCGTTCAGCTCGGCGTAGATCTCCTGATCGGGCGCGAGCCGGGAGACGCGGGTGATCGCGTCGACCGGGCACGCGTCGGCGCACGCGCCGCAGTCGATGCACGACCGGGGGTCGATGTAGAGCAGATCGGTCTTACCGAAGTCGGGCTCGTCCGGTGTCGGGTGGATGCAGTTGACGGGACAGACCGACAGGCACGATGCGTCGTTGCAACAGTTCTGGGTGATCGCGAACGCCATCAGAGCATCACAACATGTGGAGCTTGCGGTAGTACACCGCCGCCGGCTTCGTGACCAGACCGCAATCGCTCAGGAATGCCATGAGGTGCTGGCTGGAGGTGCGCATCATCGCGTGGTGGTGGGCGTTGTTCTTCGCCTCGCGCACAGCGCGCTTGGTGTCGAGACCGGCTGCGGCGTAGACGCCCTTGTTGACCATGTTCGAGACGATGATCTTGGCGGCGATGGCGATGATGAGCGCGCTGCCCTTGCGGCGGGCCTTGCTGATGCCCTGCATGTTCTCGCGCATCTGGGCGCGCGCGAAGGTCATGTGACGCGACTCCTCGACCACGTGGATCTTGCTGGTGGTGCGCACGAGGGGGAGCACGTTCTCGCCGCGCATCCAGTCGCGCTGCATCACGTCGAGAACTTCTTCGGCGACGAGGATGCCGCCGTACGCGGTCTCGGACGATGCGATGGTCTTGAATCCGCGGCCGAGGAACCGGCTGAACGGGCGGGGCATGTAGCCCTTGACGCCCATCTTCTTGCACGCGCGGGCGAACATGATCGAGTGGCGGCACTCGTCGGCGATCTCGGTGAGGGCGAAGTGGAAGTCGGACTTCGAAGCGTCCTCGCAGTACTGATCACGCAGGACCATCTGCTGCAGGATCATCTCGAACCAGATGCCGGTGCTCATGATCGAGCACACCTCGTGACGAGTGAGCGTGACGCGCTGCTCCTCGGTCATCTCTTTCCAGTACTCGGTCCCGTAGAGAGTGCTCCACTCGGGAATGAGTCCGTACTGCGACGGGTCGAGGTCGGCGTCCCAGTCGACCTCGGTGGACGGGTCGTACGACAGCTTCTCGACCGAATCGAGCAACCGAGCGGATACGTCCTCGGTTTCCATGGAGTCGGTCGGCGCGAACGTGCTGGTCATCGTCTCTGTCCCTTCGTCGCGGTAACTGTGACTCAGATTATCAGCAACTTGTGTTCACAGACAACTGTTTCCTGTGCGAACCATCTCGCGACGCGGTGTCACTGTCACTTCGAAGCCCTTCGGCATCAGGGTGAGACGTTCGTTGATCTCGAGCCGGTACGCGGGATCGGGACGCAGATCGTAGCTCTGCAGGATCTTCCCGAGGACCAGAACGGCCTCGTGTACTGCGAACTGCCGACCGATGCAGGCGCGCTCGCCCGTGCCGAACGGCTTGTAGGCGTGCGCCGGCCGCGATCGCACCCGGGCGGGTTCGAATCGATCGGGATCGAACTCGTCGGTGTTCTCACCCCAGACGGGGTCGCGGTGCAGGCCCGGAAGAAACACCAGCGCCCAGTCGCCGGCCCGCATCTCGTGCGTGCCACCGATGGTGGTGTCCTCGCGAGCTCGGCGCGCAAAGGCGGGCGCCGTGGGCCACAAGCGCAGCGTCTCGTCGAGTACCCGCCGCACGTACCGCAGTTTGGCCACCTGGTCGTACGCCGGCCGCTCGGTCTCGCCCCACACGGCGTCCACCTCGTCGCGCGCCCGAGCGAGAACCTCCGGATTGCGCGCCAGGTAGTAGAGCGCCAGTGACAGTGCGCCCGACGTGGTCTCGTGACCGGCGACGAGGAACGTCACCAGTTGGTACCGAATGTTCTGCTCGTCGATCGCAAGTTCGGGGTTGTCGTGAGCGGCCTGCAGCATCAACTCGAGAAGGTCGTTCGGGTGTGGTTCGGGGGAGACGCGCCGAGCCTTGATGACGTCGTCGACCAGGTCGAGCACGTATTTCTCGTCTGCCGCATTCTGCGTGGCCCCGCGCTTGGTGACCAGACGTCCCACGCGAGACCTGGACAGAAGGCCGGTCTTCTGAGCATGACCCAGTGCGCGCACCATCGCCGACACGAACGGGTGTACGTCCGCGTTCTCGAAGGACGCGAAGCCGTATCCCATGGCCGTCCGGCCGATCGTCTCGAGCGTCAATCGCGTCATGTCCGCGGAGACATCGGAGACGCCGACCTTCGCCCACCAGCCCTCGAGTTCGGCGAACACGTCCAGCATGACGTCGTGGTAGGAGTGCATGGCCGACTTGGTGAACGCCGGTGCCAGCAATGCGTGGGCCTTCGCCCAGTTCGGCTCCTCGTTGAACGCGGTGAACAGACCGTCCCCACCGAGGCCTCGCAGAGCAGAGATCGCCGGGTTCACGTACTTCGAGAATCGTTTTTCGTCGCACAGTTCTCCCGCGAGGTCGGCACCGGAGACGATCACCACCCGCTGGTCGAGGATCTTCCGCTCGAAGATCGGACCCAATTCGGCTGCGAATCGAAGCGAGTCCTGGATCGCGGTCGACTGGGACACACCGATGACGTCTCCCACGAACGGGAGGCGGCGAGATGGGTGAGGCAACGTCGCGGACATGAGATCTCCTGTTGAACTCGTGTGCAGTAACAAGAACCTACGCCTTGTTGAACTCGTGTCAAGTAAGATTGCGCAACCCATGACGCGACAACGACTCACGCCCGACGAGCGACGCACCCAACTGCTCACCATCGGCGCACAGCTCTTCTCCGAACGTCCGTACGAGGACGTGTGGATCGAGGAGGTCGCCGAACGCGCGGGTGTCTCGCGCGGGCTGATGTACCACTACTTCTCCGGCAAGCGCGACTTCTTCGCCGCCATCGTGCGCGTCGCCGTGGACCGGATCCTGCGGGAGACCGAGCCCGATCCTGCTCTGCCCGTTCGGGATCAGATCACCCATGGACTCGACGCGTACCTGAGGTTCGTGCGCGACAACGGTCCGAGCGTGCGCGCGCTCAATCACGGCGAGCTGTCCGCCGACACCGAGATTCGGGACATGGTCGACGCCGAACTCGCCGAACAACAGCGGCGCATCCTGGTGGCCCTGGGGTCCGGTCCCGGGCAGGATGCCGTGCTCGAAGCGTCGATCCACGGGTGGATCGCATTCGTGCGCGCCGTGGTCGTCGATTGGATCGACAACGACGCCCTCACCGAGGATCAGGTTCGAGATCTGTGTCTGCGCGCCTTGAACGGACTGATCGGTACCGGGTCGATGGACTCCGCGGATGTCGGTGGGCCGTGACAGCATCTCGCGCATGACCACGACCTGGCCCGCCCACTGGCCGACCGAGGCACGAGACATCGCGAAGTCCGTCTCGGCCGCGCTCGACGCCGCTCGGGACGGCGACGCAGACGGGTTGGCCCGCGCCACCGACGATCTCGCCGCGCTCCCGTACGGCCACGCCGAGGCGGTGCACTCGGCGCTCGTACGCAACCTTCTCGAAGACACCCACCCGGGTGGGCTCTCCGGTGACGACGCGCACGCGCTGGTGCAGGGTGTCGTCGCGGCGCACCCGGAATGGGCGGCCACGCTGGACCGGACTGCGCTGATCATGGTGGTTCTCGGTGCGCTCGGCGTCGACATCGATCCGGCGTTCTTCGCCGGCGACAACCAGGATCCCGAGGATCTGCCCGAGGTGCCGAGGCTGACCGCGGTCGAGAGTGCGCGCTACGCGACGCTCGTCATCGACGCACTCCTCGCGAAAACCGACGGCCGCGGGGCACCGTATATCCGGGCTGCGATCGACGAGATCGCGCGAGCCGAGACGGTCGAGATGCCCTGACCGGGACCAGACAAGGGGACTAGAGAAACTGCCCCTTGACGAACCCGGCGAGGATCACGGCCAGTCCGCCGACTTCGCCGACGATCAGCGCCACCATGAACGCGTGGGTGCCGCGGATCGGGTGCCGGAACTGGTTGTCGGTGTCGCGCAGGATCCCGTGTACCACGTAGCCGACGATCGCCCCTACGAAGAAGGCGATCACCACCGCGGCAGCGATCAGGTCGACGGCCGTCGGCCACGCGCTGAACTGCACGAGTGCCGCAAGAACCAGCGTCGCGAACGAATACATCAGCGCTGCACGGTGCGCGATGTCGACGTACGCGTGCGCCTGCCCGTTCTCCGAGGTCGCCATCTGCTGGTACTTCCAGATCCCGAGTACCAGTGCCCACAACAGGATGAGACCGGACAACAGCAGAACGACCTTGGTGTCGGTGCCCAGTTCCATCGGGATACCGTATCCACCCATGCGCGAAGTGCTCACATGGGAACTGTTCGGCACGGCCTCGCGAGAGTTGACGCAATCCATCGTCGACAGCGGATTCCAACCCGACATCGTCATCGCGATCGCGCGCGGCGGGCTGCTGCCCGCCGGTGCCATCGCCTACGCCATGGGGGTCAAGGCTGCGGGCACGTTGAACGTCGAGTTCTACAGCGACATCGAAACCACCCTGCCCGATCCGGTGGTGCTCGAGCCGCTCCTCGACACCAACGCGATCAAGGGAAAGAAGCTGCTCGTCGTCGACGACGTGGCCGACTCGGGCCGCACGTTGGCGCTGGTGGTCGAGCTGTTGCGCGAACACACCGACGAGATCCGCTCCGCCGTCATCTACACCAAGCCGGCGTCGGTCATCGCGCCCGACTTCACGTGGCGCGAGACCGATCGCTGGATCAACTTCCCCTGGAGCACCTTGCCGGTGATCGGCGCGGGCTCCGAGCGCGAACCGTCCTGACTCAGCCCTCGACGGCGATCAGCACCTTGCCGGTGACGCCGTCCTCGACGGCCTGGTGGGCTGCCGCGGTCTCGGCGAGCGAGAACGTGTGCAGCGGAAGCCCGGTCGACTCTCCGACGGTCAGCACCCCTGCTGCCACTGCGGCGCTCACGTCTTCCTTGGCGGCCTCGAGCGCGTTCTGCCCGACGGTGTAGAGAAGGACGAACTGAAACCTGGTGTTGAGCACCATGTTCGGGCGAATGTCGAGGGTCATCGTGTCGCCGCCGTTGTTGGCGTAGATCGCGATCACGCCGCGGGTCGACAGCACGGCGGCGTTCAGTTCCGCGTTCTGGCTCGGCGCCACCTCGACCACGAGATCGACTCCGTCGGGAGCGATCTCACGAATTCGGGCTGCGGCGTCCTCGGTCTTGTAGTTCACCACGTGCTGCGCCCCTGCGGACGTCGCCAGCGTGCCCTTCTCCGGGCTGCTGACGGTGGTGATCACCGTCGCCCCGGACCACACCGCCAGCTCGATCGCCGAGTGCCCGACTGCTCCGGCACCGCCGGCGACCAGAACCGTCTTGCCGTCGAGCGCTCCGGGATGCAGCCGCGACGGCCCGTCCTCCGACACCGTCAGAGCACGATGGGCGGTGACGGCCGGAACGCCCAGGGACGCACCGAGTTCGAAGCTTGTCTCGTCGGGAAGTCGCACTACTCGATCGGCCGGTACCACCGTGAATTCCTGCGCGGTTCCGGTGGGACGCTCGTGCTGAGCGAGCAGCAGCCACACCCGGTCGCCCACGGCCAGACCGGTGACGTCGTCTCCGACTGCGTCGACCGTGCCCGCGGCGTCCTGACCGGGAACCACTTCGTCGAACGCGGGTTTCTGGCCGGGCCCGGCGCCGGTGCGCGATTTCCAGTCGGTCGGATTCACGCCGGCCACCGCAACACGCACTCGAACCTCGCCCGCGCCCGGTTCGCCCGGTTCGCGGTCCACCAGGGTGAGTACGGAGGGATCGCCGGTCTGGGAGTACACGATTGCCTTCATGTGTAAGGCCAACACGGATCGACGACGACTCTGTTCCCGAGCGCCGTCGTCTGCTTCACTCGGGTGATGCTGATGCGGTCGCGTCTGGTCAACTCTGCCGTCGGATTTGCGCTGGCCTGCCTGGTGATGATCACGCTGCACGAGTTCGCCCATGCCGCCGTCGCACTGTTGCAGGGAAACAGCCCGACGGTCCGTGCGTTCAGCGTCGACACGGGGGCGGACTCGGACGGCGAACGCATCGCCACCGCCCTGGGTGGACCGCTGTTCAGCCTGGTCAGCGGACTCGTGGTGCTCACCCTGCCGGTCGATCGACTGCCGACGTTCTGGCGTCTCACGGTGCTCTGGTTCGGCCTGCTGAGCGTGCAGGAATTCTCCGGTTACCTCATCACCGGACCGTTCGCCGGCGCCGGCGTCGGTGACATCGGCCGAGCGCTCGAGCTCTCGGGCTCACCCGCGTGGGTTGGGTGGATCGGGTTCGTGATCGGCTGGGCCATCACGTATTTCGTCGGCCGTGTCGCGGTGCGCAGGTTGATCGCCTTCACCGATGCCGATGCGCCTCTCGCCCCTCAACTGCGCGAGGTGGGCTTGTTCGCGTGGCTGACCGGGGTGGTGATCGTCCTCGTCCTGAGCATCGGTCTCTTCGACGGCGGTGGCGACGGCCCTTTCGAAGCGCTCGGGCTCATCGCGTCGGGCATCTTCTTGATCTTCGTACGACTGTTCATGACCGACGCGAAGCGGACGCCCGGCTCGGGCGCCCGCTTCGATGTTCCGGTGGTCGGTGTGGTCGTACTGATCGTCGTCGCAGTCCTGCGGCAGGTTTTCCTGCGATAGCGACTACCGGCGGACCGAGCCCGTGACCGCGAGGATCGGAGGGGGATCGCCTTAGACTCACGCCATGCCCGACCTCTCGCTGTCCCGGCGCGGATTTCTGCGCACCTCGTCCATCGCCGCCGGGGTGGGTGTGGCCGCGTCGCTGCCGGCCCCCGCCAGCGCCGCCGGTGCGTTCTTCCGGCACGGAGTGGCGTCCGGCGACCCGACTCCCGATGCCGTCATCCTGTGGACCCGCCTCACCCCGACCGACGACGCTATCCCCGGCTCGGGGAAGGGCCCGGACGCTGCGGTCGGGTGGGCGGTGTCCACCAACGCTGCGATGTCGTCGATCGTGGCGTCGGGGTCGGTCACCGCATCCGCGCAGTCGGACCACACGGTGAAGGTGGACGTCACGGGGTTGGCGCCGGCGACCACGTACTACTACCGGTTCACGTCGGGTGGGCAGAGCTCACCGGTGGGCACCACGCACACGGCGCCGGCAAACGATGCCGATGTCGAGCGGATGCGGTTCGGGGTGGTGTCGTGTTCGAACTGGGAGTCCGGGTACTTCGGGGCGTATCGCCATCTCTCGCTGCGTACGGATCTCGACGCGATCATTCATCTCGGCGATTACATCTACGAGTACCGGACGGGCGGGTTCGCCGGGAAGTACGGGGTGATTCGCCCGCACGATCCGTTGCACGAGATCGTGACCCTCGCCGATTATCGAATTCGCCACGCGCAATACAAGACCGATCCCGATCTGCAGGCGGCGCACCTCGGTGTTCCGTGGATCTGTACGTGGGACGATCACGAGTCCGCCAACGACGCCTACGACGGCGGCGCGGAGAATCATCAGCCCGCCACCGAGGGCGACTGGGCGACGCGCAAGGCCAATTCGGTTCAGGCGTACTACGAGTGGATGCCCGTGCGCGCGGCCGGGTCATCGACCAATCGACATCTGTACCGCCGGTTGCGGTTCGGCACGTTGATGGAGTTGTCGATGCTCGATCTGCGGACGTACCGGTCCCAGCAGGTGATGCCGTACCAGGGGCGTGAGGTCGATTCGCCGAACCGCACCATCACGGGTGCGGAGCAGATGAGTTGGCTGACAGGCGGTCTGGTGTCGTCGCCGACGCAGTGGAAGATCGTGGGCAATCCGGTGATGATCACGCCGACGTTGATTCCGCCGCTCGATCCGCAGACCACCGCGGCCGTGACGCAGTTCCTGGGTCTGCCCGCAGCGGGAGTGTCGTACAACGCCGATCCGTGGGACGGTTACACCGCGGACCGCAAGAAACTGCTGGATACGCTGCGCACCAACGATATCGACAATACGGTGTTCATCACCGGAGACATCCATTCGTCGTGGGCGTGCGATCTACCCGTCGACGCGGCGAACTATCCCGCGGCCGGAACGGTGGCCACCGAGCTGGTCGTGACGTCGGTGACCTCGTCCAACATCGACGACTTCACCAAGACTCCCGAGCACACGGTCGGCCGGGTCGCGGAGGAGGCGTTCAAGACGCTCAACCGGCACGTGAAGTACGTCGACCTCGACACCCACGGGTACGGAGTGTTCGAGGTGTCGAAAACCGGCGCGCAGATGGACCACTGGTATCTGACGGCCAAGGAGGACAGGAACTCCGGCATCTACCTCGGTGCGAGCTACCGGGTGGAGTCCGGTACGCAGCGGGTGGCGCCGGCCGCCGCCCTTCCCCCGCTGTGAGTGATTTCCGGCCCTGGGGGGCCGGAGATCACTCACAGCCGCGAAGCGCCTCCACAATGTGTGCCCGCACCGTCTCCCACGCCGGCGATCGCGGGTCCGCCGGCTCCCCGTGCCCGACGCTCGGGATGATCTGCACGGTGGCTGGATCGCCGAGCCGGGTCGCAGCCGCCACGTAGTTCAGGCTCTGACGCACCGACACGGTCCTGTCCTCCTCCCCGTGAAAAGCCTTCAGCGGCAATCCGATCGGCAGATGGTCGATCGGGGAGGCGATGCGGTAGCGGTCGGGCACCTCGTTCGGTCCGCCGCCGAGCAGGCCGCGCAGGAACTGGTCCTTGCCGTTCGTCACCGCGAGCACCAGGTCGAACACGCCGGCCATCGTCGTCGCGCTGTGGATCCGCACCGAGGGGTTTGCGCCCGGTGCGTCCGCGCCCAGCGTGTGGCGTCCCGCCAGCCAGGCTGCGAGGTGGCCGCCCGCGGAGTGTCCGGCCACGTGTACGCGGCCGAGGTCGAGTCGTCCGCCGGAACGTGCCTGTATCAGGGTGGGGAGCGCCTCCGTCGCGGCGTCCACGTCGGCCAACGTCTCGGGCCACCCGCCGGTGCCGCCGACGCGTCGATACTCGATGTTCCACACCGCAATGCCGCTGCGCACCAACGACTGTGCCAACACGCCCGTGTATCCGAGGTCGTACTTCTGGAGCCATCCGCCGCCGTGGATCATCACCACCACAGGGAGGACGGACCCGGTGAACGGCAGGTAGAGGTCGCCGAACTGTGACGGGTCCGCTCCGTACCGCACCCGGAGCGGAAAGCGGACGTCGGCATCGGCGGCAACGCCCAGCCCGACGACGGCACCGAGTGCTGCAGCCCCGAATGCTCGGCGGCTCAACATGTCACGAGGAGATCCTGGCCCGCGCTCTCACCTCGTCGGCGGTCACCGAGTGCAGCGCATCGAGGTATGCCACCGCGAAACTGCCGGGCGCCGACGTCTGCTCGGCGGCACGGTCGGCGGCGACCGCGACGTGGACGTGCGCCGCCACCGCCCCGATCAACGGGGTCGGCGCGACGGCCAGGTAGGCGGCCATGAGCGCACCGAGCGAGCATCCGGTGCCGGTGACCTTGGTGAGCAGAGGGGTGCCGCCGGCGATCCGCACGAGCGCGTCGCCGCTCACCACGTGGTCGACGGGCCCGGAGGCGGACACGACATCTGCACGCGTGAGCAGTCCGCGGGCCGACTCGACCGCGTCGGCAGGGTCGGCCGAGCTGTCGACGCCGCGGCCGCCGGTGCCGAGCCCGTGCAGCCCGATCACCTCGGAGGCGTTCCCGCGGATGGCGGTGGGATGGAAGTCGAGCAGCTCGCGGGCCACTTCGCCGCGCCACGGGAGGCCGCCGGCGCCGATGGGATCGAGCACCCAGGGAGTCGAAGATTCCTGCGCGGCGCGCGCGGAGGACAGGTAGGACTCGCGCAACGCCGGTTGCGGCGTTCCGAGGTTGATCAGCAGCCCGTCGGCGACGCCGGTGAAGAGAGCCGCTTCGTCGATGTTGTCCACCATGGCGGCGCTGGCACCGGCCGCCAGCAGGACGTTGGCCGTGAATCCCGCGGTCACGTAGTTGGTGATGCAGTGCACGAGGGGGGTTCGCGCCCGCAGGGCGAGGAGTGCCTCGGCGACGTCGTCGGAATGCGTCATGAAGAAAGTTCTACCGGGAATCGCGTACCAGGCAGGAGTCGGGTACGCTCATAGCTGCTGACTGGTCGTAGTTTTTGTGTGTTCGTGTTTCATGCACGCTCGCTGGGAACTTGTAGTTGCGAGCGCGCTTCTTGCTCCGAGGGAACTCGAAGTGGTCGCGTTCATTTCCGACCCGGGTTCCACACGGTGTGGTTCCCGATAGTTCAGCTTGTAGTAGGGAGCACATCATGACTCAGGGAACCGTCAAGTGGTTCAACGCCGAAAAGGGCTTCGGCTTCATCGCGCAGGAAGAGGGACCGGACGTCTTCGTCCATTTCTCGGAGATCCAGGGAACTGGCTTCAAGAGCCTCGAAGAGAACCAGCGCGTCGAGTTCGAGGTCACCTCGGGCGCCAAGGGTCCTCAGGCCAGCGGAGTTCGCGCAATCTGATCGACCGCTAGCACCACAACTTTTCTCCACCAAGGGTCGTCTGCCTTCACGGCAGGCGGCCCTTGTGTCGTTCGGCGGTACGCATTCGGACGGACAAGGTAGCGTTCGGCACAACAAACGAGTGAAATCGGAGTACGCCTTGACAATTCTGTCGCGCAAAACCGTCGTGTCCAGCGTTGCCTCGCTCGGGGTCGTCGCCCTCGCCGCAGGCTGTGGTTCTGCACCGGACGATTCCGGCAGTTCCGCCTCCGGAGACGTAGGTGATTTCAAGCCCTGCATGATCTCCGATACCGGTGGGTTCGACGACAAGTCGTTCAACCAGCTCGGATTCGAAGGGCTCCAGGAGGCGTCGCAGACTCTCGGCGTCGAGCCCATCACGGTGCAGTCGAACTCGCCGACCGACTACGACCCCAACCTCAACAACCTCGTCGACCAGGGCTGCAAGCTCATCGTCACCGTCGGCTTCAACCTTGCGGACGCCACCAAGGCCTCGGCCGAGGCGAACCCCGACGTCGAGTACGCCATCATCGACGACTCGTCCATCGACGCTCCCAACGTCAAGCCCCTGACGTACGACACGGCGCAGTCCGCGTTCCTCGCCGGCTACGCCGCCGCGAGCTACAGCAAGACCGGCGTCGTCGGCACGTTCGGCGGCAGCCAGTTCCCCACGGTCACCATCTTCATGGATGGTTTCGCCGACGGCGTGAACTACTTCAACCAGCAGAAGTCCAAGTCCGTGCGCGTCATCGGGTGGGACGTCGCGGCGCAGAACGGCTCGTTCACCGGCGGGTTCGAAGCCAACGAGGTCGCGAAGAACACCGCGCAGGGCCTCATCGACCAGAACGCCGACGTGATCTTCCCGGTCGGCGGTCCGATCTATCAGTCTGCGGCACAGGCGATTCGCGACGCGGGACGTCCGATCGCCCTCATCGGCGCGGACGCCGACGTCTTCGAATCCGACCCCAGCGTCGGCGACTTGCTTCTCACCTCGGTGACCAAGGGTCTGAAGGAAGGCACCAACGAGGTCGTCACGTCCGCCGGTCAGGGCAACTTCGACAACACCCCCTACGTCGGCACGCTCTCGAACAACGGAGTCGGCATCGCGCCGTTCCACGACTTCGCCTCCAAGATCGATCCGGCGCTGCAGGGTGAGCTCGACACGGTCAAGGCGGGCATCGTCGACGGCAGCATCACCGTGACCTCTCCTTCGTCACCCAAGTAGTTCATGAATCTCGAACTCCGCGGCATCACCAAGCGTTTCGGCGCTCTGGTGGCCAACGATCACATCGATCTGTCCGTGCGCGAAGGCGAAATCCACTGCCTGCTCGGGGAGAACGGTGCGGGCAAGTCGACGTTGATGAACGTCCTCAGCGGCCTGTATCGGGCCGACGAGGGCGAGATTCTGCTCGACGGCGAGAAGGTCACGTTCGCCGGACCGGGCGAGGCGATGAACGCCGGAATCGGCATGGTGCATCAGCACTTCATGCTCATTCCGGTGTTCACGGTGGCCGAGAACATCATCCTCGGAAACGAGAAGACCGGCGTCGGAGGTCGACTCGACCTCGGAGCGGCCCGGGAGTTGGTGCGAGAGATCTCGGCGCGCTTCGGTTTCGACGTCGACCCCGATGCGCTGGTCGACGACCTGCCCGTCGGCGTCCAGCAGCGTGTCGAGATCATCAAGGCACTCTCCCGCGAGGCCAAGGTCCTGGTGTTCGACGAGCCGACGGCCGTGCTCACCCCACAGGAGACCGACGAGCTGATGGTGATCATGCGCCAGCTCGCCGAGTCGGGAACGGCCATCGTCTTCATCACGCACAAGCTGCGCGAGGTGCGTGAGGTCGCCGATCGCATCACCGTCGTCCGGCTCGGCAAGGTGGTCGGCGAAGCGGAACCGACGGCGTCGAACATCGAACTCGCGTCGCTCATGGTCGGGCGCAGCGTCGAGCTCACCGTCGCGAAAGAGCCTGCGACGCCCGGTGATCCGGCACTCGTGGTGGATTCCCTGACGGTGTACACCCCGTCGGGAGCGGTGGCGGTCGACGACGTCAGCTTCGAGGTGCGACGCGGCGAGATCCTCGCCATCGCGGGGGTGCAGGGCAACGGTCAGACCGAACTCGCGGAAGCGCTTCTCGGGCTGAGGCCGGGGTCGACGGGATCGATCACACTCGACGGCAAGTCGCTGCTCGACTCCGACGTGCGATCGGTGCTCGACGCCGGCGTCGGGTTCGTACCCGATGACCGCACGAAGGACGGGTTGGTCGCCGAGTTCACGATCGCGGAGAACCTGATGCTCGACCGCAGCGTCGGCGGTCCGTTCGTCGGCCGCGGCACACTCCGGCGCGGCGTTCTCCGAAAGTTCGCACAGGAGAAGGTGACCGAGTTCGACGTGCGCACGCAGAGCGTCGACGAGCACGTCGGTCGGCTCTCCGGCGGCAACCAGCAGAAGGTCGTTCTCGCCCGCGAGCTCAGCCGCGATCTGCGACTGCTCGTCGCGGCGCAACCCACCCGCGGCATCGACGTCGGATCCATCGAATTCGTCCACAAGCGCATCGTGGCGACCCGCGACGCGGGCACACCGGTGATCGTCGTGTCGACCGAACTCGACGAGGTCGCCGCCCTCGCCGACCGGATCGCGGTGATGTATCGAGGAAAGATCGTCGGCATCGTCGACGGTGACGCAACGCGAGAAGAGTTGGGACTGTTGATGGCCGGCGATTCTGGCAGCAAGGACACAGCCTCGTGACCGCGCCGGCCAAAACCAAGGACGAGAAGAAGCGGCCCACCGAGAACTCGGTGATCCGCGAGATCATGAGCGGCAGCATCGTCATGTCGGTGCTCGCCGTCCTGATGGCGCTCGTCATCGGCGCGGTGCTCATCGCCGCCACCAACAAGGACGTGCAGACCTCCGCCGGGTACTTCTTCTCCCGTCCGCTCGACACGGTCCGGGCCATCTGGGACTCGGTGTTCGGTGCCTACTCGGCGCTGTTCCAGGGCGCGATCTACAACTTCCGGCGCCCCGGATTCGCCAACGGAATCAGGCCTCTCACCGAGACCTTGACGTTCGCGACGCCGTTGATCGCCGCCGGACTCGGTGTGGCACTGGCCTTCCGTGTCGGCATGTTCAACATCGGCGGCCGTGGCCAGATGCTGATCGCCGCGGCGTGCGCGGGATACGTCGGCTTCACCTACCAGCTTCCCGCCGGCATCCACCTGCTGTTCGCGGTGCTGGCCGGCGTCGTCGGCGGCGCTGTCTGGGGCGGCATCGCCGGACTGCTGAAGGCACGCACCGGCGCGCACGAGGTGATCGTCACGATCATGCTCAATTACGTTGCGTTCTATCTGGTCTCGTATCTGCTGCGCACGCCGGGTGCACTGCAGGCGCCCGGCTCCAACAATCCCAAGACGCCGGCGATGGCGTCGACCGCGGTCTTCCCGGATCTGTTCGGCAGCCGCTACAACCTGCACCTCGGCTTCATCGTGGTCATCGTCGCGACGGTGGCCGTGTGGTGGCTGCTCGAACGCTCGGCTCTCGGGTTCCGCTTCCGGGTGGTGGGGGAGAACCCCAATGCTGCACGCGTGGCGGGCATTCGCGTCAACAGTGTGTACGTCTACGCAATGCTGATCTCCGGCGCACTCGTCGGACTGGCCGGTGTGTCCCAGGTTCTCGGCACCGTCACCACCGGCTTCGGCGCCGACATCGACGCCGGGATCGGGTTCGACGCCATCACCGTCGCCCTGCTCGGTCGGTCGAAGCCGTGGGGAGTGTTCGCCGCCGGTGTGCTCTTCGGTGCGTTCAAGGCCGGCGGATTCTCGATGCAGGCGGCCGAGGGTGTGCCCATCGACATCGTGCTCGTCGTGCAGTCGGTGATCGTGCTGTTCATCGCCGCGCCGCCGTTGGTGCGCGCAGTGTTCCGACTACCCAAGCCGCGCGGGAAGGTGGCCGCATGACCACCCTTGCGTCCGGTCCCGTCGTCGGCAGCGCCACCGCCACCCGGTGGAAGATCCCCGGCGCCCTCGTGGTGTTCGCGCTCGTCGGCCTCGTGGTGTTCGCGCTCAACGCGGAATCCGGCACCAGCACGTTCGGCATCGCGAGCGAGACGGACTTCTTCCGTATCGGTGACCTCGGCGTCCCCACCGTCGCCACCGGGTACGTCGTGGCCGTTCTCCTTCTGGCGATCGCCGCGTTCGCAGTGGTTCGCGCCGTGGGGCATCGCAGCACGCCACTGTGGTTGGTGGCGCTCTTCGCCGTGCTCTTCGTGTTCGGGTTCCTCACCTGGGCGGCCGTCGGCGAAACCATCCCCGTGCCGGGCCTGCTGATCGGCACGGTGGCCCTGAGCACGCCGCTGATCTTCGGTGCGCTCGGCGGAGTGGTGTCCGAACGCGTCGGTGTCGTGAACATCGCCATCGAGGGGCAGCTCCTCGCCGGCGCGTTCGTCAGCGCGGTCACGGCGACGATCACCGGGTCGGCCATCGCGGGACTGGTGGCGGCTCTCGTCGCCGGCGGTCTCGTCGCGAGTCTGCTCGCCGTCTTCTCGATTCGGTACTTCGTCAACCAGGTCATCGTGGGCGTGGTGCTCAACGTGCTCGTGGTCGGTCTGACCAGCTTCCTGTACTCGCAGATCCTGGTTCCGAACGCCGCGACGTTCAACACCCCGCCGCGCTTCGAGCGCATCGAGATTCCGATCCTGAGTCAGATCCCCGTCATCGGTCCTGTTCTGTTCCGCCAGACCGTCATCGAGTACCTGATGTACATCGCGGTGGGTCTGGTCTTCTTCGGGCTCTTCCGTACGCGCTGGGGGCTTCGGCTCCGCGCGGTCGGTGAGCACCCGCAGGCGGCGGACACCGTCGGGATCAACGTCCGGCGCACCCGGTTCTGGAACGTGTGCCTCGCCGGCGCCATCGCCGGTCTGGGCGGCGCCTACTTCACGCTCGGATCGGTCGGGGCGTTCGGCAAGGAGATGACCGCCGGCGCCGGCTACATTGCGCTGGCCGCGGTCATCTTCGGGCGCTGGGATCCCATCCGCGCCACGCTCGCCGCATTGCTCTTCGGCTTCGCGTCGAACCTGCAGAACGTTCTGGGCATCATCGGTTCGCCGGTGCCGAGCGAGTTCATGCTGATGCTGCCGTACGTCGTGACGATCTTCGCGGTCGCCGGGCTCGTCGGCAGAGTGCGTGGCCCGGCGGCATCGGGCAAACCGTACGAACCGTAGAGGTGCTCCGCCCCCCTGTGCGTGAATTAGTGCCCTGTATGGGCGGAAATCGCGCACGGGTGGTCAACGCGCCTCCCCCCGTTCACCTCCCGGCAACCCGAGGGTCGGTCACGGCCGCAAACATCGAGCCATGACGCTCAATCCGCACGGAGAAATTGTCGCCACCGGGGTCCCCGAAAACCTCGCCGCCGACATGACCATGGCCGAGCAGCACGACTGGCACCGCGGGTTCCTCCGTCGCCACCCGGTGTCCCGACGCAACTTCCTGATCGGGTCCGCGGCCGCGGCCGCCGCGGTGGGCGTCGGCAACGCGTCGTGGTCCCGCATCGCGTACGCGCAGGACGCGCCCCTGGCCGTGGGCGGCCGGCACACCTCGTTCGGGGCGGATCCGTCGTCGCAGCTCCGCTTCTCCGCGCAGCTCTCCCGCAACCCCGGCCCGACGGGCATCTTCCTCGATCACGGCCCGACCCCGGCACTGGGCGCGACGACGTCCGCCGAGGTACGCAACCTGATCAGCCAGGTACCGCAGACGGGTGGAGGAATCCTCGGAGCGGAGCAGTACTACGTGCACGTACCGGTCGACGGCCTCACCCCCCGGACTCCCCACTTCTACCGGTGGCGCACCCTCGACGGCTACGTCAGCGACGTCCGCAGCGTCACCACCGCGCTGCCCGCCGGACGCCTCGCGCCGTTCCGGTTCACGATGATGGGCGATCAGGGTGTCGACGAAACCCCCACGCAGCCTCCGGGTTTGAAGCCGGGCGACTACGACGACCTCTACTACAAGCCCGACAACGACCCGTCCGTCAAGCACGCCGCGAACATCGTCCGGCAGATCGGGTTGTCCCGCCCCGACTTTCACATCCTCGCCGGCGACATCGCGTACGCCGACCCCTCCGGCGCCGGCAAGCCGCCCCAGTTCGCGCCCAGCGGGGTCACCCCGCCGACGGGCTTCGACAAGTACAACCCGTACGTGTGGGACGGGTACCTCGCCGCGATCGAATCCAGCGCGTCCGTCGCGCCGTGGCTCTTCGCGACGGGCAACCACGACATGGAAGCCCTGTACGACCCACACGGATACGGCGGCCACGCAGCACGATTGGACCAACCGGACAACGGCCCCGCCCAGTGCCCGTCCGTGTACTCCGTCGTCTACGGCAACGTCGCGGTGCTCTCGCTCGACGCCAACGACGTCTCCTACGAGATCAAGGCCAACACCGGCTACAGCGGCGGCGCCCAGACCTCCTGGGTCGAGAGCACTCTCGCGCGCTTCCGCAAGGACCCGAACATCGATTTCATCGTCTGCTTCTTCCACCACTGCGCGTACTCCACCACCGATTCGCACGCCAGCGACGGCGGAGTCCGCGACGCGTGGGCCGCACTGTTCGACCGCTACGAAGTCGACATCGTGCTCCAGGCCCACAACCACGTCTTCGAGCGCAGCGATCCGATCCGAGCGGGCAAGCCCACGCGCGCCGCGGGCGATCGGTCGATCGTGAAGGGCAAGGCCGACGGCACCGTTTACTACACCGTCGGCGGCGGTGGGCGCCCCCGCTACGGGTTCCAGCCGAACGAAGCCGAGAGCTACCGCGGCAACGTGGTCGCCGACAACTCGGTCCCGAACAGCTACGTGTGGACTCCGGACGGTGAGAAGCAGGCCGAAGCCGTCGGGTGGTCGCGGGTTCGGTTCCGCAACTACTCGTTCGTCCGCATCGACGTCACTCCGGGCATCGCGGGCATCACGCCCAGTGCCATGACCGTCGCCGCGGTCGACGAATACGGTCGCGAATTCGACACGGTCACCTACCAGCGCGACATCGGCATGGGCTCCCTCTTCGGCTCCTGATTCACCGCCGCCATACCGGGGTATTCGAGAGACCGTCTCTTGAAAGGAGCCACACATGTCGAAAGTTGCCATCATCGGCGGCCACGGGAAGATCGCGCTGAAGCTTGCGAAGATCCTCACCGACGGCGGTCACGAGGTCACGTCCCTGATCCGTAACCCCGACCAGGAGAAGGACATCACCGATGTCCGCGCGACACCGCTGGTCGCGGACGTCGAGAACATGTCCACCGAGGAGATCACCGCGGCGCTCACCGGCAACGACGTCGTCGTGTTCTCGGCCGGCGCGGGCGGCGGCAACCCCGATCGCACCTACGCCGTGGACCGCGACGCCGCCAAGCGGTCGATCGACGCCACCGCGGCAGCGGGCATCGAGCGCTTCCTGCTCGTCTCCTACTTCGGGGCGAGCCTCGATCATGGTGTCGACAAGGACAACTCGTTCTACGCGTATGCCGAAGCGAAGGCAGAAGCCGACGACTACCTGAGGAAGAGTGCGCTCGCCTGGACCATCGTCGCGCCCGCATCTCTGACGGACGACCCAGGAACCGGCAAGATCCGCACCAAGGAGCAGGGTGCCGACGGCGGAAGTGTCAGTCGCGACGACGTGGCCACCGTGATCGCCGAGGCCATCGACAAGATGAACACCACCGGAAAGATGATCGAGTTCGTCGAAGGTGACACACCGATCGCCGAGGCGCTCGCGCCGTAGGTTTTTTCGGCTCCGACTTTTTCGCCGGTCACTGGAACCGTTCGTCGCTCCCGCGAGTCCAAGTCTCTGACAGCCGCGGTGACGCGACGAAAGTTATCGACTCGGGGGAGACGTCCGGTGCCAGAACTCACGATCACGGTCGACGAGGTAGCCGCCACCGGCCGCCTCGTCGCCGACACCGCGCAATTCCTCGACGACGGTCTGTCCACGCTCGGCCGCGAGATCGACGACCTGTCGACGACGTGGCGCGGCCAGGCGGCCGATGCTTATGCGGCGGCATGGGCCGAGGTGCGAGCCGGTGCGCACGAGATTCTGGCCGCGCTCGGATCGCTGGGCGAGTCGCTCGAAGTCGTCGCCGACAGCACAACCGACACCGAAGCGTCGACGGCTCGATCGATTTCTTCGCTGCGCGGGATCGTCTGATGTCCGCCTACTCCGTTGACCTCGACCGCATCGACGGGGCCGTCGCCTCCCTCGAATCGTTCGAGAGCCGCCTCGCAGACGAACTGTCGGCACTGACGGCGCACACGGAGCGTCTGCGTCAGGCGTGGTCCGGCTCGTCGTCCGACGCCTTCGTGCATGCCCATCGAGAATGGAGCGAGGGCGCTTCGCGGATGATCGCCGGTCTCGGCCGCATGCGCGACGCCGCCCATCTTGCGCGCACGAGTTACCGCTCGGCCGTTGCCGCCAACGTCGCGATGTTCCGGTAACGCCATGTCGCCGAACGATGTTCTCGACGTCGACTCCGTCACCTACGCTCGCGCCTCGACGGCCTGCGACGTGGCAGCCGACGCTCTGTACGCCGCTCTGACCGAACTGCGGACGGCACTGGACGGGTTGGGGTCCATGGCCGGAAGTGATGCGGGCGGCCGTGATTGGGGCAGTGGATACGACGACGCCGTCCGGTCGTTGTTCGCCGGAACCCACGCCACCGTCGCCGCGTTGACGAACTACGGAACCCTCCTCGCTCGCGCGGCCGCCAATCACGAAGCGGCAGAGACAGATGCGGCCCGCCTACCTCGCCCCCACGAGAGAGACCCGCAGGCGACCTTTCGCCCACCGGTGACGGTTCCGATGTCGGCGGTCGGAGACTCCGGCCCCGGACTGCAGGGCGCGATCGATCTGGCGTCGGCCGTGGGGGTGCCGTGCCCGAACGGCGACGTCGACAAGCTCACGCGCGCGTCGTCCGCCTGGACGACGTTCGCGCGCACGGTCGCCGAGGTGCGCGTCGGGGTGCTCGACGCGTCGGGAAACATGTTCGGCTCCATCATGTCTCCGGAAATCGGCAGCATCTACCGCGAACTGCGGCTGATCGCCGATGCGTGCGATCGGTTGCGCGCGGACGCGGATGTCCTGGCGACGTCGTGTCGTGACTTCGCGACCGAGCTGGGTGAACTTCGCGCCCGGATCAAGTCGTTGATCGAGGACTTCGCCATCGAAGAAGCGGCGTCCATCGCGGTCGGTATCGGGCTGGCCGCCCTCACCGCCGGACTGTCGGCTGCGGCCGGCGCGGCCATCGCGGCCGGACGATTCACGATGACCGCGAATCGAGTTCGGCGCATCATCGACGACGTTCGCGAAGCGCTGGGTCTGCACCGATTGACGGATCGGGCCATGTCCTCGCGCCGGTCGATGGACGATCTCACCGATATCGCCGACCGGCCCGAGGTCGATCTGGACGGCGCCGTGATCCCGAAACCGCCGACACTCGACCGGATTCCGGAACAGCGGTGGGGTGATCCCGCATCGCTCGACGATCATTTCGCCCGGCACGGCAACGACTTCGGGGCGCGGTCCCCGGAGGAGTATGCGCGAATGGCCACCGAGTTCTTCGAGCGCGACGACCTTCCTCGAAAGGTGACCCCGGACGGGACCATCCGAATCTATGATCCGTCCACGAACACGTTCGGCGCCTACAACGCGGACGGCACCACGAAGACGTTCTTCACCCCCGGTTCCGGAGCGGACTACTGGGAACGGCAACCAGGAAGTGCCCCACGATGACCCATGTATGCCCGGTGTGCGACTACCCGTACCTGAAGGAGGAGCCCCGCACCGAGGACGGCGGCTCGTACGAGATCTGTCCGCGGTGCGGATTCCAGTTCGGCGTCACCGACGACGATCTGGGATTCACCTACGCGCAATGGCGTGACAAGGGAGGCTGGGCCACCTGAGCCCTGCCGTAAAGTCCACCGAATGGTCGACATCCGAGTTCTCGAGTCCGAAGCGGATCTGATCGCCGCCGCGAAGGTGTTCCGAACCGCCATGGTCGGTCTCGAACCGGCGCCGCCGTACAGCCCGGGGCAGATTCGGACCGTGCGAGAGCCGGGCCGCACGCTCGCCGTGTTCGACGGTGACGACGTCGTCGGATCGGTCGACGGGTTCTCCGGCGACATGACCGTTCCCGGTGGAGCGCGGTTGCCGCATCATGCCGTCACCCGCGTCGGCGTGCTGCCGACGCACACCCGCCGCGGCATCGTCTCGGGGCTGCTGACACACCAACTGCGCGACGCCCGTGAGCGGGGCGAGGTGTTCACGTCCCTGCGTGCCTCCGAAGCCGTCATCTACGGCCGCTTCGGATACGCGGTCGCCAACCTCTCCCACACCGTCGAGGTCGCCACGGCGCGCGCCCGAATGCGCGAGTCGGTAGCCGGCGGTGGCTCGGTCGGCCTCGTCGACGTGGAGGCGTCCTGGGACGTTCTTCCTGGCGTCTACGACAACACGCCTTCGGTCCGGCCCGGTTCGATCGGTCGGCCCGCCCCGTGGTGGAACGCGCAGCGGCTGGGGTCCCAGCAGTCGACGGACCCGTCGTACGTTGCGGTGCAGGGAGATTCGGGCTTCGTCCGCTACCACGGAACCGGCGCCGACACCTGGTTCACCGGTGACCACCGGACGGTGATCGTCGACGACTTCTGGGCTCCCACCACCGAGTCCTACATCGGCCTCGTCCGATTCCTGCTCTCGCTCGACCTCGTCACCCGCTTCGTGTTCACCGCGATGCCGGTCGACGATCCGTTGCCGCAGATGCTGATCGACCAGCGTGCGGTGCGCGTGACGAAGTCGCGGGACGAGACGTGGCTGCGCATTCTGGACGTGCCGCGGGCGTTGTCGTCGCGCACCTACCGCGGGGCCGGAGCGGTGACGATCGCTGTCGTCGACCCTGTGCTGCAAGAGAATTCGGGCACGTTCCGCATTTCGGCGGAGGGTGCCGAGTCGGTGACGTCCGAGCCGGACCTGACGGTGGACGTCACCTCGCTCGCCGCGACGTATCTCGGCGGGACGGCGTGGCACCAGCTGGCAGTGGCCGGGGCGGTGGAGTTCTCGGACCGTTCGGCGATCGAGCGTGCCGACGCCCTGTTCTCGTCGCACCTCGCCCCGCACTGCGGCACGGACTTCTGAATCGGGGATCGTTGCTGTGATCAAAATGTTCGCGACCGACCTCGACGGCACCCTGCTGCGATCGGATCGCACCATTTCGGCGAACACTGCTCGCGCCATGGCCGCCGCCACGCAGGCGGGTATCGAGGTGGTGTGGGCGACGGCGCGGGCGCGCCACTCGGTGCACGAATTCGCTCAGGCCAGCGGGTTTCGCGGAACCGCCCTCTGCGCCAACGGTGCGGTCGTCCTCGATCTGGCGGACGGCACGCCGCAGATCATCGGAACGTATCCGATCAGTCTGCCCGTGGCTGCCGACGCCATCGACGCTGTGCGGCAACTGGTTCCGGGCGTCACCTTCGCCACCGTCGGGCCGACCCGCTTCATCGCCGAGTCGCAGTACGCGGCGCTGTCGGTGTTCAGCGACCACCACCGCGACCCCGCCACGATGGCTGGGATGGGTCCGCTCGGTGAGGAGGTCGTCAAGATCGTCGCCCGGCACGCGGACGTCGCGGCGCCGGAGCTGTATCGGATCCTGGCCGAGGGGACCGTTCCCGGCGTCGAACTGACGCATTCCGGAGCGCCGTACGTCGAGATGTCGGCGCTCGGGATCACGAAGGCCAGCGCTCTGCAGATGCATTCGATGCGGTGGTCGCTGCGGCGCAAGGAGGTCGCTGCCGCGGGCGACGCGCGCAACGACATCCCGATGCTCCGCTGGGCGGGTACTGCGCTGTGTCCGGCGAACGCCATTCCCGAGGTCGTCGCCCTGTGCGACCGGGTGCTGCCCGGCAACGACGAGGAAGGCGTGGCGACCTACCTGGACGAGCTGGCCCACCTGGCGCGCGAGTAAGGGTAACCTTCGCTACATGGACACAGCAGTGAGCGCCGGCCCCCGCGGATTTCAAGGAGCCGTGCTCAAGCTCATGCGGGCCTCGGACGTCGTTCTCACTGTCACCGGCCGAACCGACGTGGGCCCGCACTACCTGCGCCTTTCCTTCGACGCGGGCGGACTGTTCGAGCACCACGATCCACACCCGACGATGTGGCTACGGCTGTGGTTCCCCGCCGACAAGCCGCATCAGCGCGCGTACACGGTGGTGAATCCGAATGTCGACGCCGGGACGCTCGACCTCGAGTTCGCCCTGCACGACGGGCTCGCCGCCGACTGGGCCCGCTCGGCGCAGGTGGGGGACACCATCAGCGCGACGTTGCTGGGTTCGAAGTACGACCTGCCTCCGACGCGTCCCGCCGGGTACGTCGTCGTCGGTGACGTCGCGTCGCTGCCCGCGATCAATTCACTGCTCGGCAGCATCGGCGACGCCCCGGCGAGGGTATTTCTCGAGTGGACGCACGAGACGGACCGAGACCTGCCGGTGGCGGCGCCCGTGACCTGGGTGGAGCGTCGAGGTGAGGGCGCGGGGATCGTCGAGGCCGTTACGGCGGCGGCGTTCGATGCGCCCGGTCATCACGCCTGGGTCGCGTGCGACACCAAGACCACCCGTGCGATCGCGGCGGTGCTGAAGTCGAACTACAAGATTCCGAAGAAGTCGATCAAGGCGCAGGGGTACTGGATTCCGTAGGGGCTCCGCCCTCTGTGCGCGAATTAGTGCCCTGGGGGGCACTGATTCGCGCACAGCCGCGGCCCGCGGCCAGCGCCCACACTCCCATCGCGATCACCGCCAGCACCTCCACGACCACCAGCACCCGCTCGACCCACCCGAGCGTGATCAGTCGGTACCAGGGTGTGCCCGTCACCAGAGACCCGACGATCGAGTAGATCAACGGTGTGAACGCCACCGCCGCCAGAACTCCGAGGCCGAAGGTCCAGCGTGCGAACCGGCCCCACACCTCGTCCCGCCTCCAGCGTCGGCTCAGCAGGATGGCGGCGATCGGGAGGGCAACGAACGCAACGACACTCGCCAGTCGGTGTATGTCACCGCCGATGCTGCGCGGCAGGGACCAGTCCTGCTTCGGCACCGCCACCACGACGATCAGCCCGATGGACCACAGCCACAGCGCAATCGACGCGCCGGATCGCCACGACGTGATGCCTCGACGGACGAGAGGTGCAAGTACGAGAACGGATCCGACGGCCAGGGCGAGAACACCGAGGTTGAACACCCACCGGTCCGGCCCGAGCCCGTACTGACTGATGGTGCGCCGCAGCTCGTCCGCGGATGTCAGTGCATTACGCAGGTCGAGTCCGCCCACCAGCACGACGGCGGCGGCCAGGGCGGCCATGCCCGTCGCGGCGGTCACGGTGCTTCGCTGAGCGGCAGAAGTCATGCCACCCGACGATAGCGACTATCCGCGGTAGGTGCGGGCCGCCGTCGTCGACAGCAGGGCCAGGATCGCAAAGCCCATGAGCCCGTTGACCACCGCGGCGCCGACGGCTTCGACGATGGCGCCGGCCGCGAGGAACGGCAGCACGATGATCGCCACGGTGATGAGGCCGACGATCCAGCTGAAGAAGGTGTTCGGCGAAGGAACCGCCTGAAACAGCAGCAGAAGGAGCGCTCCGGCGAGGAGTGCGGCGAGCGCGCCGTACACGCCGGCGAGCCAGGGGTCGTCCGCGCCGTAGATCCACGCGACGTTGGTGCCGGTGCGCTGGTAGATCGCCTGCACGATCAGCGTCGACACCCACCCGGCCACGAACGCCACGATCGCGGTGGCCACGACGCCGCCGACGAACGGTCCGACGTCGAACTTCGGCGCCCCCACCGGCGGCTTGCCGGGCTGGCCCGGCTGCGTTGCGTAGGCGCGGGTCCTATCGTCCCCGTAGCCGTACCCGTCCGGTTCGCGTGGATAGCGATCGCTCATGGTGTGAATCCTAGGCGGCTGCGCCTCCCGTGCGTGATTTCCGGCCCTCCAGGGCATGAATTCGCGCACAGCAAAGTTGCTAACTTTCTTGATAATCACACTGTTAAGCTTTTCTGGTGCACCTCGAGGACGACCCGATAGCCGCGAAGCTCCGCGCCGTCGTCTCTCTGAGCCAGCGGATGTCTACGAACATGGCCGGCCATCTCGGCGTGAACGCCACCGATCTGGCCGCCATGGAGCACCTGATCACGGACGGCCCGCTGACCTCGAGTGAACTGGCCGGGCGCCTCGCGGTCACCACGGCCGCGAGCACCCACATCGTCGACCGCCTCGAAAATGCAGGGCACGTCTCGCGTCGACGTCACCCCACCGACCGCCGCAAGATGATGGTGACCCCCGCCGAGAAATCTATCGACGCTGCATTCGCGCACATGGCGCCGATGCTCACCGGGCTCCAGCGCGTCATTTCGGACCTGACCGACGACGAGCGTGCCGCTGTCGAGCACTTCCTCGCCCGCGTCGTCGACGTCTTCACCTCCGCCACTACCGAAAGCGAGGACTCATGAGTCCGAAAACCGTGCTGATATCCGGTGCCAGCGTCGCCGGACCCACCCTCGCCTATTGGCTCGCGCGCAATGGCATCACCACGACCGTGATCGAGCGCTTCCCCGAACTGCGCTCGGGCGGCCAGAGTGTCGACCTGCGCGGCGCGGGCCGCACCGTCGCGCAGCGGATGGGCATCGAAGACGCCGTCCGCAAGGCGGGAACCGGCGAAACCGGACTGCAATTCGTCGACGATCACGGACAAGTCAAGGCGCAGTTCGGGTCCGACGCCATGGGCGGGGAAGGTCCGACCGCGGAGCTCGAAATCCTTCGCGGCGACCTGGGCAAGATCCTGTTCGACCGCACACGAGAGCGCACCGAATACATCTTCGGTGATCAGATCACCGGCATCGACGACGACGGCCACCGTGTACGAGTGTCGTTCCAGCGCAGTCCCGATCGCGACTTCGACATCGTCGTCCTCGCCGAAGGGTTGCGCTCGCGGACGCGCTCGATGGTGTTCGGCAACGAAGTGAGCATCCGCGACCTCGGCATGTACACCACGTACTTCACCATTCCGCGCACGGAATCCGACACGCAGTGGGCGCAGTGGAACAACGCACCCGGCAGCCGATCGGTGCTGCTCCGCCCGGACAAGGTCGGAACCACACGCGCCGCCCTGTCCTTCATGACCGATCCCCGCGGGTACGAGGATCTGCCCGCCAACGAGCAGAAAGAGGTTCTGCGACAGACGTTCTCGGACGCACCGTTCGCCGCTCGCGCGCTCGACGGGTTGGCCGACTCACCTGACTTCTACTTCGAATCACTGGGCCAGGTGAGGATGTCTCGGTGGTCGAAGGGACGCGTCGTCCTGCTCGGCGACGCCGGATACTGCGCGTCCCCGATCAGCGGAATGGGAACGTCGCTGGCGATGGTCGGCGGTTACGTTCTCGCGGGGGAGATTGCGTCGCACGACGATCACCGCGACGCCTTCGCCTCCTACGAGTCCATCCTCCGGCCCTACGTCGAGCAGGCTCAGAAGTTGGCTCCGGGTGCGCCGAGGATCGCCAATCCCAAGACCAAACTCGGTGTGAAAACGATGAATACGGTCCTCGGAATCGCGTCACGGATCAAGATCACGTCGCTGTTCGGGAAGTTCGCCTCGCCGCCGTCCGACAAGATCGACCTTCCGAACTACGCGGTCCCCATCACGTAGCTTGTCACCAGCGAGGTGACTGCGGCGTCCGTCGCCGGAGTCACCGTCGCCGGGTCCGTCCCGGTGAGCAGGTACCGACCGTCCTTGTCGACGTCGATCCAGGTGAATCCGCCGGTGATCGTGTCGATGCAGCAGTCGGCGCGTGTCGACGTCCCCACCAGCAATTCGCCTCCGCCGCTGCGCTTTCGCTGGAGAAGCCGCGTGAGTCGCGTCCGGTCGTCGTTCGAGTTGTTCATTCGAGCGGTGGACGCGGTGACCGTGCCGCTACGCTCCGTCCCGGGGTTCATCGGCGGCAAGGTGATACGCGAGACAAGTTCCGTCGACGTCACCAGCTCCACCGCGATCTCATCAGCGTGCTGCACCGCCACGACTGCATGCGAACCCGATGTGGCCGCGTGCAACAGCGCCCCCGGACGACCATCGACGAAACCGCATGTCTGCACGCGTAAGTCGGCATTCGCCAGGGTTATGAGGGCGGTTGCCAGTCCGTCGTCGATCGTCCGGGTGGCCGCAGCCCGTTGCCTCTCGAGCTCGTCGGCGGTCGCGGCGTCGGCCCGCCAGGTGAAGGGAAACGGAAGCCGGTCCCGCCTCATCGCGGACCACGCGACCACGAACTCCAGTGCAGTGAAACGCCATTCGGTCGTCGTGATCATCCGATCACCGGCGGCGCAACCAGTGGAAGGTCGCCTACCAGTTCGTCACCGTTGTCGACGGTGACGAGGTACCCCGGAGTGTTGTGCTCACCGTCGTGATCACCACCGGACCGTCCGCCGCCGGGCATCATCCCGCCCGCGCCGTACATACCGCGTGCGGATCCCCCTCCGTCCATTCGGCCACTCGGGTTCTGCAGGACGTTCGCATTCGACGCACCGTTCGGTGCGCCGGGACCGGCGCCTGCGCCGAAGGGAGCGCGAACCGAGCCGCCGCCGCCTGCACCGCCACCGCCCACTCCACCGCCGCCTGCCGCTGTCCCCGCACCGGAGCCCGATCGACGGCCTCCGCCGGGTGCCCAACTCGCGGCGTGGGTGTCCGCGGGCGCCGTGGACGTCGTCGACGGGACGGGCGACCCCGGGGTTCCCGTCATCGAGGCGGGCGACGGCTGCTGTGGTGCAGCCAGCTGGGCCCCGGCCTGGGCGGGTGCGGTTGTGGACGCGGCCGTGGTGTCCGCCGGATGCGCCGGGGCGACGTCGGTCGAGCTTCCCACAAACTGGGCGCCGCCGGGGCTGACCCCGGTGAATCCTGTTGGCGCGTAACCACCTCCAGACGGCGCGGCCGACGTGGGGAACGTCCCCGCTCCGCTTCCCGTTGGATCGAAGGGAGGGGGCAACTGCGGCACGCCGGTGTCGGACTGCACGACGACGGGGGAGTAGACGGTGTTCATCACCTGGACGGCCTGCTGGTGACTCGCGTCCGCTTCGGCCTTGGCGGCGACAAGGTTTCCCACAGTCGCGAGTGGGAAGCCCGTCGCCATTCGTGCGTAGTCGGTGAACGTGAACGATTGTGGCGGAGGCACTTGCAGCTTGGTCTGCTCGAATCCCGTGTACGACTCCTCCAACTTGTTCGCGACCACGTTCAGGATCTCGACGAGACGGTGGGACTCTTCGGCGTACTGCCGCACGGCAGCCTTGGCGCCCGAGGCCGCCGCCCCGGTCCATTCGGTATTCAGGATCGGGTCGATCTGCGCCCACAGCGCGTCGACCACCGAGGTCAGCTGTTCGTGTGCGCCCCTCCACATCTGGGCGCTGCTCAACACGTCGCCCGGCTGCAGGTTCTGGACGTGGAAGAAGATCTCTTCGTGGGTGTATGCGTCGAACGCCTCCGGCCGCACCACCGGCGGCAGCATCGAGACGGACCCGATCTGGGCGATCGCGGCATCGGTGTTGGCGTAGATGGCGTCACGCTGTTCGTTGCCTGCGTTCTGCGCGGCTTCGGACGCTCGCTCGGCGTCGGAATCGTGACCTGTGAGGGTGTCGCCGATTTCCTCGGCGACCTCTCCGACCTGCGACAGAAATGACACGTGGATCCCCCCGGATTTCTTTACCTATTTGATCGAGCTGCTGAGCAGAGCGGTATTGCTGCCCTCGGTCGCCTGATAGCCCTCGCCTGCTTTGACGAACGCCTCACGAAGACGCTGGATGACGTCGATGTGTTGCTGGATGACCTGTTCGAACGACTGATTTCCTCCGGCGGCGAGGTCGAAGAACTTCTTGCCGAGGGCTTGGCCGGAGGGGAGGGTGCCGAAGGATTCGACCTTGACGAGGTACCGGCTACTTCGCCGGATCCGATCGAGTTCACCCAGGTAGTGATCACAAGCGTCGGCGCATGTCTTGGCGCTGTCCGGTGATAGTTGCAACTCGTTGTATTGCGTCATCGTTCCTCAGGTCCGGCTCTGATCAGGTGGGCAGGTCTGCGTCGAGTGCGTTCGCAGCTTTCGTTGCCAGTTCGCAGGTGTCTCCACTCGTTGTTGCCGTCCCCTTCGTGTCGATCCTGATGAAGATCACCCCTCGACTTGTCGGGAATGCCACGTCGCACGCTTGACGTGCTGGGTCACTCGAATCGAGGTAAGCGATCGAATTCCTGCTACCGACGACGGCGCCCCGCGGTTCCAGGCCCTGCGGATTCTGCTTGACCTCGTCGAATGTCAAAGTGGTCGACAAGACACCGAGAAAGTACCAACCACCGTCCCAGCTGCACACGTTCCAATCTGGGTGATCCTGTCCGAAGATGCCCGGATCCTTCGTCCCCGGATCCGCCCCCGCCGCCGCTATGGCCTCGTCCGGAATGGTGCACGGATCGAACTGCGCATCCCCGAGCGGCGCCGCCGTCGGCGACCCGGCTACCGCATCCGACCCGCACCCAGCCGCGACGACGACAGCAGCGCACGCCACCGTTACTCGCATTGATCTGGCCACCGTCGACACCTCCCACCTGACTATTGAGACGCAGCCGACGGCGTTCCGGTTCCATCCGATCTCGATCCGCGCCGCGGCGCCCCGATTGTGCAGGATTTGTCCCGGTTACCGAGACAAATCGTGCAGTACTGACGGCGACCCATGGCCATATGGCAGACCGCCCCGCAACGGGCAGACGCTGCAGCGTCCGCCAAACCCCCAGTAAACCCCCAACTGCCAAAACCAGCCACCGCACCACCCCCGGTACCCTCGACCCAGTGAGACGCCTGATCGTCCTGCTGGTTCTGCTGATCCTGTTCGGCGTCCCGTGGTGGACCTTGTTCTTCTGGGGATCGAACTGGCCGACGGCCGTCCAGGTCGCAGGCACCGTCGCCACCCTGGTCGTAGCCGGCGCCCTCCTGGTCGGAATGCGTCTCGGACACTTTCAGCACAAGGACTGGGCAGCGCGGATCGGCGACACACTGCTGGGCCTCGTGTGGATCCTGTTCGTGTGCTCGGTGCTGAGTCTTGTTCTGCGCCTTGCCCTTTTCTCCGTCGACGACCCCACTCGTTCGCGAATAGTCGCCGTCGCTCTGGCCGCGGTCACCATCGTCTTGGCCCTGTGGGGCCACTACGAAGCCATGCGCGTCCCCCGCGTGAAGAGCCAGTTGGTCGAGATCGACGGACTCCGGGAACAGCTCAGGGTCGTCCTGATCACCGACACCCACTATGGCCCCATCGACCGCGAGAAGTGGTCGCGCAGAACGATCGACAAGGTCAACACGCTCGACGCCGACGTGGTCTGTCACGTCGGAGACATCGCGGACGGATCGGTCGACACGAGGCGACGCCAAGCGGCGCCGCTACGAGAGGTCAGAGCCAAACACGCCCGCGTCTACGTCACCGGCAACCACGAGTACTTCGGCGAAGCGCAGGAATGGTTGGACCACATGACGAGTCTCGGCTGGGATTCGTTGCACAACCGGCACATCACCATCGAGAACACCCTCGTCATCGCCGGAGTCGACGACCGCACCGCGAAGGGGCCGGGCCACGGACCGGACCTGGACAAGGCGCTCGACGGCGCGGATTCGAACCTGCCTGTCTTCCTCCTCGCTCACCAACCCAAGCAAATCGCGCAGGCAGTGGGCAAAGTCGACCTCCAGGTGTCGGGCCACACCCACGGAGGACAGATCTGGCCCTTCAACTTTCTGGTCCGTCTCGATCAGCCCGTCGTCCACGGCCTGAGCCGGCACGGCGAGAGAACTCAGCTCTACACCAGCCGCGGATCCGGCTTCTGGGGGCCGCCGTTCCGCGTTTTCGCGCCGAGCGAGATCACCCTTCTGACGCTGCGCTCCCCGCGATATTGACCAGCCACGACGTCCCGAACTTGTCGGTGAGCATGCCGAACGTGTCGCCCCACGGCGCCTTGTTCAGGCCCATCGTGTACTGCGCGCCGTCGGCCAATTTGTCCCAGTAGCCGGTCAATTCGGCTTCGTCGTCGCCACTGAGCGACACCGAGTAGGTGTTGCCGGGCATGAATTCCATGCTGGACGGAACGTCGGCGCCCATCAACGTCATGCCGTTCGGCGCATCGAGCTGGCCGTGCATGATGTAGTCCTTCTCGGCCGGGTCCTCGCTCATCTGGTTCTCGCCGAACGTCGACAAGTTCAGTTCCCCGCCGAACACGGACCGATAGAACTCCATTGCCTCACGCGCTGTGCCGCGAAAGTTCAGGTACGGATTCAGTCGAGTGGTCATGGTCGTATTTTCACACGTCGTCGGGTTCGTCGACCGGGAATGCGTCCTCGATTCCGCTGAGAACTGCACGACGAAGCGGCTCCGGCACAGTGAGAACGTCACCGGCGACGAGCCACTTCTGATCGGCGAACGCGCGCAGTCGCTCGGACGCGAGCAACGCGACCTGCCGGTCGTCGGGTTCGAGTCCCTCGTACGATTCTTCGATCGGGTTGGGCGGCGGATCGGGAAGCATCGCGGCCAGAAGTGACTGTGCCGCAAGGGTGTCGACGACGCTGAGCATCGCTTCCTCGTCGACGTCGCTCATCAACTGCGCGGAGACGTAGTGCGCGACAGCGGTTCTGAGAACGCCGAGGTCCCCGCGTGTCCGGAACGCCTCGGACGACGGTCCGGCGGTGGCCTCGCCGTCGTCGATGGCGATGATTCCGGCCGCCGCCGCGGCGGCCAACTCCGCCAACTTCGGTGCGTCGTAGGCGGATTCGGTGTCGGAGCGCGCAATTCCCATCGCATCCGCAAGCTCGCGCAACGACGTGGGTGTGAGGTCGCGGCCATTGCCGACCCAGGTCAGCATGGTGTCGAGCGAGGTCATCACGGGAAGATCGCGCAAAGCCGCCAGCTCGTCCTCCGGAGCGATGTCGGGCAGCTCGACGTCCTCGGGGTCGAGCATCCCGGCGTCGCCGGTCACGAAGTCGGAGAAGTCGTCCATGCAGTGCGCGTAGTCCTCGTCGGACCCGGTCCACGAGTCGGTGTCGTCCAGGAACGTCAGATATGTCAACGAGCTCATGACGATCCGCAGCGCCGCCTCTTCGTTCTCCTCCACCAGACCGTCGGCGATGTCGAGAAGCACGTGCGCGTCGTCGGGCGTCCACCCGGTGGGGTCGAAGGCGGGGTTCGTGCGTCCCATCTGGGTCAGGGTCACGTCGAGCAGCTTCGCGATCTGTTCGGTGTCGGGCGCCAGGTCCGTCTCGCGGAGGTAATCGGAGAAGTCGTCGACCAGGTTCCGCTGGCTCCGCTGTGCCGCCGACGCGGTGGGGCCGGACATGAGTTTCCTCTGCCGAGCTTTGGTCTTCGCTGCGCGCCTCTGACCAGCGTTGCCGGGACGTTTCGATGCCATGGACACGAGCCTATCGGGGAGGCGACGTCCACCGTGCGTACTGCGCCCGCGCCACCCCCAGGACGGCCACGGCTTCCTCCCGGTCGACGCGAGCGAGCAGGTGGGCGCTGATGGAGAGCGACGCGAGCAGGCGGGCCTCGTCGGCCCGGTCGGGAGCTTCGGGATACGACCGGCGGAGGGCGACGGCCAGAGCCTCGGTCAGCTCTCGCCGATAGTCCTTGACCAGGGCGACGGTGGCGTCGTCGTGTGCTGCCTTCTCGGCGGCCGTGTTCACCAGGAAGCATCCGCGGCCCGCGATGGCGTCGGAGAGCTCGGCCAGGTACCCGTCGACGTCACCCGACTCGGTCAGTACACGCAACCGGGGCCTGATCACGCTGGTCAGGTAGTTCTGGACGGCCGCACCGAAGAGTCCGCGCTTGCTCTCGAACGAGTGGTAGAGGCTTGACCGGCTCAGGCCCGTGGCCTCTTCCAGGTCGGGAAGCGACGTGGCCTCGTAGCCCTGGTTCCAGAAGAGATCGCGTGCGGACGCGACGACGGCGTCCGTGTCGAAGGTCTTCGTCCTGCCCATCCGACCCCTCCTTTTCTGAACTGATCGATCCAGTATACGGTGGTCTCATGCGTAGCATTCAAATCCAACTCGTTTCCCGTCCCACCGGTTGGCCCACGGCCGACAACTTCCGTACCGTCGAGGTCGAGCTCCCCGAGCTCGAATCCGGCCAGGTCCGCGTGAAGAACGAATTCATCTCCGTCGATCCCTACATGCGCGGACGCATGAACGACGTTCGGTCCTACATCCCCCCGTTCGTTCTCGGCGAGACGATGACCGGCGGAGCCGTCGGTCGCGTCCTCGAATCGACGACGGAGGGAATCTCGGTCGGCGACGTCGTGTCCCATCAGTACGGCTGGCGTGACGTCGTCCAGGAAGACGGCAGCGGATTCCGTGTCGTGCAGGAGATTCCGGGCGTACCGCTCTCGGCCTACCTCGGAATTCTTGGAATGACCGCTCTCACTGCATATGTCGGGCTCCTCGACATCGCGGAGATGAAGGAGGGCGACGCGGTGTTCGTCTCCGGCGCCGCAGGAGCGGTCGGCAGCGCCGTCGGACAGATCGCGCGGCTCAAGGGCGCGTCTCGCGTGATCGGCTCCGCCGGATCGGCCGAGAAGGTCGAATTGCTCACCGGCAAATACGGTTTCGACGCCGCCTTCAACTACAAGGACGGTGCCGTGCGCAAGCAACTGGCGACCGCCGCACCCGACGGCATCGACGTGTACTTCGACAACGTCGGCGGAGATCACCTCGAGGCCGCACTGGCATCCTTCAACGACGGTGGCCGCGCAGCGCTCTGCGGTGCGATCTCCGTCTACAACAGCACCGAGACGCCGGCCGGGCCGAAGAACATGGCCAACATCATCTCTCGTGGATTGATGCTGAAGGGCTTCACCGTCGGTGGCTACTTCGACCGTATGCCGGCCTTCGCCGCGGAGATGTCGGAGTGGCTGAAGAACGGTGACGTGGTGTTCGACGAGACCGTCGTCGACGGAATCGACCACGCCGTCGATGCGTTCTTCGCGATGATGAAGGGCGAGAACACCGGCAAGATGGTCGTGCGCATCTAATCTGCGGCCCGTCTCACGCCGTCATGACGCTTCGAATCGAACGTGCACGTCGGCGTCGATAGTGATGTCTTCCGGTCTGACCGCGATCGAGTCTGCGCCCTTCGCCATCGCGGCCATTGCCCGCGGGGAGCCGGGCGGTGCGTCCATCAAGCCCGGGTCCGCCAAGGCAACGGGCCGAACTCCCGACAGCGACAGGCTCATCGCGTAGGCGGTCGCCTTGTCGACGGCGTCCGTCACCGCACGGTCTCTGACGTGGGCAAGGTGAGCCCGGCGGGACTCGTCGGTCAGCGTCCACTCGAACCGGCCGACCGTCACCGCGTCCAGGTCGACGATGCCGTCGACGAACGGCCCCACGAGGTCGAAGTCCGAAAACGTCGCGCGCACTTCGGTACTGGCGGTGTGCACATAGGGAAGCTGGGTGCCCGACTCGCTGTACGGACGATGACGCGATCGGTGAATCTGATCGACGAACCACTCGGTCACCCCGAGATCGGTGATGCGCCGCGTCAGGTCCGCGGTCTGTGCGCCCATCGTCGACGAGACGTCCGCTGCGACAGGACCGTCGACCTGAACCGTCAGATGAACAGTGCACCGCTCCGGCGGGTACGACGCCTCGTGCCGGCCGGAGACCGTGATTATCACCGTCACGAGCGCGCCCTCCACGCCGACCATGCTCCTGTGCACCACAAAGCCCAGGCGATCAGGACCGGCTGAAACAGCAGCCGGATCCCGCGCGCCCGATCGGTGTCGAGACCGAAAGCGTCTGTGTGGGTCAGGAATTGCGAGATGTTGCCGGGAAAGACGGCCACGAAGAACAGGGTGACGACCACCCCGACGACGACCCGCCACCGCGTCAGCAGAAGCAACGCGGCGCCGAGCACGATTTCGACGACCCCGGACGCGAGCACCACGAAGTCGGCGTCGAGTGGCACCCATGTCGGCACCTGCGCCTGGAACGTCTCCCGCGCGAAGGTCAGGTGTGCCGTCCCGGCGAACAGCAGGAATGCGCCCAGGACGACGCGCCCGACGATTTGCGGCACAGTCGATCGTGTGGCGGAGACGGTGGTCATAGGGTCACGCTACTGACCGAGCAAGAGGGAGCGTGCACATGACGTCGTCGACGCGCGGGTGGCAGAGCTACTTCGCCCACCCACTTCACGGTCCTCTCCCCGCCATCCTCGTCTACGTCACCCTCATCACCGGTGTCGTCGACGCGATGAGCATCCTGGCTCTGGGACGCGTGTTCGTGGCCAACATGACGGGCAACGTGGTGTTCATCGCGTTCGCGATAGGGGGAGCACCAGGGTTCTCGCTTCTGGGCTCGGTGCTTGCCCTCGCCGGGTTCGTGGTCGGCGCCACCGCAGGTGGGGGTCTGATCGCGCGGATGAAGGGACGGCGGGGGCCCTTGCTGCGGAACACGTTGCTCTTCCAGCTTGCGCTGATGGTGTGCGCGGTGGCCGTTCATTCGTCACCCAACATCGTCGTCCTCCTTGCTGCGATCGGCCTCGGTCTGCAGAACGCAGCAGTGCGCCAGCTCGCCGTTCCCGACATGACCACCACCGTGCTCACCATGGCCATCACCGGCATCGGGTCGGACATCCGCAAACGTGACGGCGCCGCGGTAATCCGTCGATTGCTGTCGGTGGGTGCGATGTTCGCCGGTGCGCTCGTCGGGACTCTGGTTGTGCTGCACACCGGCGTGACGGCGACGCTGATCCTGATCGTCGTCCTGTATGCCGTTGCAGCGTTGGTTGTTGCCGTGGTCAGTGTTCCCGAACCGAGTGCTCGCTAGACCTGGCACACTGGTGCCATGGGTCGCTTTTGTCTGGTTTCTGCTGTCGCTGTCTCCGCCCTCGTTGTCACTGCCTGTGGGTCCTCCCAGCGCGCGACGACGCCGGATCCCAGCACCACGACCGTGCCGGCGGCCGCGAGTTCCACCACCGCGACATCCGCGACGGACGCGACCGTCTACACCCTCCCCGGCACGGGTGTGTTCCCCGAAGGCATCACTGCCGACGACGACACGTTCTACGTCACCGCAACCGCCGACGGCGCGGTCTTCCGCGGAACCGTGGGGACGCCCGACGTCCAGCCGTTCCTCGCCGGTGGGCAGGACGGGCGCACAGGCGCAGCAGGTCTCGACGTCGACGACGACCGGTTGGTCATCGCGGGCGGTGCCACCGGCACCGTCTGGATCTACGACACGAACTCGGGTCAACTCACCGGGCGTTTCAGCAACGGGCTCGGGACCGACGCCACGTTCCTGAACGACGTGGCCATCGCGGAGAACGGCGACGCCTACGTCACGGATTCGCGGAGCCCCACCCTGTTCCGCATTCCTGCGAACCTGCTCGACGGAAACAACCCCGCGCAGGCGGCGCTCGAATCGTTCGTGGACTTCACCGGATCGCCGTTCGTCTACGGCGAGGGGTTCAACGCCAATGGCATCGTCGAATCCGACGACGACTCGGGTCTGCTTGTCGTGCAATCGAGTACGGGCAACATCTACCGTGTCGACGCACGATCGAAGGCCGTCACACAGGTCGATCTGGGCGGCGCGACCGTCCGGAACGGCGACGGCATGGAGACCGACGACGGCACCCTGTACGTCGTACGCAATCGCGACGGAATCGTCTCGACCATCGACCTTGCCGACGACGGCACGTCGGGCCGGGTGACCGGCGAGATCACCGATCCGAGTTTCGCGTACCCGACCACTGCGGCGTCGATCGACGATCGATTGCTGGTGGTGAACAGCCAATTCGACAAGCGCGGCGGCACTCCCGTCGAGCCGTTCACGGTCAGCGGCGTCAGGACGAACTGACCATTCCGCGGTGCATCACGCGGTCGCCCACGACGCCCGCGTGATCGGCGCGGTGCATGACGCACCGGTTGTCCCACATGACGACGTCGCCCGGTGACCAGGAGTGGCGGAGCAGGTTGTCCTCGCGCGTCGAGTGGTCGACGAGGTAGTCGACCACGGCTCGGGTGTCCTCGGGCTGCACCCCGGTTATCGCCGCGCACCGCGCGGGAGCCGACAGGTACAGCGCCGTGCGACCGGAGATCGGATGCGCGAGAAAGAGGCGATGATCAGCCGACGTCTCCTCGTCCTCATCGAGCTCGAGTCCGGTCACCACGTGCGTGACGACGGCGTCGGACAGTCGCTCCTTCACATCCGCGGGCAACGTGTCGTAGGCGGCGTACTGGTTGCTGAACTGTGTCTGGCCGCCTTCGGCCGGTACCTCGACGGCACGTAATGCCGTGTACGCGGGCGGGTTTCGGACGTAGCTGGTGTCGACGTGAAAATTCGACTTGGGCGGTGTCGTGCGTCCGACGTTGGAGATCACGTTCAGGTCGGGGAATCCGTCGACCGGGGTCTCGCCGGTGGTGAACATCAACTCACCGAACGCCCGCAGGAATGCGAGGAAGGCGATGTCGTCCACGAATTGCTGCGGCATGACCACCACGCCGTGCTCGGAGAGGATCCGCTTCAGTTCGGTGACGTCGGCGGGGGTGATGTCGTCGACGCTGATGTCGGTGACACGGGCGCCGACGGGGGAGAGAACCTCGTACTTCACAGCAGCTCCTTCACAGAGATGGCGAACAGTCGGTCGACGGGAATGCCTGCCGCGGAAGCCATCACGGCCACCACGCTCGAGGGGGCGTACGAGCAGTACATCCCTGCTTCGAGGAACCAGGGATTTCCGTCGGGATCGATCCGGAAGTCGAACAGGCTGTAGTGCCGAGCGCCGAGCGCGACGTGGGCGAGACGCGCAGCCTCCCACACCTTTTCGGTGATGGGATCGTCGACGTCGAGGATCCAGGCTTTGGTCGCTTCCTTGGCCACGAGGTACAGGTCGCCGTCGTCGGTCCGATTCAGCTTGTCGCCGCGTCGCCGAATTTCGTCGACCGCGTATTCCTCGAGGGGCAGGCACACGAGTTCACCGTCTCGAACGATCACGCCGCACCGCACCTCGCGGCCGAGTGGAATGTACGACTCCACCAGCGCCGCATCGGAATACGTCAACGCATCGGCGACGGCGGCGTCCAGCTCGTCGGCGTTCTTCACCAAAGCGACGCCCATCGAGTTGTCCGAATCCACCGGCTTGACCACGACGGGCAGTGGTACATCGACGGGTCCGGTCGCGCGCACGACGACGCCGGCGGGGACGGGAACCCCCGCGGCTGCCACGATCGCCCGTGCGGTGTTCTTGTCCGCCGTCGCCGCCATCACGTCCGGGCGGTTGCCGAGATACGGAATACCCAGCAGATCGAACAAAGAGCGGTAGGTCGTCATACCCGGCAGGCAGAACATCTGCGGCACCATCACGTCGATGTCGGCGGCGGTCAACCGTCCGACCGCGTCCGGCAACGACATCGGGTGCGCGCCGGCAACAGCGGCGAAGCTGTCGGCGAAGCGCCACGAACCGTCGGGAGATACGAAGGCGATCTCGAACCGGTAGGCATCGTTGCTCGTCAGCGCGTCGACGAACCCCGACGCGTACACCCGCGACAGGTCGGCGTGGAAGTCGTCCACCGCCGACCCGGCGAGTACGAGAACGGACAGCGGGGCCATCAGTCACCCCCTACTTCGACGAGCTTGCCGATATTGAAATCGATTCGTGTCCAACCCTTCCCGCTGCGCATGTTCTTGATCAGCAGGGATGGAATCTGTAGGTGGTGCACGAGGAAGTACGGCCAGGGGTCCCAGGACGCGTAGATCGCGTCGGTTCCGCGCAGGATGGTGCGGATCCTGGACCGCTTACCCGGCTGGGTGAGCAGCCGCCACAGTTCGTGGTAGATCCAGTACGTCGGCTTCGATTCGGCGGTCGGAAGGATGACGGGGTGCCCGTCGTCGAGGTACGCCGCAGCGAGCTCCGGATGGTCGTAGAACATCGTGATCGCGGAGTGGGTCCGGGGATTGCATTCGATGGCGTACGCGTGACCGTCGTCGGCCTCGATGAAGTCGAAGGCCATCTGCCCCGTCGCGCCGAGTGCGCCGACGAAGGTTTCCACCCACTCGAGGATCTCGGGCTTGTCCACCATCGCGTAGTTCACCTGGAACGCCGACGATTCACAGCACGCGTACACCTGTAGTTTGCCGTTGCGGACGGTCCCGTGCGTGCAGTATTCCTGCCCGGTGACGAACTGCTGCAGAATCCACGGGTCGTCCTCCGAGATGTGCAGGCTGCGAGCGAAATCGAGATTCGGGTCGGCCGCCGACAGTCGCGTCAGGTCCATTCGACCGACCGGGTTGTAGGCGATCCGCTTGAGGATGTACTCGCGTCCCGGAGGGAAATCGAACTCCTCGATCTGCTTCACATCGGTGATACGACGCGAATCCGGCACTCGCACATCGAACTTGCGGGACAGCTCGGAAAATTGATCCTTGTCGTCGAGCATCCGCACGGTGTGCGCGTCGCCGTGAATGACCTCGCAGTGCTGGTCCAGCAGAGCGCGCGCGTCGGCGTCGTGAATGCTCGCCGCCGGGCTGGCGACGGGAACGAACACGTCGACACCCTCCTCGAGGACGATGTCGAGAAGCGCGTCCGCGTAGTCGGGGGCCGTCGGGTCGGGGACGGTGCAGAAGCGGTCCACCGCCTTCGAGAAACGATGACCGGTGAACCGGTATTTGGCCGACTCCACCAGAATCACTCGGTGGCCGGCCAGGTGGAACGCGCGGGCCAGAGCCAACGCCTTGGTCATCTTGCCGCCGCTGACGAGGATCGTTTTCGGTGTCTGCGTGCGGGTGGTCACCGGGGGAGCGGGACGGCGCATTGCAGCCACCGTGATGGCCAGGTCGACCGGCAACGTGACGGTCAACCCGGCCAGTGCGGCAATGCTTTTCAGCACGTGCTGTCCACTCGGCGGATCAGCGTCACCCCGTCACGAAGCGGCAGAGTCACCTGTTCGACGCGAGGGTCGTCGGCGACGGCGCGGTTGAACTCGGCGATGGCGTCGCCGTTGGCCGAGCGCGGGCCCGTCGCCCAGGGCTGTCCCTGCATCAGAGTGTTGTCCACTGCCACAACCGCATCGGGTGCCAGAAGGTCACTGTCCATCAGGTACCGGAAGTACTCGAGATAGCCGGGTTTGTCGGCGTCGACGAACACCAGATCGAACGGACCGGTGAGCCGCTTCAGCGTGTCCAACGCCGGACCGACCTCGACGGTGATCGATCGACCGGCCTCGGACTCGGCGAAGCACCGACGAGCGAAGTCGGCGACACCGTCGTCGAGCTCGCACGCGGTGACCGACCCGCCCGTGGGGAGCGCCTCGGCCATCGCCAGTGCCGAATAGCCGGTGAACATGCCGATTTCGAGCACACGAGTTGCTTTGGTCATGTGCACCAGGAACTTCAGCGTCTGTCCCTCGACGTGACCGGAGAGCATTTCCTGCTCCAGCGGGCCGTTGCCCCAATCGGCTTCCCTGGTGCGGCGGGCCAATTCGGCCAGGGCGGGCGATTCCGGGGAGGAACACGTGTCGAGATACGGGTCGAGCCCGGCTGCCAGATCGCGTGCACGACGCACGCGAGCCAGCAGTTCGGGCTCGATCCCGGCCATCTCGCTCAGTTGTCCTGCGATGTCGCCCAGTTCCGCCGCCAGGATGGTGGTCGGCGTGACGGGACGCGCGGAGGTGGAGACGGAGTCGGGCATCGATCAGCTGACGGGCTGGACGACAGCCGGCTCCGTGCTGGTGAACATGTCGATGCCGTCGCCGCCGCGCTCGAAGTCGAGAACGATCTTCTTGTGCAGCGCCAACGTGTCGGCCAGTTCGTCGGTGGTGACGTCGTTGAGGAAGGTGCACGCACCGATCGGATCGGGAACCGCGGCGCGAAGGAGTCCGTCACGCGTCTTGAGGATGGAAGATGTTGCTTCCGTCAGCAATTCGGGTGTCAGGTAGTCGCTGTCGAGTGCGAGTCCCAGCCGGTTCATCACGCCGAGGATCCGGTCGCGATCGGCTGTCGACAGCAGTCCGCGCTGCTCGGCCAGGGTCGCCGACAGAGCCATGTCGATGTTGATGGCGTGTCCGTGGAAGAACGGCGCGGGCGGAGTGAGCTCGAGCGTGGGGCTCCAGGTGTGGCCGTACGCGATCACGCGGTCGAGCATGATCTCGTGCAGGTTCGGTGCCTCGAGCACCAGCATGGTGTCGATCGCCTGGTAGGTCAGCCGGTCGGCAACCTCGCGCAGCTCCGCGGTTCCGTCGAGGTGACCGAAGCGCGTCTTCAGCAGTTCCGGGCCGTACTGGTCCAGCATGTCGAAGATTTCGGAGTTTCCGACCACCGAGATCTTGATCAGCTCGGCCATGCCGTTGCGAACCTGATCCTCGGGAAGGGTCTTCAGGAACGAGAAGTCGAGCAGAACCTTCTCGGACGCGTGGTAGGCACCCAGGCGGTTCTTGTGCTTTCCGTAGTTCACCGCAACCTTGATCGAGACGCTGGCGTCGATGAGGCCGATCAGGGTGGTGGGGATGCGGATGTACGGGGTGTTGCGTCGGTAGCTCGCGCAGGCGAATCCGGCGACGTCGGTGGTCAGACCGCCGCCGACGACGAGAACCGGCTCGGTGCGGACGAGGCCGAAGCGGTCGAACTCACCGACGATGCGCTCGAATGTCTCGATGGACTTGGCGGTTTCGGCGATCTTCACCGGCACCACGCTGAGGTCGATCGAGTAGTGATCGAAGTACGCCGAGATCTGCTCGCCGTAGATGGCGTGCACGGACTCGTCCACGACCATCAGGCACCGGCCGTAGGAGCGGTAGCTGTCGGCCAGTTCGGTGTTCTGAAAAGAGAACACACCGTCGACGTAGAGAAGGTCGTACTCGATCTTCTCGTAACCCTCGACGTGGAAGGCCCGCTCCGTTGCGGTCACCTGCGCTTGCATCGAACTCATAGATCGGATCCTTGTCTGTCACAGCGTGAGGAGGTTCGCCACGCTCGGGAGCGACTGTCTGCCACGGCATTCGAGGCAGGCAGCCGCATCGGATGACCCGTCAGCTGGTGGTCAGCTGACGGAGATGGCTGGGATCCAAGCTGTCGACTGTTTCAACTGCGGCAGAGAAGTCGCCGCCCTTGGTGTTTGAATTAGGGAACGCGACCACCTTGACGGACGCTGCGGATGCGGCTGCGACGCCGCCCTCGTTGTCCTCGATCGCGACGGACGACGACGCGTCCTCGCCGAGCTGATCGAGAGCGTAAAGGTAGGACGCGGGATCGGGCTTGCTCTCCTGGACCTTCGAGAGGTCGACGACGACGTCGAACGACACGTCGTCCAGAGCGTCGAGGAGTGCGGTGACGTTCTCGGGCAGCGTGGTGGTGACCAGAGCTGTCTTGAGGCCGTTGGCCTTCGCCTCGGCCAGCGATTCGACAACGCCCGGACGCGGCTGGACGCCTTCGCTGCCGATCAGCTTCTGGAAGATCTCGGACTTCGTGGCGTGCACGGCCTTCGCGTCGACGTCCTGGTCGACAGACTTCGCGTACTCGGCGATGCGCTTGGCGCCACCGTTGGTGCCGAGCGTCGCGCGGTAGTCCTCTCGCGACCAATCCCAGTCGAGGTTGTGAGCCTTGAATGCCTCGTTGAAGGACCTGCGCTGCAATTCGGACGTATCTGCGACGGTGCTGATCGATCCGAACAGGATGGCGGCCATCGGGTTCCTCTCACTCGCAAGTGCTGTTGAACGTCCAGCGCCGAGTATTCGATGCTGGGCGTGTGCGCGGACGGAATCGGTCCGAGCGTCACGAGTGAGTGCCCCCTGGGTGTCGGGTGTAAACGGTGACTTTCGGTAACGACGCTGCTCGGTTCGGATACGCCGCGAACCGCTGAACTACACGCGTGTAATTCGTTCTGCCCCTTGGTGTCTCGATTCGTGATTTCTTGCGGTGCGGCTCTCCGTGAGTCATCATCAATCACAATCGTCACTTTTGCCACGACAGTCACATGCGACACATGGGGAGATCGAATGCGCTTGCACCAACGGGTGGCCGTGATCGGAACAGCTCTGACGGTCGCCGTCGGTGGGTTCACGGTGCTCTCCGCCGGCGTCGCGTCCGCCGAGCCCTGTGGCGTCACCGGCGTCGGCTCGACTCCGTTCGGCAACCTGTTCGGAAGCAGCAGCTTCGGGAGCAGCGGGGCAGGCGGAGCGAACCCGCAGGGCCCGCAGGGAGCGCTCCCCAACCTGGGACCGGGCAATACCAGTGCGGTCGCGTGGGTCACCGGGCCGCAGAGCCCGAACAGCACGTACAACCGATTCGGTATCTCCGGCACCGACCTGGGCATCAGCTGGGACAACGGCAAGGGGCAGACCCTCATGGCCTTCGGTGACACGTTCGGCAACTGTTCGCTGCCGAGCGGTCAGTGGCGGTCCAACGTGTTGATGCGCTCGTCCGACACCAACCTGGCCGACGGCATCGCGGTACCGGACGGCGTGCCCGGCGACCGCAACTCAGGATCCGTCATGGACGTACCGAACTTCTCGCGGGAAATCGTCACCTCGCTCAAGATTCCCGAAGTCGAAGCGACGACCATTCCGACCGCCGCTATTTCCATCGGCGACGACCAGTACATGAGCTACATGTCGGTGCGGACCTGGGGAGCACCGGGCCGGTGGGTCACGAACTTCTCGGCTATTGCGAAGTCGAGTGACAACGGTCAGACCTGGACCACGGATCAGAGCACCATCCGCGTCAACACCGGCATCACCCTGCCGGGCGGCGGACAGGTCGATCGCAACCAGGGCAAGTTCCAGCAGGTCGCGTTCCTGAAGGACAAGGACGGGTACGTCTATCAATACGGAACGCCCAACGGACGTTTCGGCGCTGCGTACCTCTCCCGCTTTCTCCCGCAGGACATCACGAGTCTGAGCAAGTACGAGTACTACACCGGTGCCGGAACGTGGTCGAACAACATTGCGGACGTGAAGGACACCGACGTGGTGGTCGGTGATCCGGTCAGCGAGCTGTCCGTGGCGTGGAACGACTACCTGAACAAGTACGTCATGCTCTACGGCAACGAGGTCACCGGTTCCATCGTCGCGCGCACCGCCGACAAGCCCGAGGGCCCGTGGAGCAGCGAGAAAACGCTGATCTCACGTCAGCAGAACAACGGCGGCATCTACGCACCGTTCATCCACCCGCGCTCCAGCGGCCGCGACCTCTACTTCACGGCGTCGCAGTGGTCCGGCTACAACGTGATGCTCATGCGAACGGATCTCGACGCTCTGCGGTGACCATGGCGAAGTGGTCCGCGATATCGCCGGCCGTCGTGAACCAGACCCCGTCGGAGTGCGACGTCATGTGTTCGAGCGCCGCACGAAAGCGTCGCAGACGGTAAGGCTGTCCCGTCAGGAACGTGTGGACGGAGATGGCCAGCACGACGGCCTGCTCTTCGGAGTTCTCCTTCAGCTCGTCGAAGGAGTCGACGATCGTCTGCTCGAACGTCTCGGCGGTCGCATGATGGTGGACGAACACGGGTAGGTCGTTCACCTCGTGTGGGTACGGGACACTGAGTAGCGGTCCGCCCCGCGTCGACAGCCACACCGGCTGGTCGTCGATCGGCCAGTCCAGGGTGTAGCCGAAACCGTTCTCCGCCAACAGGTCCTCGGTCACCCGTGACGGATTCGCGCCCGGACTCATCCACCCCCTCGGCGCTGTTCCCTCGTGCTGTTCGATGACGCGGCGGATGTCCTCGATCGACCGGCGCTCGTCGTCCTCGTCCTGCTGATTGGGTTGCACGGCGTTCGTGCGACCGTGCGCGACGATGTCGGCGTCGAGCTCACGGAACGCGTCGAGCAGTTCGGGAGCATGCTCGTACATCTCGGTGTTCACCAGCAGGGTGGGACGAATACCGCTGCGCTGCAGCGTCTCCGCGATACGAAAACCGCCGACGCGATTTCCGTACTCCCGCCATCCCCAGTTGTAGGTGTTCGGCTGCTTCATGTCCGGGGTGTAGCCGAGGCCGGGCGAGCCGTCGTCGTAGGGGAAGTGTTCGCAGTTCACCGCGACGTACACGGCCAATCGTGCTCCGCCGGGCCACGTGAACTGCGGGCGGTCGGTGATGGCGGAGTAGTCGAAGCGTCCGTGGGAGGGGAGGGCCATCGGTCCATTGTGCTCCCGACGATCTTGGGTGCGGGAGCGTGCGTTCAGCGCACGTTGTGGCACCCAAGATCAGCGTCCCAGGGACCGAGCCAGATATGTCCCGGTGTGAGTGTCGCTCGTCAGGAGATCCTCGACGGTCCCGGTGAACACCACGTGGCCCCCGTCGTGCCCACCGTCGGGCCCGAGGTCGATCACCCAGTCCGCGGCGGCGACCACGTCAAGGTTGTGCTCGATGACGATCACCGTCCGCCCCTCGTCGACCATTCCCGAGAGCAGCTCGATCAGGTTCGACACGTCCGACGGGTGCAGTCCGGTGGTCGGCTCGTCGAGCACGATGATCGGCGACGACCCCACCAGCTCGGAGGCCAGCTTCAGTCGCTGACGCTCACCGCCCGACAACGACGACAGGTTCTGCCCCAGCGACAGATACCCCAGCCCGACGTCCTTGCATCGCATCAGGATGTCGCGAATCTTCTTGACCTCGAAGAAGCCGGTCGCCTCGTCGACGGACATCTCGAACACGTCGGCGATGCTGATGCCGTCGACGGTGTACTTGATCGCTCCCGAGCGAAACCGCCTGCCCTGACAGGTTTCACACATGCTGCTCACCGGGTCGGTGAACCCGAGGTCGGTGAAGATGACTCCGCTGCCCTGGCAATCGGGGCACGCACCGTCGGAATTGGGCGAGAACAGCGACGCCGGCCTGCCGGTCTTCTTCGCGAAGTACGCGCGGATGTGCTCGAGCAGCCCGGTGTAGGTGGCGGGGGACGACCGTCGTGACCCGCGGATGGGCGCCTGGTCGATGATGACCGCGTCGGGTGCGGCATCGCGAAGATGCCCGTGGATCAGGCTCGACTTGCCCGACCCCGCAACGCCCGTCACCGCGGTCATGATGCCCAGGGGCACGTCGACGCTCACGTTCTGCAGATTGTGGGTGCTCGCGTTCTCGATCCGGATCTGTCCCGTGGCGGTGCGTGGGGATCGGGCGGCGGACCCCTCGCGGCGTAATGCTCGTCCCGTGCGGGTGTCGGCGGTCGTCAGTTCGTCGAACGTTCCTTCGAACACGACGGTGCCACCCGACTTGCCTGCCGCAGGTCCGATTTCGACGATGCGGTCGGCGATGGCCATGACCTCGGGATCGTGTTCGACGACGAGGACAGTGTTTCCCTTGTCCCGCAACGCGAGCAGCATCTCGTCCAGCCGGTGGACGTCGCGCGGGTGCAGACCGGTCGTGGGCTCGTCGAAGACGTACAGCATGTCGTTCAGAGTTGCGCCGAGATGCCGCACCATCTTGATGCGTTGCGACTCACCGCCCGAGAGCGACGACGTCGCGCGGTCCAGGCTGAGGTAGCCCAGACCCAGATCCACCAGTCTGCGCAGCTGCGTGACGATCTCGGACTTCGGACCGTCGAGATCCTTCAGATTCCAGCCGTCGATCCGGTCGGCCAGATCGGAGACCTGCATCGCGAACGCGTCGGGAATGGAAAGTCCTTCGAGAGTGGCTCCCCGCACCGTCTCGTTGTAGCGGGTGCCGTTGCAGTCGGGACACGTGCCGCGGGTGACGATGCGGTCGAAGGCCTCCTTCGACTTCCCCTTCATGGCATCGGCGTCCTTGGCGAGGTAGACGCGCCGGAAGCGAGAGGCTATGCCCTCGTAGGTCTTCACGATGGCGTCGGCGTTGAGTGGCTCGACTTCACCGGGCTTGGCGTCGAAGAAGAGGTGCCGTTCGCGGGCGGAGTACTGCTCCACGGGAACGTCGAGGTCGAACAGGCCCGAGTCGGAGAAGATTCGGTAGGGCCATTTGCCCGGCTGGAAGTCGGGATGCTTGAAGGGGCCTTCGCGCAACGACTTCGACTCGTCCACCAGTTCGGCCATGTCGATGATCTTGGCCTCGCCGAGGCCGCCGCACTCGGGACACATGCCCGCTGGGTCGTTGAAGGAGAAGGCGTTCGCGTAGCCGATCGAGGGCGATACCCCGCGGGACCACAGCATGCGCAGCCAGTCGCCGATGTCGGTGATGGTGCCGACCGTCGACCGGGGGCCTCCGAACAATCGCTTCTGATCGACGATGACGACCGCGGACAGGTTGGCGATGAGGTCGGCGTCGGGCCGGCCGTAGGAGGGCAGGAAGGTTTGCGCAAAAGCGGTGAACGTCGAGTTGATCTGTCGCTGAGCTTCCGCGGCGATGGTGTCGAACACCAGCGACGACTTGCCGGATCCGGAGACGCCGGCGAAGACGATCAACTGGCGTTTGGGGAGGTCGAGGTCGACATCCTTCAGGTTGTTCTCGCGTGCGCCCCGAATGGTGATGGTGGACAGCGGATCTACGGTCACTGGTTCCCCCTGCTCATCCGTGTAACTCCACCCCCCTGTGCGCGATTTCCGCCCCTCCGGGGCACTAAATCGCGCACAGAGGGGGCGCCACCTACCCCATCGCCGAATACGACGCCGTCAGGTACCGCGCCGCCCGATCCGACCCGATGACGCCCGGTCCCATCCGGTTCATCATGTACGAGAAGGTCATCTTTGTCTCGGGGTGCATGACGATCAACGACCCACCCCAGCCGCCCCAGAAGCAGATCTTGCCGTCCGGGATGTACGGGACCGTGTCGAGCTGCGGCAGCGCGAACCCGATACCGAAGCGCAGCGGAACACCGAGAGCCAGATCGACGCCGTTGCTCTGTTCGTCGAAGATCAGGTCGATGGTGTCGGGCCCGAGCAGGCGCACACCGTCGACGGTTCCCCCGCGCGAGATCACGGAGAGGATGCGGGCAACCGAGCGGGCATTGCCGTGGCCGTTCAGCGCACCCATCTCCGCGCGTCGCCATGCGGCCGTATTGGCCGACTGCGCGTGGATCAGCGGCCCGAGAAATGTCTTTCGGCGCACCAGCAGCGGATCCGGCACGTCGTCGCCGGCCGGCGGGGGCGGGGGAACCACGTCGGCGATACGGGGCCAGTCCTTCTCCGCCGCACCGATACTGAAGTCGGCGTTCAACGGCCCGGCGATCTCCTCGGACACGAACTGCCGCAGAGTCTTTCCCGTCACCCTGCGGACGAGTTCGCCGATCAGGGGTCCCTGGCTCGCTGCGTGATATCCGGATTCCGTGCGCGACGGCCACCACGGAGCTTGGGCGGCCAGTTTCGCCGTCGACGTCTCCAGGTCGTACATCTCCTCGGTGGTGAACGGCCCGTCCCATCCCGACACCCCGGAGGTATGCGACATCACGTGCCGAACTTCGATGTCTCTTTTGCCCTCTGCCGCGTACTCGGGCCAGTAGCGCGCTACCGGCGCATGGGCGTCCAGAAGTCCGCGATCGATCAACATCAGAGCGGCGAGGTTGGTGACGGTCTTCGTCGTCGACCAGACGTTGGTGATCGTGTCCGACGTCCACGGCACCTGGCGGTCCGTGTCGCGATGCCCGCCCCAGATGTCCACGACCCGGTCGCCGTCGATGTCCACGACGATCGATGCTCCGAGCTCCTCGTCGTCGTCGATGTTCGCCGCGAGCGCCTCTCGGACCTCGGTGAACTCGGGTGCGCAGTGCCCCTCAACGGTCATGTGAACCTCCGAGAAGTCGATGGATCGCGAGCTCGACATAGTGATCGGCGACGTCCTCGATGGTCAGTTCGCCGCCGTCGTGAAACCAGCTCGCGATGCCGTTGAGCATGTCCGTGATCGCGAACGACGCGATCCGTGCATCGGGGACGGTGAACTCGCCGCTCCGGATGCCGGCGTTGATCACATCGCGGACGCGTCGCTGATAGTGCCGCCGGTAGTCCTCGACGACGGCTCGATGTTCCGGTGTGAGCGACGCCAATTCGTGCAGTCCGACAACGTATTCCACTCGTCGACGGTTCAGGTGCACCAAATGTGCCCGCACCAACGACGACAATCGCTCGGTCGGCGTTCCCGGTGCGTCGAGGAGCGGAAGCGTCTCGTCGGCGGGTTCGCGGGTCACCGTGAGGCAGATGGCGAAAAGGATGTCTTCCTTCGACGGGAAGTGGTGGTAGAGGCTGGCACCCTTGATTCCCACTGCGTCGGCGATGTCACGCATCCCCACGTTCGGGTAACCGTCGCGGGCAAAGATCGCCGCAGCGCTCGCCGCAATGTCGTTGCGCCGCTGCAACGTTCGCGCCTGCCGCGGTAGCTGCGCCGGTTCGGTCATACGGCAGCCGACGCCCGCAGCTCACGCTTGAGGATCTTGCCCTGCGCGTCGACGGGAAGCTCGCTGACGATGTGCACGGTCTTCGGCGCCTTGTAGGTCGCCAGTTCCGAGCGGCAGTGCTCGATGATCGACTCCGGATCGGCCGTCACCCCGTCACGCGGAATCACGAACGCCGTCACCGCTTCCGACCAGTACGGGTCCGGCATGCCGACGACAGCGGCGCGCAGCACGTCCGGGTGCGCGTGAATGGCGCGCTCGACTTCCTGCGACGACACGTTCATCCCTCCCGACTTGATCATGTCCTTCATTCGATCGTAGAAGAACATGTTGCCCGCGGAGTCCAGGCGCACCATGTCGCCGGTGTGCACCCAGCCGTCGCGGAACACTTCGGCGGTGCGTTCCTCGTCCCGGAAGTATCCGAGCATGACCGAGGGAGTGCGGCAGAGCAGTTCACCGATCTCGGCCTCGTTGCCGTCGGCGTCGACGACCTTGATCTCGAGGTGCGTGACGGGCTTGCCGATCCACGACGCGTCGCCGTCGGGAATGTCGTCGAGGGTGGTGAACCACCCCACCGAGCCCAACTGCGACAGTTCCGACTGGCCCCAGTAGGTGCCCCAGAGCGCGTCGGGCGCTGCCTCCGCCCACGCGCTGATGGTCAGCGGCGCCACCTGACCGCCGTAGGTGAGGCAGCGGGTCACCTGTCCGACGGTGTCGGGACCGAAGTTCGAGTCGCGGGCCAGAGCCAGGTAGAAGGTCGGTGTCTGCGCGATCACGGAGATCTTCTCGTCGGCGATGATCCGCAGGGACTGAGCCGGGTCCACCGTGGCGGGCAGCACGAGGGTGGCGCCCATCAGAGTCAGCGTCGTCATCGACCCGAGCCCGGCGATGGTGTGGAACGGCATCACGAACAACCAGGTGTCCTCCGGCCCTGTGCGCAGACCCCAACTCCACGCCGGCGCAGTCGAAATCAGGAAGTTCCGATGCGGGATCATCACGCCCTTCGGCGCCGCCTCGGTGCCGGAGGTGTAGATGACCATGGCGACGTCGTTCTCGTCGATGTCGACGTCGGGTTCCGTCGTCGGCGTCCCGGACGTCAGCTCGGCGTAGTGCTCCCCGAAGGTCACCACCGTCGTCGACTCCGGTTTGACCGACGTCACCAGTTCCCCGAATTCGGGGTCGGCCACCACCACAACGGGTTCGGCGTGCTCGAGCTGATGCCGGACCTCGGGGGCTCGGTACATCACGTTGATACCGGTGAACGCGGCACCGGCCTTCAGCGTGCCGTAGTAGGCCACGACCACGTCGACGCTGTTGCGCGCCATCGACGCCACCCGATCACCCGGCTTCACCCCGAGGTCGACGAGAAGATTCGCGAATGTGTTTGCCCGAGAATCGAGCTCGCCGTAGGTGGTGACGGACCGTGCGCCGTCGGCGGTGTAGCTGATGAAGGCGACCTTGTCGGGCTGGGTGCGAGCGTGTCGACGGAGCTGATCGCCGATCGTCGCGCGGCCGATCGGGGAGCGGTGGTGTGAGGCGATGCCGGGCACGTGAATCTCCTGTACAGGGTGGATCAGACCGAGGGGTGGATCAGACCGAGGGGTGGATCAGACCGAGGGGTGGATCAGACCGAGGGGTGGATCAGACCGAGGCGGTCTGGAACATCGGCTGCGAGAACGTCTCCAGGGCGACGATTTGCTCGACCGGATCGCGAGTCAGCTTGGTGGGGAACGGCTTCTCCGGATAGCCCACCGCGATGTGGGCGGCCGTGATGTACCCCTCGGGGATCTCGAGAAGTTCGCGTACGGCCGGTTCCTCGTGGCAGAGCAGGGTGGTGACGGCAGTCGCGACACCTTGTTCCCGCATCGCGAGGCAGAAGTTCTGCATGGTCGGGTAGATGGACGCCCCGCCCACGACCGACAGGCGGCCGAGCTCGTGATCGGTGGGATGGAGACCGTCGAGAGCGGCGCAGACCACGACGATCGCCGGCACCTCGGCAAGGTGACGAGCGAAGTAGTCGGCGTCCTGCACGGTTTTCGGCAGTGCGCCGACGGCCACCGTGCCGCCGGTGATGCCGGCGAAGTACGCGTCCCACATGGGGAGGTAGAGGTCGCTGAGCGCCTGCTTGCGAGCGGCGTCGCGCACCACGATCCATTTGACGGGCTGCCGGTTGCCGCCCTGGGGGCCGAATCGTGCGACGTCGAACGCAGCGTGGAACACCTCGTCCGGCACCGGATCGCCGAGATACCGCCGACACGTGCCGGTCGTGCGCATTGCCTCGCTGAGTTCCATGGTGATTCCTCTCGCCTGCCCGCTGTTAGTTTCTGTAGAGCAGCATTCTGTGGTGCAGGCCACATTGTCAAGCGATTTGTGCAGATCAAATGAACTCTTGCGGGACTGTGCCTAACCGTGGTTAGTTGGATGGATGACGACAAGTGTGGATCGTGAACGGCTGGCCAAGGCGCTGACGTCGGCCAACATGCCCACGCTCGTGGCCGTGCTCTACCAACTCACCGGCGATCGGACGTGGCTCGCGGTTCCTTACCTGCCCACCCGCAGCCGGGGGATGGACAACAACGACGACGGCGGCTTCGACGCCCCGACTGCCGACCGGATCCGAGCGGCCGTGCTCGACGCGGTGCTCTCCGACGCTCCCGTCGCGATCCCGAGCCCCTCGGACGCGGAACTCGTGGAGATGATCAGCGCCGCCGTCGGGGAATCCGTGCCGCCCGAGTTCGCCGCGATGATCGCCGAGGACATGGGCTTTCGCGTTCCCGAGGTGCGCCGCGCCGAGCCGAATGCGTTGTCGGTCATCGTGATCGGAGCCGGTGTCTCGGGAATGCTGGCGTCGATCAAGCTGCACGAGGCCGGCATCGACCACGTCGTGCTGGAGAAGAACTCCGACGTCGGCGGCGGGTGGTTCGAGAACACCTATCCCGGCGCCGGAGTCGACACACCCAGTCACCTGTATTCGTACTCGTTCGCGCCGCGCGCGTGGGACACCCATTTCGGCAAGCGCGACGAGGTCTGGGAGTACCTCAGTGACGTTGCGACACAGCATGATCTGCGCGATCGGATCCGGTTCGACACCGAGGTGTCCACTGCGGTCTACGACGAGGCGAGCCGCGAATGGACGGTCACGACCGTCGACGGCGAGGTGCTGACCGCCGACGTCGTGATCACCGCGACCGGTCAGCTGAACAAGCCGAAGTTCCCGATCATCAAGGGTTTGAACACCTTCCGGGGCCCGATCTTCCACACCGCGCAATGGCCCGCCGACCTGGACCTCACGGGGAAGCGCGTCGCAATCGTGGGCACGGGCGCCAGTGCGATGCAGGTGCTTCCGGCCATCGCGCCGACGGTGGGGCACGCGACGGTCTTTCAGCGCTCGCCGCAGTGGGTGTCGTCGACGGATGTGTACTTCAGCGAGATCGGCGACGACGTCAACTACCTGATGGAGAACGTCCCGTTCTACCGGCTCTGGTACCGGGCGCGGCTGGCGTGGAACTTCAACGACCGCGTCCACCCCTCCCTCCAGGTCGATCCGGAATGGGATCACCCCGAGCGGTCCGTCAACGCGATCAACGACGCCCATCGCCGCGTCTTCACCCGCTACATCGAGAAGGAGCTCGAGGGCCGCCCCGACCTCATCGAGAAGTCGGTGCCCGATTACCCGCCGTTCGGCAAGCGCATGCTGCTCGACAACGGCTGGTACGCCGCGCTTCGGCGAGACAACGTCACTCTGATCGCCGACGCCGTCGCCGAGATCACGCCCACCTCGGTGATCGCCCGCGGCGGGGAGGAGACCGAGGTCGACATCGTCATCCTGGCAACAGGTTTCGAGACCCACAAGCTGTTGACGCCCATCGACGTGCGCGGGAAGTCGGGTACGTCCATCCGCGACATGTGGGGGCCCGAGGACGCGCACGCCTACCTCGGGATCACCGTGCCGGATTTTCCCAACCTGTTCCTCACGTGTGGTCCCGGCACCGTTCTCGGGCACGGCGGCAGCTACATCACGATCGCCGAGTGCCAGGTGCGCTACATCGTCGATCTGCTGATCCGCATGGCGGACAACGGAATCGCCGCGGTGGAGTGCAAACCCGACGTCGAGGCGGAGTACGTCCGCAAGCACGACGACGCTCACGCGAACATGATCTGGAGCCACGGCGGCATGGACAACTGGTACCGCAACGACGCCGGCCGGGTGGTGTCGACGCTGCCGTGGCGCATCGTCGACTACTGGTCCATGACGCGCCGGGCGGATCTGGAGGATTTCGAGGTTTCCCGGTAGGGGGCGGGGGCTCCGCCCCCTGTGCGTGAGGGGGCTCCGCCCCCTGTGCGCGATTTCCGCCCCTCCAGGGCACTAAATCGCGCACAGCCGTGGCGGTTCCGGAACGCACCCCGGGCCCCTAGGCTGCGTTGATGGGTCCTGAACACCTCGGTACAAGTCGGCACGTCAGCGAAGTCATCGGTTGCGGACCGGATCTTGTCTACGAGTTCGCCGCCGACCCTGCAAATCTGCCGAGATGGGCGGCGGGGCTTGCGAGCAGCCCCGTGTCCATCGACGGCGATCGATTCGTCGTCGACTCCCCGATGGGTCGAGTGACGGTGCGCTTTGCACCGCACAACGAGTTCGGCGTTCTGGACCACGATGTGACGCTGCCGACCGGAGAAACCGTGCACAATCCCATGCGGGTTCTGAGCCATCCCCGTGGATCCGAGGTCGTGTTCACCGTTCGACAGCTCGACCGCAGCGAGGCGGAGTTCTCACAGGACGTCGATGCAGTCGCCGAGGACCTGGCGCGGCTCAGAGTTCTGATGGAAGCCGACGCCTAGCTCTTTCGCCGCACTTGTCCGACTTCGCTGCTACAACTCCCGACATTCACAAATTCGATGCATCGGGGGAGAGCATGTCGGAGTTGAATTTCGAATGGACCGATCAGTACCGGGGCGACGACGAGGACGAGTACGGAAACCTGTACGACGGCAGGAGTCTGTTTCGAGTTTTCGTCGACGAACTGGTGGCCGAGGGGTCGGAGGCGTCGTTCTTCTTGAGGGCCATGGCCGACGTCGTCAATCGAGACGACGTGAGCCGGGCAGAGTGGATGCGCCCTGTGGTGGCGTCGAGAATTGATGAGGCCGGACGATTCGTCGCAGCGCAGTACCGCGAACTTGCCGCGATGCAGCACGACGATCCCGATCTCGGTCCGGAAGGCCACATCTGTCTTTTCGTGCCGAAACCGGATCCGATCGACGTCCGGAGGTGGCCCGCATTGCCGAAATCCAGTGTCAGCAAACGGCGTCGAGTCATCGTGAGCAGAAGGGCTCTCTGCGCCGGCCTGCTGGTCGGGTGGGCCGATCATCTCGATGCCGCACTCGTCTCCCTGGTCAGCTCGGTCGATTCGACGGGCGCCGATACCGCCGCCGACTGGATCGGTGGGCTGTTCGAGGAGGCGCAGGAGCAGGCGACGGCGATCGTGAGTCTGTGGCTGGGTAGTCGAGGTTCGCAGACGTAAGGCCGACAGCATCGGTACAGTCACGACCCCCCTGTGCGCGATTTCCGCCCCTCCAGGGCACTAAATCGCGCACAGGGGGAGGGTGCCTACCTCCTTCGCAGCGACGCATCCAGCAGCGCCGGCGGAGTGTCGAACTTCTCGTCGGGCGCGAGATCCACACCCGGCGCGACGATCTGGTCGATCTGGTCCAGCACCTCATGGGACAGCACGGTGTCCGCTGCCGCCAGCTGTGAGTGCAGGTGGTCGACGGTGCGGGGACCGATGATGGCGCTGGTGACGCCGGGGTGCGCCGTGACGAACCCGAGCGCGAGCTGAATCAATGTCAGTCCTGCCTCGTCCGCGACGGCCACGAGCTTCTCGACGGCGTCGATCTTGGCCTTGCCGGTGGGGCTGTCGAGCCCGAATCGATCCGGCATCAGCGCGGCCCGGTTCGTCGTCGCTTCCTGCCCCGCGCGGATGGCGCCGGACAGGAAGCCGCCGGCCAGCGGACTCCACACGAGCACGCCCATTCCGTACTCCTGGGCGACGGGGAGAACGTGAGACTCGATGCCGCGCTGCAGGATCGAGTAGGGAGGCTGCTCGGTGGTGAACCGCGAGAGGTGATGCTCGCGTGCCGCCCACTGCGCCTGCACGATTCGGTACGCGGGGTAGGTCGACGAGCCGAAGTAGCGAATCTTGCCGGCGCGCTGCAGATCCGTCAGGGTGGACAGCGTTTCGTCGTCGGAGGTTGTGGGGTCCCAGCGGTGAATCTGGTAGAGGTCCACGTGGTCGACGTCGAGGCGTCGCAGGCTGTTCTCGAGCTCGGTGACGATCCATCGGCGTGAGCTGCCCTGATGATTGCGCTCGTCGCCCATGGGGTTGAACACCTTGGTGGCGAGGACGATGTCGTCGCGGCGGCCGGCGATGGCCTTGCCGACCATCTCCTCGGATTCGCCTTGGCTGTACATGTCGGCGGTGTCGATGAAGTTGATGCCGCCGTCGAGGGCGGCGTCGACGATGGCGGTGGCATCGTCCTGGGTGGTCTTGCCGATGGCGCCGAAGTTCATGGCGCCGAGGCACAGTGTGCTGACCTTGACTCCGGTGTGTCCGAGGGTGCGGTACTGCATGGCGTTCTCCTGCCGGTGGTCTATCGTGAATAAGCGGAACGTGGTTCCGATAACCAACATACGGAACGTTGTTCCGTTTGACAAGGAGGCGCTGTGGCGAAGCGAGCGGACGCCCGCCGCAACGAGGCGGCTCTGCTGGATGCGGCGGCCGCGACGTTCGTGCAGTCGGGTGTCGACGCGCCCGTCCGTGAGATCGCAGCGACGGCGGGCGTCGGTGTCGGGACGATCTATCGCCACTTCCCGACGCGAGGAGATCTCATTCTGGCCGTGTTTCGGCACCAGGTGGAAGCCTGTGCCACGGCCGGTCTGATCCTGTTGGCGGAGAAGCAGAGTCCGTTCGACGCCCTCGCGGCGTGGGTCGACATGTACGTCGATTTTCTGGCCACGAAGCACGGCTTGCCCGAGGCGGTGCACGCCGACACCGAAGGATTGCACCGATACTTCGTCGACACTCTCGTGCCGGTGTTGGGCGAACTGTTGACGGCAGCGTCCGACGCCGGCGAGATCGTCGACGATCAGCGCCCGTTCGAATTGATGCGGGCCGTCGGGAACCTGTGCTTCGGGGTTCGCGACGATCCGCAATACGACGCCCGGCGGATGGTGGGGACACTTGTGAGAGGCCTGCGGAAGTAGGTGGCTCCGCCACCTGTGCGCGAATTAGCGCCCTATAGGGGCGGAAATCGCGCACAGCAGAAAGGCTAAAACGTCACATTGATCTCCCGCGAGATCATGAACCCCGCCCCCGTCCCGCTGTAGCAAATGATGCCTTCCTCGGTGGACCGGCACGAGTCGCCCTGCACCGCGATGATGTCGCCGTACTGCAGAACCCGCGGCTCCATGCCGACGAAAATTCCCTGATTGGTGCAGATCTGCTCTACCGTGCCGCCCTCCAGCACCTGTACGCCATAGGTGTTGTTGGCGACGTTCCCGCACGCCCTGCCGGTGTTGCCGGGCACCGAGTACCTCACCTGACATCCGACAGCGGTCCCCGGCGCATTGGCGGACCTGAACGCGCAGAACGCATTTCCGCTGGGCGAGGTGAAATAGTACGAGTCGCCCTCCTGAAAGTCGCGCGCATCGACGTTGACGTCGTCTCGCGTGGGTGCGGGCGGTATGTCGGCGAAGGACGCACCGGTGAACGGTTCGGTGGCAGTCGGTGCGTCCTCGGTCGGCGCCGAAGGAACGCTGGAAGCGCTGCTGCTCGGCGGCGTTGCGGTTGCCCCGGCCGCGGGCGCAGGCTCCGTCTCGCCCGAGCTGCATCCGGCCAGCGAGAGGACCGTCAGCGCGGATACGGCAATCAGACCGGCGACTTTGAACATCCGAACCACCCTTCCGCCGCCGGCAGGTGCCGGCGGTCGTTACTGGGGAATCGGAGGGCGCCGGACGCTCGTTATCCGACCGGCTGTCACGTTAGGGTCACGAACTAGTTGAAGAGCCGATCATCGATCAGCCTCTCACGGCCCCCGAAACAACGCCGCCGCCGTCCGTGGCAGCTGCGCGTCGGGCCTGCGTCGGTACAACTCCGCCGGACGACCACCGCCCGCCGACGTGGTCTCCCCGGTTCCGACCAGCCCGTCGATCACCTGTCGACGAAACGTGTCTTTGGGCAGTTCGCGGTCGAAGATCGCCTCGTACAGTCGCCGTAACTCCAGCAGGGTGAATGCCTCACCCAGCATCGACGACGGATCGGCTTGGTCGGAGTATCGCCGACGCAGATCGTCGACGGCCAGGGCAACCATGTGCGAATGGTCGAAGGCCAAACCGACTGTGGGGAAACCGGATTCAAGGGGAATCAACTCGACATCCGGCAACGACTCGTATCCGATGGCCGCCACATGCGCCATCGACAGCACCCACCCACGGTCGTCGCGTCGAGGGTCGTCGAACATCCCCACCTGGTGGAAGTCGAGGCCGTCGATGCCTGCTTTCGTGGACAGTGCGCGAGCTGCGGCGTCGCGCAATCGTTCTCCTTGGTGAAGGAAAGTTCCGGGCAACGAGGTTCCGAAATGCGACTTGACCGTCACCACCTGCAGGGTGTCGTCGCACACGGTGAGGACCGCGACGTCGACGGCCACCGACGGGCGAGGAAAGTCGCTGAGAGCCATGTGTTGCATGTTAGCTCATGGATGATCTATGTTTAGCGCACATTCACGCTAAGGGGTATCGACATGAATCAGAACGACCGTGCACAGGGCGTTCTCCTCGGAACTGCGGCTGGTGACGCATTGGGCGCCGGCTACGAGTTCACCTATCCCGGGGCAGACACGGCCATCGACATGATCGGCGGCGGCCCCTTCGACTGGGCGCCGGGGGAGTGGACCGACGACACGTCGATGGCCCTTTGCGTCGCACGGGCATTGGCCGACGGGAGCGGACTCGACGGCATCGCAGCGAAGTTCGTCGAGTGGTACGACACCGACCCGGCCGATATCGGCAATCAGACTCGGTTGGTGCTGAGCCACCGCAGCGCATCGGCGTCGGAGATGACGGCCGTCGCGTCGTCGCTCACCGGCCGCACCGGTGGCAACGGCTCCCTGATGCGCACCGCCCCCGTCGCGCTGGCATATCTGGACGACGAAGAGGGCTGCATCCGAGCCGCGAACAGCATCGGTGCTCTGACACATTCGGATTCGCGAGCCGGTGAGGCGTGTGAGTTGTGGTCCTTCGCCATTCGTCATGCCGTACTTCATGGTTCGTTCGCTGGCGTCGGGCTGTACCTCGATTGCGCCGACCCGGACAACTTCTGGCGACCGCTCCTCGACGCCGCCGAGACCGGGACGCCGACGGACTTCGCCAACAACGGCTGGGTCGTGCACGCGCTGCAGACCGCGTGGTGGGCAATCACCAACGGCGGCAGTCTGTCCGAATCGCTCGAACTGTGTGTTCGAGCAGGCGGCGACACCGATACCACCGCGGCCATCGCCGGCGGACTCCTCGGCGCCCGGTGGGGAGCGTCCGCCATCCCCGAGGAGTGGGCACGAAAGGTCCACGGCTACCCCGGTTACGACGCGACCGACCTCGTCGCGCTGACCGACACACTGACAGGAGCACGATCATGATCGACGTCGTCCGGGCAGACATCACCCAATTCAGAGCCGACGCCATCGTCAACGCCGCGAAGTCGTCGTTGATGGGCGGCGGGGGAGTCGACGGGTCCATCCACCGTGCCGGTGGACCGTCCATTCTCGACGCATGCAAGCTGCTTCGGGCGACGACGCTTCCGCGCGGGCTGGACGTCGGCGCCGCAGTGGCCACGACGGCAGGTCGCCTTCCCGCCCAATGGGTCATTCACACTGTGGGGCCGAAATTTTCGACGCACGAGGACCGCACCAAGGATCTCGTCGCGGCGTACCAGCGATCGCTGCTGCTGGCGCGGTCGCTCGGACTCGGGAGCATCGCGTTTCCGCTCATCTCGGGTGGGTCGTACGGTTGGCCGATGCACGACGCCGTCGCCGCCCAGGTGCGAGCGGTCAAGGATGCGGACGTCTCCGTCGACCTCGTCACGCTCGTTGCGTTTTCCCGTGACGTCGCGGAACTGACCGAGAGGATGGTGGGTGCACGATGAACTCGGTCGCGTTCACCTTCCTCGGCACCCCGATGACCTGGGTCGAGATTCTCGGCTTCGTCACCGGCGCCGTGTGTGTCGCACTCGTTGCGCGGCAATCGGTATGGAACTGGCCTATCGGCATTGCGAACAACATCGCCTTCGTCGTGCTGTTCTTCGGCGCCGGACTGTTCGCCGACACCGCCCTGCAGTTCGTCTACATCGCCCTCGCCGTGTGGGGTTGGATCGCCTGGGTCAGCGGTGGTCCGCGGGGACCGCTGGTGGTGACGTCGACCGCGAGCCGAGAATGGCTGTGGCTCGGCGTGATCGGCGTCGTTGCATCTGCATCGATGACGTGGTTCCTCGAGAGCGCCACCACGTCCATCGTGCCGTTCTGGGATGCGCTCACCACCACGCTGTCGCTGCTCGCGACGTGGGGACAGATCAAGAAGCGTCGCGAATCCTGGTTCTTGTGGATCGCAGCGGACGTCATCTACGTCCCGCTGTACCTGTACAAGGACCTCGTGCTGACGAGCATTCTCTACCTGGGCTTCATCGCCCTGTCCGCGGCCGGCCTGCGGGCGTGGACGCAGTCGATGCGGTCGGAGCCCGTGCCGGTATGACGCACGCGCTGATCATCGGCAAGTTCTATCCGCCGCACGACGGGCATCACGCGATGGTTCGGTTTGCCGCCACGAAGGCCGACCAGGTAAGTGTCGTGGTGATGTCGTCTGCGGTGGAATCGATTTCGCTTCGCGACCGCGTGTCGTGGATGACCGAAACGCATGCGGCCGACGCAAATGTCACCATCACGGGCATCGTGTGCGACGCTCCGATCGACCACACCTCCCGGGCGGTGTGGGCGGCGCAGGTGGCGTGCATGCGGGCGGCGATCGAACACGCGAACGTGGACATCGTCGTCTCGAGCGAACCCTACGGGGAGGAACTCGCCGGCTGGTTCGACGCGACGCACACCTTGTTCGACTTGCAGCGCAATGCCTTTCCGGTGTCGGGAACACAGTGCCGTGCCGACCTCGCCGCGTCGTGGGACCTGATCGACGCACCGGCCCGAGCGGGTTTGGCGACGCGCATCGTGGTTCTCGGATCGGAGTCGACGGGTACGACCACCGTCAGTCGTGCGCTCGCCGAGCACTTTCGGGAGAAGTGGCCTCGAACCGAGTGGGTGCCGGAATTCGGCCGGCAGGACACGATCGACAAAGCGGCGCAGGTGGGTTCCGTCGATGACATCGTGTGGACGGGAGACGACTTCGCGCGCATCGCCGCAACCCAATCGGCAATGGAGGACGACGCGGCGCGTCGCGGCTCCCCGATTCTGATCTGCGACACCGACGCTTTCGCGACGACGGTATGGGAGCGCCGCTACCTCGGTACCGGGTCGCACCGTGCAGTGGCGGACGATCGCCGCGCCATCTACCTGATCACCGATCACCACGGAGTTCCGTTCGTACAGGACGGTATTCGCGACGGCGAGCACGTGCGCGCCGAGATGACAGGATGGTTCATCGATGCCCTCACTCGCCGCGGACGGTCGTGGGTGTTGCTCACCGGAAGTCACGACGAGCGGATGGAACTCGCGGTCCGGGTGGCGGAGCAGGAGCTGGCGCGGCGCATGAGGTTTGCGGACCCGTTGTCGCCCAGCGCGTAGTCCATACTCGACCCATGGCAATCGATCCACGCGGACGAGACGTGAAGCGCTACCTCGACGAAGACCCCGGCGGACCGGTCGTGATGCTGAACCTCCTGCGGTTCGCCGAGGGTGGGCGCGAGGCGTACGCGGAATACGCCGCCGCGCTGAACGAGACGTTCCTGCCCCGCTATGGAGCCGAGGTGCTGTACGCAGGCGACGGGTCGACGGTTCTCGCCGCGGAAGCGGGCCAGGATTGGGATGCCGTTCTCCTGGTTCGCTATCCGTCACGTGGTGCGTTCAGCAAGATGGTTGCCGATCCGGAGTATCAGACGGTGACTGCGTTACGGACCGGTGCCTTGACGGAAGCTGTTCTGCAGGCGACGGTTCCGTGGCCCTGACATGGCCCCAGCCACCGCCCTCCTGGCCGCGGGCGCGCTTCACCTCGGCTTCCAACTCGTGGTGACAGTCGTCGTCTACCCCGCGCTGGCGGACGTGCCGGATGACCAGTGGTCACGTGCGCACGACGCTCACTCCCGCCGTATCTCTCCCATCGTCGCCCCGGTCTACGGACTGCTCGCGGCCGCGTGCCTGTGGGTATTGGTGTCCGGGCCGCACGCCGTGCTGCTGATGGTCAGCGTCGCCGGCGCGGTGATCGCCGCCCTCGCCACCGCGTTGGTGGCCGCTCCCACGCACGGTCGGCTCGGCAACCAGGGTCGAGACGACGCACTGCTGCGTCGACTCCGACTGGCCGACGGTGTCCGCCTTGCCGGCGCACTTCTGTGCTGCGTCTGCGCTCTTGTCGCCTGACTAGCGCGGCGCGTACATGATCACGCCTACGCCCGCCAGGCAGATCAGCGCACCGATCGTGTCGTAGCGGTCGGGCCGAAACCCGTCGAGTGCCATGCCCCACAGCAAGGAACCCGCGACGAAGACACCGCCGTAGGCAGCGAGGATGCGCCCGAAGTTCGCGTCGGGCTGCAAGGTGGCAACGAAGCCGTAGGCGCCGAGCGCGATGATGCCAAGGCCGATCCACAACCAGCCCTTGTGTTCTCGCACGCCCTGCCACACGAGCCACGCGCCACCGATCTCGAACACGGCCGCCACCGCGAAGAGGGCGATCGAACGCGCGACGGTCATCGGGCGCCTCCAGACTTCATGGCACACACCGTAGCGCCGAATCGGAACCGTTTTGGCTTCGCGCGCGTCCAACAGGCGAGACGACCGAACGGGGTGGCATGAGCGAATCGCAAGGACTCCTGACTGCGCGGACCGACGAGTTGCGAGACTGCGCGCGTCAATATGCCGAGGTGGGACGATCGGTCGAGTCTGCCGGCCGGTTCACCATCCAGACCGATGCTGTGCACGGGACTGCCCTGCAGGCTGCGATCGAGTTTGCGCTACAACGTATTCGCGAGTCTCTGACCGAAATCGCAACACGTGTCGACGCTACCGGCTCGGCGATGGTGAGATCCGCGGACAACTACGACGACGGTGACATAGCTTTCGCTGCGTCGATGACCGATCCGACCGGCACCGGCCCATGATCAGAAACGACACGTGGACCCCCGCGCTTGTGGCCGGGTGGCAGCCCGAGAGCGTGGCGTCCGATGCGCGGCTTGTTCTCGACTCGGCCGACGAACTCGACGTCGCTGTGAAGTCCGTGGTGACGTCCCTGACCGACCTGGGGGCGGGCGGCGGATGGGCAGGACAAACCTACGACGCGGCCTCGTCTCAGGTCGACGGCATCCGACGCGACGCGTCGGTGTGCTCGACCGCGATGCAGGCGATGGGACGCGAGATTCGGACCGGGTCTGACGCCATCAGCGCATGCCGATCCGCTCTGATGTCAGCGGTTTCGGCTGCCGAGCTGGATGGCTGCGTGGTGGGCAAGGACTGGTCGGTGTACGGGCCGTCCGAGAAGGCCGCTGCTCATGCCGTATCCATAGGTGCAAGGCTGAGCGACCTACGGCGGGCGGACCGCGATGCAGCCAATGCTGTTGTTCACGCGCTCGATCCACTCGCGCGGAGTGGCGGGTCCCGCGATTTCCTCCCCCTGGTCATTGGGGTCGGGCTGCTCGCAGAGCTGGCAGTCGACGCTCTCATCGCAGCGGGCGTGGTCACGCTGGGCGCACTGGCGTTCGCTCTCGTCGACCAGTTCGGTGAGGGTGCGTGGGACGCGATCAGTAGTGCGATACCGGACCAGTTCTTCGCGGATGCGGGGCCGGTCGATCGGGGTGGTGTCGAGGGAAGTTTGCTTTCCGACACCGAACCTGGGCGATCGGCACCGAACCGGCAGGTCTCTACCCCGGAGGAGGTGGAGGATCTATATCAAAAATTGGCCGCAGAGGGACGGCCACTCGATGCAGGAACCTATGCGGGTTCGGGTGTGACACTTCCGGACGGTACTGAGATCAGATGCCGGGACCAGAGCAGATCCGGAGGCCCAACCATAGACATACGATTCCCCGACGGTTCAGTGAGGAAAGTGCATGTGCAGTGATTGACACTCGGTTGGAAAATTTTCTCCTCTACATACTGGCGGACGACTGGATTCCCCTCGGAGAGTTCATGTTCTACGCCCGCCGTATCACTCCAGAGGACGCATCTGTGGAGAAGGTTGCCGCAGTAATCCGTGAAATGGCTACGTCCGGCCTGATCACCCTCGGAAGCTGGGGACCGTCCGGCGCCGTGGAACCGTGGAACGTTTCGGTGGACGAAGCGATGGCGCGCATCGCCGACGGATACCAGGGGGAGATCGGCTACCGAGGCGCGTCCAAACCTCAACTTCAGCGCACGGAGGTCTTTCGAGCGGATCTCACTGCCAAGGGCTCTGCTCGTCTTCGCGAATTGGGTGATCCGTATGACAACTACGGCGACCCCTGGGCGGATGTCCCACACCTACGAGTGAGCCGTCCGCTGCCGGACTGGGAGGTTTGAGCTAACGTGATCGACCCAAGACTCGAGCACTTCCTCCTCTACGAACTCGACGACGACTGGATGCCTTACGGGAGCTTTGTCGGCATCGTTCGTCGTGTAACGCCGCAGGACAGTTCCCTGGATCGCGTGGCGGAGATCATCGAAGAATTCGTCCTTCGCGGTTTGAAACAGGCACGTGGGAGGCGTGGGATGTGCCCCTCTCCGAAGCGATGGATCGAATCGCTGACGGGTATGGAAGTAGCGTCGGTTATCGCGACGCCACCGAAGATCAACTCGGCTCGATGGAGGTCTTTCGCGGTGAAATCACTTCGAAGGGCAAGGAACTCCTCGCCGAATTGGGTTCTCCCTATGCGAAATACGGCGACCCGTGGGAGGGAGACAGGTTCCTCTCGGCCAAGGGCAACTTCCCCAAATGGCAGGCGTGACCTCGAACCCCGGCCACTTGCTCTGCCACAATCGCCACCATGACCTCCTACGAACACTCCGACTCCATCACCATCGCCGCACCGCCCGCTGACGTCTACGCCGTCGTGTCCGATGTGACGCGCACCGGAGAGTGGAGTCCCATCTGCGAGGCGTGCTGGTGGACCGACGGCGATGGCGGTGTCGGATCGACGTTCACCGGCCGCAACGTCACCCCGGACCGCACTTGGGAAACGGTGTCGACGGTTGAATTCGCCGAGCCCTACACACGATTCGGGTGGTTCGTCTCGGACCGCTTCGTGCACTGGGCCTACACCCTCGAGCCCGTCGAGGGCGGCTCGACCAAGCTGACCGAATCGTGGAGCTTCCCCGACGAAGGCGTCGAGTTCTTCCACACCAAGTACGGCGAGAACGCGCAGAAGGAGATCGACAACCGCGTCGCCGCTGCGCACGACGGCATCCCGAAGACGCTGGCGGCGATCAAGAAGGTGGTCGAGTCCTGACGTGTAGGCCGCCACCCGACCTAGAGTTCACCCTCGACCATCCGCGCCAATGTCTCCGTCAGAACGTCGGTCCCGGTGATCAGGTCCTGATCATGGGTGTATTCGTTCTCCGCGTGCGAGACGCCGTCGACGCTGGGGACGAAGAGCATGACCGTCGGCACGAGATCTTTCATGTTGGTCGAGTCGTGGCCGGCGCGTGTCCGCACGTTCTGCCGGCTGATCCCCAGGTCGTCGATGACGCGGCCGGCCAACTCGACACCCTCGGGCGTGTACGTGTGACCCTTCCAGGTGTGCGCGAAGCGGCGCTGGATCTCGACGTCGGCCTTCAGTTCGATCTCGGCGAACGCCCTGTTCAAGGCCTCGTCCGCCTCGTCGAGTAGTTCGTCCGACGACGACCGTAGATCCAAGTGCATGTGTACTTCGCGCGGGACGACCACCGGCGAGTTCGGGTATACGGTCAGTTGCCCGCACGAGGTGTGGAGGCTGTCGCCGTACCGATCGGCGAGGTCTCGCAGCGCCACCACCGCGAGGGCTGCGCCGTACAGCGCGTCCTGTCGGTCCGCGATGGCTGTCGCGCCGGTGTGTGCTTGAGAGCCGACCACGGAGATCTCGTATTTGTTTGCGCCCCATGTCGAGTCGACGAGACCCATCGTGACGCCGGCCTTGTCCAACTCGCGCCCCTGCTCGATGTGAATCTCCGCATACGACGCCACTCCGAGCCCACCGGGGGTGTGGTGATCACCCACCGTGAACACGTCGCGGTCGCCTAGCATGTCGAGTGCCGAGAGCGCGTCGTAGACCGTTGTCTCGTCCGAATCTGTTGTGCTGAGCCCGGTTTCGAGCGCAATCTTGCCGGTGAACACCCCAGACCCTTGCATCGACGGTTTGAAGCGCGACCCTTCCTCGTTGAACCAGTTCACGACCGCCAGGTTGTATCGGGCAGTACCCGGGTGCTCGAGGAAATACTTCCGTAGCCGATTCATCGCGTGCGCGGCTGCGAGGACACCGTAGGCGCCGTCGTACTTGCCGCCGCGTGGCTGCGAGTCCAGATGCGATCCGGCCAGAACGTAGGACGCCCCCGGAACCAGTTCGAACAGACCGAACTGATTGCCTATGCGGTCGTACGACACCTCGAAGCCTCGCTCAGTGAGCCAGGTGGACAACCACTCTCGGTTGGCGCCGTCGGCTTCGGTGGCGGCCTGTCGTTCGACACCACCGGCCGGCGTGGCACCGAACGTCGACATGGTGACGAAGTCGGCGATGAGTGCGTCGTCGGCCCTCGGGTCGGAGGGGACGCGGATCTGGTCTGTGCCGATGGTCATGGATTCAGTGTCGTCGTTCTCGGTCCGTCCGGCCATACGAGCGCGGTCAGGTGGATATCAGTTCGAATCGACATGACGTCCCTGGAGATCGAGCAAGACGCGCGTCAGTGGTCCACAGCGGTGCTTCTATCGCCTCCGCGAGCGCAACATAGGACGCGTCGTACATCGACAAGTTGTTCCGGAGCTCCCAGCACCGACTGATCAAGGGCGAATGACTCGTCCGTTTGACGGGGAGGCTTTCGAGGTCGTCGAGTGCCAGCAATCCTCGGTCGACGGTAACGTCACCGTTCCGTACGAAGCGGCGGACGACAGACGCACACTCGAGATCCACCAGCTCGGGCGCAGCCATCTCCTGACCTCTGAGTCGTGCTCGAATTGCGCTGCCAGCCGCGCCGTCGTCGAGCAGGGCAACGACCAGCACCCCGGCGTCAATGACGATCACGATCCTCCCGCAGGGCAGCGTTGACGGACTGGATGGACACACTTCCCCCGGATCGAGTGGCGGCGCGGTCCAGAATCTCGTCCACTGTCGGACGGCTCGCCTCCGCGATCAGACGTGAGCGCAGGTACTCCTGCAAAGATTGGTGTGCCGCTGCCGCCCGCCGACGGAGTGTTGCGTGGACCTCGTCGGGTACATCCTTGATCTGAACACTGGGCATGGCGCCATTATGGCGCCACGCGTGTGGTTCGTCGACCATTTTTACGCGGCCACCCCCGCCCGTCGAGTGCGGCCGCGATCAAGTGCCTCGAGCAGGGCCGGCGCGTGGGTGTCGGGGACGCAGAACATTCCGTTCACCGGGACGACCAATCCGAGTTCGATCATGGTTTGGAAACGTAGGGTCATCCAGAGCCCCACACTCTTTGAGTCGGTGCCAGTTCCCGTGTTCATCAGGTCGCCATGGCGGAACGGATCATCGACCAAGGAGCGGACGAGCGTGAACCACAACGCGGCGGCGGATGCGGCCACCTCGAACTTGATCTGCGTGTCGTCGAAGTCCACGATCGGCTCCAAGCATGCCGAATACGCCTCGACAAGCATGCGATGAAGTTGGTCCTGGGTCGGTGTGCGAAGCCAAGACTCGAACTCGGTACCACTGACGTGTGAGGCGCCGGAACCTGCCAACAGGTCGATGCCCAGCGCCGTCGCGATGACCACGCGGTACTTGATCCTCGACATGAACTCGCTGACCGCGTCCAGGCCGCCCACCGAGTTCAGTTCCCCGCGAATGCCAGCGCTTGTGTTCGGATGTCCGAGGCACGAATCCGGAACACTCCCGTTGTCCTCGAACCAGCACGCCACCTGCTGTAGGTGTGACGTCAGTGCTGTCGGGCCGATTGGCGTCGACAGGCGTACTGAAGCCGGTGTTGCTCGCAGTGGGTGAAGCGGGGTGAGGTCTTCGGCCATCATGTCCGTCTGCGTCGGCGAGATACGCTGCGCGACAACAAAGTTGGCGAACAGTCCCATCGCTTCAGCCAAAGCGTCGAACGTCCAAGGCATATGGCCGCAGTCGTCGACGTAGTCCGCGGTGTAGTCCTCGACGTCGAACAGCTCCAACGGGAGTTCTGCGCCGACCACGACGAGATTGCGTTCGCGCGCCGATCGGTCGACCGCCACCGCCGTCGAATAGGCTGCCAATGCGTCTGCGACACAGTTGGTCTCGATCAACCAGTCAGAGAATTTCCAGAGGACGTCTGGCCAGCACAATGCTGCAGCTCGTAGTCGCTTGTCCGTCGTTACGCGCTTGTTGGCTTTTGCTCGTCGTCGATTCTTGCTCATCGGTATCCCCCCAGGATGTAAGTGCCTGGAGGGTATGTCTTGGGTCCGACAAGATTGCTCGAGTCGAGTCGACGGTCACGTCACCTGCCGGGCGCGACCATCAACACCGCTTCGACTCGGTGCTCGCCCCACTGCTGCACCGACGTTCCGATCTCGCGCCACCCCCGACGACGGTAGAAGCCGAGAGCGTCGCCATTCGGGTCGACGAGCAGCACCGGCACTCGGCCTCCCTCGTCCGCTGCCCGAACCGCATGTTCCAACAAGGCCGTCCCACTGCCCGGCACAGAACCGTCGGTGACGAACCGCGACACGACGGCCAGCTCGTCGACGGCGGCACCGGTGGCCCGCTGCCACTGCGCGCTCGCGTCGTCCTCACCGGCGTCGAGCCCTGGCGCAGCCGTCGGGTGCAACGCAATGTGGCCGACGACGCGCCCGTCGTGTTCGGCGACCCACGCTCCGAGCTCACCGGCCCTCGCGAGCCAATCGGCTCTCACCACCGATGCGCGAACCGGGTACGCGAACAATTCGTGTGACCGCTGCAAGATGGGAAGCAGGACCGGCATATCGTCGTCGACTCGGCGTCGCACGCGGATGTTCGTCGTGAGTCCGTCCATACGGAAGACTACTGCCGAAGAGACGCACACGAAGGGCGAGAACATCGTGAGGAACCCATTCGATCGACGTTCCAAAGACCAACGAGCGATCGACGACGCCGTGGTCGGCCTTGCTCAGCCCTCGTGGTCCGAGTCGACGACGTCGGAAGCGACGCAATACGTCCGGCTGACGCTCGACGCGTGGCGGTCCGTCGTGGGTGAGGCCGATGCGAACAGGCTTGCCGAGGCAAAGCGACTTGATCGAGTGCGTCATGTCGTCGGCCGCCGGGGTGCGACCGCCAAGCTGGATGCGGCGGAATCGGCTCGCATCAAGGCAATTCGATCGTCCGTTCGCGGCCGGGTGGCTGTCGCGGCGGTGGTCGTGGCGGCAGCTATCGAGGGGCTCGACGCGTGGACCGCGCGGGAGGTCGCTCATCGTGTTGTGCGCATCGACCTCCCCGAGGAGATCGCTGCGATCGCCAGGAGCGCCTATCTGTTGGAGAAGGCGTACGAGCGGTTGGACGAACCGACCGGACACCTCGCGCAGGACGACGCCGTCATGCAGCTCTACCGGGAGCGGCAAACGGCGCTAGCCGACCGTCAGAAAATGTTGATCGCCCGATTGTCGGCTTTGCGCAGCTACTACGACGGTCTCGCTTCGATGCAGCGGGAGCTGGAGCGGATGCGTTGGATCCAGAAGCACAGCGAGCCCGACCTCGAGGAGTTGCAGGCGCTGGAAGGCGACGAGCTGGGGTCGATGACCATGACTGCTGCGCGCGAGATGTTCGACGAGGCGACGGATCGGCTCAACTCTCAAATGCAGCAGGCGGTGGAGAAGTTGCAGGGGCGGGGTTGATCCCGGTTGGTAACGCTTTCCGAAGAACTGCTGCTAGGTCCGCATCTCGTCAGGTTGCCGCCTCCAACGCGTGGAGTGCTGCTGTGGCGGAATGCAACAACTGCTCCTCGGTCAAGTCGCCGGGATCCCGCAGATCGTCGTCCTCGACGAATGCATCGACGTCTTCGAACAATTGATTCACTGCCCTCGAAACAGAAGGCTCCAACCGTTCGGGCATGCTCTTGACGAAACTGAGGTACTCAGTTTCGAATTCAGCAGCCGAAATCTGCTTGTTGACGAAGCTGCGGATGATCGGCATGAAGATCTCGGCTTGCCGCCTGGCGTTACTGATCAAAAGAGTCGACCTTCTTCCGAGACTGAGGCGAGTTGTTCGGCACTCATACGCCATCCACTGACGAACGTGCCGTCCACCTGTTGGACAACTACCAGTCCGCTGTCCGAATTATAGTTCAGCACTACAGGATCACCGCGATATGTTCCTTCGATATGTGACGTTTGTGGGTCCTCCAAATGCTGTCGAATCTTCCCCTCGTATTCCTGGAAGGCGTTGCTTCCGCGCGGCGACGTGACGCCGAAGTCTTCGGCGTGTTTGAACTTCTTTTCGATCTGACGAGTATCGATTCTCAGCTGCGGTGGGTCGACGCGAGCCGGTGCGGGGCCCGGGGTCGAATGAGGCTGATGACTGTCCCTTCCGCCAATCTCCTTGATCCGCTCCAACTCGTTCCGACGCCGCCCGAGGTCGCGTTCCTCCTTCACGCCGCGGCTCAAATTTTTCGCCGATTTCCAGACCTCGATGATGCGCCGAAGCGGCTGCGCGAATCGTGCTGCCACGGTCGCCGCTCGGGCGGTCGCGGCTGCAGCACCGATTCCGAACGTTATGAGTGATGCCGCAATCCCCACGGCGGCGGTGATCGCCAATTCCTTCAGCAGGTCCTGCGCCAGCCCCTCGAGCTCTTCGAGCAAGTTATTTCGAAGTTCGTCGAGAGCTTGGCGGTGCTCGTCGCAGCTCGTCGCAATCTCGCCGAGAGCCGACAGGACATCGTCAGCGGACCCCCGGATAGCGCGGAGGTCATCATCTATGAACTCCGTTTCCGGTGCGGTGATCACCTCGAAAGCGGAGGCGAGCTTGTTGATCTCATCGGGCAAGCTGGACAGTGCTGCATCGGATGCGATTGCGCTCCACGCTTGCGCGGCAGCGTTCAGTCGGTCGGTGTCACCGTCTGGAACCGTTAGCCCGATCTTTTCGACGAGGCCTAACCCGTCGTCGAGAAGACCGCCGTCCCCACCCGCGGATGGAAGCGGGATCCAGCAGACGAACCCTGGAGTCGACAGCGCTGCCGGTTTGACGGGCGGTAGTCCGACACTGGGCCCGAGTCCCCGTGCAGCGTCATAATCGGCGGTCGCGTGATTGAATCCGAGTTGGAGAAGGACTTCGCCGTAGTGGTGCAACGCTTCGGCCAATATCCTGAGCAAGTCAACGGTTTCAGCTGCTCGGGCGTCGTACGACTGCGCCCATGCCGTGGCTTCGTCGTAACTGCCGGCCATACCGCCACACGAGTCGAGTTCTCTCAGGTGTCCGTCGGCTGCAGTGAAGTAGCTCTATGCGAGCCGAGCGCATGTCGCGGCTGCGTCGTAGTAGACGACCGGATCGACATCGATCACGGTCACGTTTCTTCACTCGGTGTCATCGCGCCCCCTCCGCCCGTGCTCGCGGAGCCAACGATTGACACCCGACACCTGCTTGGACGTGCCGCCCCGCCAGCCGGTTCCACCCAGCCGACTAGCGCCATCGCGCAGCGCCTTACCCGGCAACAACCCCCGCACCACCGCCCACGCCTCCTTGTCCACCCACGACGGATTCGATTGCTGCGGTGAGCGAAACACCTCCATCCCTGCGAGCTCATGCACGGCCGACAACGACGAAGCCACCACCGGCTCGTCGAACAAGACGATGCCGGTGGGCACGGTCCACTTCGGCCCCGGTTCGGCCGGACCGGTCAGCGTGCCGGCGCCCCAGATCCCGCGCTGCGGATGAGCACTGACCCAGAACAGGACCGGCTGACCGGCTGCCATCAGCCGTGAGCGATAATTGTTTGCGACGCACCATCTTTCGGTGGCCCGCCCCGCCGCGACCATCGGCTCGATGTCGGTGACGCGCGGGTTGCACTTGATCACCCACGAGCCGAGGGACTCCGAGGTGATCGCTCGACTCGTCATCTCGTGGAGCCTAGGCCGGTTACTGTCGACGACACCAACCAGTCGAGGAGCCACGAATGCACCCCTTCCGCACCGCGGTGGAAGCACGAGACCACGACGCCGTCGAAGCGCTCCTCGCCGACAACGTCGAGTTCATCAGCCCGGTCGCCTTCACGCCGTACAGCGGTAAGGCGATCACCGCCGCGATCCTCCGCGGGGTGCTGCGCGTGTTCGAGGACTTCCACTACGTCCGCGAAATTGCCAACCCCGACGGGCGGGATCACGCGTTCGTGTTCGAGACCGCGGTGTCCGGCAAGCGCATCACCGGTTGCGACTTCCTGCATTTCGACGACGAGGGGCTGATCGACAACTTCATGGTCATGGTCCGACCCCTGTCCGGTGCAACGGCTTTGGCTGCCGCAATGGGTGAGCAGTTCGAGCAGATCAAGGCGGAGGCTGCCCGCGCTATGCCCACTGAGCAATGACGTCCAAAATCCACACCACACCGAACTTGTCGACCAGCTTTCCGTAGAGCGGAGAGAATACTGCCGGGCCCAGGGGAACCAGGATCTCGCCGCCGTCGGACAGTCCGTTGAACACGGCGGTGATTTCGTCGGCGTCGGTACTGCGCACCGCGCTGTAGAACGGGTTCTCGCCAGGGTTGTACGGCAGCGAGTCCTGCACGTCGTACGCCATGATGTGGAATCCGCTGGGCGCAGTCACCTGACCCCACGCGATCTGTTCCTCCTGGCCGGGACCCTGCCCCGCTTCGACCTGACCGTAGGGGAAGGCGAGGATCTCACCGCCGAAGACGGACTGGTAGAACTCCAGCGCCTCGCGTGCGTTGCCGTCGAGGTTGATGTGGAGGGCGTTGATGATTGTCATGGGAATCCTTCGTTCGAGTTGCTGACACGACTGACGATTCCACGGCAATAGGTCAGATCCTGACCTGATTGCGCGGAATACTGAAAGCATGTCCGAACCGTCCTCCCGCATGCTCGCCCTCCTGTCGTTGCTGCAGGTCCCGCGTGACTGGCCGGGCACGCTGCTGGCCGACCGCCTCGGCGTCAGTCCCCGGACGATTCGGCGTGACGTCGACCGGTTGCGCGAACTCGGTTACAACGTCGCCGCACTACGCGGATCCGACGGTGGATATCGCCTGGACGCCGGCAGTCGGATACCCCCGCTCCTGCTCGACGACGACCAGGTCATTGCCTTGACCGTTGCGCTGCAGGTGGTTCCGGCTCTCGGGGCGGATATCGGCGACGCTGCAGACCGCGCCTTGGCGACGTTGCGACGCGTCATGCCGTCGCGCATTCGGCACCGGGTCGACGGCCTCGCCGTCAGCGCGCTGCCCGCGAACCAACACGTCGAGCTCGTCGCTCCGGATGTCCTCCGCGTCCTGGCTACAGCGAGTCAGTCACGCGAGATCGTGCGCTTCGACTACCAGAACGGACCGCCACGTCGCGTCGAACCTCACGGAGTCATAGCGTCCAACTCGCGGTGGTACCTCGTCGCCTGGGATCTCGACGGGGACGACTGGCGCAGCTTCCGCGTGGACCGCATCACCCCGAAAATGCCGACAGGACTTCGGTTCTCGCCTCGGCCGATCCCCGGTGGCTCCGCCGTCGAGTTCCTCCGCCGACGGTTTCGTGGCAGCGACGACGGCGAATGGACCTGCATCGGCGAGGCAACCGTGCATCTCGAGGCGTCGGCCATCGCGCCGTACATCGGCGACGGAAGCGTGGAAGACCTGGGCGACAACAGGTGTCGCGTGCGCATCGGCGCGTGGTCGTGGAATGCGGTAGCGGCGTCACTCGCTCACTTCGGCGCGGACGTCGAGGACGTGAGCCCGCCCGAGCTCGAGGACGCGATCGAACACATCGGCAGACGGTTCTCGCCTACCATGTCGCGTAAGAAACGGACGAACAGGACAGGGGACGACCATGGCGGAGAAGAAGCAGACGAAGAAGCAAGCGGATGACGAAGCCGCTGTGCTCGCCAAGATCGCGTCGTGTCCGGACCCGTACCGCGAGATCGGTGAACGCATTCACCGGATCGTTCTCGACGCCGTACCGGCCCTCCGACCGAAGCTCTGGTACGGCGCCGCCGGGTATGCCGTGAGTGGCCCCGTTCAGATCTTCTTTCGTGTCGACGAATACATGTCGTTCGGACTGACCGAGAAGGCGCACGTGTCGGTCGACGACGGTGCGAGCGACCTCCTCATCCCCTCCGCTTGGTACATCACCGAACTGGACGAGCGGACCGAGGAGCGAATCGCCGCCATTGTTCGTAAGGCCGCCGGGTAGACGAAGTCGAAATGGCGGCTCTCGACCGAATCACCCGCCGCTCCTGCCGCGAAAAAGTAGTGTGCGATCAATGAAGAGCACCATGCAGGACACCCCGCTGTCGATCGGTCAACTCGTCCGCTTCGGCACTACGATCCACGCCTCGGCCGAGGTCACCACCTGGAGCGAAACCGGCCCGACCACAGTCACATTCGCCCAGTTGGGACGCCGCGCTGCCCAGCTTGCGCACGGACTGCGCGCCCTTGGAATCGACGACGACCAACGCGTCGCCACCTTCATGTGGAACAACTCCGCGCACATGGAGGCCTACATGGCGGTGCCCGCGATGGGCGCGGTGCTCCACACCCTGAACATCCGGCTGTTCCCGGAGCAGCTCACCTACATCGTCGACCACGCCGAGGATCGCGTGATCATCGCCGACGCGAGCCTCCTCCCGCTCCTGACGCCGCTGCTGCCGACCATGCCCACCGTGCGCCACCTGATCGTCGTCGGTGCCGACCCCGCGCAGGTGCAGGCGCCCGACGGCATGGACGTGCACGCCTACGAGGACGTCCTCTCCGGCAGTCCCGAGCAGTTCGACTGGCCTGAGCTCGACGAACGATCCGCTGCCGCAATGTGTTACACCTCCGGCACCACCGGCGACCCCAAGGGCGTCGTGTACTCGCACCGGTCGATCTGGTTGCACTCGATGCAGGCGTGCATGACCGACACGATGGCCATCGCGCAGTCCGACACGGTGCTGGCGATCGTCCCGATGTTCCACGCGATGTCCTGGGGCCTGCCCTACGCCGCGCTCATGGTGGGGGCTTCGCTGATCATGCCGGACCGGTTCCTGCAGCCGGCCCCGCTCGCCGAGATGATGTCCACGCTGCGACCGACGGCGGCAGCGGCAGTCCCCACGATCTGGCAGGCCCTGCTGGCTCACCTCGACGAGCACCCGGTGGACCTGTCGAGCCTGCGCGACGTCATCGTCGGCGGCGCCGCATGCCCGCCGAGCCTGCTGCGAGCGTTTTACGAGAAGTCCGGCGTCTATATCTCTCAAGCCTGGGGCATGACGGAGACGTCGCCGCTGGGAACGTCCGGCCGACCCGATGCCGGGCTTTCGCCGGAGGACGAGTTCGATTTGCGTTGCACGCAAGGACGATTCGTGGCCGGAGTACGTGCTCGGCTCGTCGACGACGCCGGCACCGAGCTTCCCTGGGACGGCGCACAGGTCGGCGAACTCGAGGTGCGCGGTCCCTGGATCACCGGCAGCTACTACCGCGACGACTCGACGGACAAGTTCGACGACGGATGGCTTCGCACCGGCGACGTCGGCACCATCTCCGAAGGTGGGTACCTCAAGCTGACGGACCGGTCGAAGGACATCATCAAGTCGGGCGGCGAATGGATCTCGTCGGTCGAACTGGAGAACCACGTCATGGCGCACCCCGCCGTCCGCGAGGCTGCGGTGATCGGCGTCCCCGACCCGAAGTGGGACGAGCGGCCACTGGTCGCGGTCGTCGTGCGGGACGGTCAGACCGTGACCGCCGACGACCTCCGCACGTTCCTCGACGACCGCGTCGCGCACTGGCAGCTCCCCGAGCGTTGGACGTTCATCGACGAGGTCCCCAAGACCAGCGTCGGCAAGTACGACAAGAAGCGTCTGCGGAGTGCGCATGCGGATGGTGGGCTGGAGGTCATAGAACTGGTGTGAGCCGGCCTCACCTGTCGTCGTGCCCGAAGGCGGCGAGTGCGGTGGGCTGCCACTGGCGCCAGGTGTCCAGTCGGTCCTGGTAGATGGGGACGATCGCGTCGTAGGTCTTGCCGAGAAACAACCGATGTGGTGCGCGGTCGGAATCGACGAGCTTCAGGATCGCGTCCGTGGTCGCAGCCGGCTCCCCGACCTCGAAACCACCGGCCGTCGCTGCCCGCACGTCGTCGTAAGCACCGTTCTCGGCACTGTGTCGTGAGCCGGTGGCAAGCCAGTCGGTGGCGTACGGCCCTGGTTCGACATTGGTCACTTGAATGCCGAACTGTTCCACTTCCTGCCACAGGGACTCGGACAACCCCTCCAATGCCCATTTCGACGCGTGGTAGGCGCCTATCCCCGGGTAGGCCCGGACGCCGCCCTCGCTGGTGATCTGCAGGATTCGTCCCGAACGTTGCCCTCGCATGATGGGAAGGACAGCTTGCGTCACCCACAGGGCTCCGAAGAAGTTGGTTTCCATCTGGGACCGGATCTCCGTCTCGGTGAGCTCTTCGACCATGCCGAAGTGTCCGTAGCCGGCGTTGTTGACCACCACGTCGATCGTTCCGAAATGCTCGGCTGCGCGCCGCACCGCCGCGAACACCGCCTCGCGATCGGTGACGTCGAGTTGCATGGGCAACACTGAACGTCCGTACTCCGCGGCCAGGCCCTCGAGGTCGGCCGTGTTCCGGGCCGTCGCGGCAACGCGATCACCACGATCGAGCGCGGCCCGCGCCCACAAGTGCCCGAACCCCTTGGACGAACCGGTGATGAACCAAGTCTTGTTGCTGACAGCCACGTGCGTACTCCTTCGGTCGGTGCTCTCAAGCGTGTGCCGGTTCCGGCCATTCCACCAGCGACAATCGTGTATGCCGGGTATGCGTAATGCGCATGGATTGCTGTGGTCGAATGACCGGGTGACGGAATGGAGTCTGAGCGGGCTGCGGGTGGTACGCGTCGTGTTCGAGACCGGATCGTTCACTGCCGCGGCGCAGATTCTCGGGTACACCCAGTCGGCGATCTCGCGTCAGATCGCGGCGATGGAAGCAGCCACCGGATCAACCCTGTTCGAGCGCGGCGCCCGCGGAGTGCGTCCGACGGCAGCGGGAACGCTCGTCGCGGCACGCGCGGCGACCGTGCTCCACGAAATCGATGCGGCGACCCGCGATCTGGCCGATGTCGAGAATTCGCTCACCGGCCGGGTATCGATCGGCGCATTCCCGACTGCCGCAATGGTTCTGGTGCCGCGCGCGGTTGCTCGAGTTCGCCAGTCTCACTCGGACCTGGTCGTCGAAATCGTGGAGAGTTCGACCCCGGCGCAGCTGCGGCAGCTCCGCGCCAGCCGCATCGACGTGGCGGTGATCGCGGTCGGGCAGGGGCTGCACGAATACGACCTGAACGGACTGCGTGTCGACACGGTGGTCGACGGGAAGCTTTTGGTCGCAGTCGGAGTCGAGCACAGGCTCGCGCACCAGGGCCGCACACACGTCGACGAACTGACCGACGAATCGTGGATCGTCGGCAAGGGTGCTCGGAACGACCCGCAGTTCGGCGCATGGCCTACCCTGCCGGAGCCGCGCATCGGTGCTCGGATACGAGAGTGGTCGGCTCGTTTGGGCTGTGTCGCAGCGGGACTGGGTATCACGGTCATACCCGAGATTGCGGCGGCCACCGTACCGGACGGGGTCACCACGGTGCAGGTCGACGACCCTGCCTGGACTGGACGGATGACCTGCGCGGTGACCATGAAGCACCGCTCGGCGTCGACGAGCGCCGTCGTCGACGCTCTCCTGGCCGAAGCCCGCAGGATCCGAACGGCCGGTCGCGACGACTGACGGTGTTGCCCTCGGACGGCTCGGGTCGGTGTCAGCGCAGAACGACGTCGCCACCGACCCGGAGTGAGGGGCACCCTCGGTCGATCCACCGGTGTCGGGGTGCCCCTGAGTCCGCTACGGGGCGGGCCTGTACTCCACCAACTCGAACGACTCGCGTACCACGGCCCGCATCTCTGCCAACCCGCCCGTGATCTCCCCGGCCGCCCGCGCCTGCACCAGGACGTTTCCCAGCGCGGACCCTTCGACCGGACCCGCGACGACGGGCAGACCGGTGGCATCGGCAGTCAGCTGACACAGCAGCGCGTTCTGCGACCCGCCTCCGACGATGTGCACCACCTCGACGTCGATGCCCGCCAACTCGCCTGCGGTGCGGACGGATCGGGCGTAGGCGGCGGCGAGGCTGTCCATGATGCACCGGATTGTCTCGGCGGGCGTCGACGGCACCGGCACCCCCGCCGATGCGCATTCGGCTGAGATGCGCGACGGCATGTCACCGGGCGGTAGGAACACCGGCAGGTCCGGATCGATCACCGAAGTCCCGGCCAACGACGACGCTTCGGTCAACAACTCGGTCAGCGACAGTGAGAGTCCTTCGCGTTCCCACTGCCGCAAGGACTCCTGCACCAACCACATCCCCATGACGTTGCGCAGAAGGCGGACCGTGCCGTCGACGCCCGCCTCGTTGGTGAACCCGCCGTCGCGGGCCTGCTCCGTGACGACGGGTTCCTGCGTCTCGACGCCCACCAACGACCATGTCCCCGAGGCGATGTAGGCGAATCGGGGTGTCGACGCCGGCACCGCGACGATCGCCGACGCCGTGTCGTGCGTGCCCACTGCCACGACGGACGACCTCGAGCCCACCAGCTCTGCAACGTCCGGTGTCAGCGCGCCGACAACTGTGCCGGGAGAGACCAGAGAGGGAAACACGTCGGAGGGTAGACCCAGTGACGAGATGGACTCACGGTCCCACGTCCTCGTCACTGGATCGAGCAGACCCGTCGTCGACGCGTTGGTCACCTCGCCCACCTGAACACCGGTCAGCCAGTACGCCAACAAGTCCGGGATCATCAGCAGGCGAGCCGCTACACCCAACACGTCGGGACGCTCGGTCTGCAGTTGAAACACCGTATTGAACGGTAAAGCAGCAATCCCGTTGCGCGGGAACAGGTCCTCGTGGTCACCGTCGGTACGCGAGTCGCGGTAGTGGAACGGCACCCCGAGCATCCGGCCATCCGCGTCGAGCAGCGCGTAGTCCACTGCCCACGTGTCGATCCCAACGGACGTCAGGGGCTCGTCCACAGAGTCGACCAGTGACCGCAACCCGTCCAGCACTCTCTGGTACAGGTCGAGGATGTTCCAATGCAGCGACCCGTTCAACCGCACAGGCCGGTTCTCGAACCGCGCCATCTCGATCAGCTCGATACGGCCGTCGACGATGCGGCCCAACATCACTCGCCCACTCGACGCCCCCAGATCGACCGCCGCGTACGCACTCACCTGAGGAACGCGGCCGCGACACCCGCATCCACCGGAATGTGCAGCCCGGTCGTGTGCGTCAGCTCGCCACCCGTCAAGGCGAACACGGCGTTGGCCACGTGCTCCGGAAGCACCTCGCGCTTGAGAAGCGTGCGCTGGGCGTAGTACTCACCCAACTTCTCCTCCTCGACGCCGTAAACGGCGGCGCGCTTGGCGCCCCAACCGCCGGCGAAGATGCCGGACCCGCGGACCACACCGTCGGGATTGATGCCGTTGACGCGGATGCCGTGGTCGCCGAGCTCGGCTGCCAGGAGCCGAACCTGATGCGCCTGATCCGCCTTCGTAGCCGAGTACGCAATGTTGTTGGGACCGGCGAACACCGAGTTCTTCGACGAGATGTAGACGATGTCGCCGCCCATGCCCTGCTCGATCATGATGCGCGCGGCCTCGCGCGAGACGAGGAACGAGCCGCGGGCCATGACATTGTGCTGGAGATCCCAGTCCTGAAGGGTGGTGTCCAGCAGCGGCTTCGAGATGGAGAGACCGGCGTTGTTGACCACGAGGTCGACGCCGCCGAACGCCAACACGGCCTCGGCGAAACCGGCGGCGATCTGACCTTCGTCGGTGACGTCGGCCGCGATGCCGACGGCGACGTCGGACCCACCGATCTCGGCAGCGGCCGCAGCCGCCTTCTCGACATCGAGATCGGCGATGACCACGCACGCCCCCTCGGCCGCGAGCCGTGTGACGATGGCCTTGCCGATGCCCGACGCCGCCCCGGTGACCAGCGCGACGCGGGTGGCGAGCGGCTTCGGTGCGGGCATCCGCGCGAGCTTGGCCTCCTCGAGTGCCCAGTACTCGATGCGGAACTTCTCCCGCTCGTCGATCGGGGCGTAGCTGGAGACCGACTCGGCGCCACGCATCACGTTGATCGCGTTGATGTAGAACTCTCCGGCCACGCGGGCGGTCTGCTTGTTCGCCCCGAAGGAGAACATGCCGACACCGGGGACGAGCACAATCGCGGGGTCGGCGCCGCGCATGGCGGGGCTGTCGGCGTCGGCGTGCTCGGTGTAGTAGCGGGCGTAGTCCTCTCTATACGCGGTGTGCAATTCGCGTAGCCTCGACACCACGTCGGAAAGAGGCGCAGAAGGAGGCAGATCCAGCACCATCGGGCGCACCTTGGTCCGCAGGAAGTGATCGGGGCACGACGTCCCCAACGCCGCCAGCCGGGGATGCTCCGACGACGCGAGGAAGTCGAGAACGACGTCGCTGTCGTCGAAGTGGCCCACCTGCGGCCGGTCCGTCGACGCCAGTCCGCGAATCAGGGGGAACAGGGCGGCGGCGCGGGTGCGGCGGTCCTCCACCGGGCCGAAGCCGTCGAGCGGGGGACCGAAGGGGTCCGAGCGGCCGTTGTCCGCCAGGAACTGTTCGGCGGTGCGGATGATCTCCAGTGAGCGCGCTTCGCTCTCCTCACTGGTGTCACCCCACGCGGTGATGCCGTGCCCACCGAGGATGCAGCCGATGGCCTGCGGGTTCTGCTCGGCTATCGACGCAATGTCCAGCCCCAGCTGAAATCCCGGTCGGCGCCAGGGGACCCAGACGACACGATCACCGAAGCACTTGCGTGTCAGTGCGTCCCCGTCCGCGGCGGTCGCGAGTGCGATGCCGGAGTCCGGGTGCAGATGGTCGACGTGGGGAGCCTCGACCAGCCCGTGCATGGCGGTGTCGATCGACGGTGCCGCGCCGCCTTTGCCGTGCAGGCAGTAGTCGAAGGCGGCGACCATCTCGTCTTCGCGGTCGACTCCGGGGTAAACGCCCTTCAGTGCGCGGACGCGGTCGAGACGCAGCGCAGCCAGACCGGCCGGCTTGAGGGTCCCGAGGTCACCGCCGGAACCCTTGACCCAGAGCAATTCCACGTCCTCACCGGTGACCGGATCGGTCTCGGTGCCCTTGGCGGAGGTGTTGCCCCCGGCGTAGTTGGTGTTGCGCGGATCGGCGCCGAGTCGGTTGGACCGGGCGATGAGATCGTCGATCGTGCTCACTGAGACAGCTCCTGATTAGACGTGTGTGTACGAAATGCCGAGCAACTCTGCTGCGGCCTTGATGTCCTTGGCGCGATGGCCGGTGCAGAGCGCCCAGTGGTGCCCGGTTCCGGTGGCGCTCCAGTCGTCCGTCCACTCGCCGGGATCGCGACCGAAGTCGACGCGGGAGGTGGTGTTGCCGATCTGCAGCAGCGGTCCCGGAACGACGGTCCCCTCGGAGGTGATGAAGCTGAACGAGCCGTCCCGGTTCTGGCCGACGGCGAACGTCGTCACCGGGCCGGGTTGGACGTCGAACTCGACGCTGATGCCGTTGCCACGTTTACCGTGGTAGACGCCCAGCCCGCGTAGAAGTGGTTCGGCAGAGGAGATTTGAAGATGGGCCGGTCCGTCGTGGCCCATCTCGACGACGCCGTCCCGGAAGTTCAGAGCCTGCAGCTCGGTGAACGATCCACCGGCACCGAGACGGTCGGCGATGAGCATCGCGACGGCGGTGCGAATGTCGTATTCGCCCGCCAGCGGAACGCCCCGAGCGGTCAGTAGCGAGGCGCCCAGAATCATTCCGGCGCCCAGGCGTTCGTGCAGTTCCCCGTCGAGTCCGCGGTGGTAGTAGGCCATGGCGTCGAGACCGAAGTCGTCGACCAACCGGTCGAGCCCGACGGAGACCTTGGCTCCCCAGGCGAAATCATCGTCCACCACCGAGTCGTCGATGTGAAAGACGCTGCGCGCCAACTCAACTCGTTCTCCCACCTGAGTATCGGTGACGTCCTGCACGCGAACACGGAGGTCATCGAACTCCAGCACTTCGACGTGTGCACCGAACTGCGACGAGAGCAGCGTCATGTCGGTGGAGATGTCGAGCATGCCGGGGTAGAGGTGGCCCATCAGGCCGAGTCGTGCGTGCCGGAGTGCTGCGCGGGCCGACGCGGCGCGGACCCACGCGTCGATCCGTGACCAGGCGTTCTCGTCGTGCAGATAGCCCGAGACGGAACGGAAGTCGATACCGCTGCGACGGAAGACGTTGGCCACCTCGGGGAGTGGGCACTGACCGCAGTAGGCGAGCCACTCCCCGGTCCCCGTGGTGGCGTGGTCCATCGCCTCGGTGGGTTGGAGGTCGATCAGCAGAACCGGGGCGTCGACGCGTTGGGCGATGGGTAGCACCATCGAGGAGGTGAGGTAGGTCGTGAGGAAGATGACCACGAGGTCGCAGTCGGCAACCCGCAGCGTCTCCGCGGCCGCGCCGGATTCCACCGCGTCGGAGACGAATCCGGCATCGATCACCGTTGCTTCTTGCTTCTCGAAGCGCTCGGTGACGTACTGCGCGGACTGCTGCAGCGTTTCGAGGAGTCCGGGGAACTGCGGCCAGTAGGCGCCCAGTCCGCCGGCGACCAACCCGATCCGAGTTCTGCGGGGCGCGATGCGTTCGAGCATCACGCTCCCCACCCGGCCTGCTGCCCGCCGACTCGGTCCGTCTCGACGCGTTCCATGTACCCGGATCGGGCGAACGCCGCGACCGGATCCCGATCCAGTCCCTGCGATTCGCGCAGATCGCCGAGGGGCCCACGGACGTCGGTGTTATACGCGTCCATGAGGACCGCGTGGGCGCCGAGGATGTCACCGTCGATCTGCGCCTTCTCCAACGCGGAGGCGTCGACGAGCAACGCCTTGGCGGTAGCCTCCTGCACGTTCATGATCGAGCGGATCTGGCCAGGGATCTTCGGTTCGATGTTGTGGCACTGGTCGAGCATGAAGTTGATGCCCGACTCGGGCAGATGCGCACGGACGGAGACGATCTCGTGCATGATGCGGAACAGCTGGAACGGGTCCGCAGCACCGACGATCAGATCGTCGTCCGCGTAGTTGCGCGAGTTGAAGTCGAACGCGCCCAGCTTGTTGTGTCGAATCAGCTGCGCCACGATGAACTCGATGTTGGTGCCCGGCGCGTGATGGCCGGTGTCGAGCACCACTTTCGCTTGGTCGCCGAGAGCGAGGCAGTGCAGCAGCGACGTGCCCCAGTCGGGGATGTCGGTGTGGTAGAAGAACGGCTCGAAGAACTTGTACTCGATCAGCAACGTGTGGTCCGCGTCGAGGCCGGCGTAGATCTGTTGCAGCGACTCCGCGAGACGGTCCTGCCGAGCCCGAATCGAGTCCTGCCCTGCGTAGTTGGTGCCGTCGGGCAGCCACAGCTTGAGGGTCTTCGATCCGGTGGCGCGCATGACGTCGATGCACTCGAGGTGGTGCGCCACGGCCTTCGCGCGAATACGTGTGTCGGCGTTGGTGAGTGAGCCGAGCTTGTAGTCGTCGTCCTGGAAGACGTTGGAGTTGACCGCACCGAGTGCGACGCCGTGGTCAGCGGCAAACGAGGCCAAAGAGGAGAAGTCGTCGACCTTGTCCCACGGAATGTGCAGGGAGACGCGAGGAGCGGCGCCGGTGACGCGGTGGACCTCGGCGGCGTCGGCGACCTTCTCGAACGGGGTGCGGGGGACGCCGGGGGTGGCGAAGACCTTGAATCGAGTGCCCGAGTTGCCGTAAGCCCAGCTCGGGACCTCGATGCCGAAATCGGCGAGCGCCGAGATGTCCTGTACAGCAGCGGTGGTCATGACACGTCACTTTCAAGTTGAGTCTCGAGGTGGAAGAGCTCGCGCAGCAACGTGAACCCCTCGTCGGGGGTGGCAGACCCGAGGCCCGTGAAGAACGGAGCCATCTGGGCCTGCCACCGTGCGTTGACGTCGGTACTGCTCATCGCTGCCTGCGCTGCGTCGAGGTTCTCGCTCTCGACGTATCCGACGATCAGGCCGTCGTCACGGATGTGCAGGGAATAGTTGTTCCAGCCGTTGGCTTTCAGCGCCTGGAGCATCTCCGGCCACACCGAGGCATGACGCATCGAGTACTCCGGAACCGATTCCGGTCTGAGCTGCAGCGTGAAGCAGTACCGGTTCATCTCTAGAAGTTGTACTGGTCGATGTTGGCGGCGTCGAAGACGGTGGGCGGCCCGAGGACCAGTTCGCCGTCGACGCCGATCGTGTACTCGCCGAGTTCACCGGCGGTGAACTTCTCACCTTCGGCGCCGGTGATCTGACCGGAGGCCAGGGCTGCGCCGGCGTAGGCCGCGAGGTAACCGATGTCGGTGGGATCCCAGAGCGCGAACTGCTTGACCGTGCCGTCCTTGACGTACTCCCGCATCTGATTCGGGGTGCCGAGGCCGGTCAGGACAATCTTGTCCTTGTACGACGATCCCGAGATGTAGCGTGCCGCCGCAGCAATGCCGACGGTGGTCGGGGAGACGATGGCCTTCAGATCGGGGTAGGTCTGCAGCAGACCCTGCGTTTCCTGGAACGACTTCTGGTCGTCGTCGTTGCCGTAGACGGTGGTGACGAGCTCGATGCCGGAGTAATCGGGGTTCGAGGCGAGTTCGTTCTTCAGCACCTCGATCCAGGCATTCTGGTTGGTGGCGTTGGGGGTTGCCGAGAGGATGGCGATCTTGCCGGAGCCACCTATCTGGTCGCTGGTCATCTTGGCGAGGGACTCGCCGACGCCTTCCGTGGTGGCCTGGTTGATGAACAGGTCGCGGCAGTCCTTCGACGCGTCGGAGTCGAAGGTGACCACCTTGATGCCGGCGTCGCGCGCCTGGTTCAGCGACGGGCACACCGCGTTCGGATCGTTGGCCGCGATCGCGATCACGTTCTGCTGCTGTTGAATCAGGGTGTTGATGTAGGAGACCTGCGAGGACGCGCTAGCGTCGTTGGGGCCGACGAGCTTGTACTCGCCACCGAACTCTCCGGTCGCCTTCTCGCCGCCGGCGACCTCGATGTCGGAGTACGGGTTGTTCAGCTGCTTGGGCAGGAAGCCGAACTTGAGGCCGCTCTGAATCTGTGCGTCCGGGTTGGCGGTCCCGGTGACGCGGCTGGCGCTGTCGGACGACTCCGTTGCCGAGTCCTGAGTGGTGCCGCCACAGGCGGTGAGGGCGAGTGACAGGACTGCGAGCCCTGCCATCGGAGCCAGGATCAGGCGCCGAGAAGTTCGGAACATGAGGAACCTTTCGTAGTGAATTCAGGGACGAGACAGTGACGTACGGACTTTGGTGATGATGTTGGGAAGCAGCACCGCGACGATGAGTAGAACTCCGGTGACGACCGTCAACGCCTCGTTCGAGATGTCCTCGAGGCGGAGCGCGTTCTGCAGTGCCGCGAGGAGCACCACGGCGGCCAGGACACCGACGAGTCGACCCTTGCCTCCGAAGATGGAGACGCCGCCGAGCAATACCGCTGCCACGACGGACAATTCGAGCCCAGACCCGTTGTCGGCGCGAGCGCTCGAGTACCGCAGGCTCCACAGCACTCCGGCGAGCGCCGCGACCGCACCGGCCACGACGTAGAGCCAGAACTTGATGCGGTTGCCGTTGATGCCGGCGAACTTCGCCGCCGTGGCGCTGGCGCCGGTGGCGTAGATGTTGCGGCCCAGCGACGTGAACTGCAGCACCGCACCGAACACGACGGCCAGGATCACCAGCGGGATGGCGAGGTTCGGTATCGGGGTGTCGCCGATCGTTCCGGTGACCCACGAGGTGTAGACGCGCGGAAAGTTCGACACGGCCGTGTCGCCCAACAGGACGAAGGCGAGTCCGCGGAAGAGTGCGAGCGTACCGATCGTGACTGCGAGAGAGGGTAATCCGAGCGTTGCCACCAGGAAACCGTTGAGGGCCCCGAGGAGTGCGCCGAGCAGGATGCACATCGGGATGATCGCTTCGATGGTGAAGCCGTTGTTCCACATCCATCCCATCGCAGCACCGCTGAGGCCCAGGGTGCTGGCGACGGACAGGTCGATCTCACCGGTGACGATGATGAGCGTCATCGGCAGGGCGATGAGGAAGATCGGGGCGAGGTCGAGCACCAGGAACGTGAAGTTGGTGGTGCTCCCGAAGTCCGGGTTCATCACCGACGCGCCGAGCACGACGACGATGGTCAGGAAGATGATCGCGGTGTCCCAGCTGCCCAACAATTCTCGGACACGGCTGGTCTTGACTACCGGAGCCTCGGGGCGGGTGGCGAGATCACTCGACATGAGCGCTCCTCTTCCGAAGTTGCTGAGCGGCACGCACTGCCGCGATACGGTCTGCCGCGATGGCGACGAGAATGAGTGCTCCCACGATGGCCTGCTGCCAGAACTGATCGATCTGCAGCACCGGGAGCGAGCTGTTGATGGTGGTGAGCAGCAGGGCGCCGAGCGCGGCTCCCCAGACGGTCCCCACCCCGCCGACCACGGCGACGCCGCCAACGACACACGCGGCGATGACGTTGAGTTCGTACCCGGTTCCGGCGGCTGCGTCGACGGTGCCGAAGCGCGCGGCGAACATGACGCCCGCGACACCGGCCATGGCGCCGGAGAACGCGAACGCGCCGAGAGTGCGCTTGCCGACGGAGATTCCGGCGAGCTCGGCGGCGTGACCGTTGGAGCCGATGGCGTAGAGGTCGCGTCCACTGCGGTAGCGGGCAAGGTAGATGCCGGCCGCGATCAGGGCCACGATGGCGACGAGCACCAGCACCGGTACACCCAGGATGTCGGCAGTACCGAGATCAAGGAACGAGCCGGGCATCTCGTCGGCGGTGATCTGTTCGCCGCCGGCCCAGAAGAACGCGATACCGCGGAAGATGTACATGGTGCCGAGCGTGACCACCAGTGCGGGAACCCCGCCGTAGCGGACGAGTAGCGCGTTGAAGACACCGCACACCGTTCCGACGACGATTCCGGCCAGGATGCCGAGAACGATGGGCGCCCCACCCTTCATCACCGAGCCGGCCGCGAAGGCGGAGAGCCCGAGTACGGATCCGACGGACAGGTCGATGTTCTTGGTGATCATGACGACGGTCTGTCCGACGGCCAGCACGCCGATGATCGAGGCGGCGAGCAGGAGGTCGCGCACACTCTGACCGGAGAGGAACGAGGTGTTCGTGGCCGCGGTGACGGCGATCAGGGCGACGAGGGCGGCGAGGATGCCGAGCGAACGCATCCGCAGGACCTTCTCCACCAGGGAGCCGCCGTCTCGGATGACGGGCTTGAGTGGTTCGGCGGCCGGTGCCGTCGGGGTGGTGGTGCTCATGCTGCGGACTCCGTTCCCATGGCCGCGAACATGACCGACTCTTCGGTGGCATGGGCCCGGTCGATCTCGGCGGCGATGCGGCCTTCACGCATGACGAGAACGCGGTCGGCCATGCCGAGAACTTCCGGCAGTTCGGAGGAGATCATCACGACGGCCACGCCTTCGCTGGCGAGCGTCGAAATAATCTTGTGGACTTCGGCTTTGGTGCCGACGTCGATACCGCGGGTCGGCTCGTCGACAATCAGGACGATCGGGTCGGTGGCCAACCACTTGGCCAGCACCACTTTCTGCTGGTTGCCACCGGAGAGGGTGCCGACGGGGTCGGTGATGCGGGCGAACTTGGTCTGGAGCTTGCGGGTCCAGTCGTACGCCGAGCGCCGTTCGGCGCCGCCGACGAGGAAACCGAAGCGCGCCAACGCAGCCGAGCGAGTCAGCGTCGCGTTGCGCTCGATCGACATCTCCGGAATCAAGCCCTGCTGACGACGGTCCTCCGGAACCAGGGCGATGCCGGCGCGCATGGCAGCCTTGGGGTTCGACGCTTTCAATTCTTTGCCGCGAACCTTCACGACACCGGAATCGCGGGGGTCGACGCCGAACACGGACTGCATCACTTCGGAGCGGCCGGCGCCGACGAGTCCGGCGAGCGCGACGATCTCGCCTGCCCGAACGTCGAAGCTGATGTTGGAGAACACCCCTGCGCGGGAGAGGTTCTGGACTTCGAGGATCACCGCGCCGGGTTCGACGTCGATTTTGGGGTACAGGGCGCCGAGTTCGCGGCCGACCATCTGCTTGATCAAGTCGTCGACGGTCATGCCGTCGAGCGGGGAGGTGGAGATGTGGCGGCCGTCGCGCATCACGGTGACGCGCTGGCACAGCTCGAAGATTTCCTCGAAGCGGTGCGAGATGAACAGGACTGCGGCGCCGTCGGCGCAGAGGGATCGGGCGACGCTGAACAGCCGCGCGACTTCGTTGCCGGAGAGGGCGGCGGTGGGCTCGTCCATCACGATCACCGACGCTTGGGTGGACAGGGCTTTGGCGATCTCGACCAGTTGCTGATCGGCGATGGAGAGGCCGCTGGCGAGACGATCGGGGTCCAGGGGGACACCGAGGCGGGTGAAGAGGGCGTCGGCGGCGGCGTTCATCGCGCTGCGGTCGATCATGCGTCCGTGGGTGGTGGGCTGCGCGCCGATGTAGATGTTCTCGGCGATCGTCAGGTCCGGGAAGAGCGTCGGTTCCTGGTAGATGACGGCGATGCCCTGCGCTTTCGCCTCGGCGGGGGAGCCGAGGGTGATCTCGGTGCTTCCCGAGAGGAGCGTGCCGGAGTCCGGCTTGTGGACACCGGCCAGCATTTTCACGATGGTCGACTTCCCGGCGCCGTTCTCGCCGACGAGTGCGTGGGCCTCCCCGCCGTAGAGGGGAAACGAGACACCGGAGACAGCGGCGACGCTTCCGAACGACTTGGTGACGTCACGGACTTCGAGCAGGGGAACAGCGGTGGGCGTCGTCGTGCTGGGGACGCTCATGCAAGCAACCTCCGTTGATCTGAACGCGTCTGATTGAAACGGTTCATTGAGTGGTTAGAAGCTAGAAGTGATGAGGGCCACGCGTCAACCCCGTGACCCCGATCACTCATCTCTGTGACTGAATAGTTATAACTGCTGATCGACGCGCATGACCGTCGGCGGAGGCCGACACGAACTCACGCAGGGTGTCCACGCTTGCGCAACTACCGGTAAACCGTTTCAATGACCCCAACGCAGGAGAAAGGGGGTGAGACGTGGCAGCCAGCATGCGCGAGGTCGCAGCCCTCGCTGGTGTCTCCATGGGAACCATCTCCAACGTGCTGAACAAGCCCGACATGGTCTCCGCCCCCACCCGCGAACGCGTCGAAGCGGCGATCGCTCAGCTCGGCTTCGTGCGCAACGACGCTGCCCGCCAACTCCGCGCCGGCCAGTCCCGCATGCTCGCCGTCGTCGTGCTCGACGCCCGAAACCCCTTCTTTCTCGACGTCGCGGCAGGCGCCGAATCCGTCGCCGATCGAAGCGATTTGCTGACGGTCATCGTCGGCAGCGGTGAGTCGGAGGAACGCGAGAATCGCCAGCTGCGTCTGCTCATGGAGCAACGCGTGCAAGGGATTCTGCTCAGCCCGGTCGGTGAGAACATTCCGATGCTCGACAAACTCGACCGCCAAGGCACCCCCGTCGTCCTGCTCGATCGCGGCTCTCGTGCACCGGGCAGGTCCTCGGTCGCTGTCGACGACGTCCATGGCGGGCGCCTCGCCGCGCGGCACCTGATGGACCTCGGACACCGCACCCTCGTCTACGTCGGCGGTCCGGAAAGCATTCGGCAAGTACGTGATCGACGATCCGGAGCCCTCGACGCCGTCGCCGAATCGGCCAGCACCCGCATGTCGACGCTGTGGGCGCCGTCGCTGTCCATCGAGGCGGGCGCCAAAGCTGCCGCCCAAATCCTCGACGCGACGGACCGGCCCACCGCGGTCGTGTGCGCCAACGACCTTCTCGCTCTCGGTGTGCTGCAGGAATGCGTGCAGCGCGGAGTGCGTGTCCCGGAGGAATTGGCCATCGTCGGGTACGACGACATCGACTACGCAGCCGGAGCGGCGGTTCCGTTGACTTCCATCGCGCAGCCTCGCGCCGAATTGGGCCGCGCTGCAGCCGAACTGCTGTTGCAGCAGGTCGCCGCGCCGGAGGGTCACGAGTTTCAACAGCTCACGTTCAGCCCGTCACTGGTGGTGCGCGGCAGCACCGATCCCGGCTGGCGCGCACTGTAAACGGGCGATGACGTCAGAGCGAACGGGTATGCCCGCGCCCATTGCGTGCTGACGCGCAGTGCGGAAGATTCGACCCCGGCCGCAGGCACAGAATCCGGGAAAGGCATCCGATGTCACGAGAGCACTTCGACGTCAGCGGTCAGGTCGCTGTCGTCACCGGATCGAGTCGTGGGATCGGCCTCGAGCTGGCCACCGGATTGTCCCGCGCTGGCGCGACAGTGGTGCTCAACGGCCGCGACGCCGACGCGCTCGAGCGTGCCCGCGCGCAGATCGCGTCGGAGACCGGCTCACCCGTGCATGCCTACCCGTTCGACGTGACCGACTCGTCCGCAGTCGCGCAGGCGGCGCGCGCCATCGAATCCGAGGTCGGTCGGGTGGAGATCGTTGTGAACAACACCGGCGTTCAACACCGCGCACCACTTCTCGACTTTTCCGACGACGACTTTCGACGCGTTCTCGACACCAACCTCACCAGTGCGTTCTTCGTCGGGCGAGAGTTCGCGCGGGCAATGGTGGACCGCGGGCACGGCAAGATCGTCAACATCTGCTCGGTGCAGAGTGAGCTCGGTCGAGCCGGAATCACCCCCTATGCGGCCAGCAAGGGCGGTCTGAAGATGCTGACCCGAGGCATGTGCGCCGACCTCGCACCTCACGGCATCCAGGTGAACGCGTTGGCGCCCGGCTACTTCGAGACCGAACTGACCCGAGCTCTCGTGGACGACGCAGATTTCAGTGCGTGGCTGAAGGCCCGCACACCCGCCGGACGCTGGGGTCGCACCGAGGAGCTGGTCGGCGCGCTCATCTTCTTGGCCTCTCCCGGAGCGGGTTTCGTCAACGGTCAGATCCTGTACGTCGACGGCGGCATGACAGCCGTCGTATGAGAAACGAGAACGCATGACTACCCGCATTCACCTCGCCGGCTCCGACGACGCAGTGGCGCATGCCATCACCGCGGAGGGCGCGGACCTCGTATCCGCCGACGACGCCGAGGCGTGGGTGTGGATGTCGGGGCCCGAGACGTTCCCGCGCACGGTTCCCGACTCGGTGCGGTGGGTGCAGCTTCCCTCGGCCGGGGTCGAGTCGTGGCTCGACGCGGGGATCATCGACGACCGACGCATGTGGACGTCGGCGGCCGGCGCCTACTCGCGCACCGTCGCACAGCACGCGATCATGCTGCTTCTGGCCGGAGTGCGGCACCTACCCGAACAGCTCGACGCGACGTCGTGGCGCAAGGACGAATTCGATTCGCGGGTAGGCACACTGGACGGTGCGACCGTGGCGATCGTCGGCTGCGGCGGCATCGGCCGGGCGCTGATCCCGTTCCTGCACGCGTCGGGGGCGTCGGTCCTGGCCGTGACTCGCTCCGGCACCCCCGTCGACGGAGCCGTCGACACTCTTCCCGCGGTTCGAGTCGCCGAGGTGTGGCCCCGCGCCGACCATGTGGTGCTGGCCGCACCGGCGACGGGTGCGACCGCGCACCTCGTCGATGCCGCAGTGTTAGAAACACTTCCGTCGCACGCGTGGGTGGTCAACGTCGCCCGCGGATCGCTGATCGACACCGACGCCGCCGTGCGGGCGCTGCAGGACGGCTCCATCGGAGGCGTGGCGCTCGACGTCACCGACCCCGAGCCGCTTCCCGACGGTCATGCCCTGTGGACGCTGCCCAATGCGATCGTCACCCCGCACGTCGCCAACCCGAATTCGGGTGCGGCAGCGGCACTGGCGGCGCATGTCGGCCGCAATGTACGGAAGTTCATGGCGGGCACCACGTTGAACGCTGTGATCGATCCGACCCGCGGCTACTGAGGGCTACTGGACGAAACGGCGTAGTCGGCCAACACTGTGCGCAGTACTTCCCGCACCGCCTCCGCGGGGGCCGAGAGCGGTTGACTCGCAGGCACTCCCAGGGACACCCGCACCTCGATCGACGGTTCTATTCGCCGTAGCTCCAAACCCTGCACGTTCATCATGCGGCGGGCGACAGACAGTGGAATCACCGTGGCGCCCAGCCCGCTTCGCACCGCCTGCGCCATGAGGGTGACCGACTCGACTTCGGCGACGATCTTCGGCGGCGTCATCGAGTTCTCGAACGCCGCTTCCACCACCTTGCGGATCGTGTGCATGCGTCCGGGAAGGAGCAGATCGACCTCTTCGAGATCGCCCAGGGTGACAGCGCTTCCCGTCTCACCCGGTAGGCCCGTGCCCGCCGGCGCGACCACCATCAATTCCTCGGTGAGCAGGCGTTCGAATGTGACGCCCTTGATCGGGCCGGCGTCGTAGAGCAGCGCCATGTCCATGCGGCCGGTCATCATGGCTTCGCTCAGTACACCGCCGAAGTTCTCGTTGATGTGCAGCAGGATGCTCGGGTATCGCGCGCGCACCGCTTCGAGCAACGGCAGCGCGATCGCCGCGACCGTGCTGTACGGGGCCAGCCCCACCGATACACCGCCGGCGAGTTCCCGCCCGACCACCTTGACCTCTGCCTGAGCGCTTTCCACCTGCCGCAGGATCACCTGCGCGTGGCGGTAGAGCGCCCGGCCGGCGTCGGTCGGCTCGACGCCCTGCTTGCTCCGCACCAACAACTGCTGTCCGAACTGAGTTTCGAGCGCGGCCATCTGCTGGCTGAGAGCGGGCTGGGCGACGTGCAGGATGTCAGCCGCACGGGTGATACTGCCGGCGTCGACGATCTTGACGAACGAATAGAGGCGTCGAGTGTCCATCTGCTGTTCGAACTCCTCTCGCCGTCTACACACCGATGTTTCCGCACCGTTTCACGCGGGATACGGCGTTGTCAGAGTTTAGGCGAACCGTGGTGACGGTCTACCTAAAACTGCTGGTCAGAGGCCATAGCGCTTTTGTATCACACCACCCACAACGCATATTAACGCTGCTGGATACATCGTGCGTAGCGTCCTTTTCACCAGCCGAGAACGCATCGACGTCACCTTCTCGACACGTCCGATTCACCTAACGAAGGAGCGAGAACCATGACCGTCTCAGTCGATCTCGTCGCCGATATGGGCGAAAGTTTCGGTGCGTGGACCATGGGCGACGACGACGCTCTGCTGGACCTGCTCACCTCCGCCAACATCGCGTGCGGCTTCCACGCCGGTGACCCCCGCACCATGGACCGGACGGTGCGCCTGTGCGCCGAACGCGGCATCGGCGTCGGCGCTCACCCCAGTTTTCCGGACTTGGTCGGATTCGGCCGTCGCGCACTCGATCTGACGGCCGACGAGGTGCGCACGGACGTGCTCTATCAGGTCGGCGCGCTGCAGGCCTTCGCCGCCGCTCATGGAACTCGCGTGGATCACGTTGCGCCGCACGGCCGCCTCGGCAACCTCGTCGCGACGCGGCAGGATTACGCCGACGCCGTGGTCGACGCCGTGCGCTCGGTGGACCCGACCCTGATCGTGCTCGCGCAGGACGGCTGCTTGGCCGACGCCGCACGCGCCGCAGGTCTGACCGTCGCTATCGTCGGTATCGCCGATCGGGCTTATCGGCCCGACGGCACGTTGGTCCCGCGCAGCGAACCGGGAGCGGTCATCGACGACGTCGACGAGCTCGTCGACCGCACGGTCCGCCTGGTCACCGAGCGCCGCCTTCTTGCCGTCGACGGCACGTCGCTGCCCATCGACGCCGACACGATCCTGCTGCACGGCGACAACGCCCACGCCGTCGAGAGCGCGCGTGCCGTGCGCCGAGGACTCGTCGACGCCGGCGTCACCATCGCCCCGCTGCGCGCCGTTCTCGGGGAGCGGTGTCCCGCATGAGCGCCCCGACCGTCACCGCATGCGGCGACTCCTGTGTGCGCATCGTCTCCACCGAGTCGTCCGCGCAGGACCGCTGGTTGCAGGTGCAGCGCGTCGCCGCCGAACTCGACCGCGCGAACATGCTCGGCATTCGTGACGTCATCACCACCTACGACGCAGCGCTGGTCGAATTCGATTGCGCGACGGTCACTCACGCCGACGTCTACGCCGTCGTCAACGGCCTCGACGCCAACTCGGTCGCCACCCTCCGTGAACCCCGCGAGTTCGAGATCCCCGTCGTCTACGGCGGCGAACACGGTCCGGATCTGGCGTTCGTCGCCTCGCACCTCGGCGTGAGCGAAGCCGATGTCGTTGCTCTGCACAGCGCGACGCCGTTGACCATGCGCTGCTTCGGATCTCCCGGCGGCGCCCCGATGCTCGACGGCCCGGCGTTCGGAATGCCGATCCCGCGTCTGGGCAGCCCGCGATCTCACGTTCCTGCCGGCGCCATCGCCGTCGCCGGCACGCAGGCCGTCATCTCTGCCCGGCCCGCCCCCGGTGGGTGGCAGGTACTCGGCCGCACCCCGGTGACCCTGGTCGACACCACGCGAGAGCCGTTGTCTCCCTTCGCTCCCGGCGACGTTTTCCGCTTCGTCCCGATCGACGTCGCCGACTGGGATCGCTACGTGGGTGATCTCCGTGGCTGACGCGATCACGATCGTCGGAGCGGGCCTGTCCGTTCTGCAGGACCTCGGCCGCCGCGGCGGCGGACGCGTCGGGCAGATGGTGGGCGGCGCGCTCGATCAGTACAGCGCGCAGGCCGCGAACACCCTCGTCTCGAGCAATTCCGATGCCCCGCTGCTGGAACTGACCGCACTGGACTTCGCCGCCGTCGCCGGTACGGACATGATCGTCGCCGTCACTGGAGCCCCGGCCGACGTCCACATCGACGGTCATCGAGTTCCCACCTGGGAACCCGTCGTGTGGCGGGCGCAGTCGACGCTGTCGGTCTCGCGTATCCGACACGGCATGCGCGTGTACATCGCGGTGCACGGCTCCATCGCGGCGCCGACCCTGCAGGGCAGCTGCGCCCCGGACACGGTGCTCGGCTTCGGACGGTTCCTGCGCCCCGGCGACGTTCTCGACGTCCACCTCGACGCCCCGTCGGTGCGCAACCCGCACTTCGACATTCCGTTCTTCGCGCTGGGCGCCGACCGTCCGGCCTTCGGTACTCGGTGGACCGTCCCGGTCACCGACGGTCCCGACGTCGACGACTTCGGCGACACCGCGGCTCGGTTGCTGGGCACCGACTTCACCGTCGCCGACGCGAGCAACCACATCGGCCTGCGCCTCCGACCGGCGGCCGGATCGCCGCTGCCACGCCGAATTGCGCAGTCCGAGATGCTTTCTCGCGGTGTTCCCATCGGCGCCGTCGAAGTACCGGCCGGTGACGAGCTCCTCGTGCTGCACCGAGGCCGCGGCGTCACCGCCGGCTATCCCGTTCTCGCCGTCGTCACCACCACGGGGCTCGACAGCCTCGGCCAAGCGCGCCCCGGCGACACCGTTCGTTTCACCCGGGTCGACATCGACAGTGCTGTCGATGCGCACCGTGCCCGCCAACGCAGTCTCGACCGACTGCGCGAGCGTGTCACCACCGTTTTCACTGCACTCGACATCCCCGATCACACCCGCGTACCCACCCCGAGATCTGCACTCACACTGGAGTCGGCATGACCACATCACTCAATCCGGACAGCACCACCCCTGCGCCGCCCGAGACGACCAAGATTCGCAAGGTCATCCTCGCCGGATGCGTCGGCATCTTCGTCGAGCTCTACGACAACGGCATCTTCGCCTTCATGGCGACGGCACTGGCGATCGTCTTCTTCGATGTCTCGAAGTCGTCCGATGCGCTGATGCTCGTCTTCGCCGGCTATGCGATCTCCTTCTTCGTGCGCCCCCTGGGAGCCGTCGTCTGCGGCATTCTCGGTGACCGCATCGGTCGACAGAAGATGCTCGTGTTCGTCATCCTGCTGATCTCGGTCGCCACGGCCGGCATCGGCGTGCTGCCGACGTACGCGGCCATCGGCGTCGCGGCACCGGCACTGCTGATCTTCCTGCGCATCCTGCAGGGATTCTCGGTCGGCGGTGAGGCAGCGGGCGCCATGACGTTCCTCGCCGAGCACGCACCGGCCCACAAGCGCGGCCAGATCACCAGCTACGCCCAGATCGCGTCCTTCCTCGCTCTGCTCACCGGCACCCTGGTGGCGTTCGCAATGTCGCCGTGGCTCAACGAAACCGCGATCGACGGCGGTGGCCTCGCCAGCTGGGCGTGGCGCGTGCCGTTCCTCGTCGCTATCCCGATGGGCATCATCGGCTGGTACATCCGCAAGGCGATCAGCGACACCCCCAACTTCGAGAAGCTCAAGGCCGAGGGCGGCCTCTCGCGTAACCCGCTCAAGGAAGCGTTCTCCTCGCCGGAGCACCGCAAGGCCATGCTGCTCGCTCTGTTCATCCCGCTGATGAACGGCTCCGGCTACTACGTCCTGTTCTCGTACATGCCCACGTTCCTCAAGGGCGACAAGATCGGATTCTCCACCGGCACAGCGTTGATGGTGACTGCGACGTCACTGGTGGCCATCTGTATTGCCATCCCGTTCATGGGTGCGCTGTCGGACCGCGTCGGCCGCAAGAAGGTCATCGCCGGCGCCGCCATCGCCATGGCCATCGCGGGCATCCCCTGCTACGCCCTCATCGCCACCGGCAGCGTTCCGCTCGCCATCCTGGGCGCCTGCATCATGGCCGTCATCTTCGCCGGCCACACCGCCGTGATCCACATCCTCATCGTCGAGCTGTTCCCGACCCGAGTTCGATACTCCGCCTACGGGTTGGGCTACAACATCTCCTCGGCACTCTTCGGTGGCACGGCCCCGCTGCTCATGACGTGGCTGATCCCGCAGTTCGGCATCTACGTCCCCGCGTTCTACGCCGTCATCACCGCGCTGGGCACCCTCGCCGCCGTCAGCACCATCACCGACCGTGCGCACCAACCCCTGCGCGACACTCTCTGAGAGACCACACCATGCCATTCACCGATTACCGAACAGCTCTCGTCACCGGTGCAAACACCGGAATGGGCGCTCACGCCACACAATTGCTTACCAAGCGCGGGCTCACCGTCTACGGCGTCGCTCGCAACGCGGACAAGCTGAAGGACGTCGCCGACCGCACCGGCATGATTCCGCTGGCCGTCGACGTGGCGGACACCGCCGCTCTCACCGCGGCCGTCGCCGGACTCAAGATCGACGTCCTGGTCAACAACGCCGGAGTGTCCGCGACCGGAAACATCCTCGATGCCACCGAAGAATCGGTCGACGCGATGGTCGACGTGAATCTGCGTGCGGTGCTGCACCTGTGCAGGTTGCTGGTGCCCGGCATGGTCGAGCGCGACCTCGGCCACGTCGTGAACATCAGCTCCATCGCTGGCCTGTACAACTTCTACGGCCACACCGCGTACCACGCGACCAAGGCTGCGGTGCACCAGCTCTCGCGTCAGCTGCGCAACGACACCAAGGGCAAGCGCATCCGCGTCACCGAAATCTGCCCCGGCCGCGTCGAGACCGAGATCTTCGGCCGGAACATGGGCGGCACACCCGAAGCGATGCAGGAAGCCTGGGACACCTACTACGAGGGCTTCGAATCGGTCACCACCACCGACATCGCCGACGCCATCGAGTTCGCCATCGAGGCGCCCCGCCACGTCAACATCGGCCTCCTCGAAATCATGCCGACCTTCCAGGTTCCGGGCGGGCTCGACTTCGTACGACGCAATGACTGACAGGACCACCCTCGGCGTCGTCGCCCACGCGGCGAACGATCTCCGCGTGGAGGAGGTACCCATCCCCGACGCCGAGCCCGACGAGGCGGAGATCGCCGTCGCCTTCGGCGGTGTGTGTGGATCGGACCTGCACTACTGGAAGCACGGCGCCGCAGGTGAATCCATCCTGAAAGCGCCGATGCTTCTGGGCCACGAGGTGGTGGGACGCGTCGTGCGTCAGGCCGCGGACGGCTCCGGTCCGGCCGTCGGCACCGCCATCGCGGTGCACCCGGCGACACCGAAGGCGGGGGAGGCGCGTCACCCGGCGGATCGCCCCAACCTGTCTTCGGCCTGCACCTACCTCGGCAGTGCGGCGCACGTCCCGCACACCGAGGGAGCCTTCGCCGCGGTGTCGGTGCTGCCGACCCGCATGCTGCGTCCTCTTCCCGACGAGCTCGATCTGCGCACAGCGGCTATCGCGGAACCCGCTGCCGTTGCCTGGCATGCGGTCTCGCGAGCCGGAGACGTGGCGGGTAGGCGGGCCCTGGTGATCGGTTGCGGTCCGATCGGAGCCTTGGTGGTGGCGGTACTGAAACGCGCCGGCGCCGAACACATCACGGCCGTCGACGTGCACCCGTTTCCACGCGAGATCGCGGCGAGCGTCGGCGCCGACACCACCCTGGACGCCACCGACATCGACGCGATTGCCGCCACCGACGCCGACGTGGTGATCGAGTGCTCCGGCAACCGCTTCGGGCTCGACTCGGCCATTCGCGGCGCGACCCGCGGCGGGCGAGTAGTCCTGCTGGGGCTGCTTCCCACCGGCCTGCAACCGGCGCCGCTGTCGTTGGTCATTACGCGCGAACTCGACCTGGTGGGCTCGTTCCGCTTCAACGACGAGATCGACGACGTGCTGCTCGCTCTCGCCGACGGGTCGCTGGACGCCGGCCCCGTGATCACCCATTCCTTTCCCGTCACCGATGCCCTCGACGCGTTCGCCGTAGCCGCGGACTCCGCGTCGTCGGGCAAGGTCCTGCTCGAATTCTGACAGCCAATTTCGGAGGAGACATCATGGCGACAGTTCCGCTCGCCTCCCGCGTCACCGCACTACGTGAGTCACCCAGTGTTGCTGCTGCACAACGTGTTCGTGAACTCAAGACCGAGGGTCGTGAGATCCTCGACCTGACCGTGGGGGAGCCCGATTTCGACACCCCCGACCACATCAAGGCCGCCGCCGTGGCAGCGATGAATGCCGGCGCCACCAAGTACACCCCGGTCAACGGCGTTCCCGAATTGCGGTCGGCCATCACCGCCTCGATGCTGTCGAAGACCGGGCTCGAGTACGATTCGTCTCGCATCACCATCGGCGGCGGCGCCAAGCAGGTCATCTTCCTCGCCCTCATGGCGACGGTCGAGGAGGGCGTGGAAGTGATTGTCCCCGCTCCCTACTGGGTCTCGTACCCGGACATGGTGGCGGCACACGGCGGCACCCCCGTGATCGTGCACTGCCCCGAGGCCGACGGATTCCTCCTCACCCCGGAGCGTCTGGAAGCCGCCATCACACCGGCAACCCGGTGGGTGGTGCTCAACACCCCGTCCAACCCGACCGGTGCGATCTACAGCGCTGCTCAGCTCGGGGCCCTCGCCGAGGTGCTCGATCGTCATCCGCACGTGCACGTGCTCTCAGACGAAATCTACGACGCCATCAGCTATCTCGACGAACCGGCACCCACCCTGGTGGCCGTCGCCCCGCATCTGCGCGATCGAGTGTTCGTCACCAACGGCGTCTCCAAGTCGTACGCGATGACCGGCTGGCGGTTGGGTTTCGGCGTGGGTGACCCAGTACTGGTGGCCGCGATCAACAAGCTGCAGTCGCAGTCGTCGTCGTGCCCGTCGTCGATCAGTCAGTACGCGGCCGCGGAGGCACTGACGGGGGACCAGTCGTTCGTCACCACGTCGGTTGCCTCGTACCGGCAGCGCCGCGACATCGCGTTCGAGCTGCTGACCGACATCGACGGCCTCACTCCCGTACTGCCGCAGGGTGCGTTCTACCTGTTCGTGGGCTGCTCCGACCTGATCGGCTCGCACACCCCCGAGGGCACCCAACTCGAGACCGACCAGGACGTGGTGCTGTACCTGCTGGACCACGCTTCCGTCGCCACCATTCAGGGCTCGGCGTACGGGGCCGACGGGTACTTCCGCATCTCCTTCGCCACCTCCGAGAACGTTCTCCGCTCCGCCGCGGAGAACATCGCCAAAGCCGTTGCCGCACTGACCCGATAGGACTTCGACATGCATCACGTCACCACCAAGATCGACCGCGCGGACTCCGAGCTGATCGCCGAACTCGGAGCCTTCTCCGCCGCCACCATCCACGAGGCGCAGGGACGCTCCGGCGCCTTCGACGACGCCATCAAGCCGCTGGACCGCGACATGTCCTTCTGCGGCTCCGCTTTCACCGTCGTGTGCCACCCGCGCGACAACATCATGCTGCAGGTCGCCATCAGCTACGCCCAGCCCGGCGACGTCCTGATCGTCTCGTCCGGTGATCAGCCGGCCGGGCAGTTCGGCGACGTTCTCGCCAATGCCTGTGTGGCACGTGGTATCGCCGCGCTCGTCACCGACGGCGGCGTGCGCGACTCACGGGAGATTCGCGAGCTGGGATTCCCGGTGTTCAGCAAGTACCTCTGCATTCAGGGAACGGTGAAGGAATCGCTGGGACCGATCAACCAACCGCTCGTGTTCGGTGGGCAGCTGGTGCGGCCGGGCGACGTCATCAAGGGCGACTGCGACGGCGTGGTCCTCACCCGCCGGGAAGAGGTGCGCAGCGCCATCGACGCATGCCGCGCACGCGACGCCGCCGAGGCCGACTTCATCGAGCGGTACAAGCGAGGCGAGACACCCATCCAGGTCAGCGGACTCGGGCCCGTGCTCGAGGCGAAGGGCTTGACCGTCGACTCCTGAGCTTCAGTCGAGTCGCATCAACGCGTAGAAACCTTCGATGTGCTCGCGCGCCAGAGTGGCGGCCTTCGCGCCGTGACCGCGGCGCAGCGCATCGACGATGCCACGGTGTTCGCAGCGGAGAGTCACCGCCACGGCGGACCAATCGTCCAGCATCGGAACGGCATCCATGACGTACCCGTGAATGGAGTCGCGGAGCGAGGTCATCATGGCCTCGATCAGCACGTTGCCCGCCAGCCCGGCGAACCGCACGTGCAGCTCGGCGTCGAGTCGGTGGAACTGATCGGGTTCGAGGCTCTGATCGTCCATCCGGTCGAGCAGCGCGTCGATGGCAGTGAGGTCGGGCGTGCGGTCCGCGGCTTCGCGGAGCGCCCACGACTCGAGCAGTACCCGAGTCTGCACCACGTCGGCGATCGGCAGGAACTGCGTCGCCATGTGCAGGCGCAGCGCCGAGCCGATGGAGGTGGCCGGGTCCGCGACCACGATCGCTCCCGCGTCGGGCCCGGACCCGACCGAGGTCTTGACGACGCCCATAGCCTCCAGCACCCGGATGGCTTCCCGAACGGAACTGCGGCCGACGCCCAGTTCTTCCGCCAGCGCGCGTTCGGCCGGCAACCGGTCACCGACGCGGAGCCGGGCCGCCGCCAGGTCCTGCTCGATGCGGTGGAGAACCACCTCGTGTGCGCGCATGTTCGCAGAATAGCTGGTGTGGTCAGACCACAGGGGTTACTGTGGTCAGACCACACGTTCTGGAGGCTCCATGCGCATCGCTCTGTTCGCCACGTGTCTGGCGGACGCCCTGTTCCCCGAATCGGCCAAAGCGACGGTCTCGCTGCTCGAACGGCTCGGCCACAACGTCGTCTTCCCGGCCGATCAGACGTGCTGCGGGCAGATGCACGTCAACACCGGATACCTCAAAGAGGCTGCGCCACTGGTCCGTCACCACGTCGAGGTCTTCGAGCATGCGACGTGGGATGTGGCGGTGGCCCCGTCGGGTTCGTGCGTCGGTTCCGTTCGACACCAACACGCGATGGTCGCGAGGCGGGCCGGTGACGAGGACCTGGCCGTCCGAGCGGAAGCCGTCGCTGCCAAGACATACGAGCTGTCCGAGCTGCTGGTCGACGTCCTCGGTGTCACCGACGTGGGCGCCTACTTTCCCCACCGCGTCACCTACCACCCCACCTGCCATTCGCTGCGCATGCTGCGGGTCGGCGACAAGCCCCTCGAACTGCTGCGCAACGTGCGAGGGATGACGCTCGTCGAACTGCCCGAAGCCGAATCCTGTTGCGGCTTCGGCGGAACGTTCGCGCTGAAGAACTCCGAGACATCGACGGCCATGCTCTCGGACAAGATGTCGAACGTGCTCTCCACCGGCGCCGAAGTGTGCAGCGCGGGCGACTCCTCGTGCCTCATGCACATCGGAGGCGGACTGTCGCGCATGCGGACCGGAGTCAAGACCGTGCACCTTGCCGAAATTCTCGCGTCGACGGAGGCAGTGTGACCACCTTCTTGGGATCCCCCGGTATCGGAAACATTCGGGGCGACGAAAGCTTTCCGAAAGCGGCGAAACGCGCCCTGCAGGACACCCAGATGCGCCACAACGTCGGCGCCGCCACCAAGACCATCCGCGAGAAGCGACTCAATGCTGTTGCTGAATGCGACGACTGGGAGGAGCTGCGACTCGCCGGCAGCGCCATCAAGACCGACGTGATGTCGCGCCTGCCAGAGTTGCTCGAACAACTCGAAGCGAACGTGACCGCCCGCGGGGGAGTGGTGCACTGGGCGCGCGACGCCGACGAGGCCAACCACATCATCACCGACCTGGTGAAGGCCACGGGCAGCGACGAGGTGGTCAAGGTCAAGTCCATGGCCACCCAGGAGACCGGGCTGAACGAGTACCTCGAAGCGGAGGGCATCGCCGCGATCGAGACCGACCTCGCCGAGCTCATCGTCCAACTGGGCGACGACAAGCCGAGCCACATCCTCGTCCCCGCTATTCACCGCAACCGCGCGGAGATTCGCGAGATCTTCCTGCGCCGCATGCCCGGCGTCTACTCCTCGATCACCGACGAACCGCGCGAGCTGGCAATGGCAGCGCGTGAGCACCTGCGTCGTAAGTTCCTCTCCGCGAAAGTGGCGATCAGCGGCGCGAACTTCGGTGTCGCCGAGACCGGAACCCTCGCCGTGGTCGAGTCCGAAGGCAACGGCCGCATGTGCCTGACGCTGCCCGATACCCTCATCACGCTGATGGGCATCGAGAAGCTGGTGCCGACGTTCGCCGACCTCGAAGTGTTCATGCAGCTGCTGCCGCGCTCGTCCACCGCCGAGCGCATGAATCCGTACACCTCGATGTGGACTGGGGTGCACGAGGGCGACGGGCCGCAGAACTTCCACCTGGTGCTGATGGACAACGGGCGGACGAACGTGCTGGCCGACGAGGTGGGTCGTGCTGCGCTGCATTGCATTCGGTGCAGTGCGTGCCTCAACGTGTGCCCAGTGTACGAGCGGACGGGTGGGCACGCCTACGGCTCGGTGTATCCGGGTCCGATCGGCGCCATCCTCTCACCGCAGCTGACGGGGACCACCGGTCACGACGACCCGAATGCGTCGCTGCCGTACGCGTCGTCGCTGTGTGGGGCGTGTTTCGACGCGTGCCCGGTGCGCATCAACATCCCCGATATTCTGGTGCATCTGCGGGCCGAGCAGGTCGACTCCGAGCGCGGCGGCATCCCCGGTGGCCAGGAGATCGCTATGCGCGCCGCGGGGTGGGCGATGAACTCGCCCAAGCGCTTCGGGATGGCGGAAAAGGCGGCCGGTGTCGGGCGGCTGTTGGCGGGGAAGAAGGGGCATATCGAGTCCCTTCCGTTCCCGGGGTCGTTGTGGACGACGAGCCGGGACATGCCCGCGCCCCCGAAGGAGACGTTCCGTGAGTGGTGGGCGCGTACCCATGAGCAGTAAAGATGTGATCTTCGAGCGGATCCGATCGGCGACGGCGGGAGGTGTTGTCGGCGCCGAGGTTCCGCGGGACTACGACCGTGCACCGCTGGTAGGACCGGGCGACGTGGACCGCTTCGCCGAGACTGTCGACGACTACCGCGCGCAGGTGTTTCGGGTGTCGGAGTCGGAGATCGGGTCGACGGTTCGGAGCTTGCTGGGCGAGGGTGCGCGGGTGGTGGTGCCGGTCGACCTACCTTCTGCGTGGGTCGAGGGTGTATCGACGGTGCCGGACACCGGACTGTTGGTCGACGAACTCGACAGTGTCGACGCGGTGGTCACAGGTTGCCGAATAGGGATTGCTGCGACGGGGACGATCGTTCTCGACGCCGGCGTCGCGCAGGGCCGGCGGGCGTTGACGCTGGTGCCCGATCACCACATCTGCATCGTGAGGGCGGAGCAGGTGGTCGACACCGTTCCGCAGGCGTTTGCTGTGTTGGATGCGACCCGGCCGTTGACGTTCGTGAGTGGGCCGAGTGCGACGAGTGACATCGAGTTGAACCGGGTTGAGGGTGTCCATGGGCCGAGGCGGTTGGATGTGGTGATTGTGGAAGCCACTACTAGGAGTTGAAAATGCAAGCCGTTCCGAACGGCGTCGGAAGCGTGGGTCCACGACGCCGTCGAAGCGAACCAGGCCGGCGACGTCGACCTAATCACCCCGCTATCCTCCACGTCGTACGAGGCAATGCGATCACGTCGGCGACCGTCCGTGAGTTTCTACGGGTCGTAGTAAACTACGAATACCTGCAGGAGATCGCCAAAGGCCGCCGCTAGGATTATCAAAATGACTTCGAGACCTAATGCGTCGCCGTAGTCTTCGACGACGGTGGACGTATCGAGACGTTTATGGCCAGGGTGAGGGCGCTTTCGGGCCGGTTGCTTCGGCCAAAACGATTGGTGGGGAGTTTGCGTAGCTTGAGGCGGATGCGCGCTTGGCGCTAATACGGAAAATTTTGTCGACTCGGGTTGCGGCCTAGAGTCGATGATCAGCACGGCCAAGTCTGCCCGCGAATTATTCATCTCACTCGCGGCCGCCGACTAGCAAGGACGTGAGTGGGGTCTCACCCAGCCCCGCAATTGTTTCGGGGATTTCCCTGCCCATGACCATCCACGGACGGGTAGCAGGCTGATCGTGCCTCGGGCATCAGTGCTTTCATAACAAGGTGGTGCCACCTCGCTAGGATGTAGCATAGGAAATCGGCTCGACCATGCGAACAACACTGTAAGGACTCCTCGTGCGTCTCAAACTGGGTGAGAAGATAGTCGTCAAGAACCGTGTAGTCACGGTTACGAACACTGCCCTGAGTTTTCTCCCGGCGGTACGCAAGTACCTGATCGAAACTGCGCGACGTGGGGGCACGACCACGTATGGTGATCTCAGGGCCGCGGCAAACCTTCCCTATGCCGTCAACGGATTAGGCAGGCTGCTAGATCTCCTGTCTGAGGACTGTTTTCGCCGCTCAGAACCGTCGCTAGCCGCTCTTGTCATTCTCTCCAGTTCGGGCGAGGTCGGTAGTGACTTCTCCGGCGACCCAGTGACCGAACGTTCCGCTCTATACAAGTATTGGGCGCTTTGAGTTGCGTTTGTCGGCATCGTTGAGAGTCGATTACCCTCCCACCAACAACGCGGGTGCCTCGAACGAACCTGTGGGGGTCGACGGGGCGCCCTAGAACTTTATATTTGTTTGGCCTTTCCGGAACTGCAACATTCGGTCTCGGGCAACAAGGCAGTCCCTCTCGTCAAACAGTTCCCGGAGTTCGATGCTGTTGACCACGTGTTCGACAGTCGAATCAAGTCTTCCGTGCTCGCTGGGGGCTATTAGAAACCATCCGAGATTGTCCGGTCTTGCAGGAGTCGCTTCGCGGTGCCTATCCCATCGGCTTCAGCAATTGTGGTTCTCAATTTGATTGGGTTGTAGCCGAATTCAGACTAGGCTGTCTCGGAGACTTGCATCTCGCGGTGTAAAATCCAAGATAAACCCATGAAAAGATCCTCGCGTAGATTGTCTGAGCATTAACTGGAAAGTCGTCTGACGACTGTACTTTGTACAAAGTGGTCTCCGACCGTGTGTCGATTGACGAGATAGTCGTGTTGACGTCGGACGGACGCCTTCGCCCGGTTGGAAAACGCATACATCCCCGAAACGCTGCCGGTGCGGGGCACGATTCAGATTGTTCCTGAGGGACAGTGATATCGAGTCTTACCGGGAACTCGACGCAGGAGTTCGACCTCGTCATCGTCCGACTCCGTCGAGTGCACGTCGCTTGGCCTCGGCGACGAGGTCGTTCATCGCCGGTGCATCGGGGCCACCATCGGTAGTCGTGGCCAGCACGATCACGAGAACCCGTTTCCGTCCGGAACGAGAAGAAGGCCGGCATCATGGGAGACTCCGTGTCTGCCGGGGCCGGTTGTCGGTTTCGCGGCGGACCCTCGACGACGACCCTGGTGGTTCAAACGTCTCCGGGTAGGCGGAGGACGGGCGTCCGGGATCGATCACGGTTCAGCCCATGACGAACGTGACAACGTTTACAGGGGAATGGACGGGTTCCGCGTTAAAGTCGCTCACGAACGCAGATCGTCACAGTTCAACTGGGACGTAGAGTCCTTGGCGCCAACTTGGATGCAGACGAGACGAGATGGGGCGAAGGGTGCGGTTCAGAGAAGGAGAGTAGAGAGCGTACGCGACCACATCGGCCGGCGTGTCGGCCGTTGTCCATTCGGTCGCGGACTACCAGGGGCGAAAGCGGGTCTCGCCTACCCCGCGACGGTCGGGTTCTCTCGATGATCGTCAATGGCGTGGGGGGTCTTTGCTATCAGCAGCAATGGTTCCCCGCCCGGCCCACGTCTGCCGACGGCCGGATCGAAGGTGTATGAACGAACATCGGCGCACTTGCACGTGCACGCGGAGACAAATCGGGCCACTGATGGTAGACAGCCATGAGGAAACACGGAGGGAGATGTATGGCACTGGAACACGACTTGCGGATTTAGGCTTGCGACTTTTCGGCCAGTAGGAGTTTTGCTGCCTTTCGGCAAACCATTCGTCGATTGCACACTGGGCGTTACCCAGCAGTGTCGAAATATAACCTACTTCGAAACATTGAGTTATCTTGCTGCACTAACAACTGGGTTTTGGGTTGCTGTCGGCCTGGGGTCTACGCTGCCGAAAGATCCAACGCGCGGTTGCAGGTGTATCAATTCACAATTATTGTCCGCGATCATCAATTTAGTCTGGAGTGCACATGACCGACACCTTTCCCGTAATTGAGTTTCACCAGTACAGCGAAAACGATCCCGATGATCGCTTGTTGTTGTTCGCAGCACCTGCGTCGGCATTGTGGGGCTGGGCAGGTGTGCCTCGAAAGGGTTGGAAGATCCGCATGCTGTACCAGCGATGGATCACGGAGAGTCGCCAGCAGGAGGTGGTCGCATTCTGGGATCAGGCCTCGACGCCTAGAATAGGGCAAGCAAAAAAATATTCGGTGGGGCCTACTGCGATAACGCTTGCTATCCTAGACGATCTCCAGATTGTCGACGGGAGAATTTCACTAGACTACTCCCCACCGTTCGAGATGTCAGATTCATCCTCGGTAAAGTTAGGAAAAGCCGCGAAAGTTGTGATCTCAAGAATGACGGATCGGTTGACCGAAGACGAGATGGATGTTCTTGGAAAACCGGATCGCTGGAATGACAGCGTGGTGGAGCACAACTATGTCCTCGAATCGCTAATTCAGATCCAACAGGCAAGCGCCGACCCAGACAAGTTCATTGCACACAATGATATGGAGGAAGGTGAGGTTCTATCACTTGTTTCATCTCTTGAGTCGCTGTGTCGACCGGCACTCATCGTCGATGGGCAGCACCGCTTGTATGGCGCAGCACATTCAAATACTGAGAATATCTACTTACCCGTCGTCGCAATACCGAACAGTCCATGGATGGAGCAGATCTACCAGTTTGTTGTGATCAACGAGAAGGCCAAGAAAGTTGAAAGCTCCTTACTGACGGACATTTTCGGCAGTTCTCTGACTCCCAGTGAGCAAGTTGCGATCCGGTCACAGCTCGCAAATAGCGGAGCCCAAGTGGATCCGCGGATTGCGGCAGTCATAGCAGGCCGCGACCTTAGTTCGCCCTTCTACGGTATGGTGCGTATTAGGCTTGAGGGTGATTCGACCTCTGGCGCAGGCGGATTTATTCCCGAAGCCACTATTAGGCAACTAATTGAAGGTGGCCGCGGGGGCCTTGGTTGGAGAAGCGACTCCAGTTTCTTTGACGCGTTTGTTGCGCCTACATTTCCAAATCGCGCCGACTGGGACTCGTGGTCTGATGGCTTGTGGCGAAATTATTGGTTCGCGTTCTGGGATGAGGTTAGAAACTGGTACAACGATCAAGGCACATCCAAGCTTTGGTCCGATGTTCAGTCGAACTTAACTAAAGCAGTGGCCCTTCGTTTATACCAAAGGCTCTTTATGGAAATGGCGGTAAGCAGAATCGAAGGCGCAGAAGCCTCACGGGAGACACTCGTCGACATCCTGGGTGAGGAGTTAGCTCAGGAGAGGCTGAGCGCAAATTTGAGAAAGTTGGCCATACCCGACGATGTGGACCAATTCAGAGTCCTCGTGCGGGAGTGGTTCCTAAAGGACGGGGTTCCGGTGCGGTTTTTTGAATATAATTGGGTTTCGAGTCTTGATGACCAAGAAGGTCAAGACGCACTTTACGACGAGATGGTGGATGCTTGGAAAATCTCCCAGGATCCGAGTCGCTCGGCATATCGTGCAAGGAATATCAAGGTGTTCGCAACGGAAGATAGATGACCAATGCCCGACGATGATCCCGTTAATTCGATCGAAGTCCGGTTGCAGGCACTGAAAGAGTTATTGACCGGGCGCGAGTTCTCGGCCATAGAGTCTGCTATCGAAGCGGTTCTTGATCGGCTTTTGCTAGGCCGCATCCTGACGGATCCTGTCTTCACTTCAATTGTTGAACTACCGGATGTGTACTTATCTCAGACGTCTCAAATCATCGACAGTTTCATGACAATGAACGGATTGGAAGCTCTGATTGGCATCCAGCAGCGACGGAATATACGCGGAATGATATTACGTGGACAGGCTTACCAGTCGCGCAATGCCTTGATTGCCGATTCGACATTTCTGGGTTTACTTCGGTCCGTACTTCAGCGTGGGCATAGTGAATTGAGATGCGAGTCGTGTGGATATCACTTCAGATACGAAGACATCGAGGGTAGAAGGAGCGAGTTAGTCAGTTCGGTGGAGATTTCTTTGTCATCATCGCTGCACGCATCACGTGTTCTTGACAGAGTCAAGCGCCCAATTATGACAAGGCTAGAGGTGGACCACATTGTTCCCAGGATAGGTTGGGGTGGTACGGATGTTACGAACCTGCAAATTCTCTGTCAACTGTGCAACCAGGGTAAAGCAATTTATGTAGTTGGTCTTGAGGCGGTTTCGGTGATTGCGGCTGGATCGTATGGAATGAACCACAGTATTGAGATGTATCCAAACCGGACCATATTTTACGGATCGATGAGCCACGCCGGTTCTCGCTGCAGCGTGTGCGAGCGAACATCCTCGTCGGTCGAACTTACTGCGATTCCGGAATCGCCTTGGTTCACCCCGTGGTCTGTCAACGTGGTTTGCTACGAGTGCTCGGCCCTCTAGTCAATGCCCCTTGAAGAGTTATGTTTGGAGTTCATTGATCCTCAGATTGACTGACGCTAATGACCGCGGTAGACGCATGTAGAGGTACATGTTTCTTTCACAACAACAGCACTTAACATCGGAAGCGGCGTTACGAGAGCTGCCCATAGCCATTTTGCCAAATTCTCGCTTGTCGGATTTGAAAGTCCTTCAAGATCGTTCAAGTAATAGTGGTCAAGCCTGGCAAGAATAGGCTGAACCGCTTGCTTGAGATCGCCGAAGTCGATCACCCAGCCCATCTGCTCGTCAACAGGCCCCTCGACATGGACCTCGAACCGGTACGAGTGACCGTGAAGTCGCGCGCACTTGTGCCCCTCCGGAACATTGGGCAGACGGTGTGCGGCCTCGAAATTGAATTCACGGAAAATTTCAGTTGTGTGCGTCACGGTATTCCTAAGAACTTGTGAGTCTGCAGACTCAATTGCCAATTGGGATGTTCAAGGCAGTATTGCACTGCTGCGGCGGTGTTTTCGGCAGTGGTTTCGCTATCCATGGGTTGCAGGCGAAAGTTCTTGAAGTCAAGATTCTCGTATTGCCGAGGGTTGTCGTTCGCCTGCGGAAAGACAAGTTTGAGTTCGTCGCCACCGCTAACCTTTAGCGGAGCGCCACTCTTCGGGCTTACACAAAGCCAGTCGATTCCTGGAGGCGGTTGCTGGGTTCCGTTCGTCTCAACGGCGATGTAAAAGCCGAGCGCATGCAGGGCGGTAGTGAGCGCCACGTCCATCTGCAGCAGAGGTTCGCCTCCAGTGCAAACCACCATCTGATTGCTGGAGTCCCCATCCGGCCAATGGGTTGCTATAGACGACGCAAGTTCTTCGGCCGTCGCAAACTTTCCTCCACCAGGCCCATCAGTGCCGACGAAGTCGGTATCGCAAAACTGGCAGATCGCTCGAGCGCGATCCTTCTCGTGACCGGTCCATAGATTGCAAGACGCGAATCGGCAGAACACTGCTGGTCGACCGGCGTGTGTGCCCTCGCCTTGCAGGGTGTAGAAGATCTCCTTGACCTTGTAGGTCACGCTATGCCACCTGGTAGATGAGAGGGTCCGTTGTGCCTGCCTCGTCGAAACCACGAAGTCGCAGCAAGCACGAGTCGCAATGACCGCAAGGTTTGCCGTGCGAGTCTGGGTCGTAGCACGAGGAGGTCATCCCGTAGTCGACACCTAGTGACAGGCCGGTGCGGACGATGTCCGCCTTAGTCATACTGATTAAGGGCGTATGGATGCGTAGTTTGTTGCCTTCCACTCCTGCTCGCGTGGCAAGGTTCGCCATGTTTTCGTAGGCCTCGATGTACTCAGGTCGGCAGTCCGGGTATCCCGAGTAGTCGAGGGCGTTGACGCCCAGGAAGATGTCTTTTGCTCCGACCGTTTCTGCGTACGCCAAGGCGAACGACAGAAAGATGGTGTTTCGGGCGGGAACGTACGTAGAGGGGATGTCCGCGGCCAACTCGCTGACGTTGTCATGCTTAGGGACCGCGGCGTCGGAAGTCAGCGCCGAACCACCGAAGATCCTGAGGTCGATGGTCGCTACAACGTGTCTCGCTGCTCCGAACGCTGCCGCTACCCGCGCCGAGGCTTCGAGTTCGACACTGTGGCGTTGCCCGTAGCTGAAAGACAACGCGTAGTTTTCGTAACCGTCGTTCTTGGCCATGGCCAGGACGGTCGTCGAGTCTAAGCCGCCGCTCAAGAGCACCACTGCGGGTGTAGGCATGTCTCCTCCAATGTCTGTGTCGGACTGCTGGTGAATACTAACCTGAAACTACGACAACAGCACGTCGCACCATGCTGTAGTTTCTAGCTGAGTTCACGTGGAGGGTCGATGAAGAAACTGACGATCGTCGTCAACTGCACTGACCGTAAGTCAGTGCAGGCGGCGCCAAATCTACGGGCACGGTCGCTCTCCTCCGTGACTCTCGCCGACAGGTTCGAGGAGTGGAACGAGCGACTCACTGCGTCCCCGACAGACGGAACGCTCCTGGCCCTCTACCAAGGCGAAGCCTGGACTCAGGTCAAACTGTTGAAATTGGACGCAGAAATCGCTGGATACGACGTGCGCTTGAAGGTTGCCTCGGCAGGGCTTGGACTCAGGGAGGTCGAGACCAAGGCGCCGGCGTACGCGGCAACCTTCACCGGCGGGCATCTCGACACAATTGCTTCCGGCGCCCAGGACTCGCAAACGTGGTGGTCGTTGCTCAACGGACTAGACGGTGCGGGGGATCTCAAGGCTCAGGAGGGGGACAAAATCCTATTGGTGTTGTCGGAGAATTACGCCCGCGCTATGGATCGCGACCTGGTGGCCCTCGCAGCATCTATGGAGGAAGTTCTTCTAGTCGGCGGATCTCGACACATCGATGGCATTCCCCGACTGCCAGCAGATCGGGCCATGAGAAGTGAACTCGGCGGAACCGTCAGCAGTGTGACCATCCGGATGGCCCGTGCCTGGTTGCGCAGAAGGTCAACAGATCGTCTTTACGATCCTGCAGACCACCGCAGCTGGGACCGTTGGTCGACCCGTGTACGAATCGTCGATAACTACGATCGGCAAACTGCCTCCGACGAGCGCATTCGTGGGATTGCGGCCGAACTGAAAGCCTCCAGGCCCGGAATCTCTGCCTCAGGCGCGCTCCGAATTGTTCGCGACTCTGGAATCGCTTGCGAGCAGAAGCGGTTTGGAGCAATTTTCAAGAGTGCGGAAGGTGGCGAGAGATGACTGGAGACGACGAACAATCGCTGGAACGTCGTGCTCTGCGGATCGAGCAGAGCGCGAAGATGCCCGTATACCTGTTTGCCCTGGCTGCCGAGGAGATCGATCTCGTCGCAGATGTTGCCAGGATTTCCAGAGATGATGCCGGGAAATTGATCGGTTATCAGAGGCCTGAGCGAAGAAATCACGTCAAGCAGATCCTGGATTATCTGAACTCGGGCGAGGTGTTGTTTCCTAACGGCATCATCATGGCCCTTCCAGAATCGGTGAAATTCAAGTCGAGTCGCGGACCCGGCACGTCTGACGGTCTCGCTACTTCGGGCACTCTGGAGATACCACTCCCGGCGAAGAGGAGTGACCCACGCCCCGCGTGGATCGTGGACGGCCAGCAGCGGAGTCTCGCTCTCTCGCGCACGACAAACACGCGCATGCCCGTGCCCATTGCTGGCTTTGTCGCGCCGTCGCTCGCTTTGCAGCGTGAGCAATTCTTAAGGGTCAACACGGTGGCGCCACTCCCGTCCAACCTGGTAACCGAACTGCTGCCTGAAGTCTTCGCTGCGCCCTCATCCAAGCTTTCTGCCAAGCGCCTTCCTTCGGCGCTGGTTGACATGCTGAACCAGGATCCTGACTCGCCCTTCCAAAAGCTAATCAAGCGAGCATCAACAGATGCGGATGATCGACGCTCGAGCGCGATAACCGACACCAGCCTGGTTGAGGCACTGAAGGAATCGTTGGAGAGCCCGTCTGGAGTCCTCTTTCCATACCGAAACATCGCAACGGGTTCGACGGATACCGAGGGGATCAGAACGCTGCTGCTCACGTACTGGAGCGCGGTTCGGGACACCTTCCCCGAAGCCTGGGGTAAACAACCGACGAAGTCTCGTCTCATGGGTGGTGTCGGCATTCGTGCCATGTCGCGACTGATGGATCGGGTTATGGCCCAGGTCGACCTCAGTCTTCCCGCCGCGAGTGACAGCACCAGGTACGAGTTGGCCCGGATTGCGGATCGCTGTCACTGGACCAGCGGAGTCTGGGAGGAACTCGGTTTGCCCTGGAACGAACTTCAGAACACACCGCGACACATCTCCGCGTTGTCGAACTTCCTTGCGCGAGCTTATGTGGACGCAAGGACTGGGAACGTATGAAGTTCTACTTTCCCGACAGCCAAGATTTGGTCAGTCCCACATACGATTTTGAGCACGACGAATACTCGCCAATGCGGGTGCGGCAACGGGACGATAAGTACGCCCATGAGGTGCTGTCTCGGCCCGCCTACGACGGACTCCTTGTCTCCAAGGCAATAGTGGACGGCAGCATCAACGGCGTAGGAAAATACACGGGCGCTCAACGGCAACGGTTGTACCGACTAGGGGTGGCGGGTTTCTTCCGATTGCCAGACGGCGTTGCCACACTGGGGGACTGCGGTGCGTTCAACTACATTAACGAATTGGAACCCCCATACTCCGTGGACGAAGTGCTCGACTTCTACGAAGGGTGCGGGTTCGATTCTGGCGTCAGCATCGATCACATCATTCTGGGCTACCAGCGTCCTGGTCTGGTTCCAATAGATCCTCAGCCTGAATGGGTCGAGCGCAAAGCGATTTCGTTGAGATTCGCCGAGCGGTTTATCGAACGGACGCGTGATCGTGGCACCAAATTCGAAGCTTTGGGCGCTGCCCAGGGTTGGGATCCAGCAAGCTATGCGGACAGTGTGGTGCAATTGCAAGCCATGGGGTACACCCGAATCGCGCTGGGAGGGATGGTCCCTCTCAAGACTCCAGACATCATGGACTGCCTGTTCGAGATCGATAAGGTTCGCCAACCCGGTACCGAACTGCATCTACTCGGAATTACTCGGTTCGAGTCGATCGAAGCCTTCGCAGCACTCGGTGTCACCAGTTTCGACAGTACGTCGGCGTTTCGGCAGTCCTTTATGGATGATCGCGACAACTACCACACAAGCGGTGACCACTACACGGCCATTCGCGTTCCCCAGGTCGACGGAAACCTGTCCCTGAAGAGGGCGATCTTGTCCGGACGCGTGGCACAGGGCGACGCCATCCGTACCGAGCGCGCAGCACTTACTGCCCTGCGCGACTTCGACCGGGGGCTCTGCTCACTAGATCGCGCCCTAGCAGCACTTGACGACTACGAGAAGGTGGTCGGAGTCAAGAAGAGCTACATTGAGCACTACCGCCGAACGCTGACCGACTCGCCCTGGCGGACATGCTCTTGCGGACTGTGCGCCAAGCACGGCATCGACATCGCTATTTTCCGCGGAACCGAGCGCAACAAGCGCCGGGGCTTCCACAACCTGTCGGTGCTTGCTGACAAGATGGCGACGCTGCCGGTAAAGGCGTCAAGACGAAAGGTTCTCCGTGGCTGACGTATATACGATTCGAGTGCCCGCCATCGAAGTGCGGCAGGGCGATCGAAACATCTACTGCTTCGCAGTCGACGGCAAGAAGTTGCTCGATTTCACTGCGGTGTCCCGCGTCAGTCGCAAGCAGGGCGCACTAGAGGGCTATCAGCGTCCCGAAGTCTTGAGTCACATACGCGCCATCCGTCGGTACCTCGAATCGCCGAATGCCATGCTGCCAAACGCAATTGTACTCGCGTTCGACGACCGGGTGTCATTCCAACCGTACAAACGGCGAAGCACGGTCACCTACTCGACCGCCGGAGATCTAGTCATACCAGTTGACGAAAGCCTCGACGACTCAGAGAAGCCCGCCCTTCTGGTAGACGGCCAACAGCGAACCGCCGCTATCCGAGACGCAGATGTCGCCGAGTTTCCAATCGCCGCCGTAGGTTTCATTGCCGAGGGTGCAGATGAGCAACGGTCCCAGTTTATTCTTGTCAACAACACCAAGCCGTTGCCCAAGGGCTTGATTCACGAACTCTTGCCTGGAGCTGTCGGGCACCTGCCGCCCCGACTCGCGCGACGCCAGTTGCCGGCGCAGATAATGAGTCGACTGAACATTGACGCGGATTCGCCGTTCGAGAACATAATATCGACGCCTACGTCGCCCGACGGGTATATAAAAGACAACAGTGTACTCAAAATGATCGAAAACAGCTTGTACGATGGAGCGTTGTACCAATACCGCAACCCAGAAGATGGGACAGGCGACGTAGAACAAATTCTGTTGCACCTCAAATTGTTCTGGACGGTTGTCGAGAATAGCTGGCCGATAGAGTGGAGATTGCCACCTCGCAAGTCCCGACTGACTCACGGCGTCGGGATTCAATCGCTGGGTTACGTAATGGACGCGTTAACCGAGGGCTACTCGGTGGAGGCGCTTCCAAAACTGGGCCTGGACAAAAAAATACTCGACCTTAACGACGTAGTTGCTTGGTCCAGTGGGACATGGGTTCTAGCGCCGGACGACCACCGTCGGTGGAATGCCCTACAGAACACCCCGAACGATATCAAACTTGTCACCAATGTCCTGCTTTCATCACTGAGGCCGGTCTAGGCTTGCACCTTCGCTGACCGCCGGCAAGACTCCTTGCATGCTCTTGTTCAGGGAGCGGACTGTAAAAAAATCCCGTCAATTCCCTGAATTTGATGCATCGATTCGGATTAACCCAAAACCGTAAAGATGACCGGTACTGCTCGACTAAACGGGCCACTGCCCCAACTATTGAGAGGCAAGTCCACCTCCTGGCCCCGAGTCTAGCGGAGCGCCGGCGCCTCTGAACGGGTCCGCGTCGACACAAGAACCCGCGCTCGCACTTTCCGCGTGTTATCGGTCTACCCCCAGTATGCTGAGTCGAAGTAAGAAGGGAAGAGTGAGTTCCAGGCAATCTCGGGGGAGGCTCGACTGGACCTAGAGGCAATGGTTGCCGCTGGTTCGCTCGGGGTTTCGGATCGGTTGTGGGAGTTTCTGATAGATGAAGCAGGCAGTCAGTAGCGGCGATCTCGTTGTAACTCCGGCATTTGGGGTCGGACGGTTGTTGGGCGTGAAGAGCGGCGTGGCGACGGTCCGTTACTTCACTGGTCCCAGTAAGGCGCCCTATGTCCAACGGCAACACGAGTCGGACGCGATTCGTCGCGCGGAACTGCGGCCACCGACGAGGGTCTACGTACACGACGGTCAACGTTGGCGCATCGGCCGTCTGGACGGAACCCCCGACAACCGTCGGCTGTATGCGGTTGCGTTTCCGAACCTCGAGGGTGCTCGGTTGCAGGAGGAAGACTTCGAGGTTCGTTGGAACCAACCTATCGACGATCCCTTCGCGCTTCTTGAGAGTCTTGGGGGCGATAGCCCCTTCGTCAGTGAGGTCCGTCTTGGCTTCCTTCGAAAATGGACTCGCCAACGAGCATCTGCGGCTGGAGTGGATGGACTTCTTCAGGCATCGGTGGAACTTCACCGGCACCAACTTGCTGTGGTTCGGAGGGTGGCGAGTGACCCGATCAAGAGGTACCTCCTAGCCGACGAAGTCGGTCTCGGGAAGACTATCGAGGCCGCCTCGCTAATCTGGCACCTTCTGGCTCGAAAAGGCAACAGTCGTGTTTTGGTGTTGGTTCCACAACATCTTCGTCATCAGTGGGCGCACGAACTATTAGACAGATTCCGCACCGACCGATTTCGACATGCGTCACTTCTAATTCGGCCACTTGAGGACGATTCAAACTGGCCGATCGGGACGATGGACATGGTGGTTATCGACGAAGCTCATCGTGCAACCCGCAACGGGTCCCTATCAGCTAGCAGCAGGCTGCGCCTCGCAGAGATCGCGCACTCGGCGGAGGAACTGCTACTCCTTTCCGCAACACCGGTAAGATCGAACGAGGCGGGTTTTCTGGACCTTTTGTATTTGTTGGATCCGGCACATTACCAACCCGATCAGGTTGAAGCCTTCACTCGGCGTGTAGAGGACCGCGATGCACTTGCGCTTATCTCCCAAGGTCTGGGTTCGGATGTCGACGAAGTTGATTTGTCGTTTTACGCCGAGCAACTGGTGAATGCCTATCCGGATGATGCATTGCTCGGCAGTCTTCTGGCCGCAGCGACTGCTGCGAACGATCGGGGAAGGCCCGCCGCTGTAGCACGTGTGCGTCAACATCTTTCGGAAGCGTATCGATTGCACCGACGTGTTTTGCGAACCCGTCGATCTCCTGAGGTAATGGCGGATTTTTCAGTGCGCGGACGAAAGCGGGCACGTCCATTTTTGCTCCCTGTGGGTACTTCGAGTGATAGTTTACGGACCCACCTTCTCGACAAGTTGCGCTTTGAAATCGCCGCGGTAGCAGAAGAGGGCGACCTAGACCCGGACAACGCTCTCGGGCTCTTTCGGGAAGTTGCGCAGCGGTGCGGGTCTTTACCACACGCGGTGCTTCCCCTCAGGTCGACACAGACGGGCGACGATGGACCCTATGTCGAGACGCTTCGGCGTCTGGCAAAGGCCGGAGTCTTGTCGAACTTCGACTCCGACATTGATGCGCTTTCGGCCGAAAAGGACAACGAGGTCATGGCCGTCGTCGACGCTCTCGCGCCCCACACCGGATCGCGCACCCAGACGCGGGTGGTGGTGGCCTCTGGATTTACCGAAACTGCGGTCGCGGTGTGGGCAGAGATGACCGCGCGATGGGGTCGCGAGAGAGTCGCGCACCACTTGCATACCAATTCGGAGGACCAGAATCGCGAAGGCATCGAACGGTGGTCTAAGGGTGGCAGTTGCTCGATTCTGGTAGTCGATGCAAGCGCAGAAGAAGGGGCGAATTTGCAAATCGCTGATCTTCTGATACACGTGGATCTTCCCTGGGAGTCATTCCGTATTGAGCAACGTGTGGGGCGGTGCGATCGCCATACGTCGCCGCCCAAGGGCCCAATCGACTCGAAGGTCGTTGTGCTAGGTGACGAACCATACGCAATGGGATGGCTTGAATTCGTTGCCGACGGTTGCGACGCATTCTCAAGATCGCTCTCAACACTTCAGTATGTACTCAGAGATACGGAAAGCGATGCGCAAGCGAATGCGTTGCGCCTCGGCCCTGAGGCACTCAGTGACGCGGCTATCGAGCAAGTAAATCGCCTTGCGATCGAACATTCGCGGATAATTGCACACGACTCTCTCGACGAGGTGGAGGAGAACACCTTCGGGCTTGGCGATGAGTCCGCCGACATTAGGCTAATTAAAAGTGATCAGAATCCTGCGCTCACAGCGAGTTTGCTGAAATGGTTTGAAGGAGTAGGGAGCAAATTCGATATAGACGACAGCGAACATATCCGGATTCGCGCGCGCCCCCGACCGCAGGTACCGGCGGACCTAGAGAACAGAATGAGCGCCTACTTCAACGCGTCCTTGGCAATTGATCGATCGGCTTGCGTCGAGAGACGTCTGCCCATCCTCCGCGCAGGGCACCCGATGGTCGACGCAATTGGTGAGCACCTGCTTCTGGACGACCGAGGCGTCGCATCGGCGATGTTCCGCCCACGGTTGGATCAGCCTAATACCGCTGTAGCGTTTCGGGCGGATTTCGTGGTGTCTGCACTCCTAGGTAACGAACTCCGCGACGCTGCAGACAGCCTAGGACTAGGGGAATGGGTTAATCAGTTACTGCAACATGTGTCACCTCCGCTTGTCGAGCGCATAGTTTTAGGCCCTGACGGCGCTCAGGTCACAGAAGGATTTCTTCTTCATCCGTACGACCCACGACGAGACCGCAACCTGATGGCAAATCCTGAACTTTTCAAGGTTCTTACTTCTTCGCTGGACTGGTCGAGGCTATGTAGCGAGGCGTCCTCGCAGACGCGGGCGCAACTAGAACAAGTCCCATCGGTAGCCGACGGTCCACGGTTGTCTGCTCTGCGTGTTAAAGAGGCGATTGTAAGACGTCTTGATCGCAATCGAGCAAGGAAGAACGCAGGTTTCGTGGACGCCGAGGCTGAGTTTGGCCAGCTAGAAGTTCTTGTTCCAGAGCGCTTGGAACTCGACATCACAATCCTTGGTTGCAGCGCGATCGTCTTTGCTGATCCGCGCAGGATTGACTCAGCGTGATCGGCTTGGATTCCGCGCAGGAATCAGTGAACGCGTGGGCGGCAGGTGCGCCTATCGAGATGACAAGTCGATTTGCGGCCGCGCTCTCCGCGGTCGCACCATCAATGTCAACCGGCGCTGCCGACATCGCTGTTCTCCTTCGACAAATCCTTAGGGCGAGCGATGAGCACCGACGAGGAGTTGTCGCTGCGTATGACGATGCAGCCCACGCATACCTCGAAGTACCGATCTGCGCACTATTTCCCGAGTCCTACGAGTGGGGAGCATACGGTCTAACCGCGTTTGTCCGGTCCCCAGGTATCGTGCGCGTCATGGCAATCGCCTGGCGCCCGGAGTGGTTAGACGTCTCGGAGCAAACCGGTGTTGACTCCGCTTCGGCCGCTGGTTTCCAGTGCCGTACCGACGAAAGCGTTGCCGGCGATCCCTTCTTGGGTTCGATCGATCCTGAGTTCGCGAGGTATAAGTCACCTGGGCAACGTGCGGCAGTGCGCAGCGCAATGATTCTGCAAGCAGGCGGAACCCTCGTCGTGAACTTGCCGACGGGCGCCGGTAAGACCCTAGCGATGCTCGCGGCCGTTCAAACCACGCCACCGGGCATGACGTCTGTCATTGTCGTGCCTACGGTGGCTCTCGCGCTCGACCAGGAGCGCAGATATGCGTCTTCCGATTTGAGTTCGCCCAATACTGCATATCACGGTGGATTGAGCGCCGAGGCCAAGAAGGGTTTCAGGGAGAGGATTTGGGCGGGATCCCAACGAGTGATATTTACCAATCCGGAAGCGGTCGTGTCCTCACTGGCCCGCCCCTTAATCGATGCTGCAACGGGTGGACGTCTCGCGGTGCTCGGCATCGACGAGGTCCACGTGGTCGGATCATGGGGAGATGCATTCAGACCCCACTTTCACTCGCTTGCCGGGCTGCGGCGCCATATGTTGCGCGAGATGGAAGGGGCAGGACACGCCCCCTTCAAAACTATTCTGGCAAGCGCGACGTTGACAGAGGACGTACTCATTCTCCTGCGAACGCTGTTCGGCAAGCCAGGTCCCTTCCACCATGTTGCTGCACCGGTCCTCAGACCGGAGCCGGGTTTCTGGCAGGCCACCAACCTTCCGACCGCGTTGAGGGATGAGTACCTCGTCGAGACAATGCGACACGTGCCACGACCCGCGATCATCTACACGACGCTTCGTGAGAAGCAACTACCTGGAACCTTGACCCCTCGATCCGTAGTAAAACTGCTTAAGGATAGGGGGTTTCGGCGTGTGGATGTTGTGGACGGGAGTTCTTCCACAGCGCATCGAGAGATGGTGTTGAAGTCGTTGCGCTCGGGTACCGGCACGCAACCCACTCTTGATGTAGTGGTCGCAACCTCGGCATTCGGCCTTGGTATCGACGTGCCTGACATCCGCTCGGTTGTGCACGCGTGTGTTCCCGAGAACGTGGACCGGTTCTACCAAGAGGTGGGCCGTGGTGGTCGCGATGGACTGCCGTCTACCTCGGTTCTTCTAGCAACGAAGGCGGACGAAGAGATCGCAGACAGCCTCGCATCACCGACCTACTTGACCGCAGAACGCGCGCGCGAGCGATGGACGGCAATGTTGCATTCCTCGCGCCGTGTGACCGCAGATTTGCAGCGTCTTCCTTTGACGGCAACGTCCGGTCGGGTGGCTGAGCACAGTGACTACAACGAACGTTGGAATCTATTCACGGTCATACTTCTTGCAAGGGCAGGAGCGATCGAGTGGGACTTCTCGCTCTCTACGCGCGAAGAAAATGATCGAATGGAATCGGATTCAGGATGGTTGACTATTCGCGTTCTTCGCGGAGACCACCAGTCAGACCGATTCTGGAGTGACGTTGTCGAACCGACGCGCAGAGCTATGGTCGAGAATGCGCGCAGAGGTCTCTTAAAACTGCGCAGCGCGATCAACGGGCAAGGCTGCGCTGGCGTCTTGATTGCCGACAGTTACTCCATCGATGAACCGCCCGAGTTTCGAACCACCTGCCTTGCATCCTGCGGAGGCTGCCGATGGTGCCGGGCCCGCGGGAGACCTCGATGGACATCTCCATCACCGTTGCCGTCGGCGATTACGGTGCGCCCGCAAAAAATGTCCCCGCTGGACCGGTTCGCTGTAGACGGTGCATATGGGCGACTGCTGGCAGTACACCTTGACACTTCGATTTACGACAGTTCAAGAAGAATGCGCGGATTGGTGTCGGGGTTGGTGTCTGCAACCGGTGCAAGACTGCTTGTCGCGGAGGGTGCCCTAGTAGGCAAATTGCGACAGATCGTCTCTAGTTCTCCGGCACTGGTCCACCTTCTGATGATCGATTCGCAAGATGTCTTCGACCCCACCACCGCGCCGGGAGTGCCAACCGTGGTGTTCCTATCAAAGGGACAGGCTGTCGGCGACTGGGCCGAAGGCAGTGGGAGGGCCCCGCTTACCGTTGTCTGCGGACCACCAGAGGCGCCGGTCGGGCGCGGAGGGTTGACGCTCGCTGACCTAGACGGTGCGTACGCGCTGACCGATCTCGAAGCTTTGCGTTAGGAGAATTACTGCGATGGCGTTATTGAACCCACCCGAATTGAGGCCCAGCGTCGTACTGGGTGTTGTGAAATATGTCGGTGCTCAGCGTGCTCAGCAAGATAGTCGCGAACGTCTTCTGGCGACCCTGGCGCCACAGACTTTGGGCGGCGCCGATCCACAACGAGACGTTAAGGTAAACCTTTCCAGTGCAATTGAGATGGGATTACTCGTCCAGGATGGAGAAAAAGTTCAGTTGGCGGAGGGTGTTCTTCCGGCGGTTAAAGGTGGACATGCAGCGTTGGTGCGACTCCTTCGGAGGCAGGTTCTATCCGACACGATGAACTCCGCACCGTGGCGTAGCCAAAAGGGAGCGCGTGATTTGACCAATGCGCTCAGTTGGTTTCTGACTCTTCCTCCCGATAAATCGCCGATTCAAATGGAGGGCGGCGGTCCCCGATCAGCGCAGACGCTGCAGACTAGCGACTTCGGCCCACGGCAGGGTGACGAGGATTCTTCGAACTGGCCAATCAACAACTCGACCAGGTTCAACTCCTTTCGGCGCTGGGCTTGCGCACTAGGATTTGCATGGGTCGATTCGAATAATCGATTGGTACCCGACCCAACAGTGGCCATACGCGACGCCCTGCCGGACGTCTTCAAAGGTGGAAACGAATCGACCGCGGCCGAATTTATTGCAAGTGTCGGGGCGTGTGTACCTGTCGTTGAGAACGGCCGGTACAGGGAATTCGTCACGAGCAATTGGGTGCGTCCGATAGCGGAAGGCAACGACTTGACTATGCCAATGACCGATGCGTTAGAACGCCTCGCGAGTGAAGGCAGCATCCTGGTCGATGACCGTGCGGATGCTGCGCGCGTTACCCGATCAGGTGGAGCGACGTTCTCCCACATCAGGAAAGGGCCAAGACTGTGACCAGTACGTTCAAGGAATTCGTGTGCTGGCGAGATGAGAGCGTTGTCGCAGCGTCTCCTCGTGACGCAGCCAGTCTCACCGATGGTCACTTTCAAGCGATACATCATCCGCTGCGACTTCGTCGGCGTCGACTGGACCAACGTGAGGGCGGTGTCTGGGCTTCCGAGGCTGACGTGCTTACGGCTTTGAAAGGTCGACTGCGGCCTGACGGGTACCTGTTTATTCCCGTGGTAGGTGGATCCGGCACTGGAAAGTCCCACCTCGTAAGGTGGGTGAAGGACCGGACCGAAGGCGAGCCAAACTGGGAGCGCCGATATCTCCCGAAGAACCGGACCGGACTTCGACGCGCAATCGAGATCATTATTCGCGACCTTGACGGACCTAGCATCGACGAGGCGCGCCAGGCCCTGTTAGAGGCGCCCGCGTACAACGAATCCGACAGCATCCTTGCGGAACGTCTGCTCGACGAACTTGCTTTGATTATCGCCCATTTGGACGATTTTCAGACAAACTCGCAACAGGATCAACGGACGGCGCAACTCAGGAGCAAACTTGCGCGCAGTCTGCCAGATCTCCTTCGAGATCCTGTGGTGCGCCGAAGACTCGTCGCAGACGGTGCCGTGATCCAACGTCTAGTGGGGTTGGCGCTTCGTGGGCGCCAGGACGGCGACGGACTCGACGACGACGCCACGCGCTTTTCGGGCAGTGACTTTCCGTTGATCTTCGAGGAAATCGCCGACGCTACGAGGGGTGCGCGGGATCTACTGGGGAAGATTGCTGCAATCCCGCAATATAGAACCGAGAGTGTCGCGATGATCAATGAGGCGTTGCCAGCTGCAGAGAAGCGGGTCGCCGTCTCGAACCAGGTCGATCTCGTCGAGGTCTTTCGCGAAGTGCGGCGTGTTCTGCACCGACAGCACAAGCAGTTAGCCCTGTTCGTTGAGGACTTCACCGTCCTGCACGGAGTTGAACGAGAATTTCTAGATGCGATCGTAGAACCGACCCAGTCGGTCGACGGTGAGATGTGTGGCCTGCGTATGATTTTTGCTGTAACCGAGGGTCATTTTGATGATCTAGACACTGTCCGAACTCGTTGTGATGATGCCTACTGGTTTGACGCGAACTACGGTGAGGACGGCGTCGACCAGGATGAAGCAATCTCCTTCGTGGCCCGGTACTTAAACGCGGCGCGCATCAAACCCGACGAGATCGACTCTCGCTGGGGACAGAGAAAGCCGGGAGACGTCAACTGGCTTGACAATGCATGCGACTCCTGTATCTATCAGGAGACATGCCATGACGTTTTTGGAGTTAGTCGCGAGGGATACGGGCTATATCCGCTGAACGCGAACGCGATCGGTCGTTTCGTGCACTCGCTTTCAACCGAACGATTCGACCCACGTGACGTTGTTCGCGAAATTATCAACCGGTTCTTGATTCAGGCGTCGAACGACTTCGGCTCAGCAGTCTTTCCGGAGTCGTCCACAGTCGACAAGTTCGACAACAATAACGATCCTCTGCAACCATTGGTCGCTGCGCGAATCAGATCCCTCCGCCCGGCGGACCATGATCGAGTAAATAATGTTGTTCGCTTCTGGTCGGGAGTCGACGGGGAAGATTGGGTCAGCGAGGCCGTCCTTGACGCATTCGGTCTAGATGACTTTTCGCAACAGTTGCAGTTGATGCTACAGGAACTCGGCGGTCGGAAGGGGGGCGTTACTACCACCCGACGACGACGTCCGGAAGGGGCAGATAAGGCGGAACCAAGAGAGTCCGACGACGCTGGATCGCGCGGGGTTGAGGATTATCTGAAGCCGCCATTCCTGAAGCATTTTCGCGAGTTGACTGAATGGTCTAGAGGGACTCGTGAATTATCGGCCGCCACGACGAACTATGTTCGTAAAGAGGTGAACGCGGTAGTTCAGCAAAACCTGGAGTATGGCGCTTTGCCGGTCAATCTGGGTGCAGGGTTTGACGATCACCGCTTACGAATTGGCGACATTACAGTCTCAGGCACAGTCACTCAGCAAACTTCTGCAAATTCCGTGCTTCACCTTGGACGCAGTGCCGACACGGCAGCAGCGCTACAAGCACTTATCCTGTTCAAGGAAATAGCGAGGGACGACTGGCCCCTTAGGGAGTTCTATCGGAGGATACTGGCTTCGGCGGTCGAATCTTGGACAACGAGCGTGGTTACCTATTTGTTGAAGCCGCCGACGTCGGACGTAGTGACTTCAGTCCACGCCGCCGTAGTGGCATCTGCGGTCCTTGGAAATCTGGGTCGACATGCGGAAGTGCCTGATTACATCTCGGCAATCTTCGCCCCGGCGACCACTTCGCAGCCTACGGTGAGGTCCGCTAAGTGGACATCGTTAGTCAGCCGGGCGTCTCAGGCCCGACCGCAGTTGCAAGCGCGGATCGAGGCGACCTTTGGAGAGTCCCGAGGAAAGTCGGGTGGGGTCCGTATGGTCACATCGGACTTACTTCTACCGATTGTGAAAGATTTCGCAGCGACTTGGACGTTGACTTCTGAAGATACGTCAACCGCCGCGCTCTTTAGACAGGTTCTTCCGGCAGTGGATGAAGAATGGTCGACGTTAGAGTCCAAGGTTCGGGAGGCCTCCCGCCACATTGATCCAAATCGATCATGGGCGGAACAAACGTCAAAGGTACTGGCCTCACTTCGAACTGCCCATCAAGTAGGCCGGTTGGATGACGGCGACGCACTGCAAATGATGACGAGACTGGCTGCTTCCGAACCGGATCGCGTTCTCGTCTCATTCTTGGACGCGGCGGCAACGGTCAAGAAAACGTTGGGCCTGCACGACAAACTGGCAGTGTTGGCGAGCAACATTCCAGAACATGTTGCGGTGGTCTACGACTTCAGCAATCTTGCAGACTCGACAATCAAACGTGTCGAGCGCAGCCTCGTAGCACGCCTATCGGACGCGGAGGGCGTCGGTGACCTCGAACTCGCTACGCAGCGTGTCCTAGAATCGACACGGCAGTTCGATGAAGCTGTAGGAAGGTTGAGACCATGACCTTGTACGACCACGCCGTCGAACTGCAACTAAAACTCGAGTCAATGCAGGCGGTTGACTCTGCTCAGGAACTTGTGAACAAGGCCGGCAACATCGCCGACGGTATTGAGGACGCAACAGGTTTTCTTGATGGTGTAGAAAGGTTCAAGACACGATTGTTGCTCGCCGAGTCGCCTCCCATTGACAGGAACGCGGTCGCTACGGCATTGAAGGGCTTTCGGACAGGCCTTTCAACCTATGGCTCAAGAGCATTTCAACAGCAATCTGCTGCCAAGTTCGTCCAGGTGGCTAAAGAACAACGCGCACAAACGAGTCGCTGGGCGACAGCGCGCTGGAAGGCACTGTTTCAGCCGAGCATTGCACAGATCGACGCCGTCGAAGCGGGCCGTCTGGTCGGCGGATCGTCGCATCGTCGCACCGCTGAACGGGTAGGCCGGAAGATGTCAATGCTCATGCGTCAAAACCCCGTCAGCGACGAGAGTAAAATTGTCACAGAACTCTGTGGTGGCGACCCAGACTTATCCTGGCCAGACCAGATTGCCATGTTGGCGGACGAATTGACCCGCGCATTCGAGGCGATGGAAGGCGAACGCGATGCTTTGACGCCCGATGTCCAGAGTGCACTCAAAGCCGCTGCTTCGCCGGACGGCTTGTCCCTGGAGGATATGACCAGCGACGTTCTCGAAAAGCTGAGGGCGGCCGGCATGGCCGGTGACCTTGTGGTGCGTCGACGTTGAGCGACGACGTTGTTGGACGCGTGCTCAACAGCATCGAGAACTACGAGATGCCCCTGTTGGCGTGGGGTGTCAGCGACGGGTCTCTTACAGAGCAAGAAATCGAACGCCTCATCGAAGAATCCGCGCCCGGGTCGGACGTCGAGGAAATTTTGGATGATCTTCTCGACCGCGGTTTGGTCTTTGCCTTTGGTATTTCCGAACAGAAGTTTCGCAGTCGGATGGCAGAGACAGTCCGACTCGCAGCACGGTTGCGTCAGTGGTTCCATGGTCAATCCTGGACCGCAGCGGCAAACCTCGTCTCTGATATGAGGTTCCTGAGCGCTGAACGCTCAGTTCCTCGGCGTGACGTTGATAGTCACGAGTTGGACACGTTGATTCGGTCTACCAACGCGACATGGACGGACCGCCACCAGATTGCTATGAACTCTTTACTGGGGGGTCGTTCCGTGTCCGCTTTTCAGGCTCGCGCCCACGTCCGCCTATCTCAGCGATCGACCGGCCATCGCGGAACAGTGATTTCGGCCGGTACTGGGTCCGGTAAGACTCTCGCTTTCTACCTACCAATCCTGACTCGAATCGCCGGTGATCCTCGACCCGGCGGGGTACCACGAGTCATTGCGATCTATCCTCGTATTGAACTTCTACGAGATCAACTGCGCAGCATCCTGAGAACATGTCGATCCCTAGGTAACCCCGTTCCTCGCGTCGGTGTGTTTTACGGTGCGGTTCCGCGCAATCGAGACGACGCTGAGCACTCACCTTATTCTTCTTGGAAGAAAGTACCTGGTGGGTTGCTGTGCCCGATCATCGATTGCCTTGAGGATGATTGCGAAGGGAAGTTGATCTGGCCGACGTCTGCAGGATCCGCGGAAGTCCTACGTTGCGAAACATGCGGATCCCTCATTAATACCGAGGCCCTAAGCTTCACGCGTGACGCGTTGAAAGCCTCCGCGCCCACGATCCTGTTCACCACGACCGAGATGGTCAACCGCGAACTGGGGTCGAAGGATTACAGACGGTTGCTCGTCGGTGACGACGTTCGATCGCCCGAGTTCGTGCTGTTGGATGAAGTTCATACATACTCAGGCACTCATGGTGCCCAGGTAGCAAACCTGCTCCGGAGGTGGCGCGCGGAGGTCTCGAATCCGCCGCATGTGGTGGGACTGTCCGCAACCCTGGCAGACCCGATCGGATTCTTTTCCGACCTTACCGGCCTCCCGACATCCAATATTTCAGCCATCAAGACCGAGGCGAGTGAAATGAAGGAGGTGGGCAGAGAATATTTTTTGGCGTTGCGTGGCGATCCGGCATCACGGAAGTCGCTGCTGTCTACGACAATTCAGACCACAATGCTGATACGAAGAATGCTGGACCCGAGTCCAGAGGGGCCAAGTCTCGGATCTTTCGGGTCGAAGCTCTTCGTTTTCATGGATGACCTAGATGTAACTAACAGGCTTTACTCGCAATTGCTCGATGCCGAGGGTTGGCGCTCGGGTGGAGTGAACCGTAAGCCAGACGGGAGCCTCGCCGTACTGCGGACATCTTCAGGGTCTGAGGTCCGCGCCCGTGAGGAGGCAGGGCAGGTCTGGCGTGCAGCGGAGGATCTCGGAACTCTGAATCGTACTGTCCGAATTGCACGTACCACCTCGCGTGACGGCGGCGTCGATACCCAGGCTGACGTGGTTGTTGCCACCGCGTCACTGGAAGTGGGGTTCGATGACCCCGCGGTCGGCGCGGTGGTTCAGCACAAGGCACCCCGTGATGCTGCACAGTTCATCCAACGCCGCGGTCGAGCTGGTCGCGACCCGCTCATGCGGCCCTGGACGGTGGTCGTTCTCTCCGACTTCGGCCGGGATCGACTCGCATTCCAGTCCTACGAAACACTGTTCGCGCCAATTGTTCCGCGATTGTCGTTACCGCTGCAAAATCGAAGTATTCTGAAAATGCAGGCCACGTGGTGGCTATTGGATCGCCTGTCGCGCTCGGGGCAGGGTACATCAATCGCAAGCGTCATTGCGAGGCCCTGGAGCAAAAATCGAGACAGTCAACGGCAGCACGCCGAGCGGTTGCTGGCACTCGTCCGAGATCAACTGAACCCGAAGGCAATCGAGCGCATGGGAAGGCAACTCCAACGTGCACTGTCCCTGGCGGACGAGGACCTTCGAGCGGTGTTGTGGGACCACCCGCGGGGCCTCGTCCCCGCAGTGTTTCCTACACTTATTCGTGGTTTGGAGGTGGCTGCCGCAGGCCCGAGTCTCGGAGTCAGCGACTGGCCCAACCCGCTCGCACCTTTCCTACCTCCCACTCTATTTTCACCTTTGCAGACTCCAGAGATTGAGGTCCTTACGCCTTGGTCAGGGGGCGACGTTGAGGCGGAACCCGTATCCCAAGGCATGCGACAGTTCGCTCCTGGCCGGGTGAGTTACAGGTACGCGAAAAACGGCAAACGCGATCGCCTGTGGGTGGCACCGCCGCCGTATGAAAGTCCAGCAATTCAGTTGTCTTCGTTCTGTTCTGACTACACGGACTTGGAACCTCCGCCAACTGGCGACGGTTCGCGGTTGATTCAACTTCGACGATTAGACCTCACCAAACCGGAGAACGAAATCCCGGACTCGTCGTACGGTGAGTGGAATTGGCGTGTCGCCTTCCGGCATGATGGTGAGCCTCTTGAGTTGGACTTGCCGTCGGGTGCTTCTCTATGCAGTGTGGTCGCCGGCGTGGAGGTCTTTACTCACAGGCATCGCTGTCCGCAGACGGTCTGGCGGTACGCGAGCGAATTCGCCGTCAGGCGCAACCTTGACAGCGCACCGCCTCTCACTGAACATTCGATCCAGATAGGCGAAGACGCGGTCAATGTGGGGTTTGTGATAGATGTAGACGGTCTTGGGATATCTGTTCGTCTGCCATCTTCACTCCCGAACGATCGCGCATTATTGCAATCGCTACGAGTCGCGCGGATGGAATTCCTCGTTCGCACGAACGGCCAGATTGTCGAGTCCGTTCCCTCACCGTTCACACGGGACTGGCTTCACCAGATTCTTCTATCGGTGCTTGTCGTCGACAGTCAAACCAGATCCCTCCACGATGCAGTGCTTACACTAACGGACGCGGATTTGCGTTCCCGGATGATTGCCGCTGCTCGCGAAGTTTTCGGAGTGTTAGACATTGGAGACTCACCTAGCGATTTCCAGCCACCGGACGCCAATTTGATCGCTGATATCACCGCCGCACTGGAAGCAGTTGGAGTCGTAAACGAACTACGTATTGCCGCGTCTGCGCTGTGGGCAAGCCCTGGTGCTGAGTGGAAGAATTGGCTCGATGAACGGTATATGAACACTTTGGGGTCAGCGTTCGTGGAGGCCGTTCAGAACTTATGCCCGGAAGTCGATGCTAGCAGTCTACGTATCGACATGTCTCCCAGTTCAGAGACTGATAGACAAACGGCAGTTATCAATATCAGTGAGGATGAACCCGGAGGGCTCGGTGTTATCGAGGCGCTGATAGACAAGTACGTCGAGGATCCGCGTAGATTCTGGTCTCTTGTCGAGACAGCACTTGGTGCCAGCGACGGGGAAAGGGTAGACGAGAACATACGACGCTACCTATCGGTTGCGAAGTCGGCTCCTGTCGCCGGCCATGTCGCGTCTATTCGTGGCGCGAATAATCTGGCCGGTCTCACCGCCGGTTGGCAGTCCCTGCGCACGTCACTCTTCGAGGTCGGCTTGGCGTGCGACCATGCAATAATTTCTGCGTTATCGACCCGGCTTCTCAGGCCAGGAAGTAACGACTCTGTCGACGGACTCGTTGCTGACCTCATCGTCAAATGGGACGACATCGAACGTAGGCTTGGAATTGACGTGGAACTCAGAGTTTTTGCCTATGTCGCGCTAGCCGATGCGGACCTAAGGCAGCGACTTCTTGCAGTCTCGCACGGACATGAGAGTCAACCAGGCTGGGAGATCGGCCAAGTCGTGGGCCTTTTATGGTCGCGTGGATATCGCCTGAGATCGTCTGCTCTACAGACTTACTCACCTTATAGAAAGTACGAACCTACGGAGCGCCTCCTCTTTCGTAGACTTATCGAGGAGAATAATTCAACCATAGATGCCCAAGAACCAAATTGGCGCGACGCGGTGGACGAACTTCTCCGTCAGAAAGCGACCGCAACACTCCGGGTACGAGATGACCTGCATGCGACAAGCGTAATACGTGAATTCATGACAATACCGACCAATGTTGACGTATTACAGTTTCACCCAAGAGTGGTCGGAGTTTCGCGATCGCTTCAGGGCGTCGATATTCGCGTAGAACTGCGCGAGGCACGCCAATGACCTCGCGAACTCTTCGTACCTCTGCTGTGTCGTCTCGCGAAGAACTCGCAGACGCTCTTCAGGCACTTTTTGTCGCTGAACTGTTGACTCCGAGTAGGCCACTCTGGATTGTGACTCCGTGGATTTCGGACGTAGCTTTGCTTGACAATAGAAGTGGACTTTTCTCAGGGCTACTTCCGGGCTTGCCCCAACGTCCAATTCGGCTATCAGAACTGTTGACTAACCAGATTCAGCGTGGCGGTTCGGTCGTGATTGCATCCAGACCCGATGATCACAATAAAGCATTCGTCGACCAGCTGGAGTCAAAGGTCAACACCAGTCGGGAATCGTTCGGCAGTCTGACGTGCAGGTATGCCGTCGAACTACACGAGAAGGGCATTCTCTCCGGCGCGATTCTTCTGAGCGGATCGATGAATCTGACGTTCAATGGTCTCCGACGACTGGAGGAATCAATAGTAATCTCTGACGACCCTGATTCGGTCGCCCGTGCGCGCTATGCGTACGAGGACCGGTGGGGTACGCCGTGAGCGCGACTGTAGAGATGTTCTACACGTCACCTAACGAGATTTTGCCTTCGGAGTTGGGCGAGGATTTGGCAGAGTTGCTGGGCGAGTTGCGAGCGAGATTGGAGCACCTAAGAAAGCGGACGCTACTTCCCGCTAGGGTGTCTGGTATCACGCGCTGGTACGCCTTAGCGCCGTCACAACGTGATGGTCGACTCATTCGCGACGAGGTTCAAGGCTGGATTGGCCGGCCTTTGACTACTGGCCTGGTGTCGGTCTTGCCGCATTCGTTAGATCCAGTCGATCAGGCTGCCCTCAGCCTTGTACCCGGTGGATCAGTGCTGCGACTCGATGTCGCACCTGGTTGGCAAAACCAGGTGCGCGAAAACGTGTCGTCATTGAATGACGTTTGGACCCTCGAACCAGAACGGCAGTCCGATCAACTGAGGCCAGTCGGGCGAATTCTCCGACAGTTCTACGAAGGCATAGTCGGTGGTGATTCAAGTCGAGCAGAAGCCGCGTTGGACGAACTTCGTGGACGGGCGCTTCTAAGCTCTACGAATCTACGATTTCTGCGGGTTGAACTGCTGAGTGCGCTTGGCACGGCCGAGCAATTGCGAGATGATCCGGCGCTTCGAGATATATCATTACTGGCCCGTCCGCCTGCTGTTACCGAAAATATCGCGGAGGCGGCAGACGCTCTTCTTGTGATTCCGCAGTTAGCGGGCAATTCGACCGGCGACTGGCGGGGGGCTGCCGAAAAACTCGACATCGTGTGGCCCTCTCTCGTAACATACAGCCACCAGGTAACTTCTCTCTCGACTGCGCGTTGCTTTGCGCTCGGACAACTGCTGGTCGACGAACCCAAAACCGATGAGATCGGCAAGCTTACATCGCGGTTTCCAGGTGACCCTGTAATTGACAGTGTGATCGCGGCGATGCCATCGCCGGCGGCGCGAGCAGTCTCGACTGGACCCGTAGACCTATATCTCGACGGCAGGTTTGAGGAAGCGTTGACCCTTGCCGAGTCTTCGACTCCACCTGGTCGATCGACGGCGTACATCGCCCTAGCCGCAGCAGTTAGTCTCCAGGACTCAGCATCCGCGACTCGTGCATTGGGCGTCGTCGACGCCATGGGTGAAGCAGTTCGCGCGGATATGCTTAAGGGTGTCGTCGAACGAAGTTTTGTCGAACGTCTCCGGGCCTTAACGGCCGCGGACCGTATACCAAGGGACTGGCTCGATTGGTTGCAGGGTGATTGGCCGGATCGACCTGACTTGCTGTCCGAGTGGTCACGTCAGTGGGCGCGCAATGCTGAAGATCTTTCGCTTGCTTCTAGTGCGATCGCTGAAGAATTCATCGACGCGCTGACCGATTCGCGTCGTGCGCGAGTTCGCAATGGAGTCCCCGTCTTTGTTGACTGGTTGACTGCTGACGGTGTGCCTGCTTCAGGTGTCGGTTTAGCTGCAACAGTGTTTGATATCATGCTCTCTAGCGAACCAGGAAGAACGGAGCGCCAGGCGGCGCTCACGCTGTTAGACGGAGTCCTTGGTGCGGGTTGCACCCTTTCTGAATACAATGAGGTCCTTGCCGCTGTCGCTAGGGAACTTGATGTGATTGGTCCACGAGACAGTCAGTGGCTCGCCCAGGTGGTCGACATTCTTTTAATGAGTGCGTGTCCAGACCAGGCGCAGCGGTCAGTCCTTCTGGCACGGGCGGCCTCAATTGCAACGTCGTGGGCTGAGTTGCTTGATCGAACTGATGCGATTCTTCTGGATCTTCTATTTCGTAGTGCCGGCATCGAATTTTCGAACTCGGATAAGGATGTATCTCCCAAACCGGCCGCGCGCCAATTTAGGGCGGTTGGTGTTTACTCATTAATGGAGAGTGCTATCCGAGCGGTAACGCCTTGGATTGAATCGCGCTGGCCGGGAGTACGAGTCAGGGCATCGTCGGGCGCAGTCAACAGCAAATCGCTGGTCGCACTCGTGCAAGGCGTGGACGTCATGCTCGTTCAAACCAGTCATGCGAAGCACGCGGCAACGGGTGCAATCACGGTGGCTGCTCCCGATCCATCTCGAGTCGTTCTAGTCAGTGGTAGAGGTGCTTCGTCGCTGATGAAGGCGCTGCTCGACTGGGCGGATGAGGGGTGACGAGGGACCCTACGTCCTCAGTTCAGTTCTACTTGTAATTTTGTATCCGTGGCATCATTACGGGTATGAAACGACGACTCGTACTTGACCTCGATATCGCGGGGAACCTTGGAGACGCTGATCATGATAGAGCGTATTCGGCTATCGCCCATACGGCCTGGATGCTTCTTCGTGCCATTTCTGACGGCAGTGGAAACCCAGCCCTGGTCGATTTTGAAGTCCATCACGACAACGCATCGGTTGCGCTCTCGGGTAAACTAAATGGCGATTGGGACCGCTACCAGAATGAGGCAAAATGGGGATAAGAACCATGTTGTCGCGCAGGGCTCTTCACCTGCCTCGAATCAATTCTGAGTTGTAGTAAGTAGGCGGATCCGGACGGGTTCACGTCGGCGTGGTCTGACCTCGCCGATTGCCTGAACAGCTTTCAACAACGAGTTCCAGCGTTGGCGTCGATGAGCGGACGGAGATCCGTGGATGGGCTTCACGATATCCTGGAAGCGGTCCGCAACCTCACTCTTAGCTTATCGAGAAGTTCGCCGTACCTAGTGTCCGGGGAGTTTGGCCAGTGTTTGTCGGCTTGCATCGCCAAGGTGTCATGCAGCATCTGCAGGTCAGTTGCAGCGTTCTCCTGATCAGACGACGAAGACGCTGCGCTCAAGAGCGAAACTGCGTCTTGCAATGGCGGTCGCATAGTGTCCTCGTGCTGGGTGACGACTGTGCCAAGAGCGAGTCGCTTGTAATTGGCAGCGATTATTCCCAGTACGTCGTGTGCGAGGCGCAGTAGGTTGTTATCGGTCATCGGCGCCGCGATGATGACGAGATGACCGGTCGCATTAACGATTGAGCTTTCTGACGCGGAAGGTTGAAGTACGAAGTCGTATCGGACGCAATTTCGACTCATAGTTGTAGGCGGGAGTACCGACACTTTCGATCGGATGCAGGCGTCAGGATTCAGGCGTCAGGAAGTCAGGGTCGGTAGAGGTCAGCCACGGGACATCGACACGACGTACTGAGTCGCTCGCAACATGTGTGACCGACATGCTGGCTGGCTTCAGGCGGCGCGAAGGTGCGCACACGGTCGAACTGGCTGTGCCACTCTATGCGCGCGGCGAGATCGTCGAGCAGGGGACGCGCGCGGCCCTGGCGCTCAGTCGACGTGTGCGGGCAGGATGCCCATCACGAAAGGGGGCTCGGCCACAAACATGTCAAGGCTTAACTCCCTCGCCCATCGCTTCGAGCGTCTCCTGTAAAGGAAGCCAACGGTGTCGTCGGTCAGCAGACCCGAATCTGCGGATTCGCTCCGCGACCCTTCGGAGTTCCTCGGCCACTTCGTTTTCTTCTTCGTCGAGAAGCTCGCCATACCTTGCGTCGAGCAGGTACGGCAGTCGGTCGCTGGCGTGCATGGCGACGCCGTCGAGGAGGATTTCCAGATCGCGTGCAGCAACTTTCATGCTCGACGACTGGGACGCGGCGACGTATTCGAAGTCGCCATCCCACAGCGCTGCCCGCAGGGAGTCCGGCTGCAAGGTGACGACCGTTCCTAGCAGTCGGCGCTGGTTATTGGATGCATTCATTGCCAGAACTTCGTGCGCAAGCCTCAGCACGTTGTCGTCCGTCATAGATGCACCGATGACGATCAGGTGGCCTGTTGCCATGAGTGATTGGACAATAGATGCAAGAGGGCGCCGCTCGGAATCATACTGAACGAAGTCACGACGACTGAGAATGATGCTGTCCGGATCAGCAACGTCGCCGTGCATCTTTAGCAACCACGACCGTTTGTTGGTTACTTCTTCGCGAGGGAGTACCGAGATCGACTTGGGCCCGTTGGCCGACTTGCACGCGTCCTCGTAGAGCGTGTCGTAGTTCGTAGTCACTGCCTTCTCGACACCCAGTGACGCGAGCAGGCAGTGCGCGAGGGTGGGCATGTGGGATGCGCCGGATCCTGTAGCTTCGGCCGCCCTGGCACCCAGTGAACCGTCCTGGTCCTGATGGAGACTTCGTTCAGGCCACCTCGCGGTCGGAGGCGGCGTTCGTGCGGTTCTGAC
>NZ_JCAWAG010000003.1:0-831121 GCF_059691855.1 Rhodococcus sp. 320_ES | reverse complement strand
CGTCGAACTTCCTCGGTGCAGCCATAACGGCATTCTCCTGGTGAGATCACAGTCTCCACCAGACCCAGGACGGTTCAAAGCCCGAGCACCAAATCCCCAACCCGGGCACGATCATCGGCATGACCAACGACGATCCGCTCATACGTCGCTCGGAACTGCTGGCCCGCGGAGTCAGCGATGCCGAAATCCGGAGCGCTCGGCGCAATCGCAGCATCACGACCGTTCAACCCGGGCTGTACGTGCCGCCCAGTGTCTTCGAACGGTCCGATACCTCTGCCCGGCACCTGCTGGCCGTGCGAGCCGCGACGGACAAGACGACATCCGGCGCCGTCGTCAGTCACCAGTCTGCGGCGATCGTTCACGGCTTCGACATGTGGAAGCCCAACCTCGACCGCGTTCACTTCAGCATCGACAGCCGATCCGGCGGGCGCATCACGAGCCGACGGCATGTGCACACATCGGTGCTGACAAACGACGACATCACGGTCGTCGACGGTATTGCTGTGACGACTGCCGCGCGAACCGTGGCCGATCTCGCGAAGGCGGAGTCGTTCGAATTCGCGGTCTGCGTCGGCGATTCGGCATTGAGATCGGGGGCCACGGACCGCGAGAGCATCTATGCGGCGTTGCGTGGTCGTGGATCGGTGCGCGGTGCACGCGCTGTCGCGTTCATCGACGCTCGCAGCGAAACCGTCGGCGAATCGAGAAGTCGAGTGTATTTACAGCGCAACGGCTTTCCTGCACCCGATCTTCAGTTGAACCTTTTCGACGAGTTCGGATTCTTCGTGGCGAGGACCGATTTCGCATACGAGGAGGAGGGGGTGATCGGTGAATTCGACGGTTTGGTGAAGTACATGAACTCCGACGACGGCACCAGAACACCCTCCGATGTCGTGATCGACGAAAAGGCGCGCGAAGACCGTTTACGCGAGCACGGGTGGGTCGTGGTGCGCTGGACCTGGAAGGACCTCGAGGGAAGCGGCTTGACCAAGAGACTGCACAAAGGCTTCGCGACAGCGCGTTCTCTCCCCCGGCCGAGAACCCGGTCGCACAAATAACTTTCCCAACGCATCGCCTTTGTTCCCGTCATCAGGCACCCTGTACCAGTGACCGTAGAAAAGTGGACATTGGTCGTTGCAGTAATCGCAGCGCTCGCCGCATTGTGGACCGCCGTGTCATTGCTGTCCGCGGTAAGGAATCGCAACGACCGTCCGCAGGCCTCCCGCGTCGGCCAATTCACTCGCAATGGAGACCGTACTGCGCCGGATCCGACGTGGGCTCGCGACGACGTCACCGTGCGCTATCAGGAATTGCTGGTGACCCTTCATCAGTTCCATCAGACGTACACCGAGTTCGTGGAACCGAACCTGGGCAGCTCTGCGCCGGAGATCGGGGGCGCCTGGACGCGCATTTCGGCGGCGCAAACCAATCTGGTCAACACCATGCTGAAAACTCAGTTGGTGGCGCGCCATCGAACCAGACCGGTGATCGCCGCGCTCTTCACCGTCGACCCCTCGGTGATGGTTCCTCTCGCCGGCCGCGCCGAAATTCCCGTCATCGCCGTCGAGCGTGCGCGTCGTGAACGCCAGTTCTCGTTGGATCTTCTGGAGATGCTGAAGCGTTCGACGCGAGCCGACCTCGGCCTCCTGGATCCTGCCGAAGAGGGTCTGCTCATCATGGAGATGAAGCGCACCGGAGTCTTCAGCGAGCCGGGTATCGACCGGTCGCTGGCCGCCGACAAGGACACCGACGGTCTGCGGGAAGTGTTGGCCGCCTATGAGGTACATCCGATAGCCGGCGCGGACACGGAGTTCTTCATGGAGCCCAAAGCCATGCGACCGTTCCAGGCGCACCATCCCGGATTGTCCGGGGAATTGCACGCTCTGCTGATTCTCGACCGCACCTGGGTGGGCCTGGCATTGCGCGCCGATCTGGCCGACCATGCCGTTCGTTCCGTACTCGCTCGGGTGGTTCGAAACCTCGAGAGCGGACTGCGCCGCGATCCTTTCTGGGACCTCGCAGACGGAGCACATGCCTTCGCCTACCGCGCCGAGGACTGAGCACATCGGCGGACGGTAACGCCCTTTATTGGTTCGGCTATATAGAAACCATTCACACCTTGTGAGTGGGTACATTTCCGCGCACAAGGGCGCAGCCCGCACCGAAACGAGAAATGTCATGTCGTACCCACGCGCGAAATCGAGCAAGAAGCGTCATTCGAGGAAACGGCTCCTGCAGATCGCCGGGGCCGTGGTGGCTCTGGTTCTCGTGGGCGTAGGTACGTACTTGTTCGTGGAGCGTCGGCAGGAGATCGACGCCACTCAGGCTGCCTACCGGTCCGCCGCGATGGCAACGACGCCGAGCGCGCCCGTCCGCTCGAGCACTGTTCGTCCGATCGATTCGACGGTCGCAGCCCCTGTACCTGCCCCTCCCGTCACGACCACCACCGTTACGACCACCACCGTCGCACCGGTGCCTCCCCCGCCGGAACCGTCTCCCGAACCGGTGGCGACGAGCAATGAAGACCAGACGTACCTGGACCTTCTCTCGGTGTCCGGTTATCCCGTGGACACCGCGAACTCACGCGTCTACATCGATCAGGCAATCGCTGCGTGTCAGGCACTGCGGGACGGACGTGACGGGCAGGACGTGGTGAACACCATCTCGGCCGCGGCACAGGATGCGGGGCTGACGGCCGACCAGGGTGAGGGCGTCGTGTACATCGGCGTCGCCTCGTACTGCGACGAAGTCTCCGACCAACTCCCCTGAACACCGAAACAACCGGTACGAGAGCGACTCTCGCACCGGTTGTTTCGGGAATGAAGCCTTAGCCGCCGGTCACCGGGGCGTTGAAGGCGCAGGGAATGCGCCAGCCGGGGAAGCCCTGCGGGTCGAGCGCGTTCTTCATGATGCCGATCGCACGCTCGGACACCGAGATGGCGAGGTGATCGGAGAGGTCGATCGGGCATCCGTCCTGCAGCGTGATGTTCTTGACCGTCGCGTTCGGCCCGGCCTTGAGGAAGGTGGTCTGGTAGGGCGTGACCACCTCGTCGTACTTGGTGCCGATGACGGTGTAGTTGACTCCGGGTTCGGTGTCGCCGCCCACTGCCAGGTTCTTCACGACGTCGGAGTCGACGACCTGGTCCGCGGCAGCCTGACCAGCGATGGCGCCGACCACGCCGAGCACGTTCAGCCCGATGTTGTTGATGGTGCGCCCGAGCGATCCGATACCGAGAAGTGTTGTGCCGTGGTTCGATCCGGCAACGCTGATGGCGTTCTTCACCTTGTTCTTGGACGGGTCGGTGGGGTTTGCTCCGCCTTCGAAGCGCAGGTACTGCCGGATTTGCAGGCCACCCTGGGAGTGCCCGATCAGATCGACCTGCGTTGCGCCCGTCGCCGCGAGGACGGCATCGATGTATCGCGCGATCTCCTTGGCCCCCGCCGGAATAGGCCCGGTGCCGCGCAGCGACGGGAGGTTGCCGATGATCGACGGATCCTGGTCACCATAGTTCAGCGCGAAGACGCAGTAGTTCTCCTTCTTCAGCTCCGGCGCGATGCGGGCGAAGTTGTTGTACGCGTTCTCCCAGGTGCCGTGCAGCAATACGACCGGTCGCGGGTGATTCCTCGACGGTTTGCAGTTCCAGTCGTTGGCACCCTGGGGTCCCGAGTCCGGGAACACCAGGCTGTGCACGAAGCCGGCGATGAAGTTGCTCTGGTACGGCCCGTATCCGGTCGTTTCCTTGCGGGGGTCGTAGGTGTCGGTTGCGGACAGCGACGCGGTCGGCTTCGGGACGCCGGCGGGGAGCTTCTGGTTGGCCGTGGCGTCGCCGGCCGGCGGCGCCGTGACCACGCGTCCGTCGGTGGTGGCGGCCGACTTCTGTTGGACATAGATTTCTCCGTAGGACATGAGCGGGACTCGGGGCGTGCGTGCCCCGATGTGATTGCGGGACAAAGCTATTACCGCGATCACATCTCTCCCGACGGTTTCCCGTTTGTCTGGAAAACACCGAATGCGCGCTCTGGTCCGTGTGAGCGAATCATGATCGATTTCTGCTCCCAAATATTCGCCTTCACGATTTGGGAGCAACCTCGCGCCACAATTGCAATGTCTCTGCTCCCAAATTCGCGGCGATCGATCTCACACGATTTGGGAGCAGCCAGTGTTGTTACCGAGTACAAACTTTCGCGTAAGTACGAGATTCGACGGTTGTCGCGTATTCGCCGGATCAGAATGTGCGCCGTGGGTGTTTGGACACGGACTCACATACTCCAGACTGCGGGTATGAGTTCTCGAACGGTTGCGCGCCGAATCGCGTCCGGGGAACTCGTGCGCCTGTTGCCCGGTGTCTATTCGGGTCCCGACCCCACCTACGCCGAGCGAATCGTCGCCGTGTCGCTCTGGAAACCCTGCGCCGTCCTGAGCCACGACACCGCCGCCTGGCTGTGGGGGTTGCTCCCGGACGAGCCGTCCCACGTACACGCGACGCTGCCACCAACACCACCGCCCCGAGTTGGGTACGCACGTATCGCCGACCCGTCGACGAGGTCGTCGTGCACCGGGGTGTTCCCGTGGTGACGAAGGAACGCTGCTTTCTCGACGTGGCCACCACGCTGGACCGACGCGGCCTCGACACCTTCTTCGACACTGCTCCGACACAGCCATTGCAGTGGCGTGACCTGGCTCGACAGGCGGCCGCGTGGTCGGGGCGACACGGGATTCAGGCTGTGCGCCTGGAGCTCCGAAACCTGTGCAGCAGAACGCTGTCCGAGCCCGAACGCCGGCTCTCGGAGGCGATCCGAGACCGCGGACTCCGACTCGAACTCAACACCCGTGTCGGCGATTTCTACGACAATCAGTTCTGCAGCCGCGCACGGGTCATGGTCGAGGTGGACGACTCCGGTGGGACGGCTCCGGACGACTGGTTGATCCTGCGCTACCCACCCTCGACCGTCGACGGGTTCCTCGACGACGTGGTCGACGAGATCGTGCGCGTCGTACGGCAGCGGCGACGGGCACGGGCGGCCATCGCGATCAGTACGGCATGAGCGATTCACTGCGTTCCGTGGACGCGGTCATCCGAACATCTCGCGGATGCTCGGTGCGCTACCCGTTCGTGGGCACGCTGCGTCGAGCTACGTGTTGGATCGGTACGGTTTGAGCACCGCGCTCGGCACCCAGTGCGTCACCGATTCACTGCGTTCCTTGGAAGCGAGGTCATAGCGGACGCAGCCGAGCCAGACTCCGTCGGTGGTCAGGCTCCACTCCAACAGGTCGCCGAGCACCACCGTCCGCACCTCGAAACCGCCCGCGGTGAACACGTCGACGTGGTGCGGAGGGTCGGGGAACAGCGCGGACAGGTCGATCCACACCTTGACCGGGGGCCGCAGCAGTCTAAACGGCGCCCGGTCCATATTTCGATCATACGTTCGAATCAGAGCCCGGTGTCCCACGTTCGAATGAACGGCGAGAACCCGACTTGCGTCCCGGTTTCCGACCATTCATACTTGCGCGTAACTTGTTTCCACAGACATCGGTAATCCGTTGTCGCACAGCCAATTTACATTGAGGGGAACACTGAATGGCTCGGCAGCGCTCCACCACCAAGGTCCGGAATCCCAATAGTCCGACCGGCCTGCAATGGGCGATTCTTGCCATTGGTCTGATTGCGCTCGTGGTGCTCGTCGCCATCAGTGTGATGGACGGGCGCCTCTGAGCGCGATCAGTGGTTGCGTAGGGCGTCGATCAGCTCGTCCTTCTTCATCTTGGAGTACCCGGTGACGCCGAGTTCCTTCGCGCGGTCGGTGAGCTCGTCGACGGTCCAGTCCTCGTACGACGGCGACTTCCCGCCCTTCTCCCCGATCTTCTCGCGCCCTTCCTTGGCCGCGGCGTTGGAGATGCGTGCCGCCTTCTCCTTGGAGTTGCCCTCCTCGCGCAGCTTCTCGTAGAGGTCCTGGTCCTTGAGCTGGGGTTGATCGTCGTTTTTCGGCATACGTGAGCCGTACCCCGCAACGGTCGACGCGAACCTACCGCGGGTCCCGCCCGATAGATCCGGCAAGTCTGGTGACCGGGTCCGCGTCGGCCGGCACGGGAACGGCGGGGCCGTACTGCCCGGACGATCGAAGAATGTCTTCGATGCCGCGCATCCCGTCGAGCACGTGTGACGCGAAGTCGGGGTCCATTCCGCTGTCGCGGCCGCTTGCCTTCGCAAGATCCCACGTGTGCAGGAAGATGTCGGTCGTGTAGAACCGGTCGATGGCCTCCGCGAGGCGGTGCGTCCCGGCGTACGGGTGCGTGAACTCGGCGTCCGCACCGGGCCCGTCGAGCAGACCTTGAATGTCCGCGCTGTGCGTGGCCCACGCGGCAACCGGGTCGGCGTGGGTGGACGGGTCTGCGCTCAGCTCCATGCCTCCCGCGCGCAGGAAGGCACGCGACCACTCGACGAGATGTGTCACGACGTCGCGAGCGAGCCATCCGTCGACCGGGGCGTCGGCGTCCCAATCCGTCACTGCTGCAGCGTGTTCACCGAATGCGGCCGCGAGCACTCGATGCCGCTCGGCAGGCGCAAGTCCCGCGATGGCGGTCACAGCTCACCGAGGAGTTCGTCGAGTTGGGAGTAGCCGTCGTTGACTCCCGATTCCATTCCCGACGCCAACCACCCGTCACGACTTTCGAAGCTCTCGACCAGCGACTGTGCGTGCAACCGCGTTCGGCCGTCGCCGAGGTCCTCGAACCGCAGCGTCTCGAGTGCCACGGAGTCGGGTTGTCCCTCCCAGGTGAAGGTCTGAACGATCACGTCGTCGGACACCGTGTGGAAGCACCCGCGGAAGCCGTACTCTTCGCCGTCTCGCCGCGCGACGTACGCCCACGAGCCACCGCTGCGCGCGTCCCACTCGAGAATTTCGGTGTCCATGCCGCGGGGCCCCACCCACCGTGCGAAGACGTCCGGATCGGTGTGCGCGCGCATCAATTGTGCAAGCGTGGCGGCGAAGTCGCGCCTGATGTGGATGATCGGCACGGTGGTGTCGGCCTCGATGACGGCCTCGGAAACGGTCATGACGCGGTGTCCTTTCGGTTCGGTTGTTCGTTCATGTCGGCCAGCACCGAGTCGAGTCGCTGGTAGCGCTCCTCGGCCTGGCGTCGGTAGCGCTCGATCCACTTGGTCATCAGGTCGAAGACCTCGGGCTCGAGGTGCACCGGCCGGGTCTGCGCGACGCGGCTTCGGCTCACCAGACCCGAGCCCTCGAGCACCTTCAGGTGCTTCGAGACGGCTTGCATGCTCACGTCGTAGCGCTCGGCGAGCTCGCTCACCGTTGCATCGGCGTCGGCCAGCCGAGCCACCATGTCGCGGCGGATGGGATCACCGAGTGCGGCAAAGACTTTGGACAAGGGATCGGTCACTGGGTTCACAACCTTTCGGTTGAGGACAAGAGTGCACGTTCAGGTGAGTGTTGTCAACCTACTGGTTGAGTAAGCGGCAGTCGAGACGCGACGAATTCGCATCGCGAATCGGATCCGGGGCCTGAAACAGCCATTGAGCTTGCGCGCGTGGCAGAAAGCCGATTCCGACGATAAACCCGTTGTCACACCTATTTTCAAATGACTTTCGAAATGGCGTTTCTCCATTATCGGGATAGACTTCCCGCATCGTCCGACTCGATCGTCGGCACGTTTCACAGAGTCGGGAATGTGATGCACAGCGAAGAACAACGTTCGAAAGCGACCGTCGACAGCACCTTGTGGATCGGCGTGGTTGCGATCACTCCGGTCTACCGTCTGATTCAGGCCGACTACACCGCGCTTCTCCCCTACGCCGTTCTTGCACTGCTCGGCGCATCGGTAGCCATGGGACGGTTGGCACGGCCGCCGGCACCCGCCGTGTGGATCGCATCGCTCGGCGTCATACCGATGGCCGCCGTCGTGTCCGGAACCTCGACCAGTGTCGTCCAAAGTCTCTCCGTTGGAATCAAACTCGCACTGCTCGTCGGATTGACACCGTTCGTTCTCTGCTACTACGTCCGACGCGACCCACTCTTCCTCCGCCGCGCCGTGATCGCCTTCCTCACCGTTCAAACACTGTCTTCGATGGTCGGACTGGTGCAGCTGAGCGGCGTTGTGGTTCTCGGTCGCGGCGCGAACCAGGGACGCGCCAACGGTCTCGCCGCTCACCCCAACGTCTTGGGGATGATGGCCGTCATCGCGATCGTCGCCTGCGTCGGGCTTCTCAAAACGAAGGAGACCACTCGGCGTTCGACGATCGTCGGCGTTCTCGCGGCCAACGCGGCAGCACTGGTCGCAACCGGAAGCCTGAGCTCCATGCTCTCCCTGGGGGTTGCGCTCGTAGTTCAGCTTCTCTGTATGCGAATCACGTTCAAGGCGGTGTTCATCATGGTCTTGACTGCCGCCGTGGTCGGCGTCGGATTGATGGCGGTCGGGGTCGGGCCGACGAGCCTGGCCGACGGCGTAGTGCATCGCGTCAACGTCGTGACCGGGGCGTCCGACGACGGCGTGGCATCGCTCGATGTTCGCGAACGCACCTATGACTTTGCACTCGGCTCCATCGACAGTGATCCGCTGACCGGCGTCGGCATGGACCAGACCAACGAAGGGACGTACGACGGAAAGACCGTGGTGCACAACTTCTTGTTGCGTTCGTGGTACCAGGGGGGATTGCTGCTGCTGGGTGCCGTCGTTGCAATGACCGTTGCCCTGCTTCGTATTGTGGTCTCCTCGATCCTGCACGGCCGCAACGGTATTCCTGCCGCGATCATCACGTCCATCATCACGTTCGCCGCCACGTCTGCCTTCTACGACCAGCAGCAGTACTGGCTGCCGCTGCTGTTCGCAGTGGCGATGACCATGCCGAAAGCACCAGTCACTCAGGCTGATCGACCGATGGTCGACGCACGATGAGCACGCTCGGAGTCGTTGTACCGGCATTTCGCGCGGCCTCGACCATCGCTCGGACGGTCGCGTCGGCCAGGGCATGCGGAGCCGATCGCGTGCTGGTGGTGGACGACGGTTCCGACGACGACACCGCGCACCTCGCGCAGGCGGCCGGCGCCGAAGTGGTCGCGCAACAGAACGCGGGCGCAGCACGTGCGCGTGAGCACGGAGCCGAATTGATCGGCACCGATTACGTCGTGTTTCTCGACTCAGACGACGAATTGCTGCCCGACGGTGTACGCCGGTCGGTCGAGTTGCTCGATTCGGACGACCGCGTCGGCGTCGCGGCAGGAACGGTGATCGGAGTCGGTACCGATGGTGCCGAACGACCGTTCCCCGTGCGCTTTACGCCCGTCGACGCGCACAGTCTGCTCGTCAAGGGCCACGGACCGTGGCCACCGTGCGCCGCGGTGGTGCGACGAACGGCGTACGAGAAGGCACTGGCACTCGAGTTGCCTCCACTGAAGCCGCCCTACGCAGAGGACTACGAGCTGCTCATCCGATTGTCGATGGTGTCCGTTGTCGACGTGCGTCCCGACCCCACATGCCGGTATTCACTCAGCGGCGGCAAGTCGGTCCGATCGGCGCAATCGGCGATCGACGCCAAGGAAGACATTCGGCGCTACTACGCCGATCATCTCGGTATCGAGATCGAGCCGATGTCGGCCAAGCACCGTGACATGGCCGCGCAAGTACGGCAGGCGCGGGCTCTGTGGTCGTCCGGTGATCGGGTAGCTGCTGCAGGTCGTATCGCCGCATGGGCGGCTCGCGATCCTGCGTACGCAATCCGTAAGTTGGCCACCAAACCCTGGCAGCGCAACTGATTTCAGGTCCGTGCCATCTTTGCGCCCTCGATGAGCGCGCCGTAGACGCCCCGGCCGAAGGGAGTGCGCCCCAGCGCCCAGAGGTACACGGCCAGAGTGGCGATACCCGCGCCCACCGCTGCCCATCCGCCGAACACCGTCGAACAGACCAGACCGACTGCGCCGGACGGAAGCGCGAACGCCGCGATGTTGGCTGCGCCGGCCAAGAACAAACCTCTGATGGGAGTGCTGGTGGCCCGACCGCACCACCAGTACGACACGGCCCAGTTCAGCGCGTATCCGACGCTGTGGCCGATGGCGACTCCCGTCGGTCCCCAGGGCAGACCGAGGAGCATCGCCACGATGATGACGGGTTGAGACACGAGGTAGAAGCGGAACTGAGCCCCTGATTTACCCGTCGCGAGAAAGATCCAGAACACGACTTGGTTCAGTGCCCGGAAAACCCCGCCAACCGCGAGCGCCTGGAAGACCGGCACCATCGCGCTCCACTGATCACCGAAGACGATGTGCACCAACGGGTCTGCAAGACCGAAACACAGTCCGTAGACAATACCCAGGACGACACCACCGACGAGCTGCCCCGACCGCAGGTACCGCTGGAAGCGAGCCGGGTCACCGGCCACACGCGTCAACACGGGTACGGCAACGCGCGTCAACGGGGCGCTGATCTGATTGATCGGCAGCATCAGCAGTTGGTACGCACGACTGTAGACACCCAACGGCGCCGGGCCCCAACGTAATCCGAGAGAGATATTGTCGACGTTCTTGGTCACGTACGCGATGACCTGCGTTCCGAAGAGTGCGATGCCGAATCCTGCGAGATCTCGGACGGACGAGTGTCGGGACGGCAACCCGGGCCACCATTGCGCCAACACCACGGCCAGCACCAAGGCTGCGCCCGCCGTGACCAGCTGTTGCACCACCAGCACCCAGTAAGTACGGTCCACTGTCGCCCAGACCAATGCACCAGCCAGACCCACCACTGCGGGCAGTGTTTCGACAACGGTCAACGCGGTGAATCGCAACTGCCGGTTGAGTTCTGCACGAAACTGGGTCGACAGACCGTTGATCAGGAAGATCACCGAGATCACGAGCATGATGCCTCGTAGTTCGGGTTGCCCGAACAGTGTCGCGATCGGATTCGCGAGAGCGCAGGCGAGCAGAGTCAGAGCGAGTCCCAGACACGTGTTGATCCAGAAGAGGTTCGACTGCTGACCACGCGAGAGGTCGACGGTTCGTGCTGCTGCGGTGGACAAACCGAAGTCGCGACACAGTTCACCGAGCGCGACCACGCTGGCGATCACGGCAATCAGGCCGAAATCGTCGGGTGACAGCAGTCGAGACAGCACGACGGTCGCAACCAGAAGAACCAGAATCCGAATACCCTGGCCCGCAACGGTGATCGAGGCACCTCGAACGGCGCGTCCACCGAGTCCGACGTTGGAGTCCACCGACATCGTCAGCTCGCCAGATCCAGCGTTGCCTCGTCAAGCGAAACTCGGCATCGATCGATTGCCGAGGCGAGCTCGGCCTGAGTCAGATCGACGGGGCCGTACACGTCGGGCACGGCGCCTTCGTAGGCACCTACCGAGTGCAGTCCCACCGTGTCGAAGTGGCGCGCGACCTTGCCCCCGGACGACGGAACCCACCCCATGGGCAGTGCACCCTCGGTGGCGGCCACGATCAGAACGTGGAGTCGGTCGCTGACGGCCACAGCGCAGTTGGCGTAGACGGACCGGACGTACGCTTCCTGCGCCGCATGGTCGACCAACCAGACAGGTTCCGCCACACCGAGAATCAACGACACCTCGCGGCCGCGCTCGCGGTCTCGTTCCACCTGAACGACTATTACCGGTTCGAGGTCCAACTTCACAAGCCACTCGAACCAGTCAGCCGGCGGCACCGGCCTGTCGCCGCGCAATGACACGGCAACCTGACGGCGCTGCTCGGACGCGATCCAAGACGCGGTCGCGGCGCCGAGACCTAATGCCCAGTCGGGCATCACCCCGACGTGTCCTCCGAGTCGGCGCTGTGATTCATGATCGCGCACTCGCACAACGGAAGCGGCGCGGGAGACTGCTCGGTAGGGCAGCACGGTTCCACGTCCACTCGATGGAACGCCTGCACCGAGCCACACCCCGCGGCCGCCCCGCGCACGAGCCAGTGCGATCAAGAAGAACAGGGACGCCATGCGCAGGGAGCCCATGCGCGACACCGGGACTTCGCCTGCGTTCACCGCTACGACGGTGCGTCCGCGTAGGGCACTGACCGCCGCACGCAGGTACCACTGCCGATAGGACGACAGCACCGTGTCGGCCGGGTGAACACCGAGCCCGCCGAGAAACGCCGGGGAGGCCCGTCCCACCCAGACGACCACCTCGTGAGAGCGGCGCAATGCGTCCACATACCCGCGCCGCAGAAGTGAGTCGCCGATGTTGTCGTCCTGCCCTGTGGCCCAAACGAATGCAGTCACGTCCTCACCCCGACAAGCGTGCGAATCTCCTCGATAAGCTGTTGACGACTATTGCGCCCGTGCGTGAAGGCGAGTTGCACCTGGGCGGCATAGTCCGCCCGGACCCGCTCGTCCTCGAGCAGGCCGCGGACCTGCCGAACCACACGCATGGGTTCGAACTTGTTGCAGTTGTGGACGTACTGACGCAGACCCATGTCGTCGAAGGCGCCGAACCCCTTGCGCTCGTACGCGAGATGAATGACGTAGTGTCCCGCGCGCAGCGCCATCAACGCAGCATGCAATCTCACGGCCACGACCACGCGTCGTGGTGTGTCTTGGTCCGTCATGAGTTCGGCACGGGGCACGAGACGTTGTGGTCCCAGCGAGGTCATCGCATCGGTATCGCGGTTGCTCCCCGTTTCGCTCTGAACGTATCCGTCGAATGGTCCGAGCTGTGTGGACAGGTCGACGACCAGCGGCGGAACGGCTCCGCACACGGGACGAACCGACAGAACCGGCACGGAGGAGACACTCGAAACCACCGACGCATTCCGCGCCCCCTGAGAGGCCGACTGAATGGCGAGATCAGGAACCCGCACCATCCGCTGTCCCCCGTACTGCTCGACGCTCCTGTCGTCACGGAGACACACCAAGTCGATTCGCTCGAGTTGCCGTCCGATCGTCGCGCGGAACGGACCACGAGCCGGTCCGACGCTCTGCGGAAGATAAACGGTGGGGGTACGGGTACGGCTTGCGGCCCACAACTGCGGGCCGTGCGCGATCAACGCCTTGACCGCCTCGCTCGGTGTGCCGGCACGGAGGTAGCCCCCGCCCACCCCGACGACCAGATCGAAGTCGTCGAGCGAGCGGAGCAAGGTCAGGTACTCGGGGCGAAACCCGGGCGACGTGTCGACGATGGTGGCGTCGACACCGACGAAGGTCTCCGGATGCAACGCTGCGACGGTCAGATCGACTGACTCGCCGAACGCGTCGCGCAGCAGCGACAGGGACTCGTGGACCAACAGTCCGTCGCCGGCGTTGTCCGCGCTGTACGCGTGCAGGAGAGCTATTTTCACGATTGCTCCAACGCTTCGTAGATGTTCAGATGAGCGTCGATGCTGCGTTCCCAGAGGAACCCGGACGCCCAATCCCGGCCGGCGCTCCGCACATCACGCCGCCATCGCTCATCGGTGACGGCGGCGACGATGCCGTCTGCGATCGGATCCGGGTCCAGCCCGTCGAGGATGCGCGACGGACCGGCGACCTCGCGAAGGGCTCCTGCATGAGAGGTCACCACCGGCGCGCCCGCGGCCATGGCTTCGAGGACAGGAAAGCCGAAACCCTCGTAGCGACTGGGAAAAACGAACGCGGTACACGCCTGCATCAGCGCCGTGCGGTCGTCGTCGGAGACGAACCCCAGGTAGCGAACATTCCGGCTCGCAGTGATGGCCTGCATCGCCTCGTCGTGGTTCCAGGCCGGTTTGCCGGCGACGACCAGCGGCAGGCCGAGCTCGCGCACACGAGGAGTGTCCATCGCAGCAACCAAGGCCGGTAGGTTCTTACGCGGTTCGATGTTGCCGACGTAGAGCAGAAACTGGCGGGGCACTGCGTCCCGTACGGTCACGGACATCGTGGCCGGTTCCGCAAAGCGCCTCGCCTCCACCCCGTGTGGGATGACGTCGATACGTCCTGGGTCGACATCGAAGACGTCGGCGATGTCGCGCGCACTCGATCGAGACACGGTGACGACTCGGTCGGTGCACGTAATAGCCCGTCCGACGCGTCTGCGCCACAACAGTTCTTGATGACGGGTCCGAACACCGTCGATCCAGTGACTGGCGACACCGTGCACTGTCACCAGCGACGGTGTACGAGTTCGAACCAGGGGTCCCGTGTCTGCGACATAGTGCAGTACGTCACCGACGACTGGTTTCTGCCGGGCCTGGCGACTTTCCGCAAGCAGCGTCGACATCGGATGTGATCCGTACTGCATCGACTCGACCACAACACCTTTGGCGCGCACGCCCTCGGCGATGGCGCGGGCATAGGTGGTGTTACCGCCGACGTGTCGTTCCAGAATGCGCCCCGGCATCAGGACGCGCATGCAGGCTCCGCAATGCCGGAAGGACATCCGTACAACTGGTCGAGCACAGCGCGCTGCACTGTCGGATGATGAAGAGCAGCAGACTCTTTGGTAGCGACTGTGGTCGAGATTCGGAAGGCTGAATCGGTGAAGAACCGGTCGATGGTCGCAGCCGAGTCGACGGGTGTGCATCCGGCCAACTGGAAGCCCAAGCCCTCCAGGCAGGTGATGCTCCGAGCGAGTACCGGCGTTCCGATTGCTGCCGCTTCGACTAGAGTCACCGGCGCGCCTTCCCAGCGAGCAGAATGCAGATACAGGTCCGCATCGGCAATGCTCCGGAGGACGTCGCAGTTCTTCATCCAACCGGTGACCTCGACACCTGCCGCCTCGAGCAGTCGCCGCATTTCTGGATCGCCGTCGCCGATCCAGCGCCAATCGGCGTCGGTGCGGACCGCCGCGACGGTCTCCGCGAAGAATCCAGGATCCTTCTGCGGGGTGATTCGTCCAACCGTGACGATCACGGGTCGCGCACGGGAGATCGAGCTTCGGTGTGCTGGAAATGACTGTGCACGAAGCACATTGGGGAGGTAGGTCACACGAGCAGTCTTGCTCGACAAGCGGGCTGCGGATGCCGCTTCGAACGGACTGACCGCGGCGATGGTTTGCGAACGCCTGCTGAGCATGGCCTCGACTGCGTAGAACGCGGCCCTCTGGGCGCGGCCTACGTCGGTGCGCAGGAAAGCGTACGAATGCGGGGTGTAGACGACCTTCTGCGACGCGGGCAGCAGGGCACGCAGCAACCCTGCGTAACTCGAATGCAGATGCACGACATCCGGCCGTGTCTCGACGATGTAGCGACGAGCCTTCAGCAAGAACGCCGGCAGCGAGCCGGACAGGTAGACCGAGTCGTCGTGCGCCTTCGTGCCGACGTCGTGGTCGGACCTCGGGCGCACCAGCAGTCGGTGATGGAGGTCGGGCGAGTTCTCGATGTATCGAGAGATGGCGGACTGAACGCCGCCGCCATATGCCTCCGACACGTGGACGACGTTCGCATGCACGTTGTGCCCCGGCGGTCGACGATTGGGCCCGAATTCAACACTGCTGTCCATCAAGGAATTCGAGGCGAAAGCACCTGGATCGATCTTCATTCTGGAGCTCCCGACATGCACCTACACGGTCCGATCCCGCGCCGTTCTCGTTCGAGAATGGCCCGACCGTCGTGGTCGAGACATTCTGTTGCGAAAACTGTGGGCGCGGGAATCGGCACGCTTCATCCGACACTCCACAGAAGTGGAGTCATGACCCGTGTCCCAGCGAGCCAATTCGTAAATGACACACCCGTTCCAAGGTTTCGTCAAGTTGAGCAAAAACAATGATGCCGATTGCTCTAACCATTGTTGAAACCATTTTGTGGAATGTTTCGGTTCGGCACGATCGAATTGCAATCCGCATTGTTCGGACAGAGAATTCCGCACACTACGGCGGAGTAGCGACGATCCACCTACCGAGGATCACCGTGGTGCTGCCCGAAACGAACCCTTCGACGGATTCGTCCCGCCGTCGGGCAGTCACCGATCGGCGTCGCCCCCGACGCGCAATCTTCGGCGTTGCGTCTTGTCGCCTGAGCGGCGATCCCCGCCACCAGTTTGTCCACGCACTCCTCCCAATGGACTCCCCGTTGTCAACGGGCACCAGTGATGCGCAGCATGCGCTTACCGTGCGCCGGCAAACCGCGCGCCACTTTGCTCGATCGCGCGCACGATTGCGCGCGCGGTTGGACGAATATGCGCGCGATCACCGGGTGGGCACACGACAACGGCCCCCAAGCGTCAGGGGGCCGTTGCCTGTCGACAGGGACGTCCGCTAGCCCAAGAGGGGCTTTCCGGACGCTCGACGCTGAATTATCTCTGCACACCTTGCAGAACGCTTACGACCGGCTTGGCGGTGCCATCGACCTTGTAGACGCCGAAGTAGTTCTCGCGGTCCGGGTTCGAGACGCCGTACGCAGCGGTGTCGTTGAGCGTGTAGAAGAAGATCGGCCCTGCCCAATTGGCTGCGGCACGTGCAGCGATCGACTGTTGGTACGACTGGGACTGCTGCGCCTCGGTGAAGTAGGTGTTCGCTTGCCCGTAGGTCGGTCCGCCCGCCTCGGTCATCCAGATCAGCTTCGCCGAATCGCCGTTGTCCGCCATGATGGTGCGAGCGCTCTTCTGCACGACCGCGCCACTGGAGTTCTTGAAGTCCTGGCTCATCTGCAGCCACGCGTTGGCCGTGTTCTGAAAATCGGGAAGCACAGGTGCGGTGTAGGGATGCCAGCCCACGCTGTCGAAGAAGCTTTTCGCGCCCGCCTGGTACATCTGCTGCAGATAGGTCAACGGCGCAATGGCGGAACCGTCGGCACTCTGACCCGTCGAACCCCATGGCGACAGGCCCGCGCTCATCACGTTGATCGGCGTCGTGGTCGCGGCCTTCATCTTCGGGTAAGCGGCCTTCAGCAGATTGACGTAACCCTGCAAGTTGGGCTTGCCGGTGGACGGATCGGCCCAGAACACGGACAGGTTGGGCTCGTTCCAGACTTCGTAGTTGGTCACACCCTGCGGCGCGTAGCGTGCGACGACCTGAGCGGCGAACGTCGCGTAGTCCGCCGGATTGGTAGGAGGCGTACTGCCGTTGCTGGTCGTGCGCGCCCACGGTGGCGTCTTCTGGATCAGCAGGAGGATGTTCAACGACTTCGACCGCGCCGCAGAGACAGCAGAGTCCAGACCGGACCAATTGAAGCTGGTCTTGCCGCCTCCCTGGACGTACCACCAATCCGCCTCGATGCGAACCCATTTGACGCCGGTGCCCGCGAGCCGTGTGGCGGCCGCTTGCTGAACCGCAGCAGTGTCGCGAAAGCTGATTCCGTTCAATCCGATGCCTTGTTTACCGGCAAAGGGGCTCGCAGCTGCCGCTTGAGTCGGAGCGAGAATCCCCACGACGAGAAGCATCGTTGCGATCGTGGTCAGTGCCCGGACGAGTGTCTTGTGCACGGTGTCCCCTCGGTTCGACGTCGATAAAACTCTAGAGTTTGCCCACCGCGGGAGTGCCGGCGCGATCCAAGTTCCGTAGTTTGCCCAACGAATCGGTCGCCGGGTTGGTGAGACTGCGGCATGAGCGCCTCGATGGTCTTGTGTCAGTTCCGGGTACCTCAGCGAAACCCTGTAAAACGTTGGAGCGCTTACTCCCTCGGAATTGCCGCCAGCACTGCCCCCGCCAGCGCTTTGTGCCCGGCGTCGTTGGGATGGAAGTCGTCCGACAGTCCTGCGAACCCGGGAACGCCCGCAGGCCCCCGAAACTGGGCCGAAAGGTAGAGCGCATTGAGGCGCGTGAATACGCCCCCACCTGCAGCGCAGGATGATTCGATCGCGGAGTCGTACTCACCGCCGTCCGGACCCCAGATTCCAAGACACACCAAGGCGGCGTCAGGTGATGAAGAGCGAATCCTGTTCACAAGCGAGTTGTAGGCGCCCGTGAACTCCGAAATGGGCGTTCGCTGAATGTCGTTGGTGCCCAACTCGATCACGGCAAGGTTCAACCCGCTCTGAACGTCGCTGACGCCGTCGGTAATGGACAAGCCCGCGGCCGCGGCGGCGGTGCTGGTCACCGGTCCGTTCAGACTTGCCGATACCACAGATCTATAGGACTGCTCGGGTGTCGTCGCGTACAAGCCCGCAGTCAGAGAGTCACCGACAAACAGCGCTCGTGCAGGCGACCCGTCGGTCGGCGGGGAGTAGCGAACAACCGCAACGCCGACCTCGGCGGGTACGGCCTCCGGCGACGGTTCGGGGGCGACAGAGCACGCCACCACCAACGCGGCGACCGCAGCAATCGATGAACATGTGAACGCGGGCCTCCGCGATAGCCATTTACTGTCCATTGAGCGTCACCGTACTGCCCCGCGGACTCGACTCGCGAACCGTCGGTCCTTGATCCGATTGAAGGGTCGCTCGACGAATCGATAAGACAACGCAGCAAGTACGACGGACGCAACCGCGGCGACCGGTACAGCAATTTGTGGTTCGCCACCGTATTCACTCATGATGAAAAGGATCGGATAATGCCACAGGTATATCCCGTACGAGCGCTCGCCGAGCCAAGTCAGCGGACGCAACCCGAGCAGGCGTGAAACAGTGCCGGTGGGCCTCGAGATGCAGTGAGCGATCACCGCAGCGGTCACCAAACCCGCCGCAGTAAAGCCGCCGTAGTACTGCCACAACCATGTCTGGTCGGCCAGCAAGGCCGCCACCGCCAGCAGCGAGAAACCGATGATCGGAACCGCGTAGCTCTCTGTCCAGCGAAGCTGTCGGGCCCGACCGTTGGCCAAGACGAGGGCCAGCATGGCGCCGGCGCCCAATTCGCCCACATGCGCGAAAGGTGTGAAATACGCTTGCAATGTACTCGTTCTGGCGATCCATACCGTCGGCACGATCGCGGTGGCCATCAGCACGCTCACGACCCAGACCATGGGCCAGCGTCGACGCAGCCCGATGATGAGCAGTGCAGGCCAGAGCAGGTAGAACTGTTCTTCGACAGCCAACGACCACGTGTGGGCCAGAGCGCCGAAATCGAGTGTCTTCGGCAGGTAGACGTCCATCAGGTAGGTGATGGCGAACGCCGATTGTCGCGGTGTCGCGCCCAGTCCGAAGAGCAGATAGATCGACACGGCGAACGCGGCGACGGTAATCAGAGCAGGCGTGAGCCTCAGCAACCGGCGCATGTAGAAACCGCCGAGCCACACCGAATCGGTGCGGGCGTTCTCTTTCAGCAGCTGAGTGGTGATCAGGTATCCGGACAGGACGAAGAACAGGTCGACGCCGTAGTAACCGCCGGTGAAGATGCCCGGCATCGAGTGGTGCAAGAAGATCAAGACAACCGCTATCGCACGAAGTCCGTCGAAGGATGTGATGCGGCGCCGTGAGGAGCCTGTTCGAAGATTGGACGTCGACTCGGTGACCACGACATCCCCTTGAATTTGCCCGAACGGAACTCCCGAATCAATTGCCGGGACATCAACGAGAATACAATTGCACGCTCCTACCCACACTCCGAAGAACCCTTCCCTGTGACGTTCACCTGGCAAATTCGGTGGATAAGTCAGGTAATGGGACTCGATAAAACACAAGGGATAGAGAATGGAGAGAATACGAACCGGGCGCAGTTTTGTACCGATCTGTTGCGCCGGTCAGTACGTATTATCGGTACCGCGATCAACTGTCGAGGCTCGCTCCGCAGCCGATCAAGGCCCTTCGGACCTGATCCACCCTCTCGGACACGACGAAGCCCGGACGACACAGGATGTCGTCCGGGCTTCGTCGTAGCAGTGCGGTGGTTTACCGGGTGCAGCGGCACGCAGCGCACGTGCAGGGCACCGGTTGCCTGCTGGGTCGTCGATCAGCGATCAGGATTGCAGCGAACATCCGAATCAGACTCATAGCCTGATTCTGGCTCGATACGCAAGCTAAAGCAACTCAAATGGTCTCATACTGCTCGAGGCAGCCACGCATGTCACTTTCCGGCGGTGGATACCGTCGTCGAGTCCGACGTTGCTTCGCCGGCGGACGAGGCGGTTTCGACCGCCGAAACGGGCTTCACAGCCTTGACGGGCGGCGCGGCAGTGTCAGGCGTGACCGCGTTCTTCGCGTTGGAAGCGGTCGCCGAGTCGACAGTGGGTGTCGCCGCGGCGGTCTTTGCTGGTGCTGTTGCGGCCGGAAGGGGAGCCTTCGGAGCCGACGGGGCAGGCTTCGAGTCAGCGGGAACGGCCGCGGTCTCAGCCTTCGCCGCGTCGACGGACGATGCCTTCGGCGGGGTCGTGGCTGCTGCCGAAGCCTTCGGCACTGTTGGTTGCGAAGCTTCGTTCTCGGTCGGCTCAGCTTCGATCTGCAGTGTCTTGGATGCTGCTGCCGAACGAACCGCAGTGGATTCGGCCTCTGGCTCCGCTGCCACGGCGAGTGTCGACGTCGACGCGACGCTTCGTGCCGCAATCGACGCGGTGGGAGGCGCCGCTCCGGTGATCGGCGGGACGTAGTAGTCGTTCGTCACCGGAGGTTGCAGGTTTGCGGGAATCTGCGGGTTGTTGAACGTCTGTGTCTGACCGTTCGCGTACGTCACCGTTGTCACCGAGCCGTTGCTGTCGCAGTTTCCATACGTGGAGCGCACCGACGTCACACCTCCGTAGCATCCGAACCCGCCGGTCTCGGTCGACACGTATGCGGTACCGCCGTTCGTCGCCGTGACGGTTACAGACACCGTCCGACCGCCATTGACGTTGTCCACGTACACATATGCCTTGCTTCCTGCTCCTGACGCGGACGCGGCTATCGAGTCCCCGGCGCGGAGATTTCCGAACACCGACGCGGTACCGCCCTGGTTGGATCCCGCGTAGACGTTGGCCCATGCTCCCGTTGACGGCCCATATGCTTCCGCCGCACTGCTCGAATTAGGTCCGTACGCCGTCGATTGCAGGCCAACCCGCCCGAGGCTCAGGCCGTACGCCTTGGTGGGCGCTCCCGAGGCGTCCGCCGATGCTTGTGTGACCAACACCGAACCGTCGAATGCGTAACCGACGGCCAGGGCGTTCTGGCCGTTGACCGACGACGATGCCACCGACCCGTTGTACGCGTCGGTCACCGTGTAACCACCGTTGGCGTACGACGTGACGTCTCCACCGATCGACTCCGCCCCAACGCGCCCTCCGTTCTCCCCGCGCGCCTTCACGATCCCGCCCGCGTCGGAAGAAAGGTCGAGCACGGCTCCGCTGTACGCATTCGACTGCACACGTCCGCCACGTGTCGCAGCGATCGTCGTCCGTGACCCCCCGGTCGCATACGCCGTCACGTTCGCAAGCGAGTCTGCATCGATATCTACTCGCGATCCGTTCGATGCATCCACCGACACCGTCGAACTCGATGTCGCGTCGATGTCGACCTGGGCCTGGTTGGTCGCCTTTGCGTCGACCGAGGAACCGTACGTGGCCATGGCGTACAGGCGGCTCGATAGGTCGGCCGCCAGCTGCATCTGAGCCGATATCGACAGACCGTTGACCAAGGATCCGCGCTGAGCGAGGACGGTCAGGGACCCTGAGGCGAGAGCGAATGCCTGTACGAGCGATCGATCGGACGCAGTGACAGTCGCGTTGGACCTGTTCTGTGCCTGCACGATCGCAGAAGAGTTGTTCGACAACGTCAGCGATCCAGTCGAATTGGACAACGCACTGACCCCAGCGGCCGGGAAACCGGTCAGGGGCGCGGTGCGGTCCCAGTTGCCGGTGGCGGTCGAGGAGCTGTCGCTCGAACACACGAAGGTCGAGTTCCCGGTAGTCGGTGTGCCGGACCGTGCGACACACCACGCCGTCGGTGTCGCCGCACCCGCCGGTGCGAGTTGAGCGGAGAAGGATGCCGCCACAATTCCAATGATCATGACGGGGGCATATCGACGGGTCCGGGGCACGCTGACTCCTGTTGATCACCGAGATTCGTCAGCGCAGCGCCCCGACAGCAGCATCGCGATCTCGAATTGCGTTGTGCGAATGCAGCAACGAGTCAAAATTATCATGCGATGCATTGAATCGACCCCATCGAAAAACACCATTTCGTGGCGCTAATTGCAGAAAAAACCAGGTTGTGTCGATTAAGGCTGCCGAAAGATTGCTCCGGCCTTCTAACCCCTCTCATCCTCGATTTCGCCTCGCGAGTTCCGACCGAATGCTCTGCGCTGGGTCAGGCCGGCGAGATCGGTCGATACATCAACCCTTCGAGTGCTCCGCGGATGCCGGCCCGCGTCTTCTTCAGCGGCCGTTCACGTTCGCGAGTCGCCGCACGAAGCATCCGCGCCGTGACACGCCACCCGCCGCCCACCAGCAACGACCATCGCGGTGCATATCGACCACACACGATCAGGCGGTTCCGATTCATGTAGTAGTGGAACTCGCGAGACATCCCCGACTTGGATCCAGACGCCCCGACCCGGTGCCACACGCTCACACCGGTGACGACCCCGAGCCGAAAACCCGCGTCTATCGCACGGGCGGACAGCTCGGCGTCTTCCCAGTAGAGGAAGAGATCCTCCCGGAAGCCACCGAGCGCAAACCAAGCTTCGGCCCGAACCATCATGGCCGCTCCCGTGATGAACGTCGCGAGCACCAGCCCGTCCTCCGCGGGAGCGAGCTCGACGACATGCTCACTCAAACCGAGTGCGCGGTGAAGATGCCCCCCGGCGAACCACACCGTCTCACCGCTCTCCCCCGTGGTGACGACGGGTGATGCAATCGCAACGTCCTGCGCCACCATCGTTTCGACCAGCCTGGATGCACTTCGAGGAGACGCGATCACATCGGGATTGACGAACCAGAAGAAGTCGAATCGGTCCCTCGAAGCCGTGACGAGGTTGAGGGCGGGCCCGAATCCCAGGTTCTCCGAACCGAATTCGACGGTGACACGCGGTCGGGACTTCGTAGGGGCATGTTCCGAGATTGCGTCCAAGACCTCGCGCACAGCGGGGTCCGGCGATGCATTGTCATAGACGACAATCTCGTCGACGCCACTGTCGACCAGCGACGCCACGCACTCGGGTAGATCGACGGCATTGTTGTAGCTGACCACGACGGCCAGCACAGACCGCGATGTTCCTCCTGCATCGACCACGGCCAAATGGATTACACCTCGTTGCGGGAGTGGCTACCAGGGTCCGGACATTACCGTGGCGAGAGTTGCCGAACAACAGACGAAAAGCGAGTACAAGCGTCGCACGTGGAGATTTCGGGCGAAAGCAATCATTTCTCTCGGTATCGCTCTCCAGTGATCATCGTGTCTCGAATCGGGCGGACTCGTTGCACGTGAAGTCCGATTTGCACTACCGTCCGAATTGCTATGTGACGTTATGCTCATGGAATGGCCGAACCCATCTCAGTCATCGGCTTCACACCGACCGTCGAGTCGGGTCGGTGACGGAGCTGACCGAGCCTCCCCGGTCGATGTGGGGCGGGCTCCTCCGATCTCTGGCCGCTCGAGGGCTGACTCTGCCACTCGCGGCCGTGCTGTCGCTGGCGACCTCGAGTTTTCTCATTCGGTACTACGGCCCGGACTCATATGCCCAATTCGCCCTCATGGTGTCGGTGATATCCATACTGCCTTTTGCTGATCTGGGAATAGGCGCGGCCGTGGTCAATGCAGCCTCGACCGCGAACACGGCCGAATCCCGCCGTCATGCCGAAGCAGTGGTGGCCGGCGCCTTACGTGCGCTCACGGCAGTGGCGGCCGTCCTGACAGTGGTGGCCTTGGCGATCTCTGCACTCGGCGGATGGCAGGCGATTCTGGGGCAGACGCTGCAGGACGATTCAACCCGAGCGGTCGGCTTCTGCATCGTGTTGTTCGCAATTGCGTTGCCCATCAACGTATGCCAGCGCGTCGCGGTGGGTGTTGGCGCCAACGACAAGCAGATCGTCCTCCAAGTGGTGCAGCCTTTCCTCACGTTGGCACTAGTGGTGATCACCGCGGTGACCTTCCATGATCCGTCGCTTGCCTTCGTGTCCTTCTTCTTCGCGTACCTGCTCACGTCCACGATCAATCTCTTCTTCGCAAACCGTTGGTCCGATGGGTTGATCTCCAGCGCCGGGGTGCGCGCGCGGCGGCTGCGCGAGCGACTGAACGTCACCCGCGAGATCGTCGATGCCGCGCTGCCCATGTCCGTGATGATGGTCGGAATACCGCTCGTGCTCCAGAGCCACCGAATCATGCTGTCCAACTTCGGCACTACCGTCGACGTCGCTCGGTACAGCCTGGCGGCACAGATATTCCTTCCGATCACCGCGCTGGCGGCAGCTGCGTCGACGACGCTGTGGCCGTTCTTCGCGCGGGCCCGCGTCGACGGTCCCGACGGCGGATCGTCGCGGTCCTCGAGTCCATTCTTCTTTTCAGCTGTGCTGGCGGGTGCGGCCCTTGTCTTGTGCGGCGGCCTCACTCTGCTGTCGCCGTGGGTGTCGGCACTGATCTCGGGCGGGGCAGTGGACGTGTCCGTGGCCCTCGGAATCGCATCCACCGCCTTCGTGGTCGTCCAGATCGCTCAAGCCCCGCTGGGCGTGTTTCTCACCGATGTGGTGGGACTCAGATTTCAAGCGGTGTGCATGGTTCCTTTGGTGATCGTGGTGTGGGCGACCTCCCGATACGCAGTGGAGGGCGGAGGCTCCGAAGGCGTGCTGTGGATGACCACGGCCGCAATGGTTGTGCTACAGGTGATTCCGTTCGCCTTTTTCATCACTCTCCGCAGCCGAACGTATCGGGGCAGACACAGGCGACTGCTCGTCGCGTCGGACGGAACTCCGATGTCGGCCGACAAGATGGGGGAACCACTGTGATCCGGCGTTGGCGGCATCGGCTGTACGACTACCTCGTGGGATTCAGCTTGCTGATCGCTTTTCTCGTAGGCCGGGTTCCTGTCCTTGCTGTGCGGCATTTCGTCTACAAGCGGCTCGGCATGACTATCGGCCCGAACTCCACTGTTCACTGGCGGCTCGTACCGCGCACACCGCACAACATCACGATCGGCCGCAACACGATCATCGGCAACGATGCATTCATCGACGGCCGCTATGGCGTCACGATCGGCGACAACGTCAACATGGGGGACCACGTCAGCCTGTACACCGCCGCCCACGACCCTCAGTCCGTCGACTTCGGCATCAAGTACGGTCCGATCGACATCGGTGATCGCGTGTATCTGGGCGCCCGAGTGATCGTGTTGCAGAACATCACCATCGGAGAGGGTGCGGTGGCAGCCGCGGGATCTGTGGTCACACGTGACGTCGAGCCGTACACCATCGTGGCAGGTGTACCGGCGAAGAAAATCGGTGACCGCCGCCGCGATCTCGACTACACCCTCAAGTACCACTTGCCTTTTCAGTAGCGCCAGCGGACCGAGCTCCTCGCTGTCCGATCACTCGCGCCGGCACTCCTGCGACGATGGCCGCGGCGTCCACATCACCGGTGACCACGGAGCCGGCCGCGATCACGGCGCCGTCGCCGATACTGCAAGGCCCGAGAATCGTTGCGCCGGAACCGATGAAGACGTCCGCGCCGACGACGACCGGACCGCTGAACTCACCCTGCTCGATCACAGGAGTGTCGAGATCGTCCATCGCGTGGTGCTCGGTGAAGATCCGGGCATACGGAGACACGAACGAGTGGGAGCCGATCTCGACTCCGCCTCCGCCGTGAATCATCGCGCCGACCCCTACCGACACCCGATCGCCGAGCCGAATTCCCACGCCCAGGCGGCGCACGCCCCCCGATCCCCGTAAGACCGCACCGCGGTCGAGGGTGCACTTTTCACCCAGAACGACCCCCTGACGTGCCATCGCCACGATCTCGACGAAATCGCCGATGACGACGCCCGCTCCCAGAGTGAGATCCTGACGGTTACGTATACGCGTGTGGCGGCCGAGAAACGCCTGTGGACACCCGCGGGAGACAGCACGGATCTTTTCCACGACTTTGCGTGAGACGAACTGCAGCAGCGCCCTTTCCGTGATGGCTGCATCGATTCCGGTGTCGACGTCTCGCTGCGAGGTGTAGGCCCGATTCAACCGGTCGCGAAGCCGTGTCGTGTGCATCAGCCGAGCCTCTCACCTATTGCTGCGCGGGCGGCGCGGACGACCTCCGGCCAGTTGTGCTCCGTCCGACGCCGAGGCGCGTCATGTCTGCCGGCGGCCAGCACTTCCTGCAGGGCAGTGGTCATACTGGCGACGTCCAGGGCGTCGAAGTACTCGTCGGCAACCCCCAGCTCACGAAATACCGCCAGGTCACTGCACGCGATCGGCACACCGTGGGCATCCGCCTCGAGGAGCGGTAAGCCGAATCCCTCGCCCAAGCTGGGGAATACGAACGCCCTGCAATTTTGGTAGAACCACACCAATTCCGGGTCGCTGATTCGGCCCGTGAAGTACACACCGGGGTGCTCGCCCAGCGGCTGCAGGCTTCCGTCACGCCCTCCCACGATCACCAATGACATGCTCGGATCCGAGCATCGCACGGAGGCGAACGCGCTGATCAGGCGAGCAAGGTTCTTTCGCGTGTTGAGACGGCCGACGGCCAACACGAAGGGTGTGTGCGGAGTCGACGCCGGTGGCGTCGAGTCCGCGCCCACGACCTCGGACGCCGCAGCCAGCCCGATCGGGCGTACGCGGCCACGTACCTCGGGCCAGCGTTGCCTGACGCGCTCGGTTTCGCTGATCGATGTCGTCAGAATTACGTCGGCGTACCGCAGAATTGGGCGAATAGCACGAAAATACATCAATTCCGGGCGTGTAAACCATTCTCGGTGTTCGTCGAACAGAATATCGTGGAGCAGGCACACAGAAATGGGTTTGCTCGCCAACGTCGCGAAGTTGTGTGTGAGGACTGCGTCGAATTCTCGGTGCGTGGTCCGACGAACACCTCCGGCTGTCCAGCCCATGAGCACTGCAGATACCGCCTGCGGGAGCCGACCGAGAAATGCGGGCGCAGGCTCCACGGCGACACCGAATCGCCGAAGTTGCTGTCGCGCTTGATCGACACTCGCCCGGGGCACGATCACCGTGATGTCGTCCTCACGATACGACTCTGCCCACGTGCGAACCAGGTCTCGGGTGACATGCATCGCGGACGGCGGGCTGTCCGGTCCCCAGAACGTGCCATCGATACAAATTCTCACCGCATGTCGATTCTTTTGCGACACACGATCGGTCGAATTCTCCACACGCCATTATTGTGCCCGATTCACCGAGCGCGCGCGCCGCGCCGCAGAACTGGCCACGTTATGATTTCGGAGTCGTTCGTCGTTCCGCCGACATCACACCGGGTGCCGGTCCGTTCAGTTCACAGGAGCCAAACTTTGGGTCTCCGCACGCACCTGTCGATTGCCTTACGCGACTCGGTCATCAATTCGATGCTCGCGTCCTCCTTGGTGCCCATAGGGTGGCGGCCATTTCTGATGAACGCAATGGGACATGACGTGCAACCGGACGCCGTGATCCATCCGAGGTGTTTCTTCGGCGCCCGGACCGGAGTCACGATGGGCCGCGCCGTGAACATGAACTACGGCTGCGTGATCGATCTGGGCGCTCCGGTTACCTTCGACGACCACGCAATGATTGGCATGGAAGTCATGATCATCACTGTCAGCCACGAACTCGGGCCGACCGAATTGCGCTGCGGTGAGGTCTACGTCAAACCAGTGCACATCGGCGAGGGCGCGTGGGTGGGAGCCCGGGTGACCATTCTGCCCGGAGTGACCATAGGCGCAGGATGCGTCATCGCGACCGGCAGCGTGGTGACGACAGATTGTGAGTCCGATCATCTCTACGGTGGGGTGCCGGCGAGAAAGATCCGCGCCCTGTCCTCGGAAGCCGGAGGATGACGCGCCCTCGCGCAGTTCGATTGCGTCGAGTGGTCTTGCTGAACGACTACCCGATGAGGACGGCATTGTCTCGGGTCGAGGCGGCGGAGTATCCGGCCCAACACTTGTGGGGATACTACGAACTGCGCGGTATGTACGACTGGGTGCTCCCACGATGGGGTTACTCGTCCATTGCCAGAAGAATCCCGGCCGCCGAACCGCTGCTGTGGAAAACGATTGCCGTCGTCGGAGACGTCCTCCAGCAGGGGATCGCCGTCGGCAGTGTCGTCGTCAGACGAGACACGATCGTGTACGCGGCCGACCTGCAGTCGTCCGCGTTGATCGGCGCCCTGAAACGCGTACGCCTCCTGCGGTGCCCCTTCGTCCTGGTCGTCCACAACGGGCCGCGAAATCGCTGGTCGCGTTTCTGGATGAACGGGGCAGATCGGATCATCACGCTCGATCGGCTTACCGCACAACAAGTTCGGTCCTCCATGGGACGATCGGCGGACACGGTGACAGCGTTGCCGTGGGGACCATCCCTCGATTCCGAGGCGTACCGACACCTCGATCCCGCTCCCGGCGTGGAGTGGGACTTCGTGTGCGCCGGGCGTTCCAATCGGCGCTACGACACCGTGCGGAAAGCTGCACGAACCGGCCGAATCTCGGGACAAATATTCACAGGCACCACGGTGGAGTCGTTCCGCGGCGGCGAGGTCGATGTACGTCCGCACTCGGGTGGGTACCTCGAAGTACTCGAAGCGCTCAACACGTCTCGCTGTTCTCTGATCCCGTTGGACGACGTCGATCGTCTCTCGGGACTCACCGAGGCGGCCGACGCCATGGCGCTCAATGTCCCCATAGTGGTGTCGAAATCTCCCAAATATCCCTACAACGATGCGGATTCAGAGCAACTGATCATCGACGAGCGTGACTCCGAGTCCATCATCGACGCCATCGGCGGACTCTCGCGTGTGCGGTCCACCACGAGACCGTCCGCGGCGGCTCGTTCGTTCAATATGACGCGGTACTCGGAACTCCTCCGAGAGATCTTCGACTCCTTGTGATGTCCGTGGACGCGCACACGGCGACGGTCAAGCAGACCAGCGGCAAGTTCGACGTCAGGGGCCCGAACAGCAAGTACCATGCCGAAGCGACCAGCAAGAAGGCAAGGACCGGCCGTCCTGTGGGCGAGGTCAATTCGAGGATCGTGCATCGGACGAGGTAGAGGAGAATCGCAGAACCGACGAGCAACCCCATCACACCGAAGCTGACCCACATGTCCGCGATGATCGAGTGGAGGTTGTAGTGCCCGCCGAACATGTACTCGGTAACGTAATCGCCGCCGCCGAGAAAGCCACCGTCTCTCAGACCCGTTCTGGCAACCAAGATCTCGCGAACATCGGGAACAGCGCCGGGACCGCGGCCAACCCAATCGTCTTTGATCAACCCCCAGGTGGCGAACCACTCGGGCCGCGCACTGGCGATCAGACTGCCGGATGCGTCGAGTTGGCGCTCGGTTCTGATTCTGTTGTTCTCTCCGAGGACTCCACTGAGTAGGAGCTTCGTTCCGAGGACATAGAGCGCGTACCCGACGCCGGCGCACAGGAGTGCCAGCACAGCCCGGCGTCCGGCTCCTTTGCCCCGAACGACGAAGGTACGTCCGAGGAACCACAGGAGTGGGGCAGCGGCCGCAAACGCCGCGAAACTCCTGGCGCCGTTGGCCATTCCGAACACGGCGATGCACACGAACACCAGCGGTGCGAGCCTGGAGTTGCCGACCAGCGCGGCAGCGACAAGAGCGACCGGGAACCCCAGGGCGTACTTGACGTTGTCGATCGGGAGACCGTTGACCAGAGTTGCGTTCAGGAGCATGCCGACCCCGTAGGCCGCAAGGACGAATCTGAGATCGACGAATCGCAGCACCCACACCAAGAACCCGACAGCGACAAGTTGGTTGACCGCGAAGATCGTGACGAAGAGTGCGTTGTCGACGTTGGTGCCGGAAGTGTCGTACACGTGGAGGATCAGCCCGTTCACGGCCATGGCGGCCGCTCCCAGGTACACCGCGGTCAGCAACCGACTGCGACGGTAATCGCGAATGTATCGGGGGAAGAACACGACAACGGGCACGATCGCACTGGTCAGACCGAGTCCGAACGGGAATCCCAGGGCAATGACGAATACCGATGCAATCAGCAGCGGACGTCCCGGAGGAGCAGGCTCGGTGCGGGATGCCTTCACCCCCGACCGGTCCCGACGGCGAACGGCGCCGAAGGCGGCGTCGACTGCAACCGGAACGTCGGCACGGGCGACGGTCCTGACCGTAGCCGGCCGTTCGCTCGTCGCTGTCATCGACTGCTCTCCCCCACCGCAGACCCGAAGCAGACCGTCGAAACCGGAGAATCGACTGATTTGTTCTGCAAATTAAGTCGCCGCGATTCGACAATCCCAATATGTCGAACACCGAACATGTAGTCGGTCTCCTTAACGGGCGCAAAAAATGAGCGATTATTGGACTGTCAAATCTGCGAACGCCTCATGATAACCACGAATGCGCCGAGATTTTCCGGCGACCCGAAGTCGATCACAGAGCTTCATCGACGCGAAACATAATCCCTTCCGTCGCCGGCAGTCCGGTAGCGTTCGCATTTCACAGAACGCTTCGACGCGAGGGCGGGTCATTGATGAAACGGGCAGCGGTGCTGTCACTCACGGACCCCTACGCCAAACGCGACGGCGGCACCCTCAGGACCAGGGCGATAATCGAGTCGATCGCCGTTTCCGGCTTCGACGTGACGTGCGTTCATCCTGTGGGCGATGCGGGTCTGCGAAACGAGGGGAAGCGGTCGACCGGCCGACTGGCGTCGGCGCGCGCGGCAACCGGCGAAGTCAAGCGCCGCCTCCTCCCCCTCCCGACCGAGCTGGGACAGCGTTCCACTCGCTTGGGGGCAAGGGTGTCGGGCATCGACCCCGACGTGACAGTTGCCAGCATTTTGTCCCAGGCGCAGTTCGTCGACCCGGACCGCACTACGTTCTGGCTCGACTTCATGGACATCTGGAGTGATGTCGGGAGGCGGGAATCGGTACAGCGTTTCGGGCCCGCCAAACTGACCTCGCTGGCTCAATCACGATGGCTCGCAACGAGGGAAGACAAGTACTGCGCGTCCGCGCACATCGTGACCGCCGCCGGATGGTCCGACTGGAAATCCCTGATCGAACGTGGCCACACCGACGCGGTATGGCTCCCTACGCCCATAGCAGACAGCGAATTCGAGACGGTGCCTCGCATCGGCGTCGGTGGCAAAGTTGCCGGTCTCCTGGGCAACTTCAACTACTGGCCCAATCTCCATGCCTACCGAACAGTATTGGATCATTGGCTGCCCGCCCTGATCGATTGTGGCTGGCGAGTGGTGGTGGCCGGGATGGGATCGGAGGCCCTCGAGCCCAGATCCGGCGTCACCGCCATGGGAATGGTGGACGACCTGAACGACTACTACGGCCTGATAGACGCCACCCTGGCGCCGATCGACCTCGGTGGGGGCATGAAGGTCAAAGTGCTCGAGTCGTTTTCGCGGGGAGTGCCCGTGATCGGCACGGAATTCGCTTTCGACGGCTTCCCGGACCACGTCCGAGATCTGGGTATCACCGTGGGTCTGACGTCACCGGACCTGGCCGGCTTGGCGTCGGTGACCAGGTTGGATCCCTCGACGCCGGAACTGAACGAGTTCTCCGCGTCGAGCTTCCGCCGCAAAGTCGAGGACATACTGAATACAGTCGGTTGACTGGAGGCTTGTTTCGATCGTTATACGGCGTCGATTGCTTCGACAAGTCGGACAAAACATACTCAGCACCCGAATTAGTGCGAGCCGAGTGCGAATTTCACCACCGCCGGTCGATTTGATCCGAATGCTCATCGGCGACATTGGATAGCATCCATCTGTAACGGTGATCGCAGAGATATCGACCAGCGGAGTAGTACCGACATCGCACCACCCGAACATCAGGCCAATGTGTCGCCCATTCTCAGAAGTCGGGCTCAGCAAAAGGAATGCCATGAAAAGGTCGGTCAGCATCATCGGGACTCGTGGTTACCCCAGTTACTACGGCGGTTTCGAGACCTTGGTGCGGGTGTTGGCGCCGTACTTGTCGGAACACGGATGGGATGTGACCGTGTACGGGCGGCCCGGCGGCGTCACTGCTGTCGACCCCACCTTGGATCCAACCGTTCGGTCCGTCATCACCCGCGGAGTGGAGACCAAGTCGTTGAGCACGCTGTCTTATGGGTTCACCTCGTCCTTGCATTCTGCACTGAGGAAGCCTGACGTCGCACTCGTGATGAACGTTGCGAACGGCTTTTGGCTTCCCTTCCTTCGAGCCCGCGGGATCCCCACCCTCGTGAACGTCGACGGCATCGAATGGGAACGCGAAAAGTGGGGCACGGCAGCAAAATCGGTGTTCAAGGTCGGTGGATCCCTGACGGCCAAGTTTGCGACGGAACTGGTGTACGACTCCGTCGAACTCGGCAAGCGCTGGGAAGCGCGATGCGGTCGTGACGGCGTCTTCATCCCCTATGGCGGGTCGATGCGTGAGAAGGGCGAGGTGGTACCAGGTCTGAGTCGCCGCAAGTACGCGCTCATGGTGGCACGCTTCGTCCCGGAGAACACCATCGACCAGTTCCTCGACGCCGCGCGGAAAGTCAGCGAGAAATGGCAGGTCGTCATCGTCGGATCATCCGGGTACGGCGGCGACATCGACGAGCGCGTCGCCCAACTCGCAGCCGAGTGCCCGAAAGTGCGGTGGTACGGACACGTGAGCGACGACGACATGCTGTTCGCTCTGTGGGAGAACGCAGGTGCCTATTTTCACGGACACAGTGTCGGTGGCACCAATCCGGCTCTGGTGCAGGCGATGGCATGCGGTGCGCCCGTCGTTGCCCGAGACACGGTGTACAACCGCGAGGTGCTCGGTGACCATGCTGTGTTCGTCGAGCCGAATGCGGACGCCATCGCCGCCGCTATCGAGGAGCTGATCACGGACACCGAGCGGCAAGAGGTCTTGAGCGGCGGCGCGGCGGACCGCGCTCAGGAGATCTACACCTGGGACCGTGTGTGCGCAGCGTACGACACCGCACTCACTCGGTACGCGGGCTGACGCTGCCGTCAGCCCAGGATTGCCCGCTCCAGGTACGGGGCAAGAAGACGTGAGTACGTCGCGGTGAGATGTTGCTCGTCCCACCTGATCGGTGCTCCGGCAGCAAAGATCGGGCATACCCCTGCGTCGCAGAACCAGCCGCTCGTGTCGACGAACGTGGCTCCCGACGATGCGGCCGCTGCTTTTTCGGCGAGTGCTTTGAGCTGCCAGTCCTTCGGGATGTCCATGACGCAGTCAGACGGAGCAGAGACTCTGGTGACGCATCCCGCCGGCGACGGCCCTTGCGGATTGGGGGCCAGATACACCACACGCGCGCCGCTCGGAGCGATCTCTGCGAGCGCCCGCTCATTCCCCGCCTGCCACTCGGCCTGTGCTCGCTCGTCCTTGTTCCCGCTTGCAAGGCTTTGAAAGGAGATGACCGTGCCGGACACGATCACCAACGACGGCCTGGTGTCGTTGATCTGCTTGTAAAGCTCAGTCCTGTCGTTGTTACACCGTTCGGAGTTTTCGGGATCGCCCGGTAGCGAGAGGTCCACATCTGCGAAGGTGCACCCCGACCCGCTGACGCCATGGATCCGATAACCTCTGGGCTCCAATGCATCTCGCAGTCCGGGCATCCAGCTGATCGCGATGGAATCCGCCACCACCATCGCGCTGCTCGGAGCATCGGCCGCGCCGTACACGCAAATATCGGGGTCGGTGAAATTCTCCGGATTGAGGCAACCCGCAGCAGGGTCCATCTCGGGCGCCAGGTCTGCGGTGACGTTCTCGAACGAAGGATTGAGCGGTGGAAAGGTTTTCATCTTCAGCGCATCGGCCACAGCGACCGCGAGCGGGTCTTCCTCGGCCGAGCTCGGAGCTGCCAGTGTCGCCACAGGCGCACTCACGTCCGCCTTGGGGTTGAAGGCGACGACAGAAAGGCAGACCAACAGGACGGACACAGCCGCCAGGGCGACGAACTGCGTATCTCGCCCCGGGATGAACGTGCCACGATGAAACCGGGGGCGACGCAACCGGAACGGGCGTCGACGGTGCCGACGCCGGCCTTCGCGCGGCGTGCGCTCCACCGGAGTCAGGAACGTGGACTGCAATACGGCTTGCTCGACGAAGTGGTAGCTGGCCACCGACAGAACCGCCATTATCGCGATTCCTGCTACATAGAACGTGGGTCCACGTTCCATGACGGCATCCATCAGCACGATGACTGGCCAGTGCCAGAGATACAACGAGAAAGAGATGGATCCGACGTAGACGACTGGCCGGAGCGTGAGCGGCCAGGACAGAGCCACGGATCCGCTTCCGATCCCCGAGGCAAGCACGAAAGCGGTCGCGATGACGGGCGCTGCGCCGACGGGCGCGGGAAACTTCATATCCGACGAGATCAGGACCGCAGAGGCGATGATTCCGAGAAGACCGACCGCGGCCAGCACGTTTCGAGTTCCCGTCCCCATTCGCAGCAACAGCGGGGCTCCTGCTGCCACCACAGCTCCCAGGGCCAATTCCCAAGCCCGAGAAAAGGTCGAGAAGTAGGCGTTGGTGGGCTTTTCCGCGCTCTCCCAGACCGCCCAGGCGAAGGAGGCGACCATGACGGTGACACCGAGCGCGAAGATCAATGTATTCAGGCTCTTTTGGCTGCGCAGCTTGGCCAGAACAATGAGTGTGACAGCAATGACGAGGGGCCACACCAGGTAGAACTGCTCCTCCACCGCGAGTGACCAGTAGTGCTGAAGTGGACTCGGGGGCTGCGACGACTCGAAGTAGTCCGTGCCGACGGACGCGAGATGCCAGTTGACCAAGAACCCCAGCGACCACCAGGCGTCGGTCAGGACCGATTGCGCCCGGTCGGTCAACAGCAGAAGGTAGGACGCCGTTACCGTCACGGCAAGGACCAGCAGCGACGCCGGGAGAATTCTTCTTGCACGCCGGCGGTAGAAGTTGAGGATCGAGACCGACCGAGTCCGACCGCCCTCCTTGAGGAGCAACCCGGTGATCAGAAACCCGGAGATGACGAAGAACACGTCGACGCCGATGAAGCCACCCGATGGCCAGCCGAACAGGTGGTCGAGCACGACAAGGACGACGGCAACCGCGCGCAGGCCCTGGATGTCCGGACGGAACCGGTCTTTCCTTGCGCGGCTTTCTGCCTTCGCATGCACCCGTCGTTGGGTTTCTAGAACATCGAGCATCTGATTACCCCATACGGCTAGGCACTTATGGGCGAATCATAGCCAGGCATTTCCGTCGACGCTGAGACAAAGTCAACTCAATCTTGTTGCGGCAGAAACCAGTCCGTTTTCCAAACCGAATTGGCGCACCGATGCGATCTCGGTCGATGAATGAGAGCGGATTCCCCATTTCCACCATACAAAGCGTCTTCGAGTTCTTCCATCGGCGTGCTATCGCGACGATCCGTGAGTCTTCGACCTGCGGGCCGCGGAGTGGACACCGACGATTGCCAACGCGGTGGCAACGAACGCACCGATCATCAGTCACCCGGCCCGGCGCCCCACGATGAAGCGCCCGATGCGCAGCTCAGTCTTTCGACGAGTGCCTGTGCGTCCGGTGATGGAAGGCTGTCAGGCCAAAACCGTTACGGAACTTCGTATTTCTTGTTTCAGGGGTTCGCTCGGTGACCGACCCGCAAAACTTGTTCGGCTTCCCCGAGCGGTCCCAGCCAGCTTCGTCTTTACCGATGTCGGTTTTGAAAGATTCGATCCCGAATTCTGTGGCTCATTTGGCGGTGGACCTCAGAATGACAGCAGTCGGCAGCGCCCGAGTTATGACACCGCCCCCAGTCAAGGGCGGCTTCGGCGTAGTCGGGCGGAAATGTCTCAGGATCGAACGGTGTCGTGATTCTCGCGGAACCACTCCACCGTCGACGCGAGTCCCTCACGCAAGCCCACCTTCGGCGCCCATCCACTGTTTCGCAGCGTCGACACGTCGAGCAGCTTGCGCGGAGTGCCGTCAGGCTTGCTGGTGTCCCACTCCATGGCGCCGTCATACCCGACGACGTCGGCAACCATTTCCGCAATGCCCTTGATGGTCTGGTCTTCGCCGGTGCCGACGTTGACCTGCTGCGGTCCGTCGAAGTTCTCCAGCAGATGCAGGCAGGCCGACGCCATGTCGTCGACGTGAAGGAATTCACGACGCGGTGAGCCGGTGCCCCAGTTGGTGACCACGTCGAGCCCGTCGTGGCGCGCTTCGTCGTAACGCCGAATGAGGGCGGGCAGTACGTGCGAGCCCGTCGGCGAGAAGTTGTCGCCGGGTCCGTAGAGGTTGGTCGGCATGGCCGAGATCCACGGCAGACCGTACTGACGGCGAACAGCCTGAATCTGCAGGATGCCGGCGATCTTGGCGATGGCGTATGCGTCGTTGGTCTCTTCCAGCGGTCCGGTGAGCAGCGAATCCTCGCGAATGGGCTGCTCGGCGAACTTCGGATAGATGCACGACGAGCCGAGGAAGAGCAAGCGCGGAACCCGCTGCTCCAGTGCCGCGTCCAGCACGTTGACCTGAATCTGCAAGTTGTCGGTGAGGAAGTCCACCGGGTATGTGCTGTTGGCCAGGATGCCGCCGACCTTGGCCGCAGCCAAGATGACCACCGCAGGTTTGGTCTCCTCGAAGAACTCGGCGACCTTGGCGCGATCCTTGAGGTCCAATTCAGACGACGTGCGCCCGATCAGGTTGGTGAATCCCTGGAACTCGAAGTGCCGCCAGAGGGCCGACCCGACAAGGCCGCGGTGACCGGCGATGTAGACCGGTGCGTTGCGATCCAGTTCGGCGGGCGTGAAGTCGACCGTCTCCGTCATGACACCTTCCAGTCGGGAAGGTCGGGACGGTCGATCCAGTGCCGGCCTTCATGCTCGAGGGCCGCGATGTCGGCGTCGACCATGATCTTCGCCAGTTCGGGTGTGTGGACGCTGGGCTTCCATCCGAGAACACGCTCTGCCTTGGATGCGTCACCGATCAGCGAATCGACCTCGGTGGGGCGGAGGTAGCGCTCGTCGAACTTGACGTGCTTCTCCCAGTCGAGACCGGCGTGCTCGAACGCGGTGGTCAGGAAGTCACGAACGCTGTAGTTGCCGCCGGTGGCGAGAACGAAGTCGTCCGGCTCGTCGGCCTGCAGCATCCGCCACATGCCCTCGACGTACTCCGGAGCGTAGCCCCAGTCGCGGATGGCGTCGAGATTGCCCATGTAGAGGTTCTTCTCGATGCCCGCCTTGATGCGGGCGACGGCGCGGGTGATCTTGCGAGTGACGAACGTCTCGCCGCGGCGCGGGCTCTCGTGGTTGAAGAGAATGCCGTTGACTGCGAACAGTCCATAAGCCTCGCGGTAGTTTCTTGTGACCCAGTACGAATAAACCTTCGCGGCGCCGTACGGCGAGCGCGGGTAAAACAAGGTGTCTTCGTTCTGCGGCGGCGGCGATGCGCCGAACATTTCGGAGCTCGATGCCTGGTAGTAGCGGCAGCGCACGCCGGCCTGTCGGACGGCCTCCAGCAGTCGGATGGAACCGATGCCGGTGGTGTCACCGGTGTGCTCGGGCTCGTCGAAGCTGACGCGCACGTGCGACTGAGCGGCGAGGTTGTAGACCTCGTCGGGCCGGATCTCGGACATCAGCGTAACCAGGCGCGCACCGTCGCTCAGGTCGCCGTAGTGCAGGAACAGCTTGGCTTCGGGGTCGTGCGGGTCGACGTAGAGGTGGTCGATACGGGAGGTGTTGAAGGTCGACGAACGTCGAACCAACCCGTGGACGGTGTACCCCTTGGACAGCAGCAGCTCGGCTAGATACGAGCCGTCCTGGCCGGTGATGCCGGTGATCAACGCAACCTTCATAAGGTCCTGAACTCCATTCGTACGTCAGCCCGACGAAATCACTGCTCGAAAACAAACCGTGAGCATGTTTACACATCATCCCGGAAATCGCTCGCCAGGACAACTTGCCAACCTCTGCCCGACTGGTTCCGTCACTTCGCATCTGCAAGGTCTGAGACCGACCGCGTTCGATGCGCGGCAAGCGCTAACAGAGCAAGGACCGACCACGTGATCCAACCGAGGTAGGCGGGAGACCGCGTGTCATAAACGCTCTCAAGTATTCCTGAAACACAGAACGCGGCCACACACGCCATAGGAACCGCACTTGCGCCCTCTCGAGCGACCTGAGTCGAAATCTTCACCGCCCAAAGCAGAAAACCTATAAGTGCAGCAGTGGTTACTAGCCCTCCGATCGCCATGTATTGCACGAAAACGTTGTGTCCGTGAAATGCGGTGTTTCCGAGAGAATTCCGATAGAGCGGCAAGAGCTGATAAAAATCGGGACTATCCCCAAACCACGGGTCACCGTTGATTGCTGCAAGACTTCCAAGCCAGATTCGCCCACGGCCGGTGAAATCGTCACCTTCAACGGTAGTCAACGGGAGGGCAACCATGATCACAAGCGCCGAAACTGGCAGCGCAGCAGCAACCTTAAAGAGCCCGCGTCTGCAGAGGACGACGCATGCTGCGGCAACAACTACAGCGACGATCGACGAACGAGAAGCGGACCAGATCAGCGCCGCGCAGACCAGGACCGTGCCGCTGGTGCGGGCTACACTGTTTCGAACGAGCCAAACTGTAGGCAACGCAAGGGCGAAGATGAGTCCGAGCGTATTGGGGGAAGCGAACGGACCCGCCAGCAACTCCGAACCAATTATTGCCTTGCTGTCGCGCGAGCCGGAACCGCGGATCGCGAGGCCTTGGTCTGGGTCGAAGAGTCCCATTCCGAGCGCCAAAAGTGCAGTCCCGATGGTAAGCCAGCCAACAATTGCTGCGTCTTCAAACCGTAGATCGGAGAGCCAAACCGCGCCACCAAAGAGCGCAAACATAGCGAATCCAAGACCTAGCTGCGCATCGAACGCAACAACAAGCAAACTTAAAATTACGAAATGACCCAAATAAATCATTAGATTCCATATAGGTACGCGGAGTTGCTGCCGCCAGTTTTTCGCAATCATCATCAAAGTCACACCCATGACAGCCAACATTGTGTAGGTGCGAAGCACGTTCACCGCGTGATTATTGGGTGCGACACCGATCGCTAGGGTGCCACGTCCGTTCACCTGCAAGCCAAGCCAAGCAGACCCAACGCCGTATAGCCACAGAAGACAAACAGCAACGCCGAATAGCACGAGGTCACCGGATCTGCTTCGGTCCGTTAAGGGGGGTTTAACGCCCACACCCTGGTGAAGTTGAGCGGTCACGTGGAACTCCAATTTGATCGTTGAACCTGACGGAAGCACCCGCCCGACAGCACCGCCGTGTGCTAGAGCACTTAACCCGGTCTACCCATCAAAATCTGACCCATTACGAGCGAAGTTCAACGCAACTGCGCAGCGGAACGAGCCACCGGCCAATCGTACTGCCATCTGCCCGCATCAGTGCATTATCAATCGACCGACCGAAACCTTCACGTCCTCTGACGCCGTCCAATGCAGTACAGCACCAGAGCTCGCGCTCCAGTTTCAGGCGAGGAGCGCCCTCTGACTATAATGCGACCCGTCCACCCCTGGTGGCCCCTCAACATGCTAGCAACAGCAGTCGTCAAGAATGAGGGGCCTGAATCGCGGCCGGACTGGACGATAAGAGCTCAAAAAATCCGTACCCGTCGACCAACGACTTGATCATCGAGTCATTGCCGCCTTCGTAGACATTCTCGTGCCACAGCCCCCGATATTGAGACCCCCAAATGATAGAAAAATTTTGCGCATGCGGGACGCAAACACTCTTGACACCGGCCCTGAGTGAGGACAACTTGAACCACAGGTCGTCACCTCGTGGACATGCCTTCAACGCGGAGTCAAAATCAAAAAACAAGGGGTCGAGCGCTCCAACGGGATAAGCAATACCTCCCACGCCTGTTAGGACAACATCAGAGCCAGCTACAGAGTTAGGCGCCCAGGACCAAGTCTCGTAGGGCGTTACTCTTCCTCCATGGACACCTGCTAGATAGCCTCTGGTCCCTACGACTAATCCAGCATTCTCGTTTATCGCAGACCACAGTCGCCGAAGGTAGCTAGACCAATAGACGACATCGTCGTCAACCGTAATAACGTACGAACACTCCTTTTCATCAATTAAAGGAACAATCTTTTTGTAGGATCTGATATCGCCGGCATGAAACACAACAGAGAGGCCCGGATTCCGATCAACAAGTCGACGAAGTGGACGCGAAAGATCGGTCAACCCCCTAGGATACTGATCTGTCGAAAGCACCAAAACGACTCCGACGGGCTCAACGTCTTGCCGGAGCAACGACTTCAAGCAAATAAATAGAAAGCGCGAACGCGCGGGATACGAAGTAAGTGAGACGCGGACTGGTATTGAAGACGTGGCGCTGCGACTGGTTTTACCTGTTGGGCCACACAGGGCCAAGACCATTTGCTGAAATCCAATTAGCCTACGCTTTACCGCGCGAACAACATGCACAACGGACCCCACTCTAGATGGTGAAATGAGACTTAGCACCGATATACCTATCCTATTTCGTCGCACCCAGTCGCTTCGCGGGGACCCCTGCGTACACAGAGCCGGGCTCAGTGTCTTTCACAACGACGCTATTCGCACCGATAACACAACCTGCTGCGATTCGAATTCCGCCCACAGCAACTGCGCCCGCGCCAAACGACACCCCGGGACCAACAATCGGACAATCGCCACCCGGCTCTTTGTTTCCGATAGTCACACTATTGCGAAGCCAGATGTCGCTGCCGAGGGTGGCCTTCTCATTTACCACCAAGCCGACACCATGACTGATCCTAAGCCGCGGGCCGACTTCAGTCTTGATTGGAAGCTCTATCCCGAAGACCCACTCCGACACGACGAGATACACCACTGTCAGCACATAGCTGTAAAACTTAGGGCGCCGCTCATTCGGAAATCTCGCAGCTTGGCCAAGCCGAAATAGAAGTAACACAACCTGAATCTTGTATCTACCTTGGTTTACGTGCCAATCCTGTGCCAACCACCCAAGCCGAAAGGACGGGCCGCTGAGATCATTACCCGCGTCCGAATAATCGATTGTCACGCCGACCTCCAGTCGGAGGGATATCCCTGTGAGACTGACGTGCTGTCCGCTGTTGTCTGAATCAGTTTGTACAGCAACCTGTCAGCTTGCCTCAACATGGGGCTAGCGAGGTTATAAACCCTTTCCATGGACCCAGACATGTAGCGACGCCGAACCGAGTCAGCCTCGATGAAACTCGTGTTCGTCCCAGTGATACTTCCTGAATGCAATCGGAAACTGGCTAATTCACGGTTAAGATACAACAGCGGCGCGTTTCTCTGAAGCCTGAGGAAGAGATCAAAATCCATCGCGTAGGTGAGTGACTCATCGACATAAGGAGGTCCGCCATCCTCAGCTCTGAATACGCTCCCTGGTTGGGGTATCAGATCTTTACCTACTCGAGCGTATGTACCCGCGAAGCGAGTGGGCCGCGACAAAAATAGCGTTTCACCGGCATCATTGATATACCTTAGGTTGCCAAACACGGCGGAGTATTCCTGATTCCTTGAAAGTGCACCAGTGGCCGCGTTTAAACTGCCCGGGGCAAGCAGGTCGTCATCACCAAGCCATGCATAAAAGTCATGACGCCCCAGCTCGTTCCATCCGTCGTTGATCGCCCTCGATAGCCCCTTGCGGTTCGACCGGACGACACCGAGTCTGGTGTCTGCGAAATCCTCAATACTGGCCGTATCGTCTGTAACAATCGCGACAGCCAAACCGTCCGCATCCTGACTCAACACTGACCGGACGCAAAGGCGCAACCAATCAGGACGCGTACCAAGTGTTGGGATCACGAAGCCAATGGACACGATCGCCTCCTACCTAGACCTGAAAAGTGTTTCAAGACGCAATTTCGCGTATCCAATCACACCAGTTGCCCCTAGCAGTAAAGCAGAAAAATGCGGGACCGCGCGTAGCTTAGTTAGCGTTTGCAAACAGCTAAGCTGTCCTGCCATCAAACCTGACCGCACTACGATCGCCAAGACGAAATCAGCATACGCCTTAGGGCAGAGATAGACCTCGTACGTGTCCAACCATTGCCAACTTTGCCTCCACCTGGGTGTGCTTGAAACAGACCCAGCTTTAGCATCCTGCTTTTCGACATTAACCACGTAACGAGGACAAACGAGTGGTTCCAGCCCGGAGACATCCGTGAGGCGAACTATCAAGTCCCAGTCTTGATGTTTTGGGAGCGCCTCGTTCCAGCGAAACTCCTCTGCAATACTTCTCCTGAGGAGAACGCTACTTGATTGCACGAACCCATCGCCGTATCGAAGGCTTGGCCGTTGCGCGACATAAGAAGCGATTGTCTGACCGGCGATCCGATCCGCACGCGGCACCTTCAGTATGCGCTTTCCATCTACGAAATTGCTGTAGGTATAGGACCACTGAAAATTTGGATTTTCCGCCAGAAGGCCGCACTGAAGTTCATTTTTATCTGGCTCCCACCAGTCATCATCATCGAGGAATGCAACGAGCTCTCCGCTTGAGGCTGAAACCCCGCGATTGCGTACCGCAGACCCACCCAAGCCGCCTTCCGTGACCAAAACGGTCGCCGCAGTTCCGATCCACGAACGGACGGCTTGCTCATTCTCAGGCTTGTCCAGAACTACGATGATTTCCGAGACAGGGAGAGTCTGCGAGCTGACGCTGTTGACCGCACGCCTGAGTGTCTCACGGCCCGTGGTGGGGATTATCACGCTGACCCTCAAAGTCACCTCGGTGTGTCCGTCCCTCGCCCAGCGACACGGCGGCGCCTAATAAGATGTCCCACAAGAAGTGCCGGTTCGACCATGTACCGAAACCAAAGCCTTCGGGGTGATGAGACCAGTCGCCAAAGCCATTCGAGTCCAACCCTCCCAACCCATCGCGGCGCCAATCGTTGTTCGCCCGATATTTGGTCAATCGCTCCGCCGACTGTCGCGTATATGGCCGTCGGAAGCTTTTTCCAGTTTTCGTGCAGAAATGCTTCTTGAACAGGCATCCCAAGCCCGACAACAACTATATCGGGCTTGAAATCGACCAGCTCGGCAAACCTATTTTTTTGTAGATTGTTGAGGTCATGATAGCCGTTCCAACCACTTATCCGAGCTCGCGGCATGATCTCCCTCAGACGTTTCACGGCGTTTTCGTTGGATACTGACGCCGCGCCGATCACGGCGAGCCGTATATCTAAGGATAAAAAGTCAGGACACAGTAACCAATCCGTCGATCCGCACCGAGCATCGCGGGCGAATACGTCGCCGCGCGTGCAAACAGACCGAAAGCGAGCCATGGCCCAGATGGGGAAGCCATCGATTAGCGTGATATCGGCTTTCTCGTATGTTGCGCGGAATTGGGAGTCAGATTCGAAAAGAAACAGACTGTGCATATTGTGGTTGGCCAGCAAGGCTTTGCGGCCTTTATTCAGTTCGAGCCACTGAACGACGTCTCTTGGCTCCATGGGATGAACTTTCACGTCAAACGGCCACACGAGGACGGGCGCTATACGTTTTCCTACTAGCTGACTTTGAGAAGTCGGCCCCCGGCTCATCCCACTGCTTGGAACATTTTCCAATGCCATTGCCCCCTCGTTACAATTCAGCTTTGATTCTTACTACGCGCTGCCTTGACACTGATGATCGTTATTTAGCAATCATTAATCGCGTCGCAAATCGCCCCCGCCCGCGATCGCCAAGATCCGGCGGTTTGAACCGCCGCCCTATTGCGGTCGACAATATCCTGGTAACCCCCGATCTCGTCCAGAATCCCACGGAGTTGAGCAGCCGGCCTATCCCAGTCGACTTCGATTACCGGATTGAAACCAAATAGCTCCACCAGATCGGGCGGTGCATGTCCGAGAATGACACATCCGGAGGCCATGCTCTCAAGGTAGCGCATCGTCATAGACTCAAAGCCCAGAGCTTTAGCGGGATGAGTCATAGACCTCGGAAAGCATACTGACACCTGTGTGTCGTGAAGTCCCTCGAATAGCTCGCGGCGTGTTCTCCACACAAGAGTTCCCGTTGGATTCTCGAAAAGATGACTGATGTCATTCTTAGACGTCCACCCTACGACTTTATCGTGCCATGCAGAGTACCTTCGGCCTAGTTCAAGTACCCTTACCCTTCTGTCAATCAGTAGGCGGGAATTGAGATATGGTGTGACATTTACGGCCTCTGGCATGTGTATTGCGGACCAACCTTTTGTCAGTCGGTTCAACTCAGCAGCAGCCTGCGACGATGAGCAAAACACGAGTTTCACTTTATGCCGGTCCAGTTGGTCGACCCACTTTAGTAAATCATCAGGCCATAGATCCCAGATGTACGGCACCGGGCATCCGCGCAGGGAAGATTCCGCAAGGACATTGAAGCGCGGGCCCATCAGCGGTGTGATTACCTTGGCTCTTGCTGGCCTGATCCTGCGGGCGATAGGTGGAGGGAGCCTCGCTACTACACGTCCTAGTTTACCATTCAATGGTACAACGCTATTCGATGAAATGATTTCGTCGAACCCATCAATGAAGTCCGAGACCGCGGAGTACGAAGGTCTCGAGTCCGGACGAGGTCGAGCCACAAGGAGTCGCGAGCGGCTGGCTCGATTGCTATTCGCAATCATTTTATTCTCCGCAAAAAAAGGACCGAAGGCACGACCAGGACAAAAAAGGATGCCACAGCGGTCGCTGTAGGCGGGCCCACGGCTCCCAACCATCCCGCCCAAGTGAGCGAAACGGAGATAGAGGTCACTGCCATCAAAACCATCAACCACGACTGGAATCCGATCCCCTCCTCTCCCATCATTGACATACCGAGCGGGAGATTCGCAGCGCCGATCATGAGCAGTAAGCCAAATCCAAGGAAAACTGTTCCTGAGGGCTGAGCCATGCCTGCCGTGGCCCATCCGGCAACGGGCGGCCCCAGAACAAAGAGGACGCCGGCCCCAGCAGCTCCAACGGCTCCGAACATCGCACTGACCTTGTACACGACTTTGTTGTCCAAACTGCCAGTGGAAGCACGAGAAGTGCTGAAACGAGGCCAGAGGGACTGACCGGCAGCCTGAATTAGAGACAGCATCGGCAAGTACAACTGCGATGCGGCCGTAAAGACTGCCACCTGGTCAACTGTTGATCTGTGCGAAAGTACGAGTCTTCCAGTTTGAAAAGCGACCGGTAGAGCAATTCCGATTATTAGATTAAAAATGGCCAACTCGTTTAACTTGACGTCCGGCTTTGCCTGGCTCGCACGTCGTGGCTTTCCGTAGATTTCATTATTCTTGAGCGCAAGCCTTGCAAGCAACAATCCGAGAATCGCAAACAGCAACACGGTTGATTGCGGTATCGCTATTGCAGTCCAGAGCGGTGCCCCGAGATGTAAAAAGGCGATTATTGCGCACCCCGATATAATTCCAGCAAGGGACTGAAGAAGTACTACTAGCCAGTTCTTTTGAAGACCGAGAAGTATCCGATATCCGATAGCCGCGGGAATGGTGAGGCAGAATAACCCGACTGCGACAGCGCACGCCAAATTTACCTGGTCGCCTTCGAACGCGAGAAGCGTTGGCCACAGTTTGAACGCGAACAGCAGTATGTCGATCGCAAGCAGAGTTGAGGCGACGGCAATAAGGCGGAGCAGTATCTTGCGCAAGCTCGCGTCAACTAGCCGCTTCCCGTATTTCTCCCGTGAGGCCACCACCTCGACCGCTGCCCCACCCAATCCCATATCAGCAAAGGGGATAAGAAGCGGCACAGAAAGAACCAATCCGTACAAAGCGAGGCCATCCGGCCCATACGCCTGCGTCAGGTTGCGCGTCGCAAATAGGCCTATCAAAGCTGCGACCGGCAAACTTAACGCCTTGATGCCAGCCGCGCCGAACAGATCCCGCTTCCACGATGCCGAGCGGTTTCTATGCCCCAAGCCTTGGCTCAATTCAAGCGACTTTCCAGCTTGGCTGGCTTCACGAAGCGTCAAACGCTGCTGCCTAGAGGTGGCTGGCGATTGCGAAATGGCATTGGCCGAGGCGGTACTGCGCTCGGTGATGCCATTAGGGTGGCGAGCCTTCACGATTAATCCGCTCGTCGATTCTTTGCTCAATTTGCTGCCCTTACTTGCGCTGACAGCCTTACTTCTCGGGCGCGCTAATATGCCCCATCGCTGCCCACCACTGCCTTGGCTGTTTTCGCAACGATCAGCAAATCACCCACCATTGACCAGTTTTCCACATACGAGAGATCCAGGCGCACCGTCTCGTCCCACGACAGGTCCGAGCGTCCACTCACCTGCCACAATCCAGTTATGCCTGGCTTGACCAGCAACCGCCGGCGCACATCTCCGTCGTAGGTTTCCACTTCACGACGCAATGGCGGCCGCGGACCAACAACGCTCATCTCGCGACGCAGCACGTTGAAGAACTGCGGGAGCTCGTCGACGCTGAAGCGGCGCATCACCTTGCCTACCGGCGTCATACGGGGGTCGTCGCGGATCTTGAACAGCACGCCGCCGCCGCTCTCGTTCTGATCCATCAACGCCGATACCTGCTTGTCAGCGCCGTCGACCATGCTGCGGAACTTGATCATCTGGAACGGCTTTCCGTCGAGACCGATGCGTTCCGACTTGTAGAAGATCGGTCCACGACTCGTAGTCTTGACCGCGATCGCCGATGCGATCAGCACGGGCGAGACTGCCAGCAGCGCGAGAACGGCGAAGCAAAAGTCGAACGCCGTCTTGCCGAAGCGGGTGGCGCCGTTGTACTGCGGCTTCTCGACATGAATGAGAGGTAGGTCGGCGACGGGACGCATGATGAGCCGTGGGCCGGCAACGTCGACAACGCCGGGTGACACAACGAGATCTACGTTCAGCTTCTCGAGGTCCCACGCCAGCTTGCGCATTCCGTGTGCGCCGAGGTGCTCTGTGGCAGTGACGGCCACGGTGTCAGCGCCGGTTACCTCCAACGCGTCCAGGACGCAATTCTCGTCACCCAGGACAGGGACTACGTTGTCACCGACAGTGACGCTGTCGGAATCATGCGCCTCATAGCCGGGCAGGCAAATGCCCACGACGTTATACCCGGAGGCCGGGGACTTGGCGAACGAATGTGTGAGGGTGGTGGCGGACGTTCGGCTTCCCACTACGAGCACCGACGTCTGGAAGTCACCTCTGATGCGTCGGCGTGTGAGCACCCTGCGCCATCCCCACCGCGTCACCAGCAGGGACGCCAGGCCAAGCGGGAACGCAATGGCCAGATAACCGCGGGCCGGGTCGCCCTTGAACACCAAGGCAACGATCGCGAGTGCGCCGAAGAGCCTCAGCGTCGCTGACACGATGCGGCGGTACTCCTCCGCGCCGGTCCCGATCACTCGCGGGGATCGCGTGCGGAAGATCGCCAACGACGCGAGCCATGCGACGGCCAGGACCGTCGAGATGGCGGTGTACATCAGATCGAAATGACCGACGGTAACCGAGTACTGCGAATCGGCGCCCACACCGAATCTCGCCCACTGAGCAAGGGCCATGGAGATGACGACGGCGACCGTGTCGGTCACTCGCAGGTTCTTGACGTACTTCTGTTCCCAGATGTGTCTTGATTCGGGTTCCTGTACGGAACCGCGAGCTCGAGAGAGAACGAACGCCCGACGTGATCGCGCCGGGGGCGACTCCGAACGCAGCGCTGTCACGAACGATCACCCTTCCAATTGGTCGACCGCCACCCCCCTGGTGACGGTCCCACCCCCGACGGTGGGGAACGATTAAAATATCTCATGTTTGCCGCACGGGTGCGCGGTGCGTGCGCCTCGTCACAACCCGCAAAACAAGCTGTTGGCTTAAAACTCGCAGGTAGATCGGCATATCGTTTGGGCGCATGTCGTCCGATCGGACGACAGCATCGATCTCGGCCTTCACTTGTCTGTCGAATAGTCGTCGACCGCCGTTACAGGATTGCCGAAATAAGATGAAACGACGCCATTAAGAAGCAGTCGAGCGAGCACGTTGAGCGCTTGACCAGCGTAAAGTGTCCAGCCAAGCGGTGACCATCGATTGAGAACGATAAGTTTGTTACGACGGTGTGAATTACATCGAACGGCGAGGTGAGATTTCTCCGGAATGTAATCGAATTCTAAACTAGTGTGCTTCAATTCGGTCAGATTCGTTCATGCGACGTACTAGTGGAGACTCTTACGCAGTTACACCGACTCAGGGTCGTCCAAGGCCGCGATAATTCCACCCAGCGTCACGCCATGTTTTCGGGTCGAGGCAATTGCGACCGTCGATAATCGTCTTCGATCTCACAACGTCCGCGAGGTCCGACGGTGACAACTCACGAAACTCTTTCCACTCTGTCAGGACCAACACGGCGTCTGCGCCGTCGCACGCTTCCAGCGCCGAGGCGCTGTATCCGAGAGTGGGAAACAGCGCACGCGAGTTATCCATGGCCTTCGGGTCGTACACGTTCACCGCGGCGCCCTGCAGCTGGATCTGGCCAGCCACGTTAAGTGCCGGCGAATCACGAACGTCGTCGGAGTCCGGCTTGAAGGCCGAGCCCAGCACTGCCACCCGCGCTCCCAACAGCGTCCCGCAGGCCTCGCGCGCCAACTCCACCATGCGGGTGCGTCGCCGCATGTTGATGTTGTCGACCTCACGCAGGAATGTCAGCGCCTGGTCGGCCCCGAGCTCGCCGGCACGAGCCATGAACGCCCGGATGTCCTTGGGCAGGCATCCGCCACCGAAGCCGATGCCCGCATTGAGAAAGCGTCGACCGATACGCGCGTCGTGGCCGATAGCGTCGGCCAGGACGGTCACATCGGCACCGGATGCCTCGCACACCTCGGCGATGGCGTTGATGAACGAGATCTTGGTGGCGAGGAAGGCGTTGGCCGACGCCTTGACCAGCTCGGCGGTCGCGAGGTCGGTGACCAGGAACGGAATCTCCTCGTCGAGCAGCTGCGCGTACACCTCTCGAGCCAACGCTTCCGCACGGCCGGGACGTACGCGGTCGACACCGAGCACCAGACGATCGGGGTGCAAGGTGTCCTTGACGGCGAATCCCTCGCGAAGGAACTCCGGGTTCCACGCGACCTCGACCGCATCCCCTGCCGGCGACAGCTCCCGAGCCATCGCGCCCAAGCGTTCCGCGGTGCCGACCGGCACGGTCGACTTACCGAAGATCACGGCCGGGCCGGTGAGCAACGGGGCCAGAGTGGAGACCACCGCGTCGACATACTTCATGTCGGCGGCGAACTCCCCCTTCTTCTGCGGTGTACCCACGCCGAGAAAGTGAACCTCCGCGAACTGCGCCGCCTCCTCGTAGGAGGAGGTGAAACGTAAGCGACCGGCCGCAATGTTGCGCTGCAGAACTTCCTCGAGACCCGGCTCCCAGAACGGGACCTCACCGGCTTCGAGCTTGGCCAGCTTCGCCGGGTCCACGTCGACACCGAGAACCTCGTGACCGAGCTCGGCCATGCACGCGGCGTGCGTGGCACCGAGATATCCGGTTCCGAAAACGGTGATGCGCATGTACTTACCCCCAACAGTGGCGACAGCATGTGCCGCGCGTCGAATGCGGTCAGACTACGTCGAACCGGACAACCTTTCGACCCATGACGAACCGGTCACACATGGTTCGCCAGATGGATCACCGACCGTGACTCACCAAAAAACCCCGCAACTCGAGACGCACTGGCGCGCAGACAAAATGGTCGAGACGACAGAGATGACGACGCCGTGAACACAGAGGCAACTGTCGGCAAGTTTGTTATCCGCCTGGCTGGACGCAATTGGAACTCCACCGTCAGGGTGACCGTCGACGTCACGACCGCCTGCCCCCTGGTTTTCGTTCGTCCGTCGCGCTGACCGCAGCGATTTATGCGTGGCGATTGTTTGTCCCCCATACATTGGACGGACGGCCCGTTTTTGGCAACGTAATCGAATGCACGCTCAGATGAACTTTCAATTACCAAAAGAGAATGGTCGACCGCTGTCCGTGTCACGCATACCCATACTCACTCAACAGGGCGTTTTGGTCATTCTGTGCCATTATTGATTCGAGAAAAAAGTAAACAAACCCAGAGTTCAGATAATGCGGTTAAACCCTGTAGCCGCGCTCGGGTTCGTTTGTTCGACACCATTCGAAGGTGGATCTCCATGGCGCACGAATCGGGTAGCGACACCCCCACGGTCCTGATCACCGGCGTCGGCGGCCAGGACGGCACGTACCTCGCCGAAAAGCTCCTCGACATGGACTGGACCGTCTGGGGAACGCGCCAGCCGGGATCCCACACGAAGCACAACCCCGATCTGCCGGCCACCGTCAAGATCATCGAAGCCGACCTCTCCGAATCCAAGACGGCTCAAGAAGTCATCTGCGAGGTCCGCCCCCACTACGTGATGCACCTGGCGGCGTTGTCGTCGGTCGCGCAATCGTGGGAACGACCCCTCGAGACAGCTCAGGTCAACGGTCTGGCTGCCATCGCCCTCATGGAGGAGTGCCTTGCGCTCACCAAGAGCGGCGAACGGAAGGTGCGATTCGTCAACGCATCCAGCGCCGAGATCTACGCCGGGTCCGGCGAAGTGCCGCAGACCGAGATCTCGCCGATCGTGCCGATCTCGCCCTACGGCTCGGCAAAAGCGTTCTCTCACAACATGGTCGGGTCGTACCGCTCACGCGGACTGTCGGCCAGCAACGCGGTTCTCTACAACCACGACTCTCCGCGTCGACCCATGTCCTTCGTGACCCGCAAGATCACCGCGGGCGTCGCGCAGATCGCGGCCGGCAAGATGGACACCCTCTCGTTGGGCAACCTCGACTCGATGCGCGACTGGGGGTGGGCGCCGGACTACGTCGACGCGATGACCCGCATCGCCCTGGCGGACGAGCCGGACGACTTCGTGATCGCCACCGGTGAAGCACACACGGTCCGCAACTTCGTGAAAGCGGCCTTCGTCGCGGCCGGTGTTCCCAACTGGTCCGATCACATCGTGATCGACCCTCGCTTCAACCGGCCCACCGACTCGGGAATCCTCCTCGGCAACGCCAAGAAGGCGCGACGCGTGTTGGGCTGGGAGCCGACGAAGACGTTCCACGACGTGGTGAAGGCCATGGTCGAACACGACATGCAATTGGTTGCGAGCGGCGCCGCCTGATCGGCGCTGCCGGCGCTGCAGTAGTCCCTATTTCGGTAGGCCTGTTTCAGAAGCTCTGTCTCAGTAGGCCCCGTCGCTGCCCAGCACCGCACGCAGCGTCTTGAACACGATCAGCATGTCGCCGGTCATCGACCAGTTCTCGACGTACGACAGATCGAGCCGCACCGTCTCCTCCCACGAAAGGTCGGAGCGGCCGCTCACCTGCCACAGCCCGGTGACGCCCGGCTTCACGAGCAGCCGGCGCCGCACGTCGCCGTCGTAGGTCTCCACCTCGCGACGCAGGGGCGGGCGCGGACCCACGATGGACATCTCACGCCTCAGCACGTTCACGAACTGCGGCAGCTCGTCGATACTCAAGCGCCGCATGATCTTTCCGATCTTGGTGATCCGGGGGTCGTCGCGCATCTTGAACAGCACTCCCCCGTCGCTCTCGTTGTGCGCGAGGAGAGTCGCCACCTGCTTGTCGGCGTCGACGACCATGCTGCGGAACTTGATCATCTGGAAGGGTTTGCCGTCCAACCCCATTCGCTCGGACCGATACAGCACCGGACCCTTGCTGGTGAGTTTGATGGTCACAGCCACCGCGACGAGCACAGGCGAGATCAGTAGCAGCGCCGTCACGGCGAACACCAAGTCGAAGAAGGTCTTGCCGAACCGCGATGCGCCGTTGTACTGCGGCTTCTCGACGTGAATCAACGGGAGGCCGGCCACGGGCCGCATGTGCAGACGCGGCCCGGCGACGTCGACCACACCGGGGGCGACGACGAGGTCGACGTTCTTCTTCTCCAGATCCCAGATCATCTTGCGAAGACCTTGGTGGCCCATGTGATCCGTCGCGGTGACGGCCACCGTGTCGGCACCCGATTCCTCGATCGCGGTCAACACGTCGTGCTCGGAGCCGTACACGGGGATGTCGAACCCGTCGACGGTCAAGGCGCCGTCGTGGGCCCGGTTCACCGCGTCCACCTGATACTCCGGAAGGCACATTCCGACGACGGCGTAACCACAGCTCGGATCCCGAGTGAAGCTGCGCGCCATCGACATTGCCGAACTTCGGCTGCCGACGATGATCACCGACGTCTGATACCGGCCGTGACTGCGGGCGAGTGTGATGTGCCGGCGCCACAGCCAGCGTGACGTTATCAGCGCTACCAGACCGGCCGGGAACGCGATAGCGAGGTACCCGCGCGCAATGTCGAGCCTCAGCACCAGAGCAAGGATCGCAATGACACCGAAGAGTTGAAAGGTGGCGGAGATGATGCGGCGGTATTCCTCCGCACCGGTACTGACGACTCGGGGTGAGCGCGTACGAAAAATGGAGAGGAAGACGATCCACAGCGCGGCGAGGCCGAACGAAAGAATGGTGTAGCTGGCCGATGTCAGGGCCACGTCCACGTCGGCTGCTCCGAAGCGAACGAAGTGCGCCGTCGCGACAGCACCGATCACGACAACGACATCGGAGAGGCGCAGCCTGTCGACGTAGCCCTGTTCCCAGTCGCGGCGCGACGACGTACGGCGCACCCGTCGCGGTCGTCCCGAGGGCGCGATGTCCGTGGCCACCGGCACCGAGCGTCCCGCTGCCGAAGAATCAATGGTTGCCATCGCCTGTGAACCCTTCACGTCGCTCGTATTGCGTGCAGGCGACGATGTCTGCAATTGCTGAACAGACCCTAGCGCGATTTCCGGCCGGCCGTATCCGAGATGGAATGCACTGAGCTCACTGTTTCAAAGAGTTCACGCGGCGGTAAGAATATGTCGAATCAATTGAGCGACAAAAGCTGTCCGAATGCCGGTTTCGGCGAGAAATCCTTGCGGATCAACCCGTAATTGTCCTCTGGGGCAGCCGCATCGGTTCCGCGGTCGCGAATGGCGTGAATGAAGATGGGGCCGGTGTACGGCAACGCTCTGGACGCTTCGACACCGCTCGCCACGATCTGCGCCTGCCGCTCGTCGCTCACGCCGGCGGTGCCGGTGGGAGCGCCGTATTCGGTGATCCACACCTTCTTTGCGCCGTCGCCGTTGGCGTCCATCGTGGCGTGCACGTCGGCCACCGCGTTCCAATAGCCACGGGTGTCCTCGGCCACGGTGTCCGGCCAGGTGTACGGGTGCACGGCCAGCGCATCGAGGAACGCGCCGCCGCCCAGCGCGTAGAGCTGATCGGTGAAGGTCTTCGGCGCGATGGAGCAGAACCCGTCGCGTCGATTGGCGAGGCCACCGCTGGTCACCACCGCATTCGGTTGCACCCGATGAATGGCGGTGTACGCCGAGCGCAGCAATCCGAAGTACACCGGAACGCTGGGACACGGAGCGAAGAAGCCCGGATGGTTCGGCTCGTTCCAGATCTCCCAGTGCGTGATGGACGAGCTGTAGCGCGCCGCTGCGAGTTCGGCGAAGCGCCCGAACAATTCGAGGTCGAGCGGCGGACCCTGCCCCACCGACACCGGGGGCCGCGACCACCCGGGCGCGTAGCCGATCAGGCCCAGCACCGTCAGCCCACGGGCGCGGGCCTGGTTCACCACATTGTCCACGCGCGACCAGTCGTACTGTCCCGGACGGGGTTCCACCGTCTTCCAGGTGATGTCCAGCCGCAGCCACGACGCGCCGGCGTTCACCATGGCGTCGAGTTCACCGGCGAGATCGCCGTCGGACAGCTCCACCATCGAGGCGCCGCTCGAGAATCCGACGTCTGCGGGGGTGGCATGTGCCCGCGGCGAGGATCCCAACGAGACGGCCACCACGGTGGCCACGATCATCAAGGCCAGAGCCAGAGTCAGCCTACGTAGCGAAGTGCGTAGTGCGATCACGCGAAAAGGTCCCTTGCCGTCGATGTTTCGACGAGTATTTCAGACCATTCCGACATCGGCGAATCGAAAAGCGCGCGATTCAGTTTCCGCCCGACTGCACGTAATTCTCGACCGCGTCGTAGCCCGCCTTCGGGGTGAAGTCGTGATTCAGCACACCGAAATTCTGTTCCGTCTTCGACGGGTCCGTTCCCGAGTCACGCAGCGAGTACAGGAACACCGGACCCAGGTACGGGACGGTGGCCGTGAGGGTGAGGAACGACGTCAGAATGGCGGCCTGCTGAGCGTCGGAGACGTTCTGGGTCGCCGTGCCCGTGGGGGCGCCGTACTCGGTGATCCATATCTTCTTGCCGGCGTCGCCGTTGGCGCTCATCACCTCGTACGCGTCCTCGACGTTGGCCCATGTCTTGTTGGCCGCGTCGGTGGGAAGGTACGGGTACGTGTACGGATGCAGCGAGATGCCGTCCATGTACGGACCGGCGCCGGCGTTGTACAGCGACGTGAGAAATGTGATCGGTGAACGCGACACGGCACTGAGGTTGTTGGCGTTGGCCAATCCCGGGCCCAAGACCGTCGCTTCCGGAACCGTCGATTTGATCGCCGTGTACGTCGCTTTCTGAATTTCCGCGAAAGAAATGGCGTCGACCCCGGGGAAATAGAAGAACCACAGATTGGGCTCGTTCCATACCTCCCACGTCCCGACCCGACCCCGATAGCGCTCGGCGGCGATGCGGGCGAAGTTTGCGAACGCGTTCGGATCCGCCGGGCGGCCCTCGAAACCCGCCCACTGGCGATACCGCGCCCAGCCCGGTGTGTAGGTGACCAGTCCGAGGACTGTCATGTTTCGCGCCGTCGCAAAGTTCACGAGTCGATCCGTTGCCGCCCAGTCGAATTGGCCCTGCCTCGGCTCGATCATCGACCAGCTCGTGATCATCCGAACCCACGATGCTCCCGCGGCCTTCATCGCGTCCAGTTCGCGGCCCAGATCGGCGTCGGACTGGTAGAGGAGCTGGGGGCCCTCCGCGAACCCGAGGCGATCCAACTGCGTCGCGGCGACCGGTTCGACGAGGGGCTGCTCCGGTTGCACCGGTACCGACGTCAGCGCAGCCGTCATCGCTACCGCCAATGCAGCGCCGAGCAGCCCGCGAGTCCACCCCGAAAAGCGAGGACGAGTTTTCATGAAATCACCGATCTTGCATTCATCAGGTTTCACGAAATACCTGTTCGAGCCATTTCTACACCACGTTTGCCATTCTCGGTGACAAAGTGCCAAACCTTCTTCTTCCTGATTGCGAAAACCGACCGAAGGTCTGCAAATTGCCGAAAGCACCACGGCACCTTAGGGTTCGAAAAGTCCGCGTCGACTGTCCGATCGTCGACTCCACGGTGGTTTGAACCTTGCGAAAGGTGACGAGAACTTGTTTCGAGGCGCAAGAATCGCCATCCTGGCGTGCTCCTTCGCCATTTGCGCATCGGCCTGCACGGATTCGTCGAACGCCCCGTCGAGCCGGCCCGAACCCGCTCGCGCACCCGGGCAGGTGGAGAGCAGTGAACGCCTCTTCACCACCGAACCGACCCTCGCCAGGACGCAGGCGGCACTGACCCGCCTCGTCTACACCTCCACTTCCGGTGTCGACGGATCACTCACCCGGGTGTCCGGCGTCGTCGCCGTTCCGCCCGGCGCACCGCCAGAGGGCGGGTGGCCCGTCATCTCCTTCGCTCACGGCACCACCGGTGTCGAACCCGACTGCGGGCCGTCGGTGCACCCCGATCTCTACGGGAGCGCCACCACCATCGCCACACTGGTCTCGCGGGGATACGTTGTCGCCGCCACCGATTATCAAGGTCTCGGCGTCGGATCGGGGCACCCGTACCTCGAGCCGATCACCGCGGGCTACAACGTGATCGACGCCGTTCGAGCCGCCCGCACACTGGTCCCGAACACCCGCCCCGAGTGGGTCGCCTACGGTGGGTCCCAAGGCGGACAGGCGGCCTGGGCAGCGGCCGAGCAGGCACCCACCTACGCGCCCGACATTCCCCTCGTCGGGTCCGTGGCCACCTCGCCGGCGCTCGATCTCGAAGGAATGGCGGACGCCGCCGTAGACGGGACGCCGACCACCCGGCAGATCGCGGTTCTTCCGCTGGCCCTCACCGGCATGGTCAACGTGCACCCGGAGCGACGTATCGAGGACTACATGCGCAATGCAGAGCAGAATTTGGCCGGCACTCTGATCTGCGCCAGCGACGGAACCGCCGAACGCGACGCCACATTGCAGCGCGTGACACCCACCGATTTCGTGCCCGCCACCACCGACGCGGCGGCCTCGCTCCGGCGGTGGTTCCGCGACACCGCACTGCCGAAAGCCGCCACGACGGTACCGATCCTCGTTCTCTACGGCGGCAAAGACGATCTGGTACTACCGAATTGGGTGGAGACAGCAGTGAACAGAGCATGCGGCCTGGGTGACCTCGTCGACTCCCGGCTACAACCCGACAGCAAACACCGAGTGGACACCACCCCGATCGGTGACTGGGTCGCCGACCGGTTCGCGGGCGTGCCCGCCACGAGCACCTGCGGAGACGACCAGTGAGTATGAGGCGCGCCCCGTCGCGCACATCCCGATTCCGGCCGCGCACCGTCCTGCTGGCGCTGGCCGCGGTCGTCGTCGCCTTCGTGGTGATCGCGTTCGCCGCGAAACTTCTGAAAGGAACCGAGCCCGACATCTACGCCACCGGCGCACTTGCCGTTCCGCCTGTCGGCGACGACCGCGGCACGGTGGTCACGTCCGCCGACATCGACACCTCCGACGAAGACCTGGCCCGATCATCGAAGTCCATTCGTACCGTCACGTACCGATCCGTCTCGGGCGTCACCGGTCAGTTGACGGAGGTGACCGGAACGATCGCGGTGCCCAACCGCAACGTTCCCGAAGGCGGGTGGCCCATCGTCTCGCTCGCCCACGGAACATCGGGGATTCTGCCCGAGTGCGGGCCCACCACCTCGACCGCTCTGCGCGGTGTCGCACCGTCCATGTCGGCGCTCCTCAAGCTCGGATTCGTCGTTGCCGCAACGGATTACCAGGGGCTCGGGCCGGGACAACCCTCCGACCACCCGTATCTCGAGCCCACCACCGCCGCGAACAACGTCATCGACATCGTGCGCACCGCGCGCTACACCGTTCCCGACACGTCCACCCGCTGGGCCGCCGTCGGCGGATCGCAAGGCGGACACGCAGCCTGGGCCGCCAACGAAGCAGCAGCGACGTACGGAGCGGGGCTCGACCTGGTCGGAACCGTCGCCCTGTCCCCCGCCGCGAACGTCACCGACTACGTCACCGCGGCGTCGACCGGGAAGCTGACCGGTCAGCAGAAGCAGGTCTATCCCATGCTCGTTGCGGGAGTGCACAACGCCGACCCGACGATCGAGGTCGGCAACTACCTGCACGACACCCTCGAAAAAGGTCTGTCGACCATGCTCGAATGCGTCGGTCAGAACCAACAGAGCAAGGATCTGCTCGTCAACGCTGCCCCGCAGACGTCGTTCGCGCCGTCCACACCTGCCGACGCCGACGCCCTGCGAGCCGTGCTCGAGCGCTACGCACTACCGCGCGGTCCGGCCGCATCCCCGATGCTGGTCGTCTACGGCGATGCCGACATGACCGTGATCCCGTCGTCCACCGAGCAGGCGATCACCGCCGCGTGCGCACTCGGAGACCTGATCGAAATCCAGGTTCAGGCCGGCAAGGGCCACGCCGTCGACCCCACACCCTTCGTCGCATTCCTGAAGGACCGATTTGCCGGTACCGACCCGAAGAACGACTGCTCCGCCTGAAATCGGTAAATGGTTTGATTCGACTGTTCCTATCGGGGACCGAATCGGCCGATCACGGAATTCGCTCGTGAAAACATCACTCGCGCTGCGATTTACGCTGCCGACGAAAGACAAACGTCACACACAGTTTCCTTGCTGACCGGGCGGATATCCCGATCTATTTCTATACTTCCATTTGTGGACATCACCGATTACTTGAAGGCCCTCGCGTCACGCTGGTGGGTCATCGTGGCAACCCTGCTCATCGGGCTGGGTGGTGGGTACTTCGCGTACACCACCGTGGACCCGACCTATTCGGCGACGTCCCAATTGTTCGTCACCGCCACGGGAAGCGGCTCCGTGGCCGACGCGTATCAGGGCACGGTGCTGTCTTCCCAGCGCGCTGCGGCCTACACCTCGCTGGTCAGCGGCCAGCAGGTGCTCAGCCGCACAGCCGCGCAGCTCGGGGACGAAAGCCCGGACGACCTCGTCGGCAGCGTCGCAGCCACCAATACCCTGAATTCCCCGGTCATTTCGATCGCCGTGGTGGCGGACAATGCCCAGACGGCTCAAGATCTGGCCAACGCGGTTGCCGCGAACTCCATTGCCTACATCGCCGAGGTCGACGCACCCGAGGCCGGTCGGCCCGCGGTGGTCAAGGTGGAACAGACCGAAATTGCCGCGCTTCCAGCGGCACCCGTCGGCCCCGACCTGCTGCGGTTCCTTTTGCTGGGCGCCGGCGGCGGCCTGGTGGTCGGCATCGCGGTGGCCATGCTCTGGACACGCCTGAGCAACAAGGTCACCGAGAAGTCCACCGCATCAACACTTCTGGACGTCCCCACACTCGGTGAGATTCCGAAGGATCGCGCGCTCAAGAAGGACTCGATCGCCGAGTTCACCATCGGACATTCCAGAGCAGCGGAGTCGTTCCGCAAACTGCGCACCTCGTTGGCGCACGTCGACTTCGACAATCCCCCGCGCGCAGTGCTTTTCACCAGCGCCAAAGCCGGTGACGGCAAGACCACCGTGGTACTCAACCTCGCTCAGGCCCTGGCCGAAGCAGGCGAGAGCGTCGTGGCAATCGAAGCCGATCTTCGTCGGCCGTCGTTCGCGAAGATCATCGACCTCCACGCACGGGCCGGTCTCGGTGACATCCTCGACGGATCGGCGCGCGCCGACGATGCGATCGAGTACCCCGGTGATGCCGGAGTGGCCATCATCTCCGCAGGAACGTTGGCGCCCAACCCCAGTGAGCTCCTCGGCTCGGCCGCGATGACCGAACTGATCGACGAACTGCGACAAAGGTTCACCTACGTCCTCATCGACTCGCCGCCGGCGCTCCCCGTCACCGACGCTTCGGTGATCTCACCGCTGGTGGACGGCGTTGTCGTCGTCGCGGCGCTGCGTTCGTCCAACGCATCCAGCCTGGAGAACGTCACCAAGCTGCTGCGCACTGTGCACGCCAACGTGATCGGCTCGGTTCTGACCTTCGTCAAGACGTCGAGCGTTCTCGAAAGCACCTACTACGCAGTCGAAGCCGAGCCGAGGAAGCGAGGTTCTCGCAAGCCCGCCGACCGCCGGGCTGTCGAGACGAAGGCTGCCGAGACCAGAGCTGCCGAGCCGGAGGCGGTCGAACACGACGCCGTGACCGAAGCGGTTGCCCGAGTCCAGGAACCGCCGGCTCACCCGCGGGTCCCCGTCACGCCCGCCGCTCCGGTGCGGCCGGTACCGGCTCCGCTCCGCAACGGCCGACACAGCGTCCCGGCGAACGACGACGACGGCGTCGACGCAGGCGCGGTCGGTTCGCGGCGCTCGGACCTGTTCGGTAAGTGACGTTCGGTGGCTCGAATTCGCCACCGCAGTGACATCCACCGCAGTGACATCCACCGCAGTGACATTCAGGGCCTGCGGGCCCTCGCTGCCGGACTGGTGGTCACCTACCACGCCGGACTGAGTCCGCTACCCGGATCGTTCGTCGGGGTGGACGCGTTCTTCGTCATCTCCGGATTCCTCATCACCGGGATGCTCCTGTCGGAGATCGGCCGCACCGGAACCATTTCGCTCACGAACTTCTACGCGCGGCGGCTTCGACGGTTGTTGCCCGCAGCGTTGTTCGTGCTTCTCGTGACGCTCGTCGCCGCCAAACTTCTGCTTCCGCCGCTCACGCTCACCGAGATAACCCGCGACGTCATGTTCTCCGCGGTTCACCTCGGGAACTTCTGGTTCGCCTACAACGGCACCGACTACCTCGCCGACCCCACACCCTCTCTGGTGCAGCACTACTGGTCACTCGGGGTCGAGGAACAGTTCTACCTCGTGTGGCCTCTGTTCCTTCTGCTCGTCGCCCGTGTATCGCGCGGCCGTGTCCGACGCACCGCGCTGTGGGTCGGCGGCGTGGCGGCGGTGTCGCTGGCCCTGTCGGTCGTGGTCACGGATTTCTCCCGTGGGTTGGCGTTCTTTCTGCTCCCGACGAGGGCATGGGAGCTTGCTGCCGGCGCCCTGCTGGCGCTTGCGGTACCGCTGATCGCACGACTGCCTGCCGCGGTGTTGGCCACCGTCAGCTGGGCCGGCCTGATCGGCATTGTCGTCTCCGCCACCGTCATCACCGACCGTCTTCCCTTCCCCGGGTGGATTGCGCTGGCCCCGGTGTTGTCCACCTGCGCCATGATCGCCGGCAACGACACCAGATTCGGCGTACGAATGCTGTTCGCGCTTCCCCCGTTCCAGTTCATCGGCAAGATCTCGTACTCGCTGTATCTGTGGCATTGGCCGCTGTTCCTGATTCCGGCACTGCTCCTCCCGCAGGAGCTCGGCCTGGCGCAGAAGCTGGGTCTGGCCGTCATCGCAGTCGCCCTGTCCTGGTTGACGTGGCGATTCATCGAGGAAACCGTGCGCAGCGCACCGGTCGTCTCGGCGCGGGCGCGGCGCAGTTACGCCATGGCCGCCTCGATGACCGCAATTGTCCTCGTGGCCGGCTTCGCGGTCGGGCGAATCCCCGCGCTCTACACGGATTCGGTTGCCCCGGAGGCGAACATGGTGCTGGCGTCCACCGGCGCGGAGTTCCCACCCTCCGTCCCGAGCAACCTCCAGCCCACCCTGCTCGATGCGCGCAAGGACCTCCCCCGCATCTACGAGGACCGCTGTGAGGCGGCGCCTGCCGACACCACGCCCATCGCCTGCGACTACGGCGACACCACATCGAATCGCACCGTCGTGCTGTTCGGTGATTCCCATGCATCACAATGGTTTCCGGCCATGGAACAGTACGCGGCCTCACGGTCGACGAAGCTGGTCACGATGACCAAGTCCGCGTGTCCGCCGGTGGACATCGAGATGTACAGCACCCTGCTCCAACGGCCCTTCACCGAGTGCGACCAGTGGCGGGCAGCTGCGCTGGACCAGATCGAGCGTATGAATCCCGATCTCGTTGTGATGAGTGCCTATTCGACCGTCTACTCCTCGGTGTGGCAGGGCACCGGAGACTATGCGGACGCGTGGTCCACCGGACTGACGCGCGTTCTCGACGCACTGCCGTCCACCTCGTCGACCATGGTTCTGGGCGACACCCCGCACTGGGACACCGCTCCCGCCGTGTGCCTGTCGGCGAACCTCGACAGCCCCGACCGGTGCGCCAAACCGGTCGGTGATGTCACCGACAGTGCACTCGGTGACGTCGAGAAACACGCTGCAGCGTCGGCGGGCGCCACCTACGTCGACGGGTCGCAGTGGCTGTGCCGATCGACCTGCTACCCCATGGTCGGAGACATCCTGATCTATCGCGACGAACATCACCTCAGTGCCCATGCGGCCGCTGCTCTCACCCCACTGCTGGGAGCCGAGCTCGACCGCCTCACGCCCACAGCGAGACCCGCGTCGTGACCTCGCCGCAGCGGTGGATCTTTGCCGACCACACGTCGGCACCGGGCGGCGGAGAGCTGGCCCTCGTGCGGTACCTGCAGGCCAGTCGTCTGGACATCGTGGAGCTGCTCGCGCTCGAGGACGGCGACGTGTGGATTCCGTTGCGCGAGAGCGGCGTCCCTGTGACCGTCGTCTCCTCGACTGGTTCTGTGGGCACTCTCCTGGCACTGCGCGGGTTCGTCCGCCGCCACCCGGACGCGGTGTTCGTGGCCAACACCATGCGCATGGCGCTGCTGTTGGCCATCGTGCGCACGCGCCGAACCAGGATCGTCTACTGGGTGCGCGACGGCTTGACCGACACCTACATGTCGCGCGCCAAACAGCTGCTGACCCGCTACGGAACCGTACCCAGAATGGCGGCGGCCCTGGCCAATTCGCAGTGGACGGCCGACACCGTGACCGCCCTGGACCCGGCGCTGCCGACACGGGTCGTCCCGAGCCCCAGCGGTATCGACAGCAACCGGCGAGCCATGGAACCGCGCACCCTCCCCGACTCCGGTCCCGTCCCGGTCGCCTTCGTCGCCCGCATCTCGGAGTGGAAGGGCCCACACATCGCGATCGCGGCGGTCGACGAGGTCAATCGCCGGGCCGGCCGAGAGCGGGTGCGGCTGACGATGGCAGGCGGAACACTGTTCGGCGAGAACGAGTTCCGGGAGCGATTCCTCGCGATGGTGGACGCCTCCCCGTCGACCGAGTACCTCGGCCACACCGACGACGTTGCCGGCCTGTTCGACTCCAGCGCGATCATGCTGCACTGCTCCCTCACGCCGGAACCGTTCGGACAGGTGGTGGTGCAGGCGCTCGACGCCGGACTGGTGGTGATCGCCACACGCGGCGGCGGACCGAGCGAGATCATCACCTCGGGTTCGAACGGTCTTCTGGTGGAGCCGGGCGATCCCGCCGCTGTGGCCGACGCGCTCGAGCGGGTGCTCGACGACCCCGACGGCTACACCGTGATGTCGGGAAGGGCACGCGAGCGGGCGGCCGACTTCTCCGACGCCGTCCTCGTGGAGAAGTTGGATCGCGCCCTGTGCGAGTTGAGTCAGATCCAGAATCGCCGGTAAGGACGCAGACCTTCCTGCGCTCCCTCGGCCCGGTAGCGCAACAGCTGTGCCGGGTTGCCTGCGTACACACCATTGGCTTCGAGTCGGCCGTGCGCAACGGATTTCGCGCCGAGTACCACTCCGTCCTCGAGTACGGAGCCGGGTGCCACCGAGCATCCGGTGGCCAACCACACACGGTTGCCGATGACGGTTTTCTTGCTGGTGCCCTCGAAGGTCGGGCTGTCCGGATCGTGGCCGACGGTGAAAATACTGACGTACGGCGCCATGTCGACCTTGCTGCCGATCTCGATTCCGCCGCGCGCGTCCAGGTGCGCGTGATGGCCGATGTTGACGACGTCACCGGTGGTGAGACCACCGAGATCCAACACGCGGATGTGGCGGCCGACGACCACATCGTTCCCGATGTTCCACCGCAGCAGGGTGCGAGCCAATAGATTACGAAATCGTGAACTCGGAACACGAAGCAGAACATTCGCGAATTCGATGCGGCTGTCGACCGCAAAATCACGTAGTGACCGCGGCGTGGGTCTGATTCCCATGCACAGACAGTAGCCGAAAGTGGGGCGGCTCTCTCGCCGCGCAATATCGACAAGTCGCTCTTATTATTGGCCAATGAGTAATCGCGAATCGGCCCCCGCGAAAGCGGCCGTCACCGCTGCTCCGCAAAGCCGAATGCAAGCGCTCGACGGATTACGCGGATTCGCGACAATTCTGGTGCTGCTCGGCCACGCGGCCATTTCCATGGGATGGCCCGTGCTCGCCGGAGCCGTTCTGTTCCAGGGATACCGCGCTCTGGTCATCTTCTTCGCACTGAGCGGGTTTCTGATCACCTCGCTCATGGTGCGCGAGCTCAACAGGACCGGGCGCATCGCGCTCGGTGCCTTCTACTACCGCCGGGCCATGCGGCTCATACCCGCGTTCGCCGTGTTCCTGATCATCATTGCCATCCTCGCAGCCAACGTCTCGTACATCAGCGTCTCGTTACGCCAATGGCTGTCGGCCGCGTTCTTCATCAACAACTACGTCTCCGGCGAGGCCAACGCGTGGTGGGTCGGACACTCCTGGTCCCTCGCTATCGAGGTGCAGTTTCTGCTGATCTGGCCGCTGATCCTGTACTTCTTCGGGCCGAAGATCGGGCTCCGGGTGGCCGCGGTCGCCATCGTGCTGGGACCGATCGTGCGCGTCGGGCAGTACCTGCTGTTCGAGTCGCTGCGCGGAAACATCACGATCACCTTCCACACCCGCGTCGACTCCTTCCTGATCGGTGGCGCGTTCGCGCTTCTGCTCAACGACGAGCGCTTCCGCGAACACATGGTGCGCTGGTGTCTGCGCCTCGCCATTCCGGCGACGGCGTTCATCGTGCTGGTCGAGCCGTACCTGGCCGGCTTCTTCGCACTCCACTACTACTTCCCCATCGGCTACACGATGGACGGCGTCGCCAGCGGAATCATCATCGTGGCGTGCTTGAACGGGTCGAAATACGTCATCAAATTCTTCTCGTTCAAAGCGTTCACCTTCGTCGGCATCAATTCGTACAGCACCTACTTGTTTCAGCAACTGTTCATCAATCATTTCGGACCGCCGCCTTGGAACAACGGTCTCCTCGGAATTGCTCTCAGCGTCTTGGCGGGTTATCTCGGATATCAACTGGTGGAGAAACCGTTCCTCAAGTTCTCGACCCGAAAGAAAGCGGCCAAACAGTCCCCACCCCCGCTTCCGGGTCCAGCCGTGCCGGGCGACAAGACGGCTGACGTGAATGATCCTGCCGTGTCTGGTCCAGCCATGACGAAGCAGGACTGAACCGATGGGTTTTGCTCGTCGCTTCTGGCTCAACAGTGTTGTTTCGAACGCCATCTGGAGCACCCGCGTACGTAGCGTGCTGTGCCGTCTCGGTGGAGTCGAGTGCCGCGCAGTCGCGTTCTACCCCGGTGTCTCGTTCTACGGTGATGCAAAGGTCAACATCGGGCGTACCGCGGTGATCAACTCCGGCTGCACGTTCGACGCCACAGGTCCCATCACCATGGGTCCCGGGTCCGGACTCGCGTACAACGTCACCCTGCTGACCTCGACCCACGAAATCGGTTCTGCCGACAAGCGATACGGCCCGGTGGTGGTCGGCCGCGTCGACATCGGAGCCGGGGCCTGGGTGGGTGCCAACGTGACCGTCTTTCCGAACGTCACGATCGGCGCCGGGTCTGTCGTCGCCGCCGGTTCACTGGTCACGAAGGACGTCCCGCCGAACACACTCGTGATGGGCGCTCCCGCCAAAGTGGTTCGTACGCTGGACTAGTCGGTAACCCCGCTTGCCACCGTCTCCTCGTGCGGGGTCCGCCGCTCGTCCCGACGCGTCGCCAGCGAGATGGCGAGGCACCGCACGATGGCGCACGCCATGGTGACCACCGCCGCCTCGAAGCCCGTCAGCCCGCCGTGGCCGAGCACGACGAGACCCACCGCCATCACCGCGGCCGTGACCCACGACGGTCCGATCAGAATGTGCGGCCGACCGATCCCGGCGAAGTACGAAATGTCGACGTAGTAGCGGTCGTTGAAAATCTGCGCGATCACCAGCACGACGATGATCGACTCGAGACCGCGGAAGTCCGGCCCGAAGAGCACCCCGATCAAAGGTGCGGCCACCACGGTGACCACCAGACCCGCTGCTGCGCTGAGGATCACCGCTCGTCGACGCATGGAGCGGTGGAGAGCACGCCGGTCACCCGACGCATTTCGGGTCTCGGGGTACATCATCATTCCGACGGCCAGCGAGAGCGGGTTGGACACCGACACCACGGTGACCGCCACGGCGTAACGGCCCAATTCGGACGGCGTCGACAGCACCACCATGACGAGCTGGTCCATGCGCGCAGTCACAGCGTCGGAAGCGGCGGACATCCACCGCGGAAATGCGTAGGCGATCAACGCGCCGTACACGTTCGACCGTATCGACCCCGCGGTCCGGGTCAGCAGAACGACGCTGCCGCCGACGATGTAGACGACCATCGACCCCAGATACGTGAGCACTGCATGCGGAGCGGTCAGCAAACCCACTGCGGCCAAGACGATCACACACACGCTGGGACCGGCGAGCGGAACGATCCGGAGGATGTTCCAGGCCCTGACCCGAGACTCCGCGTAGAGGATCTCCTGGCCGCACAGGCCGAGTCCGACGAACGGGAGCGTGATCGCCGCGGCGCGCAGGCCGTCGGTGACGAACCCCGGGTAGTCACCGGAGACGGACGGCGCGACGATCCACAACACCACCCCCGCAAGGCCGCCCAGCATCACGGACGTGAGTGCAGCCTGCGTGACGACGGGCGTCCGGGTGTGAGTGGACATGTATCCGCCGGCGTTGGGAACCCCGAGGAACACCAGCCAGGACAACACCGTCAACACGATCATGACCGCGGTGATGGATCCGCGACCGTCGGCGCCGAGCGTACGAGCGATCAGGATTCCACTGATCAGTCCCAGTCCCGTGGTGGACAACTGAACACCGGCGGTGCCGATGATCTTGCGGTACTTGCCCAGGCTCGCAACCTTCACGTGACCGGCTCACGCGTATCGAGCCGAAGTACATCGGCCCAGGCTTCGCCGGTGACGGACCACGAGATGGTGGCCTCCGCCCATCGGGCGGCAGCGGCGCCCTGCCGCGCTCGCAGGTCGCGATCGGACGCCAAAGCGACCACTGCATCGGCGAATCCACGTGAGTCGCCGGCGAGAACGAGAGCGTCGCCGTACCACGACGGGGTGGTGTCGTGACCCCTCGTCGACACCGTCGGAACGCCGGCGATGAGGCAGTTTGCCACCGTCGATCGTCGGCCCGAGGCACCGTCCTTGAACGGGAGCACGGCGATGTCCGCCGACAGGATCTCCTCGATCACCTCGGTCTCGGCGCGGTATCCCAGGGGCACGGCCCGTGGATCGGGAGCCGCCGCCGTCCCGACGATCCGCATCTCGTAGGCGATTCCGCGCGCATCGAGGGCGTCCATCGCCTCGACGATCATCGAGAAGTCACGCGACGGGTGCTTGGACCCGAAGTGCAACAGCCGCAACGCCGGACGTTCGGGCGGTAGCTCTGCCCGCGCGGACAGGTTGTGCATGGTGGGCGAGACGGGAACGACCGCGATACGGCGGCGCACCCAGGGCACCAACACGGAGAGCCGGTGCGCGCGGGTGAAGATGGTGACCACCGACGTCGGCGACGTGCTGGCGATCAGCATCACCAGTATCGCCTGCGGCACTGCGAGCACGCGATGGCGGAAAGTCACTACGGCAGAGCTCATTTCGTGGAACACGGTGGTGACGGGCGCCACGTGGCGCTGCAGCATCGCGACCAGCAGCGGGATCGACAGCGGTAGGCCCTGACGGTGATACATGTGCGGCACGTAATGGAAGACGACGTCGTCGGGTTCGAGCGCCCGCGCGGTCTCGACCATCCGCGCGTACCCCGACCGACTCCAGTCCTCGTGTTCGACGATGTCCGCACCGGCGAACGTGGCGGCCCGCCCGGGCCACGGAGCGCAGAGCACGGTGACGTGGCACTGCGGCCACCGCTTGGCCGTCTCCTCGATCCAGCGCGCGCAGTAGTCACCCACACCGCCCGGCTCCGGCGGGAATTCGCGGGTGACGACGAGAACACGCTTCACATTCCCGGCCTTTCCTTCTTTTGCCGCGCAGACGAATTCAGTGAATACTACAAGTGCCGCTTGGCATTTGCTTGTCGGCAATCGTTGCCGGATGAGCACATTCACCGAGAGGCTGCCGTGCACGTACACATGACCGGGTCCGAATGGTTCGATTCGCGGCCGGGAGGTTTGAACCGATACTTCGAATCCTTGTTCTCGGCTCTGCGTGACGACGAAACGGGACCTGTGACCGCTTCCGCGTTCGGCGATCCACCCCGCGGCGGTACCTCGTGGGGACCGGTCGGCACGTCGCTGGCGACCCGTGTACTCGCGTCGCGCGTGCACCCGCCCGTTAGCGGCACCTCGTTGATCGACAGCCACTTCGCGCTGTACGGGCATTCGCGAGCGACCCTGGAGAGGCACACGAATCGCATCACACATTTTCACGGACCCTGGGCGGCCGAAAGTGTGCTGGCGGGCTCGCAGGACATGCGCACGCGGGCGAAATTACTTCTCGAGAAGTCGATCTATGCACGGTCGGATGCCTTCGTCGTTCTCTGCCAACGGTTCAAGGACGTGCTCGTCGACGACTACGGGGTCGACGCCGACGTCGTCGAGATCGTTCCCGGCGGGGTCGATCTCGACCGCTTCGCTTTCGCCGAGGCCGGGACGGGTGACCCGGTCGTGGTGTGCGCGCGGCGCCTCGAACGCCGCATGGGCATCGACGTGTTGCTTCGGGCGTGGCCGGAGATCCTGCGCTCTCAACCCGACGCACGACTGATCATCGTGGGACAGGGCACCTACGAGCGGGAGTTGCGCGCTCTCGCAACGAGTTTGTCGCTGGGTGAGTCGGTCGTCTTCGAAGGTCGGGTGTCCGACGATCGGCTCGAGGAGCTGTATCGCATGGCCACGGTCACTGCGGTTCCCAGCCTCGCACTGGAGGGTTTCGGCCTGATTGCGCTCGAATCGCTCGCGACCGGTCGCCCGCCTGTGGTCACCGACTGCGGCGGCCTGCCGGACACGGTGGTGGGACTCGACCCGTCGCTCGTCGTTCCGGTCGGTGATGCCGATGCTCTGGCCGCGCGCATCGTCGACGTGTTGAACGGGATCGGGCCCACCGCCAAGGAATGCCGCGTGCACGCGGAGACGTTCGCCTGGGACCGCATCGCGGCCCGCCATCGAGAGCTCTACACGTCCCTCTTCTGAGCGGTCAGAAGGGGGTTGCCGGCAGCCGCGCGAACTCGGAGACGCGATCGCGCAGCGTCCCGCCGGCCATGTAGCGCCAGAGGGTGGTGCGTGCGGTGTCGTCGAGATAGAGAACGCTGGCACCGCCCTCCGTTCCCGATCCACCCACCGGTGCCCGGAGGAACGAGACGTCCGACGGCCCCAGCCCGCGCTGAGCGACAGCAAGTTTCGCGAGATCGAGATTGCTCAACGTGTCGTCGACGCTCACCGCCTTCGTGAGGTACTTCACGACGCGGTCGACCTGACGGGGCTTCTGGACCGGATTCAGCTGCCGAATCTTGGTGGCCAGCGCGCGAAGGTAGTTCTGCTGACGCAGAATTCGGTCGAGATCCCCGTCGGGGAGCCCGACGCGCTGGCGCACGTACGCCAATGCGGCCAGACCCGTGAGGAAGTTTCGTCCCTGATAGAAGGTGACCCCCTCGTTCTGGGTCTCCCGAGCAACGTCCACGAATACGCCGCCCAGCGAATCCGTGACCGCGACGAAACCGAAGAAGTCGATGACCGCGAAGTGGTCGACCCGCACTCGGGTGAGAGCCTCGACGGTCTGCACCAGCAGCGTCGGGCCGCCGAATGCGTACGCCGCGTTGATCTTGTCGTTGCCGCGGCCGGGAATGGGCACCCAGGAGTCACGGGGTATGGACACGACTTCGGCGGTGCGGCCGTCACTGTGCAACTGCACCAACATGATCAGATCCGACCGGGCGTCGCTCGCCTCCTCGGTGGCGTCCGTTCCCGTCGTCGGGCCGGTGGTCCGGGCGTCGGACCCCACCACCAAGAAATTGGTGGCACCCGGAGACGGCGCGGGACGAGATCCCTCGTCGAGTCCGTCGAAAACCCCCGGAATACGGTCTACTTCGTCGAAATACCGCTCGAAGACGACCACGAAGGTCGCCACGATTCCGATGACCGCGACCAGCGCCAGCACACTCGAAGCGATGATCGTGCGTTTGACGATGCGCTTGCGACGGTGTCGCCCGCGCTCGGCACGGCGCATGGTGACGCCGGTTCTGCGTGATGGTGGTACCAACCCCGACGGCGTTGTCCGAGTGACGGTCATGGTGTCCGATCGATTTTCACGCCGGTACAGTGCCTATCTGTTTCGTACCGACCTGGTGTGTGTTGATGGTTCCCAGCAAATCGTCGATGGTCTCGTTCAACGTCGTCGCGAACGTGCTTTCGCCGAACTGCTGGACGTGCTCGACGATGCGCTCCGGATCCCAGGTCATCTGCTCGAATCGGTCGAGCGCGGCCGAAATGGCCTGTGGCTCGGGCTTGTCGAAGTAGATCCCGGTGACATCCTCGTCGATGGTGTCGAGGAAGCCGCCCCAGCGCAGCACGATGCTCGGCTTGCCGTGGACCCCCGCCTCGAGCGGCGTCAACCCGTAGTCCTCGTAGCTGGCGGCGATCAGACCGGTGGTGTGCCGATAGAGCCACGTCATCTGACCGTCGGTGAGATCGCTCAGCATGAGCACGTTGTCCAGCCCCAGCGACGCCAGGCCGTCCTTCTCCGGACCGCGGCCCACCACGATGAGTCTGCGGGTCGACCCCTCGACGGCCCTCATCACCTTGTCCACGTTCTTGTACGGCAGCAGGCGCGACACACAGAGGTAGAAGTCGTTGTCCTGCAACCACTCCGCGACCTCGGGAATATCCTCGGTATGGGCGTCCCGATCGAGGGTGAACGGGGCGGGGACGACCGTGGAGTCGATGTCGTACGTCGCGGTGATGCGATCGCGAACTGCGGTCGAGATTGCCAGATAGCGATCGGCGGAGCGCGCAGCCCTGCGGTCCCACCGGCGCAGAGAGGGCGTCATCATCGACAACAGGAGTCGGGTCATTCGTCCGCTGGACTGACCGAGATATACCTCGGTCTGATACAGCCACCGCGCCGGTGAATAGCAGTAGACCAACTTCTTTCCGGTGGTCGAAAACCCGTGCGCCCAACCGCTGGAGCTGGTGAGAACGACGTCGGCGTCGATCTCGGTCATGGTCGAGGCATACGGAAGCAAGGGCAGCGCGAATCGATGATTCGAACGCAGGAGACCGACGTTGTTGAGCCGTGACACCCGCACGTCGAGGTCGGCGAATTCGGGATACGTGGCCTCTGCGTCGTACAACGTGGTGTAGATCGGGGCGTCGGGAAATGCCCGCGCCATGGCGAGAACAACCTTTTCTGCTCCACCCCGCTGCGTGAGGTAGTCGTGCGCAATCGCTACTCGCGGTCGAGGTTCCACAACACTTTCGGTCACTGATCCACCATTCGTGTTCGATGAAGAACGGGCGGGCCGGTTTCCCTGACCCACTTCGACATTCGGAAACTGCGCTGTTTCCTCGTTCCCCCCGAGAACACGGGATCGAGGCGCCCACCGGGCCTCTCTCGACTCCACCAAGATCGTAACCAGTGGGAACAAAAAGGGCGGATCGGGCAAGATCGCAATGCGATAACGAACCTGAATGTAATTCGTTGTCCGCCAACGTTTCGCAACCCGATGACGTATTCACCGGCCCTAGCCGAACAATGGTCCGTTTATCACGGCCGAAAACAGGTTCCGGACCAGGATCAGTAGTCGCCGTTCGGACCCAATCGGGCGTGTGGGTCCAGCAACATCTCGACCTCGCGGCGGTCGACGAACGGTCGATCCGGCTTCTCGTAGAGAGCCGGACCACCGCACATGGCGTCGAGCAAGGTGCGCTGCCCTTTCTCGGTGCGGCGCCGTGCCCGTTCGACATAGGTCCGCCGCTGCTCCGGGGTCAGCGTCGCCAGGAACGCGTCGACCCGCGCGACCACCACGAGTCCCGAGACATGGCCGAAACCGAGGCTCGTGAGTATGCCGCCTCGCACCGTCTTCTGGAGCGGCTTCGTCGGCCATACGAGATGCGGGTACTGCGCCATCGCGTCGTCGACACAGTCGAGGGACCGGTTGGGCGGGATGATTCCGCGTTCGAGAATTTGGCACAGCCCGATGATCTGGAACGCGGCAGCGCCGCCTTTCCCGTGGCCTACCAACGACTTCTGCGACACGACGATCAGCGGGTTGCCCTCGCTGCGACCGATCGCGTCACCCAGGCGCTCGTGCAACTCGGCTTCGTTGGGGTCGTTGGCTCGGGTCGAGGTGTCGTGTTTGGACACGACGCCGATGTCGTCGGCGGTGAGGCCGAGGGTGGTCAGGCTCTGGGCGAGCTCGGAGTCGCGGTGGCCGACCCCAGCACTCACGGCGCCGATTCCGGGGGCCGGGATGGAGGTGTGAATACCGTCGGCGAACGATCCCGCCCAGGCCACGACACCCAGGACCGGCAAACCCATATCGAGCGCCAGGTCGCCGCGGGCCAGCAGCACCGTGCCGCCGCCCTGCGCCTCGACGAACCCTGCACGCCGACGGTCGTTCGCGCGGGAGAACCGCCGCGGGTCGATGCCCTTCGCTGCCATCGCCGTCGAATCTGCGGTGGCCGACATGTTGGAGAAGCCGAGAATGCTCTGTGGGCCGGCGTCGTCGAACCCACCGGCGACCACCAGGGTGGCCTTGCCCAACCGAATCTTGTCGACGGCCTCCTCGACGGACACCGCCGCCGACGCGCAGGCACCGACGGGATTGACCATCGCTCCGTACCCGCCGACGTAACTCTGAACCACATGCGCAGCAATGACGTTCGGCAACGTCTCCTGCAGGATGTCGTTCGCCACCGGTTCGCCCAGGATGGTCTGCACGTAGGCGGCGTGAATCGCTTGCTGTGCACCCTGCCCGGTGCCTTGGGTGTTCGCGACGTACCGCGGGTGGACCTTCTGCAGCAGCTCGGCCGGGCTGAAGCCGCTGGAGAGGAACGCGTCGACCGTCGCGACGATGTTCCACACCGCCACCGGATCGAGAGCGTCGACCATGTCCGCGGGAATGCCCCAGCGGAGCGGGTCGAAGCCGTCGGGCAGATGTGCGCCGACGGTGCGGGTCATCTTCATCGCCCGCGGCACCCGAATCTCCGTGCCCTGCTTGCGGGTGACGGTCCACTCCCCGTTCTTCTCGACAATCACCGTGTTGTCTGGGTCCGCGTCGACGAACGACTGCGCCTCGGCGCGCGAGCCGACCACGAACGTGAGGTCCTTGTCGAGATACACCGACGTGAGCAGCGGCAGGGCGTTGTCGGTCATCACGCCGTAATCGGGGAACGTGCGAATGCCGGACCGCTCGAGAACAGCGTCGTGGTAGCGATCGGCGATGTCCGCCTCGTCGACGGGATCGCCGCTGTCGCGGTCGCACCAGCCGTCCTGCCACTCGATGAGGCCGGTGTTCCAGGCCAGCTCGATGACGCCGGCAGCCGACAATCGTTCGTGCACTTCGACTTCGAAACGGGTGCGCGACGAGCCGTATGCGCCCACCTCCCCGGCGCCGACGATCACGACGAGGTCCTCGGGCCGCGCCGACGATTCCGGCCAGGAGGGGTCGAGGGTCAGAGGTGCTGCGTGGGGGGCGGAGGGGAGGGCTCGTATTTTCTGACTCAGGGGCACCCCCACGTCGTCAGATCGACTGAATGTGCCCCTCGGTCCGGGGGTGGCGGCAGCCAACGACGCGAAATCGAGCCCCGCGTCGGCCAGTCCGCCGCTGAGGTCGACGTCGACCGGGGCCTGTGCGCGTCGAGCATCGGGGGTGCACGTCTGCAACAGAAGGCCGGCCATCTCCGCGGGGGTGAACACCTCGACGCCGCGCTCGCGGGCGGCGTCGACCAGCCGATCGTTGTGGCCCATCAGTCCGGTGCCGCTGACCCAGCCGATCAAGGCGTGTACCAACGTGACTCGGCGCGACCAGGACTCGGAGCGCCACCGCTTTACGACGGCATCGAGCGCTGCCTTCGACTCGCCGTATGCACCGTCGCCGCCGAACAGGCCGCGGTTCGGGGAGCCCGGCAGCACCACGTGCAGCCGCGCGCGGACGTTGGTGTCGGCGCCGATCGCCGAGAGCGTCGCGATCATGCGCTCGACGGACCACAGCAGCACCCGCATCTCGGTTTCGGCGCGGCCACCGGCGTCGGTCAGATCGCCCGACACCGCGGGCGCCGCGAACGGAAAGAGCGTCGTCGGCTGCAGGGCAGGCTTGATCTCGATGGTCTTGCCGCCCAGAGTTTCCGTCTGCCGTTCGCCGATCCAGTGGGCGAGCGCGTCGACGTCGGCGTAGGACGCAACGTTGGCCGGCACCACCCACAGCGACGCGCCGACGACGGCGTTGTCGCGGTACAGGTTTCGGTAGAACTCCAGCTTTGTGCCGTCCAGCTGTGACGTGGTGGCGATGACCGTAGCGCCGCCGCGGAGCAGGTCCGCGACGATCGCCGCGGCGATACTCCCCTTGCTAGCGCCGGTCACCACAGCGGTGTCGGCGGACCAGGTGTCGACGGGCGGTTGGGCGGCGAGGGTGGCGATGTGGTCGAAGGTGTCCTTTTCGGTGGACCCAATGACACGTTGGGTCGCGTATGTGGACCCAACGTCACATTGGGTCGCGTACCAGCGCGCCTGAGCCGCCACCGCCTCCCCCGCGCCGACGAACCGCGCCGGGTCGACGGCCTCCTCCCCGGAATACATGCGAGCGAGGTCTTCGCGCAGCGTTGCCCAGCGGTCGTCGAACAGAACGGCCTTCTGCGCATCGAACGCGGGCGCCACCTTCTTCTGCCACTCCGATCCGAGCTCGTCGGCCACCAGACGAGCCAGGTCGTCGTCGAGCACGGTGGTCGAGCCGGCGGAGTCGGCGAGTCCCAACTGTTCCAGGATGGTGCGCGCGGTGGTGGCGAGCACACCTTCGGCGCCGATGATGCTGTCGGACAGTGCGTTCAACGCCTCGCTGTCGACCGCAGTTGCTGCACTACCGGTCGACGGGGGTGCCACACTCACTCCCGCACGCAGGGCGACGCTACGAATCGCTTCGTCGATCGCAGTGTCGACGTCCAACACGTCGAGGGTGCCGAGGGCGCCTCCGCGCAGGCTCATACCGTCGCGCGTCGACATGGCGAGTTCGGCGCGCACGTGCGCGGCCCACCCGGTACCGAGTTGCCATGTGCCCGCGACACGTTCGGTGACGTAGGTCGGCCGCTTACCCGACGGTCCGAGGGTGCGGCGGAGCATGTCGTCCACCGCGTCGGTCAATACGGGTCCGAAGGCGCTGTAGCGCGGCGACATTCGGGTGGCAGTGTCGCCGAGCGCCACGAGATCCAGGTCCGCGCCGCCGTCGATAGCGCCGATGCCCAGCTCGGAGGTGAGGTCGAGCATCACCTGGTTGCGCCGCGACGAGACACCCTCGCACAGCGATTCGACGGTGTCCGTCGGGCTGAGCTGATCGAGCCGCACCTTGGTCCACGTCGCGACGAGCACGCGCACCGCGTCGGCGGCGGTGAACGTGAGGTCGGCGGGGCGCGTCGTGGTCACCGCCGTGGTCTCGACGATGACCGGCGCGGCCACTTCGGCTTCTGGCTCCGCATACTCGACAGGGTCTGCGTCCTGCGAGAACACCACGGCGTGATCGCGTTCGACGTTGAGCACCTGCGCGGCGCGGCCACGCGAGAGGTTGGCCAAGGTGGGTGCCGTCGCAACGCCGACCTCGACGAAGCGTTCGACTCCGAGTTCGTCGAACAGAACGTCCTGTGTCTCGATCCAGCGCACAGGGTTCGCGAGCTGCTGGGCGAGGAGGTCGATGAGGTGGGTGCGGGCGGGATTGTCTGACTCAGGGGCACATTCGGTCGAACTGTCGACGTGAGGGCGCCCCTGAGTCGGAGCGGGCACGTCGAACGGGCGCGCCGTCAGGTTCGGTATGTACCGCCCGACCAGCACGTCCGCGTCGATCGACTCGGGAACCAGCCGGTTCAGTACGGCGCGGAAGCGCTCGACGCCGTCGTGCAGGACTGAGGAGTGGAAGGGGGTATCGATGCCCGGCACCCTGACGAAGGCCCGGTCGGCACAGACCTTCTCCAAGGCATCGAGCCCGGCGAGCGTTCCCGCGACCACGTACTGCGAGCCGCGTCGGTTGTGGTTCACCACCTCGAGGAACTCACCCGTGCGTGCGGCGACGTCGCTGACGAACGATGCGTCGTCGAGACCCATTCGATCCGGACGTACGGCGGCCATCCCGAAGTTGCTGCGGCCGTTGCCGTCTCGTTCCACGAGGTCCGACATGATGCTGCCGCGTTCGTACACCATCTCGAGTACGGTTTCGAGGTCGAACACCCCGGCCGCGGCGGCCAGCGCGGTGAACTCGCCCACCGAGTGGCCGCAAAAGACGTAATCGTCTGCGAGTGGACCGCTTTCGCGCAGCTCGGCCATCTGCGCGTACCCGAGTGCGGCCATCGCCACCTGCGTGAACTGCGTCAGAAACAGCACGCCGTCGCGATGGCGGAACTCACGGCCGTCGACGGTGATGGCCGACGGGTTGTCGCGCACGATGGTGAGGATGGAGAAGCCCAGTCGATCTCGGGTGAACGCGTCGGCGCGGTCCCACACCTTCTTCGCGGCACGCGACGTTGCTGCAGCGGCCTGCCCCATCCCGACGCTCTGAATCCCCTGGCCCGGAAACGCGTAGACGGTGACGGGGGCCTTCTGAACCGCTGTCGCCGACATGACCGGATCGCCGTTGACGCGGCACACGACCTCGAGGACGTCGCGCCCGCCGGTGGTAGCGATGCGGTCGACGGTGACGTCGATGTGCGCACCGGGGACGACCGGTGCGAGGAACGAGGCTGTCCAGGAGTCGAGTTCGACACCGACCGCGTGCTGCGCAGCCGCCGACAGCCACATCCCGTGAACGATGGGGCCGTCGAGTCCGGCCAGCGCGGCCGCGGCATCGGACGTGTGGATGGGGTTGTGATCGGACGACACGGCAGCGAAGGCCTGCATGGCGTCGGGCGCGGTCAGGTGGGTGTCGAGACGATGTCGGCGCGGGGTCGATATCCCGATCGGCTCTGCCGCAGGGAGTTTCTGATCCCCCAGCAGGCCGCGAATGGCGAAGCGTTCAGTCATGGTTGCGATGTCTACGACGCCGAGATCGTGCGCTCCCGACGACTGCACGCGCACCGTCACCTCGACGACCCGGCCGACGTCGGTGTCGGTGACTCCGACGAGTTCGGCGCGCACGATGAACGCGCTCGACTCCGTGGGCAGTGCGGCTGTCACGTCGATCCTGTGGTCCAGGTGCACCAGATCCAGCATGCCCTCGACGACGCGCACACCCGAATCCGTCTGCGCCGCGCCGAGAACAGCGAATACGGACGGCCAACAGGCTCCCATCAGAACGTCGGGGACCGGGCCGCTCGGGTGCCGGTCGTCGGCCAAACCTGCTGCGGTGACAGCAGTGTGGCCGGACGCCATGCTCGGCATCCACGCGGCGGTGGCGCGGGCGACGCCGTGGTGAACCTCCGGCAGCGAACCACCGGCGGCGATCTCGAGGAGGACGTGCATGGATTCCGTGGCGACCTCGGCGGTCACCACCGGTACGCCGCCATCGGTGGCCGACGGTGGAACAGTGATCGGAACGGACAGCCTGCCGTCGCCCAGAGGTACTGTCAGCAACACGGTTTCAGCACCGATGATGGAGAGGGTTGCACCGGCGGCGCACACGAACGCCCCGTCGTCCTGCCGATGCCAGTCACCCAGTCGATGAACGGGATTCGGGATCTGACGGCCCGCCCAGTCGACGCTCTCGGCGCCCAGCAGTACAGCCAGTGGCCCGTCGGCTCGATCGTCGCGGCGGCGGCCGGGCACGGGCGTCGGGGTCTCCGCGAGGCGGTCCACGGTGGCCCGCTCGAACCGCGCGAGCAGTTCCGCGACGGGCTCGTCCACCCGGTCGATCCCTGCGACGGACTGCGGGCCAGGAATCACGATCACCTGATCGGCCGAGTAGCGCGAATCGTGCGCCTGCCAAAGCGAATCCGAGCGCCACCATCGGCGGACGTCCGCGTCGATGATGGGCACGAACGGCACCGGCTTGCCTGGCACCCGGCATTGCTGCAGGAAGAACGCGACGTCGGCGGGATGGAGAACGGTGTCGCGGGCGTGGGGGTAGTGCTGCACCAGGGTGTCGACGGCGTCGGCGGGCAACTCGTCGCCGCGGAGAACGGACTCGACCGTCCCGCGCTCCACCGGGTGCAGGCGGGCCTCGGCCCGGGTGCAACAGGCGCGCAGCCGGGCGACCCAACTCGGGCTGTGCGCGATTTCCGCCCCCGGGGGGCATAAATTCGCGCACAGGTGGCGGAGCCACGTCTCATACGTCATCCCCCGTACATCCCCGAAGTACGGCTTCGCCGTCCGGGCCAGCGCATCGATGATCTCGTCCCGACGGGCTTCGACCGCGTCGGCGTCGCCGGCCACCTCGTCGAGCAGGCGCCCACAGCGCGACGCGGAGTTGTCGATCTCGTGAATGTCCGCACCCAATTGGCTCCGGCCGGAGGACATTCCGCCGTCGGTCAGACCGGCGCCGATCCACGCATCGGACCCACGGGTCTCCATCAGCAGCCGCTTGACGTCGGGAGACGTGGTGGCTTCGAGGGTGGCCATCGCGGCCGTACCGACGAGGATGCCGTCCACCGGCATGGCCGGGTACCCGCGCTGGACGGACCAGTAGCCGGTGAGATAGTCAGCAGCGCGCTCGGGTGTCCCGATGCCGCCGCCCACGCACAGCACGATGTTCGGCACCGCGCGCAGCTGCTGATACGTCGCGATCAGCAGATCATCGAGGTCTTCCCACGAATGATGTCCACCGGCGCGGCCACCCTCGACGTGCACGATCACCGACTCGTCCGTGGCCTTCGCAACGGCCACGACAGCCATGATCTGCGCGACGGTGCCGGGCTTGAAGGTGACGTACTCGATTCCTGCCGAGCGCAATTCGGCGATCAAGGCCAGCGCGTCGTCGAGTTCGGGAATCCCCGCGGTGACCACCACACCGTCGATGGGCGCTCCGGCCGCCCGCGCCTTCGGAACCATGCGCCTGCCGCCGACCTGCATCTTCCACAGATACGGATCGAGGAACATCGAGTTGAACTGGGCCGCGCGACCGGGCTCCAACGTGGTCGTCAGCTCCGTAATACGCTGAGCGAGAATCTCTTCGGTGACCTGGCCACCTCCCGCGAGCTCTGCCCAGTAGCCGGCGTTGGCGGCGGCCGCGACGATGCCGACGTCCACCGTCGTAGGGGTCATGCCCGCCAGCAGGATCGGCGAGCGCCCCGTCAGTCGGCTGAACGAGGTCTCGACGACGGTGCGCCCGTCCGGCAACGACACCAGCGTCGGCGCGTACGACGACCATGGCCGCTCGCGCACCGGAGCCGCACCGGGGGTGACGAGTTGACGTTGCCCCGCCCGCGTCGACACCGAGACGATGCCGATTCCGCTGCCCGCCAACGTGGATCGGCTCAGACGACCGATCGTGTCGTCCGGCCCCATGTCGAGGAACCAGTCGACGCTTCCGACCGACCTCCGGCCTTCCCGCCCGTCCACGCACGCCGTGTCGAGCTCGTCCACCCAATCCACCGGATCGACCGCCGTACGCCGGGCCAGATCGACCGCGCGGTCCGCATTCAGGCCGCACCGCTCGGACCAGGCGCGAACGTCGTCGAGCGCCGGTTCGAGCGCCGGGTGGTGAAATCCGATACGAATGGGCAGTCTTTCGAATGTCGGGTCGAACGGCGCTCCGCCGGTGCGCTTTTCCGTTCGTGCAGCCCGGTCGGCGTCGGCGATGGCCCCGCACAACTCCTGCACACGGAGAAGGCCCTCGTACGGCCCGGACAGCACCACGCGGCGGCGGCTGTTCTTGATTGACACGACCACGTCCGGCACCTGGTCCACGACAGCGGACAGCCGATCGGGGTCGACATCGGACACGGACACCATCGGCGCCCGCTCCCCCTTGCCCGTCAGTCCGCTCTCACGTGCGGCCTTCACCACCGCGGCGACGGTGATGCGCGCGGCGGCGATCAGTTCCGCGTCGTCGGCGCTCACCGCATTCCACGCCGCCGCGCCCCAGCATCCCTGCGAGTGCCCGATCACCCGAACGTGCGGGAAACGTGCGGCATCGATACCCGTGACCGCCATGGCACGGATCATGGCCATCTGCGCCAACAGAATTCCGGGCACGGACGTCTCGGGCGCCGACCCGTCGCTCGGTGCGAACGGACGAAAAGCGCTCGGCGCGTACGGAAGCAGATCGTTCGCGACGGGCGCCAAGAGCCGATCCGCGTCCTCGCATACCTGCTCGAGTTCGGCAGTGAGGCCGTAGTCCGACGCGATCTCGGAAAGTACGCTCTGCCAACGACTTCCCTGGCCGCCGAACGCGACCACGAACGGTGCCCCTGCCTCGAGGTCGCGGAGCAGCGACGGGTGGACGCCGGTGGAAAGCTCGTGAATCGACATGCGCGCGTCCTCTCGGGATGGCACACCCACGCGGGAAGGCCGGAGGCGCCACGAGTCAGTGAAGTCGATCGTGCTGCATGCTGACCCCACTCGCCTGTCGAGACGAATTCACCGATTCAGGACACAGTGGCATCGCGTGCCACGACCGGGAGACCCACGGGCGCAGCAATTCTCGCTGCCGGCATCGAGTGCCGTGTTAACCGGGACGGGGACCGTTATCGATTCGACAACGAGACGGGCGGACGTGAATTGCGGGAACGAACAGCCACCTGGTGGGTGGCAAACGTCACACGGATCCGGCGTGCCGGGAGACGTCTCTGCGCTGGTAGCTCGGCTGCGAGGAACGCTGACGCAACACGACGCTGGTGCGCTGCACCGCGAGCAGAGCCGCACCCTTGGCCGATACCGACTCCGGCGTGGACGGCGTGACCAGCTTGGGGCCGAACGCCTGCGTGAACAGACTGCGCACGACGGGAAGATTGGCGCATCCACCGAGCAGCACGACAGTATCGACCTGGCGTGGGCTGCGATCGAGCGTCTCGCCCACCCAGTCCACCGCGTCGGTGAGCGGATCGAACATCAGCCGGTCGACGGTGGTCCGCCACAGATTGACCGAACCCCCGACGAACGGGCCCCCGATCTTGACGACCCGGTGCAGCGCGAGCATTTCCAGACTCCACTCGATGCCCTCGCTGAGTCGATCGAGTGCCTCGGCCGTCATGGCGTTGTGGTCGCCGTACTCCTCCGCCAAGTGGTCGAAAATCGCGTTGGCGAACATGTCGCCACGGAAAGATTCGGTCCACATGGCGTCGTACACGTGCCCGCTGGACGAGTCGAGAATGGACACCGATATGCCGGTGCGGCCGATGTCGACCACCGCAGTGGTACGTGAGGGACCGAGCAATCCCCGCATACGCAGGTACATCAACTGGGCACCGAGCTCGGACGCAAGACGAACCGGACCGCCCTCGTGAATCTCGAGGATGTTGTGCCCGATGCGCGACGACGGATCGTCCGGTACCACGAGAACCGCGCCGTCGCGTTGCGCATGATGTTTGGCCACAACGGAATCGACGAACGAGAGCGCGGTGGCGAGGCGCGTGCTGGGATCGCACCCGTGCACCGCCTCGGTGCCGAGGAGTGCGCGCCCCATCGGGTCCATGACGGCGGCGCGTATAGCGGACGCTCCCATGGATACTCCGACTACTGCGCGCATGATCCGACCCCACTCAGGCTTCGCGAATTGGTATCTCGTAATCCTAGGCCATTAAACATTCTTATGGTTGGTTTTTTCCCATATTTCTCGGCTACTCGCCCGAAACGGTGGGATCCACCACAGGGTCCACAGTCGGATCCACTGTTTCCACCGGAGGGTCGGTCACCACGGGTTCCTCTGGCACACTGGTCGATTGGGTCGGCACCGGCGACGCCGTCGACGCCGAACCACCGCCGTTCGGCCGCGACGACGAGCGGGTCGACGGCGGGGTTGCCACTGCGAACGTACGCGTTGCTGCCGTCGACGTGCGCACGTTGCCCTGCGGCACCGTCTCCTCCGTGAACGTCTCGCCCGTATACGGGTTCTCGGTGAACGTCTCCGGGGTGTAGGTCTCGCCCGTGTCCGGGTCCACCGAGTACACCTCGCCCGTGTCCGGGTCGGTGGTCACCGGCGGAGCCACCGGAGCCGGCGGCAGAATCGGCGGCGCAACCGGAACGCTGCTGGTCGGCGTCACCGTCGACGTCTGCGAGGTCAGCGGTGTGCTGGTGCCCGTCGACTCCGGACCGCGCGTACCCGCGACCGCCCACACCGCGACGCCCCCGGCCACGACCGCGGCAGCGATACCGCCCGCGACCAGCGCGAGACCGCGACGCGACGGGTCCTGCTTACGCGGATCCTTGATGGCCGCGAACGTGGTGGTGTCGGCAGACTGGATACCCCACACCGCGACGGCCACCGGAGTGGCCAACGTCGAATCGAGCTCCGGGTTGGACGCATCGGCCAGAGCGACGCCGGTGATCTTCTGCGCGGCAAACGAGGCCACGATCGAATCGCGCTGCGCAGCAGACGAATACGCCACCGTCGTACGACGGATACGCAGATCGTTTCGCTCCGCCCGCAGCGACATCACGCCTACCGCAGCCGCAACGACGTCCCCGACGGACATCCCCGAATCCGGTCGAAGCGGAGTGATCCGCTCGTCCACTGCACCGAGTTGTGGTAATTCCGGATCGACCAGAGTGGCAGTCACATCTGCCAACCCAGCCGAAATACCCAGTACAACATCCATCGTCGTTCCCCCGAACTGGTCTTGCTGAAAGCGTCAACGCGGCATGACGATGGTCATGGATGGCATCGACGGCATCGTCATCTTGAAAGTGGTCGTCGGCGGAGCGGCCGTGGTCGAAGCGCCCGACGTGGTCGGAGCCTGCGAACTCGGACCGCGGTCGCGCTTGGTCGTGGTGGGCGGCTGCGTGACGCTCGGCGTCGTGGTTGCCGGCGCGGACGTGGTCGGGTCCGGTCGGTCCGCATCGCGAGTGATCCGATCGGCAGGCGCGCTCGTGGTCGTGGTCGGATCGGTCGTGGTCGTCGTGGTGGTGGTCGTGGTGGTGGTGCCGTCGGTCACCGGCGGCGCCGCAGGGATGGCCGGCGCATCGGCCTGCGGCAACGCCGACAGTGGGCTCCGAGGCACACTACTGGAGACGACGATCGACGGAGAACCCGACGACTCCTCCGACATGGTGCCCACCGCTGTCGTTCGGGCCGACGCCGCAGTCAGTGACGCCATCACCGCCACCGCGATCACCGCACACGTACCGACATAGCCGGCAATACGCGAACGGCGCCGGCGAGAAGACGAGGACAACGACACCGCAGCATGCTGCCTCGGTGAGGAGGACACCGGTGCGGGGGTTGGCAGGGCCGGCACCGGGGTGCGCACAGGAATGACCGTCGACAATCGGGCGGCGCCGACCGCGGCAAAAAGCTCGGGACGATCGGGAACGACCACCGGCAGATCGGTGATGTTCATGACCGCCCGCACCACGGCAGCGATGTTCGCTCCCCCGCCGACCATCAGGACACCGTCGACGTCGCCCTCGGCCAGCGCGGCGGAGACGAGCGCAACCAACGGACCCAGCTCGGGGCCGATGAGATCCTCGAACACGAAGCGGCGCAACCGAACCGAGTCGGTGACGAACGGGCCGGAGACCTCGACGGACGCCTCGGTGGACAGCCGTTCTTTCGCCGCGGCCACTTCCTTAGCGAGGGCGGCTACGGCTCCATCGGACAGAAGTTCCGCGGCGCCGTAGGTATCGACGAGGTATTCGACGACGGCGAGGTCGCACACGTCGCCGCCGAACAGCTCGGTGCGGGACGTGGACATGATCTCGCCGGTGTAGGAATCGACGACGTGCACGCGGGTGCCCATGCGGCCGACGTCGACGATGGCCAACTCGCGCAGCGAACCCATGACGCCGAGGGAGCGATTGGCCGCGACGATGGCGTCGACCTCACCGATCAGACGCAGGCCGTCGTGGACATAGGGATCTGCGACAGGGTTGCCGGTGTGATCGGAGACGACCAGCACGGGCGTCTCGTCGCCGTACCACTGCGCGAGCTCGTGCACGGCGTCGGCGGAAGCGGCCATGGAAGGGCCGTGAACTGCTTTGACGTCGGAGTCGATGACATTGCCGTAGGAATCGGTGACGACGCCACGCACGCAGCCGGCGCCCATCGACGCTCCGAACGCGCCGTCATGTGTCCTCATCGGTGTACACCTCGCTTTGAACCCCGACAAAGCCAACAGTTGGCCCGAGAGTATCGGGTCAATCAGGGAGAAGCAACGTATTGAACGATTCGAACGAACTCGAAGTTTATTTTTCGAAGTTCAGATACGCCTTCGACGGGGTCGGCCCGCGCTGGCCCTGATACTTCGACCCTGTGCCCGCGCTCCCGTAGGGACGCTCTGACGGGCTGGACAGGCGGAACAGGCATAGCTGCCCGATCTTCATTCCCGGCCACAGGGTGATGGGGAGGTTCGCCACGTTGGACAGCTCGAGCGTGATGTGGCCGCTGAAGCCGGGATCGATGAAGCCCGCGGTCGAGTGCGTGAGTAGGCCGAGGCGGCCGAGGCTGGACTTGCCCTCGAGGCGGCCTGCGAGGTTGTCGGGGAGGGTCGTCAGCTCGAGGGTCGAACCCAGGACGAACTCACCGGGGTGCAGCACGAACTGCTCACCCTCCCGGCGTTCGACCAGTGTCGTCAGCTCGTCCTGGCGCTGCGCGGGGTCGATGTGCGTGTACTTCGTGTTGTTGAACACCCGGAAAAGGCCGTCGAGGCGGACGTCGACGCTGGACGGCTGAACCATCGAAGGGTCGAACGGCTCGATGCCGAGTGTTCCGGCGGAGATCTCGGCCTTGATGTCACGGTCGGAGAGGAGCACGGGTGAAGGGTAGTCGGGGTGCCGATTTGTGAGCGATCAGGGACGGAATCTGCGGCTGAAACGTCCCTGGTTGCCCAGAAAGTCGAGTTATCCACAGGCTCGGAGTCGGGGGCTGGCGCCGGCGAGTCCGGTGCTCGACGCTGACCTCATGACAGTGCGCGGGCCGTCCGATCCCGGTGTGACCAGGCAGTCGCTGCGCTCGGGCTATCGACGTCTACACCCCGGCGTGTGGGTGAAGCGGGGCGAAGTGCTGACGGCGTCCGTGCGAGCCGAGGCAGCGTGGAAATGGGCTCCGGCCGGGGCGATACTCGCCGGATACTCCGCAGCGGCAGTGCACGGCGCGAAGTACCTACCGAACAGCGCGAGGGCTGAGTTGATAGTGACGCACCGGGTCAGGCCGCCGACGGGCGTGACCGTGCGGAGGCGGACCGTCTCGACCGAGGACATCGACACCGTTCGAGGCATGCGCGTCACATCTGCGGTGCGGACAGCGTTCGACCTGTGCCGCGATCTCGACCGCGACCGAGCTGTCGAGGCCGTGGACGCCCTCTACCAGGCGACGGCCATGACCAAGGCGGACCTGCTCGACTACGCCGGCAGCGCGGCCCGACTCCACGGCTACCGCGGCGTGAGCGACGTCGTCGACCTGACCGACGAGGGAGCGGAGTCGATCTGGGAGACCCGCACTCGACTGTTCATCGTCGACAGCGGGCTGCCCCGCCCCGAGACGCAACTGGTGATCCACGACGAATGGGGGCGTTGGATAGGACGGTTCGACCTCGGATACCGCAAGTGGAAGGTGATCGTCGAGTACGACGGTGATCAACACTTCGAGAACGAACAGCGACACCGTGACATCGAGCGCTGGAATGCCCTCAGCGCTGCTGGTTGGCGACTGATCCGGGTCAAGGCCAGGCAATTGACGCGACAGCCGGAGCTGATCCTCGGCCACATCCGGCAGGCGCTGAGGGACGCCGGGGCGCCGGTCTGATTTGTGGGCAGTCAGGGACGGAACGGGCGCCGTATTCGTCCCTGGTTGCCCGCAAAATCGACGCCTTGCTAACCTTGCCTCCGCACTTCGCCGATGTAGTTCAATGGCAGAACGGCAGCTTCCCAAGCTGCACACGCGGGTTCGATTCCCGTCATCGGCTCCACGTCAGAGTATTTCTGCTCTCCTGTCCGGTGAATCTCCTCGAGGCCGGATAGTGGGCGAACGCCAGCGCCAGCGCCCACGGGAGAACGAGCGCGAGAATCAGGTCGACAGCGCCTCCCGTCGGCGGCGTCTCGAGAAACGCCAGGACGAGCGCGTGCGTCAGCACCACCACCAGACCGGGTAGCGCGAGTGCGGTCATCGTCCGTCCCACGCCCGGCGCTATTTCGAGGATCGGGCGCAGGACCAGGAGGAGCGACGCGCAGATCACCCCGGCTACCACCACGCTCACAACGGGAGTGCCGAAGTTCCCGTTCTTGAGGTCGAGGGGCTCCGAGATGCGCGTGACGACGAGGACCGACGCGACGGCCAACCCCGCGGCGCCCACCGCCGGACCCCACGGGATTCGTGATTCGACTCGTGCGAAGAGCTCGCCGCCGACCACGAACACCAGACAGGGAAGCGCCGACAGAACTGCCAACGGTGCGCGCGAGACGAGTCCGCCGACGACGTACATCACGCAGACGCTGCCGAGGATCAGCGTCATCGTCGCCCACAGTGGAAGGCGCTGCATCCAGCGGTAGAGCAGGCACGCGAAGAACAGAGCGGTCACGAACCAGAACGCGCTGAAGGGCCTCGTCGCGTACGCCCCGCCGTACACCGCCTGAATCACCGCCTTCGGATCGAAGTCACCTCGAAATGCGTTGTAGCCGAACCAGATCACGCCGACCACCGCGAGCCAGAACAGGTACGGCACCGCGAGGCTGAAGAAACGTTTCTGTGCTTCGTCACGGACCGTGCGCCCACCGCGTCGCCAGAGGTACCCCGACAGGAAGAAGAAGACCGGAACGTGCCACGGGGCCACGAGCAGACGCATCGGTTCGGTCAGATTCACGTGACCCACCACCACGGCAACGATGCCGAACGTCCGAAGAGCGTCTATATGACCATGACGCATATCGCTCATGTTTCGACTCCTTGTCGAAAGAAAACGGGGAAAGCGTATGTTCTGGTCGCCTTTACCGGTGACGGTGAATGTATGCGTGCGACAACAGTTCTCGCACAGAGTATGGGGAAGTCGCGAATACTTCGTGACGGCCGTGAAAACTTTGGTCACCGGCTTGTTCCGAGTTGCAGGAATGTGTTCGCACGACCAGAGTTCACTCATGCAGGAAAGACCGGTAATTCCCACGCGGCCGCGGCGCATGGCGGACCGGCTGCACCTTCGCGAAATCCTGTCGGTTCGCACCGCGGCCATTGGCGCGATCGTCGTGGGCGTCGCGGGCTTGGCGCTCGCAATCGGATTCGCCGGTGCAACGCTCACCGACCAGCTCTACGTGGCACTGCTTCTCGCCCTCATGGCCGGCATCGCGTGGAAACCCAGCACCACCCTGGTGGTCGCCACGATCGTGGTCTTCTTCCTCGGATTCGTCCGGCGCATCCTCGCCGAGGGCGGCAAGATCGACGCCGACCCGTTGGTCGTGGTGCCCGCGCTCCTGATTCTCATCGCGATCGCGTACTGCAGAACGAGCAAGGACGGGCCGCGCGATCTGTGGCAGAAGCTCATCTTCGTCACTGCCGCTGTGTATTTCGTCGCACTGGCTTCCCACGGTCTGTTCGGACTCAACTTCATCTTCACGACATTGGTGCAGACCGCGCTTCTGGTCGTGATCGTGCTTGTGCGGTCGGGTCTGCTTCCCGACGTGTGGCCCACCCTCGAGAAACTGCTGCCGGTCCTCGGTCTCGTCGTCGGTCTCTACGGCATCTACCAATTCTTCGTCCTGCCCGAGTGGGATCGGCAGTGGATGAACGCTACCGAGTTGACATCGATCGGAAACCCTCTGCCGCAGGAGGTTCGAGTATTCGGCACCGGCGATGCCCCGAACCCGTTCTCGGCCCTGCTGGGTACGTCGATGCTCGTGTCGGTCAGTCGAATACTTCAGGCGAAGTTGGTCGTGCAGATCATGCTGGCCGTGGCGATCGGCGTCATGGCCTTTGCGCTGATCCTGACCGGTGTGCGTGCCACGTTGCTCGGCCTCGCGGTCGGGCTCGGGTGGATGGTCATCAGCGGGCGCGGCGGTCTTCGTCGCCTCGTGCCCGTGGTGATCGCGGTCGCCGCCGGATATCTGCTGCTGCAGGTGGTCGACCGATTCAGCGGGTCGTCGTCCATTCTGTCCGTGGACCGCTTCACAAACTTCGACGCCGGCAGTGACAAGTCCGCTCAGACCCGGCTCGAACTGATCAAACTGATTCCCGAGGCGATGCTCTATCCCTTCGGCAAGGGTGCCATCGGCCTGTCCAACAACACCGTCGCCAACCTGGACAACATGTTCGTCGACATCCTCTTCAGGGCCGGACCGTTCGCCGCGATCGTCGTCACCGTGCTGCTGCTCAAAGCTCTGCTCGACGCGTGGTCACTCAGATTGGACGAGCGGGCGCAGAGTGCAAGCGCAGTGGTGCTGTTCTTCGTCGTCTACAGCCTGTTCCAGAACATGTTCGCCACGTCGATGGGCCTCGTCGCCGCACTGGCCATCGGATCCGTGATGAGACGAGCGTGGCTTCTGAAACGCGATCAGGCAGCGGAGGCCGAGGCCCGGCGCCGAGCGCAGCTCGACAGGGACCGGCTCGAATCGGCCCGCGCACGACAGGTCCTGCGAGGCGAGTCCGACATACACGCCTGACCTGCAGGTGCAATACTCGGCTCCACCATGAACGACGCCTACGAAGCCTTCAGCGCGCGGGTCCTCGAGCTGGTCGATCAGATCCCGCCGGGCCGCGTGATGAGCTACGGCCAGATCGCGGAGGTCCTGGAGCAGGGTGGCCCGCGCGGCGTCGGCAGCGTGATGGCGCGCGACGGCAATTCGGTCACCTGGTGGCGCGTGGTGCGCGCAGACGGGACGCTGCCGCCGCACCTGGTCATCGAGGCGCAGGAACATTGGTTGGTCGAGGACACTCCGACGCGTCGCGGCATCGTGGACATGAAGCGAGCCCGGTGGTGGCCGGAGGACCCTCAGATCGACCCGACGGACAACAGCTCGAGCATGCGATCGGCGGGAATAGGCCGCGAGTAGAGGTAGCCCTGGGCGCGATGGCAGCCGATATCGATCAGCACATCGGTCGCCTCCGCGTGCTCGACGCCCTCGGCGATCAGATCGAGACCGTACGCATCGGCAAGTGTCGCAATGGTTCTGACGATCGCGCGATCCGCGGACGCGGTTCCCAGATGCTCGACGAACGCGCGGTCGATCTTGAGTGCATCGACCGGGAGCACCTTGAGGTGGGACAGGGAGCTGTAGCCGGTACCGAAGTCGTCGATCGCGATGTCGACGCCCAGCTCGCGCAGATCGACCAGGGTTCGCGCGGTCATCGCAAGGTCGTGCACCACAGCGGCTTCGGTGATTTCGAGGCACAGGTTGTCGGCGGACATACCGTGTTCGGTCAGCACGGCGCCGACCTGATTCGCGAAGTCGTGTGCGAGCAACTGCGCCGGTGAGACGTTGACGCGCATCGTGATGTCGAGGCCGTCGACGGCTTCGGACCACTGCACGTAGGTGCAGCACGCGTGGTCGAGGACCCAGCGGCCCAGATCGGCGGCGAGATTGGACGCCTCGGCGATCGGGATGAACTCCGACGGCGGCAGCATCCCCCGCGACGGATGATCCCAGCGCACCAACGCTTCGACAGCGGTGATGCGGTGCGAGATCAGGTCGACCTCGGGCTGGAAATACAGTAGGAGCGAACCGGTTTCGATGGCGGAGCGCAGATGCAGCTCGATGTCGTTGCTGAGTTCGTTGCGCGAGTGGACCGCCGGGTCGTACTCGACCACGACGTCGCCGCCGGCGTTCTTCGCGGCCAGCACCGCCTGGTCAGCGTTGCTGATGACGTCGTCGACGGTGTCGACTCCGGCTGTGGCGGTGGCGATTCCGATGCTGGCCGTGCGGTTCAGGATGTCTCCGGCGACGCTCACGTGGGTGCTGGTGACCTGGCGAAGCACCTCACGTGCGCGATCGACGACGCCGTCCGCGTCCAGGACGAGCACGAATTCGTCGCCGCCCCACCGGGCCACCATCGTGTCGGGGCCGACACAGCGACGCAAGGTGTCGGCGATGGTCCGCAGGAAGAGGTCACCGGTGGGGTGGCCGTACGCGTCGTTGATCGATTTCAGTCGGTCCACGTCGAGGAACAACACGGACACGCGGCCGCCCTCGGACAGCCGGGACGTCAGGTGCTCGTACAGTCCGCGGCGGTTCGCGAGTCCGGTCATGACGTCGTGCAGGCCGGCGAAGCGCAGACCGTCCTCGGCGCGGACGCGAGCATGCACCTGGGTGAACAGCATGGCGATGGCTACCAGCGCATTGGTCTCGTCCACGGACCAGTCTCGGTCGCCCGCTTTCACGAAACCGAGCATGCCGATCGACACGCCACTCGATACAAGGGGAACGACGGCCGTCGACACCGCCGCGAGCCCGGATGCCGCCTCCACTCGCTGGCGATAGTCCTCCGCCTCCACCACGGGCCGGAAGAAGATCGGCTCGATCGGATGCTCGCACTGCGCAAACACCGAATCGGACTCGAAGCTGACCACGCCCAACGGATCCGGATCCGGAACGTTGTCTCGCGGTGGCCATTCCGCGACCATGATCGACGCTCGAATGCTCCGGTCGGTGTGCCGCAGGAACGCCGAATCGACCCCGAAGTAGTCGACGAGATCGCGCAGGACCAGCGTGTAGGCAGAGCCGACGCTCGACGAGTCGACGCTCATCAACCGCTTTGCGACGTCGGCCACAAGCACGTCGAGGCTTCGACGCTGAGACAAAGCTGACCCACCCGACCTTCACGTCGACAACACCCGATGGAACTGTGACGTGACCGACGATACCGCCAACCCGCTCTCAGTCTGTACGTCTACGACTTCGAATGTTCGACGCCGGTGAATGAGCCAAGCGCAGTATCAAAACGACCGCCTGGTCTTCCCGCAACCCGACAACGGCGCGGAACCGGTCCTGCAGGTCGGACAGCCTGTCCGCGTACTGGTTCGACAGCTCGACGAAATCGTCCTTCTCGTGCGCGTAGATGAACACCGGTGACACCGGATGCACGGCGAGACCTTGCTCTTCTGCCGCAATCCACGCGCTTTCGGTCGCCGAACCTCCGCGAACGAAGTCCGCCGCGCCGGTCCCGTTCACGACGACGACGGCGACGGCAGAACTGGAGGCAAGTCGGTCGCGGGTGTCGTCGCCGAGGGCGTCCCCGGTGTCCCACGACGCGAGCAGATCCATCACCTCGGGTCTGCGCACGACATCCAGTTTGACCAGGTCGGTCGGATCCATGGCCAGGCTTCGAACGTCGATCCCCGCATCGGGATCCGGATCACCGGGCCATCGCAGCTCCGACATCATCTCCGAATGCAGTGTCGGAGTGAGGTAGCGCAGGGTGTCGGACGCCGCCAGAATTTCCCCCACTTCGGCGAGGTCGGATCTCTCCGTCACGACGACGACGTCACCTCCTTCGGCCTTCGCCGCCGTGCGGATGGCGTCCACCGCCGAGACCGGCACGGGTGACGGTGTGCCGAGTATGCGATTGGTATTGCGCGCCAACATCGCGTCGTATCGGGCACTGAGGCGGTCGTCGGTTCCCGGCGTCAATTCGAGCGATGCCTGCACGAGCCCGTCGTCGTCGACTTCCACTGTGACCGGCCCCAGTCGATGTTCCTTTGCCGCAGCCACTTTCGCGTTGAACAGCGCTGCACCCACGGCAACGTGCGTGCCTCGGAACTTCACGTCCAATCCGGTTGTGCGGCCGGGGTCCTCGGCAATGGTGAGGGCGTCGCCGTTCATGGTCAGGTGCCACGGCTGCACGTTTCCTCCCGACGGTGCACGGCGCGCCGCCTCGAGAATCGACGATTCCACGGCGGGGTCGACTGCGTCGTCGGCCTTCTTCTCCGGAACTTCGGGGGTCTCGAGCGTGTCGAGCAACTCGTCGAGGTGAATGCGCGTGCGACCGGACGCCAACGGCGCGCCGAGGCCGAATCTCCGCACCGCTGCGGCGACGCTCGCCCCGCCGAGTGCAACCTCGCTGCCGAGCTGCGGCCACGTGGAGATGGTTCGTTCCACCTCGATCATCGAGGCGGCCATGCGCGCCGAGAGGTGCTCGGCGCCGAGAATCGCCAGCACGTACGGGACCTTGTCGTGAGTCGAGAGTCCTTTCAGCGCCGAGGAATCGATGTCGCCGAGCAGGCCGTGGAACAGTTGTCGATCCGGTTCCAGGTCGTACCGCTCCACGTCGATCAGACCACGGTCGCTGGTCTCCATCACGACCGGAATGCGTTGTGCGCGAGCAGCTTCGCGGACCATGAACTTCACATCGAGCGAGTCGCACTCCTCCACGACCAGATCGAGGCCGTCGACGAACTCCGCCGCGTTGTCGGCCGTGAAGCCTCTCTCGTCGATGGTGACCGTGAGGTACGGGTCCAGCTCGGCAATGCGACGGGCGGCCACGACGGTCTTGTTCACTCCGAGATCCAGCAGCGACGCCGGGACCCGGTTGAGGTTCGACAGCTCGATCTCGTCGAAATCCGCGAGCCGAAGCTCGCCGCACACTCCGTCCAACGCCAGAGAGTGCGCGATGGCGTGGCCGACGCTGAGTCCGACGACGCCGATCTTGAGTCGCTGCAACACTTCTTGCTCGTCGGCACTGATCTTGTTGCGGTTGCGGTCCAGCCGCAGCCTGCGGAACGACGCCGGCCCCAGGACGGAGACCACCGTCCGGCGCCACGGGTAGTACACCCAGCGCCCGGGTTCGTCGATCTCGGCGTCGGTCACGGTGGGTGTCAGCTTGCGCAGGCCGGCAATCTGCTCGTCGAACCGGTCCACGAACTCGATCGACGGATCGGAGCGCAACGCCTCTACTGCGGCGACGTCGGCGTCACTGGACCGATCGAAGAGCTGCGCACGCCAGGCGGCGGTCACGACGCGAGCTTCTTCTGCTCGACGACGAACGGACCCGAGCCGAACACCGCAGCGTCGACGGCGTTGGCCATACGCGCGTACTCACGCCGGTCGGCGGTCGCCTGGAGATTGTGGCGGTCCCACCAGAAGACTCGCGTGCTGTATCTGTCGTCCGGATACGCCACGGGTGGGATGTTTTCGGCCAGCACGCCACCCGAGCGCAGATGTGCGGCGGTGACATGAGTTGCGCCGGTGCACAACGTGTATCGCGCATGGAGCAGCGAGCCCGCGACCGCGGGACCCTGACCGATGACCCGCGCGACGTCCTTGGCTTCGGGAGCGCCGAACGCCACCCAGCCGGTCTTGAGTTCGATGACTCCCTCGGGCAGCCGTTCGGCCACCATTCGGCGCAGCACCGCGCGGCCCGCCTCGTCCGACGCCCACTCGACATCCGCGTGGGTTTGGTCGTCGCGGGTGTACGGGCCTTGAATCCGCACACCCCCGACGACCCGTCCGCCCGTGTCGATCGCAGCCAGGAACATCGTCGTCGAACGGCCGTCACTCAACTTCTCGAGCCCCAGCGCGTCGGCGACACCGAACTTTTCGTAGCTCTGCAGTGCGCCGTTCACGTATTGCGCCCACAGGTCGGGGCGATCGGACGGCGTCGACACCACCACCGTGTAGTCGAAGTCCGGATCCGAGTAGCGAGTTTGACCGCCCCGCCACGTGTCGCCCGCGGCAGCGATGCCGCTCGAGAACGTTGTAGATGCCCCGAACATCCGTCCATTCCTCTCGTCGCAGTTGGTTATCTACCCAGTAAACAGGGTTTTCCCCCGTTTTCCATGCTCTGCTACGAAGTGGACGAATTTAAAACGGACTAACGGGATTTGCGCAAAATTTCCTCGACCGGAGTGCTGGGTCGCCCGATGAGCGACTGCAGATCGCCGGAGTCCGTATCGAGGTCACCGCGGCTGATTGCGGCATCTGCGCCCGCCAGCATGGTGGCCACCGGTTCGGGCAGGCCGGCACCGATCAACGCGTTCGCGTAGTCGGATTCGGGGAGGTCGACGTAGGCCACAGGCGAACCGAAGACCTCGGACACGATCTCGGCGAAGCGGCTGTACGTGATCCGTTCGTCACCACCGAGCTCGTACACGGCGCCGCCCTGGCCGTCCTGGACCAGCACCTGAGCCGCCGCGGCGGCGTAGTCGGCTCGGGACGCAGCGGCGAGGCGCCCGTCGCCCCCACTGCCGTACATCGTTCCGGATTCGACGGCCTGCGGCACCGAACCCAGGTAGTTCTCCCAGTACCACCCGTTGCGAAGCAGAACGGACGGGATGGACGACTCGGCGAGGCGTGCCTCGGTGGCGCGGTGCTCCACCGCGAGGGACACGGTGGACGTGTCGGCCTTCAGGATGGAGGTGTACGCGATCAGCGTCACCCCGGCAGCCTCGGCCGCACCGATCACGTTGTCGTGCTGCTCGATTCGCTTGCCGACCTCGGATCCGGAGACCAGGAGCAGCTTGTCGACGCCGGCCAACGCGGCCTTCAGTGCGTCCGAATCGGAGTAGTCGGCAACGCGGACGACAACGCCGCGCTGGGCGAGCGGCGCCGCCTTGGCCTCGTCGCGCACCACGGCCACGATGTCGGCGGGCTGCACGCCACGGCCGATGAGCTCGTCGATGGCGATGGCGCCGAACTGTCCGGTCGCTCCGGTCACTGCAATGGTCATGATGCCTCCAGGCACGTCGGGTTTGAACTTCCCGATCATCATGCACTTACTTTTCGTGCAGTGCAACCAAAGCTGTTAGCCTGAAGGTATGGAAGACCCCACTCTCGAGGCGGACGTGTTCGCACGGAACTGCCAGTCGCGCGACATTCTGCAAACCGCGACCAGCAGGTGGGGCGTGTTGGCCCTCGCGGCCCTCGCCGAGAGCGATTACCGATTCAGCGCGCTGCGCCGCCGCGTCGACGGAGTGAGCGAACGCATGCTGTCGCAAACGCTCCAGAGCCTCGAGCGCGACGGCCTGGTGGTGCGAACCGTGCTCGAGGCAATTCCTCCGAAAGTCGAATACAGCCTGACGCCACTCGGGCGCACCGTGGCCGACCATCTGACGAGCCTCATCCGGGTGGTGGAAGAGCACGTTCCGACGGTGGCCGCGGCGCGGATCGAGTACGACGCCCGGCGCCACGTTGGAACCGGCTAGCCGCGGCCGGTCTCGGACTGCAGCTTGTCGATCAGCTCCGATGCCTCGGCCTTGTTCGGGGTTCCCTCGATCTCCTCGCCGGCTTCACGCGCGAGCGTCTCGAGGTAGCTCTTCTGCGGCCCGGTCATCGGCTCATCGCCGGTGACCCAGTCCGACGGGTCCTTCTCGGGGTTCTGATTCGGTGTCTGTTCGCTCATGCGTTCGATTGTACGCGCACCTGTGAATCAGGTCTCGGTCCCGGTTATTCGTTCGAGTCCAAAACGTACCCATGGTTCACAGCAAATAATCAGCCGAAGGTGCTACAAACAAAGGGTGACCTGGTTGTGGATCGCATTGTCGCTGTGGACGGTGATTGCCATTGTTGTGGCTCTCGTCCTCGGTCGAACGGTTGCGCGCGCCGATCGCGAAGAGCTCGGATCCTTCGTCGACTGGGACATCGCCGAGTTGGAAAAAGACATTCACGGCGCCGTCTGAAATCCATTTCTGATTTCAGAACACGGCGTGATTCGGAGCCAATGCCCGATACGCCGACGCAACCGAGTCGACCGCAGCGGTGAGTTCTTCGGGAACGCGGGCGTACGGCAGTCGGAGGAAGCGCTCGAAGGCGCCCTCGACGCCGAACCTCGGGCCCGCCGCAAGTACGACTCCGTGACTCGGCGCGATCGCCGCCAACGCCGTCGACAACTCCTCGGGCATCTGCAGCCATAACGACAGCCCTCCCGGCGCGGTCTCGAACTCCCATTCCGGTAGCTGCTCGCGCACCGCGCCGGCGAGAACACTGCGCTGCCGTCGCAGCTCGTCGCGTCGCGGCCGTAATACCGCCTCGTGATCGTCGAGCAGCGCGGCGCACGCCAGCTGATCCATGATCGGCGTTCCGATGTCCAGCGCCGCGCGCGAACTCGCGAGCCGCGTGATCATCGACGGTTTCGCTCGAATCCACCCCACGCGCAGGCCGCCCCAGAACGACTTGGACGCCGATCCGATCGTCACCACCGTCGTCGTCGACTCGTTGGCGAACGACGCCACCGGGGGCGGCGGCGCCTCGTCGAGCCACAGCTCCGCCATCGTCTCGTCGACGACCAGCATCAACGACTGCTCGCGCGCAATCGACACGAGTTCGGCTCTGCCCTCTGCGCTCAGGACGGCGCCGGTGGGGTTGTGAAAGTCGGGCAGCGTATGGGCAATTCGTGCCCCCGTCTGCTGTGCGGCGCTGCGCACCGCGGCCAGATCCCAGTGGTCTGGCCCCGGCCGCAGGGGCACCGGTACGGGCCGAGCTCCGGTGCGGCGCAACGCTTCCAGAGCGTTCGGGTACGTCGGGTGTTCGACGAGGACGCGGTCACCCCGCGTCGACGACACGGCGAGCACCAGACGCCACGCGTGTTGGGCGCCGCTGGTGACCATGATCTGGTCGGGGCTCGTCGGGAGACCCCGATCGTCGTACCGGCGCGCAATCGCAGCGCGCAGAGCCGCCAGTCCGACCGGCTCCATCCCGTGCCCTGCAAGATAGGTCGGAAGTGATTGCAGCGCAGAGGCATACGAGGCGAGCATCGCCTCCGACGGCGCACCCATCGCGGCGTGCGACATGTCGATCGTCGGGCCGGGGAATGCGGACGGCACACGGGCCGACGACAACGCCCGTACCCGCGCCGACGCCGGCAGCGAGACGGTACTGCGAGATCCCTGACGACTCACCAGATATCCCTCGTCGCGCAGCACGGCGTACGAGTTGGTGACCGTCGTGCGGGACAGTTTCAGAACACCGGCGAGGTCGCGCTCACTGGGCAGAGCCACCCCGAGCGGAATGCGCCCGTCGTGCACCAACAGGCGCACGCCGTCGGCCAAGGCGCGGTAGGTCGGACGCCCCTTCACGCCGTCACCGGGCCGCCACTGGCCGAGGTCTCGGGCCAGGGTGGTGGCACCGAGTACGCGTGAGCTCATGGCGCCAGTATCGAGGTCACTGGACCCTCGTGACAAGTCCAGTCATACTCACTGGCGTGACCGCGACCGGCTTCCACCTCTTCGACACCGCGTTCGGACCGTGCGGAGTGGGATGGAACGACGACGCGATCGTCACGGTGGCCCTGCCCGAAGACGACGTGCGAACGCTCACCGGCCTGGAGTCGGAACCGACTCCCCTGGCTCGGACCGCCGTCGACGGCATCCGCGCCCTGCTGGCGGGCGAGGACGTCGATCTCGGCGGCATCCCCGTCGCACTGGACCACCTACCGAGCTTCGACCGCGAGGTCTACGCCGTCACCCGCACGATCCCGCGGGGCCGGACGATGACGTACGGACAGGTCGCCGCGCTCATCGGTCGACCGAAGGCGGCGCAGGCAGTGGGTCGGGCGCTCGGACGTAACCCGGTGCCGATCGTGGTGCCGTGCCACCGCATCCTCGGAGCCGGCACCGAAGTGGGCGGCTTCTCCGCACCGGGCGGCGCGGCAACCAAGGCCAAAATCCTTGCCGCAGAAGGTGTTGCGGGGTTCGAGGAACCGACCCTGTTCTAGGGTGCGCCCATCAGGAACGCGCCGACCCCCGGCAACCAGGCCACGGTCCCGTTCTCGAACGTGTTGTACCGCCCGTGTCCGGTGGGCGTGCGCTTCTCGTTGCTGATCGGGTAGCCGAGGGGTCCACTCGCTCCGCCGTAGCCGAGGTACCACTCCAGGATCTCGCCGTGGACCTCGTGCGCCCCACCGTCGGGGAGGCTGAAGACCATGGCGTTCTGATACTCGAGAATGCCACCGCCGCGGGGGCCGAGCATCAGATCGCCCTTCTGCGGACCGATCCACGGGTGCTCGTACTCGAAGCGCTCGAACACGGCAACGAAGACTTCCAGACCCAGATACGTTCCCACCATGTCGCGGCCTTTGCTTCTGTGACGCCGCCCAAACGGCGCCTACCTTCATTATCGCCTACTGGAAGCGAACAAGCACGACAAAAGACCGGCGGGTTTGTGAAGTTGGACAGGAAGCGGGGCCTGGTTCGCGGTGATCACGGCGATATTGCTCGCTTTTCGGCGAATTTCGAGCGATTCGACCGTGATCACCGCCAAACGGGAGCGATCAGGGCAGGATGTCGCGACGCACGATGGTCTCGTCGCGTCCCGGACCCACACCGATGTAGGAGATGTGGGAATGGGACAGCTCCTCGAGACGCAGCACATAGTTCTGCGCGTTGACGGGGAGGTCCTCGAATCGGCGAGCGGCGGAAATGTCCTCCCACCAGCCCGGCATCTCCTCGTAGATCGGCTTCGCGTGATGGAACCCGGTCTGCGTCATGGGCATGTCGTCGTGGCGCACCCCGTCGACGTCGTACGCGACGCAGATCGGAATGGTGTCGAGCGAGGACAGCACGTCGAGCTTGGTCAGGAAGTAATCCGTGATGCCGTTGACGCGGGTGGCGTAGCGGGCGATGACCGCGTCGAACCACCCTGTCCGACGCGCACGCCCGGTGGTCACGCCCACCTCACCGCCGGTCTTGGCCAGGTACTCACCGCTGTTGTCGAACAGCTCGGTGGGGAACGGACCCGACCCGACGCGCGTCGTGTACGCCTTGAGGATGCCGAGCACCGTCTCGATGCGGTTGGGCCCGACACCGGACCCGACGGCCGCGCCGCCCGCCGTCGGATTGGACGACGTCACATAGGGATACGTGCCGTGGTCGACGTCGAGCAGCGTGCCCTGCGAACCTTCCAGAAGCACGGTCTCGCCGCGCTCCAGCGCGAGATTGAGAGCCAGGCGGGTGTCGGAGATGCGGTGCTTGAAACCCTCGGCCTGACCGAGCACCTCGTCGACGACCTGCGCCGGATCGAGCGCGCGGCGGTTGTAGATCTTCGAGAGCACCTGGTTCTTGAATTCCAGTGCCGCCTCGACCTTCTGGGTGAGGATCTTCTCGTCCAGAACGTCGGCGACGCGGACGCCCACACGGGCGAACTTGTCCTGGTAACACGGCCCGATGCCCCGGCCCGTGGTGCCGATTTTGCTTGCGCCCAAGAACCTTTCGGTCACTTTGTCGATGGCGACGTGGTACGGCATGATCAAATGCGCGTCGGCACTGAGGAACAGCCGCGTCGTGTCGACGTTGCGGGCCTCGAGCCCGGCGATCTCCTCCAGCAGCACACCGGGATCCACGACGACGCCGTTGCCGATCACGTTGTTCACGTTCGGCGACAGGATGCCCGACGGAATGAGATGCAGCGCGAACTTGTCGCCGTTCGGCAGGACGACGGTGTGGCCGGCATTGTTGCCACCCTGGTAGCGCACCACCCACTGCAGCCGTTCACCGAAGATGTCGGTGGCTTTGCCTTTGCCCTCGTCGCCCCACTGGGCGCCGATGAGGACGATTGCCGGCATGTGTGCTCCTAGGTCGAGTGTGCAGACCAGTTGCCGCGAACCGGCAGTGGCCGGTAGCACAGTCTAGCCGAGGTGTGAGGGTGGATTGTCCACACGGGCATTTCCCGGACCCAATGTCACGTTGGGTCGCCTATGTGGACCGAACGTCACATTGGGTCCGAAAAGAGCGACCCCTACGCCTCCAACAACCTCGCCAACGCCCCACGATCCGGCGCATCCAGCTTGGTGCAGGCCCGGTAGATGTGCCCTTCCACCGTGCGGACCGAGACGAAGAGCCGCTGCGCGATCTCACGATTCGACAGCCCGCTCCCCACCATCGACGCCACTTCCCGCTCGCGGCTCGTCAGCGGCAGGGGGTTGGCGGCCGCCACGAGGTTGGGCGTGGTGGCGCCGTCGCAGCGGTCGGCCAACGACCGCGCACTCACTCCGGCCTCGGCGGCGCGGCGGCGTTCACCCTTGCCCGCGAACGTGACTGCGGCCAGGGCTGCGGAATCCATCGCGTCGGGGAGAGCTCCGATGCGTTCGAACTCGACGGACAGACGCATCAACTCCTCACCGTCGGCGTTCTCCGCCGCCGACGCGTGCGCCTTGTACAGCGGAACCAGCGACCCGTCGCACAGCGCCACCAGTTCGGTGAGGCGCGTGGAGCAGGTGCGGTCACCGATGCGAACGGCGTTGTGCAGCAACACCGCTTCGATGCCGAACTGCCCCGCAGTCTGCGCGATCTCGGCGCCGCGGCGGGCGTGCCGCTCGGCGATGGACGTCTCGCCGCGGTTGGCCGCCAGCCAGGCACGCGACAGTTCGAGCTGGGCGTCGAACACCGCGAGGTGACGTCCACGTTTCTGGTCGGCCGTGGCCAAGACCGTCTCGGCCTCCGACACCCGGCCCAGAAGCGAATACGCCTGAATCAGGCCGACTCTCGCCGGGAACGCCCAGCCGGCGGCATCGGAGTCGGAATCGAGTGCGGCGAGGGCTTGTTCGAGTCGGCTCGCTGCCCGAGCGCACTGCCCGCGCGCCAGTTCGACCGTCCCCACGTGCACGTTCGCCAGTCCCCACGACAGGTACTGCCCGGTCGCCGAGAAGTCCAGAAACTCCTTCGATTTGGCGGTGGCCGAGGCGTAGTCGCCGGTCAGCAGCAGCGCGAGGACCTCGCCGAAACCGGCCGGGAACCGCAGAAGACCGTCGAGCTGATCGTGCACGGCGGCGCCCATCGCCGCGACGGCCGGCACCTGAGAACCCTTACCCTGCACCGCCAGTGCGTAGCCGGCTCCGAATGCCGCCCACCCCGTGGCCCACGGAAGCGAATTGCGCTGCGTCAGAACACTCATCGCCAGCTTTTCGGCGTCGACCGGATTGTTCTCGAACACCAGCACGATCGAGGCGACCCCGTCCACGATGGCGCGCAGATGCGGGTTCGTCACGCGCTCCCGCACGATGTCGAGCACCGTGTCGGCGGTGACCGAATCCCCGCGCGCCCACATCAGATTGGCCACGCGCGAGGATCCCCACCGCACCAGTTGCACTTCGTCGAGCGAGTCGGGGTCGTAGGCGGTCAGCAGATCCTCGGCGTCGCGGGAATGTCCCTGCCACAGAAGCGCTCTCGCGAGCAGATCCGACGCAGAGAACCCGCCGCCGGCGGTGACGGCGGCCCGCGCAAGACGTTCACCGAGCGCGAGCTTGCCGAACCCGAGCGCATCCTGACTGGCGGTGGACAACAGTTCCACGTCGACGCTCTGGTCGCTGTCGAGTGCCAACTCCGCCAACCTGATTCGCTCGGCGGCCCCTGTCACCGGCCGCTCCTTCAACGCGCGCACCAGGAGGCCCCGCAACCGCCGACCTGCCACGCGCCCGATCTGCCCGCGGATCACTTCGCCGAACAGCGGGTGGGTGAAGCGGACGTCGAGATCGTCACCGGTCTCCGCCACGCGCACCAGTCCGCGGGTCTCGGCCTCCTCCACCGCCTCCTCCCCGGCGGTTTCGCTGAGAACCGTCAGATCGAGCGGTTCGCAGAACGTGAGCAGCTGCAACGCGCGCAGGACCCCGTCGGGCAGTTGCTGAATCCGACTTTCCAGCAGTGACGCGAGCTCGGAGGTGATGCCGGTCCGTCCGCGCAGCTGCCACACACCGCGGGAGCGTCGCAACGTTCCGGCTTCGAGCGCGCCCTCCACCAGATGCCGCAGGAACAGCGCGTTTCCGCCGCTTGCCTCCCACATCCGGTCGGCACTGAACCCCTCGAGCGGACCGTCGAGCACCGATTCGATGAATCCGACGCTCTGCTCCCGCGTGAAGGGCGTCAGGTCGACGCGCATCAGGTGGCCGTCCTTCCAGAGGGAGGTGACGGCGTCGGGCACCTCCTCCCCGCTGCGCACCGTCGCGACGATCCGTACGGCCCGGTCGATGGCGAGTTGGTGCAGGAGCGTCGCGGACAATTGGTCGAGAAGGTGGGCGTCGTCGACTCCGATGACGACGGGGCCGTCCGAGGCGAGCAGAGCCGATCTGGCCGCCGAGAGGAAGGCGACCGGATCCGACGATGTTCCGGTCCCGACCAGGTGGGCGAAGACGCCCAACGGGATGCTGCGGGCGGATTCGGTGCCGGCGACCCAGCGCACGTGTTCCGGCATTGTCTTGGTGACCTCGCGCGCCAGCGTGGTCTTTCCCACACCTGCCGCACCGGTGAGAACGACCCCACATCCGGCGTGATCGACTACCGCCTTCGGCTCCAACGCTGACGAAATGACCTCGAATTCGAGCGCACGTCTGATCAGCGGGAAGCTGTGTGTCATAGCAGACGATGCTAGACCCGTATCGTCAGCATTTCAGCACGTAGAAGCGCATTTTCGGGTCCTCGATCGCGCTCGAAAAGGACATTTCGATCAACAGTTTTGCGAAGCAATTTTCCGTCGTCGCGGGCAATCGTCGTTGAAATCTGAAATAGACGCGAAATCGAGACCGTCCCGAGCCCCTCATCGGGTGGCGCGATCCCGAGTCGCACTTATGGTGGACAAAGCCGTTCGATCAGAAACCAGGGGGAAAAGCGTGACTCCGTTCGTCCTGCAGTGTGGAAGCCCACTGCTTCCCATTGCACTGTCGGATCTCCCGCTGTTCGATGCGCCCGAGGTCCCGACCAAGGACGACTGCGACGCTCTCCTCACCGAAATGGACGCAGCGCACGACCCCCGCATCATCGTTCTGGGCACCGACGCGTCGCTCGCAGCGGTGCTCACCCGGCTGCTGCGCACCGAGCGGCTGCACATGGAAGTGGCCTACGTTCCGGAAACGGCCAGCGACGCCAGCGACCTCTTCCACACCGGCACCGGATCGAGAGCTGCGAAGGTAGCGCTCTCCGGCAAAGCGTCGCCCACCCCACTGATCCGGGACGACACCGGTACCGCGCTGGTCGGCCGCGCGACCGTCAACGGACCCGAAGGCGAGCTCGTCGGCGAGGCGTACGTGGACGACACCCGCCTCTTCTCCGGCACCGTGCCAGGAATCGAGGTCTCTCCGATGCTCGAGATGCCCGGCCTGCGTGCACGCGTGCAGGGCAAGCGCGGCCTGTTCCGTCGCCGCTGGGTGTCCGGTCGGGCGGTGCAACTCGGCGCGAAGGCGGCCCGTCTCACCAAGGACGGTGTGGCGATTCCCCGCGAGACGACGCGTTCCTCGATGTACCGCCACGACCAGCAGTGGCTGCTCGTTCGCTGAGCAGCCGCTCTCACCAGGTCAGTTCGTCCCGGCAGAGCTTGCCTTCTGCGGCGGGTTCCACCTGAACCGTCGCGTGTGCGAGTCCGTAGCCCGCGAGAATCGTGCGCGACCGGTCGAGCGTGACCGAGCCCGATCCGTTGCAGGTGATGTGCACCGTCGCGACGTCCATTCCGGTGGTCAGGGTCCAGACGTGCAGATCGTGCACGTCGACGACTCCGGGGAGCGCCGCGAGATCGGCTTCCAGGGCGCCGATGTCGATGTTCGACGGGCTCGCCTGGGTGAGGATGCGCAGGGACTGGCCCGCCAGCTTGACCGCCCGCGGCACCACCCACACCGATATGGCGACACCGACGACGATGTCCACCCACCCCCACCCGAAGGCCATGAGAAGCACGCCGGCGATCAGGACGCCGACGCTGCCCACCGCGTCGGCCAGCACCTCGAGGTACGCGCCGCGGACCGCGATGCTGTCCTTCGCGTCGGCGCGGATGAGCAGCATGACCACGATGTTCGCGACCAGGCCTGCCGCGGCGACAGCCACCATGACACCGCCGGGGATGTCCGGTTCTTCCCCGATGCGGCCGATCGCCTCCACCAGAATCCACACGGCAACACCGAGCAGCAGAACGGCATTGGCGATGGCAGTGAGGACCTCGGCGCGGTGCCAGCCGAAGGTGCGCGACGCCGAGTTGCTGCCGCGGCGGGCCAACATCAGAGCGACGAGTCCCATGGTCATGCCTAGGACGTCGGTGAGCATGTGGCCGGCGTCGGCGATCAGGCCGAGCGAGTTGATCAGCAGGCCGACGGTGAGTTCGAGGACGAAAAACACCACCAGGATCAGCCAGGCGATGCCCATTCTGCGGATGCGTGCCGTCGACGCGTCGGCTCCGACGTCGTGCCCGTGCGCGTGTCCATGCCCCATGAGCCCGACCATACATGCGCACATATGCATATGTCGATGCAGCCCTACAGGTCCGGCTGCACCGCCGGCTTCTGCACCGTCGGCGGCAGTGTTGCCAACGCCGAGATCCTCGACAACCCCGCCACCTGAAGCAGGTCGACGATGATCGACCGGATCTGAGCCAACACGACCGTGGCCGACAGGCCCGCGTCGCGCATCAACTCGGGCTTGGCGTGCGCCGCGACCGAGCGCAGCACCCGGGCCGCTTCCGCCTGATCCGGCTGCTCGCCGGGATCGGCCAGAATCATCTTGTGCAACACCATCATCGAGTCCGACAGCGCGTCGACCAGATGAACCAGTCTCGGATCGAGGATCTCGTCGTCCTGCACCAGAGAGAGTGACCGACGCGTGAGAACGCGAATGTTTCGCACCGCGTTGTCCAGCGGGTTCGCCGTCCTCGACAAGTCCTCGAGCCGCTTTCGGCTGTTCCAGTAGAGCGGCGAGATCCGGCTGATCTCGCGTCCGCCCCGCAGGTCGGTGCGCATCGCGTCGATCAGCGGCTGCGTCGCCCGCGCCTTGGCCAGCGCCTCGGAGATCGGCCGAGAGTCGTTGGCCAACAACCCCTCCCCCACCAGTCGCAACACCCGGGCCGACGTGTCGACCACCATCGCCGCGTCCTTGCGGGCGCGACGCACCGGATGAGTCGGCACCAACGCGACCACCGCGATCCCGACGAGACCGCCCACCAGAGCGTCGACCATGCGGTCGGGGCCGCCCGAGTTGCCCGGCGGGATGAGCGTCGCGACCAGAACCGCCGACGAGCCCGCCTGCATCGGAATGATGGCGCCGCCGTCGAGGAACACCGCGGTGGACATGGCCAGCGCGACCACCAGAGCGATCTGCCACGGGCCGGTGCCGATCAGCGAGATCAGCACGTCGCCGATGCCGATGCCGACGGTGACACCCGCGACCAGCTCGACCGAGCGGCGCAGGCGCGCACCCAACGACACGCCGAGCGAGACCACGGCCGCGATCGGCGCGAAGAACGGATGGGCGTGACCGACCACCTCGGTGGCGATGAACCACGCCAACCCCGCCGCCAACGCACACTGCACGACGGGAACTGCCGACAACGTCAACCTGCGGAGGGACGCACGCCCCTTCGCCTTGGTGCGTGTCGCGAACTTACTGGCCGACGCCAAGTTCCCCCGCTGCCCGCGGGTCGCAGTCCTCGAGAAGGTCGAGGCAGCGAGCGTATTCGTCGGTCTCACCGATGGCCTGAGCTGCGCGCGCGAGGATCGCGACGCAGCGGAGGAATCCGCGGTTCGGCTCGTGGCTGTACGGGACGGGCCCGAAGCCCTTCCACCCATTGCGGCGGAGCTGGTCGAGTCCGCGGTGGTAACCGGTGCGGGCGTACGCGTAAGCGGTGATGGTCTGGCCGGCGTCGAACGCCGCTTCGGCGAGATATGCCCACGCGATGGACGCGGTCGGATGATCGGCGGCGACCTTCTCGGGCGCCTCGTGGTTCAGGAGGGCGGATTCCGCGTCGTCGTCACCGGGGAGGAGGGTCGGCTGCGGGCCGAGGAGATCACCGAAAGAAGTCATGGGTGTCATTGTGCCTCCTTGGGCGATTTCACCATCATCGCTGGATAGAGTGCGCGGTGATGAGTCCTCGTGCACTGCCCCAGAAGGTGGGGCCCACCACAACGCCCGTCGCCGAGCCGCGGCGGCGTCGACGCTTGTGGATCGTCTCGCTGATCGTGGCCGCCCTGGTGATCGCCGGTGTCGTCGTGGCCGCGTTGCTGGTGACGACGAACAACGCGCCCGAGCCGGAATCGGCGGACTCGAAGATCCGCGCGTCGGTCACCACGTTCACCGATGCGCTTGCTAACGGCGATCTGGCCGCGCTGCGGGCCACCACCTGCGGGGACCTGGGGCAGTACTACACGAACATCCCCGACGCCGAGTTCGCGTCGGTGCACGCGAGCGCGGTCGCGCAGGGGAACATTCCGATCATCGAGACGATCGACGCGGTGCAGGTGACGGACGCGACCGCGATCGTGCAGGTCACCGCCTCGACGAAGTCCGCGCCGACGGTCATGTCGGCGCGGACGTTCGACCTGCAGCAGCAGGGTGAGGCGTGGAAGGTGTGCCGGTAGGGGCCTTCGCCCCCTGTGCGCGATTTCCGGCCCCCTAGGGACGGAAATCGCGCACAGCTGGTTTTAGCCGCTCACGGACCGCCCGGCCGACTTCAGGTCCTGGCACGCCTCGACGACGCGAGCCGACATGCCGGCCTCGGCCTTCTTGAGGTAGCTGCGGGGGTCGTAGACCTTCTTGTTGCCGACCTCGCCGTCGACCTTGAGGACGCCGTCGTAGTTGCTGAAGAAATGGCCCGCGAGGGGACGGCTGAACGCGTACTGGGTGTCGGTGTCGACGTTCATCTTCACGACGCCGTACTCGAGCGCCTCTTCGATCTCACTCTTCGCCGAGCCCGATCCGCCGTGGAAGACGAAGTCGAACGGCTTGGACCCGGCCGCGAGGCCCAGCTTCTCCGTCGCGACCTTCTGGCCGTCGGCGAGCACGGACGGCTTGAGCTTGACGTTGCCCGGCTTGTAGACGCCGTGGACGTTGCCGAACGTCGCGGCCAGTAGGTAGCGCGACCCCGCGTCACCGGCGCCGAGTGCCTCGACGGTCTTGAGGAAGTCCTCGTTCGACGTGTACAGCTTGTCGTTGATCTCGGCCTCGACGCCGTCTTCCTCGCCGCCGACGACGCCGATTTCGATCTCGAGGATGATCCGCGCGGCCGCAGCCTTGGCCAGCAGGTCCTTCGCGATCTCGAGGTTCTCGTCGATCGGGACCGCGGAACCGTCCCACATGTGCGACTGGAACAGCGGGTTCTTGCCGGCGTCGACGCGCTCCTGCGAGATCGCGAGCAGCGGACGCACGTAGGTGTCGAGCTTGTCCTTGGGGCAGTGGTCGGTGTGCAGCGCGATGGTGACGTCGTACTTCGCGGCGACGACGTGCGCGAACTCGGCCAGCGCGACGGCGCCGGTCACCATGTCCTTCACACCGAGGCCCGACGCGAATTCCGCTCCACCGGTGGAGAACTGGATGATCCCGTCGCTACCGGCGTCGGCGAAGCCCTTGATGGCCGCGTTGACGGACTCGGAGCCGACACAGTTGATGGCGGGGAAGGCGAACTTGTGTTCCTTGGCCCGGCCGAGCATCTCGGCGTATACCTCGGGAGTTGCGATCGGCACGGAAGAAACCTCCAAGAGTGAGCGTGGTGAGGCGTCGATCGCCTCGTTGCATTTAGCAGTATGGCAATCCTCGCGCATCGGGTCGCGTCGACCACACTTACCGGCGAGTACAGGGAACTCTCAGAATTGCGCCGGTAATGTGGTCGCAGTGAGCATTCTGGCCTCGACCGACACCGCCGTGACCAACCTGGCTCTTCTCCCCGGTTTTCTGGACCCGGTCAACCTCCTGAACTCGTTCGGAACCTGGGTGCTGGTCGGTCTGCTCCTGGTCGTCTTCATCGAATCCGGCCTCCTCTTCCCCCTCCTTCCCGGAGACTCGCTGCTGTTCACCGCCGGCCTGATCGCCGCGTCGAAGTCGACGGAGATCGAGCCGTTCGCCCCGCTCTGGGTCCTGATGGTCACCATTCCGATCGCCGCGGTGCTCGGTGACCAGGTCGGATACCTGATCGGCAACAAGGCGGGAACCGGTCTCTTCAAGGAAGGCAACCGCTTCCTGAAGAAGAGCTACATCGACGAGTCGCACGCCTTCTTCGAAAAGCACGGACCGGTCACCATCTTCCTGGCTCGCTTCGTCCCGATCGTGCGCACCTACGCGCCGCTCGTGGCCGGCGCGGCGAACATGAAGTACCGCATCTTCATCACCTACAACGTCATCGGCGGCATCGTCTGGGGCGCCGGCGTGACGCTCCTCGGCTACGCCCTGGGACAGATCGCGTTCATCCGCGACCACGTCGACATCATCTTCATCGTCATCGTGCTGGTGTCGGTCGTCCCGATCGCCATCGAGGTCGGCAAGCGCATGATCAGTGCCCGCACCACCCCCATGGCCGAAGCCGTCGATCACTTCGACGACGACAAGTAGGGCTTCGTTTCTATGGTGTTGGCCAGCGGAAGCTTCGGAATGATCGAGTCGGCGGGACCACTGTTGGTGTGGATCGTCGTCGTCACGTTCGTGTTCCTCGAATGCGCGCTCATCATCGGGCTGTTCCTGCCCGGCGATTCCCTGCTGCTCACCGCGGGCATCGCGCTCGCTGCGCACTCGTCGGGCAGCGCGCACGTCTGGGCATTGTCGATCGGCGCGTTCGTTGCGGCAGTGGCGGGCAACCAGGTCGGATACATCATCGGGCACAAGACCGGCCACAAACTGGTCGCCCGCAAGAACGGCAAGTACGTCAACACCGAGAATCTCGACAAGGTCAATCGACTGCTCGAGCGGCACGGGTTCTGGGCCGTGCTCGTCGCCCGCTGGATTCCGTGGGTGCGCACGCTGTGCCCGATGGTCGCCGGTGCGGGCGGAATGAACCACCGCAAATACACGATCGCGAGCACCATCGGAGCCATCGTCTGGGCGCCGGTACTGCTGCTGATCGGCTTCTACTTCGGATCGTGGATCGACAAGGTGCCGTGGCTGTTCCCGGCTGTGCTGGTCGTCATGGTGGTCACGCTGATCGCCGGCACGATCTTCGGCATCTACCAGTACCGCAAGGAGATGCACCGGCCCGAGGTCGTTGCGACCGTGCCGGACTTCGACTGACTCACCGCAGTCAGTTCTGCGCCGTGTGGGCTGCTTCCATCAGCATCCAGCCGCTGAGCTGAACCGAGAAATCTCGCTCGGGCACCGACGACGACGTGACCGTGCCGCCCGTGAACCGAGCGATGCCGCCCTGCCCGAAGCCGGGTAGCTTGGCCAGCTCGGTCCAGTCCCGGCCGAAGAGCGGCAGTCCCTCGATCAGCAGGCAGTTCTTCCACGCCGATTCCGCCGACGCCACCACGATGTCGCGGGCGATCGACCGCGCGCGGTAGTCCTCGTCGTCGTGGCCGGGAAGCGCCGTCGCGACGAACGCCAGGTAGCGGGCCAGCACACCGTTGAACAACCCACCGTCTCCCCCGCCGCCGCCGACGATGACCCCGTCCTTGGTCAGGTGCTGCTCGACTGCGTCGATCAACCGGTGCACCCGTTGGCTGTGCTTCGGGTCGCCGAGGTGAATCGCCAATTCGGTCTCCGCACCGAGCACCACACCCTGGCAGTAGGAGTAGATCGGCGTCTCGATGCGGCCGTCGGCGTTGATGCCGTCCCACACCAGGTGCGTGTCGGGGTCGATCAGCGTCGAGTCGATCCAGTCGGAAATGGCCTGCGCGCGCCACAGCTTTCCCGTCCGCGCGAGCAGGATCGCGGCCGGTCCGTTGGCGGGGACGTTGAAGAACTTGTTCTTCTTGCTCCACGGAATCCCGCCGCCCGACAGGGGATCCCACGAGTCGAACAACTGCGACTCCAGCGCCGCGATGGCACCTCGGTTGTCGACGAGGTGCAGACGCTGCGCGCGCTCCAACGCCAGGCCCAGCCACGCCATGTCGTCGTAGTACGAGTTGGTCCAGCCGGTGAGATTGCGTAGCCGGTGTGCACGAGCGATGCGCGCGATGCGGCGCCGACGCTTGGCGGTGGGTGCGCGCTCGGCGGCGTCGACCTCGCAGTCGATCAGGTGCGCCTGCCACCAATAGTGCCAGCGCATGAAGGTGCGTTCGCGGCGAACCGGCGGCCACGCCACCACACCCAACGCGGTTCCCGGAAGTCCCCAGAGGCGGCGAACATGGCGAGCGAACACCGCTTCCTCGGCGCTGTCCGCGCGAGCGGACCACGTGTCGTGCATGGTGACAATCTTGCCAGGTACCGAGACCGCACCGTTACCAGGCGTTCGACAGGTCGGCGTGCTGCCGAATCCACGCGTGCATGGCGATCCCGGCGGCCACGCCGGCGTTGATGCTGCGGGTCGATCCGAACTGCGCGATCGACACCGTCATCGACGCGACCCCGCGCGCATCGTCGGTGACCCCCGGACCTTCCTGCCCGAAGAGCAGAAGACAGTCGCGTGGGAGGACGGCCGTCTCGAGCGGAATCGACCCCGGAACATTGTCGACGGCGACGATCTCGAGGCCGGTGCGCGACGCATACTGCGCCAGGGAGGCGACGTCGGGATGGTGCTCGATGTGCTGATACCGATCGGTCACCATCGCTCCCCGACGGTTCCAGCGCTTACGGCCGACGATGTGAACCGCCTGTGCCGCAAAAGCATTGGCGGTCCGGACCACGGTCCCGATGTTGGCGTCGTGCGCAAAGTTCTCGATGGCCACGTGCAGAGGGTGACGACGTGAGTCGATGTCGGCCACGATCGCTTCTCGTCGCCAATATCGGTACGAGTCGACCACGTTCCGACGGTCACCCTCGTCGAGAAGGACGGGGTCGAAACGGGGGTCGGTCGGCCTGGGTCTCTGACGTTCCTCGTCCCAGGGACCCACGCCGTTCGGATGCTCACCCCACTCGGTGGCACCCGCGTCTGGTTCCCGACCGGCCTCCGGCCTGCCCGCCTCCGAATCAGCTATGTGTTCGCCAACTTCTTGTTCACCCGACGCGTCAGCCATGCGGGCGAGAAGCGCGACCCCAGCGCCAGCGCCTTCGACGGCGTGCCGACCGGGAAGTGGACCTTGTGCAGCAGATCCTGAGTGAGCTTGCTGCGATCCTGCGTGGCCTTGAAGATGCCGTCGGCCACGTCCTGCGTCGTCAGCTTGATGCCGAGCGAGTTGGTGGTACCGGTGCTGATGTTCGCGGTCATCGCCGACTGCACGAACAGCGGCCACATCGCGATGACGCGAATGTCGTAGCGCTTCCACTCCAGATCGAGCGCCTCGGTGAGTCCGCGGACCGCAAACTTGCTGGCGCTGTAGGTGGCGAGCTCGGCCTGGCCGTAGATCGCCGACGCCGAGCACAGGTTCACGACCTGCGCGCCGCGCGTCTTCTTCAGATACGGGAACGCGGCGAGCGTGCCGGAAATGACGCCGCCCACGTTGATGTCGATCTCGCGGCGGTGCACCTCGATCGGCATGTCTTCGAACGGACCCGCGACGAGGATGCCTGCGTTGTTGATGAGGATGTCGAGGCGCCCGCCCGCGGCTGCGTCGAATTCCGACAGACGGGTAACCATCTGCTCGTGATCGGTGACGTTGAGGACCCCGGTGGTGACCTTCGCGCCCTTGGCAGTGATCTCCTTGGCCAGGGACGCGAGACCGGTTTCGTCGATGTCGTACGCACCGACGTGATAGCCGGCGGCGGCGAACGTGAGCGCGGTCGCGCGCCCGATACCGGCAGCAGCGCCGGTGATGAACACAGTGGATTCAGGCATGTCGCTCAGCGTAGGCGACGAAGCTACTCAAAAGTAAGTTCGGATCTTCATGAATCATGAACGCACCATTCGCGCCGTTCTCACGGTCACCGTCGGGTATGTCGTTCTACTCGCGGTGTGGATCCTTTTCCTGGTCCGAAAATCACCGAGCGGTACCATTCCGTACCAACTCGCCGGCCTCGTCGCGCTGTTCGGCGCATCCCTCGGCCTGGCGATGATGTGGGCGTCGAGGCCCACCCGCGACGAGCGACGCCTCGAACGCGACGGGATCGAAGGGTGGGCAGTGATCGACGACGTACGCGAGGTGGGCGAGTCGACCGAACTCGACCTGTCCATCACCGTTCCCGGGGCCGAGTCGTACCGCGGGCTCGTGGTGCAGCCCGGGCCGTCGGAGCGGTGGCACCAGGGTGACACCGTGTCGGTCAGGGTGGACCCGAACGATCGGCAGAAGATTCTGTGGATTTGACCTCGCGCACAGTGGGGTTCGGCGGCGTCGGCCCGCTCACCCTCGTCCGCAGCGGCGACGTTCTGACCGGGGTGTACTTCGCGAGCCACGCCCCTACGCCGCGCCCGGACCGGCTGGGCACACCGTCGACCGAGGGGTTCGACCGCATCGTCGCGGAGATGACCGAGTACCTCGACGGAACGCGGACCGCATTCGACGTCCCGATCTCACCGGACGGCACCGAGTTCCAGCGGTCGGTGTGGGCCGCCCTGCGCACCATTCCCTATGGCGAAACTCGTACCTACACCGAACTGGCGACTGCTGCCGGTCGCCCCGGTTCCGTCCGCGCCGCCGCTGCGGCCAACGCCCGCAATCCGCTCTCGATCGTCGTGCCGTGCCATCGCGTCATCGGCACGAACGGCTCGCTCACCGGCTTCGCGGGCGGCATCGAGGTCAAGCGCTACTTGCTGAATCTCGAGCGAACTCGGTCACCAGAAGGTATTGCGCCGCAGCATAAGTCGTGAGCACGAACGCTTCGGCCGCACGCCGGGCACGCTCGTCCGTCAGCGCCGATCGGCGAACGAGAATGGTCGCGTCGGAGAGGGTGAACAACAGACCGCCCAGCCTCGTCGCGCGCGGCATCGACCGGTCCGCGCTGAGCGCCGACATGGTGCCGAGCGCCAGTCCGTACGCCGACAGGACGGGCGCGACATTCTTGCTCCGCGATGCGGTCACCATCGACGACGCCGCCCAGCCCGCGAGCCGAGGACCGACAGTCGACGGATGCAGCCGGGCTCCCCGTTCCACGAGCAGCCGCGACCAGATGGTCTGCATGACGGCGAACGACGATGCCCCCGCCATCAGACGCCCATCGTCGTCGGGGTCGAGCATCGCGAGGTCTCCGACGGTCGCGGCGACGAGACCGGCCGTCAGGAGCGGGTCGCGCGAACGCGTGGCCAGCAGCGGCATCAGTAGCGGTTTCGTCACCCACTGAAGGCGATCACGACCGCTCGCGGCACCGGCCACGGTGACCGCCGCGGCAGCGACGTAGGCAGCTCCGATCATCGGCAGGACACTACCCTTTTCACGGATAGTTACCCTATGCAATAATAATTCGGTGACGACTCCAGTGGACCGCGACGCCGAACTGCGCCGCCTGCTGTCCGAACTCGTGACGAACGCGTCGAGGTTCACCCGCCTCGCGTCGTCGATCAGTCCGGACACGCGGCCGCGCACGTGGACCCGCGCGTTGTCGCTGATCGAGGAGTACGGGCCGCTGCGCATAAGCGACTTCGCTCGCATCGATCGGTGCTCGCAACCGTCCGCCACCGCTTTGCTCAAGACGCTGGGCGAGCAGGGCCTCGTCACGCGCGGCTCCGACCCCAACGACTCCCGTGCGGTGGTCGTCGAGATGTCGGACGCAGGCAGGGAATGGATCACCGACGCCCGCTACGCCATCGGCGACGGACTCCTGCAGTACCTGAACCATCTCGAACCCGAACAGATCGAAAACATCGCACGTGGACTCGACGAAATCCGCGGCGCAGTCAAGACAGGGAGCAACACGTGAGCACCACAGCAGAGACACAACCGAGCCTGCTCCAGCAGCCGAAGGCCGTGTGGGCGGTCGCGTTCGCGAGCGTCATCGCCTTCATGGGCATCGGGCTGGTCGACCCCATTCTCAAGCCCATCGGTGAGCAACTGAACGCGTCGCCGTCGCAGGTGTCGTTGCTGTTCACCAGCTACATGCTCGTGACCGGTGTCGCGATGCTGATCACCGGCGTCGTGTCGAGCCGGTTCGGACCGAAGAAGACGCTGCTCGTCGGCTTGGCGATCATCGTCGTGTTCTCCGCCCTCGCAGGTTCGTCGAGCTCGATCGACGAGATCGTCGGATTCCGCGCCGGCTGGGGACTGGGCAACGCGCTCTTCATCGCCACTGCGCTGTCGGCCATCGTCGGCGCGGCAAGTGGCGGCGTCGCACGAGCGATCATCCTGTACGAGGCTGCGCTCGGAATCGGTATCGCCGCAGGACCTTTGGTCGGCGGCGTGCTGGGCAACATCAGCTGGCGCGGTCCGTTCTTCGGCGTCGCCGCACTCATGGCCATCGCGTTCATCTTCCTTCTCGTCATGCTGCCCGCCGGTGAAAAGCCCACGCATCACACGTCGTTGGCCGATCCCTTCCGAGCTCTCCGGCACCGCGGCCTCCTGACGGTCGGCATCACGGCGCTGCTCTACAACTACGGCTTCTTCACCCTGCTGGCCTACACGCCGTTCCCGCTGAACATGGGCGCATACTCGATCGGCTTCATCTTCTTCGGATGGGGCCTGGCACTTGCCGTTTCGTCGGTCTTCCTCGCTCCCCGGCTCCAACGCCGCTTCGGCACGCTCAACATGATGATGCTGGCGTTGCTGCTGTTCGCGCTCGACCTCGCGGTGATGGCCATGTTCACCGACACCAAAGCGGTTCTGGTCGTGTGCGTCGTCCTCGCGGGCGTGTTCCTCGGCGTGAACAACACTCTCATCACCGAGACCGTGATGATCTCCGCTCCCGTCGAGCGGTCCACGGCCTCGGCGGCCTACAGCTTCGTCCGGTTCGTCGGCGGTGCAGCTGCCCCCTACGTGGCCGGCAAGCTCGGCGAGTCGATCAACATCCACGTCCCCTTCTGGGTCGGTGCCGTCTGCACCTTCCTCGCGATCGCGGTTCTGGCGTCGGGTCGCAAGGTTCTCGCCCACGTCGACGACCACGAGCCGACCGTGGTCGAGGAAGCTCAGGCTGTGACGGTTGGGGACTGAGTGACGGGTGGTTCGTTTATAACGAACCGAACAGTATTTTTGAAAATCGTTTACGGACGCGAACTAACCCCCTACAGTCCAAACTCGAAGTAAAGGGTTACTTGACGTAAGGAACTCGGGATCCCCGACGTCGAGGAGGCACCGCCGCACCTGCGACGGTGCCTTGCCCGTTTCGTTCGAGATCTGAAGGGCAGTTCGTATGTCATCGAAGTCCACCGTCAACTCCCGAAAAGTCCGCCTCGCTGCGGCCGGCGCGGTAGTCGCGCTGTCACTGGCCGTGGGAGCGCCCGCCATCGCGTCGGCGCAGGACCCATCGGACAGTTCGACCACCAGCGTCGAAACGCCCACTCCCGCACCGGAAGAGTCGACCGAAACCACGCCGGAGCAGGTCGTGATTCCGTCCGAAGCCCCGCCTGCCGTCGTCTCCGAAGAGGCCCGCGTCGCCGCGACCGCCGAGACACCGTCCACCGATCGGCCCGCACCGCAGCTCACCGTCGGCGTGGTCCAGAACGAGGACGGCACCACCACCATCAACGCGGCACTGATCCCCCAGCTCTCCGACGCCGAGAAGGCCGCACTGGCCAAGGCCGAAGCAGACAGCAAGGCCGCCGCCGAAGCATCCGTCGCGGCACAGGCGGAGTACGACAAGGCAGCCGCAGCAGCCTCGGCGTCCACCGATGCGAACGTCAAGGCTCAGGCCGACGCTGCCGCCGCGAAGCTCGACGCCGCCGCCAAAGCGAAGGCCGCAGCCGACGCCAAGACGGCCAGCCTGGCCGCATCGGCCTCGGTGACCGCAGCCAAGACCGACGCCGACGCCAAGAAGGCCGCCGCTGCCACCGCCCAGACCGAAGCCGACCAGGCCGCCGACGCCGCGAAGGCAGCCGACGCCAAAGCAACCGAGCTGGAGGCGGCAGCAGTGGCCGCGGGTGATCCCGACGCCGTCGCTGCGGCCGAAGCTGCCCGCGCCGACGCCGACGCGAAGGCCGCAGCCGCGGCCGACGCCGCCACCAAGGCCGAGACAGCGCGCACCGAGCTCGACGCGTCGGTGGCCGCCGTTCAGAAGGCGTTCGACGACTTCAACGTGGCGAAAGTTGCTGCGGCACTGCGTAACGCAGCCGCCACCGCAGCGAAGTTCGCCACTGCGGCCCTGCAGGCGCAGGTGGCTCAGGCGACCGCCGCCGCAGCGGACGCACGGGCAACCGCACTCGAAGCCGCCGCAGCGGCGTCCAGCAAGGACTCGGAAGCCGCGATCAAGGCTGCAACCGATGCGCGCGCCGCCGCCGACAAGGCAGCGGCCGACGCCAAGACCGCCGCCGACGCAGCCGACGCCGCGGACGCAGCCGTGACGGCCGCCGACGCCACGACGGCCGACCTGGAAGCGAAGGCCGCGTCTGCCGCTGAAGCGTTGACCGCAGCGGAGGCTGCTGCCACCGAGGCGAACGCCAAGCTCGCCGCCGCGAACACGGCGGCAGACGCAGCCAAGGCCAAGGCGGATGCCGATGCTGCTCTGGTTGTTTCGGCGAAGAAGGAAGCCGACGACGCGAAGGCGTTGGCCACCACCGCCGCTGCCGCGAACGACAAGTTGAAGGCCGACGCGGCTGCACTCGCCGCCAGCGGCCCGAAGTTCTCGTTCACGATCAACCTCGGCAACGTGGTCAAGGAGAACGTCCCGGTCACGGAGGTCGACGAGAACACCGTCGCCGTCGACGAGACCGGCGTGCAGCTGATCGGTGTGCGTAACGACGACGGATCGTTCACCGTCGCCGACTACTTCACCACCGACGAGAACGGAACCACCAAGGTCGCCGGCCAACTGCCGCCCGTCGACCTCGCACTCGGTGATTCCGCCTCTGCTGCAGCCGATTCCGGTTCGGACAGCTCCGCCCTCCCTGCGGTACTCGCCGGTGTCGGCGTGGTTGCCGTGGTCGGTGCCGGTGGAGCGCTCCTGGTTCGCCGCCGCAAGGGACAGCAGTCCGCATAGATGCGATCGCTGCTTCTCTGGATCCTCGCCGGGCTCCTCGTTCTCACTGCGTGTGGGAGCGAGGAGCCCGGTGTGGCGCCGCCGGACCGGTCACCCGTCCAGGCGGTCATTCCTGCGGTATCGGATGTTCCCATGGAACCGGCGCAGCCTCTTGCGATCGAGCTGCGCTCCGCGTCCGGTGACACGTACCTCAGCAGCCCGATCAACCCCGACGGGCTTTACCGCGACAGCAACCAGGTCCTGAATCCGGTCGACGCGTTACCCGCCTGGTGGGCCGAGAGTGGTCTACCCGGAACGGATACGCAGGAGACCGTTGTGGTTGTGGGGCACAACTATTCGAAGCGCGACGCCCCGTTCAAAGCGCTGCGTGTGGTGCAGCCGGGCGATCGGGTGGTGCTGCGCCTGCCGACCGGTGTGCTGGAGTACGCGGTGCAGCGGGTCGGACCGCTGCCCAAGGGATCACTGCTCGCGGACAACGACCTCCGCAAATCGGTTCCCGGCCGGCTCATCCTCGCGAACTGCGACGTGCAGAACGGCGAGCCGACCGACGACAACTACATCGTGGTGGCGGAGTTGGGGTAGGGGCCGGCGAGCCGCCCTTGGCCCGAACCGAGTCACAGGCCTTACCGCGCGCACATTGGACCAACCGCGCGCACCATTGCGCGCGCGATCAGACGAAAACGTGCGCGATCAGCCCAGGGGCAGTCCGGCCAGAGCCGCCTACAACCCCAAGTCCCCCAGCCCCAGCAGCGACCGGTACTCCACACCCTCCGCCGCGATGACCTCGTCGGCCCCGGTCGCCCGGTCGACCACCGTCGCGACGCCGACGACGGTCGCACCCGCGGCGCGCAGAGCCTTGACGGCGGTGAGGGGCGAGTTGCCGGTCGTGGTGGTGTCCTCGACGACGAGAACGCGCTTGCCCACGACGTCCGGGCCCTCGATCTGGCGCTGCATGCCGTGCGCCTTGGCGGCCTTGCGGACCACGAACGCGTCGATGGGTCGACCGGGCGCGTGCATGACGGCGAGGGCGACGGGGTCCGCTCCCATGGTGAGGCCGCCGACGGCGTCGAAGTCCCAGTCGGACACCAGTTCTCGCATCAGCGACCCGATCAGCGGGCCGGCCCGATGGTGCAGCGTCGCGCGGCGGAGGTCGACGTAGTAGTCGGCCTCCTTGCCGGACGAGAGCGTCACGCGCCCGTGCACCACCGCGAGCTCACGTACCAGTGATGCCAGTTCTTCCCGTTCAGCCATGCCCCACAACTTACTGGCCGACGACTCGCCGCCACCGCTCAGGCGGCCACGCGGGCGCGCGCGTGCGGGGGCGCGATCGGATCGGCGAAGAGGTCGGGCGCGTGCACGCCGGCCAGACGTGCACTCAGCGCGGTCAGCGGAGACCGCGACAGCTGAACGAGGGCGTCGGCGTGCGTGTTGTAGACCCGCACTGCGCCGACGATGCGCTGCTCGATGACGTCCAATTCGTCTGCGGGACGGCGGAATTCCCAGTTGGCCTGGTGAGCGGAGTAGATGAGTTCGTAGAGGGCGACGGACAGTGCGTTCTCGGCGGACGCTCGACGCGGAAGGTCGAAGTCGTTCTCCTGCACCACCCTCGACCACGACCGGGCGCCCACGAGCTGGTTGATGGATTCGCGATCGAGGTCGGCCTCCACCGCCGCCCGCACCAGGTCGGGTATCACCGCGCGGCGATGTTCGAGTTCTGCCTCGAGCAGCGCCAGCGCGGCACGCGCGGTGCCGTGCCGAGCTTTGATCTTGCGTGCACCCAACACCACGAGCACCGCCCCGACAGCGATCACGATCGCAACACACGTCACAAGAGTCACCTGAGCAACATATCTCAGGTTCGGCCGCGACCCCGTCCGACCAAAGACGTGGCCCGTCGAGCGATGTTTCTGGGCACAAGACGGCTCACGGTCGTCAGTGACTTGTACTGAACGCCAGGAACACTCAGCACTTTGCCCTTGTCCAGATCGGCGAGCGACGCGCCGACGACCTGCTCCACGTCGAGATACATGAAGCCCGGCATCGACGTCATCTCGATTCCGGCGCGCTCGTGAAATTCGGTGCGCACGAAACCGGGGCACAACGCCTGGACCTGCACGCCCGTACCGGCCAATCCGCCCGCGAGGCCCTCGGTCAGCGAGATGACGTACGCCTTGGAGGCGGAGTACGTCGACCCTCGTCCGGACAGCAGACCGGCGACACTGGCCACGTTGACGATCGACCCCTTGGCCGCAGCGATCATCGACGGCAACGCCGCCCGAGTGAGATGCATCACAGATGTCACGTTGACGTCCAACTGGGACTGCAGCAGCGCCGGTTCGGCCGTCCAGAACTCGCCCGACGTACCGAATCCGGCGTTGTTGACCAGGAACTCGACGCCTTTTTCGAGCCTCGCCGCGACCCGGATCCGATCCGATTCCGACGCCAGATCGGCGACCATGATCTCGGACTCGGCGCCGTAGTCGGTCTTCAGTTCGGCCGCGACCGCCTCGAGCCGTTCCGAGTCACGGGCGACAAGAACCATGTCGTACCCGCGGGCGGCGAGACGACGGGCGAATCCGGTACCGATGCCCGAGGTGGGGCCGGTGACGAGCGCGACGGGACGGACCTTCGAGCCTGGCTGAGGAGCTGTCATGCACCCGACAGTAGACGCGACGAGGGGACGGAGCAGGTCAGTCGGACTCGGGAGGTCGGCGTCGACCGCGGGTGGGTTCGGACCGCTCACGGAAGTCCTCGACGGACCGCGGACCATCGGGCCGACCACCGTCGGGACGACCACCCTCGGGCCGAGGAGCGTCCCCGCGGGGACGTCGGCGATCCGAGATCGGGGAGACGCGCGGTGCGGGCGGGCCGGGGCGTTCGGCGGGTCGTGCGGCACCCGGGGTGCGCGCCGACCGCTCGACTCGCGGAGGCGGCGGGCGCCGGGCCGGGTCGACGCGGGCCGGCGGCTCGACGCGGCTCGAAGGGTTGGCGCGTGACGGCTGTTCGACACGTGACTGCGCTTCCGGCCGCTCGACGCGCATTGCTCCGGATTCCTCGTCCGGAGCCGCCGGTCGACGGCTTGCAGGCGGCAACACGTGCAGTAGACCGGACAGCCGGGTGACCGTGTCGATCGCGGCGTCCCAGTCGCGCCCGGTGCTGCCGACGGACAGGGTTCCCAGGGTCCATTCGCGCTCGGACCACAGCATCTGCACCACGTCGGGCACGGAGTGGGTGAAGGCGACCATGCGCTGGTCGCACACGCGGCGGGCCACGTCGAGGTCGGTCGAGAAGATGATGCGGGGCCCGAGGGAACCGAGAAGGTTCATGTCGGGATCCTTCGGCGGGGGGGTGCTGCGCAGTCGTAGGTCGAGGTCGACGTCGGAGCCGACCTCGCGCCGCACCGCGACGACGGTGACGGTGTCCTCGAGGTCGAACAGCACGAACTCCTCGCCGCGTCGTACGCCCTCGACCACGTCGACGGCACCGAGGAATTCCTGATTGGCGAGGACGGCGCGGCTCCAGCGGCCCGGAAGGTCGCGGTCGGCGTCGGTGTAGCGGTATCCCTGCGCCTTGGCCCAGATCTGACGGACTTTGCCGGATCGGCGGCGACGCGTGCGATCGACGTAGAGCAGCGCCACTGCTCCGAGCAGTGCGATCACGGCGAGTCCGAACCACGTGGCAGTCATTGGCGACAACTCTATCGCGCAGGCGGCTCGACCTCGCCGAAGACGCCGCTCCGACCACTACCGACGGGTATACCCACGAGTAGGCGAAATCGGGCACGTACGCGAAAAGTCAACCATCACAGCTGTACTCGCTAGTAGCGCAAATGTGTGATGAGGTTGAAATCGAGCGACCCCTCATCACTCCTGTTGCAGCCGAACACCATTGCCTTGTGACGTGTAACCACGATTGTCCAGGGCACCGTGAAGACGGCGAGGACAGGCGAAGATGACGTCGCCATGACGGCTGTGGTCGCAACGCCAAACATCGACGTCTGCGCACGCGACACCACGACACACGACGAATACGGCGGAGACGAATGTTCACACGGATAGCAGTTGTCAATCGAGGCGAGGCCGCAGTACGCCTGATCAGGGCGGTACGTGAGCTCAATGCCGAGCACGACTACGGCATCCGTGTCATCGCGATGCACACCGAGGCAGAGCGTCGCGCAATGTTCGTGCGGCAGGCCGACGAGGCTGTCACGTTGCACAAGACCGGTACGCAGAACCCGTACCTGGACTACGTCGAACTCGAGCGCGCACTCGTCGAGTCCAGGGCCGACGCGGTGTGGGTCGGCTGGGGCTTCGTCGCCGAGGACCCGACGTTCGCCGACATCGTCTCTCGTCTCGGCATCACGTTCATCGGACCGAGCGCCGACGCCATGCGCCTGCTCGGCGACAAGGTGCAGGCCAAGCTTCTGGCCGAGAAGGTCGGCGTGCCCGTCGCGCCGTGGTCGGGTGGTCCCGTCGAGACCCGCGCCGACGCCCGCCGTCACGCCCAGGCCATCGGCTACCCGCTGATCATCAAAGCGCGCAGCGGCGGCGGTGGCCGCGGCATCCGCAAGGTCTACGCCGAGGACGAGCTCGAACTGGCACTCGAGCGCACCCAGGGCGAGGCCGAGCGCTCGTTCGGCGACCCCGTCGTCTTCCTCGAGCGTCTCGTCACCGAAGCCCGCCACGTCGAGGTGCAGGTCATCGCGGACAAGCACGGCAACGTGTGGGCACCGGGCGTGCGCGACTGCTCGATCCAGCGTCGCAACCAGAAGGTGATCGAGGAGTCCAGCTCGGCCGTCCTCACCAAGGAGCAGTCGGACCAGCTGCGCTCCGCGTCGGCAGAACTCGTTCGCGCCGCCGGCTACCACGGCGCCGGCACGGTGGAGTACCTCTACCAGCCCGAGCAGAAGATCTTCACGTTCCTCGAGGTCAACACCCGCCTGCAGGTCGAGCACCCCATCACCGAGGCGACCACCGGCCTCGACCTCGTCAAGCTGCAAATTCTCGTCGCCGACGGCCGCCCGCTCGAGGGCGACTGCCCGCCCGAGTTCGGCCACGCCGTCGAAGCACGTCTGAACGCCGAGGACGCCGACAACGGATTCGCCCCGGCCCCCGGCACCGTCCGGCTGCTGAAGTTCCCGCTCGGGTCCGGCCTGCGCGTCGACACCGGCATCGCCCAGGGCGACGTCATCCCGCCCGACTACGACTCGATGGTCGCCAAGATCATCGCGTGGGGCAAGGACCGGTCCGAAGCACTCGCCCGACTGCGCACGGCGCTCCGCGAGACCACCGTCGTGATCGACGGCGGCACCACCACCAAGTCGTTCCTTCTCGACCTTCTCGACAAGCCCGAACTGATCGACGCCACAGCCGACACCGGCTGGCTCGATCGCAGTGGCGCCGGCACCGCGACCGGCCCGACGCGGGTCGCCGACATCGCTCTGATCGCCGCCGCCGTCGACGCGTACGACGCCGAGGAAGCTCGGGAACGCACCAAGTTCCTCTCTTCCGCACGCGGTGGCCGTCCCCGCGCCAGCCACGACATCGGCCGGACAGTCGAGCTCAGCTACCAGGGCCAGGGCTACGAACTGACCGTCGGCCAGCTCGGCCCGCACCGCTACACGGTCGGTGTCGACGGACGCGATCTCGACGTGGACATCGAGCGGCTCGGCACGTTCGAGTCGCGCCTGACCCTCGACGGCCGACGCTTCTCCGTCGTCACCGTCGCCGGACCGGCCAACTACCTGGTCGAGGTCGACGGCATCAGCCACCAGATCAGCCAGGACGAAGCCGGCCTGGTCCGTGCACCCGCCCCCGCCGTCGTCGTCGCGGTTCCCGTCGCCGTCGGTGACAAGGTCGAGGTCGGACAGACGATCGTCGTTCTCGAGTCGATGAAGATGGAAACCGCCGTGCGAGCACCCGCGGCCGGCACGGTGCGTGAGGTTCTCGCCGTCGTCAACGCCCAGGTCGACGCGGGTGCGTCGCTTCTGCGCATCGATCCCGAGGGAGAACAGGCCGCCGCGTCCCAGACGGCGCGGGTGGAGTTCCGCCCCGACGAGTCCGCGACCGCCGACGATCGAGCGCACGCCCTCTCGTACCTCGAGGAAATCGGCGCCCTGATCAGTGGCTACGACGTCAACGCCTCCCGTGCGAAATCGCTGATGGCGCAGTACGAGACCGTGCGGGCATCCTTGCCTCGCCGCGATCGCGAACTGCTGCAAGCAGAATTGGGTCTGCTCACCACCTTCGCCGACATGTGCGAGCTGACCCGTAACCGGCCGACGATGGACGAAGAGGACACCGACGAGCGTGTCCACAGTCCCCGCGAGCACTTCCACGCATTCCTCAAGGCGCTGTACGCAGATCAGAAGGGATTGCCGGAAAGCTTCCTGGACAAGCTCTCTCGCGCGCTGCGGCACTACGACCAGCACGACCTCGAGCCCGGCAGCGACCTCGAGGAGGCCGTCTACCGGTTGTTCCTCGCGCAGCAGCGCATCGAGAACCAGGTGCCCGTGATCGCGTCGCTGCTCGAGCGGTGGCTGGCCGACGCGTCGGACGCACCCGACAGCGACCCCGCACTCGGAGAAGTGTTGGAGCGCTTGGTCGTTGCCACTCAGGTGCGGTACCCACTGATCGGTGACGTCGCTCGGAACCTGCGCTTCCAGCTGTTCGACGAGCCGCAGATCCGCCGTGCGCGCGAGCAGGTCTACGACGGAGTTCGGGGCAGCCTTCAGTACCTCGCCGAGCGCCCCGACTCCCCCGACCACGCCGAGCGCATCGCCGCCCTTGTGGCCACGGACGAGCCGCTCATCGAGATGCTGGCCGACCGGGTGTCCGATCCCGGCGCCCTGCTCGAGGTGATCACGCGGCAGTACTACGAGATTCGCCAGTTCGAGGACGTCAAGGCCTTCGACCGCGACGGCTTCCACTTCGTCTCCGGAACCTTCACTCTGGTGGGCGGCAAGGTTCAGTTGCTGGCGACCATCACCGATTACGCCGGCATCGCGTCGAGCCTGTCCGTGGTCGACGACATCGCCGGGCCCGCTCCGGAGAAGCTGGCCGTGGACCTCTACGTCTCCTGGCCCTCCGCACCCGCCGGCGGCGACGCACTGGCCGACGCGCTGCGCGAGATCATCGACGCGCAACGGCATTCGGAGAACTGGCGGCGCGTCACGGTGACCGTCTTCGGCGCCGCCGACGGTGCCATCCGCCAGGTCACTCTGCGTCCCGGCCCGAACGGTGAGTACGCCGAGGACCACGCGATTCGTGACATCCACCCGTTGACGGGTCAGCGGCTGGACCTGTGGCGCCTGAAGAACTTCGACGCCACTCGCCTCACGTCGCCCGTCGGCACCTACCTGTTCCAGCTGTGCGCGAAGGAGAACCCGAAGGACGAGCGCTTCGTCGCGTTCGCCGAAATCCGGGACGCCACGGTGCAATTCGACGGAAGCGGCAAGGTCGTCTCCGTTCCCGCCATCGAACGCACCCTGTCGGCGTGCCTCGACGGCATCCGCCGGGCCCAGGCCCGACGCGGATCGCGACGCCTCGACAACAACCGTGTGGTGCTCTACGTGTGGCAGGTTCTCGACCTGTCCATCGAGGACCTCACGACCGTCGCCCGCCACCTCGCACCGCTCACCACCGCCGCCGGCCTCGAAGAGATCACCCTCATGGCACGCCTGCGGTCGACGCCCGGCGCGGAGCCGAAGTCGTTGGCGCTCAGGTTCTCCTACCGCCCCGGTACCGGACTGGTCGTCAAGGTGACCGATCCGCCCACCGAGCCGATGCGCCCGCTGGATCAGTACACGCAGAAGGTGCAGCGGTCGCAGGCGCGCGGGACCATGTACCCGTACGAGCTGATTCCGCTACTCACGGGCGCCGACGGCACGTTCGTCGAGCACGATCTCGATGCGTCGGGTCAACTGGTTCCGGTCGAGCGCCCGTACGGCGGCAACTCCGCCGGCATCATCGTCGGTGTCGTCTCGACCCCCACGGAGCTGTACCCGGAAGGGCTGAAGCGAGTCGCCCTGTTCGGCGACCCCACCAAGGCACTGGGCACGGTGGCCGAGGCCGAGTGCGCCCGCGTCGTGAAGGCGATCGACCTCGCCGAGCAGATGAAGGCTCCGGTCGAGTGGTTCGCATTGTCCTCCGGTGCAACCATTTCCATGGACAGCGGCACCGAGAACATGGACTGGGTCTCGCGTGCACTGCGCCGCATCATCACCTTCACCCAGGGCGGCGGCGAGATCAACATCGTGGTCGCGGGCATCAACGTCGGCGCGCAGCCGTACTGGAACGCCGAAGCCACGATGCTCCAGCACACCAAGGGCATCCTGGTGATGACCCCCGAGAGCGCGATGGTGCTCACCGGCAAGCAGTCGCTGGACTACTCCGGTGGAGTCTCGGCCGAGGACAACTTCGGCATCGGCGGATACGACCGCGTCATGGGTCCGAACGGACAGGCGCAGTACTGGGCGCCCAACCTCACCGCGGCCGTCGAGGTGCTGTTCGCGCACTACGACCACTCGTATCTCGCTGTGGGTGAACGCTTCCCGCGTCGCGCCGCCACCTCGGACCCGATCGACCGCGACGTGAGGAGCTACCCGCACGTGCATCCGTCGTCGGACTTCAAGACCGTCGGCGACATCTTCTCCGCGGAGACGAACCCGGAACGCAAGAAGCCCTTCGACATTCGCACCGTGATGCGCGCCGTGGTCGATCAGGATCACCCGGTGCTCGAGCGGTGGGCCGACATGGCCGACGCGGACACCTCGGTGGTCTTCGACGCTCACCTCGCCGGGTATCCGATCTCGGTGGTCGGCATCGAGTCGCGTGCCATCCCGCGCAAGGGCTGGTTCGCGGCGGACGGCCCCGACCAGTGGACGTCGGGCACGCTGTTCCCCGCGTCGTCGAAGAAGACGGCACGAGCGATCAACGCGGCCAGTGGAAATCGCCCGCTGGTGGTGCTGGCCAACCTGTCCGGATTCGACGGGTCACCGGAATCGTTGCGGAACATCCAGCTCGAGTACGGCGCCGAAATCGGTAGGGCCATCGTCAATTTCGACGGCCCGATCGTGTTCTGCGTGGTCTCGCGCTACCACGGCGGCGCGTTCGTGGTGTTCTCCGGAGCGCTGAACGAGAACATGCAGGTGCTCGCGGTCGAGGGATCGTTCGCCTCGGTTCTCGGCGGCGCCCCCGCCGCGGCCGTCGTGTTCACCCGCGACGTCAACACCCGCACGGCGAGCGACCCCGAGGTTCGCGAGCTCGAAGCTCGCTACAACTCCTCCGACGACGACACCGAGCGGGCGCACCTGCAGGTGGAGCTGGCCAAGACCCGTTCGGCCGTGCGGTCGCAGAAGCTCGGCGAGGTTGCCGCCGAGTTCGAGGCGGTGCACAACATCGAGCGGGCGCGCACGGTGGGCTCGGTTCACTCGATCGTGAAAGCAGCCGAGCTGAGGCCGCAGTTGGTGGCGGCGGTGGAACGCGGCTCCGCCGCCTGTGCGCGAAATAGTGCCCTGTAGGGGCGGAATTCGCGCACAGGGGGGGTGGGGCGGGTCGGCTACCGCACGCTGGTGCTGATGATGGTCGCCGCGGTGATCGACCCGTCCTCGTTGGCCGTTCCCTGAACGACCAGGCTGTCGCCGGGCTTCAGGTCACCGACGGAGGACGCACCGAGTCCGATGACCTGAGTCTGCGCATCCGTGCGGATCTCGACCTGCACTCCGGTCAGGTCGTTCAGCGTGATGGTGGTGCCGTCGATCGACGCGATCTGTCCCAGCGCCGCTCCCGTCGCGCCGGGGATGTCGCTCGGCGCGGTTGGGACGTTGCTCGGAAGTTCGAAGGGCAGGCTCGGCAGCGCCGACGGGCTTCTCGTCGTGGTGGGTGCGGACCGCGTGGTCGAGGGGGCGGCAGCCGCATCCTCAGCCGCGGTGGAGTGCATCAGCAGTAACGCACCGCCGGCCACGACGGCCAGGAGCACGATCACGCCCAGCGCGATCAGTAGGTTGCGCGATCCGTTCCCACCGCCGCCGCCGTTCCCGTTCTCCAGGAAGGGCGCCTCCGTCGGGTACTGATTGCCGTACGGGGGTTGACCGCCGTACTGGGGCTGACCGCCGTACTGGGGCTGACCGCCGTATTGGGGCTGGCCGTATCCCGCCGTTGGGAACTGCTGAGTCGGGTACGGCTGGTTCGGATTCTGCTGGTTCGGGTACTGGCCGCCCTCGTAGGTCGGGTACCCCTCGGTGGGGCGGTACTCCTGATCCGGGTACGCCTGGTAGCCGGGAGCGGCGTATCCCGACTGGCCGTATGCCTGGTTCGGGTCGTTGGTGTTGCCCGGCCGGTCGAAGTGCTCCGTCGGGTTGTCACGGCCGTCCCGGTCCGGATCGTTCGGGTTCGTCATGCGTCCGAGGATAGGTCAGCGCGCACTCTTCGAGAGTCGATCGTTTCCTCGATAGCCCTGTAGGGCTCGCAGAAGCGCATTCGGCTCTCGAACAGCGGGGATATTCGAATCCGCCCAAACCGGACGACTTCGACCAGGCACATCGCGCCGGGTTTGCGTTTGTGATCGACTACGAGGATCTACTTTTTCGAGTCGGGAAGGCCGTCATGACTATCGAAAAGGACGCGCCTGCGGGCGAGCTGGGCACCAGCCTCAAGCCGCGCCACGTCACCATGATCTCCATCGCCGGCGTGATCGGCGCCGGACTCTTCGTCGGATCGGCAACGGCCATCAACACCGCCGGACCGGCCGTGCTCCTGTCGTACCTGTTCGCCGGAACGTTGGTCGTCCTGGTGATGCGCATGCTGGGCGAGATGGCCACCGCCAACCCCGATACCGGATCGTTCTCCACGTATGCCACACGCGCGCTGGGCCATTGGGCCGGCTTCTCCGTGGGGTGGCTGTACTGGTGGTTCTGGGTGTTGGTGATTCCGGTGGAGGCCACGGCCGGCGCGGTCATTCTCTCCACCTGGCTCGGCGGCCCACAATGGTTGTACGCGTTGGTGATCGTCATCCTCCTGACCGGCACCAACCTGTTCAGCGTCGGGAACTACGGCGAGTTCGAATTCTGGTTCGCGCTCATCAAGGTGGTCGCGATCATCGCGTTCATCGCGCTCGGCGTGGCGGCGATCTTCGGCCTGCTCCCGAACTCGGAAGTCAGTGGTGTCAGCCAACTCTGGGCGTCCGGCGGCTTCATGCCGGCGGGGTTCGGGGCCGTGATCGCAGCGATGCTCACCACCATGTTCTCGTTCATGGGGGCCGAAATCGTGACGATCGCCGCCGCGGAATCGCCCGACCCGGAGAAGGGGATCACCCGGGCCACGAACTCGGTGATCTACCGCATCTTCCTCTTCTACCTGGGTTCGATCTTCATCGTCGTGGCTCTCGTTCCGTGGGATCAGCTCGACGTGTCCACCGGCTCGTACCAATACGTGTTGTCGCGCATGGGTATTCCGCACGCGGACCGCATCATGGACGTGGTGGTTCTGACCGCCGTGGCGTCGTGCCTCAATTCCGCGCTGTACACCGCGTCGCGCATGCTGTTCTCCCTCGGCGGGCGCGGCGACGCACCGGCCTCGGTGCGAAAGGTGAGCAGCCGCGGCGTCCCGTGGGTCGCCGTCATCGCGTCGATGGTGCTCGGGTTCCTCGCCGTGATCGGTAACTACATTCTCCCCGAGAAGCTGTTCACCTATCTTCTGGCGACGACGGGAGCGGTGGCGCTGTTCGTGTACCTGACCATCGCCGGCAGCCAGCTCGTTCTCCGCCGCAAGCTCGACCGCGAAGGCAGGTCTCCCGCGGTCCGCATGTGGCTCTATCCATGGCTGACGTACATCGCGATCGCATTCATCATCTTCGTGCTCGTGATGATGGTGGTGATGCCGGAACAGCGATCCTCGATCTTCCTCACGCTCGCTCTCGCGGTGATCACCGTGGCGCTCGGGGTGTGGAAACAGTCGTCGAACAAGCGCGCCGACGCGTCGACGGTGGGTTCCGACCCCAGATAGCCGTACGCGAGGGTAAGGTCCCTTTGTCGGCAATCGGGGGTTTCCGGCACGTGCTTTCGTGCCCTGTACGAATTCTCGACACTCCGACGTCGGGCGACCCGAAACGAGCGTCAGTGGATGTGATGCGGTCCAGGCCGGAAGCTCTGCTGTCGATCGACACACTCGAAGCCCCGCTGGTTCGTCGGCTCATCGCCACCGTGACACTGGCCACCGGCGCCTCGGGCCTGCTCCTCATCCCGTCCGGAGCTCTCCGCCCGGGCTGGTCGTGGATTGCCGTCGTCTTCGCGGTGGCGTGCTGTGCGATCGCCGCCGTATGGCTTCGCCCCGTCGACCCGCCACATTGGAAGGTGGCGTTCGTCGTCTTCGCCGACATCGGGATCACCGTCATTCTGTGGGGATTCACCGAGAGGTGGGTCGCCATGCCGGGCGTGGCGCTGCTGTTCGTGGTGTCACTGTTCGCCGCGGTCTACACGACGTCACGATTTCTTTTCGTCCATACGGGCTTCGCGGTCGCCGTCACCTTCGTTTTCGCCGCACTCTCCGTCGTGGAGGGCAATGGATACGCGATCGTGATCTCGCGCTCGCTGACCATTCTCTCGGCTTCCGTGGCGCCGCTGGCGATGCGGCTGTACATCTCGACGCTCAAGCGGGACCTTCGAACCTCGCACACGGACATGCTCACCGGGCTGCTCACCTTTCGTGGTCTGGATCGAGAACTGGCCGAGGTCGGCGGAGCGGACACCACACTCGGTATCGAGCTCGTGCAGGTGTTCGACCCGAACAGCACCACGAGCCCGGTGGATCGCTCGTCGATGGGTGACGCCGTCGCCGAACTGGCGACGGGACTCTCGCGGGTCGCGCCCCCGAACATGAAGCTGGCACGTATCGGCATCACCGAAATCGTCTGTGTCGCTTGGGGTCGAAGCGCAGCCGTCAAGGAGTCACTGGCGCGAATTGCGGTCGAGGTGAGCGAAACATCGCTGCGCAGTGCGCGGGTGACGGTGCGTTCGGTCTCCGCGCTCGGAACGGTGGGCGACGGCGCACGAGAGGCGTTCCAGCGACTGCTCGCGGGCGCGCGACTGGACGTGCAGGCGTCTCGACTCCGCGATCGATCCGAGACGGAACAGCTGCCGCACAGCATGATTCGGTCGATCATCGAATCGGGCGGACCACGCATCGTGTATCAGCCGATCTGCTCGACGTCGGACGGCGCCGTCATCGGCTACGAAGCACTCTCTCGATTCCCCGCCGGATTCGGCTCTCCTCAGGCCTGGTTCACTGCTGCGACCGAGACCGGACAGTCCGCGGAATTGGAACTTGCGGCCATTCAGCACGCCATCGCCGGTGCTCACTCACTGCCCGATGGCGTGTTCCTGAGCCTCAACGCCTCGGCGACAACCATTCTGACCACCGGACTCCCCGACATGCTTGCGTCGATCGTCCCGCCGCGACGATTGATCGTGGAGTTGACCGAGCAGGACATGGTGGTCGACTACACCGCTCTCGGGCACGCAGTGTCGGCGCTCCGCACTGCAGGAGTCGGCATCTCGGTCGACGACGTCGGATCTGGATACGCCGGTCTCCGCCACGTCGTCGAGGTGCGCCCGGACATCATCAAGCTCGACGCGTCGATCGTCAGCGGGATCGACGACGACCCCGTCCGCCGGGCAGCGGCGAAGTCGATCGTCGGGTTGGCCAAGGAAATCGGCGCGGACACGATCTTCGAAGGGGTCGAGAACGCCGACGAGTTGTCCGCTGCCCGGGCGCTGGGCGCCACGATGGTGCAGGGGTTCTATCCGGGACGGCCGAAGTCCTTCGACGCTACGATTGCATCGTGATCGTCTGCGCCAGATAGGTTCCGGCCAACGTCCGTGTTCCTTGGACCAGAATCTCCTGCCCCACAGCGAGTTCCGGGATCGTCTCGCTCGTGCCGACGATGCGGGTCGACGCGTCGGTTTCGACCGTCATCTCGTTGCGACCCGCCTGCATGATCACCAATGTCGTCCCGTCGTTGTAGACGATGGAACCTGTGATGTCCGGATTGGACAGTGGCACAGGCACAGTCGGGGCAGTCGAGGTGACCGACGCGTCTGACGATCCGGACGTACGCGGCGTCGCCTCCTGATCGTCGCCGCCCTGCGTCGCGAGGTACAACCCACCGATCACGACGACGAGCGTCCCCAGCGCGGCCAGACGAACCGTGGTGATACGACGTCGCACAGCAGGGACGGGCGGTTGCGCGTGCTTCGGCTGCTGCTCGAGAGGCGACGGCAGCGTGCTGACCGGCTGAGTCACCGGCGGGCGCGGGGTCGGCGGCGCGAACAGTGACTCCGTCGCGGCCGGCACGGGCTTGCGGTGCGCCGAGCGGCGGGGACGGTCGAGCGGTGGTGGGGGCGCGATGGGCTCGGCGGTGACCGACTTGGCCGCGGGCGGCTCGGGTGCCGGCTCGGGAACCACCTCAGGCTCGGGAACCACCACGGGCTCCGGAACGACTACAGGCTCCGGCACGACCACCGGCTCCGGAGCCGCCACGACGACGTCGGGCGGCGGCGGAGGCGTCCACCCGGTCGTCAACATCCAGGCGGGGACCTCGGGCTCCTCGGGGAGGACAGGGGCTGGCTCGGGTTTGCTGACAACCACCGGCTCGGGTTCGACAACCGGCTCGGGTTCGACAACCGGCTCGGGCTCAATCGGCTCGGGCTCGACAATCGGCTCCGGCTCGACGAGGAGCGGGGCCTCGGCGACCGGCGGCTCCTCGGGCAGCTCCGGAATGAAGTAGACCGTGTACCCGTGCGGCATCGCGGCGCCGTGGACCGGGTCGAGCAGCACGTCGTATGAACCGCGCTCGGCCCGACGCTCCCCTGCGTACGCCAGGTCGGACTCCGTCTCCACACGTCAAAGAATATCGGCCGAAAGTTGCCCTCACGACCACGAACCACGATGAGAAATCAGCGTAAAAGAGCCCGTGGAACTGGTGCACTCCACAAGGAAGGCGAGCGCATCAGCTCATGAAGTCGGCCAGAACGGGCAGCCGGTCCGCCGATCGGTTGGCGAGTGTCGGGATGCAGCCTAGGAGGCCCTGCGTGTACGGGTGCTCCGCCGTGGCGACGATGGCGGACGACGCGGCCTGCAGATGAAACGCTCGGCGATGGGTCACTACCTGCCGCTGGAAATGGCCTGACGGTCTGCAACTTCGGTGCGGAACCGTGCGCTCAGCGCACGATTCCGCACCGAAATGTGTCAGCCCAGCGTCAATCCTTCGCCGTCCTCGGACGCCGACACCCGCACCGTGTCTCCGTCGACGATCGTGCCGGCCAGCAACAGCTTTGCGAGCTGATCGCCGATGGCCTGCTGGATCAGCCGGCGCAGTGGACGCGCTCCGTAGAGCGGGTCGTAGCCGCGGACGGCGAGCCAGGCCCGCGCGTCGTCGGACACGTCGAGCGTCAGACGCCGTGTCGCCAACCGGTTCTGCAGCTGATCGAGCTGAATGTCGACGATCGATTCGAGCTGAACCTCCGAGAGCGAGTCGAACACCACGACGTCGTCGAGACGGTTCACGAACTCCGGCTTGAACGCGTGCCGCACCGCGTCCATCACCTGATCCTTGGTGCCACCGGCACCGAGGTTGGACGTGAGGATCAGGATCGTGTTGCGGAAGTCGACCGTGCGACCCTGACCGTCGGTCAGGCGACCTTCGTCGAGCACGGCGAGAAGGATGTCGAAGACGTCCGGGTGCGCCTTCTCGACCTCGTCGAACAACACGACCGTGTACGGCCGTCGCCGAACGGCTTCGGTGAGTTGCCCGCCGGCTTCGTAGCCGACGTAGCCGGGGGGTGCACCCACCAACCGCGCGACGGCGTGCTTCTCGCTGTACTCGCTCATGTCGATGCGAACCATGGCGCGTTCGTCGTCGAAGAGAAAGTGCGCCAACGACTTCGCGAGCTCCGTCTTACCGACACCCGTCGGTCCGAGGAACAGGAACGAGCCCGTCGGCCGGTTGGGATCGGCGACACCGGCACGTGCGCGACGCACCGCATCCGAGACGGCCTGCACCGCATCATCCTGTCCGACAACGCGTTTGCCGAGTTCGTCCTCCATGCGCAGAAGCTTGGCGGTCTCACCTTCGAGCATGCGTCCGGCCGGAATGCCGGTCCACGCCGACACCACGTCCGCGACGTCGTCGGGTCCGACCTCTTCCTTGAGCATCATGTCGCCCTGAGGAATGACGGTCTTCGCGGCGAGTTCTTTCTCCAGGTTAGGAATTCGGCCGTAGCGAAGCTCGGCTGCCTTGCCCAGGTCACCGTCGCGCTCGGCGCGCTCGGACTCGCCGCGCAACTGCTCGAGCTGCTCCTTCAGATCACGAACCGAGTCGATCGCGTTCTTCTCGTTCTGCCAGCGAGCAGTCAACTCCGACAGCTTCTCCGACAGATCCGCCAGTTCGCTGCGAAGCTTCTCGAGACGGGACTTCGACGCGTCGTCCTTCTCCTTGGCCAGCGCCATCTCCTCGATCTCGAGGCGTCGAACGGCCCGCTCCACCTCGTCGATCTCGACGGGACGCGAGTCGATCTCCATGCGCAGACGCGACGCGGCCTCGTCGACCAGGTCGATTGCCTTGTCCGGCAGGAACCTCGACGTGATGTAGCGATCGGACAGTGCGGCGGCGGAGACCAGGGCCGAGTCGGTGATGCGCACACCGTGGTGCACCTCGTACCGCTCCTTGAGCCCGCGCAGAATGCCGACGGTGTCCTCGACCGACGGCTCGCCGACCAGAACCTGCTGGAACCGCCGTTCGAGTGCGGCGTCCTTCTCGATGTACTTGCGGTACTCGTCGAGCGTGGTCGCACCGACCAGCCGAAGCTCGCCGCGGGCCAGCATCGGCTTGATCATGTTGCCCGCGTCCATCGCGGACTCGCCGGTCGCCCCGGCGCCGACGATGGTGTGCAGCTCGTCGATGAAGGTGATGACCTGCCCGGCGGAGTTCTTGATGTCGTCGAGCACGGCCTTGAGCCGCTCCTCGAACTCACCGCGGTACTTCGCGCCGGCGACCATGGAACCGAGGTCGAGCGAGATGACGGTCTTGCCGCGCAAGCTTTCCGGCACGTCGCCGGTCACGATGCGCTGAGCCAGCCCTTCGACGATGGCGGTCTTGCCGACACCGGGCTCACCGATCAGCACCGGATTGTTCTTGGTGCGACGCGAGAGAACCTGCACGACGCGACGGATCTCGGTGTCGCGACCGATGACAGGGTCGAGCTTGCCGGACCGGGCGGCCTCGGTGAGGTCCGTCGAGTACTTCTCGAGGGCCTGGTACGTCGACTCCGGATCGGGGCTGGTGACGCGTGCGCTCCCGCGGACCGTCGCGAACGCCTCGCGCAGCGCGACGGACGTCGCACCGTGCCCGGCCAGCAGCTTGGCCACATCCGTCGAGCCTTCGGACAGGCCGACGAGGACGTGCTCGGTGGAGACGTACTCGTCGTCGAGCTCCGTCGCCAGCTGCTGCGCAGCGTTGATGACGGCGAGCGCCTCGCGCCCGAGCTGCGGCTTGGACGCGCCCCCCGACGTGGTGGGCATGCGATCGACCAGGGTCTGCGCCTCGCGCCGGACCGTGGCCGGGTCGACGCCGACAGCTTTGAGGAGTGGGGTGGCGATGCCGTCGGTCTGATCGAGCAACGCCACGAGAAGATGAGCCGGACGGATGTCCGGATTCCCGGCCGCCGAAGCAGCCTGCAGGGCAGCACTCAACGCCGCCTGCGTCTTGGTGGTGGGAGAGAACGAGTCCACCGGTCACCTCACTTGTTTCGTGTAACGGTTGTCGATGGGTGCAACACTACAACACTTGAGTCTGTTCCACTCAACTTAGTTGAGCGTGGGCGGTGTGGTTGCGCGTGCATGGTCGGGCCCGGGCACCCCGAATCGCCCCGCGCATCGCCGATCGGAAGTGCCCGACGCGAACCGCGGTGCCGCAAGCCCGCGCACCTGCGATCGGAGGTGCACGAAGCGGCCCGACCCGCGCACCCGCAATCGTGAGTGCCCCACGCCCGGACACCCCGAATCGCCTCGCGCATCGCCGATCGAGAGTGCCCGACGCGAACCGCGGTGCCCCAACCGAACCGCCCCCGAATCGGCAAACATAACGATGCGTCCGTGCAGTGGTCACTGATGTGAGAAGCCACTACTGTGACAGGAGTCGGTTCGTGCCCCGGTAGCGGGCAATTCGGGGGCCGATCGAACTTCACGCAGGTCTGGAGGTTGCACTGTGCTCGATGCGCAAGCGATCTCCCTGGTACGCGCCGGTCTGAAGTCCGTTCTGGCCGAGGACGACGGGCCGGAGACCATCGCGAGATCCTTCTACGCGCACCTCTTCGCCGAGCACCCCGAGTTCCGCTCCTTCTTCCCGGCCGCGATGGAGCAGCAGCGGCACCGCTTGGTCCGCGCACTCGAGTACGTGATCGACAACCTCGAGGACCCCAACCGATTCCTGCCGTTCCTCCACCAGCTGGGCCGCGACCATCGCAAGCACGGCATCGACGGCCGACACTTTCTTGCGGCGGAGAACGCCCTGGTCTCGGCGTTCAGGTCGTTCGTCGGCACCGAAGTGTGGACCGAGACCGTCGAGGCGGCGTGGCGTACCACCTTCGGTGTCGTCTCCAATTCGATGGCCGCAGGTGCCGACAGCGATCGGATGCCGGCGTTCTGGGGCGCAACCGTCGTCGAGCATCGACGCGTGCTCGACGACCTCGCGATCATCCGCGTGCAAACCGACGGCGTGGTTCCGTACGAGCCGGGGCAGTACGTCAGCGTGCAGGTTCCGCAGCGCCCCCGGATGTGGCGCTATCTCTCCCCGGCGATTCCGACGAACGACCACGGCGGCATCGAGTTCCATGTCCGACGCGTATCCGGTGGCTGGGTGAGCCCGGCGCTGGTGGCGGACACCGTGGTCGGAGACCGCTGGCTGGTCGGTCCGCCGCTGGGCGGGCTGAACGTGGACACGTCGCCGGGCTGCGAGGACGTGCTGATGATCGCCGGCGGAACGGGCCTCGCGCCGCTGCGCGCCCAGTTGATGGCGATGGCGATGCGCAGTCGGAATCCACGCGTCCACCTGTTCGTGAGCGGCCAGTATCCGAGCGACCTCTACGACATCGAGACGCTGTGGCATCTGGCGCAGACCAACCCGTGGCTGACCGTCGTGCCGGTGGTCGAGGACACCGAGGAGCCGTGGTGGCGGCCGGACGCCCGCCGCGACATACCGCGCGGGCTCTATCACCTGCAGGTCGGCAAGGTGGGTCAGGTGGTCACTCGGTACGGCTCGTGGGCCGACCGCCAAATTCAGATCTGCGGCTCACCGTCGATGGTGCGCAGCACGACGTACGCGCTGCGACTGGTGGGCACACCCGTCGAGCACATTCAGTTCGATCCGACCGGCGGCTAGATACCCAACCGCGCGCGGACCTCGGGCCGGCGCAGCGGAGGTACCGTCGCCGGGGGTTGCTTGCGCGGAGGAAGCACAGCCAGCAGGCGCTCGGTCGTGGCGGTCACCTCGGCCACCGCCTTCTCGAACGCGTCGCGGTTGGCGTCGGACAGGGTGCGCAATCCGCTGACCTTGCGCACGTACTGCCGGGCCGCCGCTTCGATCTCCTCGTCCGTCGCCGCCGGTTCGAGTCCTCGCAGTTCGGTGATGTTTCTGCACATGACAACCACGGTAATCCCGTGGGCCGGTTCAGGAGCGGCGGACGGGGAACTGCGGATTCTCGGGCTCGCCCACCGACGTGATGCACGTGTAGACGAACGAGCTCAGTTCGGCCCGATTGGCGGGCTCGAGAAGATCGAGGGCCTCGCCGCCCCGATGTTCCTTCCATGCTGCCGTGTAGGCCTCGATGGAATCGGTGACCACGTGCTGCATCGACACCTGACGATCGAGGTACTTGTCGGCGATCGCGTCGACGTTCTCGTCGAGCGAGCGGTGGAACGGAGTGGACTGGGACTGGGAGTCGGACATGGCCCGAATCTACCGCCCTCACGGCGCGTGGACCGGGAACTTCTCGTCCCCGAACCTGAACTCGGACGCGGTAACTCGCTCCACGATCGCCGTGGGCACGTCGAGCCGCTGCGCGATGTCCGACGCCGACAGTCCAAGAGAATGCAGACGCAATGTTTCGGCGTGCACATCCAGGACGTCGGCCGGTTCCTCGGGCTCCGTCTGGACGTGAGGTGGCGTCAACTGCGGTGCAGCAGGGAGTGATTCGGTTACCGGGGGATCGGCGACGATCTCGCGGGAATCCGCCACGGCCGGAGCGCGACCGGGGACTCGCACCAGCACCGCGAGACCGTGCGTCGCGGCGAGCAAGCTGATCGGCGCAACCGTGGCCATGGCCGCGGAGAGTGCGGGCGGCAGGCTGCCCGCCCCGGAGATGAACGCGTGCAACGCATTCGCTGCCACGCTGACCGAGGCGGCGACGAAGAGAACGCCCCAGAAGAACCGTCGGCCACTCGCCTGGTCGGGGTACGACGCGAGGGCGATGACGGCGATGGTGGCCTGCAGAATCGTGCCGTCGACGATCACGGGCCACAGCCAGGACAGGGATCGCGGAACGCCGGCCATCGTCGCGAGATCCCACAGCGCAGCGAAACTCAGCACGAACGAGGCGACACCGATGACGGTGGTGATGCAGACGGCGGTGACGAGCACGCTGCGAAGAACTCGGGTCATGAGCGCAGATGGTGCCCCACGGCACCGACAGTCGGCTGCGACCGGCCTCCGGCCTGCCCGTTCAGTCGGCTGCGACCGGCCTCCGGCCTGCCCGTTCAGTCGGCTGCGACCGGCCTCCGGCCTGCCCGTTCAGCCGCCGGCGATCCGATCCGCGATGTCGCTCGCGATCTCCGGCGCCGGGCGTCCGACGGGAACGACGTAGACCTGCTCGTCGTCGGCGGGCGGTTCGAGCGCCGCCAACTGCGAGTCCAGGAGTGATGCGGGCATGTAGTGGCCCTGCCGTCGCATGAGCCGTTTCTCGAGTTCGTCTCGACTCGCTTCGAGGTACACGAAGTGGACGGCGTCGCGCCGCAGTACGTCGCGGTAGCTGCGCTTGAGCGCGGAACAGGTGATGACACCCGACTTTCCGGCGGCCAGATGGTCGTCGATCCACGCCGCGACGCGGTCGAGCCACGGCCACCGATCGTCGTCCGTGAGCGGAGTCCCGTGCGCCATCTTCTCGACGTTCGCGTCGGGATGGAGGTCGTCGCCCTCCTGCAGTTCCCAGCCGAGACGTCCCGCGATGGCGCCGGCGATGGTGGTCTTGCCGGACCCCGAGACGCCCATGACGACGAGGACCACTGGTGAGCTCATGGCTCCTATCCTGTCGCGCGGGTGTCCCAACCCAGGCGCTCGGGTGCCGACAGTCCGCCCCACACGCCGTAGGGCTCGCCCGCGGCGACGGCGTAGTCACGGCATCGCTGCAGCACCGGGCACTGCGCGCAGACTTTCTTGGCACGCCTCTCGCGGTCGGACCGCTTGTTGCCGCGCTCGCCTTCCGGATGGAAGAAGACGGCGGAGTCCATTCCGCGGCAGAGTCCGTCCATTTGCCACTCCCAGGTCGAGGAGACCGGCTCGGGGAGTTGTACGGGTTTCGTCATGGCTCTCCTGTGTGTCGAGGTGTCCTGCACCACGGTTCCAAAATTACATGACGAATGGGCCAACTAGAAGTTAATCGTAGTATTTGAAACAAGCACGCGAGACGGACTTCGAGTAACACCTACCTCGCGCCGTCGACGCGAAACCCCGCCGAGTACGTGCCATAGTCGAGCAATGACCAGCGCAGAAGCGGGGCCCGCCCGGCAGCTGCATCGCTCGGTCCTCGATGCCCTCGGCTCGGACATCGCCTCCGGGTCCATGCCCACCGGGACCATCCTCAACGCCGACGACCTCGCCGAGCGGTACGGCGTCTCCCGCACCGTCGTGCGCGAAGTGGTGCGAGTGCTCGAGTCGGTCGGACTGATCGGCGTCCGTCGCCGCGTGGGAATCACCGTTCAGCCCACCACCGAGTGGAACGCCATCGACCCCGACGTCATCCGCTGGCGGCTCACCGGCCCCGAACGTTTCGACCAGCTCGACGCTCTGAGCGAAGTTCGCCTCGGTATCGAGCCTCTCGCCGCACGCCTCGCGGCCGGACGCGCGACTCCCGAGCAGTGCGGGGAGCTGACCGCGTCCGTGATCGGTATGTCGTCCACGGCGAAGGCCGCCGACGCCGCCGCATACCTCGCGCACGACTGCAACTTCCACCGCACCCTGCTCGACGCGTCCGCCAACGTGATGCTGATCAGCATGTCCGCGTTGGTCGTGGCATCACTCGAGGGCCGCACTCGCTACGACCTGATGCCGACCGTCGCCGACCCGGACGCGATCCGGTTGCACGGCGTCGTGGCGTCGGCCATACAGACGGGCGACGCCGACGCCGCCGAAACCGCCATGCGAGCGATCGTCGCCGAATCCGTCGACGCCCTGAACGCGCAGCGACCGGAGTAGCGGAGGGGACACTCTCCGATAACGCGTCGGCCCCCTCGATCACCTAGGTTGTCCCCTGTGAGTGTTGTGGAACTACCGATCGAACTGCGCCGTGCACTGTCCGGGGTGGCGCGGATGCCGCGGCTCCTCGTCGCCTCCGACTACGACGGCACGATGGCGCCGATCGTCTCCGACCCGCAGAAGGCCTTCCCGCACCCCGAATCCGTTCGCGCACTTCGGTCCCTGGCCGGATTGGACGGAACGGACGCAGCGGTCATTTCGGGCAGGGCGCTGCGTGATCTCGCAATCCTCTCGCGCCTGCCCGTCGAAGTTCAGTTGGTCGGCAGCCACGGGTCGGAATTCGACGCCGGCTTCGTCACGGGCCTGCCCGACGAGGCCAAGAACCTCCTGGACAGGATCGTCACGGAACTGAAGGACGTCGCGTCGCGCGGGGAGAACATCTCCGTCGAGGTCAAGCCGGCCAGTGCCGCCCTCCACGTGCGCAACGCGAACCCCGAACAGGGTGCGCGAGCACTCGACGACGTCCGTGCCGGCGCAGCTACGTGGGCCGGAGTGCAAGTGACAGAAGGCAAGTCGGTGATCGAGCTCGCCGTCATCTCCACCGACAAGGGACAGGCGCTCGACATCCTCCGGCACCAGGGAGGCGCGTCGGCGGCCGTGTTCTTCGGCGACGACGTCACCGACGAGAAGGCTTTTCGGCGCCTCCACGGGCCCGACATCGGCGTGAAGGTCGGCGGCGGGGAATCGCTCGCGAAGTACCGCGTCGACTCCACCGAGCAGGTCGCCGCAGCACTGGTCTTTCTTCTCGAGGAGCGCCGCACCTGGCTCTCGGGAGCCGACGCTCCCCGCATCGAGCGCCTGACGATGCTCGCGAGCCCGCGCTCGGTCGCCCTCCTGACCCCCGAAGCCGGACTGACGTGGTTCTGCCATCCCGAGCCCGATTCGGCCGCGATCTTCGCGCATCTGCTGGGTGGCAACGAAGCCGGTCACTTCACCATCGGCCCGCGTCGCGACGCGCTGCCCCTGAGCCAGCAGTACCTGGACAGCACCATGACCGTGCAGACGCGGTGGGCGAGCCTGCAGGTCGACGACTACCTCCCGCACGACGTCCCCTCTGGCCGAACGGATTTCACGCGGGTCATCACCGGTAAGGCCAAGGCGGTCATCACCTTCGCCCCCCGCCCCGAGTTCGGTCAGGCATGGGTGCGGTTGGAGGCCGAGGACGACGGCATCCGCGTCATCGGCACCAACGATCCGATCGTGCTGCGCTCGCCGGGCGTCACCTGGAACATCGTCGACGAGGGTGGTCAGGACACCGCCCACGCCGAGGTCGATCCGTCGAACGGACCGATCGTTCTCGAACTGCGCTGCGGGAGTTCCGATCTGGGGCCGTCGGAGGTGCCCGAGCCGGACCGCCGCGCACAGGCTGAGGCGTACTGGCACGACTGGGCGCGCGATCTGGTTCTGCCGCAACTGAAGCCGGACCTGATGAAGAGGTCCGCCCTCACGCTCCGCGGACTCGTGCACGCCGATTCCGGGTCCATCATGGCCGCCGCCACGACGTCGCTTCCCGAGGAGATCGGGAGCGTCCGCAACTGGGACTACCGGTACTGCTGGCTACGTGACGCCGCGCTGACCGCGTCGGCGCTCGTGGCCCTCGGATCGTTGACCGAGGCCGAGAACTACCTGCAATGGGTGCACGACGTGCTGCAGACGGTGACCGGTCCCGAACGCCTGCACCCCCTGTACACACTGTGGGGACAAAGCCTTCCGCCCGAAGCCGTCATCGATTCGCTGCCCGGCTACGCCGGCTCGCGGCCCGTGCGCGTGGGGAACGCGGCCAACCAGCAGGTGCAGCTCGACGTGTTCGGCCCGATCGTCGACCTCATCTCGACGCTCGCACATGCGCGGCGCGACAAGGGAATCGACGACGCCCTCACCGACGACGACTGGAACCTGGTGTGCTCCATGGTCGAGGCCGTCGAGCGCCGGTGGTCCGAACCCGACCACGGCATCTGGGAGATCCGCGGCAACCCACGTCACCACGTCTACTCGAAGGTGATGTGCTGGTTGACCGTCGATCGGGCGATCACCCTCGCCGAGACGTTCGGGCGCGAAGCGCAATTGGGGTGGAGCACCCTGCGCGACGTCATCCGCGCCCAGGTCCTCGAGAAGGGATGGAGCGAGGAAGCGCAGTCGTTCACCGCGGCCTACGACGGCACCGACCTCGACGCGTCGACGCTGCACATCGGGCTGTCGGGACTGATCGACCCGAACGACCCCCGGTTCGCCGCGACCGTCGTCGCCACCGAGGCCGAATTGCGCAGCGGCGCAACGGTGTACCGGTACCACCACGACGACGGACTGCCCGGCGGCGAAGGTGGGTTCCACCTCTGCGCCGCGTGGCTGGTGGAGGCATATCTGCTGATCGACCAACGGCTTCCCGCCGAGGCGCTGTTCACGCAGCTCGTTGCCGCAGCGGGCCCGACGGGCCTTCTCAGCGAGGAGTACGACCCCGTCGCCGAGCGGTCGCTGGGAAATCATCCGCAGGCGTACAGCCACCTCGGCCTGCTGCGGTGCGCGTCGCTGTTGGCTCCGAAAGGTTAGATCGCGGCGAGCGTCGTGCCCTCGACCACGTCGGTCGGGAGCAACTCGGTGCGATCGAAGCCGGAGTGCGAGACGCCCAGCACCAGCTCGCCCGCCCGTCGCCCCTTGTCCAACACGGGCTGGCGGACGGTGGTGAGTCCGGCGCGGATGGCGTCGGGCACGCCGTCGAACCCGGTGATCGACAGGTCGCCCGGTACCGAGAGCGACTGCGCGCGTGCGTGATCGAGCGCGCCGAGGGCGAGAACGTCCGACGAACAGATCAGCGCCGTGAGGCCCGGGTCGACACGCAGAGCCTCGGCCGCCGCGGACGCGCCGGCCTCGCGACTGTGATCGAACCGCTCGACGACGAGGAAGTTCGGGTCGAGTCCGGCCTCGGTCATGGCGTCGCGCACGCCGGCGATACGTTCACGCTGGACGTGAAACTGCAGCTGCTGCATGCGATCCGAGTCGATCACGCCGTCGTTGCGGTCGCGGCGCACCCGCATGCAGAGCATGGCGATGCGCCGATGACCGCGCTGCAGAACGCGTTCGGCCAACTCCCGCATTGCCCGTCGGTCGTCGATCCCCACCAGCGACGTGCCGTCCAGATCTCGTGGTTGGTCGCAGATGACCGTCGGCAGGTGCCGCTCGCGGACCGCGGTGAGATGGGGGTCGTCGTCGGCAACGGAGTAGACGACGAACGCGTCGACCCCCGCCTGCTGCACGACGGCGGCAGCGTCCTCGGGCGACGACGCCGGACCGGCCGGGATCAGCAGGAGACCGCGGCCGGCGGCCTCGCACGATTCCGCCAGTCCCGTCAGGAAGCCGACGGCGGCGGGGTCCCGGAAGGAATAGCTGAGCGCTTCGGTCAGGACCAGGCCCACAGCGCCGGCACGTCGGGTACGCAGCGACCGGGCCACGGGGTCGGGCCCGGCGTACCCACGACTCTTCGCCGCCAGCAGCACCCGCTCGCGCAGCTCCGGGGACAACTGGTCCGGGCGGTTGTAGGCATTGGACACCGTGGTGCGGGAGACGCCCAGCTCGGACGCGAGGGAGGCGAGCGTGGCGACTCGGCGTGGTTCCCGAGACCTCGACATGGTTGAAACGGTAGCCGCCTGCGCCGGTTTTCGTGGAAGGCGCAGCTGTGCCAGAATGAAATGGAAACGGTTACCAATATCAACTCAGGAGCAGACCCCCGTGTACAAGATGGTTCTCGGCGTTGCCGTGTCCGCGACAGCAGCGCTGGCACTCGTCGGTTGCAGCTCCTCCGACTCCCCCGCGTCCGGTGGTGGCGTGAACGTGGTCGCGTCCACCAACGTGTGGGGCAGCGTCGCGGAGGCCGTGGTCGGCGACAAGGGCACGGTGACCTCGATCATCGCGGACCCGTCGGCCGACCCCCATTCCTACGAGGCCAGCCCGTCGGATGCGGCGACGGTCTCACGGGCATCCCTCGTCGTCTACAACGGCGGCGGGTACGACCAGTTCATCACCGACATCCTCGACACCGAGTCGGGCACACCCGCCGTCGACGCGTTCTCCCAGCTCGACGCCGATCATTCCGGTCACGACCACGCGTCCGAACCGGAGACGGCGACGGCTGCGGCTTCGAACGACAGCCACGACGGGCACGACCACTCCGGCGTCAACGAGCACGTCTGGTACCACCCCGAGGTCGCCGCGGCCACCGCGGAAGCCATCGCCGCCGAACTCGGTAAGATCGACCCGGACAACGCAGCCACCTACACGGCCAACGCCGAGGCGTTCCACGACCAGATTCACGAGATCACCGACGTGACCGCGCGGATCGCCGCGGATCACCCCGACGCACCGGTGGCGCAGACCGAGCCGATCGCCCACTACCTGCTGGAAGGTGCACAGTCGATGGACCTCACTCCGGCCGATTTCGAAGACGCCATCGAAGAGGGCAACGACCCGTCCCCCGCCGCTATCGCCGCGACGCAGGATCTGTTCACCGGCAAGAAGGTTCGCGCTCTCGTCTACAACACGCAGACCCAGGACTCGGTGACGCAGAACATTCGCACCGTCGCCGAGCAGAACGACGTCCCCGTCGTCGAGGTCACCGAAACGCTCCCCGACGGCATGTCCTACGTCCAGTGGCAGACGAAGGCAGCCGAGGATCTCGAAACAGCGCTGGCGAAGTGAGTGGTGTCGAGCGCGGCTTCGTAGAACTCCGTGATGCGTCGCTGAAGTTCGGGGACCGCACCCTGTGGTCGGGCCTCGATCTCACCGTCGCACCGGGCGAGTTCGTCGCCGTGCTCGGCCCCAACGGGTCGGGAAAGACGTCCCTGCTCAAAGTGCTTCTCGGACAGAACCACCCGACGTCCGGGACCGCGCGTCTGGGCGGCACACCCGGATACATCCCGCAGCAGAAGGCGATCGACGAAGGGATCCCGCTGCGCGGGCGCGATTTCGTCGGGCTCGGGTGGGACGGCCACCGCTGGGGAATCGGGTTCCGGGAGCGACGCGCACGCCGCGCGGCCGTCGACCTGGCCATCGAGTCGGTGGGCGCCGGCGCTTTCGCCCACGACCCGCTGGGCCGACTGTCCGGCGGTGAGCAGCAACGACTTCGAGTCGCGCAGGCACTGGTGGGCGACCCCGACGTACTTCTGTGCGACGAGCCCCTGCTCAGCCTCGACCTGGCGAATCAGCAAGTGGTGGCGCACCTGATCGATCAGCGCCGACGCGCGCACGCCACCTCCGTCGTGTTCGTCACGCACGAGATCAACCCGATCCTTCCCATCGTCGACCGCATCGTCTACCTCGTCGACGGCAAGTTCCGCATCGGCAGCACCGACGAGGTCATGACGTCGGAAGTGCTGTCCGAGTTGTACGACACCGACGTCGAGGTGCTGCGTGTGCGCGGGCGGCTCGTGGTGGTCGGCACGGGCGACGCAATGGACGCACTCGGCAGCAACTCACATCACGTCGGTCCGGAGTAGAGCAGTGGACAAAGTTCTCGACGCGTTGAGCAAAGCACTCGACTTCGCCACCACCGCAGACCTTCTGCGCTACGACTTCGTACAGCAAGCGCTGATCGCCGCAGCGGTTCTCGGCGTGATCGCCGGAATCCTCGGACCTCTCATCGTCTCGCGGCAGTGGTCGTTCGCCGTCCACGGATCGTCCGAGCTGTCCCTGACCGGCGCTTCCGCCGCACTGCTGGTCGGCTTGAGCGTCGGGATCGGCGCCATCCTGGGCTCCGTGGTCGCCGCAATTCTGTTCGCGGTACTCGGTCGGCGTGCGCGCGAACGTGATTCGGTGATCGGCGTCATCATGAGCTTCGGTCTCGGTCTGTCGGTGCTGTTCCTGTGGGCGTATCCCGGCCGAACCGGCACCAGCTTCTCGCTGCTGATCGGCCAGATCGTCGGCGTCGGATCCACCGGGCTGGGGCTGCTGCTGGCGGTGGCCGCCGTCGTGATGGTGGTGCTCCTCGTCGTCTACCGACCGCTGCTGTTCGCGTCCACCGATCCCGAAGGCGCGGAGGCGCGCGGCGTCCCGATGCGCCTGCTGTCCACCGTGTTCGCCGTCCTCGTCGGCGTGGCTTGCGCGATCGGTGTGCAGATCGTCGGCGCACTGCTCGTGCTCTCGTTGCTGATCACTCCGGCCGCGGCGGCCGCGCGCGTGACGGCCAACCCGGTCAAGGCCACCGTCCTGTCGGTGATCTTCGCGGAGGTCGCTGCGGTGGGCGGGATCCTGCTGTCGTTGGCACCGGGCGTGCCCGTCTCGACCTTCGTCACGACCATCTCGTTCGTCATCTACCTGGTGTGCCGGGTGATCGGGCGGCGGCCGCGGAAGGTTGCGGCGGTTCAGGTCTAGTCGGCTCGAGTCCTGACTATTCTGGCCGGGTGAGCATCGACCTCAACAGCGATCTCGGCGAAGGCTTCGGCACCTGGACCCTCGGCGACGACGACGCCATGCTCGGGCTGGTGACCAGCGCCAACGTCGCCTGCGGCTTCCACGCGGGCGACCCGGCGCACCTGCTGCAGACGTGCCGAGCGGCAGTGTCGACGGGGGTGCGCATCGGCGCCCAGGTCGGATACCGCGACCTCGCAGGCTTCGGCCGGCGCTTCATCGACATCACCCCCGAGGACCTCTTCGCCGACGTGGTCTATCAGATCGGCGCCCTCGACGGGCTGGCGCAGACCGTCGGCTCCGCCGTGGCGTACGTCAAACCTCATGGCGCGCTGTACAACACGATCGTCCATCACGAGGTTCAGGCGCAGGCCGTGGTCGACGCCGTCGTGGCCTACGATCCGACGCTGCCCGTGCTCGGACTGCCCGGCTCGGTGTTCCTGACGAAGGCATCGCACGCCGGCCTGCGCACGGTCACCGAAGCCTTCGCCGACCGCGGTTACACGCCGGACGGAACGCTGGTGTCGCGGCGCGAGGCCGGCGCCGTGCTGTCGGATCCGTCCGCTGTGGCCGACCGAGTCTTCCGCTTGGTGGACCGCGGCGAGATCGTCGCCGTCGACGGGACGGTGGTGCGCGTCGACGCGGAATCGGTGTGCCTGCACGGTGATACGCCGTCCGCCGTCGAGATGGCGCGAGCGGTGCGGTCGCTGCTGTCCGACAACGGTGTCGCGCTGATGCCCTTCGTGTCGTGAACATCCTGCCGATGGGCGACCGGGCGTTCCTGGTCGAAACGGAATCGGTGGAGTCGCATGTCGCCGGTTGGTCGGCATCACTGCTGCCGGGGGTGGTCGAGCTCGTGCCCGCGGCGGCGACCGTGCTGGTGCGGTTCGAGAGCGTCGCTCCGTCATCTGTGATCGAGTGGCTCCGTTCCACCGAACCCGTGCCCGTGTCGTCCGAGACTGGTGACGTGGTCGAGATCGACGTGCGGTACGACGGACCCGACCTCGACTTCGTCTCGTCCACAACAGGACTCGACGTGATCGCAGCACACACCGGGCAGGTCTGGACCGCAGCGTTCTGCGGCTTCTCCCCCGGCTTCGCGTATCTGACGGGCGACGAGTCGCTGACAGTGCCGCGGTTGGACTCACCGCGCACGTCGGTTCCGGCCGGTTCCGTCGCGCTCGCCGGCGGATACTCGGCGGTGTACCCGTCGGCGTCACCGGGTGGGTGGCAGATCATCGGGTCGACGGACGCCGCCCTGTGGGACGTTCGACGCGATCCCCCGGCGCTGCTGGCACCCGGAACGCGAGTGCAGTTTCGGAGTGTGACGTGAGCTGGCTGCAGATCACTGCCACCGGCCCGCTGACGACGGTGCAGGATCGAGGGCGTCCGGGGTGGGCGTCGGTGGGGGTCGGGCAGTCCGGCGCCGCGGATATCTCGTCGCACGACGCCGCAAATCGTCTGGTGGGCAACACCATCGATGCCGCAGCGCTGGAGGTGACCCTCGGCGGACTCGCGTTCCGGCCGCACGGCGACATCTACCTGGCGGTCACCGGGGCGCCGGCCGGACTTACCGTCGACGGCATCCCGGTGGGCAACGGTACGGCTCTGGCCGTACCGTCGGGCGCGCAGGTCGCTCTCGACTATGCAACATCCGGTCTGCGCACGTATGTCGCTGTGCGAGGGGGTATTTCGGTTCCCAAAATTCTGGGCAGTCGGTCGACGGATTCGCTGTCGGGTATCGGGCCCGATCGCCTACAGGCGGGGGACTCGCTTCCGATCGGGCACGAGGTCGGTGACTGGCCGCCAGTTGACGTCAATCCCTATGCTGTGCAGGATGATTCGGTTTTGCGGGTCGTTCTCGGTCCTCGATCCGACTGGTTCGACGATCCCGAGCAGTTGTTCGAGCAGGAGTGGACCGTCGCCACCGAGTCGGATCGGGTGGGCATGAAACTCGAGGGTCGGCCGCTGCTCCGGCGGTCCGGCGAACTGGCGAGCGAGGGCATGGTCACCGGGGCGCTGCAGGTGCCGCCGTCGGGACTGCCGGTGTTGTTTCTCGCCGACCACCCGGTGACCGGCGGCTACCCCGTGATCGGCGTCGTGGTGGCCGACGACATACCGGTTGCGGCGCAATACGTTCCGGGCCGACGCTTCACATTCTCGAGGGTTTGACGTACTCCGCGCAGACGAACGCACCGTTGCGTGCGGTGTTCGCGAGCTCGAAGTCGAACCGGCGGGGAAAGACCGGCCGCCCGGCGCCCAGCGTGACCGGCGCAATGTAGACGATCATGCGATCGAGGTGCCCGGCCTCCGCGAACTGCGCTGCGAGGTCTCCGCCGCCGACGATCCACACCTCTCGGTCCCCCGCCAACGCCGCGATGTCCGCCCACAGAGCGTCGACGTCGCCCTCGACGAACCGGATGTCGTGATCGGTCGACGGGAACCTTCGATGCGTCACCACCCACGCGGGCACGTCGTACGGCCAGTTGTCGTCGTGATCGAGGAGCCACTGGTAGGTCGTGGCACCCATGACGATGGCACCGACTCCGGTGATGAACTCCTTGTAGTTCATCGGGCCGTCCTCGTCCTGGTCCTGACGGAACAGCCAGTCGAGGGAGTCGTTCTCGTCGGCCAGGAAACCGTCGAGGGTCATCGCGGTGTAGTACGTCGAGGTGGTCATGGGCGGTTTGTACCAGTTACCGCCTCGGATCAGGAGCGAATCGGAACCACGACCTCGTTGCGCCGACGGAACGGCAGCGTCCACGGCGGGTCGTAGAACCAGGACGTCGTCTCGCCGGCCGGTTCGATCCCGTTGGCTTTCAGCGTCCGCAGCAGGTCTTCGGACCGCGCCGCCACGGCGTCTCGTCCACGATCTCCGGTGAAGCGAAGTACGGCGAAGGTCTCGGCGGGGACCTCCACCAGTCGCACGCGATCGTCGTCCGGACGGGGAAGCGTGTCCATCGTCCACTTCGACGGCATGAAGAAGCGGATGACCCACCCGTCGGAGCCGCCCGAGCTGGAGACCGGCGCCGTCATGGCGATCTTCTTGCCACTGGACGGTTCCTGGCTGACGGGAGCGGTCATCGCGAACGCCTGGACCGTTCCGGCCGAGGGGCACATTCGGTCGATCTATCGACATGAGTGTGCCCCTGAGTCAGAAAAAGTGCCCGCCTACCGCCGACTGCGCGCGATGTCCGCCAACACCACACCCGCCGCGACGGAGGCGTTGAGCGATTCCACCGGCCCGGCCATGGGGATCGAGAGGATGTGATCGCACGTGTCGTGCACGAGGCGGGAGAGCCCCTTGCCTTCCGAGCCGACCACCACGACCACCGGCCCACTGCCGTCGAAGTCGTCGAGGGTGGTGTCACCGTCGGCGTCGAGACCGACGACGGTGATGCCCTTCGACTGCCAATCCTTCAGCGTCCGTGTGAGATTGGTGGCCCGCGCGATGGGTAGACGCGCCGCCGCTCCGGCGCTGGTTCGCCACGCCACAGCCGTGACGCTGGCGCTGCGACGCTGCGGAATCACGACACCGTGTCCGCCGAACGCCGCAGTGGACCGGACGACCGCACCCAGGTTGCGGGGATCGGTGATGTTGTCCAGGGCGACGAGGAGCGCAGGTTCCTGCCGAGTGCGCGCGTGCGCCACGAGATCGTCGGGGTGCGCGTAGCGGTACGGCGGCACCTGCAGGGCGATGCCCTGGTGCATTCCGTTGGCGCTCATGCGATCGAGGTCGGTGCGCGAGACCTCGAGGATCGAGATTCCGGCCTCGGCGGCGAGCTGCACGCTCTCCTTCAGACGGTCGTCCGCCTCGGTGCCCGACGCGACGTAGAGCGCCGTGGCCGGGACGCCGGCCCGAAGGCACTCGACCACCGGGTTGCGCCCGAGCACGTTCTCCGGACCGTCCTCGGTCTTGCGGACCGGCGCGCGACCGCGTCCACCGCCGCCGCTGGAGGGTGCCGCAGCCCGTTCGGCCGCTCGCGCTCGTCTCGCCGCGGGGTGCTTGGTGCGCTCGCTGGCGGGCGGCGTGGCCTTACGACCTTCGAGTCCCTTGCTCCGCTTGCCGCCCGAACCGACGACCTGACCCTTCTTGGTGCCGGTCTTGCGGACTGCGCCGCGACGTGCCGAATTGCCTGCCATGAGTTACTTCTCCGTCTGTCCGACAGACCATTCCGGTCCGTTCGGGGTGTCGGTGACCTCGACGCCGGCTTTGGCGAGTCGGTCACGGATGCGATCGGCCGTCGGCCAATCCTTGGTGGCTTTCGCCTCTGCCCGCAGAACCAGGTCGTCGCCGATGAGGACGTCCAGCGCCGCTCGCTCGGCCGACGACGATCCGGGGGCCGCCCAGTGTGCGTCGAGCGGGTCCACGCCGAGAATGCCCATCATCGCCCTGATCTGCGACGCGATGGCCACGGCCTCGTCGAGGTCACCCGCCGCCAACGCCGTGTTGCCTGCGCGTCGTCGGCCGTGAATCTCGGCCAGCGCCTTCGGAACTCCGAGATCGTCGTCGAGCGCCTCGGCGAACTCGTGTGTCCACGTACCGACGGGCACATCGCCCGCCCGCTCGGCGGTCTTGAGCACGAACGTCTCGAGGCTCTGGTACGCGCTGGCCGCTTCGAGCAGCGCCGCCTCGGAGTACTCGAGCATCGACCGGTAGTGCGCACTGCCGAGGTAGTACCGAAGCTCTTGTGCGCGAACCGTATCGAGCATGTTCGGGATCGAGACGACGTTGCCGAGAGACTTCGACATCTTCTCGCCGCTCATCGTGACCCAGCCGTTGTGCAGCCAGTACTGCGCGAAACCGTCACCGGCAGCGCGTGATTGAGCGATCTCGTTCTCGTGGTGCGGGAACACCAGATCCAGTCCGCCGCAGTGGATGTCGAACTCGCTGCCGAGGTACGCCTCCGCCATGGCCGAGCACTCGAGATGCCAGCCCGGTCGCCCGCGCCCCCACGGCGTCGGCCACGACGGCTCGCCGGGCTTCGCCGATTTCCACAGCGTGAAGTCGCGCTGGTCCCGCTTGCCGGTCAGGGTGCTCTCGCCCTGGTGGACGTCGTCGAGTTTGTGACCCGAGAGCTCGCCGTACGGCGGCCAGCTCATCACGTCGAAGTACACGTCGCCGTCGGCTGCGTAGGCGTGACCGGAATCGATCAGTCGCGTGATCAGCTCGACCATCTGCGTGATGTGACCCGTCGCGCGGGGTTCCGCCGACGGCGGGAGCACACCGAGCTTGTCGTACGCATCGGTGAACGCGCGCTCGTAGGTCGCGGCCCACTCCCACCACGGCCGTCCGGCGGCCGCTGCCTTGTTCAGAATCTTGTCGTCGATGTCGGTGACGTTGCGAACGAAGGCGACGTCGTACTCGTGAGCGAGCAGCCAGCGGCGCAGAACGTCGAACGCGACGCCACTGCGAATGTGGCCGATATGGGGCTCACCCTGCACCGTTGCCCCACAGAGATAGACCGTCGCGTGTCCGGGGGCCAGCGGAGTGAACTCACGCACGGCCCTGGTCGCGGTGTCGTAGAAGCGCAGGGTCACGACCGTCGATCCTACCGGCCGGGATCGGCGTCGAGGACCAATGCGGTGGCGACGGCGGCGATGCCCTCACCGCGGCCGGTGAGGCCGAGGCCGTCCGTGGTCGTGGCGGAGACGGACACCGGGCCACCGAGCACGTTGGTCAGCAGCGCCTGGGCTTCGTCGCGTCGGGGGCCGATCTTGGGCCGGTTGCCGATCACCTGGACGGCGGCGTTGCCCACCTTCAGCCCGTTCTCGGCGAGCAACTGGCGTACGTGCATCAGCATCGTGGCGCCGCTGACGCCGTCCCACTCGGGCCGACCGGTACCGAACACCGACCCCAGGTCACCGAGGCCCGCGGCGGAGAGCAGAGCGTCGCACAGGGCGTGGCTGGCCACGTCGCCGTCCGAATGCCCCGCGCACCCGTCGGCGTCCTCGAACAGCAGGCCGGCCATCCAGCAGGGGCGGCCCTTCTCGATCGGATGGACGTCCGTGCCGATTCCGACGCGCACTGTGGATCCTTTCGGGTCGATAACACGAAAAAGCGCCGGACGATTCGAACCGTCCGGCGCTTCTCGAAAACCTTCTACGACGCGGTTGCGAGAACCTCGCCGAGCATGCTGTCTGCCTTGACCTCGTCCGTGCCCTCGGCGAGCGCAAGCTCCCCGACCAGGATCTGACGAGCCTTCGCCAGCATGCGCTTCTCGCCTGCCGACAAGCCACGATCCTGCTCACGACGCCACAGGTCGCGTACGACCTCGGCCACCTTGTTCACGTCGCCCGATGCGAGCTTCTCCAAGTTGGCCTTGTACCGACGCGACCAGTTGGTGGGCTCTTCGGTGTGCGGTGCACGGAGCACCTGGAAAACCTTGTCCAGCCCTTCCTGGCCGACAACGTCCCGCACGCCGACGTACTCGGCATTGTCGGCGGGAACGCGAACGGTGAGGTCGCCCTGGGCAACCTTGAGAACCAGATACTCTCTTGCCTCGCCCTTGATGGTGCGAGTTTCGATTGCCTCGATCAACGCCGCTCCGTGGTGCGGGTAAACGACGGTGTCTCCGACCTTGAAAATCATGTGTTCGGTGCCCCTTTCGATATGGCCAGTTTAACACGGTTCGAGAGGGGCGGTACATCAACGGTGCAGGTCAGGGGCATCGATGGCCTCCGCGTGGGGTTGACAGAGGCCGAGATACGTGCATTGCCAACAGGGTTCGGCCAATCCCGACACGGCCCCGCGACACTCCGAAAACGGTGCACACCGATGCCGCGAAAGCGGCGCGCGAGGCCGTCTACTACCCTGCGTGGTGGACGCCGTGCGACGGCGACTACTTGGCCGGATTCGCACTGGAGGACGAACGTGACCGCATCCCCCGCCACGAAAGCACGCGGGACTCGCCGAGTCGGCGTTGCCCTGGCACTCGTAGCCACCGCAGCGCTCGGATTGAGCGCCTGTGGCTCGGGCAAGATCGCGCAGACGGCCAATCAGGTCGCCGCGATCAACGGCAACGGTGCCAACGTCGCGAACATCTCGATGCGCAACGTGCACGTCGCCTACCCGAACAGCGAGGAGTACTCGCTCACCGAAGGCGGCAAGGCCGAGCTGGTCTTCACCGCCGTCAACACCAGCGAGCAGTTCCCCGACACCCTCGAGGGCATCGAGACCGAGGGCGCCCAGCAGGTCACCCTCGTCGGCACCCCCGGCAGCATCGAGATCCCGCCGCAGGCCGCTCTCGCTGCCGGCGTACCGGCCGATCAAGAGCCGCTCGATCCCGAGGAACCGTCGTCCAGCGTTCTCGTCGAGCTCGACGGACTCTCGGCCGACGTTCGCCCCGGTCTCACCGTTCCCATGACCTTCAAGTTCGAGCGCGCGGGCGACGTGGTCGTCAACGTGCCGGTCGACGCCGGCCCGACGCCTCGCGTCGTGAACGAGCAGTCGGGCCCGGCCACCGAAGAGGGCTGACCCGTTCGTTCGAACGGCTCTGTCGGTAGGTCGTTCTAGGCTGCGCGAGTGGCCAAAGCCAGAACCAGTTTCCGCTGTTCGTCGTGTCGACACACCGTCTCCAAGTGGGTCGGACGCTGCCCCGAGTGCAACACCTGGGGCTCGATGGACGAGGTGTCCGTACTCGCTCCCGTCGCCTCACGCCCGGGCGCTAGTGGACTGCGCTCTGGAACCGGCGCGATGGTCCCCACGTCGCCGGCCATGCCGCTCACTCAGGTCAGCAGCGTCTCGTCGATCGCGAAGACGACCGGCATCGGCGAACTGGATCGGGTACTGGGCGGCGGGGTGGTCCCCGGCTCGGTGGTGCTGCTCGCCGGTGAGCCCGGAGTGGGCAAGTCGACGCTTCTGCTCGAGGTCGTACGGCGGTGGGCCGAGCGCAGCGACACCGATCGCGCGCTCTACGTCACCGCGGAGGAATCGGCCGGGCAGGTGCGCCTACGCGCCGACCGCACCGGCGCTGTGCACGAAAGGGTGTATCTCGCAGCCGAATCGGACCTCGCCACCATCTTCGGTCACGTCGATCAAGTTGCCCCGACACTGCTGATCATCGACTCCGTCCAGACCATGCTGGCCGCCGACGTCGAAGGCGTCATCGGCGGCGTCACGCAGGTACGCGCCGTCACCTCGGCTCTGACCACGCTCGCCAAGACCAGCGGGATCGCCGTTCTGCTCGTCGGTCATGTCACCAAGGACGGCGCGGTGGCCGGTCCGCGCTCGCTCGAGCATCTCGTCGACGTGGTGCTTCACTTCGAGGGCGACAAACACTCGACGCTGCGCATGGTGCGCGGCATCAAGAACCGCTTCGGCGCGGCCGACGAGGTGGGCTGCTTCGAGCTGCGCGAGGGCGGCATTCGCGAGGTGAGCGATCCGTCGGGGCTGTTCCTGCACCACCGCGACGACAGCGTGGCCGGTACCGCCGTCACCGTGACGATGGACGGAAAACGGCCGCTGCCCGCCGAAGTGCAGGCCCTCGTCGCCACCACCTCGATGCCGACGCCGCGTCGGGCGGTCAGCGGACTCGACCACGCGCGGGTCGCGATGATCCTTGCCGTTCTCGAAAAGCGGTGCAACGTCAAGGTTTCCGACAAGGAGGTCTACGCGGCCACGGTCGGCGGCATGCGGACCACCGAACCGGCAGCAGACCTGGCCCTCGCGTTGGCCGTCACCTCCGCACGTCGCGACAGGTCGCTGCCCGCCCACACCGTCGTGCTGGGCGAGGTCGGGTTGGCGGGCGAAATCCGCCGCGTCACCGGCGTCGACCGGCGGTTGGCCGAGGCCGCGCGGCTCGGTTTCACCTCGGCGATCGTGCCGGATGTGCCGGGTGACACCCCGCCCGGGATGCGGATCCACCGCGTCTCCGACGTGGGCAGCGCACTGCGCGCAGCAGGCCTGGACGTGCGTCGCCGCAGCGAGCCGGATGACCCCGGGTAACCTTGACGCCGAGGTCGGCGACGGGAGCCGACCACGGAGTCGTGAGGAGGGCTGCATGAGTGATTCGTTGTTGCCTCCCGCCGCCCTGCGCGACACCATCGCCAGCCTCGCGCCGGGCACGGACCTGCGGGACGGGCTCGAGCGCATCCTCCGCGGACGGACCGGCGGACTCATCGTGCTCGGCTACGACGACCGCGTGGAGAAGATCTGCGACGGCGGCTTCGTGCTCGACGTCGAGTTCGCCCCCACCCGGCTGCGGGAGTTGTCGAAGATGGACGGCGCCGTCGTGTTGTCGACCGACGGCAAGCGCATCGTCCGCGCCAACGTCCAGCTCGTTCCCGATCACACCATCGCCACCGTCGAGTCCGGCACCCGCCACCGCGCAGCCGAACGCACCGCGATGGAAACCGGATATCCCGTGGTCTCGGTGAGCCAGTCCATGAGCATCGTCAGCGTCTACGTCGCCGGCGTGCGCCACGTGATCGAAGGATCCGCGACGATCCTCTCGCGCGCGAACCAGGCCGTCGCCACGCTGGAGCGCTACAAGGCGCGACTCGACGAAGTGACCCGGCAACTGTCGGTCGTGGAGATCGAGGACTTCGTGACCCTGCGCGACGCGTTGACCGTCGCCCAGCGTCTCGAGATGGTGCGGCGCGTGTCCGTCGAGATCGAGCAGAACGTGCTCGAACTGGGAACGGACGGACGGCAATTGGCGCTGCAGCTCGAAGAGCTGGTGGGCGACAACGACATTGCCCGTCAGCTGGTCGTGCGGGACTACCTCGCGGGCACCGAACCGGCCAGCACCACCAACGTCGAACGCACCCTCGCGGCGCTCGACAAGCTCACCGACGTCGACCTGCTCGACCTCACCGTGCTGGCCCGCACGTTCGGGTACCCGGGCACCATCGAAGCGCTGGACTCACCGATGAGCCCCCGCGGATACCGTGTGCTGACGCGAGTTCCGCGGTTGCAGTTCAGCCAGATCAACCGGCTGGTGCAGTCGTTCGGCACGTTGCAGACCTTGCTTGCGGCCACCGCGGCGGATCTTCAGTCCGTCGAAGGCATCGGCGGGTTGTGGGCCCGGCACATTCGAGAAGGCTTGTCGCGCATGGCCGAAGCGAGTATCTCCGGGCCGTTCGACTGAGCTCTAAGCGATGTTGAACGTCTCGGGCGAGCTGCGCAGTTCGCCGAGCTGACCCACCACCGAGTAGGCGCCCGCCCCGACCGGGTTGCGGGGGGCGGTGCAGCCGGGCTCCGACGTCGTCGCGGACCACGTCACGGTGAACGGAGCCTGCTGACCGGGAGCAAGGTTGCGGACGTCGGGGGCGGTGGACGGGAAGCAGTCGATGTTCGACCACAGCCGCTGATTCTCGAGGGTGTACACCAGCACCTGCTGCAGGCCGGACCCGAGATCACGCGAGCACGCCGAAGTGCCGATGTTGGTGACCACGATGGTGAACTTCGGTTCCTGGCCCGCCTGGTAGGTCGGCTGATCCGGAGATGCCTTCACCGCAAGCGACTGATCGGGGCACTGACCCGGGGCCACGGGCGTCGCAGAGCCGGACGCGGTGGTGGTTGCCGTCGTCGACGCGGCGGGAGCACCTCCACCGCCACCGCCGCCGGACGCCTGCGCGTCGGGGCCCGGATTGGACGACGCGTCGGGGCGGTAGGTGGTCGTCGGGGTCGGAGTGAGAGTGGCGGACGCACCGGTGGCCGTCGTGTCGGGGTCGTCGGAACTGGTCAACGACAAGATGAGCCAGACGACCAGGACGAGCGCAACGACCGCGACACCGATCGCCAGCGCGCGACGACGCCAGTAGATCTCGGGTGGCAGTGGACCGTTCGGCTCGAGCACCCGTCAACCGTATGTGGCTTTCGGGTGCCCGAGCCGCACCTACTACGGCGTGTCGCTGGGAACCGAGGCCGCGTGCAGCTGATCGCTCGGATCCGTGCGGTCGGTGCCCTCCGATTCGACCGGACCGATGTCGCCGAGAACGCCCTGGAACTCGACCTTGCCCTCGGCCAACTTGTACGTCAGGCCGACGATCGCGAGCTGGCCCGCATCGATGCGCTTGGCGAGAATCGACGACCGCTCGACCAGCAGCTTGCCGGTCTCGAGGACGTGGCGCGCTTCGATGTCGTCGGCGCGGGTGTAGCCCAGACGGTGCGCGTTGAGGACCGACGGGGTGACGCGCTCGACGATGTCGCGGATGAATCCACTGGGAACAGAACCGTTCTCCACTGCCCCCATGGTTGCCTTGACTGCGCCGCAGCTGTCGTGACCGAGGATGACAATGAGCGACGCCCCGAGCACCTCGGCACCGAACTCGATGGACCCGAGCACGGACGAGTCGACGACCTGGCCGGCGGTCCGCACGACGAACATCTCACCGAGGCCCTGATCGAAGATGATCTCGGCGGCGACGCGCGAGTCGGAGCATCCGAAGAGAACCACCGACGGATGCTGGCCGTCGACGAGGCTGGCGCGGCGGTCGATTCCCTGATCCGGATGGATGGATTTGCCCTCCACGAATCGGCGGTTGCCCTCGTAGATGGAAGCCCAAGCTTCGGCCGGCGTTTTGGCTGCAGTGTCTGAATTCCCCATGTCGGTCATTCTGCCTCAGCCGGGCGAGTGCCGCCCCTGTGCGCGATTTCCTACCCTGGAGGGCATGAATTCGCGCACAGCAGCGGGCGCAGCCGCCTTGATCACGTGGTTCGACGAGACCGCCCGCGATCTGCCGTGGCGCCGGCCGGGAGTGAGTTCGTGGCAGATCTTGATGAGCGAGATCATGCTGCAGCAGACACCCGTCGCCCGCGTCGCACCGATCTGGCTGGACTGGGTGGCGCGGTGGCCGGTCCCGTCGGCGATGGCGGCGTCGTCTCAGGCCGAGGTGCTGCGGGCATGGGGAAAGCTCGGCTACCCGCGTCGCGCGCTGCGGTTGCACGAGTGCGCGAAAGTACTTGCGACGCAACACGGTGACGTGGTGCCCTCCGACGTCTCCGTGTTGCTCGGGCTCCCCGGTATCGGCAGCTACACCGCACGTGCCATCGCGACCTTCGCCTACGGTCAGAGCGTTCCCGTGGTCGACACCAACGTGCGACGCGTCGTCGCTCGCGCCGTGCACGGCCTCGCCGAACCGGGGAACCCCTCCACCACACGGGATCTCGCCGACGTCGCCGCACTGCTGCCGGCCGAGCGAGGAGCCACGTTCTCGGCGGCGCTGATGGAACTCGGCGCGGTCGTCTGCACCGCCAAGAACCCCAAGTGCTCGGAATGCCCGCTCCCGCACTGCGCCTGGGTCGAGGCCGGCAAACCCGCGCACGCCGGGCCGCCGCGCAAGGTGCAGAAATTCACGGGCACCGACCGCCAGGTGCGCGGGAAGTTGATGGACGTGCTGCGCGACACGGACGGCCCGGTGGAGAAGGCTCAATTGGATCTCGTGTGGACCGTCGACGCGGGGCAGCGTGAACGCGCGCTCGATTCCTTGCTCGCGGACGGGTTGGTGGAGCAGACGGCGGGAGGGTTGTTCGCGTTGGGGGGTGAGGGGTAGGGCGTGCTCGCAGAAGCGGTTGGTCGCTTCGGCTAATTCAAGGCGATCATTCGGATGAATGAACCTCGCATATCGGCGACCGCAGGAACAAACACGCTGCTATAAACACGTCGTGTCCACATCGCCCGGCTGGTATCCCGACCCAAACGACCCTACTGTCCATCGCTTCTGGGACGGGCGTCAGTGGACCCCCGAAACACGCTTGAGCTCCGTCATGAATGAAGATGACCCAGCGCAAAAATCGAGGCGGACCACATGGGCCGTATGTGGCACGGTTGCAGCCGTGCTGTTCGTGCTCGCGGCAATCGGTGGAGCTTTCAGTGGCGGAGACACCGCGACCGGCAACTCCAGCAACACCGTTCAGGGCTACCCATACAAAGCTCCGTCAAGTTCAACGCGCGCCATGCCGCGCCCATCGCCGTCTGCGGTCGCTCTACCGGTCGTTCCCGTGGAACAAACGGCCATTCCCGCACCGGTAGTGAGCCCCCCTCGCGCAACTGGTATCGGCAAGCCTGTCCGGGATGGCAAGTTCGAGTTCGTCGTTACCTCATGGGACGGTACAACCGCAGAACTATCAGTGACCAATATAGGAGATCGGCCACAGTCGTTTGCCATGACCGCACAGTACCTGTACGACACACAAGATCGTCGATTCGAACCTGAGTTTGAATGGGACTCAGAATTGGCGTTCGCAGATCTGAACCCGGGCCAGTCAGCCTCCGGCGCAATCAGTTACATCTTGAGCGGGGCAGTGCCTGACTACCTAGAACTCCATGATTCGATGTTTTCCAGCGGCGTGAAAGTTCCCTTACGCTAGGTTCCACTGACATTGCCCAAAAACTCGCTTACGACTGACCGGTACCGCTCCGGCATCTGGTCGTGCATCAAGTGACCCGCACCGTCGACCACGACGTACTGCGAATTCGGCTTCCGCGCATGCATTTCCGCCATCTGACCGGGCGGGGTGATGCCGTGTGCCGCTTCGACGAGCAGCGTCGGAGCCTGCACCGCATCCCACTGGGACCAGAACGAGCGCGTGCCCCATTCGGCGGAGATGGCCCGGAACGTCTCGACGTCGCCGTGCAGGCGATACCCGTCGGCCGTGTGGTCGAACGAGTCCAGGAAGTACTGTCCCGCAACGTCTCCGAAGAAGTTCAGCACGTCCTGCTCGGTCGGGAAGGGCTGTGGCCACGCATGGATCATCGCGGCCCAGTCGTCGGCGGTGCGCCCTTGGAAGTCGGGCGCCATGTCCTCGATCACCAACGCGCGCACCAGTTCCGGGTGCGACGCGGCGAGACACCAGCCGTGCAGAGCGCCCATCGAGTGCCCGACGACGATCGACGGACCCAGGTCGGTGACGAACGACGCGAGATCCTCGACGAACGCTTCCGTGGACAGGTCGTTCACGGGACGCCCGTGCCCCGCCGCGTCGAAGGTGTGCACGTCGCCCAGTTGGCTCAACCACGGAACGTGCCGGCGCCACGTTCGGCCGCGGCCCATGAGCCCGTGCAGGAGGACGATCGGTGTCACACCCGAAGGGTAATCTCGGGCGCATGGCAGTTGTGAAGATCAACGCGATCGAAGTTCCCGAAGGCGCAGGCTCCGAGCTCGAGAAGCGGTTCGCTGCACGTGCACATTCCGTGGACGGCTCACCCGGTTTCCTCGGGTTCCAGTTGCTGCGTCCGGTCAAGGGAGACAACCGGTACTTCGTCGTCACCCAGTGGGAGACCGAAGAGGCCTTCGCGGCATGGGCCGCGGGTCCCGCCGTCGCCGCACACTCGGGTGAGCGCGCCAAGCCGGTCAGCTCGGGTGCGTCGTTGCTCGAATTCGAGGTGGTGCTCGACGTAAAGCCCGAGGGCGGTCAGTAGGGTTCGAATCGGGTTATTCACCGATTTTGGATGGGGATCGCGCGAATGCAGAGTTTCAGGGGGCGTGCCGCGCTGCTGATCGCCGTGGCCTTGACCGCAACGGCGTGCTCCGGGGGCGTCGATCCGAAGCTCGAGTCCGGTGAAGCGCGCGGATGGTCGGACACGACCACCGACTCCACACCTCCCCCGGCGGCCGCGCCTGCCCTGCCGCCGCCACTGATCGATCCCACCACTCCCATCGGCCAGGTCAGCCAGAAGATCGTCGGATGGATCAACTCCGACGTGAACACGCTGAACGTCGACGAGGTCAACGCGTCTGCTGCGCCCGTGCTGGCGCAAGCGCTCGGCGCGAACGGGCTGATCACGCCGGTCGTGCAGCTGAACACCAGCGCGCCGTTCACCGTCGATTCCTATCGCGCGCAGGGCAATCGTTCCGAGCTGCAACTGACCACGAGCCGCGGCGTGCCCGCCACACTGGACCTGGCTATCGATGCGTCCGGAAGACTCGAGGGCATCCGCGGCGTCCCCTCGGCCGCTCCCGAAACGACGTGGGCCGACGTGGATCGGGCCATCTCGTCGCTCGGCACCACCGCCGATTCCGTTCTTGCCGCACGCATCACGAACGACAGCTGCGTGCCCGTCCATGCGACCAACGCCGGCGCCGAGCTTCAGCTCGCCTCCGTCTCCAAGCTCTACGTTCTGGGTGCGCTGCTGCGCGCGGTGAACGACGGAACGGTCTCCTTCGACGAGACGCTGACAATCACCGACAACATCAAGAGCGCACCCTCGGGCGAGCTGCAGAATCTTCCCGCCGGCTCCGAGGTGACCGTGCGGGAAGCCGCTGAGAAGATGATCTCGATCAGTGACAACACCGCGACCGACCTGCTGATCGATCGCCTCGGCCGCCCGGCGATCGAGGACGAGTTGGTCCTGATGGGTCACCACGATCCCGCCGACCTGACGCCGTTCCCCACGACCAAGGAAGTGTTCCTGACCGGTTGGGGCATCCCGAACCAGCGCGCGGCGTGGCAGGCCGCCGACACCCAAGGTCGACGCGCCATCCTCGCCTCGCTCGACAACAGGCCGCTCGACCTCGACCTCCAGTCGCTGATCGACACGCCGGGGTCGGCTCAGGACATCGGTTGGTTCGCCACCGCGGACGACATCTGCAACGCCTACGCCGGTCTACTGAACGGCCCCTTGCCCAACGAGGCTCGTCGCATTCTCGGCATTCAACCGCTGATCGAACTCGACCGCGCCCAGTGGCCGTACGTCGGAGCGAAGTCCGGCAACCTTCCCGGTGACGTCATCGGATCGTGGCTCGCGACGGACGCCGCCGGCCAGGATTGGGTCTTCGCGACGCAGATCGAATCGGACCGCCCGATCGGTCAGTTGGAGAACGGCTACGTGTTCTCGATAGCCCAGTCCGCCTTCGGGATTGCCGCGTCCAATTGACTTGTGACGCGGCCGGTGTCACAGTTCGCTTGACCACACTGCGACGGTCGACGGTAACCCGGTGCGAATCCGGGACGGTCGCGCCACTGTAATCGGGCCACCCGGCTCGAAAGTCAGAAAACGAGGCCGACGCAGCCATCCTCGACTCGGGACGCGAAAATCCCGGAAGGACACATCATGGCTATCGTCCACACCCCCAGCTCGGTCGAAGAATCCGCTGTACTCGCAGTCGTCGTCGCCGCGGTGATTCTGCTTGCGTTCCTCACGCTGTACCTGGTCGGCTTCGATCAGGGAGCCATCTCGCGCTCCGGTATGTACATGCACGAGCTGATGCACGACGGACGTCACCTGCTGGGGCTTCCGTGCCACTGAATCATTTGCCGGGAACCTTCGTTCAGCTTCTAATGCGCGGCCTTCTCGCCGGACTGATCGCCGGCATCGTCGCGGGCGGTGTCGCCTTCTTCATCGGCGAACCGCACGTCGACGCCGCCATCGCCCTCGAGGACGCAGCGGGCGGACACAGTCATCACGGTGGCAGTGGCGACAGCGCCGCCGCGCCGCACGAGGAAGAGACTCCTCTGGTCTCGCGTGACGGCCAGAAAGCGGGCCTGTTCCTCGCGACCGGGCTGGCCGGGCTCGCCCTGGGTGCAATCTTCGCGGTCGTCGTTCACTTCGCCCGACGGTTCGTGACTCTGCGCGGACCCGTTCTCGCGCTGGTGATCGCCGGTGGTGGATGGCTCGCAATCGAGGCGGTGCCGTTCTTCAAGTACCCGGCGAATCCGCCGGCGGTGGGCGACCCCGACACGATCACCCAGCGCACCTGGCTGTGGCTGGCGTCTGTCACGCTGGGACTGTTGGCGGTCGCCGTGGCGGCCTACATCGCGAAGGCGGTTGCCGCGCAGAATTCCGTCGCCACCCGCATCGCAGCTCCGCTGGCCGGGTTCCTCGTCGTGGTGATCGTGGGCTACGTGTTGCTTCCGGGAGTCGACGAAGTGGGCGCGGACTTCCCCGCCACCCTGCTGTGGCAGTTCCGCATCTCGTCGCTGACCATTCAAGCGACGCTGTGGATCTCGCTCGGCCTGGCGTTCGCCTACCTGACCGAGCGAGCCACTCGCACCGGTCAATCCAGGTCGGCGACGGCCCTGTCGAACAACTGAAAGAACACCTCTTCGGGCTGCGCGCCGGACACCGCCACCCGCCGACCGGCGACGAAGAACGGAACTCCGCTCACGCCGATCTGCTTGGCGGTGGCGAGGTCCGCGCGAACCTCCTCGGCACCCTCGTCCGTGTCGAGTCGGGACCGGATGTCCGCACCCAGTCCCGACTCGTCCGCGACCGCCGCCAACACGTCCAGATCGTCGATGATGCGACCCTCGACGAAATGAGCTCGAAAGAGGTTGTCCATCACCTCGTTTCGGCGTGATGCGCGCGGTCCCTTCGGCGTTTCCTGCGGACCGGCCATCTGGATCAACCGATGCGCATCGAAAGTGTTCGCGGCGACGACGTTGTCGAAGTCGATCTCGAGACCGTCAGATTCGGCGTTTGCCCGAACTTGGTCGAACATCTGCAGAACCTGTTCGCGCTGTAGACCTTTGGTGGCCATCAGCGATTCGATCTCGGGCGTGCCCTCACCGACCGGTGTCTCGGGAGACAGCTGATAGGCGCGCCAGATCACCTCGATGCGGTCGCGATCCGGGAACGACTCCAGCGCCTTGGTGAACCGGGACTTCCCGATGTAGCACCACGGGCACGCGATGTCGGACCAGACCTCGACAACCGCAGTCGACGTCACCGTGCGACTCGTTCCGACCGGCCTCCGGCCTTCCCGCGGCTCATTCCGATTCGAGCGCTGCGTCCAAGGTGATCTCGACGCCGGTAAGGGCCTTCGACACCGGGCAGCTCTCCTTGGCGGTCTGAGCAGCCTTGGCGAAGCCGTCTGCATCGAGGCCGGTCACCTCACCGCGCACGGTGATCTTGATGCCGGTCAGCTTGAAGCCCTGCGTGTCCGGGCCGAGCGAGACATCCGCCTTCACGTCCAGGCTCTCCGGAGTGCCACCGGCCTCGGCGATCACGGCGGACAACTGCATCGCGTAGCACGCGGAATGCGCAGCGGCGATCAGTTCCTCCGGGCTGGTGGTTCCGTCGGCGTCCTCGGCCGCGCGCTTGGGGAACGACACATCGAAGGTCGCCGCGCCCGAGCTGGTGAGCTCGACCTGGCCGGCACCCTTCTCCAGCGTTCCGTTCCAAGCAGTGCGTGCGGTACGTGTGGGCATCGTGTGTGCGCCTCTCGTCGAAGAATGTATTACCTACAGAATCCAGACTAGCCATGCCGATCGGCCACCGCCCGAGCCCGATCTCTCACAGCGGCCCGAAGCTCCGGCGGCGACACCAACTCCCCCTCCTCACCGAGCGTCCACATCAACGAACAGGCGTGCCCCACCCCGCCGAGGACGACCTCGTAGGTGAGCAGGTCACCACGTCCCGAGGTGACGCGCGTGACCTCCAGGGCCGCCGCAGATACCGTCGGAGATCGGTTGGGGGTGACCCGAATGGTGGCGGAGACGAGCTCGAGACCCTCGCGGAACTGTGTCCGTCGACGGTCCCAGATGGCGGCCAGGTCGATGTCGGGATCTCGCTGGGCGGGTTCGTCGAGCTGCTCGACGGCGCTCATGCGGGAGAGTCGGTACGTGCGCTCGTTGCCGCGATGCGTCGCGAGCAAGTACCAGTGGCGACCGGCGTGAACGAGCCCGAGCGGGTCGACGGTGCGTTCGCTGCGCTGGGGTCCGTAGACGATCTTCAGGCGTCGGCCGGCGAACACGGCCTGCTGAACCAAGCCCAGATGCTCCTCGTCCTCGACGGGACCGGAGACGAATCCGTCGGGTCGGACCAACACGCGTTGGGCGACAGTGGTTGCGGCCCTTCGATGTTCGTCCGTCATCGAGGCAGCGACCTTACGCATTGCCGACGCGAACGCCTGGCCCATGCCCAACGATTCGGACGCCGGGCCACTCATCAGTGCCTTCGCCTCGTCCGCGGTGAGGCCGGTGAGATCGGTCGTGAATCCGGGCAGCAGCTCGAACCCGCCGTTCCGCCCACGTTCGGCGTAGACGGGAAATCCCGACAGTGACAGCGCGTCGATGTCGCGCAGAATGGTGCGCTCGGACACCTCTAGTTCCTTCGCGAGGGCGGATGCGGACATCCGGCCGCGGTTGCGCAGCAGCAGAACCAGGGAGAGAAGACGGTCGGCGCGCATAGGGAAAGTGTGTCAGAAAAACATGACACAACGTGTCGTGATTACCGGGTTGACTTCCGTTTCGTACAGCAACCGCCGCCACGAAAGGCAGTCACCATGGACCCCCGCCCGCTCTACCGCACCGCACTCGACTGGACCACCGGCCTCGCCGCCGCCGTCACCGAGGATCAGATGTCGTTGCCCACCCCGTGCGCGGAGTTCGACGTCCGGGCCCTGATCGGTCACCTCGTCGGAACAGTTCGACGAGGACACGCCGCAGCTGCGGGTCTCGACGTCATGGCCGTGAACGTCGACCTACCCGACCTCGCCGATCCGGCGGGCGACTTCGCAGCCGGCGCGAAAGCCGCGGTCGACGCCTGGGCGGCGGACGACTCGCTGCTCGACGCCATGATCACCGTGCCGTGGGGCACCGTCCCCGGACGCGGAGTCTTGATCGGCTACCTCAACGAAACCCTCGTCCACGGGTGGGACCTCGCCGCAGCCACCGGTCAGGACTGGGAAGCCGATCCGGACGTGGTCGACGTCGTCGCGCAGATCTTTCCGCAGTTCCTACCTGCCGACATTCGCGACGCCGACGACGTCCCGTTCGGCCGCGTCGTCGAGCCGCGTCCCGGCGCCGGCCCCACGGAGCGGCTGGCGAACTGGTCCGGGCGCCGGTCGACGGAGTGGCTCACGCGCGTCTCTCACTGATCGAAGTCGGGCTCCTGCATCGCCACCACCGAGAGGACGTTGCCGGACGGGTCGGTGAACCACGCGATGTCGGGACCGTGGCCGCGCATCACGCCGTCCTCGTCCTGCGGGGATCCCTCGTAGTGCAGGAACTCGACGCCCTTAGCCGATAGCTCTGCGACCGTGGCCCCGACGTCGCGAGTCGGGATGTTGAGAATTGTGTGCGCTGCGGGCACGTGGTCGGGCTTGGGATACGCGAGCACTGTCGTGCGGCGGTCGATGCGAATCCACGCCATTCCCGGACCGTTCGGGAGAACGCGCATACCGAGTACGTCGCGGTAGAACTGCGTCGCTTCCTCCACGTCGCGGACCGCGAATCCCGCGAACGGGGTTGTGGGAGCGCCCATCTGGGCTTCCATCTCGTCGCGGATGCGGACCAGCTGGATCCAGTTCCCGTCCGGATCCGCGACTGTTGCGAACTGGTCACCGTCGCGGTTCTCCAGCGGGCTGATCCACTGGGCGCCCAGTTCGTCCAGCCGCGCGGCCACCGCGGCAGGATCGTCCGGCTCGAAGTTGAGGAGGATGCGCGCGCCGTTCGAGTTCGGGCCGGTGACGTCGTCGCGTTTGTCGAACATGACGAAGAAACCGTCGAGGTCGATCACGGTGTACGGGCCCATCGCCATCGGCGTCGCCTCGAACGCCGTTCCGTACCACTGCGCGAGCGCGGCGGGGTCGGGGCTGGACAGAATCAGTGAGTTCACGGATGCAGTTGCCATGCAGGTTACGACTCGGGTGGCGGCGGATAATCATCGCCGCTCTCAGTCCCCGGTGATCACGGCGATAATGTTCACGATTCGCCGAAACGCGAACACTATGACCGTGATCAGCGCGAAGGGGTGCGGCCAAGCCGGGCCGACACCGCAGCCGCCGCGCGCCGGCCGGACACCATCGCGCCCTGGATCGACGGGGTGTCCCGATGGTCGCCGCAGACGAACAGGCCGTCACCGAGGTCGACGGGTTTCCTGACGTCGAGCGGTGGCAGCGATTTCGGCAGCGCGCGCGTCACGTCGTGGCGGATCAGCAGGTTCCAGTCGCTGGTGTCGACACCCCACAGTCGACGGGCTTCGACGAGTGCCGCGTCGTCGGACAATCCCGCCGTGGCCAACGCCGTCACCTGCACCAGCGCGCGACCGACGGGCGCGTAGCTGGGAGCGGCCGCCGACATCACCGCGGTGTTCACGACCGGCCCGCGGTCACCGTCGACCACGAGAAGGCGATCGCGCGGCATGTCCGGCGGCGTGGAGAACCACCACGTGATCAACCCGCCCATCACCGCTTGGTCGGGCACAGCACCCAGATCGGTCGCGTCGTGGACGTCGGTGGCGATCACCGCGGCGCGCGCGTGGGACGTGCCGGATTCGGTACGGACGACGACGCCCTCGGTGTCCCGGTCGATACCGAGAACCCGCACCGACGTCTCGGCCGGACGATTCAGGGCTCCCGCCAGTTGCCTGGGCAGGGCACGCATTCCGTCCGCCGGGACGGCCGGGGTGCCGAGCACGAACGAGCGAATCAGCAACCGGACGTACGCATTCGACGTCTCTCCGCTGTCGTCGGCGAGCACCCCCGCCAGGAACGGCTCCAGGACGTGCTGTCGCAGCGGCCCTCGCACCCCTGCCCGGTCGAGGGATTCCGCGAGCGTGGCGTCGTCGCCTCGAAGCGATCGCTGCGCGGACACCATGACCGGAGCGCCCCACCGCGCGAGGCCCGCGATCTCACGGGGCGAGAGAAGTCCGCTGCGCAGCGTCGACGCCAGAAGTTTCGGTTCGCGGCGCGGATCGCCCAGGGTCGACCAGCCGTCGCCGCGCCGCACGCGCACCCCGGCGGCGAACGGCCGCAGTCTCAAAGCGTCTACGTCGACAAGCCTGCGGACCGCGGGATACGCCGGGTTGAGCAGCTGAAAGCCGACGTCACACAGGTGGCCGTCGACGACGTCGGTGCGGACCCGTCCACCGACCCGGTCGGACGCCTCCACCAGCCGCGTGTCGATGCCCCTCCGTTGCAGTTCCGCCGCGCACACCAGGCCGGCCAGCCCTGCACCCACGACGACGACATCGGTCCGTTCGGTCATGCTCGTCCTTCTTCTCCGGTGCTCGGCGGGAGGTGCGCGCTACAGACAGCAAAACGGGCCGCACCTGTGCAGGTGCGGCCCGTTTCGATCACGCCAATTATTCGGAGCTCTCGCCCGACTTCGCCAAGTCGACGGTCAACTCGTCCGGGAGATTGATCGGCTTCTTCTCGCCGCGGAACGTGAACCGTGCGTCCTCGCCCGAACCCTCGCCGTCCCAGTTCTCGACGTCGACGAGCACGATCTGACCCGGCTCGACCTCGCCGAACAGGATCTTCTCCGACAGCTGATCCTCGATCTCGCGCTGGATGGTGCGACGCAGCGGGCGTGCACCGAGAACCGGGTCGAAGCCGCGCTTGGCCAGCAACGCTTTGCCCTTGTCCGTGACCTCGATGGCCATGTCCTTGTTCTTGAGCGCCACCTCGACTCGCGCAAGCATGAGATCGACCATCTGGATGATCTCGTCCTTGGTGAGCTGGTGGAACACGACGATGTCGTCGATACGGTTCAGGAACTCGGGGCGGAAGTGCTTCTTCAGCTCGTCGTTGACCTTGAGCTTCATCCGCTCGTAGTTCGACCCCGTGCCCTCGCCCGAGCTGAAGCCCAGGCCGACGGCCTTCGAGATGTCGGACGTACCGAGGTTCGAGGTGAAGATCAGCACGGTGTTCTTGAAGTCGACCGTACGACCCTGACCGTCGGTGAGACGGCCGTCCTCGAGCACCTGCAGGAGCGTGTTGTAGATCTCCTGGTGTGCCTTCTCGATCTCGTCGAACAGAACCACGGAGAACGGCTTGCGGCGCACCTTCTCGGTGAGCTGACCGCCCTCTTCGTAGCCGACGTAGCCGGGAGGGGCACCGAAGAGCCGCGACGCGGTGAAGCGGTCGTGGAACTCGCCCATGTCGATCTGGATGAGCGCGTCGTCCTCACCGAACAGGAAGTTCGCGAGGGCCTTCGACAGCTCGGTCTTACCGACGCCGGACGGGCCGGCGAAGATGAACGAGCCCGACGGACGCTTCGGGTCCTTCAGACCTGCGCGGGTACGGCGGATCGCCTTCGAGACGGCCTTGACCGCCTCGACCTGGCCGATGATCCGCTTGTGCAGCTCGTCTTCCATGCGGAGCAGACGAGTGGTCTCCTCCTCGGTGAGCTTGAAGACGGGGATGCCGGTCCAGTTGCCCAGAACCTCGGCGATCTCGTTGTCGTCGACCTCGGCGATGACGTCGAGGTCACCCGAACGCCACTGCTTCTCCCGCTCGGAGCGCTGCTGAACCAGCTGCTTCTCCTTGTCGCGCAGGTTCGCGGCCTTCTCGAAGTCCTGCGCGTCGATCGCGGACTCCTTCTCGCGGCGCGCGTCGGCGATGCGATCGTCGAAGTCGCGCAGGTCTGGCGGCGCCGTCATCCGGCGAATGCGCATGCGCGCGCCCGCCTCGTCGATGAGGTCGATGGCCTTGTCCGGCAAGAACCGGTCGTTGATGTACCGGTCGGCGAGTGTGGCAGCCGCCACCAGTGCGCTGTCGGTGATCGAGACGCGGTGATGCGCCTCGTACCGATCGCGCAGACCCTTCAGGATCTCGATGGTGTGCTCGACGGACGGCTCGCCCACCTGCACCGGCTGGAAACGACGCTCGAGAGCGGCGTCCTTCTCGATGTACTTGCGGTACTCGTCGAGCGTGGTGGCACCGATGGTCTGCAGCTCGCCGCGAGCCAACTTCGGCTTGAGGATCGAGGCCGCGTCGATGGCACCTTCGGCTGCACCTGCGCCGACGAGCGTGTGGAGCTCGTCGATGAACAAGATGATGTCGCCGCGAGTGTTGATCTCCTTGAGAACCTTCTTCAGGCGCTCTTCGAAGTCACCGCGGTACCGGCTGCCGGCCACCAACGAACCGAGGTCCAGGGTGTAGAGCTGCTTGTCCTTGAGCGTCTCCGGCACCTCGCCGTTGACGATGGCCTGCGCGAGCCCCTCGACGACGGCGGTCTTGCCGACGCCGGGCTCACCGATCAGGACCGGGTTGTTCTTGGTACGACGCGACAGCACCTGCATGACGCGCTCGATTTCCTTCGCACGCCCGATGACCGGGTCGAGCTTGCCTTCGAGTGCGGCCTGCGTGAGGTTGCGGCCGAACTGGTCGAGCACGAGGGAGGTCGACGGGGTTCCCGCCTCGCCGCGGCTACTGCCGGACTCGCTGGGCTCCTTGCCCTGGTATCCGGACAGCAGCTGGATGACCTGCTGGCGAACCCGGTTCAGGTCGGCGCCGAGCTTGACCAGCACCTGAGCTGCAACGCCCTCGCCCTCACGAATGAGGCCGAGCAGGATGTGCTCCGTGCCGATGTAGTTGTGTCCGAGCTGGAGAGCCTCACGCAGGCTCAGCTCGAGGACCTTCTTGGCACGCGGAGTGAACGGGATGTGACCCGACGGAGCCTGCTGGCCCTGGCCGATGATTTCCTCGACCTGGCTGCGTACACCCTCGAGGGAGATCCCGAGCGACTCCAGAGACTTCGCCGCCACGCCTTCACCCTCGTGGATGAGACCCAGCAGGATGTGCTCCGTGCCGATGTAGTTGTGGTTGAGCATCCGGGCCTCTTCTTGGGCCAGGACGACGACGCGCCGTGCGCGGTCGGTAAACCTCTCGAACATCGTTCTCCCTCACACTCATGACTGGCAGGCCATCGGACCTGTTGTCCGGACCTCGCCCACCGCAGATGCCGCATCGATGGGCCAATCGCGATATCCCTACGCCGAGTATTCGACGCCGATCAGCAGATTCCACGACCCCGAGTTCAGTCTAGTTGCCACACCCGCAGGCTGCCGTGCCTCCAACCAGATTCCGCTGGCGGCGAAACGGCGACGATGTCGACCGGACCCTTCGAAGTGTTCAACGCCCGACCTCGACCAATCGTTACCGACGTCCGTCCGCCCCGAGCGAACGCAATTCGGTCGAAAATGGCGAGCCGCCGTGTCGATTCATTCGATCGAATGACGGCGCCGGGGAACTACTCGGCGTTCTCGTAGGCGCGAACGACCTCGGAGGAAATGCGGCCACGGGCCGATATTTCGAAGCCCTGCTTTCGCGCCCATTCACGGATTGCCGCGCTGCGGGCGCGGTCGGCAGCGCCTCTGGTTCGGGGCGTCGACGCCCCGTCCCGCTGACCGTTCGGCGAGGCAGAGCGCTGGCGCCGGGAGACTTTGCGCGCATGAATGATCCACTGCTGCATCTGTTTACGCAGCAGGTCGGCGTTCGAGTCCGACAGGTCGATCTCGTACCAACTGCCGTCGAGCCCCACCATCACAGTCTCCGACGCCGGCACGTTGTCGAGGTCGTCGACCAATGTAACCGTGACCTTCTTGACCATCTGTTCGCAATCCCCCTTGCCGCGGGCGATCCCACGCTCCCCCGAGAGATACAGATTACCTGTCCGGGTTCGAGGAGCAATACCAACCGTATGATCGGATTCTATACCCGTTGTCAGGCCCGACCCGGTCGAACGATCGGAAACAGCACAGTTTCCCGTATGCCCAATCCGGTCAACGCCATCAACAGACGGTCCACTCCCATTCCCGTTCCCGTCGTGGGAGGCATGGCGTACTCCATCGCAGCGAGGAAATCCTCGTCCAGAACCATTGCCTCGTCGTCACCTGCGGACGCCAGACGAGCCTGGTCGACGAACCGCTCCCGCTGGATCACCGGGTCGATCAGCTCGGAGTAGCCGGTCGCCAATTCGAATCCGCGCACGTAGAGGTCCCATTTCTCGACCACCCCGGGCTTGCTCCGGTGCTGCCGGGTCAGCGGCGAGGTCTCCACCGGGAAGTCCCGCACGAACGTCGGCTGGTACAGCTGATCGCCGCACTGGTTCTCCCACAGCTCCTCGACCAGCTTGCCGTGTCCCCAGCCCTTGCCCGACGGAACCTCGAGGCCGACCTGCTCGGCGAGGGCCAGCAACTCGTCGACGGTGGTATCCGGAGTCACCTCGGTGCCGATCGCCGCGGACAGCGACGGGTACATCTCCATCGTCTTCCACTCACCGCCGAAGTCGTACTCGCTGCCATCGGCCAGCGTGACGACGTGCGAGCCGAAAACGGCCAGCGCAATGTCCTGCACCAGCTCGCGCGTCATCACGGCCGAGTCGTCGTACGTGCCGTAGGCCTCGTACGTCTCGAGCATCGCGAACTCCGGGGAGTGCGTGGAGTCGACGCCCTCGTTGCGGAAGTTGCGGTTGATCTCGAAGACCCGGTCGATGCCTCCGACCACGGCTCGCTTGAGGAACAGCTCCGGCGCGATGCGGAGGAACAGCTCGATGTCCAGCGCATTCGACCGGGTCACGAAGGGCCGAGCCGCCGCTCCGCCGTGCAGCGTCTGCAGCATCGGCGTCTCGATCTCGAGGAATCCGCGGCGCTCGAGGCCGTTGCGAAGCTCGCGAACGACCGCCACTCGCTTGCGCGCGTTCTCCCGTGCCGCCGGCCGGACAATCAGATCGACGTAGCGCTGGCGAACGCGCGTCTCCTCGTTCATCTCCTTGTGCGCGACGGGCAGAGGCCGAAGCGACTTGGCCGCGAGCGACCACGAATCCGCCATGACGCTGAGCTCTCCGCGTCGCGAACTGATGACCTCACCGTGCACGAACACGAAATCACCGAGGTCGACGTCCGACTTCCACATCGCGAGGGCATCCTCCCCCACGCCGGCCAGCGAGATCATGGCCTGCAGTTGCGTGCCGTCACCCTCCTGCAGAGTGGCGAAGCACAGCTTGCCGGTGTTGCGCAGGAAGATCACCCGTCCCGCGACGCCCACCTCGAGCCCCGTGTGCGCGTCGGGCTCGAGCTCGGGGAACTGCTCGCGAATCTCCCGCAGCGAATGCGTACGAGGGACGCACACCGGGTACGCCTCGCGACCCTCCGCCAGAACCCGGTCGCGCTTGTCGCGGCGGATACGGAGCTGTTCGGGAGTGTCGTCGTGCGGCGCGGAGGCCGGAGGCCGGCCGGATTCGGCGGAGTCGGGTGTATCGGTCACGACTTCTTAGCCTATCGGGCGTGGTGGCGGGGGCTAGCCGTAGGTGTGGGGGCTGGGGCACCGCCGATTGCAGGGGCACGGGGCTGGGGCACCGCGGATCGCGTCGGGCACTGCCGATTGCGGGGGTACGGAGCGATCCGGAGTGCCCGTAGCCGGAGCCTCAGTGCGACACCAGCGTGTTTCCCTCCCGCACGCAATGCCTCGCGCGGGAAAGCACATTCGTCAATTCCGCAGCCTTCAGTGCCTGGTACCCGCCGACGAGGTCGGTCGCGCGGTGCAGCCCGAGTTCCTGCAGCGCTGCCGCGGCGAGGCTCGAGGTGTAGCCCTCCGAGCACAGGATGATCCATTCGACGTCGTGGTCGACAGCGATCTTGAGCCGCGCACTGCTCGTCGGGTCGCACCGCCACTCCAGCACGTTGCGCTCGATGGCGAGGGCGCCGGGGAGAGTCCCCTCGGCCGCGCGCTGCGCCTGCGGGCGGATGTCGACGACGACAGCGCCGCGCGCCACTCGCTCGGCAAGGTCGAAGGCATAGGTGCGCTCGTAGGTGGAACGGGCGCGCGCGAGCATGTCGTCGATGTTCATCACGCGTCTCCCTCGGGCGTATCGGTCAGCTCGGATCGGGTGCGGCGCAGCGAACCACCGTGCGTCACTTCGTAATACGACATCGCCGTCAACGGTGGGGAGTATGCGTGAACGCTGAGTGTGGGTCGACGAGGTGCTGACGCCGGCTCCGGCGCCCACATCACGTCGTGCACCCAGCCGAGCGGGAAGGACGCCTGGTCACCGGCGTCGAGTCGCCTGTGCCGCAGCGACTCTCCCGTCCAGCGCAGCTCGGCGACCGATCCGCTGAGCACGGTGAGCGCTCCTATGGACCCGGCGTGATCGTGCAGCTCGGTCGACCGGTCCGGCACCCAGCTGATCAGCCACACGTCGACGTCGTCGTCGGAATGCAAACGCACAGACCATCGTTCGTCGGTGGGGTAGCTCGCCGGGAGCAGCGAGTCGAAGCGGCCGTCCAGCACATCGGACGCACCTTGGTCGGTGATTCTGAGCAGATCGGCCGGACGCAGACGCGTCGGCAATACAGAAGAAAGCACGAGACAGACTCCAGGAAGTGTGCGAAAAAGTCAGGGCAGCGGTCAGCCCCGACAACACTCCTGAGTTCCCGTGCAGCGATTCACGGGAGCAAGTGTGGCACAGAAACGCATGATCACGCCACCCCTACCGCTTGCGGGCCTGATTCCTCTCGAACACCAGTCGCAGACCCTCCAAGGTCAGGTCACGCTCGTGCTCGTCGATGGACGTGGACTCGTCGACGAACAGACCGGCGCTGTCACCGGTGGCCACCACGACCACGTCGTTGCCGCCGAACCCCGGCACTTCCGCCCGGATGCGCGCGACGATTCCGTCGACCAGACCAGCGAAACCGAAGACCGCGCCGGACTGCATGGCCTCGACGGTGTTCTTCCCCAGAACTCCACGTGGGCGCGCCAGCTCGACCTTCCTCAGCGCCGCCGAACGAGAGGCCAACGCATCCATCGAGATCTCGACTCCGGGCGCGATCGAACCACCGAGGAACTCCCCCTTGGCCGAGACGACGTCCACACAGGTCGACGTGCCGAAATCGACGACGATGCACGGCGCATCGTAGAAGTGGTGCGCCGCAAGACTGTTGACGATGCGGTCCGCGCCGACTTCCTTCGGATTGTCCACCAGCAACGGAACACCCGTTCGCACACCGGGTTCCACGACAACCTGCGGCACGTGCGACCAGTAGCGGTCCAGCATGGTGCGAATCTCACGCAGCACCGACGGAACCGTCGACAGGGCGGCCACACCGGTGATCGAGTCGGCGTCGCTTCCCAGCAGACCACGGAACGTGAGGGCGAGTTCGTCGGCCGTCATGGAGGCATCCGTGCGCATACGCCAGTCCCGCAACAGTTTTGCGTTGGAACCGATGCCCGAGAAGACGCCCAGCACGATGTTCGTGTTCCGAACATCGACGGTCAGCAGCATTGCTACACCAACACCCTCGGGTCGGTCAGACCCGAGCCGGACGGAGCGTGAGCCGGATCGACACCCAGCTCGAGAACAGCATTGCGAGAATCGACGAACACGACGGACGGCGCGTACTCGCGCACCTCCTGCTCGTTCATCACCCCGTAGGCGATGATGATGACCAGATGCCCGACATCGACGAGATGCGCCGCGGCGCCGTTGATCCCGATGATCCCGGTGCCGCGCTCACCGGCGATGACGTAGGTCTCGAGACGGGCCCCGTTGTCGATGTCGACGATCGTCACCTGTTCGCCTTCGAGCAGGTCGGACGCGTCGAGAAGATCCTGATCGATCGTAACGGACCCCACGTAGTGCAAGTTGGCGTGCGTCACCGTCGCGCGATGGATCTTGGACTTCATCATGGTACGAAACATGGCGTCATTCCTGAGGTTCGAGGGAAACGAGCAGGTTGTCGATCAAGCGCGTCGGCCCGACACGTGCGGCGACGAGCAGGCGTGCGTCGCCTTCGGTGGGTGGGTCCAGGAGGTCGACACCGCGCAGAGCGAGGTAGTCGACGGATACTTCCGGAACCGCGTCGAGCACCGACTTCGCTGCCGCGAGAACGGCATCCGCGCCCGCACGCCCAGCGTGCTGTCCCGCCAGCAGCGCCGCGGACAGTGCCACCGCAGCACTCCGTTGCGCGGGATCGAGGAATCGATTGCGCGAGGACAGGGCCAACCCGTCGTGCTCCCGCAGAGTCGGCACTCCGACGATCTCGACGTCGAAGTTCAGGTCGCGGACCATCTGCGTGATCAGCACCAGTTGCTGATAGTCCTTCTCGCCGAAATAGGCCGTGTTGGGACGCGCAATCTGGAGAAGCTTGGCGACCACGGTCAGCATCCCGGCGAAATGGGTTGGCCGCGAGCTCCCTTCGAGCTGCTCGCCGACGGGTCCGGGATGAACCGTCGTGCGCGGACCGTTCGGGTACATGTCCTGCGCGCTCGGCGCGAACACCACCTCGACGCCGGCCTTGCGCAGAAGTTCCACGTCGGCGTCGAGGGTGCGCGGGTACTTGTCCAGATCCTCGCCCACCCCGAACTGCAGAGGATTGACGAAGATGGACACGATGACCACTGCGCCACCACGTTTGGCCTGCTCCACCAGGTGGAGGTGCCCCGCGTGCAGAGCGCCCATGGTCGGTACCAGCGTGACCCGCCGCCCAACACCGCGCAGTGCCCGCGAGATGGAGGTGATGGTCTGCGGGTCGTGGTGGACGGTGAGTTCACCGGGAACGTAGACGCTCATGTCGTGGACTCCCACTTCTCCAGCAATGTCACCATGTCGTCGCCGGCCCGAGCCTGCTGCGCAGTACGCAACGACAGTGCCCGGTAGCCGGCCGCGATCCGCGGGTCCACCTCGACGAGAGCGTCGAGATGCTGTGCGACGGTGGCGGTATCGCCCCGTGCGACGGGACCGGTCAACGCCGACTGACCGCGTCGGAGCACGTTGTCGAGCGCCGCCGACAGGAGCGGGGCGAGTACTCGCTCGGCGACGCCGCCCGGCGCGTCGAGCACGAGCTCTTGGCCCATCAGTTCCTGATGAGCGAGCGCTGCGCGTAGCGCATCCAAGGCGTCGACCACGACCGTCACCAGATGATTGCTGCCGTGCGCGAGGGCTGCGTGATAGAGCGTGCGGGCATCTTCGCGAACCCGGACCGGCTCACCGCCCATCTCCAGAACGAGTGCCTGCGCGATGGCGTAACCGATGTCGTCGCGTGCGGTCACGCCGAAGCACGCCGACTGCAGTCGCGCGGTGTCCTCGGCCTTGCCGCTGAATGTCATCGCCGGGTGGATCGCCAGCGGAACAGCGCCGCGTGCGGTCAGTGGCTCCAGAATCGAGATGCCGTTGGCGCCGGACACGTGCATTACCAGCGTCCCCGGCTTCACCGCGTCCGTCGTGGCGAGGCCGCTGATCAGAGCGCCCAGTTCCTGGTCCGGAACGGCCAGGATCAGTAGCTCCGACTGCCGGGCAACGTCCGTCGCGGACAGAATCTGCGCGTCGGGCAGGCGTTCCTGCGCGCGAGCGCGGGAGGCGTCCGACACGGCCGCAACACCGAAAACAACATGGCCGACGCGTTCGAGCGCCTCACCCACGGCAGTCCCGACGCGACCCGCGGACACCACTCCGACGGACAAACGTGCTGGTGCGGGGTCAGATGTGATCCCAGAGGTCACCGAAAATCCTCTCCTCGTTCCAGTCCCGCAGGCGGGTACCGGACGTTCTCGCACACAGTATCGGTCGCGGGCGAGCGATTGCCACGAGCGAGACCTACGTCACTCTCGGGCGTGCAGTGGGGCGGACCGACTAATCCGCGCGACGACGCCGCCGACCGACCTCAGCGGTGCCGCTGTCCGTCGAGCCGCCGATTCCGGCGAGGATTTCTGCCACGGACCGGCCGCTCGAATGCGCGCCCCCGTTGGCTTCCGTGGAATCGCCCTCGGCTGCGCGTCGACGCGAGCGTCTGCCCGACTCGGGCACCTCGGCGTCGGGCTGCGACGGGGTCTCGACCGGGTCGGGGGTCGGTGCCGGGTCGTCGACCTTCGACTCAGAGTCGGGGGTTGATGCCGGTGTCGGGTCGTCGACCATCGACTCAGGGCGCCCCTCACCGTGATAGTCGACACGAGGGGGCCCCTGAGTCAGGTCAGAAGCGGGAGTCGGCGCAGAAGCTGCGGGCTCAACAGCAGCAGCTTCCGGAGCCTCCACAACCGGCTCGACCTCCGGCTCCTCCACCGGCCCGTACCACGACTCGTCGAACCGATCCTCCTCGAACGTCACCGGCTCGAAGGTCTCCGGCTCATCGTCGCGCGAGGAGTACGCCGTCGACTCGTACGGAGTCGGCTCGCGCTGTGGCATGTCGAATTCGGGGATGTCGTCTTCGTCTGCTGCACTGTGCGTTTCGGGCTCCGCCGGTGCCGACGCCGACCACCCCGGTGCGGGCCGGAACGAGCCGGCCGAATCGAACTCGCCGTGGATGACCGACGTCTCCGCGGTGACGGGTTCGTCGGCGGGCGTGGCGAATGGGGCGCGCACGTACAACCCGGACGGCGCCGGCTGGTAGCCGCTGTAGGACCGGTCGGCGAGTTCGCGCATGCGCATCGCTTCGCCGGCGATGGCGGCACGATCCTCGGGCAGCGCTCCGTCGAACAGCATCTCGAGGCTTCGCCGCAGCGACGCCAACTCGGCGCGCAGTGCACGAAGTTCGGAGGAGTCGCCGTTGACCTCGCCTCGCACGCGAGCTTCGACACCCAGTTCGTACTCGCGACGCGCGGCGATCTCGCGTTCGAGCTGCAGTTCGTAGACGGTCTGCAGATCGCGGGCCTTGACCTGGTCGGCGGTGGAGTCACGCCGGTACTTCGTCATCGCGAACGCACCGATGATCGCTGCCCACAACGCGATCACGATGCCCAATCGGAGCCATTGCACGCTGTCGGTGAGCATCAGGATGATGCTGGCGACGACCCCTAGAAAGACCAGACCGGCCATGATCGCTTGGCTGCCGCCGCGCCGCGTACGGCGAGGGGCCTTGGTGCGACCGGTGTCCGTCATGAACTCAAGGGTAACGGCACCAGACCGATCGCCCCGGCAACAACCGCACGGAATTCCGGCGAGCGCCCGTGATATGCCACAAAAATCAGGTGGCTGGGTTGTCCATTTCGTCATCGGGGGTGCGGCAGCAGTGCTCGAGCCACAGGGCAGCGGCGGCGAGCACGAGACCCGCAATCAGTCCGACGATCCCACCGGGCGTGTCGGCGGCTGCTGCCCGCAGCGTCGCCCGTTGCGGTACGACGTGGACGAGAAAGCCGAGCCACACGCCGGCGGCCGCGGACCCGACCAGCGCGGATGCCTTGGCCAGCGCCACCGACCGGGCCACTGTGATGGGGTGCAACTGATTCGGCCCGTCGCCGACTCGCCGGTTCCGCACGCGATTGCGGATGACGAAAGCGAGCACCACCACCAGCACTGCGACCGGGAACAGCGACGACGCCGCCAGCACCGAGATCGGTGGCAGCGATCCGTACGCCACGCGCACCACGATCCAGGTGGCGACAGCTGCCACGGCGAACAACCCGAGCAGCTCGCGCACTCGCGTCGGCTTCACGACGTTGGTCCGACGAGGGCGAGATCCGTGCGCCGCACACCGTTCCGTTCGGCCTCCGGAAGTGCTGCAAGTAGATCGGCGACGCGAACCCCACCGAGCAACGCATCCGCGTCGACGTCCAACCACGGCACCAACACAAACGCCCGTTCGTGGGCGTGAGGATGCGGCAGAACGAGTTCGGGATGATCGCTGCGCACGTCCTCGCACACCACGACGTCCACGTCCAGGCTGCGCGGACCCCAGTGCTGCACACGTGTGCGCTGCGCGGCACGCTCCAGCTCCTGCCCGCGGCGGAGCCAGCCCCAGCAATCGGTGTCGGCGTCGTCCACCAGCACGACGGCATTGAGGAAGTCCTGCTGTTCGACCCCTCCCCACGGCGCCGTCGAGTACACAGCGGACACAGCGGTGACGGCGTCACCGAGGTCGTCGAGCACCGACTGCAGGTGGGCGAGGCTGTCGCCGACGTTGCTGCCGATGGACAGCACCGCCTTCACCGGGGGCGGTCCCGCACGACGACCACGGCGACGTCGGCGAAGGTCAGGGGAATCGGTGCGGACGGTTTGTGCACGGTCACCTCGACTCGGTCCACGCGCGAGTCCGTCAGGACCCCGTCGGCGATCTTTCCGGCGACCGTCTCGATGAGGTCGTACGGCGGTCCCGAGACGATCGCGGCCGCCGCCTCGGCGAGTTCGCCGTAGTGCAGCGTGTCCGTCAGGTCGTCGGACGCCCCGGCCGGCGCGAGATCCATCCACACCACGATGTCGATCAGGAAATCCTGACCGTCGCGCTTCTCGTGATCGAAGACGCCGTGGTGTCCGCGAACCTTCAAGCCGCGCAACTCTATTCGATCGCTCATCGTGCCTCGTTCCATTCGCGGAGTACGGTCAACGCGTCCAGGCTGCCCGCCGCGTCGTGCACTCGGACACCCCATGCGCCGTGCTGAGCGGCGAGCAGGGAGATCGCGGCGGTGGCGACATCGCGCTCGTGCGGTGGGCGAGGCGCCCCGTCGGCGTCGGCCAGCAGCGTTCCGAGGAATCGTTTGCGGGAGGCCCCGACCAGGATGGGGAACTCCGTGTCGACGAGATGCTCGAGTCCGCGCAGTAGTTGCCAGTTGTGCTCGGCGTTCTTCGCGAACCCGAGTCCGGGGTCCAGGACCACTCGGTCGGCGCGCACGCCCGCGGCCAACGCCAGGTCGGCCTGCTCGAGCAGTTCGCGTCGGACGTCGTCGACCACGTCGGCGTACGTCTCGGCACCTCCGCGGTGGACCCAGTCCGAGTCGGACCGCCAGTGCATGAGGATCCACGGCAGCCCGGCGTCGGCGACGACGGACGCCATCGACGGATCGGCGCGTCCACCGGACACGTCGTTCACCAGCGCTGCCCCCGCGTCGACGGCAGCAGCGGCCACTGTCGAGCGCATCGTGTCGACACTCACACGAACACCCGCGGCCGACAGTTCGGAAATGACCGGAACCACGCGCGACGCCTCGACGTCGGGATCGACCCGCGACGCCCCGGGCCGCGTCGACTCCCCGCCCACGTCGACGATGTCGACTCCGGCTCGGTGCAGGTCCAGACCGTGCGCGACGGCTTTCGCGGTGTCCAGATAGCGCCCGCCGTCGGAGAAGGAATCGGTGGTCACGTTGAGAACACCCATCACCACCGGACGTCCGGGTCTGGGCAGAGCTGTGTCGATCACTTACGCAGTATCAGGTTCAATGCCTCGGAACGGGAAACTGCACTGGACTGGAAGATGCCGCGCACCGCCGACGTGGTGGTGGACGCACCGGGTTTGCGGATGCCGCGCATCGCCATGCAGAGGTGCTCGGCCTCGATGACCACGATGGCTCCTCGCGGTTCGAGTTTGCGCACCAGAGCGTCGGCGATCTGCGTCGTCAAACGCTCCTGGACCTGCGGACGCTTGGCGTACAGGTCGACGACGCGGGCGAGCTTGGACAAGCCCGTCACCCGGCCCGTCTTCCCCGGGATGTATCCGACGTGCGCGACCCCGTGGAACGACACGAGGTGGTGCTCGCAGGTGGAGTACATCGGGATGTCGCGCACCATGACCAATTCCTGGTGGGACTCGTCGAACGTGGTGTTGAGCACCGCGTCCGGATCGGTGAACAAGCCGCCGAACATCTCTTTGTAGGCGCGCGCGACGCGGGCAGGTGTGTCCTGCAGCCCCTCGCGTTCCGGATCCTCGCCGACGGCGAGCAGAAGCTCCCTCACCGCTGCCTCGGCCCGCGCCTGGTCGAACGGCTTACCCGACGAAACTGACAGAGGCTCGGTCTCGACCCCGTTGATCGTCACTGATTCCATACCTTTCAGCAGGTGGGCATCGTTGCCCCCAACGACTGTCCTGCGACAGTCCACCGAGCATTCGGTGTCAGCGTCCGTTCGGACCTTCGGCCTCGTCGGCGGGCGGCTGCCACCGCGGCTGCTCCTCGCCGGGGTGTCCGTAACCGGGCTGCGCCGGCGGCTGCCGGTAATCGCCGTAGTCGGGCTCGCCGTTGTGCGGCCGACCGTCGTCGGGCTGGCCGTATTGGGGTTCACCGTACTGAGGCTGGCCGTACTGAGGCTGGCTGTACTGCGGCTGCCCGTACTGCGGCTGCCCGTACTGCGGCTCGCCGTACGGCTGCTGCTGTTCACGCGGCTGGGGTTCACGAGTTTGGGGCGGCAGGGGCTGCGGCGGTTCGCTGAACCCGCCCCGTGCCGCGTCGTCCGAATCGCGCGGCGGCCATCCGGGTGCGGACCAGCCCGCGGGCGCGCCGTAGTCCGGCATCGATCCGTGGGGACGCGGGTAGGCGCCGCCACCGTTCTGGTAGCCGCCGTTCTGGTAGCCACCGCCGTTCTGCCCGGAATGGCCGTTGCCGTTCGAGCGACCACCGTTGCCACCCGAGTAACCGCCACTGCCGTTCGAGTAGCCGCCGCCCCGCTGCTCGGACGGTGCCTGCAGAGCCGACGCGTAACTCGGCTCCTTGACGACCGACACGGGAGGCCAGGTCTCCCCGCGCTCGAGAGCGAGCTCGCGCGGCGTCTTGACCGGCGGCTTGGACGACGGAATGCGATCGCCGAAGTCGTTGAACGCGGTGATGCGCGGCCGCTTCTCGACGCCGGTGAAGATCTTCTCCAGGTCCTTGCGGGTGAGCGTTTCGCGTTCGAGCAGTTCGGTGGCCAGCACGTCGAGCACGTCGCGGTAGTCGTTGAGGATGGACCACGCCTCGGTGTGAGCCGCCTCGATGAGGTTGCGCACCTCGCCGTCGATCTCCTTGGCGACCTCGTGCGAGTAGTCCGACTGCACGCCCATCGAGCGGCCCAGGAACGGATCGCCCTGCTCCTGGCCGTAGCGGACCGCGCCGAGCTTGGAGCTCATGCCGTACTCGGTGACCATGGCGCGCGCGATCTTCGTCGCCTGATCGATGTCCGACGACGCGCCGGTGGTGGGCTCGTGGAACACGAGTTCCTCGGCAGCGCGACCACCCATCGCCATGACCAGGCGAGCGATCATCTCCGAGCGGGTCATCAGACCCTTGTCGTCCTCGGGCACCGTCATGGCGTGTCCGCCGGTGCGACCGCGAGCGAGAATCGTGACCTTGTAGACCGGCTCGATATCGGGCATAGCCCACGCCGCGAGCGTGTGCCCGCCCTCGTGGTACGCCGTGATCTTCTTCTCGTGCTCGCTGATGATGCGGCTCTTGCGTCGCGGACCACCGACGACACGGTCCACCGACTCCTCGAGAGCAGCCTCGGTGACGACGGTTCCGTTCTCGCGAGCGGTGAGCAGTGCGGCCTCGTTGATGACGTTGGCCAGATCGGCGCCGGACATGCCGACGGTTCGCTTGGCGAGACCTTCCAGGTCCGCGTTCTGAGCGATCGGCTTGCCCTTGGAGTGCACCTTGAGGATGGCGCGACGACCGGCGAGGTCGGGTGCACCGACCGGAATCTGACGGTCGAAGCGTCCCGGGCGCAGCAGGGCGGGGTCGAGAATGTCGGGACGGTTGGTGGCGGCGATGAGGATGACGCCGGTGCGCTCACCGAAGCCGTCCATCTCCACGAGGAGTTGGTTGAGCGTCTGCTCGCGCTCGTCGTGGCCACCGCCCATGCCGGCGCCGCGCTGGCGGCCGACGGCGTCGATCTCGTCGACGAAGATGATGCAGGGGCTGTTCTGCTTGGCCTGCTCGAAGAGGTCGCGCACGCGGGAGGCACCGACGCCGACGAACATCTCGACGAAGTCCGAACCGGAAATGGTGAAGAACGGGACGCCCGCCTCGCCGGCGACGGCGCGCGCGAGGAGCGTCTTGCCGGTTCCGGGAGGCCCGTAAAGAAGGACGCCGCGCGGGATCTTGGCGCCGAGCGCCTGATAGCGGGCCGGGTTCTGCAGGAAATCCTTGATCTCGTACAGCTCTTCGACTGCTTCGTCCGCGCCCGCGACGTCGGCGAACGTGGTCTTGGGCATGTCCTTGGTGAGCTGCTTGGCCTTCGATTTGCCGAAGCCCATCACGCCACCGCGCCCGCCGCCCTGCATGCGTCCCATCACGAAGACGAAGAGGCCGAGCAGGATCACCATGGGCAGCAGGAAGACGAGGATCGAGGTCCACCAGCTCTCGGTGGTGACCGTCGTGTTGTAGCTCTGCGCGCCGGACGCCGCAACCTTGTCGAAGATCTGGCCGGACACCGAGTCGGGGTACTTGGCGATGATCTGCGTATCGCCGTTCGTGGAGTCACCGTTCTTCAGCGTCAGCCGAACGGCCTGCTCACGGTCGTCGATCTGCGCCTTCTCGACGTTCTTGGCGTCGAGCTGGCTGATCGCGACGGAGGTGTCGACATTCGTCCAGTCGCGAGTGGTGTTGCCGAAGTAGCTGAAGGCATAGATCACCAACAGAACGGCAGCGACGATCGCCAGGTTGCGGAAAACGGTCTTGCGATTCATACGTGCGTCGCCCTCGGTGGCAGTTCGGTGTGCGTGAGTCGGCTACGCACCGGACATGTCAGGTTACCGCGAACGGTGTCCGGCTGGTCGGTACGTAGGGAACCACCTGCGACAAGCGTGGCCCACTGAACTGTTCAACGCCCGGTGAGCCTGTTCGGGTTCCCTTACTCATTCGGTGATCACGGCGAAACGGTTCGCTTCGAGCGGAATCTCGCGCACTATGACCGTGATCACCGCCGAGGTGGAAGCGGTTTCAGCCGCCGTACACCTTCGGCTCGAGGGTGCCGATGTAGGGCAGATCGCGGTAGCGCTCGTTGTAGTCGAGCCCGTAGCCGACGACGAACTCGTTCGGAATGTCGAAGCCCACGTTGGCCACCTCGACGTCGACCTTGATCGCGTCGGGCTTACGCAGCAGCGTCACCACCTCGAGCGACGCCGGCTGACGCGTCGCGAGGTTGCGCTTGAGCCACGACAGGGTGAGCCCGGAGTCGATGATGTCCTCCACGATCAGCACGTTGCGGCCGTGGATGTCGCGATCGAGGTCCTTGAGAATGCGCACGACGCCCGACGACGACGTCGACGACCCGTACGAACTCACGGCCATGAACTCGAGCTGCGTCGGGATCGGGAGCGCCCGCGCGAAATCGGTCATGAACATGATGGCGCCCTTGAGAACGCCGACCAACAGCAAGTCGCCCTCGGGTGCACCGACGGGATAACGCTGGGCAATTTCTGCGGCCAGCTCGGCGATCCTTTTGTCGATCTCTTCTTCGGAGATCAGGACCGATGCGATGTCGCCCTCGTACACGGCGGTTTCCCTTCAGAGCGCGGCAGCAGATTTTCCGAGCGTCAGCCTGCCATGCTTACGAGAGACGACCAACCTCACCGGCCTCAGAGCCGGCGAACCTCCCGGCCTTCCCGCCACATCCGGACCGGCCTCCGGCCTTCCCGCCACATCCCGACCGGCCTCCGGCCTCCCCGCCACCGCCACCTCACCCTGACCGCGCCACCGCCCGATCAGATCGTCGACGGACTGCAACTGGCCCGCCGTCACGGCGCTCGCTCCGCCCGCGAGCAACCAGGACCGGATCACGCGTCGGCGCACCGCCGACGGGACCCCCTCGAGGGCGCCGACGTCGAGGTCCTCATCGCGTGTCGCGGTCGCCAGGACGTCAGACGCCAGCCCGTCGAGCACGTCACCGTCCTCCCGCAGCTGCCCGGCGGTCCGCGCCAATGCCTCCGCGACTCCCCCGGCCAACACGTCGTCGAGCAACGGCAGTACCTCCCGGCGGATGCGCACTCGGGTGTAGGCGGGGTCGGTGTTGTGCGGGTCCTCCCACGGCTGCACGCCCAACTCCGCGCAGGCCGCGCGCGTGCGCTCGCGTCGCACGCCGAGCAGTGGTCGTCCCCACGGCGGGTCGTAGGGCGCCATCCCGCGAATCGAGCGGGGCCCGGACCCTCTACCGAGACCGAGCAGAACCGTCTCCGCCTGGTCGTCGAGGGTGTGCCCCAACAGAACTGGCACACCGGCGCGGGCGTCGTCGAGGGCCGCGTAGCGCGAGCGCCTGGCCGCAGCTTCGGGACCACCCGAACCGCTCACCTGCACCGTCACGACTTGTGCTGCGCTGCAACCGAATTGCAGTGCCTGCTCGACGGCGACAGCGGCAACCTGCGCCGAACCAGCCTGCAGACCGTGGTCGACGACAACCGCGCGGACCGTCGCCATCTCGGCAACCGCCGCGGCCGTCAGAGCCAGGGAGTCGGCGCCGCCGGACAGTGCCACCACCGCCTCGTCCACCCCGTGTTCGCGACGCCACGCCCGCACCGCCAGCCGAATCTCGTGCAGCGCAGGACGATCGAACATCAGCCGAGAACTCGGCGAATCCACGCATCCGGGTCGTCGATCTCGGCGGTGCGCGGCAACGTGTCCGCGTCGGTCCACACTGTGTTGAACCGCTCCATGCCGACCGTGCCCACCACGGCATCGACGAACGCCTTGCCGCGCACGTACTGCGCCATCTTGGCGTCCATTCCGAGAAGCATCTTGATCAGGCGCTGCAACGGGTTCTGCTTGCGAGTTCTTCTGCGGTCGAACGCAGTTCGGATGCTCGCCACCGTCGGAACCACCGCGGGTCCGACGGCATCCATCACGTGGTCGGCGTGACCTTCGAGCAGCGTGCCGAGCATCAGCAGCCGGTCGAGTGCCTCGCGCTGCGGCTCGGCCTGCGTGGCGCGGAGCAGCCCGACGATCCCCTGACTGGACGCGTCCGCCTCGCCCGAGGACCGCTGACGCAGCGCGGTGCTCAGGCGTCCGATGACGTCGGAGATCGGTTCGTCTACGCCCTCGCTCAGCGTCGCGACGCAGTCCTGCATGTATTGGGCAAGCCAGGGCGACGACGAGAACTGCACGCGGTGCGTGACCTCGTGCAGGCACACCCAGAGCCGAAAGTCGCTCGGCTGCAAGCGAAGTGTCCGCTCGACGGAAATGATGTTCGGCATGACCAGCAGCAGGGTCCCGTTCGGGCCGGTGAACGGGTCGTACTGACCGAGAATGGCCGTCGACAGAAAAGCGAGCATGGCACCGGCCTGCACACCGGCCGGCTTCCCGCCGAGAAAGCCTCCGTCGTGGCCCTCGTCGGCACCGATCAGATGACCCATCGACTTCGACGCTTCCCTGATCCAGCCGGGCCGATCGAGGATCAGCGCGTCGGGCACCGGTAGTCCGTCGGCCAGTCCGGTGACGTCGCGGACGGGACCCTCGGCGCGCTTCGAGGCGTCGGCCAGCTCGGCCAGCGCCGCATCGGTGGTGTAGCGGGTGGTCTTGGGGCCGGCGGGCGCCAGCTTGGCTCCGACGGTGGCCGCGAGCGACCAGTCGACGGCCCCGCCGAAGTTGCTCTTGGTCTCAACCATTCGAACCGCCCTCCAGAGCCACTACGCGCATCCGCACGAGCGCAACGTCGACGCCACCGCATCGAGGGCCGGTCTACCGACCTCGGGCGGCCTGTCGTTCGACATGAGCGCAAAGGTGAGTACCCGTCCGCTCGCGTCGACCACGTATCCCGCCAACGCACTGGCCGTCGACAAGGTTCCGGTCTTCGCGCGCAGCCACCCTGCGGCGGTGCGATCACCGGACGCGTACCGATCGGCGAGGGTGCCCGTCGCACCGGCCACGGGGAGGTAGTCGAGCATCGGCCGCAGCTCCTCGTCCCGCTGCGCCGTCGAGTCGGACGACGACGGATCGGAGTCCGTGGCCGCGGCCGTGACCACGTCGCCGAGCACCCGAGCCGGAATGACGTTGTCGACGGACAGACCGCTCACGTCCTGCAGCGACACCCCGTTGACGTTGAATCCGGCCGTCGTCAACGTCGAGACAACCGCGTCCACGGCGCCGGAGAACGACGCCGGTTTGCCCTCGTCGAGCGCGATCTCGCGCCCGATCGACTCCGCGAGAAGGTTGTCCGACAATCCCATCATCTGCCCCAGCCGCTGCCGCAGCGGCGCGGACTGCACGCTCGCGAGCTGGTCGGCGCCCTGCGGCGCTCTGCCCGAGCTCACCGCGCCCGGGTCGACCCCGAGCGCCGATGCGAGCGCTCGCCCGACGTCGAGCGCCGGTGTGGTGCTGCGCGGCGATTCGTCGACCAGGGGGTTCGAGCGCGCACCGTCGAGCATCAGCGGCTCCATGGGCGCCAGGCTGCCGCCGGCGATGTCGGCGGGGAACCAGCCTTTCGCCAGGAGGTCGCCGGAGTAGATGCTGGTGTCGACGACGATGCTGCTCACCGGCACTCCGGATCGCCGCACCTGCTCGGCGATGTCGTCGATACGCGCGCCGCCCGCGTAGAACACCGGTGCGCCGACGGGTTGCGCGGTGAGGGTGGTGTCACCGCCCGCGATGACGACGATCTGCCCGTCCCGATCGCCCTTGACCACGCGTGTCTCGACGCGGTGGTCGTCGGGCAGCGCGATCATGGCGGCGGCGGCCGTGAGCACCTTGGTGGTGGACGCGGGCGTCATGGGCGCGTTCTCGTTGCTCGACCACAGCACGTCGCCGGTCTTCGCGTCGTGCACGATCCCGGTGAACCGTCCGAGGTCGGGGTCGGCGAGAGGGCCCGCCAGCGCCGCCGACAAGCCCGCCGTCGACGGGATCGGCGCGTCGTCGGGAAGGGGCGCGACCTGCGGCGTCGCGGTGATCGGCGACGGTTCCGGCGACACGGATGCTGCCCGCTCCTCCGACGTCTGCGCACCGAACGGGAGGTTCAGAAGCAGCAGGGTCAGCGCGAACACGACGGCGACGACGATCACGGCCATGACGGTCACCTGAGTCCGAGAGGACAGCTTTCCGCCCGATCGCTTCCACTGACTCACGCGGGGAACTCTATCCGTGGGGTCCGTTCGGGCGTGGATGCGCGCCGACCCGCTACTGTTTCGACCGAGCCACAGTCAGCCGGAGAGCAAAGGACACCTCACGTGCAGTTCGATGTGACCATCGAGATTCCCAAGGGCCAGCGCAACAAGTACGAGGTCGATCACGAGAGCGGCCGCGTCCGCCTCGACCGCTACCTCTACACGGCCATGGGCTACCCCGCCGACTACGGATTCATCGAGGGAACGCTCGGCGAGGACGGCGACCCGCTCGACGCCTTCGTGCTTCTCCCGGAATCGGTGTTCCCCGGCGTTCTCGTCGAGGCCCGTCCCGTCGCGATGTTCAAGATGGTCGACGAGGCCGGCGGCGACGACAAGGTTCTGTGCGTCCCCGCGGGCGATCCGCGCTGGGATCACATTCAAGATCTCGGCGACGTGTCTAAGTTCGAACTCGACGCGATCGAGCACTTCTTCGTTCACTACAAGGACCTCGAGCCCAACAAACACGTCACGGGTTCGGATTGGGTGGGCCGAAGCGAGGCGGAGGCCGAGATCACTGCATCGATCGAGAGACTCGCCAAGAACGGGCACTGACCGGTCGCCGACCTCAGCCTTCCCTCGCTGCTAGCATCCGGTACATCCGTAACGGTCGAAGCAGTGATCAGTGCACAGAAACGGTTTGGAGAAATCGATGAGCGAATCCGGCGGCGATCGTAGGGATCCGGCTTCTCGGGCCATTTCCGATCCCAACCAGTTTCCGGAGCTACCCGTCACCGTGGTCCTCGACCGGATCCCGGTGCCGGTGCTCGCAGTCGATCCCGAGGGCACCGTCGTCTTCGCCAACGAGTCGTTCCGCGAGTTGATGGGAATCGACCCCGACGAGCCCCCGTCGGATCAGCGGATGCATCTGCACGACATCTTCCCCGAGCGCGAAGGCCTCGGCGTGAACATCGCCGAGACGTTCCTGACCACGGTGGCCACCCGCGCCGATTCGCTCTGGCGGATGTCCGACGCCAAGGGCGACATCCTTCAGGTGCGTGCCAGCAAGTCGATCCTGCGGCGGGCCGAGGATCAGGTCGTGCTCGTCGTTCTCGAGGATTTCACCGACCAGCTGTGGAACGACCCGAAGAGCGCTTTCCGCTGACTCAGCTCGAACTGCACTCCGCGATGTGAGTGCGGTTGCCGCCCGCTCGTTTCGCCCGGTACATGGCCGAATCGGCGGTCCGCAGTGCCGACATCACCGGCTCCGGGCGGCTGCGATCGAAGCGCGTCACACCCACGCTGACCGTCACCGGGACGACGTCGCTCTCGCAGCTGACGACCGTCCGCACCCGTTCGCCCAGCTGGTGCAATGCGGCGCGATCCGCCGCGGGGACGGCGACGGTGAACTCCTCACCTCCGCTGCGCGCGATCGAGGCGCTCTCACCCAGCACCTCCGACAGGCGTGCGGCGACGAGCTTGATCACCTCGTCGCCGGCGGCGTGACCGTGACTGTCGTTGACCGACTTGAAGCTGTCGATGTCGATCGACAGGACGGCGATGTCGTCGGCGGCCTCACCGCTCTCGATCCGCTCGATCATGCGGTCGACGTCTCGCTCGAACCCGCGACGATTCAGCAGCCCGGTCAGCGGATCGGTGTGCACCAGGTCTTCCTGGGTCCGCAGCACCGCCCTGACCTCGAGGTTGAAGTTCGACACGAAGGCCAGGCCGCCGACGTTGACCAACAGCGAGATCGCGACGCGCGACGCCACCGACCACACGCTGAGCTGCCCGGTCTCGAGCGCGGACCACGCGATGTATGCCGTGACCGCGAGGACCAGGCACAGATGTAGACGCGTGGCGCGTCGGCCGACGAGGAACAGGGCGAAGTACCCGATCACCACGAACAGATTGGTGGCGAACAGCGAGAGGTCGCGGCTGTGGAACAGCAGCGAATTGATCGTCACCCCGGCGTCGGCATACACGACGAACCACGGGCTCATCAGCGTTCGCAGACGACCGCGTCGGTACCACCACAGCGCCACGGGCACAGTCGAACCGGCCACGACGAGAGCAACGATCAAACCCAGCGTCGACGGCGGACCCTCGTCGGACAGGACGACGAACATCGAGACGATGCCGAAGCCCAGCGTCATCACCGCGATGGCGTTGCAAGTGGATCGCTCGTTGGCGCCCAGCCGAATCTGTCGCTGTTCGGCCACTGGTGTCCTTCTGCTCGGCCCGACCGACCTGTCGGATTGTACCCGGGTCCAGGCAAGCCTCAGCCTCCCGACCGGCCTCCGGCCTTCCCGGCCGGTCAGCGACCTCGGAACTGCGCCGGCCGCTTCTCGAACACCGAGGTGATGGCCTCCTGCAGGTCCTCGGACGGCAGGAACGCGGCGTTCCACGCGGCGACGTACCGCAGCGAATCGTCCACGGCTGCACTACGACTGTGGTCGAGGACGTCCTTGACACCCTGCACGACGAGGGGCGGGTTGGCCGCGATCTCGGCCGCCGTCCGCTGCGCCGCTGCTGCCGCGCTCTCGGCGTCGTCGAACACGTCGTTCACCAGACCGATCTTCTCGGCGCGCGCGGCGTCGATGTCCTTGCCGGTCAGCGCCAACTCGCGCAGATGCCCGTCGGAGAGGATGCGCGGCAATCGTGCGAACGAGCCCACGTCGGCCACCATCGCGACTTTCACCTCACGAACGCTGAACTTCGCGTCGGCGCTCGCGTAGCGAATGTCCGCGGCGGAGATGAGATCGACAGCGCCGCCGATGCACCATCCCTGCACGGCCGTGACGACGGGCTTGCGGCAGTCGGCGACCGCCGTGATGGCCGCTTGCATCCGCTTGATCATCCCGTGGAACGCGGTGCGCGGTTCTGCGAGGGCGCGCTCGCCCATCAGCGGTGCGAATTCGCCTGCCATGGCGGGCAGATCGAGGCCGTACGAGTAGTGCTTGCCGGACCCCAGAAGAACGATGGCCCGCACGTCTGGATCGGCGTCGAGTTCACCGAACAGCAGCGGAAGTTCGCGCCAGAAGTCCGGTCCCATCGCGTTTCCCTTGCCGGGACCGACAAGGGTGACGGTGGCGACGTGATCGGCCTGCTCGACGGTGAACGCGGTCCATGAGGTGGTCATGGTCGTACATTAACGAACCACCTCGGCGCCGTGTTACGGCGCGTTAAGCCTGTGCAAAGTTCCTGCTCGGACCTGGCTTACGCGCTGAACCAGCCTCATAGTTGGGCCATGTTGATGCATCAAGGAATCGGTCTGGGGCGATTCAACACGATGAATCACCGACAGGCCGTCCACGCGCTGTTCGAGTGCTGCCCCTCGGTCACCTGGGCGTCCAGCCTCGCCGACAGGCGGCCCTACGCGTCGTACGACGATCTCTTCCGCGCTGCCGACGCCGAGCTCGGCGAGTTGTCCGAGTCCGATATCGACGAGGCGCTCACCGGCCACCCGCCGATCTGCAGCCGTATGAACAGGTTTCGGTCGGCGCAGGAGCAGTGCGCGGTTTCGGTGAGCGAATCGGAACAGGCCGTCCTGCAGTCGGCCTGCGCCGCCTACCAGGAGTTGTTCGGGTTCCGGCTGCTGTGCGTGCCGGCGGGGCGGACCGCACCGGACATCACGGCCGAAATCGAGAGCCGAATGCTCAACGACCGCGAGACCGAGCGCAAGGTCATGCGCAACGAGCTCGCACGGATCAACCACATCAGGCTCGAGCGGATGCTCGGACCGGAAGAGGGCTATCCGCTGTATTAGCCTGCTCCTCATGACGTCGACCTTCCCGTTACCTCTGCCCGACCTCGCCGTTCGCACGCTCGGCGGAGCCGTCGTATGGGCCAACGACGAGACGTTCGCGGAGAAGGAGAACCTGATCCGCCCCGGCAAGGCCGTCTATCAAGCCGCCACGTTCGGCCACAAAGGCCAGATCTACGACGGCTGGGAGACCAGACGCCGCCGCGAGCCCGGGTACGACGAGGCCATCGTCCGCCTCGGTGCGCCGGGCGTCGTCGAGGCGATCATCGTCGACACCGGATGGTTCACCGGAAACTACCCGCCGGAAATTTCCGTCGAAGCTGCTGCGGTGGACGGCTTTCCGAGCACGGACGAACTTCGCAGCGAGGTCGACTGGGTCACCATCGTGCCGCGCAGTCCCGTGGAGGGTGACACCGAGAACCGCTTCAAGGTGGCGTCCGACGGGCGGTGGACCCACGTCAAACTGACCATCTACCCCGACGGCGGTGTGGCGCGCCTGCGGGTTCTCGGGCGTGGCCGTCCCGACCCGAAGTTCCTCGACGCCGGCCCCATCGACCTGGCGTCCCTCGAGAACGGCGGATACGTCACCGCCTGCTCGAACATGTTCTACAGCTCACCGAACAACCTTCTCTTCCCCGGACCGCCGCGCGCGATGGGCGAAGGCTGGGAAACCTCCCGCCGACGCAACGACGCCAACGACTGGGTCCAGGTACGTCTGGCAGGCGAGTCCGTCATCGCGCTGGCCGAGCTCGACACGTCGTGCTTCCTCGGAAATGCTCCCGGCGCAGCATCTTTGAAGGGACGCTGCGACGACGGCGAGTGGTTCGACCTGCTGCCGAGGACGCGCCTGCAGCCCGACACCCGGCACCGTTTCGTGCTCGATCACTCCGACCCGGTCACCGAGATCCGCATGGACATCTTCCCCGACGGCGGCATGGCGCGACTGCGCATGTTCGGACGACTGACCGACACAGCGCGCGCCGCGGCGGACGTGTCCCGAGGCGCGTGATGTCTCGGCTCCTGCATCCGAACGCAGCGCACGTCGCGGACGTTCTGATCTCACGAGGCCACCACGGGGTCATCGTGACGCAGAGCGAGCCGACGCACACCGCCGCCGAAGCTGCTGCGGCGGTGGGTGTTCCGGTCGGTGCGATCACCAAGTCGCTGGTGTTTCTGCTCGACGACGACCCGGTACTGCTGCTCGTCTCCGGCGCACACAACGTGAACCTCGAGGCGACCGGAGCACGTCTCGACGGCACGCTGGTGCGCGCACCGCTCGACGTGGTCAAGCACGCCACCGGTCAGCCGATCGGCGGCGTCGCGCCCGTCGGCCACCCGACCAACCTGCCGACCTTCGTCGACACCGATCTGGGCCTGCACCAAGAACTCTGGGCCGCGGGGGGCCACCCCAACACGCTCTTTCGCACCACCTACAGCGAGCTCCTCCGCATCACCGCAGGCTTGGCGGTCGACGTCGGGCCTGACTAGCTTGCTTTCCGGGTCGATCCGGGCTGGGCGAGACCGGCGACGGCCTCGGAGTTCAGGACCGCGCCTCGCGCCGCCAGCACCGGCAGGACGTCGTCGACGATGCGGCTGCGAACCTGGTCCTGCTCGAGAATCGGGTGCAGATTCACCCCGTCCGCGACGTCGGCGGCCTTGATGTCGGCGATCAGCCCGGCGAGGCCGGAGGCGGTGCCGACGTACAGCAACGATTGCGGAGCCGGAACCGACACCGAGTTGGCCAGGTCCTTGCGGGCGGTCCGGGCGTCGGCGGCGATGTGCGTGTCGACGTCGAGGATCACCGCGAGTTGGTCCGGGTCGTGACCGGCGGCCGCGAAGTCCTGACGCAAGCGGGAGCGCTGAGCCTGTGCCTCCGCCAGATCCGACGCCTGAATGCGCACGGTCTCGAGCGTGGGTGCGTCGACGGTGAGATCGAGAGTCCCGATGGAGACGCGGGGTGCAGTTGTCATGAGATGTCCTTGTCGCGCTGGTGGGCCCTGCTTATAAAACGCTGCGGTGCAGTCGCCGTATTTCAGGGGTGACACGCGGTGGACGAGACGCGGCACAGATCGACGTGCCTACGGGCCCATCGAGTGCTCTCGAACATGAAACTCATGCTAACCATTCGTCGCCTCCGCGCCGGAGAGTGCGTCGTACGTCACACTGCGCTCGTCCACCAGCGCCGACACCGCGTCGACCAGACGGTCGACGTCCGCGCCGGACGTTCCCAGACCGAGGCTTGCACGCACCGCACCGCGGGGAGCACCGAGCTTCGCGAGCAGCGGGTGGGCGCAGAACCGCCCGTCGCGCACGCCGATTCCGTGCTCGCCCGACAGGTACGACGCGATGCGAGCGGGCTCGAACCCGTCGACGACGAAGGTGACGATGCCGACCGTGTCCTCGATGTCGTCGAAGGCGCGCAGGAACGACACGCCGGGTATCGCCGCCAGCCCGCGTCGCAGCGTGTCGGTCAGCTCTCGCTCGTGGCCGACGGAGTCCACCGTGGTCAGGGCGGTGCATGCGGCTGCGAGCGCCACTGCTCCCAAGACGTTGGGGGTGCCGCCTTCGTGACGTTCCGGCGATGCTGCCCACGCCGTCTCGTCGACGGTCACGTCGGTGACGGCGCCGCCACCGGCGAGGTAGGGGTCGGCGGCGTCGAGCCAATCACGGTTGCCCACCAGGACTCCCGCACCGAACGGGGCATACAGCTTGTGCCCGGAGAACGCGAGGTAGTCCACACCCAGTGCTGCGATGTCGACGGCCCGATGCGGCGCCAGTTGTGCTGCGTCGACGCAGATACGGGCGCCGCACTCGTGCGCGATGGCTGCCAGCCGGGCGAGCGGAAGCACCTCACCGGTGACGTTCGACGCACCTGTGACCGCAAGCAGTGCAGCGGGTTTCGACCACAGCTCGGCGATCAGGCGCCGGCAGGTCTCGTCGAACGAGTCGGCGGCCTTCACCACGCGTCGACCGTGCCACGGCAGGAGCGTCGCGTGGTGTTCGATGTCGAGCACCACGGTGTCTCCGGGGACGCAGCGCGCCAACAGGTTCAACGAATCGGTGGTGTTGCGCGTGAAGACCACGACGTCGGTGTCGCGTGCACCGACGAAGTCCCCGACCGTCGCGCGCGCGTCCTCGTAGGCCTGCGTCGACACCTGTGAGGGGTACCCGGCGCCGCGGTGCACGGAAGCGTAGTAGGGCAACGCGTTTCGTACCGCGTCGGTGACCGCCTCGAGGGCCGGAGCACTGGCGGCGTAGTCGAAGTTGGCGTAGCGAACCGTGCGGCCGTCGAGCAGAGGAACGTCGAGATCGGCGCCCGAGACGGCGCAGGGGGTACGCAATGCGGTGGTCATGACAGAGTTCTCCCTCGGAAAGGGGACCCACGAGGAGTCCGCGCTTGCCCTGTCCCGGTTCGGGACACGGCCTGGTCGTCACCCGGAGCACCCCACCGCGGAGGAGGGTTGCCGACCAGCGAGCCGGGGCTTGATGCTGGTACTCGTGACCTGGCAGGAAGGATGACAAAGGACACGCGCGGTTGTCAACCGGGCGCAGTTGTTCACCCGCGCGCAAACTGAATGTGGGATAACACCTGCACCAGAAAAGGACCGGAAAGGCCGCCACACCTTGTCACTGCAGACCCGCATTCCCGAGACGTACCTGAGATCCGCGCAGGCCCCGCCCGCGCGGACGCTGATCGACGTGCTCGAGGACACGGCGCGGCGTTTCCCCGACGCACCCGCGATCGACGACGGTGACACCACCATCTCGTACACCGAGCTGCTCGACGCCATCGACGAGGGAGCGCAGTGGCTGGGCCGGGCCGGGGTGTGCGCGGGCGACCGCGTCGGCATCCGGATGCCGTCGGGAACGTACTCGCTGTACGCGGCGATTCTGTCGATCATCGGCGCCGGCGCGGCCTACGTCCCCGTCGACGTCGACGATCCCGACGAGCGTGCCGAGCTCGTCTTCTCCGAGGCCGGGGTCACCGCGATCGTCATGGAGTCCGGTGTCACTGCCACGGCGGCGGCCACGCCCGGAGCCGGACCGGTCCGTCGTCCCAACCCCGAGGACGACGCCTGGATCATCTTCACCTCCGGATCCACCGGCACCCCGAAGGGCGTCGCGGTCAGCAACCGGAACGCCGCGGCGTTCGTCGACGCCGAGGCACGAATGTTTCTGCAGGACAATCCGATCGGGCCCGGCGACCGCGTGTTGGCCGGACTGTCCGTCGCGTTCGACGCTTCCTGCGAAGAGATGTGGTTGGCGTGGCGGGGCGGCGCGTGTCTGGTGCCCGCTCCTCGATCGTTGGTGCGCAGCGGCATGGATCTCGGACCGTGGCTCGTGGCGCGCGACATCAGCGTCGTCTCGACGGTGCCCACCCTCGCGGCACTCTGGCCGGCCGTCACGCTCGAGGACGTTCGGTTGCTCATCTTCGGAGGTGAGGCCTGCCCGCCGGAACTGGCCGAGCGCCTTGCGGTTCCGGGACGTGAGGTCTGGAACACCTACGGCCCCACCGAGGCCACCGTCGTCGCATGCGCTGCCCTGATGGACGGCCAGGGACCGGTGCGCATCGGATTGCCCTTGGACGGTTGGGATCTCGCAGTCGTCGGACCGGACGGCGAACCGGTCGCGATCGGCGACGTCGGCGAACTGGTGATCGGCGGCGTCGGGTTGGCGCGCTACCTCGACCCGGCCAAGGACGCCGAGAAGTACGCCCCGATGCCGTCTCTCGGGTGGGAACGTGCCTATCGCAGTGGCGATCTCGTACGCCTGGAAGAAGAGGGTCTGCTGTTCCAGGGCCGCGCCGACGATCAGGTCAAGGTCGGCGGACGCCGCATCGAACTCGGCGAGGTCGACAACGCGTTGCAGGCTCTCCCGGGAGTGAGCGCGGCAGCCGCGGCGGTGCGCAAGACCGGTTCCGGCACACCGATTCTCGTCGGATATCTCGCGAGCACCGATCCAGATTTCGATCTGGCCCGCGCCCGCGAGATCCTCGTCGACCGGTTGCCCACCGCGCTGGTTCCGCGGCTCGCCCTCCTCGACGAACTGCCGACGCGTACCTCCGGCAAGGTCGACCGCAACGCGTTGCCGTGGCCGCTGCCGCGCCGACAGTCCGATGCCGTGCCCACCTCGGATCTGCACGGCACGGCGCGCTGGGTTGCCGACATGTGGACCGATGTGCTCGGCACCGAGATCGACTCACCCGACGTCGACTTCTTCGCCGCGGGCGGGGGGTCCCTCTCGGCCGCACAGCTGGTGACGAAGTTGCGCGAGAAGTTCCCGTCGGTGACCGTCGCCGAGCTCTACGACCACCCGCGCCTGGGTTCGCTGGTGAGCATGCTGGACGAGCTGGCTCCGACCGAGGCGGTCGAACCCCGGGAGGTCGTTCCGACGCCGCGAAGGGCGCAGTGGGCGCAGATCGCGGCCACGGTTCCCCTGACGACGCTGACCGGGCTGCAGTGGACGACGTGGCTGGGCGCCTCGGCCAACGTCGTGTCCGCGCTCACCCCGATCCCCTGGCTGCCGACGGTGTCCTGGTGGTGGATTCTCGCCGGGTTCCTGCTGTTCATCACGCCCATCGGCCGGATGGCGATTTCGGTGATCGGTTCGCGAATCCTGCTGCGCGGCATCGAGCCCGGCTCGTACCCACGCGGCGGCAGCGTCCATCTGCGCCTGTGGACGGCGGTACGGCTCACCGACGCGTCGGGCGCTTCCAACCTGTCCGGCGCACCGTGGATGGTCTACTACGCACGGGCGCTGGGCGCCGACATCGGGCGCGGCGTCGACCTGCACACGCTCCCGCCCGTCACCGGAATGCTGTCGCTCGGCGACGGATGCTCGATCGAGCCCGAGGTCGACCTGTCCGGGCATTGGATCGACGGCGACGTCGTGCACATCGGTCACATCACCGTCGGCGCCGGCGCTGCCGTCGGGGCGCGCTCGACGGTCATGCCCGGAGCGCAGATCGGCAAGAACGCGGAGGTCCTCGCCGGATCCGCCGTCGTCGGCAAGGTGAAGGCCGGCCAGCAGTGGGCGGGGTCGCCGGCCGCGAAAGTCGGTAAGGCCGAGCATCTCTGGCCGGCCAACACCCCACCGCGCGCGAGCCGATGGGTGGTCGCCTACGGCATCACCTCACTGTTGCTGTCGGGTCTGTCGATCCTCGCGCTCGCGTTCGGCGTCGCGCTGATCGGGTGGGGCGTGCGTGACACCACCACACTCGCCGGCGCACTCGGCCTCGGGTTGGCGTGGCTTCCGCTCGCGACGCTGCTCAGCCTGCTCGTGTACGCGGTGATCACGGTGGTCGCCGTGCGGCTGCTCTCGATCGGCTTGGTGCCGGGGTATCACGCGGTGCGCAGCCGCATCGGATGGCAGGTCTGGGCCACCGAACGCCTCATGGACGCCGCCCGCACGTTCCTCTTCCCCCTCTACGCCTCCTTGCTGACCCCGCGGTGGCTGCGACTGCTGGGCGCCGACATCGGCAAGGACGTCGAGGCGTCGACGGTTCTGCTGGTTCCCAAGTTCACCACCGTCGGCGACGGCGCGTTTCTCGCCGACGACACGATGGTCGCGAGCTACGAACTCGGCGGCGGCTGGATGCTGCTGGGCGAGGCGAAGGTGGGCAAGCGCGCGTTCCTCGGCAATTCGGGTATGGCCGGCGCCGGGCGCCGAGTGCCGAAGAACGGTCTCGTCGCGGTGCTCTCCGCGGCGCCCGCCAAGGCGAAATCGGGGTCGTCGTGGCTGGGCAGCCCGCCCGTGCGGTTGCGCCGTGCACCCCATTCGGCGGACACGGCCCGCACGTTCGACCCGCCGCGCAAGCTCAAGATCGCTCGCGCCGTCGTCGAGACGTGCCGGTTGATTCCGGTGATGGTGACGTTCGCGATCGGCTGGGGCGTGCTGGTCGGGCTGACGGCGCTCGCGTCGAGCGTCGGGTACTGGCTGGCGGCGCTGCTGAGCGGACTGGTGCTCCTCGTCGCCGGGGCGGTGGCCGCGGCCGTCTCGGCCGTCGCGAAGTGGCTCGTCGTGGGCCGCATCGGAGCCGTCGAGCATCCGTTGTGGAGTTCGTTCGTCTGGCGCAACGAGGTCGCGGACACGTTCGTCGAGACTGTCGCCGCCCCGTGGTTCGCACGCGCCGCCGAGGGCACCGCGGTGCTGAACGTGTGGTTGCGATGGTTGGGCGCCACCATCGGACGCGGCGTCTGGTGTGAGACGTACTGGCTGCCGGAAGCCGATCTGATCACCCTCGGCGACGGAGCGACGGTGAACCGTGGGTGCGTTGTACAGACACATCTGTTCCATGATCGGATCATGAGTATGGACACCGTCACCCTGGGAGCCGGTGCGACCCTCGGGCCGCACTGCGTCGCGCTTCCCGCTGCAGGTATCGGGCCCGGCGCCACCGTCGGACCCGCGTCGTTGGTGATGCGCGGCGACCGCGTGCCGGGATCCAGCCGGTGGCAGGGCAACCCGATCGCGCCGTGGGTCAAAGGAGATCCTCTGAGCGAGTCGGACGCCCGGTGAAGCCGCTGACTCCACGGTTCGAGAGCGAGGCCATCGAACCACCCATCGACCCTTACCTGCCCCAGAACGGCAATCGGGGATTCAAGGTCTCCCGTTACGACCTCGAGCTCGAGTACCGCGTGAGTGCGAACCGCTTGTCGGGCAAGGCGACGGTCAGTGCGGTCACCGTGGCGCCGCTGCAGAAGTTCTCGCTCGACTTCGGACCGGCCCTGAGCGCGTCCAAGGTGACCGTGAACGGTTCGCGCGTAAGCAAATACGCCCACCGCGACGGCAAACTGACCGTCTCGTTGAGCAAGCCCCTGGCCACCGGCGCGCCGTTCGTGGTCGTGGTCGCCTACAACGGCAACCCGCAACCGATCCGCGGACTGTGGGGGCAGGTCGGGTGGGAGGAACTCACCGAGGGGTCACTGGTCGCCAGCCAGCCGAACGGGGCCGCGTCCTGGTTCCCGTGCGACGATCACCCCAGTTCCAAAGCGAGCTACCGCATTTCGATCACCACCGACTCGCCGTACTTCGCTCTGGCCAACGGGACGTTGGTGCGCAAGCAGACCAAGTCCTCGCGCACCACCTGGGTCTACGACCAGCCGGAGCCGATGGCGTCGTACCTCGCGACCATCCAGATCGGCCCGTACGAGAAGCACACCGTGCAGTCCGACTCGGTTCCGATCTCGGCCGTGCTGCCGTCGCGCCTGACCGCGTCGTACGCTCACGACTTCGGTCGTCAGGCCGAGATGATGGACGTGTTCGTGCGGCTGTACGGGCCCTACCCGTTTGCCGACTACACCGTCGTGGTCACCGACGACGATCTCGAAATCCCCATCGAGGCACAGGGACTCAGCATCTTCGGCGCGAATCACTGCGACGGAACCCGGCGGTACGAGCGCCTGGTCGCGCACGAGCTCGCGCACCAGTGGTTCGGCAACAGCGTGACTATCGGGCGCTGGCGCGACATCTGGCTGCACGAAGGCTTCGCCTGCTACTCCGAGTGGATCTGGTCGGAGAATTCGGGCGGCCCGTCCGCGCATTCCCGCGCCACCCGCGCACATTCGGCGCAGGCCGCACTGCCGATGGACATCGTGCTGTCCGACCCCGGTCCCGAAGCGATGTTCGACGACCGGATCTACAAGCGCGGCGCCCTCGCCCTGCATGCGTTGCGCCGCACCGTCGGTGACGAGAAGTTCTTCGCGCTGATCCAGGAGTGGACCGACAAGTTCCGCTACTCCACGGTGGTGACGGCCGACTTCACCGACCTCGCTTCGCGGTACGGGACGACCCCGGCGTTCTGGGATCCGTGGTTGAACGGCAAGCAGTTGCCGCGGTTGTAGGGGCTTCGCCCCCTGTGCGCGATTTCCGGCCCTCCAGGGGCGGAATTCGCGCACAGTAGTCTGGCGCTCATGAACCTGGGGGACCTCACCCGACCGACCACTCCGGCGGCCGCGGCCGCCCTCGAGTTGGCTACCGAATACTGCTCCCCTGCGCTGCTCAACCACGTGATTCGCTCGTGGGTGTGGGCCGAGGGGTTTGCTTCACTGGAGGGTCTTCCCAGCGTCGACCACGAATTGCTGTACGTCTCTGCCGTCCTCCACGACGTCGGACTCACTCCTCCGTTCGACAATGTGGCCACGTCGTACGAGGAGGCCGGTGGACACGTAGCCATCGCCCTCACCGCCGGCGCCGGGTGGCCGGCGGCCAGACGGACGCGTGCGCTGGAGGTGATCGTGCGGCACAACTGGACTTCGGTCGATCCTGATGTGGACGTGGAGGGGTACCTGCTCGAAACCGCTACTGCCCTGGACATTTCGGGCGCCCGCTCGGCGGATCTACCCTCCGAGTTCGTCGACGAGGTGTTGACGGCCTACCCCCGTCTGACCATCGCCGACGAATTCACCGCGAGCGTGACCGACCAGGCAAAACGAAAGCCGACGACGTCCGCACACAGAATCGTGCACTCCGGCGTCGCAGAGAAGTTGACACATCATCCGTTCGACATCGAGCGCAGTACCACGTAGCGCAGCGTGCCTACGCCACTGCTTCCACCTCGGCGCCGTCATCCGCCGGTAGATGCGCCCGCGACCGCAGCGCCACCCACCCGAGCGACACCAGCGCCACCACGGACCCGATTCCGAAGAGGACAGGGTACGAGACGAGGGCAGGAAATTCCTGCACCAGCACCGCCAGGATCGCGGGAACGGCGAAGCCGAGGTAGGTGATCGAGTAGAACACCGCCGTCAGCCCGGCCAGGTCCTCGGGTCCCGCAATCCGTTGCACCTCTTGCAGTCCCGAGACCAGCGCCATGCCGTATCCACCGCCGAGAACGGCCGCCGCGAGCAGCGCCAGAGGCACCGTCAGCCGGTCGGCAGCAACGGCCGCGAGGGCCATTCCGGCCACGATGATGCCGAGCGCCACCAGCACCGCGCGCGCACCGCCCGGAGTGTCGATCCGCCGGCCGACCGCCTGAATCGTGAACCCGCACCCGAGTGCGACCACCCCGAGCAACGCGGAGAACGCGATCGGCGCGGACCCGCTGTGACCGGTCATCAGTGCCGGCAGCACCGCGTACGCCACGCTCGCCGCACCGAACACCCAGGGTGCGACCGGCAGCACCACCGTCAGGAACCGTCGGTGACCGGCCGAGGGGATCTTCAGATCGTCGAGCAGCCGTCCGGGGTTGGCCTGACGCGCAACGGTTTCCGGTGCCCGGCGGATGACGGAGAACACGGCCAGGCACATCACGACGTGCACCGCGTAGGACAGCCCGGTGGGCCACGGTGCCCACTGCGCGAGCACGCCCGCGACCCCCGCGCCGATCAGGAAGCCGCCGGTCAGACTCATCGCCGCGCGGCGCGCACCGGCGCCCGGTTCGGACAGTTCCTTCAGCCAGCTACCCCCGACAGCCATACCGATTCCCAGTGCGACGCCACTGAAGACGCGACCGACGAACAGCATGACGGCCGACTCCGAACCCAGCGCGATGACGACCGAGCCGGCGGCCGCGATCAACGGGGCGGGGACCATGAGCACGCGTCGACCCAACCGATCGGACAGCGGGCCGCCGATCAACAGCGCCGGGACGATGCCGACGACGTATGCGAACAGGAAGGTGTCGACGACGACGGGCGAGAACACGCCCTCCGACCGATACATCACGAGAAGCGGTGTGAATTCGTTGCCGCCCCACGCGACGGCGAACATTCCTGCTGCGACGAGCAGCCAGTTCCTGTTCATCGGTTCCCCGCCTCCATTCCGTGCACTCGATACATGTGTGACCGCACTGCCGTGTCGTACTCGTCCACCCGACCGTCCGAGACCAGCACGGCCAGATGCTCGTGGTCGGCGACGATCGACGCGATCCGTCCTGGATCGCGTGTGACCGACTTCGCGGTCATCCGCCGCTGCCGGTCTCGCAAACTCGCGTAGAACACGTCGAGCAGTGGGTTGCGGCCGTGACGGACGACGATGGCGTGGAAGTCGGCGTCCTCGGCGCTGAAGCCGAGGAAGTCGCCGGCGTCGGCCAGTGCGCGTTGGCGCTCCAAGCTCGATGCCATCTCATCGCGGGCTCGTGCGCGGGCGGCGTCGTCGGCGGCGAAGGCCCGCAGGCTTCCCGTCTCGACCAGTTGCCGCGCGTCCAGCAGATGGCCGGCCTCGCCGTCGGCGATGGGGACGACGAGCGCGCCACGCTTGGGATAGAGCCGCATCCAGCCCTCGGACTGCAGACGCAGGAAGGCCTCGCGTACGGGTGTGCGGCTGGTTCCGGTACGTTCGGCGATCTCGCCCTCGCTGATCAGCTCACCGCCGGGCAGTTCACCGGACACGATGAGCTCCTTGACCGTCGAATAAGCCCGATCGGCGGATGTCTCCAAGTTGCGCACAACTTGTATCTAAGCATATGGCCAAGTTCAGGGTCCAACCCTGATGATCTTGTCCGATTCAGGTGGTCTACTTACCGCACCCCACACCTCGAGATGGACGAACCAGATGACCGAGACGATGTCCCCACCCCGCACCGTTCGACGCGGCTGGCCGGTGTTCACCGCCGTCGCCGTGGCCGTTCTCGTCCTGCTCGTCGGCGGAGCCGGCGGCAGTTACCAGGGCAAACTGTCCGAGGTTCAAAAGAACGACAACGCGTCGTACCTCCCCTCGTCCGCCGAATCGACGCAGGTGAGCAACGAGAGCGCCGAGTTCGTGAAGGTCCCGACCATCCCCGGGTTCGTCCTGTTCGACAAGGCCGATCCGCTCTCCGACGACGACAAGACCTCGATCCTGAACGCGCAGAAGGCAATAGGGTCCGTCGAGGGGGTGGACACGGACAACCTTGCGATGCCCACGTACTCGACCGACGGCAAGACCGCCTCGCTCTACGTACCGCTCGTGGCCGAGACCGACGGCACACCAATTCAGGGGGACGTCCTCGCCGAGACCGAGAAGAACGTCGTGGCGGCGGCCGAGGGGGCAGTCGGTGACTCCATCACCGTACTCCCCGCCGGCCCCGGCGGACTGCTCGTCGCCTTCATCGACGCGTTCTCCGGGCTCGACGGGGCATTGCTGGGCGCCGCACTGCTCGTGGTGATTCTGATCCTGCTGGTCGTCTACCGGTCACCGGTGCTGTGGTTCTTTCCGATTCTCTCGGCTGTGCTGGCCCTCGGGGTCTCGTCGCTGATCATCTATTTCCTTGCGAAGGCCGACCTCCTGACGCTCACCGGACAGAGTCAAGGAATTCTGTCGGTCCTCGTCCTCGGCGCCGGTACCGATTACGCGCTGCTCCTCATCTCGCGGTATCGCGAGGAGCTGCACAACTACGAGAGCCGATTCGACGCCATGATCACGGCGTGGAAGGAGTCGGCTCCCGCCATCGTCGCCTCGGCTGTCACCGTCATCATCGGCCTGCTGTGCCTGAGCTTCTCCGAGCTGAACTCCAACAAGAGCCTCGGCCCGGTCGCAGCCATCGGTATCGGCTGCACGTTGGTGGTGATGATGACGTTCCTCCCGGTCGTGCTCGCATCGGCCGGGCGGTGGGTGTTCTGGCCTCGCAAACCCAAGGTCGACCACGCCGCCGACCTCACCACCCACGGTGTGTGGGGCCGGATCGCCTCGGTAATCGGCACACATCATCGACCGGCGTGGATCGGCGCCACCGTGCTGCTGCTGCTGTGCATCATCGGTGTGGCGAGTCTCGACACGGGCGGGCTCACCACCACGGAGACCTTCACCAACAAGCCCGCCGCCGTCACGGGACAGGAGTTGTACGACGCCAAGTTCGACCCCGGCACCGGCGCTCCCGTCGTCATCACCGTCGACGCGTCGAACGTCCAGGGCGCGATCGACGCCGCGGTGTCCGAGCCCGGCATCTCCCCCAAGCCCGGTTCGGTGTGCGTGCAACCGGACTTCGCCAAGGTCGCCGCGCTGATCCAGAGCCTCGGACCGCAGGCCGCCCAAGCCGCACAGGCCGGTGGAACCGGTTGCGCGCCGCCACAATTGCAGGTCGATCCCATCGACGGGCGCACTCTCGTCAACGCGACGTTGGCCGATCCGTACGACTCCCCCGCCGCCATCGACACCGTCAAGAACCTCCGCGAGAGGCTGCACGGGATCGAGGGCAACGCCCGCGTCGGCGGTCAGACCGCGACGACGATCGACGTGCAGGACGCAGCCGTGCACGACAACAAACTCATCATTCCGATCGTGCTCGTGGTCATCTTCATCGTGCTCGCGGTATTGCTGCGCGCTCTGCTCGCGCCGCTGATCCTGATCGTCACCGTGGTGCTCTCCTTCGCCGCGGCACTCGGGGTCTCCGGGATCGTGTTCACCCACGTGCTCGGATTCGCGGGAGCCGACCAGTCGTTCCCGCTGTTCGCATTCGTGTTCCTCGTCGCTCTCGGCATCGACTACAACATCTTCCTGATGACACGAGTGCGCGAGGAAACCATCACCCACGGCACACGCGACGGCGTGATCCGCGGCCTCGCGGTCACCGGCGGGGTCATCACCTCGGCCGGCATCGTGTTGGCGGCAACGTTCGCCGTCCTGGGTGTGCTGCCACTGGTCTTCCTGGCCGAGGTGGGTTTCGCCGTCGCGTTCGGAGTCCTTCTCGACACCATCGTCGTGCGCAGCATCCTGGTTCCGGCGCTGTCGTACGACATCGGCAGGAAGATCTGGTGGCCGTCGGCATTGGCCAAGGCCGACCGTTAGACGCACTCGCCGCGCAGGCTTGTGCACACTGGAGTCATGCGCCTCACCCGCTCGACCCTCGCCGCGTCCGCTGCCGTCTGTCTGATCGTCACGGGCTGCAGTTCGACGAACGACGACCCTGCCGCGACGACGCCCGCACCCAGCACCACGACCGGGACGCCCGCCGCCGAACCGGGCCAGGCCGAGGCGCCGACGGTGCCGCCGGTGGGAACCGTGGTGCCCATCGGAAACGCCCCCGAGGGCATCGTCATCGGAACGTCCGGCATCGGCGCAGTGTCCGTCCGCAGCCCCGACGGCATCGAACTGTTCGACGCGACCACCGGTGCTGTCCGCCAGACCATTCCGACCGAGGGATCGGCGCGGCACCTGTCACTGGCCGGCCCCGACGGTCCGGTCCTCGTTCCGCTCGAGCAGTCGGACGAGTTCTCGCAGCTGTCGTTGGCCGACGGCACCGTGACGTCGACGGCGTCGATGGTCGGCCGCCAACCGCACGACGCCGTGCAGACCTCCGACGGCACCATCGTCGTCACCAACGAGATGGGCGGCGGTGTCGTCTTCATCCGAGACGGCAAAGTGGCCAGTGAGCTGCCCGCCGGACCGGTACAGCCGGGTGGCCTCGCCGCCGTCGGGCAGTACGCCGCGGTCGCCGACGTGCAGGGCAACGGAGTTTGGGTGTACGACGGCGTCAGCATGCAGCAGGTCGCGCAGGCTCCGGTGGGTCAAAAGCTCACGCACGCACTGGCATTGAACAACGGGCTCGCCGCGTTCGCCGACACCGACGGCGGCGCGGTGCTCATCGAACGCATCGGCCCGCAGATCACGAACGTCTCCCGTGTGGACGCGCCGGGAAACCCGTACGGGATGGCGTTCGACCCTCAGCGCAACCTGATGTACATCACGCTGACGGCGTCGAACATCCTCCGCGTGGTCGACACGACCAACCCGGAGCAGCCTCGGATCGTGGGCGACGTTCCAACCGTGCAGCAGCCCAACTCCGTTGCGGTGGATCCGCGTACGGGTGGCGTCGTCGTCACCGGCAGTGATCCCGACGGCAGCAGCAGCCTGCAGATCGTGACGCCGGCCCTGTTGCCTCGGTGAGCGGAAGGCGGCTTCGCCACCTGTGCGCGATTTAGTGCCCTATAGGGGCGGAAATCGCGCACAGGGTGTGCCGCCTACCAGATATCCGCATCCAGCGTCGTCCGGTCCAGGTTGCCCAGCAGGTCGAACTGCGGGTCGGTCTTCGGCAATTCGTAGTTGAAGAAATACCGCGCCGCCAGACGCTTTCCGTCGTAGAAGGCGCCCTCCTTGTCACCGGCGGCCAACAGCTGCTCGAGCCACAGCCACGCGACCACCACGTGCCCGACGGCCTCGAGGTAGACGGACGAATTGGCCAGCGCCAGAGCCGGATCCCCGGTGCTCCACAGGGTCGAGGTGACTCCGACGACGCGCTGGACCGCCAAGCTCAGCGCCTCTGCGTACTCGGCTGCGACGCCGTCGGTGGCACGCGAGATCGTGTCCTGGATGGTCGACACCAGAAGCGCGAGACCGGCGCCGTTGTCGGCGACGACCTTGCGGCCCAACAGGTCCAGACCCTGAATGCCGTGTGTGCCTTCGTGGATGGGGTTGAGCCGGTTGTCGCGGTAGAACTGTTCGACGTTGTAGTCGCGTGTGTAGCCGTACCCGCCGTGCACCTGAATAGCGAGGTTGTTGGCTTCGAGGCACCACTGTGAGGGCCACGACTTGGCGATGGGCGTCAGGACGTCGAGCAGCACGCCGGCGTTCGTGCGCACGCTCTCGTCCTCGGCGGTGATCTGCTCGTCGACCAGATGCGAGCAGTACAGGCCGAGCGCAAGTCCACCTTCGACATACGCCTTCTGCGCCAACAACATTCGCCGCACGTCCGCGTGCTCGACGAGAGGGACCTGCGGAGCGGTGGGATCCTTGTGTCCGAGCGGGCGCCCCTGGGTGCGCTGGGTGGCGTAGTCGACCGAGTGCAGGTACCCGGTGTAGCCGAGCGCCGTGGCGCCGAGGCCCACTCCGATGCGCGCCTCGTTCATCATCTTGAACATGTAGGCGAGGCCCTTGTGCTGCTCTCCGACGAGATAGCCGACGGCGCCGCCCTTTTCGCCGAAGTTGAGGAGGGTGTTGGTGGTGCCGCGGTAGCCCATCTTGTGATTGAGACCGACGAGCGAGACGTCGTTGCGCTCACCGAGCGAGCCGTCCGCGCCGACGAGCACCTTGGGCACCACGAACAGCGAAATGCCCTTGACGCCGGCGGGGCCTCCCGGAATCTTGGCCAGCACCAGGTGGACGATGTTCTCACCCAGTTCGTGGTCACCGCCGGAGATCCACATCTTGGTGCCGCTCACCCGATAGGTTCCGTCGTCCTGCAGTTCGGCGCGGGTGGTGATGTCCGCGAGCGACGAACCGGCCTGCGGCTCGGACAGGCACATGGTTCCGTGGAACCGACCTTCGAGCATCGGGCGGACGTAGGCGTCGACGAGTTCGGTGGTGGCGTACTCGACCAGCAGGTTCGCGTTCGCCATCGTCAGGAAGGGGTACGTCGCGGTCCCGGTGTTGGCGGCCTGGAACCACAGGAGCGACGCCTTGGACACCGAGGTCGGCAGCTGCATGCCGCCCAACGAGTCGTCGAACTGCCCGGACATCAGACCCGCCTCGCCGAACGCCTTCAGCGCCTCGGCCACTTCGGGGATGAGGACGACCTTGCCGTCGTCGCCGACGTACGGCTCGTTGGCGTCGGCCTTCTTGTTGTGGTTGGCGAAGTACCGGACCGCGATTTGTTCGCTCAGATCCAGGACGGCGTCGAACGTCTCCTTCGAGTGCTCGGAGAAGCGCTTGCGCTCGGTCAGAGCGAGCACGTCGAGCCACTCGTAGAGCAGAAAGTCGAGATCGCGACGGGACAGGACGAGACCGCTCATGAGAGTCCTTTCGAAGGGTTACTCCACGGTAGCGCGGCCAGGCAGAGGAACGCTCGCACCCCGGGTTTCGGAGTGGCGGTCAAGACGACGGCCGGTGCGCTATCGTCTCCGCCAGTGCCTCAGCTCATGACTTGGTGACCGCGCCTTCGCGCTCGTCCCGCGCATCACTTCGATGCTCGGTGGTCTTTGTGTGCCCCGAACACGGCGGAACCCCCTCGGGTTTCCGCCATCTCCGGTCCGCACCCCTTCCACCTGGAGCATCCCATGACCACTCGAACACTCCCCCTGTCGAACCTGCGCGCCGACTGCCGACGATGCGTCGGATTATGCTGCGTTGCTTATACTTTCGCCCGATCGTCCGACTTCCCCATCGACAAACGAGCGGGAGACCCCTGCCCCAATCTGGCCCCGTCGTTCTCGTGCACCGTCCACGCCACCCTCGACGAGCGCGGTTTTCGGGGGTGCACGGCCTTCGACTGCTTCGGCGCCGGTCAGCATGTGAGCAGCACACTCTTTCCAGACCGCGACTGGCGTAGTGACCCCAGCGTCGCGGCGTCGATGTTCGACACCTTCCGCACCGCGACCTCGCTCCACGAAATGCTCTGGCATCTCACACAGGCACGAACCCGGACCTACGACGACGAACTCGCGAGACAGGCCGACGAACTCTCGCACCGGATCAGCCGCCTGACGGAGACGGTCGGATCGATCGCAGCCGTGGACATCGACTCTTCGAGGTCGCGCGTTCGCGCCATCCTCGACGACGCCAGCGAACAGGTACGGGCCGCGTACCGAGCCACGGACGACGCCCCCGACCCCACCCTGGTGCCCTACGCGGACCTGGCGGGACACGATCTTCGGCGGCGGACGTTGCGCGGTTCCAATCTCCGAGGGGCATCGCTTCTCGGTGCGGACATGCGCGGAACGGACCTGGCAGGCTCCGATCTTCTCGGCGCAGACCTGCGCGGTGCCGACCTACGCGGTGCAGATCTCACGAACTGCCTGTTTCTCAACCCTACGCAACTCGGCAGCGCCCGAATCGACCAGCGGACACTGCTTCCCAGCTGGTACGAATTGCCGTCACGATCGCAAGGTGAGGTGCTCTAGCAGGGAGAGGCGACCCGATCGGCGTAGCTCCGGTCGAGGCCGCGCATGACCATCCACATCGCACGCGGATCGGTCGGCAGCGTCGCGTGTGTGGTCGGGTTGCTCGGGCAACCGTCCTGCACCCACACGTTGTCGACGGTCGCGCCGGCACCCGCGGTGAGGAACGTCGCCTCGGGCGGCGTGGAGACCGTGTCGAGGTGTGTGGCGATGATCGTGTAGTCCACGCCCGGCATGGTGTCTCCGCCGGCGTTCAACAGCTGCATGAACGGCGACCCGGCGAACTGCTGGACCGCGGACGGACCGACCGTCGCCGCTGCCACGAAGGTGACCGGGATGCCGAACTGCTGAGCGATGTCACCGACGATCTGCTTGGAGTCGTACGTCGTGCCGTGGTTGGTGGCGCCGAGGGTGACCAGCGTGTGCACCTTGTTCGCGGCGGGGTTCAGGTAGTCGGCGCCGCCGTCGAACTTCATGTACTGCCGGGCGAGCGTTCCGCCCTGTGAGTGCCCGACGATGTCGACCTGCGACGCCCCGGTGGTCGCGAGGACCGAGTCGACGAATCTGCCGAGCTCTTGCGCGGACTGCGCGATGTCGTCGCCGCCGAAAAGATTGAGCGGGTTGCCGTAGGACAGCGTCGCCTTGTAGCCGTAGTCGAGAGCGAAGACGCAGTAGCCCTCGGACTTCAGCACGGGAACCAACGACTTCCACGACGCCTGCGCGTCAGCCCAGGTGCCGTGCACCAGCACGACGGGGCGCGGATGCTCGGCGGGCGGGCGGCACGAGAAGTCGTTGGCCCCTTCGAGTCCTTCGGTGGGCGCCTGAGCCGGAGACGGAATCACCGGGTCGGCGACGGCCACGGCGGGAGCGCCCACCGCGAGAAGAAGGGCGGAGACAGCAACCACGACTGCCGTGCGTAGTCGTGACGCCATACTGCTGAATCTCCCTGTGCTCCGTGAAGTAATTGCCTGCTGAACGATACAGGCTTTTCGATGTTACAGAAGTGACAGGAGTTACTGAAGTGCCACGTACTTGGTCTCCAGGTACTCCTCGATGCCCTCCGAACCGCCCTCGCGGCCGAAACCGGACTCCTTGACCCCGCCGAACGGCGCCGCCGCATCGGAGACGACCCCGCGGTTCACACCGACGATTCCGGCGTTCAACTTCGACGCGACGCGCAGCGCGCGATCGACGTCCTGAGTGAAGAAGTACGCCGCGAGGCCGTACTCGGTGTCGTTGGCGGCATCGATGCCGTCCTGCTCGCTCTCGAAGCCGATCACCGCGGCCACGGGCCCGAAGATCTCTTCCTTCAGAAGACGCGCGTTCGCGGGAACCTGGTCGATCACCGTCGGGGCGAAGAAGAAGCCCGGACCGTCGACCACCTGTCCGCCGACGCGCACCCGCGCACCCTTCTCGACCGCGTCGTCCACGAGCGTCTTGACGACGGTGCGCTGACGCTCGTTGATGAGCGGGCCGATGTTGGTGTCGGGATCGAGACCGGAGCCGATCTTCAATGCCTCGATACGCGCGGACAGCTTGTCCGTGAACTCCTCGAGCACCGAATTGGCGACGTGGATGCGGTTGGCCGCCGTGCATGCCTCGCCGCCGTTGCGCATCTTCGCCAGCATCGCGCCGTCGACGGCCTTGTCGATGTCGGCGTCGTCGAACACGATCAGCGGGGCGTTGCCGCCCAGTTCCATCGAGGTGCGCAGCAGCTTGTCGGCCGAGTTGCGGACCAGCGTCTTCCCGACGGCCGTCGACCCGGTGAACGTGACCTTCTTCAGCCGCGAGTCCTGCATCAGCGGGCCGGTGACGGCGGCAGCGTCGGACGTCGGGAGGATCGACATCACGCCCTCCGGCAGACCGGCGTCGGCGAAGACCTGTCCGAGCAGAAGCATCGTCAGCGGGGTGTCCTCGGCGGGCTTGACGATGATGGTGTTGCCGGCCGCCAGAGCTGGGCCGATCTTGCGAGTTCCCATGGCCAAGGGGAAGTTCCACGGTGTGATGGCCAGGACCGGTCCGACGGGAACCTTCGTCACGAGAATGCGACCGGTGCCGGCGGGCGCCTGGGTGAAGCGGCCGCCGATGCGCACGGCCTCCTCGGAGAACCACCGCAGGAACTCGTTGCCGTAGGTGACCTCACCTTTGCTCTCCGCCAACGACTTTCCCATTTCCAGGGTCATCAGCTCGGCGAAGTCGTCGGCGCGTTCCTTCACGAGATCGAATGCGGTGCGCAGGATTTCGGCCCGCTCGCGGGTCGGCGTCGCCGCCCAGTCGGCCTGGGCTCCCACCGCGAGGTCCAGTGCGTGCATGCCGTCGGCTTCGGTCGCGTCGGAAATGGTCAGCAGATGGCTGCCGTCGGCGGGGTTCGTCACGTCGAACGTGGCGCCCGAGGAGGAGGGAACCTGCTTGCCGCCCAACCACAACTGTGTGGGGACGCTGGTCAGAACACTCATCCTGCAACCTTTCGGATGACCGACTCGAGGACGTCGAGCGCTTCGGTCAACAGTTCGTCGGATATCACCAACGACGGTAGCAATCTGACGACGTTGCCGTAGGTGCCACAGGTCAGGATGATGATGCCCTCGGCGAGCATGGCCGACGAGACGGCTTTCGTGACAGCCGCATCGGGTTCGCGGGAAGGCCGGAGGCCGGTCGTGGTGTCACTGCTGCCGCTCTCGACGAACTCGATGGCCAGCATGCCGCCGCGGCCGCGGACGTCGCCGATGATGTCGAACTCCTCGGCCAGCGTGCGCAGGCGCGTCGTGACGATCTCTTCGATGTGCCGGGCTCGACCGCGCAGGTCCAGTTCTTCCATCTGCGACATCGACGCCAACGCCGCGGCGCACGCGACGGGATTGCCGCCGTAGGTGCCGCCGAGCCCACCGGAGTGGACGGCGTCGATCAGGTCGGCGCGGCCGGTGACGGCGGCCAGCGGCATACCGCCCGCGATGCCCTTGGCCATCGTGATGAGGTCGGGAACGACGCCTTCGTGGTCGACGGCGAACCACTCGCCGGTGCGGCAGAAACCGGCCTGAACCTCGTCGGCGACGAAGACGACGCCGTTCGCGGTGGCCCATTCGGACAGCGCCGGGAGGAAACCGTCGGCGGGAACGATGAATCCGCCTTCGCCCTGAACGGGTTCGATGACGATCGCGGCGACCTGGTCGGCCCCGATCTGCTTCTCGATCATCGAGATCGCGCGGGCCGCGGCCTGCGCACCGGTGATCTCGGAGCCGTCCTTGTTCAGGCCTTCACGGAAGGGGTAGGACATCGGCGCGCGGTAGACCTCGGGCGCGAACGGGCCGAAACCGGTCTTGTAGGGCATCGCTTTCGCGGTCAGCGCCATCGTCAGGTTGGTGCGGCCGTGGTACGCGTGATCGAAGACGACGACGGCGTCGCGGCCCGTTGCGTGGCGAGCGATCTTCACGGCGTTCTCGACTGCCTCCGCGCCGCTGTTGAACAACACGGTGCGCTTGTCGAAGTCGCCGGGGGTGAGCTCGGCGAGCTTCTCCGCCACCGCGATGTAGCCCTCGTAGGGGGTCACCATGAAGCAGGTGTGAGTGAAGTGCGCGACCTGCTCCTGCACCGCCGCGACGACAGCCGGGTTGGACGCGCCGACCGACGTGACGGCGATCCCGGATCCGAGGTCGATGAGGGAGTTGCCGTCGACGTCGACGATGACGCCGCCGTCCGCATCGGCCGCGTACACCGGCACGCTCGACGCGACGCCGGCTCCGATGACGGCCTTGCGGCGCTGCGTGAGGGCCGCGGAGTTGGGTCCGGGAAGTTCGGTGACGACCCGCCGCACCTGCGGGAGCCGGTATTCGATGCTGGTCATGGCGGGCCTCTCGGGGTTCGAACTCGGGTGTAGAAAATCGGGGTGCAGAAAATCGGGGTGTAGGAGAAGTATCTCGCCGCACGGCCCCGCGAGAGCCTTGACAATCTGTCCATCGAAGCAATGGCCACGCGCCGAAACGGAGCTACGCTGACGGGTATGAGCGTGCGTTTGCCCTGGTTACTGCAGCAACGGCACCTCGATCTGCGCTTGCGTGCCGGACGCGCGGGGATCGACAACCCGGTCCAGTTCGCGCAGGCGACCGAACTGCTCGACCCCCGGCCCTGGCTGTCCGGTGGCGAACTGGTCCTCACGACCGGCCTGGACCTGCGCGGGTCGACGGCAACCTACGTCGACCGACTCGTCGACGCGCAGGTCTCCGGACTCGCGTTCGGCACCGGCCTCTCGCACCCCGACATCCCGGGCGAACTGCTGGCCCGCGCCGAGGAGGCCGGACTCCCGGTGCTGGAGGTGCCGATCGCGACACCGTTCGCGGCCGTCACCAAGGCCGTCATGGCTCGTCTCGCCGAGCAGCAGTACGAGCTGGTCCGCCGAGCCGCGGACACCCAGACGCGCATCACCCGCGCCGCTCTGCGCGGCGGACCCACGGCGATCGTGCGCGAGCTGTCGGTGGCGACGCGAGGCAGCGTCGCGTTCGTCGGGCGCCGGTCGGCCGACGTTCACCCGCCGACGGACACCGCCCTCGTCGAGGAAGCGCGCGCCTTGGTCGAACAGCAAGGCGCCACACCGGGTTCGATGAACGTCAGCAGTCCCGGCCGCACGCTCACCGTGCAACCGGTCAACCTCGCGGGAACCGCACACGGGGTCCTCGCCGTCAGCACGCCGCGCCCACTGGAAGGCGTCGAACGCGTGCTACTCGGGCACGCCGTGTCCCTGCTCACGCTCGAGCTCGAAAAGCCACTGCGGTTGCGCGACAGTCAGAATCGACTGGGCGGGTTGGCATTCGGGCTGCTGCTCGACGGGGTGCTCCGACCGAGCCAGGCCGACGGGTACCTCGACGACGCCATGGACGACGCCGGATCGCTCCGCGTCCTCGTCGTCGAGACCCCGCACGCCGACAAGGTGCGGCGCCACCTCGACACCGTCCTGCGCGACCTCGCCCGTCCCCTCGTCGCACGCGTGCACGGTTCGGTCGCCTCGCTGTTGCTGCGTGGGTCCGACACTCGCGCCGACGTCGAGGCCTGGCTGAGCAGTCTCCCGGTCAATCAACTCCGCACCGTCCGAGCGGGTCTCAGTGGCACCCACGCGCTCGGCGGCGTCGAAGACGCTGCGCTGCAAGCCACATCGGCCGTCGACATGGCGAGCGCACACGCCCCGATCGCCGAGTTCGGTGCCGCCGAGGGCACCACTCTGCTCTCGTCGGAACCCGTCCGTCGCGCGTTGCGTGCCATCGCCGCGTCGACCGTCGCGGTGCTCGACGAACACGACAAGGCCGAGGGGTCGTTCCTGGTTCCCTCGCTGCGCGCCTACCTCGAAGCCAACGGCCAATGGGAAAGTGCCGCAGCATCGTTGAACGTGCACCGTCACACACTGAGAAGCCGAATCGGCCGCGTGGAGGCGGTGCTGGACTGCGACCTGTCGAACGCGCTGGTGCGCGCGGAACTCCTGCTCGCGCTGCACGGCGGTGGATCAGGGCATTGACGAGATCCGTACGTCAGGATTGCGTCAAGATCGTCGACGCCGACGGCATGCGCCAGCACACTGAATCCATGATCGATTCGTTGTCGTTGCTGCTGGTACTGGCGGTGCCCGTCACCGTCCTGCTCGTGGTCGGGCACCTCAATCGCCGCGACGCGCGGCTGTGGTCCGACCGGACCTACTCGTCCGACATCCGCAGCGGCGCAATGTCCGCGAACACGTCACCCGGACCCGGATTGTCCGGATTGGACTTTCCACCAAGGTGATTCAGGACGCCCCACACGGCGTTGAGCGCGGTCTGAATGGCGCCTTCGGCCCACCCGGCCGTCCACGAGATGTCGTCGCCGGCAAGGAAGATGCCGCGGTGACGCGGGTCCAGGTCGGCCTGGTGGAAGTGGGAGAACAGCCGCTCCTGATAGCGGTAGTGGCCGGGCAGGTTCGCCTTGAACGCACCCATGAAGTCCCGCTCGGTCTCCCACGACAACGTCACCGGATCCGAGATCACGTGACTGCGAATGTCCACACCCGGATAGATCTCGTCGAGCGACTTGAGCATCAGATTCCGCCGCTCACCGGGGCTCAGCGGAAGTAGCTTGAGGGAGTCGTCGGACCAGGTGTAGGACAGGCAGATCAGGCCGGGTCGTCCCTCCCCCTGATCGAGCAGATACGTTCCGCGACTGAGGCGGTCGGTCAGCGTCATGCTCATGACGTCGCGGCCGGTCGTCGGGTCCACGTCCTTCCAGAAGGGACGGTCGACGAGAACGAACACCTTGGTCGACCCCATGTAATGCGTGCGTTCGATGGCGGTCCAGTGATCGATCGGGAACAGGTCGTCGTCGCAGTCGATGTTGTTGAGCAGCATCCAACTCTGCGCCGTGAACACTGCCGACGCGAAGGTCGTGGTGACACCGCTGGCGTCGGTGACCGAGACCGAACCGTCGGACGCTCGGGAGAGCGCGGTCACGGCGGGCCGGGTGTACCCACCGTTCAGCGACGCCACCGAGGTTCCGGCCGGCCAGTGCGCCGCGTTCTCCGGTGCCTGCGTCCACAGCCGCATCGGTAGTTGCTGCGAACCGCCGACGATGCCGCGGTGATGGTCGTCCGCCGCGGTGCTGACCACGCGCAGGATCTCCAGGATCGAGTTGGGGAAGTCGGTGTCCCATCCGCCGGTGCCGAAACCGACCTGCCCGAACAGCTCCCGTCGGCGGAACGACGTGAAATGCGGTGACGCGGCGAGGAATCCGTAGAAGGTGGTGTCGTCGAACCGGTGCACCAGCTCGTTCCACACTCGCTTGACCTCGGCCGCATCGCGGGCGCGGATCGCCTTCTGCAGCGGGATCAGCTGCGAGTTCTCCTCCAGCGTGCGCTGCCACGCCTGCGCGACCTCGGCGAATTCGCTCGGCAGGTCGTCGAGGTGGCGCGCGTAGTGGCTCTCCCCCTTGAGATCGATCACCGTGCTGGGCGTCACCTCGGCCAGCGGGTTCGGAAACGGGGTCGTCTCGAGGCCGAGACAGTCCAGGTAGTGGAACAGCGTCGTCGACGACGGCGGGAAGCGCATCGCCCCCATTTCGGCCACGACGTCCGGATACCCGTCGAAGGGAACCGATTTCATGCGTCCGCCGATCTCGCCGGACTCGTAGACCACCGGCTTCAGACCGAGTTTGAGCAGCTCGTACGCCGACACCATGCCCGACAGGCCGCCGCCGATGACGGCAACCTCAGTGCCGTACCGCTCGGGCGGCACCTCGCCCAGACCCGCCGGGTGCGTCACGTAATCGTCGTAGGGGAACGGGAAGTCCGGCCCGAACATCGTCAGCGGCGGCTCTTCCTGAACGGTGGCCGTGCTGTCCGGGGTGACGGGGGCGGTCATCGGAGGTTCTCCTGCTCGTACAGATCGGGGCGACGGTCGTCGAGATGAGTGTTGACGCCGCGGGAGCGGACCACGTCGGCAGGGTCCAGGTCGAACGTCACCAGCTGTTCACCGCGTCCGGCGCGGGCGAGTTCGGTTCCGTCGGGCGCGATGGTGCACGTGAGGCCGACGTATTCGAGACCGTTCTCGACGCCGCACCGGTTGACGTAGCTCACGAACATCTGGCTCTCGTAGGCGCGCGCCGGCACCACCTGCGTCGCCACGAGGTCGTACGGCGTCATCAGCCCGGTGGGAACGATCAACCACTGCGTGCCCGAATCAGCATGCGCGCGTACGGCTTCCGGGAACTCGACGTCGTAACACACGAGCACTCCGCATCGGGTGCCGTCGAGATCGAACTGCGACACCAACGTGTGTCCCGGCGTGAAGTGGTCGCGGTCGAGGTCACCGAACAGGTGCGTCTTGCGGTAGTTCAGCACCGTGGAACCGTCGCGGTCGATCACTGCAGCGCTGTTGTAGACCCGGCCGTCGGCCGCTTCGGGATAGCCGTAGACGACGGCGATGGAATTCTCACGCGCGATCTCGCTCATCGCGGCGGAGATGGGGCCGTCCGCCGGTTCGGCTCGCTCGACGATGAGGTGCCCGATGTTGTAGCCGGTCGCCGACATCTCCGGGCACACCAGGATGCGCGCTCCGCGGGCGACGGCCTCGCGAGCCGCCGCAGCGATCGCGTCGACAATTCCGTCGGGGCTCTCCGGTCCCTGGAAGAGGCTCACCGTGATCACTGGCCGACCTCCTCGGTGTTCTCGGGACAGTTCGCACCCTATTTTCGTCCCTGGTAGCCCGCAAATCACGGGTTCACGGGGCAGGATCGTGACCATGAGCAACATCGGACCCGTCGACGCCACCAAGTTCCCCCGCTACACCGAGCCGTCCACGTTCGCTCGACTGCCGAGGCTCGACGAAGTCTCCCGCGCCGACGTCACCATTCTGGGCGTGCCGTTCGACTCCGGGGTCAGCTACCGCCCGGGCGCGCGATTCGGCCCCGGCCACATCCGCGCGGCATCCAAGCTGCTGCGGCCGTACAACCAGGCCGTCGACGTCTCCCCGTTCGCGGTGCAGCAGGTGGCCGACGCCGGCGACATCGGCGTCAATCCGTTCGACATCGTCGAAGCCCTGTCCACCATCGACTCGGCCGTCACGGACGTGCGCAAGGACGGATCGTCGCTGCTCACGCTCGGCGGCGATCACACGATCGCGCTCCCGATCCTGCGGTCCCTCTACCGCGATCACGGGCCGATCGCCGTCCTGCACTTCGACGCCCACCTCGACACCTGGGACACGTACTTCGGCGCTCCCTACACGCACGGCACGCCGTTCCGCCGCGCCAGCGAGGAGGGTCTGATCGATCTGGAGCGATCGCAGCACATCGGAATCCGCGGGCCGCTGTACGGCAAGAAGGACCTCGAGGACGACGAGATTCTGGGCTTCCAGATCATCCGATCCGACGACTTCGAGGTCGACGGGGTGCGCAGCATCGTCGAACGCATGCGTCGCCGACTCGACGGTGGACCGGTCTACGTGTCGGTGGACATCGACGTGCTCGATCCGGCGCACGCTCCCGGCACCGGCACACCGGAGGCGGGCGGCATGACGTCGCGCGAATTGCTCAACACTCTGCGCGGCCTGGTCGGGCTGAACGTGGTGGGCGCCGACATCGTGGAAGTCGCACCTGCCTACGACCACGCCGAGATCACCGGCATCGCCGCCGCACACGTGGCGTACGAACTGTTGTCGGTGCTCGCGCTGAATCGCTAGCTCGCGGCGGGCTTGGCCGCCGACCGGTGCTTGCGAACCCGCCATACGATCAGCGCGATCACGACGATCGCCACCACGATCAACGCCGCATCTCGGCCGACGGTCTTCGCGACGGCCTCCCACGAGTTGCCGGCGACGAAGCCGAGGGTGACGAAGCCCGCACCCCACACCAGGCCGCCGAGTGCATTCCAGGACAGGAATTTCGGATAGGGCATTCGAGAAATTCCCGCGAGTGCGGGCATCACGGCGCGAAAAAAGGCGACGAATCGACCGAGAAATACCGCCGACCCACCGCGTCGTGCCAAGAAATTCTGAGCTTCCGTGAGCTTTTCGCGCCTTTTGTCCAGAATGCGCATCTGCAGCAATCGAGGCCCGAAGTGTTTGCCGATTTCGAATCCGCAGCTGTCGCCCACGATGGCGGCGACGACGACCACCGCGGCAATCGCGACCACCTCGACCTTGCCCTGACTGGCCGCGACGCCGCCCAGAACCGCCGCTGTCTCACCGGGAACGACGAATCCCACGAATATCGCGTCCTCGACGAACACCAGCAAACCGACAGTGAGATAGATCCATATCGGAGCGATGTCGAGAATGCGTTCGATCAACGAGGTCATGAATCGATGATAGGTACCGAATCGACCGAAAAGCTGGCACCACGGACCGGAAGAACCCCGTCGGGCACTCACGCGACCGACGGGGCACTCCGAGTCATCGGCGGTTTTCTGCACTCGATGTCTCTGGCAACGCACGACGTCCGGACATCGCACTCACCTTGCTCACGTGTACCCGTAGTACGGCTGACGAAACAGCGACCGGTCGGTGACCCCGTGCCATACTTCTCGCCGTGATCACCCCCGAATGCGGGGCCTCGACAGACGGCTCGGTACTCGCAGACGCCGATTCCTCGGTCGTCGGTGAGGCTGCCGCCGTGGTGACGGACGCCGCAGAGACCGCGCTGACCCCCGCGCGCATCGCCACCCTGCTCGCCGCCGTGGGCGGAAGCGTCGTGGACGACGACCATCTCGTGGTGGTACTCGAGCGTTCGGTCGAGATCGCTCGGCAGGCGATTGCCGGCGCGTCGAGCTGCGGAGTCACCGTCGTGCTGGGTGGCAGCACCTATACGGCCGTCCACACCGACCAGCGCACCCTCGCCGTGGACACCCACCAGTACGACGTGGGCGACGGCCCCTGCCTGGAAGCCGCGCGCACCGGCCGCATCGTGCGCGTGGACGTCGACGACGCCGAGCAGGCCTGGCCCGAGTTCGCTCGCCTCGCCCGAGCGGACGGGATTCGCTCGTTCCTCGCCGCACCGCTGCGCACCGACACCCTCGAGTTCGGTTCGTTCAACCTGTACGGCACCGCTCCGCGGGCGTTCGACGATCTCGACGAAGCCGTTCTCGACGCCCTCACCACCATCACCGCCCGCGCACTGGGCGACTACGCGAGGGTGCGGTCGGAAGAAGAGGTGTCGAACGGTCTTCGCGACGCCATGGCCCACCGCGCACCCATCGAACAGGCCAAGGGAATGCTCATGGCCATGCACGGAATAGACGCGGACGCGGCGTTCGCCATGCTGTCGACTCAGTCGCAGAAGGAGAACCGCAAAGTCCGCGACATCGCCCGCGAATTCGTGTCCGAGGTATCGGACTCAACTGCCTCCGACTCGAGCAGGCCGAATGTCGGACGCTCGTAGCGACGTGTTCGGCAGCACCACGTCCGCCATGTCCGGACGCTCTCCGGTCAACGACCACCGCGCCGCAGCCGCGATCTGGTAGCTGATCAACGGCGGGACCGCATCACCGACGTGGCGGTACCGGTTCGCGAGTCCACCACCACCGAAGCGATAGTCACCGGGAAAACCGTTGAGCACAGCCATTTCTCGAAGACTGCACAGCCGATCGTCCACCGGGTGGGCGTAGCGCCCGTTGCCCACGTGCCCGCATTCACGCTTGATGGTCGGCGCCGGCTTGTTCCAGGCCATGCGACCGTACACGTCCGGGAAGCTGCCCAGCTTCTCGCGCTCGACCAGCCGGGCCATCGCCGGCGTGAGGTGCTGCGGCGCAGCACGAATCAGGTCGCGCCACGAACCACCGTCGTGCGGAATGGCAGCGATGCGCTCGCGGCTTGCCTCGGAGTGAAACCGGGGCGATACGTGCGCGGAATCCGTCGGATCCGTTTCTCCCGCCGACTGCGAACGATACTGTCCCACAGCGTTCTTCACCGTCACCACGTCCGGCGGTATTCGGTACCCGTCCCACAGGTCGTCCAGCGATCGCGGAATCACACCGTCGCGCGCGGCGACGATCAGCGCTCGTTCGCGTACCTGCGGCAGCCCGTACGTCGAGAGCATCCGAACCCTGGCGTCGACGGTGTACCCCAACCGCGTCAGCGCAGTTCGCAGGACGTCGAAATGCTCACGGAAGTTGCCGCTCAACAGCTCTCGGGCGTTCTCCATCACGATGACCGACGGGCGCAGCTGCTCGGCGAACAGCGCCACGCGAGGCACGAGGGCGTTGCGCATGTCGTCGACGAGGTGGTTACGGCTGTTGGTCCGGCTGAAACCAGTACACGGCGGACATGCCGACAGGACATCGATCGAATCAACGCCCAACTGCCGCGCCAATTCCCCCGGCTCCACCGCAGCCAAGTCGATGTCGAGCGGTTCCATCCCGATGTTCAGCGCGTAGGTCGAGTTGCACGCGAGCGATCCGCGTCGGCTGCTGGGCTTTCCGAGTTGCGCGTCGACGGCGCCGACGATCTCGAACGACGGATGGGCGTGGAATCCGTAACTCATCCCGCCGCCACCGGAGAACAGATCCACCACGGTGAACGGACGCTCGGCCATAGGTCGAGAGCCTAACGGCTCGGTTAGTGTCGAAAACATGATCGGTTCACAGGCCCTCATCCGAACTCTCGTCGACGCGCAGGTCGACGTGTGTTTCATGAACCCCGGCACCTCCGAAATGCACTTCGTGCACAGCCTCGATTCGGTTCCCGAGATGCGCGGCGTGTTGACACTGTTCGAAGGTGTCGCCACGGGAGCGGCCGACGGGTACGCCCGGATCGCCGAGAAGCCGGCGGCTGTACTTCTGCATCTCGGTCCGGGCCTGGGGAACGGGCTTGCGAACCTGCACAACGCCCGTCGTGCGCACTCACCGATGGTCACCGTGGTCGGTGCGCACGCGACGTTCCACGAGAAGTACGACGCGCCCCTGCAGTCGGACATCGAATCGGTGGCCCGCACGGTGTCGGGGTGGGTGCACACGTCGGGGCTCACCCGCGACGTCGCCGAGGACGGGGCGCGGGCCGTCGCCGCAGCCACCACTGCGCCGGGTCACATCGCGACTCTGGTGCTTCCTGCGGACGTGTCGTGGTCCGACGGTGCCGAACCGGCGACGCCGCGCCCGGTCACAGCTGCGCCGTCCGTCGCGCACGAACGGGTCCGAGAAATCGCCGATTCGTTGTCACAGCAGCGCAATACGGTGGTTCTGCTCGGCGGTCCGGCGCTGGGAGAGCGGGGTCTTCGCGCCGCGAGCCGCATCGCACAGGCAACCGGTGTGCGGCTGCTGGCGGAGTGCTTTCCGGCCCGCATCGAACGCGGGGCGGGCGTTCCCACCGTCGACCGCGTGGCCTATCTGTCGGAGGCGGCACAGGAACAGTTCACCGGTGTGACTCGAATCCTGTTGTCCGGCGCGGCAGCCCCGGTGTCCTTCTTCGCCTACCCGGGAAAGGTGGGTGACCTCGTGCCGGAGGGATGCGTCGTCGACACGCTCGCGGGCCTCGACCAGGACGTCGTCGGCACGCTCGAGGCGGTGGCGGACCTGGTCGCCTCGGACACCGAGCCGCTGTGTGCCGAGGCCGTCGACACTCCGCGCCCGACGGGTGAGCTGAACGTCCTCACCTTGGCGGCGGCCATCGCTCACACGCTGCCCGACAACGCGATCGTGGTCGACGAGGCGAATACCTCGGGGTTCGCTCTCCCCGCCGCGACGGCGGGCGCCCCGCGGCACAGCCTGCTCACGCTGACCGGCGGAGCCATCGGTCAGGGCTTGCCGGTGGCGGTCGGTGCCGCGATCGCCGCTCCGGACCGCAGGGTGATCACCGTCGAATCGGACGGCAGCGCGCTGTACACGATCCAGGCGTTGTGGACCCAGGCCCGCGAGAACCTCGACGTCACCACGATCTTGATCAACAACAGCTCGTACGCGATCCTGCGGATCGAGCTGATGCGGGTCGGGGCCGACAACCCCGGACCTCGCGCGCTCGAGATGCTCGATCTGTCGAAGCCGGACGTCGACTTCACGGCACTCGCGTCGGGCCTCGGCGTCTCGGCGGTTCGGGTGAGCACCGTCGACGAGCTCGTCGACGCGATCGAGCGCGCCAATTCCACCCCCGGTCCGTCGTTGATCGAGGCCATGGTGCCGCCGATCGTGTGATTGCAGGTTTCCCGGCCCACGCACCCCGAATCGTAGGTGCCGCAGCCCGACGCACCGGCGATAAGAGGTGCCCCAGCCCCGGTGCACCCCGAATTGCGTCACACACACCCTGTTGCGGGTGCACACAGCGAAACGAGGTGCCCGAACACCGCGCACCCCTGATTGCAGGTGTCGGGACCAAAATGCGCCCTTGGTTCGTTGAGCAAGTAGACCGCAACGTAAAGGAGTCACACATGGGCACCACAACCGAAACCGCCGTCCTCGCGGGCGGATGCTTCTGGGGCATGCAGGACCTGATTCGCAAGCAGCCCGGCGTCATCAGCACCCGCGTCGGCTACTCCGGCGGCGACGTGGAGAACGCCACCTACCGTCGGCACGGAACCCACGCGGAATCCGTCGAGATCGTGTTCGACCCCGAGCAGACTTCGTTCCGGAACATCCTGGAGTTCTTCTTCCAGGTTCACGACCCGAGCACCAAGAACCGTCAGGGCAACGACGTCGGTGTCAGCTACCGGTCGGCCATCTTCTACACCAGCGAGGAGCAGAAGCGGGTCGCCGAGGACACGATCGCCGACGTCGACGCGTCCGGTCTGTGGCCGGGCAAGGTCGTCACCGAAGTCGCACCGGTGGGTCCGTTCTGGGAGGCAGAGCCCGAACACCAGGACTACCTGCAGAAGTTCCCGCAGGGATACACCTGCCACTTCGTGCGTCCGGGCTGGAAGCTGCCGCGGCGTACCGAGTCGGCAACCGCCTGACGTTGTGACGTGTGGTCGTGGTCGCGGCCTCGGTCGTGACCACCCACAGCAAGGGTCGGCTCATGTGAGCCGGGTGAGTCAAGGGGTATTACTGTGGGGTAGGTAACACCCACCACTCACCCGGACCGGCCCGAAGCGCTGCTCGGCAGCGTTTCGGCCGGATCGGTCGTTTCATTACTGAGACGGCAATTCACAGATAGGTTGACGGAGTGGCCGAACGCGGAGCACGACCCAATGTCTCGAAAGCTCGGCGCCTGTCGCTGAAGGCGCTGCGGGTGCTGTTCAACCCGCTGCGACCCGACGATTACCTCGAGATGATCAACCCTCTGTGGACCACTCGCGAGCTGCGCGGGAAGGTCGAGAAGGTCGAGCCCGAGGGCAGCGAGGCCGTCTCGGTCTTCATCAGGCCCGGGTACGAGTGGGCGCCGCACAAGCCCGGTCAGTACGTACGCCTCGGCGTGATCATCGACGGTCGCTACCACTGGCGCGCGTACTCGCTCACCTCCGATCCGAATCCGCGCGACGGCCTGGTCAGCGTCAGCCCCAAGCTCGTCGAAGAGGGCACCGTCTCGCCGTATCTGGTGCGCGACATCAAGCCCGGCGACGTGGTTCGCCTCAGCGAAGTCGAGGGCGAGTTCCTTCTTCCCGATCCGCTGCCCGAGAAGCTGCTGTTCGTCAGCGCCGGCAGTGGAATCACCCCCATCGTGTCGATGCTGCGCAGCCTGATGCACAAGGGCACCGTGCCCGACTCCGTGATCGTGCACTCCGTCCACGACGAGAAGCAGATCATGTTCGCGTCCACTCTCGACGAGCTCGAGAAGGACCACGGCGTGCGGGTCATCCGCCGCATCACCAGCGACGACGGCCGCATGAAGCCGTCCGATCTCGACGAGATCGCCCCCGACTGGCGCGAGCGCGAATCCTTCGTCTCGGGCCCGGGCGACCTGTTGTCCGACATGCGCGAGTACTTCAAGACTCACGATCTGTCCGACAGGTTCCACTACGAAAGCTTCCAGCCGACGATCGGCGGTGAGGATCACGAGGGCAAGGGCGGCACCATCAAGTTCTTGCAGAGTGACACCGAGACCGAAGCCGACGGCGGGACAACGATTTTGGTGGCCGGCGAAGAAGCCGGCCTCGAATTGGCGCACGGTTGCCGTATCGGCATCTGCCATACGTGCATCGGTACGTTGAAAAAAGGTAGTTTGCGTGACCTCCGAAACGGGGAAGTCTCGTCACCTACGGGGGAATCGGTGCGCATTTGTGTAAACGCTGCAGAGGGCGACATCGAAATCGAGTTGTAGAAGTCGACACGGAGGAACTATGACCACAATTTCGGAACGGCCGTCGGTGGCAAACCCGCTGGCCCATCTCAGCGCCGAAACGATCGAGAAGCTCGCCGAGGAGTTCGACGCGATTCACGACGAGGTCTACGCCGATCTCGGACAGAAGGATCGCGACTACATCACCGGCGTGATCGCCATGCAGCGTCAGCTGGTGGTCGCCGGACGTGTGCTGCTCCTGGGCTCGCGCAGCAAGACCGCATGGGTGGCAGGCACCGCCGCCCTGGGCGTCGCCAAGATTCTCGAGAACATGGAGATCGGGCACAACGTCATGCACGGGCAGTGGGACTGGATGAACGATCCGGACATCCACTCCTCCGTGTGGGACTGGGACACCGCCTCCACCGCTGCGTCGTGGAAGCACTCGCACAACTACGTGCACCACACGTACACGAACATTCGCGGCAAGGACAAGGATCTCGGCTACGAGATCATGCGTATCGACCCGTCGCAGAAGTGGCATCCGGCCTACCTGGCCCAGCCGTTCTACAACTTGCTGCTGATGGCGTTCTTCGAGTGGGGCGTCGCGCTCCACGACCTGGACATCGAGGCGATCCGCCGGGGCGAGAAGCCGATGAAGGACGTGCTGAGCGACCTTCGCGGCATCGCGCACAAGGGTCGCAAGCAGATCATGAAGGACTACATCGGCTGGCCCACGATCAGCGCCGGCGCGTATGCGCTCGCGCAGCTCGCGTCGGGTGGACGTATTCCGGAGCCCAAGTCCTCGCGCATCGCGTCCCGCCTGCGCAAGGCGAGCTCGAGCAAGAGGAGCAAGTCGGTCGCGTCCTTCCTGGACAAGCGCGCCGGCGGCGTCGAGAACACCTTCCTCGCCACCTTTGCAGCCGACTTCACGGCCAACATCATCCGCAACGTGTGGTCGCACGCCATCATCTTCTGCGGACACTTCCCCGACCAGGCGTACACGTTCAGCAAGGACGAGACCGAGAACGAGACTCGTGGCGGATGGTACGTCCGTCAGCTCGTGGGTGCCGCCAACATCGACGGCAGCGACATGTTCCACCTGATGAGCGGCAACCTCAGCTTCCAGGTCGAGCACCACCTCTACCCGGACATGCCCAGCACCCGGTACAAGGAAGTCGCGCCCAAGGTCAAGGACATCTGCGAGCGCTACCAGCTTCCGTACAACACCGGCCCGTTCTCGCAGCAGTGGGGAATGGTCATGCGCACCATCGCGCGCCTGGCACTGCCCGGCGGCAAGGCTCGCCCTAAGCCCGGCCCCTACCGGAGCGAGCTCGACAGCTCCGACACCAAGCCGAGCGAGGCAGCACGCTCGCGTAGCCGTGTGCCGGCCGGTGGCTCCAACTCCGGACCCGAGCACAAGGGTGGTGGCGTCGAAGTTCAGCCGCCGCCGCGCTAGAAACATCGATCGAGCAAGCGGCCCCGACACTTTCGAGTGTCGGGGCCGCTTGCTTGGTCCATACCGCGTGTCAGCGAACTCGCTGCATGACATCGGCCAGGAAATCCGCGTCGGCGTACTGCGCGTCGACACGTAGCCCCTCGGTGGATCGCAGCACCCGGTGCACCTGCTCGGCGTCGGTCGGGTAGTCGTCGACGTGGTGCCGCCAATGCACCGCGATCAGGGTGCCGCCCAATTCGAGTGTGTCCCTGACCGTCGTTGCGATGGACGGCAATTCGGCCTCGGTGAAGTAGTACGCCATCTCGCTGAGCACCACGAGATCGACCGGCTCGTCCGGTCCGCCGTCACGCAGCGAGCTCTGCTCGAAGGTCACGTTGGGCAGGTTTCGCGACCGGGCTCGATCGAGAGCGGCCGCCGCGACATCGGTCGACAGCACCGAATCGCACCGCGCCGCAATCCTTTCGGTGAGCACCCCGATGGAGCACCCGGGTTCGAACGCTCGCCGGTAGCGCTCCTCCGGCAACATGGCCATGGTCAGGTCGTACTTGCGCCGCTCGTACCACCGGGTCTCGAAGCCCCACGGATCGGGATTAGCGGCGTACATGTCGTCGAAGTACTTGTCCGGCAAAGCGGTCATAGCGCTGGCACATCCTCCACGAACACGGTTTCCGTCTCTCGGAGCAATCGCTCGAGCACCCACTCGGGCAGCACGGCGCGATCCGCCGGATCCGGGGACAGGTCCTCGATCTGGGATCGAAATCTGGACACCGCCCGGCGTTTCGCAGTCAGTTGCTCGGGCGACAATGCGACGGTGCGCGCCCGGCTCCACGGCACGCTGTCGTCGTCGGGGACGGCCCAGTGCCACATCCAGACGGGGTACTCGACGTAGGTGAGTCCCGCGGCCGTCGCCACCCGCTGGGCGACACGTCCGGTCGCCTCGTGGTCGGGATGCCCGTCACCCGAGTACGTTGCGGCGCACCATGTTCCCGGACCGCAGTCGTGCAGGAAGTCGGAGAGCTCGTCATGCAGTTCGTCCTCGTGCGCGGCAATGCGGCCGTCGGGTAGTCCCAGCCGGTGCGGCGGCGCCAAGCCCAGATCACCGAGCGCCGTGATGGATTCGAGGCGGCGCACCCGTTCCAGGTCGCCCCGTCCGTAGGTCGGCGAGCCGGGGTGCGAGGCTCCGCCGTCCGTGACCGACACGACGGAGACGTCGACTCCCACCTCGGCGAGCGCGGCGGCCGTGCCTCCCATCCCCAGGATTTCGTCGTCGGGGTGCGGGGCGATCACGATCAGGCGCCGGCACGTCGACATGTCCAGCGGAGCGAAATCCGGTGTCCACTGCTGCCACACTGCTTCCGGCGTTCCCCGGTCCGCGACGGGACTGGCTTCGAACCTCACGGTGTTCGCCACGACGGCTCCTTCTCCACGATGCTGCGGCCCAACGCCTCGAGGTCCTGCTCGGCGTGCGACTGCCGGATGTACGTGCCGAGATCCGCGACCCTGTGCGCGTGGTCGGCGTTCGAGCAGAGCGGCCCGGCGCCCAAGGCGCGACCGACGCGGTCGAGTGTGTCGGTGACCGACTCTTCGACGATGCGGCGAACACGCAACGCTCGCGTACGTCCGCCCCCGAGCCGGTCCAGCGGATCGTCGTCGATTTCGGTTGCGGCACAGTCCAATGCGTAGGACGCCGCGGTGAGCGCGGCGTCGACGCCGCCGAGATGAGCCATCGCATGCGGTGAGGCGGTTCCGCGTTCGCACGCGTCGTACAGCGTGTCGGCCACCGCGAGCGCGCCCCCGAACCAACACGCGGCGACACCGATGGCGCCGTGCCAGAACCCCGGGCGCGACAGGTACTCACCGGGGGCGCCGACCTGTTGCGCCGGCACGTCGTCGAAATCGACTGCGCCGGAATCGCTGTCCGCCATTCCGACCGCGTGCCACGTGTTGGGAACGGGGGCGACGCCGTCGTCACGCAGATCGACCGCGAACAGTGCCGGAGTCCCGTCGACGCGTGCCGTGACAAGAGCGTGCGTGCAGCTGCTCGCACCCGAACACCACGGCTTTCTACCGCTCAGCCGCCAGTCGCCGCCGCGCCGCGTCGCCAGGAGTACCGGTGCGGGAGGCTCCGCAGCCCACACTCCCCACGAATCGAGGTGCCCGACCGACGGGCCACCGAGTTCGGCCAGGATCGCAATGGCGTCGGCGTGCGCTTCCGCCATCCGCCCGTCCACGACATTGCGTCGGGCCGTGCGCTGCAGCACCGTCCACCGCTCACGGGTGCGACCCCCACCAGGAAGGGGAAGATCGAGCGGGCCGGACACCGTCACGACGGCACCGTCAGCGAACGCAAGTGCTGCGCGAATCCGTCGTCGGCACGCGCGTCGCTGCGATCGGACGTGGCCACGCACAGATCGTCAGCCCACGCGACCAAACGCCCGGCCGCGATCAAGCGGTCGACGAGGTCCTGATCCTCGCCGACGGCCAACGGTCGAAATCCGCCGACGGACCGGTAGGCGTCCGCACGCACACCCAGGCTGGCGCCGTGCACGTGCTTCTGCGTCGAATTGCCCAGCGGCGCAGCGTAGTTCTCCTCGAACAGACGCTGCACGGCCGGCGAGTGGTGCGGCCAGGTGTCGACACGCACCGTGCCCGCCACGGCGTCGGCAGATGCCGCATGAGACACATGGTTGTGGAACCAGGTCGCCTCCACGACGGAGTCGGCGTCCGTGGTCGCGAACCAGGTATCCGGTCCACTTTCCGCCGCGGCGGAATCGAACCCGGCTGCACGGGCCACGCCGACGTTGCGGGCGCCGATCTCGACGACCCGAACACCCTGCGGTACCACCGACGCGGTGTCGTCGTCGCACGCGTCGAGTACGACGACCAGTGCGACCGGAACGGGCACCGCCGCCGCGGCAACAGTCAACGCATCGAGACACCGTGGCAGCAGCTCGACTTCGTTGTGTGCCGGCACCACCGCAACGATGCGCGCCGGCGGCGTGAACACGACTACGCGAGTTTCTCGACCGCAGCCGTGATCGCGTCGACGGTCTCGTCGCCGACTCGCTCGAAGGCAACCCCGGCGATCGGGTCGGCCAACTTCGCGATTCCGTTGAACTCGATGTGCGCGTGGTACGTGATCTGCGTTGCCTGCGGGCCGGCTTCGGAGAACGTCAAATCGTCGACGCTGGTCGCCGTCTTGTTCTCGCCGCGGAACACGATGTGTTCCGTCTCGTCGGTCTCGAGCGAGTAGGTCAGCTCCGTCGACAACCCGTACATCTTCGTGGTGTTGTGCCACTGCGTTCCCACGGCGACGGGGCCCGCGGTGATCTGCTCGCACTTTTCCGTCCCCGGGTCCCAGGCCTCGGCGTTGGCGAAATCTCGGAGGTAGGCGGTCACCTTGGGCAGGGTTTGCTTGACGGTGAACGTTCGGGTCACATCGACCATGGGAGGCTCCTTCTAGGGCTCTTGTACGCGGTGATTACCCAGCACAATCACCGTTCACACTCACCACGACAGGTCGGGCTCGTTCGTCGACGCGTCGATGCCCACGTCCGTCGAATCCACGTCGACGGCGCCGAACAGGTCGTCTGTCCCCCATCTCGCGGCCCGTCCGACGGATCGCGAACTGCGCATCGTGACGCCGGCGTCGGTCACCGTGACCGTCCCGACCTCGTCGCTCAGCAGGCCGACCAGCGCAGCGACGCCGCTGTCTCCGAACGACACCCGCCCGGAGACGGACAGTCGACAACGCGTCCTGGCCAACACATTGGTGGGAGGTTCACCGACGTGAATTCGAGAGTCGTTCGTACCCCACGACGCCAGCAGGTCCGCGGCACTGGATCCCCGCAGCCAGACTCCGCAATCGCGAAAGGACAGCACCGACGACACCGTCCGCAGCAAGCTCGCCGGGGAGTGCGACTCGGTGTCGATCACCGCGACGACGTCCGGAACGTCGAAGAGCAGTCCGTGCCGGCGCGCGGCCGGATCGGTGACGAGCCGCGCCAGCGACAGGGCCTCACCGTTCTTCGCGCGTCGTCGCTCGTCGTCGTCGGCGACGCGGCCGGCCCAGTCCGGTCCGTCGTGCCATGCCGTCGCCTCGGGTATGCGAGCGAACACCGCGCCCGCGTGGAACGCACGGTTGGCCAGTTCCCAGTCTTCGCCGCCGTATCCGACGAACGATTCGTCGAAGCCGCCGATCTCATCGAACAATGTTCGACTGCAACACATCACGGCGCTGATGATCCACCGATACGACGAGTGGTCGACGGTCAGCAGATCACCCGTGCCGCGGTACGCGTCAGCGAGCCAGGCGGGCTCGTCCACTCGGTGAGGGTCAGCGAACCATGCGCCGAGATCGGCGGCGTCCGACAGGTCGGCGTGCAGCCGCCGCCCGACGGTCAGAGCGTCGGGCACGATGGAGGGCAGACGCGTGAGTGCGGCGATGTACCCCGGTTCGGGAATCGTGTCGGAGTCGAGGAAACACAACACCTCTCCGGTGGACGCCGCGGCGCCGAGGTTGCGGGCTGCCGCCGCCCGAAAACCGTTGTCCTTTTGCCGAACCACGGTCACGTCCGGGCGTACCAACGCAGGGGTGGACCCGTCGTCGGCCACCACGATCTCGACGAGGTGCGCCGGGTAGGTCTGCATCCGCAGGGCGGCGAGGACTGCATCGAGCTGGCGCGGTTGCTCATAGTACGGGATCACGACGCTGACCGTCGGAAAACGATGCGGCTCGTCCCGCACCAGATCCCACCGATTACCGGGCACCGAGACCGCCGCGGTCACCCGAACCACCGATCGAACACGTCGATGTAGGCCTCGGCTACCTCGTCCCAGCTCGGATGTGCCTGCGCCGCAGCGTCGATCCAGGTGGTCTGGGGATCGGCGAGCGCCGACTCGATCGCCTCCACGAGGGCCACGGGGGTGTCCTCGAACAGTCGGATCGTTCCGGGCGAGCGAGCGTCGATCTCGGCCGTGTAGCGCGTGCGCGGCGCCAGCGGCCGCCGGCCGGCTTCGATCCAGCTGGTGATGGACGCGGACGCGGACATGTGTCGGTGGTGGGCGATGGGGACCGCGACGCTCCGCAACAGAGCCGGCAATTCGTCGTCGACGACGAATCCGGTGGTTCGAAAACGTCGATCGATCTGCGCTGCAACCCGATCGAGCTCGGTCACGAGGTCCTCGTGACCGTCGGACGGCGCACCCACCGCCAGGAAGCCCACGTCGGGGTCCACGGACGCCAATGCCCGAAGCACCTCGTCGTGACCTTTTCCGGGATAGATGTAACCCAGGATGGCGACATCGTGAATCGTGCTCTGCTCGAACGGTATCGGAGGAGACGGAACCGTCACGGCCAGCGGAATCACTGCCGGGTCCGGGGTGTCCGGAATTTCGCCGAACAGGGCACGCTCGTGTTCACTGCTGACCACCACACCCTTCGCGGCGACCGCGACGCGGCGATACGCATCGGCGCGGGCGCCGAAGTGCCGACCGTCCGATTCCTGGGGAACATCGTGCAGGGTGACGGAGAGCCCGCTCGCCGATTGCGTTGCCAACGAACAGAACCGGTCGGCCGCAGCCGCGGCATCGGAGCCGAACAGGCGATCGGTGAAGTGAACGTGAACGCCGTCGAGCTCAGCGTTCGGGGCGTCGAGGAGGGGATACGAACCCGGTCGAGCGCGCTCGAGCTCGCGCTGCACCCGGAGCGCGTACTGGACCACACCGTGCCGCTCCGGCCCGATCACGAGCTGACCAGTGCTCACAGCATCATCCCGACCGGCCTCCGGCCTTCCCGCAGTCACACCCGACTCCCGACACTCAGCCCCAGCACGTCCATCGTCTCCCGATGACGGTCGACGGCCGCGGCGACGAACACGGGATGCTCGTCGTACCAGGCCATTTGGCCCCGATGCACCTCGTCGGCCGAGATGTCCTCGTCACCGACCCGCCACATCGGTCGCGGCGGTACGTCCGAGCCGATTGCGTCCAGAACACGCTCGTCGAGCGGAGCGATCACCGAGCGCAGCAGCACCCGATCGATGGTCGGCTCGGTAGCCGAAACACCCATCGCAGCAAGTATTCTCATCGCCAGAAGCAGGAGAACGGGATTGCCCGGATGGTTGATGGTGTGCGCCGCCTCGGCGCCGAAGGACAACAGTCGATCCGAGACAGCGACATCTGTATCGCGTGCCTCCCTCCGCGCCAACTCCGCAACGCTGGCGTCGCCGATGCTGCGGATGGTGTCCGCGTCGACCTCGACGTCCCACGGCTCGTCGGCGCTGCGGCCGTGGCTCCACGCGCTGACGGTCCGTAGATCGTGGTAAGGCACCACCGCGGGGTCCGCACTCGGATCGCTGGGGTGACGAACAATGGCCTGGAATGGATACAGTCCCGCGAATCGCAGAACGGGCCACCGCACCACGGACGCACCGGCCGGGAGTTGCGCAACAACGTCGTCGGTCCCGATGGGAAGGTCGCGATACCCGGACCTGATGGGTTGCGTCAGAAGCGTCCCCGCATTCGCGGCCGCCCGCCGCAGGTGGGATACATCACTGTCGGTGAGTTCGTGGACCGGCGGCATCCGCATGGTCCGGTACGGCCTGTCCGCGACCGCGTCGAGCACCACGCGCAGGGCCTCTGCCTGGCAGTTTCCCAAGATCAGAAGCAGTGGACGGTCGTCGTCGGTCTCGTCGACGCCGTAGAACTCGCCGTAGTGACGGGTGCGCCCATCCATAGTCATCATCGCCGTCCGGGGTAGCCGCGATTAAGGTATGGCAAACCGGGTACCCACCACCCGACCGCCTCGAAGCAGCTGAGGCCGATCTTTTTTCACCCTCACTCCAGTGCGAATCCTTCCGAGCCGTGCCCGGACGACGCAGACTGGATCACCACCGAGAGGCGTCACATGATTACCGTTGCGTCCGTTCCGCATGCCCACGCGTACGTCGCCGGCACCATTCCCGCCGGCACGTCGGTTCGAGTTCTCGTCGACCCCGCACCGAGCGTCGACGCACCGGCAGGCCAGTGGTGGCCGCCGCGGTTCCTCGAGCCCGAGTACCTCGCGACACGCATTCACGAGATCGACGTTCTGCACGTCCACTTCGGGTTCGAGCACTTCTCTCCCGAACAGCTGGCCGACGTGGTCGACCTGGTTCGGCGCAACGGCACCGCCCTCGTCGTCACCGTTCACGACCTGCACAACCCGCACATCGCCGACAACACCGAGCATCGCAGCCGCCTCGACGTGCTGATACCGGCCGCCGACGTCGTGATCACGCTCACCGAGGGCGCCGCCGCCGAGATCGAGCAGATCTGGAACGTCGCGGCCGTCGTGGTGCCGCATCCGCACATGGTGCCCCTCGAGCGGATCGGCGAACCTCGCGCGGCACGTGACCGCACGGTGGTGGGCGTACACGCGAAGACGTTGCGCGCCAACCTCGATCCGGAATCGATCCTTCCGGCCGTCATCGGCGCCGCAGCGTCCGTCGACGCCGACGTGCGCTTGGACATCGACGACGATCTGTTCGACCCGCGCAGCCATGCCTACGCACCGGACGCCGCCGAACGCCTGCTGGCGTTCCGCCGGTTCCCCAATGTCGACGTTCGAGTGCACCCGCGATTCGACGACGACAGCTTCGTCGAGTACCTCACCGAGGTCGACGTGTCGGTGCTGCCCTACCGATTCGGCACGCACTCCGGGTGGATGGAGGCATGCCGAGACGTCGGTACCCGCGTCGTCGCACCCTCCTTCGGCCACTACCGCGACCAGTTCGACTGCGACACCTACGACTTCGGAGACGACGACTCGATTCGCGCAGCCGTTCTCTCGGCCGTCGCCGCGGCCGGCACGCCGTACGACGGTGATTCCGTGCGCCGTGACCGCGCCGCACAGCTCGACGCCGTGCGCGCGATCCACGAATCCATCTACACCTCTGTCGCCGCGATGGCGGTGTCGGCCTGATGACATCGCTTCGCATCGCACTTCTCGCCTCGTCCCGATTCCCCGTGCGCCAACCGTTTGCCGGTGGCCTCGAGGCACACGTCTGGCAACTGGCGAGATCGCTGGCCGCGCGTGGTCACGAGGTCAGCCTGTTCGCCGCCGACGGCTCCTCCGTCGACGCACCCTTCTCGCGAATCCCTGTGCGCCGGTTCGACATGACCGACGTGGCCGCGTCGGACGTCGGTACCCCACGGTGGGTCGTCGAAGAGCACCACGCTTACCTGTCGGTGATGATGGACATGGCCGGGGAGCTGCGCGACAGCTTCGACGTGATCCACAATCACAGCCTCCATTACCTCCCCATCGCCATGTCACCGATGGTGCCCACCCCGATGATCACGACGCTGCACACACCGCCGCTGGCGTGGTTGGAATCGGCTGTGGCGCTTCAGCAGGGAGCGTCGACGCGGTTCGCCGCGGTGAGTGCCTTCACCGCTCGACAGTGGCATCCCGTGACCGGCGACATTCCCGTCGTGCCCAACGGAATTCCGCTCGAGTCCTGGCCGGTCGGCGACGGACGGGGCGAGTACGCCGTCTGGTCCGGACGCCTCGTTCCCGAGAAGGGCGTCACGCACGCCATCGAGGCGGCGAGGGCGGCGGGCTACCGACTGAAGTTGGCCGGGCCCACCAGCAACGCCGACTACTTCCGGCACGAAGTGCAGCCCCTGCTCGGCGGAGACGTCACCTACGAAGGTCACCTCCGACGCGACGATCTCGCCGCCCTCGTCGGCGGCGCATCCGTGGCCGTGGTGTCCCCGCTGTGGGAAGAACCGTACGGACTCGTTGTGGCCGAAGCATTGTCGTGCGGAACCCCCGTCGCTGCCTACTCACGCGGAGGCATCCCCGAGATCGTCGACGCCACGTCGGGACGGCTCGCTCCCCCCGACGACATCGGCGGACTGGCCGACGCGATCTTCGAGGCGGCCCAGCTCTCGCGGGCGGACGTCCGAGCGCGAGCCGAGCACGCCTGTTCGGAGGAGACGATGGTGGACCGGTATCTGGGGATGTACGACGAAATGCTGGGCACCTCGTCACGCTCCACTCCCGCGACACCGGGTCTTTCCGCAGGCTGCACTCCCGCCACCCTGCTCGCGGTGTGATCGGCTACTACGCCCACCACCGCGGTGTCGGTCACCTCACGCGCGCGACGTCCATCGCCCAACACCTGGACGAGCCTGTTGTCCTGCTGAGTTCACGGGCCGAACCTGCGTCACACGTGTTCGCGGACTGGGTGTCGCTGCCCATGGACACCGACACCAGCGATCGTCCGGCGGATCCCACCGCGAACGGAACGTTGCACTGGGCTCCCCTCGGCAGCGAGGGACTGCGCGACCGGATGGACGCCATCTCGCGGTGGGTGAGCACCGAGCGACCACGACTCGTCGTCGTCGACGTGTCCGTGGAAGTGGCTCTGCTGGTACGACTTCTGGGTACGCCGGTCGTGGTGGCCGCCATGCCGGGCACCCGCACCGATTCTGCCCACACGCTGGCCTACCGAGCGGCGACGGTGATCATCGCGCCGTGGTCGGATCGGGTGTACCGACCGTCGTGGTTGGCACCGTTCGATGACAAGGTCACCTACACCGGATCGATCAGCCGTTTCGAGGGCCGAGAGCGCCCGCCGCGCAGCGAGGGGACGGCCCAACGAGTCCTGGTCCTGGGCGGAGCCGGTGGGAGCGCCTTGACGCCGCAGCACATCGACCATTGCCGTACGGCGAATCCCGAATTCGAGTGGGTGAGCGCCGGAATCGGGCCGGACAACTGGTACGACGATGTGTGGCCGCTTCTGTGCGACGCCGACGTGGTGGTGACCCACGCCGGACAGAACGCCATCGCCGACGTTGCCGCGGCGAGGACCGCTGCGGTCGTCGTCGCGCAAGACCGTCCGTTCGACGAACAGCAGGCAACCGCGCAGGCGCTCTCCGACAACGACATCGCCGTCAGCATTTCCGAATGGCCGGTGCCGGGCGACTGGTCGAAACTCCTGGGCGAGGCGGCGACACGACGCCCCGAGGGGTGGTCGGCTCTGCGTGTCGACGGAGCCGGCGCACGAGGGGCAGCGGCTCTGTCGTCGGTCCGGCCGTCGTGAGTACCGCCGTCGTCACCGTCGTGCACGGTCGGCACGAGCACCTGGCGAACCAGCTTCGCGGACTTCGCAATTCGGCCGTCTCGCCCGACCATCACATCGTCGTCTCGATGGGCGATCCGGATATCCGCAAGGTGGTCGGCGACGCGGCCACCGTCGTCGACCTCGAACGGTCCGGCGGCGCGCTCCCCCTGGCAGCCGCGCGCAACACCGGGGCGCGACGCGCGTTCGAGATCGGATGCGACAACCTGATCTTCCTCGACGTCGACTGCATTCCCGGTCGTGCGATGATCGGCAGGTACGGCGCCGCCTTGGCCACTCGGCCGGACTCGCTCGCGTGCGGTCCCGTCACCTACCTGCCGGCGATGGCCGCGATCGACGTCGGAAACCTGGAACAACTGACCGACCCTCATCCGGCGCGACCGAATCCGCCGGACGAAACACTGCTGGACGCAACGAATTACGACCTGTTCTGGTCACTGTCCTTCGCGCTCACGAAGAGTACGTGGGAGTCGGTGGGAGGTTTCAGCGAAGAGTACGTGGGCTACGGCGGCGAGGACACGGACTTCGCCTGGTCCGCGCGACGCGCCGGCGTGGACATGATGTGGGTCGGCGGCGCACATGCGTATCACCAGAACCACCCGGTGTCGTCACCGCCAGTCGAGCACCTGGACGACATCGTGACGAATTCGCAGGTGTTTCACGACAGGTGGGGCGTGTGGCCCATGTCGGGCTGGCTGGACGAGTTCGAGCGCCGGGGGCTGATTCACCGCACCGGAGCGCTGATCACTCTGCTTCAGTGACCTCGAACCTCAGTGACCACCGGGATCCATCAACGACTTGCCCTCCTGGGCCTTGACTCGCTTACGTTGCAACAGAACAAGTCCGATACCCAGGGCAAAGAACAGCACGCAGGCGATCGTGCCGATCATCGCCCAGCCCTCGAAGCCGCCCCCGGCGGCGGTCAACGTGAGTCCGAGGGCAGCCAAGCCCAAAGCGACGAGGAAGTATCCGGGCCAGTTTCGCGTGTCGGTGATTGCTTCCCCGGCGTGCTCGCGCGCCGTCCGGGAGTCGTCTACCGCGTCGTCCTCGGACTCCTCTGAGCCCTGCTCGTATCGAGTCTTGTCTTCGGTCACTGGAGACTCCTGTCGCGACGTGTTCGTCGCAGACTACCCAGTGACCGGAGTCTCAACCGGTCGAGTCGAACTCAGCAGACGCGCAACTCGCCGCGCGCCTCCGACAGTTCTGCCCGAGCCTCGGACAACGTTGCGAAGATCTCGATGCCGGCGCCTGCGCCCAGCAACGTCAGCGAACGGCATACCGAGGCGTCGTCGGAGACGATCACCGTGCGAGAAGGCCGACGGCGACGGATCTCCGTCACGATCGACACCGCTCCTGCTGCACTCAGGAAGTCGAGGCGGCTGAAGTCGAAGATGAGTTCCTCGGGGTTCGCGGCGGCGATGCCGCGGAGCGCGTCGCGCAGGATGGTGGACGTGGCAAGGTCGACCTCGCCGGCGAGAACGAGACGCGCGCTGTGGCCGTCGACTTCCTGGAGCACGGTCAGCGGAGCGTCGTTACGGGCGGGCAGTGCAGTGACGTCGACGAGTTTCACCGGGACACTCCTTCTTCTTGGATGATCCAGGAGCCGAGTTCGACTTCCTGATTGAATTTTGTACTTCGTGAACGACGTTGCGGTCGCCGCTCCGTCACGAAGAGATGTACGTCAGATAACAGAACGGTAACGGCGCTATCCGAGCCGTGGGTCTCCCTCCACCACGTCGGTGATGACCACGTCCACGTCGTCCACGGAGGCATGGGACTGGCCGAGAATGTCCTCCACGACACCGGCCACCACGCGCCGGACCTTGTCGGCGACATCGCTCAGTTCGGCTCCGTAGCGGGCCGCGAGTTCGACGCGAATGCTTTCCAGATGTCGCCCGTCGAGGTTGAGCTCGATGTTGCGCGGCACGCTCTTCTCGTCACCCAGCGCGCGGGCCAACGCGCCCCGCAACACCAGGTCACTCACTGCGATGGCGCCGTCCACGACCGAACCCAGCGGATCGTCCGACATGTCGACGTCGACGGGCCACCCGCCGCGCGGTGCCCGGCGGACGGCGTCGATCACGGCGTCGATGATGCTGTCCCAATCGGGCTCGGGAACGGATTCGAGGATCTTGCCCGCCCGCGCGAAGAAGGCGGCCACGGGATCGTCGGTCATTTCCACCTCGCCAATCTGAGACCGAGCGCGTTGCGCGCCCGGAGATGATGCCCACGAACCCCGTCGGCGCTCAGATTCAGAGCGACACCGATCTGCGGGAACGTCATTCCCTCGATCTCACGTAGTACCCATGATGCTCGCTGGCGGGGAGGAAGTTCGGCCAGGGCTTTCTCGAGGGCGCCCACGAACTCGTGATTCGACGCGAACACGTAGGGGTCGGGCGCCCGTCCCATATGGGCCGATTCCAGGACGAAGTCCGGCACTGGCTGAGCACGCTTGACGCGACGCGAGTCGACGATCTTGCGCGAGCAGATGGAGAACAGCCACGTGCGTACGGCCGACTCTCCTCGAAACGTCGACGCCTGCCTCCACGCGACCACGAAGGTGTCCTGGACGACCTCGCTGATGTCGCCGTCGTCACGCAACATGCGGCGCGCGTAGCGGGTCAACGACGGTCCGTGACGACGCACGAGTTGTTCGAAAGCCATCCGATCACCCATGGCGGATGCGTCCAGCAACACGCGGTCGGACGATGCGACGTCTGTGTCTTGGTCCGTCACGGCGCAGTCCTCTCCCGGTACGCCGTCACGGGTAGAGGCAAGTGCAGCCGATGTCTTCGACTTGCTGTGTATTCGTTGTTTCCTCAACTACCGCTGGGAAAACGTGATGTATCTCACATGCGCCGGTCGTTCGCTTACCGCCTCGAGCTCCGACAGAGATTCGGACCACCAGACATTGAGGGGCATCCGCCATGAGCAACACCTGGGCCTCGCTGCCGATCGCGGACCAGGCGGACGCCATCGCCGCCGCCGCACTCGCGGTGGACGGCGTGGCAGCGCTGCACGGCGGGATGTTCGGCGAAGTAGGCACCTATCTTCCCGGCCGCCGCGTGGACGGAGTCCGCATCGACGGCACGGGCGTCGCAGTGCACGTCACCGTCACTCAGGGCGCACCCGTGCGGCAGACGGCACGCGCAGTGAAGCAGGCCGTCGCCGCCGGCATGGGTTCGACACCGGTCACGGTGACGATCGAGGACGTCGTTCCTGCCGCGACGAGGTTCGATCCGCAGCTGTGACTCAGATCACTGCAGGCGCACGTTCGGTTTCGCTCGCAACTACCGACTATCTCTCTGTCACAAGCAGTAACACGTAAACGAAAGGATTCACCATGAGCTTCATCGACAAGGCAAAGAACGCAGCCGAAGACGCCGTCGGCAAGGCCAAAGAGGTCATCGGCGACGTGACGGACAACAAGGACCTCGAAGCCGAAGGCAAGAAGGACCAGGGCTCGGCCGGCGTGAAGAAGGTCGGCGAGAACATCAAGGACACCTTCAAGTAAGACCGTGCACGGCTCGGTCCGCCGCGGCGGTCGGGCAGCGTCTCCCGAGGGACTGGACGACGCCCGACCCGCCACAGGAAACCACATCTCCTCAATTTGATTGCAAGCGTGACCTTTACGCCGCTTGCCCCTCACTTTCAGTCGCGCATCGCGCGCATTCAGCACAGGCGACCAACACCGATCGACACGATCGGCTTCCGACGTCGCGCCAGAAAGCAGGACACATCCGATGAGCGGACAACGAAGTATCGCCAGCCGGATCTACGAAGGACTCGGCCGCGTCACATGGAAAGTCGTTCGTCGCAAGATCGACGAACGACGGGATCGGAAAGGCACCCGACGATGACATCGCAGGAAGTCGCACACGACATGACGGTCGAGTACTCGGCTCCCACCGTCTACGCAGCCGAGGCCATCGGCACCGCGATCCTGGTGATCGGCGGCGTCGGCACAGCTGTTCTCGCCGGCGACACGGTCGGAACACCCGGTATCGCACTGGCTTTCGGCCTCACCCTGCTTGCCTTGGCCTTCTCCATCGGCCCGATCTCCGGGTGCCACGTCAACCCTGCAGTCACCCTCGGCGCCGCGCTCGCCGGACGAATTTCCGCGGTGCGCGCCGCGGGATATGTTGTCGCACAACTCGTCGGAGCACTCGTCGGCGCAGCGGTCGTGCTTGCGATCGCCTCCGGTCGGCCGGGATACGACAAGGCGGTCGACGGACTCGGCACCAACGGTTACGGATCCGCCTCCACCGGTGGGTACGGATTGATGCCGGTGGCGATCACCGAGATCGTGTTGACCGCACTTCTGGTCGGAGTCGTCCTCGCCGTCACCGCACCTCACGCACCATCCGCCGCGGTCGGAATCCCGATCGGCCTGACGCTCACCGTCATTCACCTCATCGCGATCGGAATCGACTCGACGTCCGTCAACCCGGCACGCTCGTTCGGCCCGGCGTTGCTCGCCGGAGATCTCGCACTGAGCCAGCTCTGGGTGTTCGTCGTCTTCCCGTTGATCGGCGGCGCACTCGCCGCCGGTGTCTACCGGCTGCTCGACGCCGGCCGCACGCGCACCGCCTGAACCACCTCGCTTCACCCACATCGACTCATCCAAAAGAAAGAGGTTCGTCATGACCACCACCAACCACAAGCCTGCTCGCAAGGCCGGCGGATTCGCGTCCAAGTTCTCGCTCCTCATCGCGCTGGTGCTCGTCGTCGCGCTGGTGATCTTCGTTCTGCAGAACACCGTGCACCAGAACATCAACTTCATCGGCTGGAACTTCGACCTGTCCATCGGCGTCTCGCTTCTCGGCGCAGCCGTCGTCGGCGCGATCATCGCGATCATTCTCGGCGCAGCCATCCGCCTACGCCGCGCGGTCAAGTAATGCTGCCGCTTCTGGCGCGCAAGTACATCTACCGCTACCTGCTCGTCGCGTTCGGCTTCCCGATCATCGCGCGGCTGATGTTCGGACTCGGCGGCACTCTCGAAGAGCGTGCCGGCAAGCCGACCACCGTGTCGAAGGGCCTGAAGAAGATCGGCGCGTTCACACAGCGCCGGGCGGACAAGGCCGCGGGTAAGAAACGGTAAGTGCACACGACGAAGGGCGCGAACTCCTCGAGGAGTTCGCGCCCTTCGTGTTGCCTCAGCTGTTTTGTATCAAGTGCGCGTTGCGCCCAGCATCAACCTCGACACGGGCCCCGACGGCCGCTGCTTCAGCCGACCGTACTCGATCGTCACGACGCCGCCCGCCCATCCGGGATCGGTGTCGGCCGCAGCGAGGGGGTCGACGTCGGACTCGGTTCCGTTCTTCTCCCGGACCGTGATGGACCGAGCGAGGGCGTCGGTGAGTGCGATCGGCTCGTCGATTCCGAAGACGTCGATCGCCGCGTTTCCGCGTCGAACCACCATGTCGTGTCGAAGGCTTTCGACCAACGACACCACGGTGCCCTTCGGCATCGCCGTGATGGTGGCGACGGATCGTCCGACGAGGGCGGTCGGCAGGAGCGGGATGGACACCTGCGGTCGTCGCAACCCGGCAACCTGTGCGTACGTCGTCAGCAATTCGGGATACGTCAGCACCTCGGTGCCGCCGATGTCGAACGAGCCCGGCTTGGTCGTCGGCCCCAGGGCCTCGGCGATGACCGTCAGGACGTCGGCCACCGCAATCGGCTGTACCTTGCGCTTCATCCAGGTGGGGATGGGCGTGATCGGCAGGCGCTCGCTCATGCGCCTCACCAGCTCGAACGACGTGGAACCCGATCCGAGAATGATGGCGGCACGCAACGCGGTCGAGTCGACGGCTCCGGCGGCGAACACTTCCTCGACCTGGAGCCTGCTGGTGATGTGATCCGAGAGCGGCGTGCCGTCGTCGGGCACGGTGCCGGACAGGTAGACGATTCGGCTCACCGAGTTCTTCTCCGCCGCGCGGGCAAGCCGCTCGGCGGCCTGGCGATCCTTGGTGACGAAGTCGCCGTCGTCCATCGAATGGACAAGGTAGACGACCGCATCCACACCGGCCGTCGCGTCGTCGAAGGACGCGTGGTCGTCGAGATCGAAGTGGGTGGTCTCCACGCGGTCGCCCCACGCGAAGTTGTTCTTCTTCTTCGGATCACGCATCGCCGCGACGACGTCGTGACCCCGATCGAGAAGGATCGGGACCAGCCGCGACCCGATGTAACCGGTTGAACCCGTGACGAGAACTCGCACGTCGGAACCTGCTTTCTGTTGTCCCTCGGGTTACCCGTCCGCGCCCGTCGGCACACGTGACTCCCACGACAGGAGCCGGGAAACGGGGTGCACCGGGTCGCGCGAGCTGCCGGGACCGGTACCGTGGACCTGCTGGTCGATCGAGGCGCTCGGGTTCCACGTGCTCCCGAGCGCGATATGGACGAGGCCGTGATGGCGGCCCCCGAGGGTGACGAGTTCGTCGATTCGCCAACGGCGTCTGACTCGCCGAACGAGGTGGGTCCATAGACTGTCGGTCTTCTGGCTTACTGTGACCACACCGCAACACGAAAGGCCGACACCCAATGGCATTGCCCACACTGACCCCCGAACAGCGCGCCGACGCCCTCGCGAAGGCTGCCGCAGCCCGCACCGCGCGCACCAAGCTGCGTGAGCAGCTCAAGGCCGGCGAGCTGACCTTCCAGTCGCTCCTCGACAAGTCCGCCGACGACGCGATCGTGGCGAAGACCAAGGTCTCGTACGCCCTCGAATCGCTTCCCGGCGTCGGCAAGGTCAAGGCCGCCGAGCTCATGACCACGATCGGGATCACCCCGACCCGCCGCATCGGCGGACTGGGCACCGCTCAGCGCACGCAGCTTCTGGCCGCACTGGCCTGACACACAGCTCGACGGAACGGGGAGTCTCCTGCGGGAGGCTCCCCGTTTTTTGGTCACACTTGAGTTCGTCCACGAATAGTTAGTGCACTAACTATTGGAGTACAGTTCGAGGTGTGGACCCACTCGCCCTCGACCGTCAGGTGTGCTTCGCGCTGGCCGTCACCAATCGCGCCGTGCTGGCGGTGTATCGCCCGTTGCTCGAACCCATGGGCCTGACGCACCCGCAGTACCTCGTGATGCTGGCCCTCTGGGGTAACTCGCCGATGTCGGTGAAGGAGATCGGCGCCGCTCTCCAGCTCGATTCCCCCACCCTGTCGCCGTTGCTGAAGCGCCTCGAATCGGCCGGACTCGTCACCCGTACGCGCGCCGAGGGTGACGAACGCACACTCCTCGTCGCTCTTACGGACGCCGGCTCCGAATTGAGAAACGAAGCTCTCGCGATTCCCGGCGCGGTCATGGACAAGCTCGGAGTCGAGATGGACGAGATCGTCGAACTGCATTCGGTTCTGACCCGCATCAACACCGCCGCCAAGACAGCTGGAGCGATATGAGCGCCGCCCGACCCAACCCGATTCAGTGGCTCGGATATGCCGCCGGCCGCACCCTCCCCTCGTCCATGCAGGACTGGGTGCGCAACGACCTCGTCGGCCCGATGGCGGTCCCGCGGCATCTCGCGCGCAACATGGTGCTGTTCTCGCCGGTGTTCGCCGCGTTCCTGCTCTTTCCCGGTGAGCTGTGGCTGCGGGGAGCGATGATCCTGCTCGGCGTTCTGCTCGCGCTGTTCTACACGGCCGCGTACATGGAGCAGAACCGGATGCGCCGCCTCGAACGGCACGGTCTGCCGCCGACGCTGCAGAACCCCAAGAAGCAGCAACGCATCGACGCCGAGCGCGCAGCGTACGAAAAGAAGCACTCACCATTCGGCCTGGGTTGAGGCATCAGACGGGTTGAGGAACTAGCCCACCCCGCGCAGCAACACCTCGACCATCGACGACTTGTCTTCGTCGGTGATCGAGTGCGTGAGCATGGCTTCCACCACGAACACGAGCACCTTCGTGGTGGCGGCCAGGTCCGAGTCCGCCACCCCTTCGCGGCGCAGTTCATCGCTCAGCAGCGCCTCGTAGCCCGAGTGGAAACCGTTGTGCCAGTTGTCGATCGACTCCGACGACGACGCCCGCGAATGCACGGTGTCGACCAGCCGCCGATACTGCTCGAGCTGCGTCACCACCCAGAGAATTCGGTCGGTCATGGTGCCCGTCAGCCCGGAGTACTCCCGAGCCGCAACGCCGACCACGTCGTCGAGTACGGCGATCAGCACATCGTCCTTGTCGCGGAAGTACCAGTAGATGGTGTTCGGGGTGACACCGGCGGCGCGTGCGATGTGGGACATCGGAGTCTGCTCGTACCCGCGATCGGTGAACAGCGACGTCGCGGCCGTCACGATCTCGGTTCTCTTCTCCGCTCGATCCTGCGGAAGACGATTACGAGGCATACGACCATCCTATCTTGATCGTCGTTCAAGAGGATGCTAATTTTCTCGGCACACGAGCAAGGGGGATCCACATGACGTTCACACGCACCGAAGAGGGTTTCGATTCCAAGGGGGTGCGGTGCGCCGCCGCCGTGTTCCGACCGGAGACGGTCGACGGGGCGGCCATCGTCATGGCGCACGGTTTCAGTGGGGTGCGCGCGTTGCGGCTCTACGCGTACGCCGAGAAGTTCGCCGATGCGGGGTACGTCGTCGTCGTGTTCGACTACCGCGGGTTCGGTGAGAGCCACGGCGATCCCCGGCAGATCATCGACATTCCCTCCCAGCTCGACGACTGGCGCAGTGCATTGCGCTTCGTGCGCACCATCGAGGGCGTCGATCCCGCGCGCGTCGTCGCGTGGGGCACGTCCTTCTCCGGCGGACACGTCATCGAACTGGCCGGGACAGGCGAGCGGCTCGCCGCCATCGTCGCCCAGGTTCCGCACATCAGCGGACCGGCCGCAGTCCGCGCGACCGGAGTGCGCCAGTCGCTCCGCCTCGCTCCCTACGCCGTCGGCGATCAGCTGCGCAGCCTGTCCGGACGCCCGCCGCTCTACGTCGACGCGGCCGGCGCACCCGGATCGAAAGCCGTGATGGCGACCCCCGACGCCGAACCGGGCTACACGAAGCTCATCGAGGATTCCGGCCTGTCGCCCGACGCGTACCCGATGGGCGTCGCCGGTCGCATCCTTCTGCGCATCGGCCTGTACTCCCCCGGCCGCCGCGCGTCCTCCGTGACGTGCCCCGCACTGGTTCAGATCGTCACCGAAGACTCGATCACCCCGACGAAGGTGGCGTTGCGGGCGGCGTCGAAAATCCGGAACGCGACGGTGAAGACGTATCCGGGCGGGCACTTCGATCCGTACGTCGAGCCGCTGTTCCCGGCGGTCGTCTCCGATCAGCTCGAGTTTCTCGCGACCGCGGTTCCGGTGTCGACTACTCGGTGACGACCAGTCGGGCGGCGTCGGCAACGACGGTGATTCGACCGCGCACTAGTGCAGTTCCTGGAACTCGCCGAGTAGCGGGAACGTTGCCTCGCCCAACTCGGTCTGCATCAGCAGGATCCCGACGGTGCCGTCCGGGTCGACGAAGAAGTCGGTTCCCTGTCCACCGGACCACCCGTACCGACCGGTGTGGCTGCCCCCGGTCACGACCGCGACCCCGAACCCCCACCCGGTATCGGTCCAGAAGGACGGGAAGAAGCTGTCGTCGCACTTGATCGAGTCGGGAATCCGGTCGTGCGTGAGCATGTGCAGGTGTTCGGCGGATATCAGATGCGGAAGTGCGCGGAGGAATCGGTGAAAATCGTGGACGGTCGAGACCAGCTCTCCGTGAGAAACTTCGACGGCGGGTGCGCCGGCGTACGGTCCCCCTCCTGCAGGTTCGGTCTCGACCAGCGAACCGTCATCGTGTCGGTAAGCAGCGGTCAACCTGCCGAGTCGATTCTCGGACACCCACAGCCCGGTGTCGGGCATGCCCGCGGGCTCGAAGACGGCCTCCACCAGATGGTCGTGTAATGGCCGAGCGACGATGCGCGACAACAGAATCCCCAGAACGGCGAACCCGTGGTGATACCGCCATCCATCGCCGGGCTGAAAAGCCAGTGGCAGCGACGCGAGCGCAGCAAGCCACTCGTCGGCACCCAGCGGAGACGGGGCCGGCCCTGCCTCCGTACCGTTCTCCCGCATCGCGCGGGCCAAGGGGACGTCCGCCATCAGCATTCCGTAGCCGCTCGTATTGGTCAGCAGGTGTCGTACCGTGATGGGCCGAGAGGCGGGAACAGTCTGGTCGAGGTCCGCGTCAGTTCGGATGAGAACGCGGAGTTCGTTCAATTCGGGCAGCCATCGGGACACGTCGTCGTCGAGAGACAGTCGACCGGATTCGACGAGCCGGAGAGCGGCGACGGCGGTCACGATCTTGGTCATGGACTGGATCCGAACGATGGCGTCGACGCCCATCGCAGGCCCGCCGACAGACGCAGACCCGACCGCGACCGGTTCTGCATCCGGGCCACCGAGCAGTCCCACGGCACCCGCCATCAACCCCGAGTCGACGTAGCGGGTCAAGAGGTCGCGTAGCTTCTCGCTCACGGAAGAGACTGTGCCACGACGGTCACGACGGGGACAGCGGATGGGACACCGGAGCGCTCCACATTCCGACGATCGCATCGACGAGGTCGACGCCGAACTCGTCCCATCCGGACGAGTCCGTTCCGGCCTCCCGTTCCCGCTCCGCACTCATGTGCAGGATCAGTTGGCGAGCCATGTCGCTTCGGATGCGCTGAGCCGACGGAGGGAGCGACGCGACGCACCGCCGGAGCCCGTGCACGATCTTGCGAATGGACGGTGCCTCGAGCGCCGCTTCGTACACGACCGCGCGCAGGGCCGGGTCGGTCATGGCCTGCGCACTGAACCGTGCGTAGTACGACGTCGGCCCGATGGACGCCAGATGGTCGACGTACGGCACCACGAGAGCGGTGATCCAGTCCCTCAGCTCGGTCGAGCCTTCGATCTCCACGAGCAACCGGGCGCGATGTTCCTCGATCGCGCGGGCATGCGTGTCGACGATCGCGAGTACGAGGTCGGCCTTGGTGCCGAAGTGGTAACCGACCGCCGAACTGTTTCGCTGCCCGGCCGCTTCGCTCACCTGCCGGTTCGACACGGCGAACACCCCACGCTCGGCGAACAATTCCTCCGCGGCGTGCAGGATCATGTCCCTCGTGTCGTCGCCGTGCACGGCCTTACCCCTTCGGTTTGACTCGTTCAATCACGTGACTTAACGTCGTTCAGTCACTTGACTTAAATACTTTACCTTCCCTTGGAGACGTTCATGGCGACACCCTCGACCGATCTCGATACCCCGAAAGCACAGGGCACCAACGCAATCGTGGCGGTCCTCGCATTCGCGGGCATCGTCGTCGCATTGATGCAGACGCTCGTCATTCCCCTGGTGCCGCAACTGCCGACGCTCCTGAACACGTCGGCTGCCAACACTGCCTGGGTCGTCACGGCCACCCTGCTCGCGGGCGCGGTGGCCGTACCGGTCATGGGCCGACTCGGCGACATGTTCGGCAAACGGAGACTGCTTCTCATCGGGTTGGCGCTCCTCGTCCTCGGTTCCGTGGTGGGGGCACTCAGTCAGAGCGTGCTGCCCCTCATCGTCGGACGCATACTCCAGGGTCTCGCGTCCGGCGTGATCCCTCTCGGGATTTCCGTGATGCGCGACGTCCTCCCCCGCGAAAAGCTCGCGGGCTCGGTCGCTTTGATGAGCGCATCGCTGGGTGTCGGTGGGGCGCTCGGCCTTCCGGCTGCCGCTCTCATCGCCGAATACGCCGACTGGCACCTACTGTTCTGGACGTCGGCCGGGCTCGGCGTCCTTGTCACCGTCCTCGTGGTCGCAGTCGTTCCCGAATCGGCGGTACGCGCGGGCGGACGTTTCGACTTCCCCGGTGCCGCATCGCTGTCGACCGCTCTGGTGGCATTGCTGCTCGCGATCTCGAAGGGCTCCACCTGGGGGTGGACCAGCGGATCGACGCTCGCAATGGCGATCGCGTCGGTCGCCGCCTTCGCCTTCTGGGTGTGGTGGGAACTGCGCACCACGCTGCCTCTGGTCGATCTTCGCGTGACCACGGGGCGTCAGGTCCTGTTCACCAACCTCGCCTCCATCGCCGTCGGATTCGCCTTGTTCGCAATGAGTCTCGTGTTTCCGCAGGTGCTGCAGCTACCCACCGCGACCGGGTACGGACTCGGACAGTCCATCCTCGCCGCCGGTCTGGTCATGGCGCCGTCCGGGATCGTGATGATGCTGGTCGCACCGGTGTCCGCCAGGATCACCACCACGCGCGGACCGAAGACCACGTTGATGCTCGGAGCACTCGTCATTGCCGTCGGCTACCTCATCGGGGTCGTGACTCTCGGTGCGGTCTGGCTGCTGGTCGTCATCTCGGTGGTCATCGGCGCCGGTATCGGCCTGGCGTACGGGGCGATGCCCGCGCTCATCATGGGCGCGGTCCCGGCATCGGAGACCGGCGCCGCGAACAGCTTCAACACCCTGATGCGTTCTCTCGGAACGTCGTTCGCGAGCGCGGTCGCCGGCGTGATCCTGGCCCAGATGACCGTGTCCATGGGAGGCAGGGACGTTCCGTCCGAGGCCGCATTCCACGTGACGATGGGTGTCGCCGCCGGGGCGGCCGTGCTCTCGTTCGTGCTGGCGAGCTTCGTTCCGAAGTTCACCCGGCAGGCCGACACGAATTCGAGGGTTGAAAACTCCGCTGCACGGGCAGAATCGGTGGAGGCCAACACGAACTAGAGGCGGTGACCGGTGCCCGAAGGCGATACCGTTTTTCAGCTCGCCCGCAAGCTGCGACCGGCCCTCGACGGTCAGCGGCTGGCGTCGGGCCGCCTGCAGGTGCCGGCACATGCGACGGAAGATCTGACCGGACAGACGATTCTGCGCCATCGCACCATCGGTAAGCACCTGCTCACCGACTTCGACGGTGGCGTCACCCTGCACACGCACCTGAAGATGACCGGGTCGTGGACGGTCGTCCGGGCGGGTCGACGGTTACCGCCCCGTCTCGACCCGGAGGTGCGTGTCCGTCTGGGCGTGGAGAACGGCCCGACCGCCTACGGCTTGAATCTGCCGGTGGTACAGCTGGCGAAAACCGTCGACGCCCACCGGTGGACGGACCACCTGGGTCCGGACCCGTTACACGACGACTTCGATGCAGCTCGCGCCGCCGAGAACGTTCTCGCCGACCCGGCCAGGCCCATCATTGCGGTGTTGCTCGATCAACGCGTCATGGCCGGACCGGGCAACCTCTGGGCGAACGAACTGTGCTTTCTGCGCGGACTCTCCCCGTGGCGGCCTGCGGGTGAGGTGGACGCGGCGGCACTGGTCGCATTGACCCGAAAGACCATGCGGCACTCCGCAACCGTGCCTGGTGCCATGCAGGTGACCACTGGCGACAAGCGTCCCGGCCGGCAGCACTGGGTGTCGGGCCGTGCTCACAAACCGTGTCTGCGCTGCGGAACGATCATCCGTGTGGTGGACGAGGTTCCGGGTGATCCGGAGCGCCGACGGACGTGGTGGTGCCCTAGTTGCCAGCCGGGACCCGGACCGGATCGCTGAGGGTCTCGTAGCGATGCGCCCACGGCTGCGCCTGCTCGAGTTGACCGGCCAGTCGAAGCAGCGTCGATTCCCCGCCGAGCCCGGCGACGAACTGCACTCCCATCGGCAGTCCCTCCGGGGTCCAGTGCAGCGGAAGCGACATCGCGGGCCGACCGGTGAGATTCGCGAGCTGGGTGTACGGCACCCACCCGAGGTTCGCATCGATCATCTGGTCGACCAGCGCCGAATGCCGAAGCAGGCCTGCAGTTCCGGTCTTGAGCAGTCCTGACGCCGCGGCGGACGCGAGCTTGGGTGTCGCGAGTGATCCGACCTTCGGCGGCAGGTCCGCCAACGTCGGAGTCAGCAACAGGTCGTAGGACTCGAAGAACGTCGACAAACGACGCACGTGCCCGTGTCGGCGTTCGACGGCGTCGACGTACTCGACGCTGCTGTAGGCGCGGCCCAGCGCACCCATGATCTGGGTGTCGACCTCGAAAGCACTGTTGCCACAACCCGATCGACGCTTGGCGTCGTCCATCTCCCACGCGAGGTACACGAACCAGGTCAGCAGGAAGTCCCGCGCGAGTGCAGCGTCGTCGAAGGGTTGGGCGTCGAGCATCTCGACGTGATGACCGAGTCCCTCCAGCACCCTCGCGGCCGACGCGACGGCGGCCTCGGACTCGGGATGGGGCGAGGAGTTGATGCTCGACGAGGTGCATACGCCGATCCGCAGCCGACCCGGTTCGACCGACACCTGAGACTGGAACGATTCGCTCGGCATCGCGGGCGAGTACGGACCGGTGGGCTCACCGCCGGCCAGAACGTCGAGCATGGCGGCGGTGTCCCGCACACTCCGGGACACCACACCCTGGGTCGCGGCGCCGTGCATGGCCTCGCCCGACGTCGGACCCGTCGGAATCAATCCGCGACCGGGCTTGAGTCCGACCAGTCCACAGCACGCGGCAGGGATTCGGATGGATCCGCCGCCGTCACTGGCTCCCGCCACGGGGACGATTCCCGCTGCGACCGCAGCGGCCGACCCTCCGGACGAACCGCCGGGCGTCCGGCTCGGATCCCACGGGTTGCGCGCAGGCCCGAACAGGTCAGGCTCGGTGATGCCCTTGGCGCCGAACTCGGGTGTGTTGGTTCGCCCGAACACGGTGACCCCTGCGTCGAGCCAGCGCTGCACCACCGTCGCGTGCTCGGTTGCCGGGAGGGACGCAAGCGAGGCCGAACCGCAGCTGGTCGGAACGCCGGCGAAGTCCTGGTGAAGATCCTTGAGCAGGAAGGGCACCCCGGCGAAAGGCCCTGTCGGATCGCGCTTTACGAGCACTCTGGCCTGCGCGTCCATGAACCGCACAATCGCGTTGATCGCAGGATTGACCGCGGCGGCCCGATCACGGGCGACGGTGAGCAACTCTGCGGAGCTGACGGCCCCCGATCGCACAAGCTCTGCCAAACCGAGGGCATCGAATGTCCGGTACTCGTTGAAGTGCATGAGACCGGACGTTAATGCAGAGGCTTCGACCCGGGGCTGGAACGGTGCCTCTTCAGTGGCGGCGCACCGCCGGGAATCGCTTCACGAGCCGGTCGATGTGACGCGACACCTCGTACAGCTCGGCCCTCAGTGACCGCGACTCCGCTTCGAGTATTTCCGCAGGCCCGCGGGCCCCGTCGGCTCGCAGCGCCCTCGCGCGCCGGTCGGCAGTCTCGATGCCCGTGGTGCACCGTTCGAGGTGCTCGTTCAGAGCAGCCATCAGCAGACGCGCTTGAGCCTCGTCGGCGTCGTCGCCACTCCTGCCGTCCGCGTTCACCGGTCAAGCGTGACATACGGGGCCGATCGCGGAGAACAGTTCAGCTGAGGCCGTTGAACACACCGAAGGCAACCAGGAGATCGGAGAGAGCGGCGAGGGTCGATACGAAATCCGGCATTGTTTTCTCTCCCGTTGTCAGGGCCGCCGAGTGCGGCCGCCAAAGATGTACCGAGACAACATGAACAATCGGTGCGCACAGGGGAAACCGTGCCGAATTCCAATTCCGTCGGCACCGGACGATAGCGAGCCACAACGACCGACAAACCAACCGGCCTGCTACCCACCAGCCGTTCACCCTGCGGCCACCTTGCGATTGAAATACGTTCAGCTACAACGTATTTCGCAATTGTCCGAGTTGACACACCCACGAACGCCGTAGTTCGATTCCCCCGTTGCCTGTCTCGACAACGAACAGGCTGCGCCACCCGAGCCACCACAGCCAGCAGAGCCACCAGTGAAGGAAAACCAAGACACATGAAGATCAAGAAGTTCGCCATGGTCGCCGCCCTGACGATCGCGTCGCTCGGTACCGCCGCCGGCACCGCGTACGCCGAGCCCGTTGCCGCGCCCGCCCCCGCACCGTCCCCCACCGCCGCATTCGAGACAAACGTCGACCTCCCCGCTGCCGTGTCGGGCGTCAAGGACAACATCACCACCACCGCAGCTCTGGGTGGATACATCGGTGGCGCAACGGGTCTCGTCGCCGGATGCGTTCTCGGCGGCGCGGCGGCAGGCGTCGTCTCGGCTCCCGCCGCACTCCTGTTCGGCGCCGGCCCGGTGGCCGGTTGCATCGGCGGCGCCATCCTCCTCGGCTCCACCGGCGCACTCGCCGGTACCGCCATCGGCGGCCTCGGATCCACCGCCGCCAACGTCGGCCCGTTCACTCAGCTGCTGAACCAGCCGCCGGCACCCAAGAAGTAGTTTTCGGACACAACGCAAAAAGACCGCACCGACCCGGCTGGGTCGGTGCGGTCTTCGTGGTTGCCGATCAGGCCCCGCAGTTACCTCCGGTGGGCACGTCGTTCAGCCGATCGCCCAGCCATTGCATGCCGGGAATCTCCGTGATGAGCAACGGAAGTGCGTGCCCCGCACCCAGTCCCGGGAGGATGGGCGGCAGTTCGACGTTGTTCAGCGTCACGTTGGCGCCCTTCGCGCACCAGTCGCGAGCAAGTTCCACGGCCTGGCCGTGCGGCACGATGTCGTCGGTCGTGCCGCTGCTGACGTAGACCGGCGCATTCGGTGTGCGGTTGCCGATCTTGTTGGCCGCGAACACTTCACCCGCCACCGGAATTGTCTTCAGCAGATCCGACAGGGACTGGCCCGTACGGGTGTACTCACTCGTGCGATGGAACCCGACGGTGAGCACGGTCGCCCCCACACACTGGTTGGCGACGGTGGCGAGCATCTGCTGACCCGCCGGATTGATGTTGTCGTCGATGGTCTGATTCAACTCCGGGTTCGACTCCCGAAGCCCGTTCAACGTGTACCCGATGACTCCGGTCAAACTCGTTCCGTCGACCTGCGCCAAGGTGGCCGCCAGATCGGCGGGCGGCGCACCGGCGTACGTGCCCTTGATGTCGAGTTCCGGTGCGTACTCGCTCGCGAGTTCCGCGGCAGCCGCGGTGGCTCCGCCGCCCTGCGAGTAGCCCCACATGCCCACCGGCCCGTCGGACGTGATCTTGGTGTTCGGCAAGTTCTGCGCCGCGCGAACCGAATCGAGAACGGCGTGCGCCTCGGCTGCGCGGTTGACGTAGGTGTGCGCACCCGGCGTACCGAGACCCTGGTAGTCGGTGATCACGACGGCGATACCCTGCAGCAGAAGGGCATTGATCGTCAGCAACTCGTACTCGACCATGACGTCGATCGGCGGCACGTAGGTGATGAGCTGATTGAGCATCTTCGACGGCGCGCATTGATCGCCCTGGCCCTGGGTTCCCGGCGCCACCGCCACGACCGGGCGCGGTCCCTTGCCCTTCCAGTCCAGCGCGGGATCGATGTAAGTGCCGGTCACGGCGATGGGCTTGTCGTTCGCGTCCTCGGAGCGGTACATCAAGCGCGTCGCGGTACCCGGGAACTGACCGTTCACGCCGGGCACGGACGGCACCAGAACGGACGGCCCGGTGCGAATGAGATCGCCGTTGGACCCACTCGGCAGCGGCGTCGGCGGGATGTAGAAATCGGGCGCGGCCGAAGCCGACGGCGCGACGGCGAGCGTCACCGCCGTAGCAATTCCCATGATTGCTGCGAGAGATTTGGACAGCCGCACTTCACATCCGTTCGTCGAGCCGATAAATAGGTGTCATGACCGTACGTGACGAGTAACACATATTTCCAGAGTGATCGGACGGAGCGGTCTGGACTGTGCTCGTACACTGCTGCCGGTGGCCTCGACACACACGAACCCCAACGACCTCACGGACGGAATGGTGGTGCGCAGTGTCGCGCGACCGTCGAAGGTGTACCGCGTGAGCGGCTCCCCCGGCCGCGGCCGTGCGACGTTCGTGGCGATGTCACCGGGGACGCAGACCGTCATGAACGGCAACGCGCGGAACTACCGGCCGGAGACCGACGAGGAACGAGACGAGCGCGGCGGTGTCGACGACGAGCCTGCGGTGGTTGATCCTGTGGACGACGAACCTGACATCTCCCACGAGGCAGATCCGGACGCATTCGGCATCGCCGAACTCTGCGTCCGAATGCAGGATGCGGTGGCCAGGGTTGCCGACGGGGACTGCGACAGTGTCGACGCGGCCGCCATCGTCACCGCGGCAGCGGCATTGAACGACGCCGTCGTGCGGCGCGGGCTCGCCGGCTTCGACTGACCGACTGACTACGTCTCGACGGTCCGCGTGGGGTGATCGGCGTCGACCAACTGCCGGCACACGAGGTGCAGCCGGCGGTTTTCCTGCTGCGACAACTTGGCCAGCAGCTCGAACGCCTGCACGGCATCGATGTCGTAGCGCTCCATCAACATGCCCTTGGCCTGGCCGATGATGTCGCGAGTGGCCAAGCCGTTCTGAAAGTTCTCGGTGTCCTGCGCGTAGAGCAGGGCAACGGCCGCGTGCGCCGCAAGCGCCTCGCCGATCGCCACGACGTCGTCGTCGAACGCGTCGACTCGGGTGCTGTAGAGAACCAGCGCGCCGACCTGCTCCTGGTTGCTGTAGAGCTGGAACGCCGCGAGTGACCGAATACCGGCGTCGACGGCGGTCACCGCGAACTTGGGCCACCGACTTTCCTTGTCGAGATCAGCCGAAACGACGACGGTGAAATGGCGAACCTCGGAGACGATGGGACCCTGTCCCATTTCGAACTGCTGACGGCACATCTCCCCGGCCAGCGAATCCGTCGACGCCACGACCGTGCGCGAGCCGTCCTTGCCGAGCGTCGCAATGGCTGCGCTGTTCGTTCCGTCGACCAGCGACAACGACGACCGCAAGATCGTGTCGAGGGTGTCGGGCGTCGAACGTCGAGTGGTGCGAAGGGTCCGAGCGAGCTCGCCCAGCGACGCGACATGGTCCGGCGACTCGAATTGCGGGCTCGACTCGGAAAGTTGAGACAAGAGAACCAGTCCTTTCGCACGTATTGGGTCCAACCGTACAGCCGTAACCCTGTGCCCGCCGTCGATCACCCGGTTGCGAGCGAACGCGCAATCACCAACCGCTGAATTTGATTCGTCCCTTCGAAGATCTGCGTGATCTTCGCGTCGCGCATGTACCGCTCGACGCGGAAGTCGCGGGTGTAGCCGTACCCGCCGAAAACCTGGACTGCATCGGTCGTCACCTTCATCGCCGCGTCCGTTGCGACCAACTTGGCGACGGATGCGTTGCGTGAGTACGGAAGTGACGCATCTCGGCGACGTGCGGCATCGAGATACGTTGCGCGAGCGGAATCTACGGCCGCGGCCATGTCCGCGAGAACGAACCCCAGACCTTGGTGATCGATGATCTTCTTTCCGAACGCGCTGCGCTCCTGCGCGTAGGCCACCGCGTCGTCCAGTGCAGCTTGCGCGATACCGACCGCAACGGCGGCGATACCGAGCCGGCCTGCGTCGAGCGCGCTGAAGGCGATCTGCAACCCCTGCCCCTCCGCCCCGATCCGACGATCGGCGGACACCTGCACGTTCTCGTACTGCGCCGACGTCGTGGGGATGGCGTGCAGACCCATCTTCTCCTCGGGCCTGCCGAACGTCAGGCCATCGATGCCGTCGGGAATCAGGAAGCAGGACACACCTTTCGAACCCTCGCCGGTGCGGGCGAACAGGTTGTAGAAGTCCGCTTTGCCGCCGTGCGTGATCCACGCCTTGGATCCGCTGATGGTGTAACCGTCGTCGGTCGGCGTCGCCTTGCAGCGCAGTGCGGCCGCATCCGAACCGGCCTCCGCCTCGGACAGCGAATAGGCACCGATCGTCGACCCGTCGAGCATGCCCGGAAGGTGAGCCGCTTTCTGCTCCTCCGTGCCGAAGGACATCAGCGGGTGGCAGGACAATCCGTGCACACTCACCGCCACCGCTACCGCAGCCCATCTCGCCGCCAACTCTTCGAGGACCTGCAGGTACACCTCGTACGGCTGACCTCCGCCGCCCCATTCCTCTGCGTAGGGAAGGCTGAGCAACCCGGCTTCGCCGAGTGTCGCGAACACACCGTCCGGGTACGTCTCGTGACGCTCGTGCTCGTCGACTATCGGATCGAGCACCTTGTCGGCGACGTCGCGCGTGAGCTGGATCAGATCCCGCGCTTCGGCGGTGGGCAACAAACGGTCGACGGGCATTCGATCTCCTCGGGCAGTACTGCAACGCAGTCGTCAGTACTATCGATAGTACTGCAACAAGAGTTTCAGTACTATCGCCTCATGTCAGCGCACGCCACCGCCCGCCGAGCAGAACTCTTCGACCAGCTCGTGGCACTGTTCCTGGCCGAAGGATTCGCCCATCTGACTCTGGACGCGATCGCCGCCCGTCTCCGCTGCTCCAAGTCGACGCTGTACACCCTCGCCGACAGCAAGGACGCCCTGGTCGAAGCGGCCACCGTCCACTTCTTCCGCGATGCCACCGACCGCGTGGAGGCTGCGCTGGACGACGTCAGCCAGGACCGCATCACCGCTTATCTCACCGCTGTCGGCACTGCACTGCGGCCGGCCTCCGAGCAGTTCATGGCCGACCTCGACTCGTTGGCGCCCGCCCGAGCGGTCTACGAGAAGAACACCGCGATCGCCGCACGACGGGTGCAGCAGCTGATTTCCGAGGATTCCGACCTGCCACACCGCGCCGCAATGTTCGCCGGCGACGTCGCTGCGTCGACCATGGTGCGCATTCAAACCCGCGATGTGGCCCGCACGACCGGGCTGGGCGACGCGGACGCCTATCTGGAATTGGCGAGACTGTTGACGGGGACTCGCGCCTAAGCGAGGAGCTCGTCGCGGATGGCCGCAATGCCGGTGTGCACTTCACGGAAAGACGTACTCAGAGGGCTGAGCCCGAGACGAATTCCGTTGGGGCCACGGAAGTCCGGAATGACTCCGCTGCGCCACAACTGCGCCGTGATCCGCTCGAAGTCCGGGTGATCGATGGTCACGTGACCACCCCGACGCGACGAGTCCTCGGGCGAGGCGATCTCCACTCCGAGCGGCACCAGGAGTTCCCCGATGAGATCGAGCGCGAACTCTCCGAGCGCGACGGACTTCGCGCGCACGGCTGTCATGCCCACCTCGGCGAGCATGTCGATGGTGTCCTGCATGGCGATCATGCCGAGAACCGGCGGAGTTCCGCTGATGACCCGCCGAATGCCCTGCGCGGCAACGTAACCCTGCTCCATCGCAAAGGGATCGGCGCGCCCCATCCATCCCCAGATGGGTTGCGCAAAATCGTCGAGGTGCTCGGTGCGGACGTACGCGAACGCCGGAGAACCCGGTCCTCCGTTCAGGTACTTGTACGTGCAGCCCACCGCCAGGTCGACACCCCACGAATCGAGTTGCAGCGGAACCGATCCGACCGAGTGCGACAGATCCAGCAACAGCACCCCACCGGCGGCATGGGTGATCCGGGCCGCCTCCGCCGCGTCCAGGAGGAATCCCGACCGATACGCGACGTGGCTGAGCACCACCAATGCCGTGTTGTCACCGACCACCGCCGACAGTTGATCGGGGGTGACACCCCCGCGCCGATCGGTCTCGATCCACCGCAACGTCATGTTCGATTCGGCCGCAATGGATTCGAGGAGATATCGGTCCGTCGGGAAGTTGTCGCGGTCCAGCACGATCTCTGTGCGTCCCGGGCGGAGGGCGAGCCCGCCGCGCGCCAGCTTGTAGAGCAGTACCGTCGTCGAATCTCCGATGGTCGTCTGTCCTGTTTTCGCTCCAAGTGCTGCCGCGGCCAGCGCATCTCCGACGGCGATCGGCAGATCGAACCACTGTTCGTCCCACCCGCGGATCAACCGAACGGCCCACGACTGCGTCATGAACGCAGTCACGCGCTCGACACCCGCCTTGGTGGGGCGACCGAGGGAGTTGCCGTCGAGGTACGCCGCTACCGAGGGATCGTCGGCACCGAGGAAGCGATCCCGATAGTGCCGCAACGGATCCGACGCGTCGAGCTCGGCCCAGCGGGTGTTGCCGTCGACAGTCATGAGCTCACAGTATTACGTCGGGTACGTAGCCTGGTGCGATGGCGAACAACACCGAAGCAAAGACCGCCCTGATCGTCGGCGCCTCACGAAGCCTGGGTCTGCGCATCACCGAGGAACTGCTGGGACGCGGGTGGGACGTGATCGCCACCGAACGGCGAACCGGGTCCGAAGGACTCGAATTGCTGCGCGAGACCTACCCCAGCGGCGGACTGACGATCGAGACACTCGACATGACCGAGCCATCCGAGATCGAGGCGTTGAAAGAACGGCTCGACGGTACGTCATTGGACCTGCTCTTCGTCAACGCCGGCATCACCAACGACGACGAACCGGTCGGTGCCGTGTCGACCGACGACTTCGTGAGGGTGATGGTCACCAACGCACTCGCTCCGATGCGAGTGATCGAGACATTGGAATCGCTCGTGGCGCCCGCGGGGACGATCGGCGTCATGTCGTCGCGCCAAGGCAGCATCTCGTTCAACACCGCCGGCGGACACGAGGTGTACCGAGCCAGCAAATCGGCCCTCAACCAGCTCGTTCGCTCGTACGCAGCCCGGACGTCGGCCAGCTCACGCACCCTCCTGCTCGTGCATCCGGGCTGGGTCCAGACCGAACTCGGCGGGCACGACGCTCGCCTGACCGTGGAAGAAAGTGCCTGCGGAGTCGCGGACGTTCTGGAGGACCACGGCGGCGACGGCGGGCTTCAGTTCATCGACTATCAGGGGCAGAGCGTGCCGTGGTGAGTCGCCTCTGCCTAGCCGTCGCCACGGCCCACGCCACGGCGCTCGCCACCACGAACGCGACGGCCAACCACGCGACTGCCACCATCTCCCCGGCCTGGTAGGCCAGCGGACCGAATATCGCGCCGGTCGACCCGCCGAGGAACACGCCGACCATGAACAGGGTGTTGGCCTGGGCCGACGAATCGGGGTTCGCAGCGAGGACCCGAGATTGGTTGGCGGACTGGATGGATTGATTCGCCAACGTCACAGCGAACAGGGTGAATCCGAACGCCACGATGACGTGCGAATCGACGAGCACCGATGCGCTGGCGAGCAGAAGAAGAACCAAGCCGAGGCCGACGACCCGCAGAGGGCCGTAGGCGTCGGTGAGCCGGCCGGCCAGCGGCGTCACGACACCGGCGGCCAAGCCGACGAAACCGAACAGGCCGGCCTGCAGCACCGTCCAGTCGAAGGGCTCGGCCGTCAGGTGCAGCACCATGACGGTCCAGAACGAGTTGAAAGTCGCGAACACGAAGAACTGCATGACCGCGGATTCGACGAGTTCCGGGCTGCGCCGGGCCAGACGAAGCGTGCCGACGAGCAGACTGCCGTAGCTCGCGTTCGGCGACGACGGTTCGAGGTCGATGCTGAGCACGCTACGAAGGAACGGAACGGTGGTCAGCATCAGCGCGGCGAAAAGCACGACGACCCAACGCCATCCGATGGCGTCGACGAGGACGCTCGCCACGATGCGGCCGCCGAAGATTCCGACGAGCAAGGCTCCGACCATGGTTCCCGTCGTCGAGCCGCGACGCCCCTCCGGCGCCAGACGACTCGCCACCGGTATCAGGACCTGCGCGATGTTGGCCACCAGGCCGACGACGAGAAACCCGAGCGCGACGGCGATCACGGTGGGCATCACCGACGACACCACCAGAGCAGCGGTCAAAGCGACGGATTGAACGGTGACCTGGCGCTTCGGATGAACTTTGTCGGCGAGAGGGACGAAGAGAAAAATTCCGAGCGCGTAACCGATCTGCACGGCAGTGGCGATCACGCTCGCCGCACCGGGTGCCACACCGAGGTCGACCGCCAATTCGGTGAGCATCGACTGCGGCAGATAGATCACGCTGACGGCCACCGACGATGCGATCGCGAGGACTGCCAGGGTTCGGTTCCACGAGGGTGCGGGCACAGTGTCCATCCTGCCGTGCTGTCGGCAGTACAGTCGAAGCGCTTTGCCCCTTCGTGAACGGAGTCACTCGTGTCCGCAGTAGTTCACCTCGAGATGCACCTCGACCCCACCCGTCTCGACGAGGCGGAGAAGGTGATCGTCGAAACGCTGAAGGCGACCCGTGCGTGGCCCGGGAACCAGGGACTCGAAGTCATCGTCGACGACGCGGATCCCGCGCACGTGATCGTGGTCGAGCTCTGGGAGAACACCGAGGCCCACGACGCGTACGCGGCATGGCGACTCACTCCGGAGGGCGCCAGCAAGCTCGGCGAGATCGTCGCCGCGAGGCCGGTGAAGACAGTGTTCTCCGGCCGGATCGAACTGCCGTTCTGACGGCGTCGATCTCGTGACTCACCGGCGGTGATCGGGCGGGTACAGCAGCTCGTACGGGTGGAAGAAGTGGTTCCACCCGGCCGGTCCGGTTCGGATCGAGGGCCTTCGGTGGATGCCACAGCGTGCGGCCCGGGTAGGCATGGTCGTCACCCGCGATCGTGGTTGCCCATTGATCGTCGCCGGGACCGACCAACCGATGGTGACGCTCGCACGCCAAGGTGAGTGAATCGATGTCGGTGAATCCGTCGTCGACCACCCATTCCTCCGTGTGGTGCACCTGACACCACACCCCCGGCGCCGAGCATCCGGAAAAACTGCACCCGTGCTCGGTCGCGTACAGGGCGAGCCGTTGATCCTGCGTTGCAAGACGTTTCGTTCGACCCATGAACAGTGGCCGTTCGTGTTCGTCGAGAAGCAGCAGGAACGCGTGCTGCCCGGAGGCCATCCGGATCGCGTCTCGCACGTCGAGTCGCGTCCCTGTCGCGGTGAGCGCCAGCCCTGAGGCGGACTCGAGCTGGTCCAGGGTCATCGTGACAATCGGGACACAGGGGACGCCGCGATGCTTGCCCAGGGCCCCCGATGCGAGATATCCGGTGAGAGCGGCCTTCACGGCGTCGTGGTTTCGCTCCCCGGCGGATCGGGAGTCCCAGCGTTCGGACGGTGCGGCGTCACTGTCGTCACCCACAGCGTTCCCCGGCTTCCCGCCCTTGGCGCAGACCGACTCCATGAGTGCCCGCATCTCGGCGTCGACGCGCATCCGGCCATCGGACATTCCGTCCTTGCCCTGGCGGTCGAACGTGATGTAGGTAGGCCGCTTCGGCTCCTCACCGTCCCGCGGGGGCTTGCCGTCTTGATCGATCATCTGCGCCAACGCTTCTGCTGCCCGGCGAAACTCCCGCGGCCGCGTGTGGCGGGCGAGGTTACCGAGTTGGCGCTCCGCTGCTTCGCGGACGTCGGGTGGAACGTCGTCGGACAGTTCCTTGTCGAAGTCGTGGACCACGGCGACATGCGCCGAGGTGATTACTCCGTCCCGCACGGCCTCCGCGGTGGCCGGGTACTTCGCGTCTGCTCGTTCGCCGGACGGCAAGGTGCGGGGAGCCAGCGTTCGCGCCGCCTTGATCCGTGCAGCCGCTTCGCCGTCTCCGCAATTGACGAGGGCTCCGACGACTTCGGTGTTGCGGCCCATGATGTCGTCGAAGCCGTGTGAGTCCAGTAGCTGCGCCAAGCTGACATTCGATGCACCTTCGAGAATGCGTGCGGCACGGACCGACTGCGCCCACACCGTTCGGAGGTCCTGATCCGACAGCAACGACGTGTCGGCAGCGGTGAGAGCAGCCACAGCGTCAGCGACGGCGGCGATCAACTCGGCGAACGTTGCGTCGCCGAGTTGATGCATTGCCGCACCGGACTCGCCGTGCGAACTTCCCCCCGAAAGCATGGCCGAACCATAGCGCCCACCACCGACAGAATTCGAACATACGTTCTATCGATGATTGCGATTGCGCGCCTCGGGTACACCGCCTCGACGGGGTACATCGACTCGAAGGAATCACATGACGGACCAACACACGAAGTCCGACCCGACCACTGCATTCCCCATGCCGGATCGGTCGACGCAGAGCGAAATCGACCACCCCGGGCTCACGAGTGCACTCGTCACCGCCCCCGACCACGGCGAGGATTCCTACCGCGGGTCCGGCCGGCTGGAAGGCCGGAAGGCCCTGATCACCGGAGGAGACTCCGGAATCGGGCGTGCCGTCGCATTGGCGTTCGCGCGCGAGGGTGCCGACGTGGTCGTCAGCCATCTCGAAGCCGAGCAGGACGACGCCGACGCCACGGTGAGACTGATCGACAGCGCTGGGCGCAAAGGCTTCTCACTGCCGGGCGACATCCGTGACGAGGCGTGGTGCAGAAGCCTCGTCGACACGACGGTCGAGCATCTCGGCGGACTGGACATTCTCGTCAACAACGCGGCGTTCCAGATGGCGCAGATGGGCGGGATCGCGGACATCACGACCGAGCAATTCGATCGGGTCGTCAAGACCAACCTCTACGCGATGTTCTGGTTGTCGAAGAAGGCCGTCGAGGTGATGGAACCCGGATCGGCGATCGTCAACAGCGCGTCGATTCAGGCGTCGAGCCCGTCGCCGGAGTTGCTGGATTACGCGACCACGAAGGCAGGCATCGTCGCCTTCACCAAAGGGCTTGCCGCAGATCAAGCTTCGCGTGGCATTCGGGTCAATGCCGTTGCTCCGGGGCCGATCTGGACTCCGCTCATCCCGGCGACGATGCCCAAGGAGAAGTTCGAGAGCTTCGGGGACGAGGTCCCTCTGGCCCGCCCGGGGCAACCGGCGGAACTGGCGCCGGCCTACGTCTTCCTGGCGTCCAACGAATCCAGTTACACGACCGGCGAGACGATCGCCGTGACCGGCGGGAAACCGTTCAGCTGACTAGTTCAAAGGCTAGCCAGGGGTGTTACCGTAGCGCCATGACAACCGACCGGGATACGCGCTCCCGCACCTTCACCTGGACCGACCCGATGACGACGGCGCAGGCCGCCTCCGCCCGCACCGGTCTCGACTTCGTTCAGGGCTTGGCGTCCGGGGACATTCCGTCCCCGCCGATCATGGCGCTCACCGGCGCGGAGCTGACCGAGGCCAGCGAAGGTCGAGCGGTCTTCACGTTGGTGCCCGAGGAGTATCACTACAACCCGATCGGCTCGGTGCACGGCGGCATCATCGCCACACTGCTCGACTCCGCGGCCGGGTGCGCAGTGCAGACCATGCTGCCTACAGGCGTCGGCTACACCAGCCTCGACCTGTCCGTGAAGTACCTGCGTGGAATTCGCGCGGACACGGGCGTCGTCACGTGTACCGGCACCGTCGTCCACGTCGGGCGGCGAACCGCACTTGCCCAAGCCGAGCTTCGGGACGGCTCCGGCCGCCTCCTCGCATCCGCGACGAGCAGTTGTGTCGTTCTCGGGCGCGACGACTCTGCACAGTGACGGCCAAGTGCATCAAGGGCCTCTAGTACACTTCTAACGCGTGGTCGAGCCCAGTGCCGCGATCGAATTTTCCTTCGTATTCGGCCGCCCTGGAGAGTGATGCATGACCGACAGGTACCGCCCCGCTCACTTCGACGTAAACGTCGAGGTCGTGGGCTCCTTCACGGTGGTCGCTGTGTCCGGCGAGCTCGACATGAGCACCACGCCTGCCTTCTCCGACGAAGTGAACCGCGCGTTGTCGTCCGAGACGAAGGGCGTGGTCGTCGACTTCTCCAGGGTCGAGTTCCTCAGCTCCAGCGCGATCACCGTCCTGCTGACGGCCAACGACACCTCCGACGTGAACATCGTGGTAGTTGCGGACAGCCATGTCACACGTCGCCCCATCGAGTTGGTCGGTCTCAGCGACGTCCTCGCGGTTCACCACACTCGCAAAGAAGCGCTCGACTCGCTGTCGCCCGCCTGAGACGCCCGCCTCGAACTGTCAGGCGCCGGACGCAGCCGACCTGACGAAGTCGACGGCCGCCCCCACGTCGGGAACCGTCGTGATCACACGGTCGAGACCACTCAGCGTGATCGGACGCTGCACCGCCGGCTGTGAGGCCACGATGGCCGCAGACGCTCCCTCGGGGAGCAGGTCCATTGCGCGTACCAGGACGGTGACGCCGCTGGACGACATGAATTGCACGCCCCGCAGATCGAAGATGAGGCCGTCGGTCGCCGATTCCGCAGCCGGATAGGCAGCTTCCGACAGGTGTGGGGCGCTGGCCAGGTCGAGTGAACCGCGCACCGAGACCACGGCAACACCGTCCAGATCGGACACGTCGACGTCGAAGCCCTTGGTCGTGGGCTGATCTCTCATTTCCGCGACGTTACCCGCATCTCATGAGTAGACGAGGTTCGACCGGCCCGCAGTGGGTACACCAACACCATGATCAGTCGCGCGTCGTCCCCGGTTCCCGCGTGAGCACTGATCGCGCGCATGCCGGCGACTCTCGCTGGTCCTCCGAAGACGCAGCCACGGCCGACGCCGCGGGAGCACTTCGCCGCCGCCTGTCGGACTGGTTGGCGGCGCGAGAGCTCACGGATATCTCGGTCGACGTCGTGCTCGCTGCGTACGAAGCGATGGCCAACAGTGTCGAGCATGCTTTCGTCGGCCATTCGTCGCCCGGTCGAATCACGCTGACCGCCGTGCACGACGGCTCGCATCTGACCGTCAACATCTCGGACACCGGCACGTGGCTCGAACATTCGCCGAATCCGAACAGAGGGCGCGGCCTCCGATTGGCGAAGGCGATCAGCGACGGCGTGGACATCGACCACCACGACGACAGCGCGGGAACCTCGGTCACCCTGACCTGGAACCTGCCGGGGTAGCACTGCGGTCCCGTGTCGGAACCCTATTTGGTAGAAACGATTGTGACTTCGTGCGAAGCAGTGACGTGACAGCAGGCGACGACAGCTTCGACGCCGCGCGCTTTCTCGACACCGCACCGGCCGGCTACCTGCTGATCGACGCGACGACCGATGTCGTGACGTACGCCAACGCGACGGTATGCCGGGTCGTGGGTGCAGCGAAGGGTGACATCGTCGGACGTACGGTTCAGGACCTGTTCGCGCCGTCCAGTCGCATCATGATCACGGCGTTGCTCGCCGCAGGGGCGGACGCGGACACCGAGATCCCCACCGGCGCCACGGCGGAGTTGCTCACGGGGTCGGAGTCCGGACTCAGCGTTCTCCTGATGGCCAACCGAAGCGTCGAGACCGCCGGACCCGTGGTTCGCGTGACTCTGCACGCGGCCACCGCCCACCGAATTCGCGAGCAGGACCTCATCGACGCCCGCGAGGATGCCGAGAACGCGCTCGACAGGTCCCGTGACGCGCTCGGGGCGGCAGAGGATGCGCGCAAGGCGGCCGAAGCCGAACGCACGCAAGTACAGATACTGGCAACAACGCTGCAGCGCACCTTGCTGCCGCCGGTCCTGACTGCACCGGCCGGGATGGACATCTCCGCGTACTACCACCACGCGTCCGACGAAGAAGTGGGCGGAGACTTCTACGACGTCTTCCCGCTCGACCCGCAGACGTGGGGTTTCTTCCTCGGCGACGTCAGTGGCAAGGGCGCCGGAGCCGCCGCGGTGACGTCGCTGACGCGCTACACGCTGCGCGCCGCGGCGGTGTTCGACCGCGATCCGGTGAGCGTTCTTCACAATCTCAATACCGTTCTGCACCACGAGTTTCGGGGCCAGGACCCCCGTTTCTGCACCGTGGTGTACGGCACCATCACCCCGACGGACGGTGGAGCCTTCATCCGGCTCGCCAGCGGCGGGCACCCACCGGCGCTCCATCTTCGGGTGGACGGCAGCGCCGCGTACGTCGACACCATCGGTGGCCAGCTCGTCGGAGCGTTGGACGATCCGCACTTCCGCTCGGCCGAGGTGACACTCGCCGCCGGCGACACCTTCCTGCTGTATTCCGACGGACTCACCGAAGCGCACGTAGGGCCGGGGCGCATCCGGTACGACGACACCGGCGCGCTGCTGGAATTCGCCGACGCCGCCGCCCCGACCACGCCGTCGCGAGTCGTCGACGACCTGGTCGGTGTGCTCACCGGGTTCGGCGACGGGCTGCAGGACGACGTGGCTCTGCTCGCGCTGGGTGTGCCGACTACCGACGGTGATGCCTGACTTTCAGCCGAGCCGACTGATCCACGTCGCCTGGATCGCGTGATAGATGTCGGGCTTTCCGCTCCAGACCGTGGACGCCGGCTCGTTGCGCTCGTCGAGTTCGTGGTGCCAGGAACCGTTCTCGCGGTCGACGAAGTAGTCCGCGGCCACGTCCCACCCGGTCCGGTAATCGCTTTCGTACCTGCTGTCCCCGGTCAGACGCGCAAACGTAGCGGCAGCCGAAATCGCCTCGCACACAACCCAATGCAAGCGCTCCGTCACCACCGGCCGGCCGAACCAGTCCGTCGTGTACACGAATCCGGGTGTCGGTCCGGGCTGCCAGCCGTCGAGTGCCGCACGGTCGTAGATCGACGTCGCCGCCGCCAGGAACTCGTCGACGCCGGTCTGCACGAGCAATCTTGCCCACTCGAACCCGTGCCCGACCGTGGCGCCGTAGGGCTTGAACTGATTGGCGGGATCGTCGGAGTTGTACTCCAGCAACGGAACCCAGTCGGCCGTGAAGTGCTCGGGGATACGCCACTCGTTGGCCTGCGCCCACCCGCACACGCGGGTGCAGATGCGTAGCGCGCGCTCGCGCCACACCGCGGGCGCACCGGCGTCGACGGCCGCCAGCAGCGCCTCCACCATGTGCATGTTGCCGTTGATGCCGCGGTAGGGATCCAGGGTTGTCCAGTCCGTGTTCCAAGTGTCCGAACACATTCCGTACTCGTCGTCCCAGAACCGCTCCTCGACGGTCGCGAGCGCGGCGTCGAGAATCTCGCGTCCACGGGGATGCCCGGCGACGGTTGCCGACGCGCCGCCAACACCACGAAGGCGTGCGCGTACGCGGATTTGGTCGAATCTGCACTCGATTCGAACCATCCGCCGTGCCGACTGTCGCGCAGGGTGGTCAGCAGCCCGTCGAAAACTCGATCGGCTCGCCGGCGCGCGCCGGGATGCCCGCGCATCGAGCCGAGGAACTGCACGTGCGACATCCGTGCCGTGATGTAGGTCAGGGCAGGGTGATTCGGATCGGGATCTCCCCGTTCGTCCAACCACGCGGCACCACCGGCCGGATGCTCGAGAGACGACCCGAAGTCCAACAGTCGAGCCGACTCGTTGTCGAGCCACAGGTGGTGGGACGGCAACGTCAGCCAGGACGCGCCCGCGCTGCTCACGCTCCGAACAATCCCTTCACGAACGGAATGGTGTCCGCCTGCGACTGCACGAACGTCCCGCTGTGATCGGTGGTGTAGGCCTTGAAGGTGAGCGGCTCCCCGTTCGCCGTGAGACGCGCGACGTACGCGGCGGTGGAGGGGAACGGCACGTCGGTGTCGAGCAGTCCGTGGCCCATGAAGAAGGGCTTGTCGAATCCCGACTCGGGCATCGCCATGTAGTCGTCGAGCACGCTCGTGAAGTTGGGGAGGCTCGTGACCGGGGCGCTGAAGAAGTCGCCGACCTTCACTCCCTTCGCCTGTTCCTCGAAGTCGAAGACGCAACTGGTCTCGGCGAGGGCGGCAAACGTTCGGCCCGTAGGCGTCAGAATGTTGTCGATTCCCAATTCGGGATGTGCGTAGCGCAGCGCCGCGACGATGTACCCGACGTAGGCGGTCAAGCCTGCAGGGAGGGCGAACGGCGGCACGTTAGGTCCGCCCACCGACACGAGTTTCTCGATGTAGGCAGGGGTTCCGGCGCCGACGGCGCCGCGATAATCGAGGTCGGGACCGCCGAACTCCGTGGCGTAGCGCGCGGTGTAGACGGCCGCTCCCGCTCCCTGCGACTGCCCGACGGTCACCCACGAACGCGACAGCGACGGGTCGTGATTGCGTCCGGCCTTGACCATGTCGACGACGTTGTGCGCGGTCGAGCGCCCGTCCAGGTAGGCCTGCAATCCCGGCGTTCCGAGTCCGGCGTAGTCGCTCGCGACGATGGCGTACCCCTGCTTCAGCCAGTTCGCGAGGTAGGGGAAGTCCCGATCCGGGGCGGCGGGGCCGACCTTCGAGGGCGCGCAGAAATCGTCGAGTCCGGAGGTTCCGTGCGCCCAGGAGATCACCGGCCACCCACCATCCGGGGCGGTGCCGGGCGGAACGAACACCGTGCCCGTACTGAGCGCCTTGTCGCCGAAAGTGTCCGTGGTGACGTAGGTGAGCAGGTCAGCACGAGCAGCGCCCGGAATCCACAGGTTCCGCGGCAACTCGCGCGCGGAAACCACGTCGCCGATCTCTCCGCCGACCGCCGAGGCGGGCGACGCGAACAGTGCGGGGGTCAACGCCACCGCTGCCATCAGGACACACAAACGCCGGAGAATGGTCACGGAAAACTTTAACCCGAAAATTCTTCGCTAGAATCGGACGAAACACCCCACGAACCTCGAGGACAAATGGACAGCGACAAACCCGGGCCGGCCACGGCCCCCCGTGCAACGACCATTGCAACGAGGGCGGTGACCGGCACATGGTGAGCGCATTTCTCACCCTCCTGTTCGGCCTTCTCGTCGTCATCGGCATCACCGTCGGAACCGGCTACTTCGTAGCTCAGGAATTCGCCTACATGAGCGTGGACCGGTCGCGCCTCGAAGCGCGATCGAAAGCGGGTGACGCCGTCGCCACGCGCACGCTCTCCGTCACTCGTCGCACGTCGTTCATGCTGTCCGGCGCCCAGCTCGGAATCACGGTGACGGGCCTGCTCGTCGGTAACTTCGCCGAACCCCTCATCGGTGAATCGCTCGGCACACTGCTCGGCGGCGTCGGCGTACCCAGCGGCCTCGGCCTCGCGGTCGGCGTGATCACCGCCCTCGTGGTGTCGACGTTCGTCCAGATGTTGTTCGGTGAGCTGTTTCCGAAGAACTTCGCCATCGCCCGTCCCGAGCCGGTGGCGCGCTGGTTGTCGCTGTCCACCACCATCTATCTGAAGCTCTTCGGTTGGCTCATCCGCATTTTCGACGCGTCGTCGAACGCGCTACTGAAGGCCCTGAAGATCGAGCCGGTACACGACGTTGAGCACTCCGCCACCCAGCGCGACCTCGAACACATCGTCGCCGAGAGCCGCGACACCGGTGATCTGCCTGAGGAGCTGTCCACTTTGCTGGACCGCATCCTGGACTTCCCCACTCGCACAGCGGGTCACGCGATGATTCCGCGGTCCAAGGTCGCCACCGTGCGTGCCGATTCGAGCGTCGGCGACGTGCGGGCACTGATGAGCGTGGAGCATTCTCGCTACCCCGTGCTCGACGCCGACGACTCCATCGTGGGTGTCGTGCACCTACGCGACGTGTTGGCGACCGATCTTCCCGACGACGCTCCGGTATCCGCTCTGTCGCGCGCAGCTCTGGTGGTCCCCGAATCGCAGATGCTCCCGGACGCGATGGGCGAGTTGCGAACCTCGAAGAACCAATTGGCTTGTGTCATCGACGAGTACGGCTCCTTCACCGGCGTCGTCACCATCGAGGATCTTGCCGAGGAACTCGTCGGCGAGATCACGGACGAGCACGACGAGAGCGGTGTCACCGAACCCGCACAGGACGAGCACGGTGTCTGGACGGTGGCCGGCGACGTGCACCTCGACGAGGTCGAGCGGGCCATCGGCCACGACCTCCCCGCGGGTGACTACGAAACCATCGCCGGACTGGCAATCAGCGTGCACGGCGCACTTCCCGATCCGGGCGACGCCCTCGAGGTGGATCTGCCGATCGATCACGGTCACTTCGCCATTCACGACGAGCCCGTCCAGCGGTACCTCACCATCATCGTTCGTGAGATTGAGAATCACGTGCCGTCGGTCGTCACACTGGAAATCGGCGAGCGTGATTCGGCCGACTCCGCACTCGCACAACGGAACACGGAGCCGAGCCGATGAGCAACCCCTGGGTCTTCCTTGTCGTCACCACCGGACTGATCGCGCTGAGCGCATTCTTCGTGGCCGTGGAGTTCGCGCTGCTCGCCGCCAAACGGCACCGGCTCGAAGACGCCGCAGCCACCAGCCGATCGGCCCGTGCCGCGCTGCGCAGCTCCACCGAACTGACGGTTCTCCTCGCCGGCTCGCAGCTCGGAATCACGTTGTGCGCGTTGGCGCTCGGTGCGTTCTCCAAGCCCGCCGTGCACTACTGGCTGCTGCCGCTGTTCGAGACGATCGGGCTGCCGTACTGGGCGTCGGACGTGCTCGGCTTCGTGCTGGCTCTGATCATCGTGACGTTCCTGCACCTCGTGGTGGGAGAGATGGCACCGAAGTCCTGGGCCATCGCGCACCCCGAGAAGTCGGCCACCATGTTGGCGATCCCCATGCGCGTGTTCATGTTCTTCACCCGCCCGATCCTGATCTCGCTCAACGGGATGGCCAACGCGCTGCTCCGCAAGGCGGGAGTCGAACCGGCCGATCAGGTGATGTCCGGACAGAATCCGGACGACCTCGAGCAACTCGTCGCGCACTCGGTCAGTGTGGGATCGCTGGATCGTGGCTACTCGGATCAGATCAGCAGCGCGTTGGAACTGCAGAAGCTGACGGTGACCGATCTGGTGCGTACCGACTCGACGCCGACGTCCGTGCCGGTCTCGGCAACCGTGGCGGACGTGCGTGACGCTTCGCTGCGGAGCGGTCACCTTCGCATCCTGGTTCAGGACGGGTCCGACGTCGTCGGCGTCGTGCACGTCCGAGACACGCTCGAATCGGACCCGAGTCGACGGATCGATCAGTTCATCCGTCCCGCATTCGAATTGCAGTCCACCACACCGGTGTACGTGGCGCTGGCCGATATGCGGGCCTCACGCAACCACCTCGCAGTGGTGCGTGACGGTCATCGAGTGCTGGGTGTGGTCACGATGTCGGACGTGCTCGTGCGGTTGCTGCCCAGCGCGGATCCCCTACCGGCTTGATCCCCATGCCTGCCTGAAACCCTCAGGCTCCGAACAGAAGGTAGAGGCCGCCGAAGGTGTAGATCACCATCGTGACCATCAACGCGAGCTGTCCCGAGGCCCGATGTTTGACGGGCAGCAGGCGCAACGACGCGTCGTGGGCAACGGTGACGCCCACGACGTGCCCGATCAGCACGCACAGGACCTTGATGGTCGCGACCACCGAAGGGTGTTGCGATAGAAGGTACGAGACCTCGTAGTCGCCCAGGCCCAGGATGTTCTGGCCGCGGCCCAACGGATCGGCGAGCAGGACGAGCGTCTGCTGACCCTTCTCCACGAGGTAGGTCAGATAGTGCGCGAAGATGTAGCCGACCACGATCGGGATGAGCGAGTGAGCCAGCGCGCCGGGCAGCCGTCTGCGCTGCTCGGCCGTCACGCCTCCGGTGGCCCGCGCGGCGCACCAGAAGGTGACGGCCACGACCACCACGAACGCGAGCAGGCCGAGCGTGCGGGTGAGGGTGGGCGTCGGCGCCGAGTCGACGATGTTGCGCCAGAAGGGAATCTGCGAGAACGAGTCGTACGCAGTCGAGCCGAGGAGCACCGCCGGCACGGCCACCGCACCGGTCACACGGGGCCACGACCCGACGCCGTCGAGCGGACTCCGTAGCACCAGTGCGCGGGCGCCGGGTTCCCGCGCGAGCACGGACAATCGCGAGACGGCGTCGCTGTACACCTCGAACGGGTCGCACCGCGCCGCGAAGTCGGACCCGAATATCAACGAGCCCAACAGAATCACCACCACGTACACCAGGCACCAGGTCCGCACGGCCACAATGGATCCTGGATCGGGCGACGCCAACTCCAGCCACACGAAGGCGAACAACCCGAACGCAGCGGGAAGCACGCCGAGTCGGGACGGGAGCGCCAGCAGACCGTTGTCGGGAGCGCGGCGCGCGGCAGCGTAGATCCACCGCTGCACAGCGCGAATCGGTGACATCACGCGCCACACCGGGCCGAAGATCAACGACAGCGGCACCAGCCCGACCCACAGCAGCACGTACACCACGCCCGGTGTCGGATTCGACTCCGTGGGGGAACCGGCGAACGCGGCGACCGCGACCACGACGGTGAACAGGACGGACACCAGTCCGATCAGGTTCCTGGTGATCGGATGGTCCGCGACCCGGCCGACCGGTACCGGCAGGCGGTACCAGAAGGAGTCCGGGTCGAGTCGCGGTGTGCGCCAGGCGAAGAGCAGCACGACGAACGACGCCGCCAGCGCCCACGCGCCGCCGATCAGCGCGTAGGTCACGGGGATCGGCAGATCGGTGGACCCACCGAGACCGTGCGCGAGGATCACGGACGAACGTCGAGGGTCGCGATCGTCCTGTCCAGATCGTGGAGCTCCAGAGCGACACGTCCGGGGATCTCGACGGTGAACTCGAAGACCTGGTTCGGGCCGGGTTCGATGTCGAACGATTGATCCGGCGTCGAGTGAACGTGCAGTTCGTCCGCCGCGTCACTGTCGACGGTGACCGTGATCGGTTGCCCCACAACCGCATCGATCTGTTCGTTGGTCGGGGTGACGGTGCCGTTCGCAATCGAGACCGCGATGTCCGTGCCTGCCGTGGTCGACTCGCTGTCGGTGGAGCTGCAACCGGCTACCAGCACCGAGGCCAAGGTCAGTCCGAGGACGACTGCGGCTCTCATTCCCTGTCGATCCTCTCGATATCCGGGGTGTCCTTCTCGGACCCCGCCTCCGCCTTCTCGGCCCGGCGATCGCGCAGGACGATGAACAACACCACGCCCACGATGATGAACGCCGGAGCCACAGCGGGAATGGCGAGGACGATCGAGTGGTCCGCGAGATAGACGACGTCGGAGGCCGAGGTCATACGCGGTCCCGAGGTCGGACGTCGGTGTCGTCGGACGTCGGTGTCTGCGTGGCGAGGCTGATCCGGATCGTTCCCCAGGACAGCGCCCAGATGAGCAACAGGGTGCACACGAGCACGCCGAGGGACGCGACACCGAACAGCCACGTCGGGTGATCGAAGTTGCGCTCACGCTGCAGCAGTGCGGTTTCCTGCGACAACGGACGGGTGAACTGCGCGTCGGCCGATACTTCGGGGGCGTCGATGCCCGGGTCTGCGGCCATGAAAATCGGTGCGGCAGTCATGGTTCGGCCGTCCTGGATGCGCAGGAAGGTCTTCCACGTACCCGACACCGGTACCGCCTTGGTCGACACGTACGTGCCGGGGCCGGTGCGGTCGAGCCGGTCCACGACCAGACCACGCAAGGTCTCGCCGCTGCCCTGCCAGGCGAGTATCGCGACCCATTCGGGGTTGTCCGACACCAGGTTCGACGGATCCACTCGGACAGTCGCCGTCACCATGCGTTCTCCGTCGACCGACGGTGCCTCGGCGAGGGTGACCGATGCGGTGGCGTCGCGCGGCACGTCGATCATCAACCCGTTCGCGACCGCGCCGCCGAGAACGAGGACCATGCCGACCACGACTCCGCGGCGCACGGCGACTCCGGGAACACCGTCGCCGCTCAACGCCTGAGCGAACAGGCCCGCGCACAGTCCGGTCACGATGCCCGCCGGCACTGCCATAGCGAGCGCTTCCGGCCACATGCTCGTGGGCCACGGGTACTGGAACACCCCGTCGACCCAGAAGGATTCCAGCCACAGGCCCACCGTCGATGCGGCGAGGCCCGCCACGGCGCCGAACAGCAAGCGGCGCTTGACCAACGGGGTCAGACCCAGGATCTCGACGACGACCGCGATGCCGAGGTACAACGCGAACACACTGTTCGGCTCACCCAGCACGGGGCCGACGACGAACGCCGTGATCTCGCGGACGATCGCGGCGAACACGACCGCGAACAACGCCGAGCCGCGGCCCACCATCAACCGTGCAGCCGTCAGCGCGAATGCGCCACCCGCGGCGATGAGCAAGGGCTGGAACACGAGTCGGAACTGCTCGACTCCGAAGTCGAATTCGATCTGGTAGACGGACAGTCCGATGACCAAGCCGCCGAAGCTCATGGAACGCAGGATCCACGTCCGCTGGGGACTGATCTGGCGGCGAGGCGACGCCACCGCTTCCGGGGTGTCGACGTCGCGGGAATCCATGGCGACTCGACCCTCGTGCTCGAGAAGCACCACTCCGATCAGGGACAGGCCTGCGCCGCCGATGAGCATGAGATGCGTCGGTCCCCACAGCGTGACGTCCTGGCCGAAGATGCGGTGCCAGATGTCGTCGAGGGGAAATCCGATGAGCGCGTACAGCCCCGCGCCGGCGATGATCAGTCCGCCGGTGGGCGCGTACCAGGTACGCGTGATCTTCACGGCCGCGCGACCGGGCTTCTCGTCCAGCGGCAGAATGATTGCGAGCGCGCCGGCGATGAACAGGAAGAACAAGCCGACCAGAATGAAGTAGTGGGCGGGGTTCGCCAGCGGTCCCTCGTCTCGGCCGCGGCCGATGTGCAGGCTGACGTCCCAGATGAAGCCGAAGAAGGCCGTCAGAATTGTCGAGACGAAGAGCATGAGCGGCAACGCGGCCCAGCCCGGCCGGTCCGTTTTCTCACCGACCCAGTCGGCCAACGTCTTCAACCACGTGATGCGGCGCGATCGGTGCATCACGGCCAGGTACAGCAGGAACAGGGACACGACACCGGCAGCCGCCGACATGCCGAACACCTGATCGAGCGCAGCACCACCCCCCTGGGTAGCAGCCAAGATGTTACTTGAAATAACAGCTACTTCTACCATGAGCTGAGTATGCGGTAAACACCGCATTTCACCAAACGTTTCCGTTCAGAATGTGCCGCAATTGCTCTGCGGCGGGGAGCCCTGCAACGCCCGATCGATCGAGACGAACTGATCGGGCATCGCGGTGATCGCGCCGACGATATGTTCGCCGAACGGTTCGCTGTACTGGACGGGCACACCCTGCTCGCACTGAATGCGTGCGAAGCGGCGAGCAGGCTCGGACGGGATCCAGAATTCCTGGGCACCGTTGAAGACGTACAGCGGAACCGAGGACGGACGCGCCGACAGTTCCTTCAGGTCGGCGAACACCTTTCGAGCGAAATCGGAGTTCATCGGCTGACCGTCGTTCGACAGTGCAGACGTGGGAATCAGTGTGCCGACAAGGCCTTCGCCGACGATGCAGAAGTCCTTGTACGGCGACGTCGCAATCTGCAGGGCGAAGTAGTTCGCCTCGAGAAAACCCTCCCGATGTGACCGCAGGAATCCGACCGTCGCTCCGTGGAACACCCCGGAGGCAAGATTGACGGGGCTGTCCATGCTCCATCCGAGCACCTCGTAATCGATCGGGTTCCCGCCCATCACCGCAAGTTCGATGTTGCCCACCAACTCTGGTGCATACGTTCCGACCTCCAGCGCCGTGCCCCGAGTGGCGATGGCGCCGCCGCTGTACCCGTTGACGGCCATCGGGCTGTCGCGGAACGTCGGGTCGAGTTGCTGCGTCGCGCGAATCGCATCGAGCGTGATGCGCCCGGCCACCACCGGTTCGGCGTAGCTCATCCGCGGCCCCTCGTGGTCGGGGATCAGAACGGCGTAGTTGCGCAGCACGGCAGCTTGCGACGCCGGCGGGAGAAAGTCGGTCTGACTGGTCGCGAAACTCAGCCCCTTCCTCAGGGTGTAGCCCGGTGTGCACGCCCGCCCGAGAGCGTCGATGGGTTTTTCGTCGACCAGCAGCGGGCGGGTTCCGGTGCCGGTCCACGCATTGTTGGGAACGACCAGTGTCGCGGTGCCGAACGAGTCCGCGCCCGCCGAATCGGTGGTCTTGAATTTGAGCTGCCGAACCCGCACGCCGCCGGGCGCAGGAAAGAACCACCCGCTCACCGCAGTCACGTCGTCCGGCGAGCCGATGATGTCGCCGTTACGAGGCGACGACAAGTTGTCCGGCCACTCGTCGAAGAATGCGTCACCGACCGGCGACGGCAACAATTGGGCGTACAGCTCGTCCGAAATCGTCGGTTCCGCACTGTTCGCGGTGGGATTACGAACTATTGCGGGCGGAGGTTGCTGGAAAGGCGGTGGACTCGGACGAGGAATGACCTGATTCAGAAGTTCACCGACGGACGGTATCGGCGGAAGTGGTTGTGCAGCAGCCCCACAGGGCGCACAGAGAATCGACAGGAAAGAACACGCTGCGACCACAAGCGAACGAGATTTGAATTTCCATGAACGCAACATGTCGTCATCCCCTTGCCGTGCGCCGGAAGAGTGACATTACGCATTTGGAACGTCTTTACCTGCGATTCACGATGGGCTGTCGAATTGAGACAGGCCCGGAAATGTGCCTGATTGCAACGCATTTGGGCAAGCCATACAAGAATTCGAGCATCGAAACTTGCAGCACGAAGTGGAAGGCGGGTAAACGGAGCGGGCCGGATTCGTACGCAGCCTCGAACCCGTCGTCGAGACCGCTTGAAATGGGCACACCCACGAACTAGTTTCGGCTGATGGGACAAGTCATCGTGTCGGTCGCGCTCAGTGTGGACGGTTTCACCGAAGGTCCCGGAGGCGACATCAGCGTCATGCCGCTCGACGAAAGTTTCAACGTGCACAACGCGGCCCTCGTGCGGGACGCCGCTCGACTCGCGTACGGCGGCACCACCTACCGGCAGATGGTCGGGTATTGGCCGCAGGTACCCGGCAACGCTGACGCGTCGGATGCGGAGCAGGAGATCGCCGGTCGGATGGCGGAGGGATTGCCGATCACCGCCGTCTCCGACTCCCTCACCGCCAAGGACACAGGTCCGTGGAAGGACCAGACCACCATCGTTCGCCGGGCGGACACGCGCGACGCGTTCGCAGCGCTCCGTGAAGCGGACGGCGACACCGTCATTTTCGGCAGCAGGACGCTGTGGAGTGGATTGCTGGCCGACGGTCTGGTCGACCAGCTCGTCCTGATGGTCGGACCCAAACTGGTTGCGGGCGACGTCCCGGCGTTCAGCGGTGTGCCCGCGACCGGGCTCACCCTGGTGGACGTGACGCGGCATCCCGATTCGCCGGCAGTGGTTCTGCGGTACGCGGTGGCTGCTTCTTAGCTTTCAGCGGATACGACAGTGCCAAACCGACGGCGAGCGAGAACGCGGCCGCCGCAGGCGGCGCCAAGTGCAGAAGGTCGATGTACCCGACGATGAAGTGGGTGCCGATGGCCGCACCGAGCGACACGACACCGGCGATGAAAATTACCTGCCACAGCGCCTTCGAGACCTCGACGCCTGTCGAGCTGAACCAGAGACACCCGAATGCGAGCAGAGCCTGAATGACGACGGCTGCGCCGAACCCTGCTCGGTCGTGTGCAACGAGGGGTATCAGGCGTTCGTTGACCAGTTCCAGTTGCTGCGCCGAGACCCCGATGAATGTCAGGTCGGCAGGCACGAAGGTCTCCATCAGCCCGATGCGGAAGATCTCGAACCCGGCGAAGAACGTTCCCGCCGTGCCGATCAGCAAACAGACCCGCCCGGCCCCGGCACGCGTCCGGAGGTTGGGGCGAGACGCCGGTTTCACGAGCCCGGCGAGCGAACGTGAGCCGTCGAGTGTGCGCCAGGTGATGACGAGGCCGCCGACGAACACGGGCAACAGAAACAGCGTGATCGCCCCATGCCAGGTGTCGAGGTAACCGAAACCGAGATACCCGAGAAAGCTCGAGAACCCCAGCGCGCCGGAGAATGCGAGGAGCCACCAGGCCCACGGCTCCCGGCGTCGAAGTGGAAACAAGCCCAGGTATGCGTACAGCACACCGATCCCGAAGACGGCTCCGCCGAACGCCATTCGATCGTGCAGCATGAAACCCACGACGCGGCAGTCGGCGATGGTGCACAGCTCATCCGCAGTCATTCCCAGATAACCCAGATCCTGCGGCAGGAATTCACCCGTGAGGGCAAGAAACATTGCGAAACCGCCGGCAAGAGTGAGAACTGCCGCCGTCGCGATCACGAGCGGGACACCGTCGCCGACGACGGTTCGGACGAATCCCCGCTGCTCGTTCATGAATGCGGACCCTACGTGTACTGGCGTCGGATTCGGACGGTAAGCCTGGTCACGGTCCACCCACCCACACCGTCCGTACGGTTGAAGGTGTGCGTAACAAGTGGCGGTGGCTGGCGGTGGTCCTGGGCCTCGCCGTGCTCGTGGCCGCCCCGTCGGTGATCGCGCGACTGCCCGTCGACGAGTCGGACATCAGTGCGACCGATCTCTTGGCCCGCGTCCAGTCGTCCACCGAGACCCCGTACTCCGGCTACGCCCAGTCGGTCGGCGGCATCGTCATACCGGTGACCGACGGGCTCGGCGGATTGCCGGACCTGCTCGGTGACACCACGAACCTGCGCGCGTGGTTCCGCGGTCCGGACAGCTGGCGAGTCGACAATGTTCGCCTCGGCGGCGAACGTGATCTGTTCCGAAGCCCGACGCAGCTGTGGAGGTGGGACTACGAGCAGAACACCGCCGTGGTCACGCCGGTACCCGAGCCAAGTTTGCGGCTGCCGCGCGAGGCCGATCTGCTGCCCCCGGCGCTCGGTCAACGACTGCTCAGCGAAGCGACCGCGGACGAGGTGACTCGGCTGCCGTCCCGCCGGATCGCCGGTCGGGATGCCCCCGGCCTGCGGCTCGTTCCGAATCAGCCGCAGAGTACCGTCACCGAGGTCGACGTGTGGGCCGACCCCGACAGCGAACTCCCGCTGCGGGTCGACGTGCTCGCCGGCGCCGGGCGCCCGATCGTGAGCACGGCATTTCTCGACTTCTCGGGGGACCGTCCAGATGCCGACGTCGTGCGCTTCGTCCCCCCGCCCGGCGCACAGGTGAGCGAGGAAGGTGGCACGGACATCGCGTCGTTCGCCGACCGGATCGACACCGCGGGACTTCCCACCACCCTGTCCGGCCTGGACCTGCAGAGCCGTGACGGGCAGGGCTCGGTCGGAATCTACGGCCGCGGCGTGACCGAGCTGGTGGCCGCGCCCCTGCCCCGACGCGCCGGACGCACCCTCGTCGACCAGCTGCGCGCCGCCCCCGGCGCTGTGGTCACCGGCAACAGCGTGGCCCTTTCGATCGGTCCGCTCAACGCCCTCGTCACCGACCCTCTGAGCGACGGGCGCCGATACCTGTTGTCCGGCACCGTGACCGCACAGACCCTCGCCACCGCCGCCCAGCAGCTCGGAGGAGCAGCCACATGATTCGCACGACCGGCCTCACCAAGCGCTACGGATCGGTGCGGGCCGTCGACGGCATCGACCTCGACGTGCGCGCCGGCGACATCTACGGCTTCGTCGGCGCCAACGGTTCCGGCAAGACGACGACGGTCCGGATGCTGCTCGGCCTGGTGTTGGCAACGTCCGGAGAGATGCAGGTACTCGGTGAGGACATGCCGCGCCGACGCACGAGTGTGCTGCCGCGGGTCGGCGCTCTGATCGAAAATCCCGCCGCGTACCCGAACGTCTCCGGACGACGCAACCTCACCCTGCTCGACGCGGCCGGCCCCGGCGGGTCGCGACGTACCCGTCGCGCGCGCGTCGACGAGGCCCTCGAGCAGGTCGGACTGGCCGGAGTCGGACGGAGACCGGTGAAGCAGTACTCGCTCGGAATGCGGCAGCGGTTGGGCTTGGCCGCGGCACTCATGCGCACCCCGGAACTGCTGATTCTCGACGAGCCGACCAACGGTCTGGACCCGCAGGGAATCCTGGAGATTCGGCAGCTGCTGCTCGATCTGCACTCTCGCGGCACCACCGTATTCCTGTCGAGCCATCTGTTGGCCGAGGTAGAGCAACTGTGCGACCGGGTCGGGGTGCTGGATCGGGGTCGACTCGTTCTGCAAGATCAGCTGTCCGCGCTGCAGCAATCCACGGGACGGGTGCTGATTCGCACTCCGGACCCGGCTGAAGCCGTCGCCCTGCTGACGGGAGTCGACATCGTCGAACGAGAGGGCGAGGAGCTCGTCGTCGCGCATCCGGACCCGGCCGCGTTGAACCGGCTGCTGGTCGAGGGCGGAGTGCGGGTCAGCGAGCTGAGCCCGCAGCGGATGAGTCTGGAGCAGTCGGTGCTGGCCGCTACCGGGGAGAGCGCAGATCGCGTTCCGGCAAAGACCGAGGTGACCGCATGATCGGCGTCGAGCTGGGCGCGATGCTGCGCCGCCCCCGAACGTGGGTCGTGATCTTCCTTCTCGACCTGTTGCCCACCATCGTCGCCGGCCTCCTGGCGTTGACCGATATCGGTCCGCGTCCGGGGGAGGGACCCGCCTTTCTTTCGGCGGTGCTGAACAATGGCCAGCTCTTCCCACTTGCCGCGCTTGCCATCGTGTTGCCGCTCTTCCTGCCGGTGGCCGTGGCCGTGATCGCGGGCGATTCCGTTGCGGGAGAGGCGCAGTCCGGCACGCTGCGCTACCTCCTCGCGCGCCCGGTGGGTCGTACGCGACTGCTGGTGGCGAAGCTGATCTCGGTCGCCGCGTTCGTGCTGCTGGCCGTAGTCGTCGTCGCGGTGACGGCCTATTTCGTCGGTACAGCGCTGTTCGAGACCTCGACGCTGGGCGGCGTCGTCGCCGGTGTTTCCGGAACACCGTTGACGGAGAAGCAGATTGCGGTGCGCACCGTCATTGCCGTTCTCTACGTGACGCTGTCCATGCTCGGTGTCGCCGCCATGGGGCTGTTTCTGTCGACGCTCACCGACTCACCACTGGCCGCAACCCTGGGTGCGCTCGCGTTTCTCATCGCCAGTTCGCTCCTGTTGACCCTGGACGCGGCCGACGCGATCGCGCCTTACTTGCCGACGAGGTACTGGCTGGCCTTCGTAGACCTGTTCCGAGACCCCGTGCCGACGCGAGATCTGTTGCGCGGCGTCGGATTGCAGCTTGTTTACGTCGTTGTGCTCGTGGGTGCCGCGTGGGCGAACTTCACGACGAAGGACGTCACGAGCTGAGCCTGGCGCAGTCACCCGCGCCGAGCTGGACAGTGGAATCACCGTCGATTTCTGCGGACACCATGGCGCCTACCAATGGATCGCGAGGCAGATTGCCGTGATCGACCGTCGAGTCCGCGCAGACGCTCTGCACCGAAAGGTTCACCGCGCCATCGAGTTCGGCCGAATTCGGCGGGGTCACCACCTGGTCCACCTGCGTCCAGATCGACACCCACTCGGGCCCCGCCGGCGTCTCGTCGTCGGCGTTGAGAGCGGTAAGCAAGGGGTTGTTCGGGACGAGTTGCTGGCACGCGGTCGGGCATTGGCCGGGCAGGAACTGCGTCGCGAGCCCCGCCACCTGAGTGCCGTGATGGGGCGAGCCGAGGGTCACGATCCGTCGAGCCTGATCGGCGCCGCCCATGTCCTTGGCCCATATTCGGGCCACCACACCGCCCGCCGAGTACCCGACGACGTCGACGGACGACGCGCCGGTCCTGGTCAGCGCCGCGTCGGCAGCCTGCTTCAGGGTGGTGGCCTGCTCGGTGAGGTCACCCGTGCCGTCGCCGGGAAGAGCGACCATGGTGGCGTCACGACCGTTTGCCGTCAGTTCGCTCGCCAGCACCTGCAAGGCGTCGGTGGAACCGCCGTATCCGGGGACCAGCAGCACCGGACCGGGAACGGCCTGGTCCACGCTCACGGCCGGGCTGTCGGAGCCACGCGTCAGCGCGACGATCACGCCGACGACAAGCAGCAGGGCGGCGACGAGCACTGCGACGACGAGGCGGCGGCGTGCTGGGGAGAGGGAGGGGAACACTTCGTCCAGTGTGCCCGTCGCCTTCGAGAGCGACGTCCCATAAGATTCTTCGGTGACTGCCGACGGTGAATCCGGACGTGTCTACGGGGGACGACCCATCGTCGATCGCCGGGCGGATCGGCGGCGGCAGTTCCTGAATGCGGGGCTCGACGTCATGGGAACGAAGGGCTACACGGCGACGTCGGTGGCCGATGTCTGCGCGGCTGCAGGACTCGCCCGCAGCCAGTTCTACAGCGAGTTCGCGAACCGCGAGGCTCTTCTGACCGCGGTCTACGATCTCGTTCAGGACGAGGCCCTAGCCGCAGTCGTCGCCGCTCTGGAGAACGTTGTGGACCGCGACCGCCGCTCTCTCGTGGCTGCGGCGATGACCGCTCTCATCGAGTCCCTGGGGCACGACCCGCGGCGAGCGCGGATCTGCTACCTGGAGATGCTCGGGGTCAGCGATTCGGTTGAACTCCACCGTCGTCGACGCCGCGCGACATGGGCGAACTACATCGAGACCACGATACGTGCCGAACTCGGTGACGATTTCGTCCCTCCCGGTGGACATCAACTCGCGGCGTCGGCGTTTCTCGGCGCGTTGACCGAACTCGTCTCCGAGTGGTCACGCTCCGCGCCACCGCGGGACCCGGTGGATGGCATCGTCGAGGCGATGATCGCCGTGCTCGGCGCATTCGTCCCGTACCTCGACGACTGAAGGCGTTGTAATCCAGACCACAACGCTCTACAGTCCTGTGAACCATCATGGACATCAGTGTCCAACATTTCGTACGGTGTGCACGCGTCGCCGGGAGCACCCCGTTCTCCCTCGTCTCTTCCCGGCGCGGAATCGAGTCCTCGGTGTCATCGATCACGTCTCGGGTCAAACACGTGACCCTCGCTGCATTGTCCGTTGCGGTGGTGTCCACGGTGATGCCCGCACCGGCGTCAGCCGACCCCGCCGACCTGCCGCCGGCAGGTACGTCGTCCACCACATCGGTGCAGCCGCCGTTGCCGCCGTTCACCTTCCCCGCGATCCCCGAATTCGACACCGATTTCTACCTTCCGCCTGCGGATGTCGTCGCAGCAACCGCACCGGGCGAGATCATCGCCGCCCGACCGGTGGACCTGGCAACCTTGAACGTCGTTCCTACGCAGGTGGACGCCTGGCAGCTCTCCTATCGATCGAACAACGGACGGGGCGAACCGATCCCGGCGGTCACCACTGTCATCAAGCCACGTGGCGAGCGGGAGGCGCGTCCGTTGCTGTCGGTTCAGATGGCCGAGGACTCCCTTGCTGCGTACTGCGCACCGTCGTACGTCATGAGGCAAGGAGCAATTCCTTGGCCGTTGACCGGCGCCGTTACGTCCGGAGTGCAGTTTCTCGAGGTACAGGCAGCGCTCGCCCAGGGCTGGGCGGTGTCCGTACCGGACCATCAAGGTCCGAACAACGCGTTCGCAGCCGGTCCGGTCGCCGGACGCATCACCCTGGACGGCATCCGGGCGGCGGAGAGTTTTGCCCCCATGCAGTTGTCCGGGTCCTCGACCAAGGTCGGTATGAGCGGCTATTCGGGCGGTGCAATCGCCACAGGCCACGCGGCCGAGCTCGCTCGAAGCTATGCACCGGAGCTCGACATCGTCGGCGCGACCGAGGGAGGTACTCCCGCGGAACTCGCAGCGCTGGTGAACAATTCGAACAACGCACTCGGGTCCGGCATCGTCGCCGCGGGCGTCATCGGGGCCAGTCGCGAGGATCCGGACCTGGCACGATTCATCGACGAGCACATCGATCCAGCAGGCCGCGCGCTGTTCGCGGCCAAGGACAACCTGTGCGTCGGGTACAACTCTGCACTCCTGCCGTTCCTCAACATCAAGGGTTTCTTGCGAACCGAGGGCGATCCACTCGAACAGCCCGTGGTCAAGAAGGCCCTGAGCGCACTGAACCTTGGAAGCACCACACCGGACATGCCGATCTACGTCTACCACTCGAACCCGGACTGGCTGGTTCCTGTTGGACCGGTCAACTCCATGGTGGACTCCTACTGCAGCCGTCCGGGCGCCAACGTGACCTACACCCGTGACCATTTCAGCGAACATGCGACGCTCGAGGTGATCGCCTTCCCGAGCGCCGTGCTGTGGATGCGTGACCGGTTTGCGGGTGTCCCGATCGAAACCGGCTGCCGAACAAAAGATGTCGGGTCGATGGCACTGGACGCACGCACCTACCCCGTCTGGGTAGATGCAGTGGGAGAGATCGTCGCCGGCCTGTTCGGCAAGCCTCTAGGCGCCTGACGGTGTTCACGCCCTGAGGTCCCGTCTGACGAAGCCGACTGAATCAGTCTGCGAGATAACCGGTTTCCGGATCGATCTGGCCGAGGAAGTTTCGGATGGCCTCGCGGTGGCGCTCGACCGACTCGAAGCCGAAGTCCGGGGTCGGCGAACCCGCCCGATCGACGACGCTGCCGTAGGAGACGAGCTGCGTGCTGGAGAATCCGTAGCCGGGATTCGGGCCCGTCACCCACTCGTAGTCGGCGGTCGCGGGATCGTCCGGTCGCGCCGTCACGATGAACACCTCGCCGTTGACGGTGAGCTCGATTCGTTCGGAGCCGGTCGGCGTCCGGCCGGCGTCGCTCCGTTCCTCGCCTTCCAGCTGCATGGTGCGAGCGTCACACGGCTGAGCGGTTGGTCGCAAGCGAGGCGCGCGGTCGCCACATCGCCTCCGGCATTCCCGACGGCAGACCCGTGATGGCCCCGAGGGGGACGAACCCGTGACGCAGGTACAGACCCCGATTGCGCTCCGTCGACGACTCCAGGTATGCCGCCTCGTTCGCGCGATCGATCAACTCGAGGCGGTGTTCGAGCAGCGCTGTGCCTACACCCGATCCGCGCGCACGAGACGAGACACCGATCTCGGCGAGATACCAGTGCGGAAGCTTGGGCCGCGGCCGCTGGAGCACCGATCGCTGCAGGGCGGCCGCCATCGCGCCTTTCAGTCCGAGTGCACGCACGTAGTTCGGGATCTGGGCCAGGAATTGCCGCGTGGACTCTCGATGAGGCTGAGCCGATTCCCACACCGCGGTTCCGGCGATGGATCCGTCGGCGTCGATCGCGACGTCGACCGTCCCGGCCTGAAGCGGGCCGCTCGACATCATTGCCCAGAAGAGCATTTCGAGCCGCTGGCGTCGACGAGGGCCTTCAGGGACGAACGACGCCAGAACCGGATCGTGCTCGAAGGCTTCGGCCAGAGGCGCGGCGGCGGCGCGCTCGCCTGGTCGAGCTGGGCGGATGGTGAAGCGTGGAGAGGTCATGTTGCGAGCGTACCGAAAGAATTGGCCACTTGGCCAAATCATTAGGATCAGCCGATGGCGCCCCCTCGCGAACACCGTCCGCAGGACGAACGTCGACGTCAACTCGTCGACGCTGCCACATCGGTCATGTCCGAAGAAGGGGTGGCCGCGGTGACCACCCGAGCCGTGACCACTCGCGCCGGACTCCCCCACGGCTCGTTCCACTACTGCTTCGGCTCCAAGGCGGAACTGTTCACGGCCATCCTCGAGCGGGAACTGCGCACGTCTCTCGTGGTCGCATTCGATCCGCCGCCCGAACCGGTGTCGCCTGTAGAACGCATCGCCGCGGGCCTGCGTGCGCGACTGGCATTGGTTGCGGCCCATCCCGATCGCGCGCTGGGCCTCATGGAATTGACCGCCATGTCGCACCGCGACCCCGCACTGAGTCACCTGTCGCGGTGGGAACAGTCCGAGTACCGACGGGAAGTGACCCGCAACCTGGACGAGTGGACGGCATCGTCGGGACTTCGCTGGTCGGCGCCCAGCTCGGAAGTCGCAGCTCTTCTCATCGCCCTCGCCGACGGAATTGCGAACTCGTGGCTCGCCGACCGTGACGACGACGCGGCCGACGCATCCATCGAGCTGGCGGCTCGTGCGGTGACCGCATTGCTGGAGAGTTAGCTCGTTGCCAACCACAAAGCGGCCATGCGCTGCGCATGACCGCTGATCGAGGAAGTGCTGGAGCCGCCTAAGAGAATCGAACTCTTGACCTTTTCATTACGAGTGAAATGCTCTACCGACTGAGCTAAGGCGGCGCGGTCCCGAAGAACCTCCACAAGTCTAACGGAGCCTCGCGGATGCACGAAAACGGGTGGTCACCGGGTCGCCGCACCCAACGTCGCGATCATGGCGTCGACCGCGAACTTGGGCTTGACGTTCAGCGACAGCGCCTCCCGGCATTCCAGGATGGCCTCGATGCACCGCAGCAGCTTGTCCGGGGTCGCCGCCTTGGCCAGACCGTCTGCCTCGTCGGCCATATCGGGGTGCGTGAGGGTCACCGTCGACCCGTACGACCGCGACAACGCGTCCCGATACAGGCCCGCGAGGTCGATGAGCGCGCGATCCAACGAGTCGCGACCGGTTCGCGTCCGACGCGACTTCTGCCGCGCCTCGAGCTCCTTCAGGACACCGGCGGAACCGCGCAGCGCCCCCGCGGCACCTTTACCGGTACCGCCCGCACCGAGCGAGGTGCGCAGTTCCTCGGTCTCGCGCTCGTCACGGTCGGCGTTCATTTCGACGGCGTCGGTCTCCGCGGCCTTCACCAACTCTTCGACGACGGCGTACTGCGTTGCGGGCCGAGACGCAGCGCGGGCGATGCCCAGTGCGCGTTGACGTCGATCGCGGGCATCGCTGTCCGTCGCGAGTCGACGTGCACGTCCGACGTGCCCACCGCTGACCGACGCTGCCCAGTGCGCAGTTCGCTCGTCGAGCTTGTCGGTGTCCTGCAGCACTCGAGCGATGGCGTCGGCCGTCGGCGTGACCAGCGCGACGTGGCGGCAGCGCGACCTGATGGTGACGGCAATGTCCTCGGGATCCACGGACGGAGCACACAGCAAAAAGATCGTGCGCTCGGGCGGCTCCTCCACGGCCTTGAGCAGCGCGTTGTAGGCGCGCTCGCCGAGGCGGTCGGCGTCCTCGATCACGACGATCTGCCACTTGCCCGTCGTCGGCTTGCGGGCGGCGGTCTGCACGATGCCGCGCATCTCCTTGACCGAGATGCTGAGGCCCTGCGGGATGATGCGGCGAACGTCGCCGTGGGTGCCCGCCATCGTCGTGGTGCAGGCATGGCAGTGGCCGCACCCGACCTCGCCGGGGGTGACGCACTGCAAGGCCGCTGCGAAGCACAGCGCTGCAATCGATCGACCCGATCCCGGCGGGCCCGTGAACAGCCACGAGTGCGTCATTCGCGATCCGATGATGCCGTCGCGTGCCGCGGTGGCGGCGTCGGTGAGCTCGGCGACCACGTCGTGCTGGCCCACCAGCCGATCGAACACACTCATGCCCGAAACCCTAGTGCGAGGCTGCGACATCCTTCTTGCCCCGCAGCTTGCCCACGCCCGACATGATCGCGACGATCAGCGAACCGACGATGAAACCCAGAATGGCGGAACAGATCGTATTGACGATCCACGCGAGAACCCCACCGATGCCGGCGACACCGTGTACTGCGTCCTCGGCATGGTGCACGAGTTCGTAGATCGGGTGGAACCCCAACTCGTCGATGCCGACCAGCAGGATGTGGCCACCGACCCAGAGCATCGCCGCCGTACCGACGACCGACAGCACGGACATGACCTTCGGCATCGCCGTGACCAGACCGCGGCCGAACTTCTCGGTGAAGCCCGACGAGTTCTCGGCGAGCCGCAGCCCGATGTCGTCCATCTTCACGATCAGCCCGACGGCGCCGTAGACCACCACGGTTATCACGACAGCCACGACCAGCAAAATGATGAGCCGGTTCCAAAAGCCCTCGCTGGCAACAGTATCGAGTGCGATCACCATGATCTCGGCCGACAGAATCAGGTCGGTGCGTACTGCGCCGGCGACCACCGTCTTCTCGTCCCGTGGTCCCTCGTCGGCTGCGGCATGTGCACCGTGACCGGTGAGCGCACCCCAAATCTTGTGCGCTGCTTCGTAGGACAGGTATGCGCCGCCCAGCATCAGGATAGGAGTGAGCAGACCGGGCAGGAACTGGCTGAGCAGCAACGCAATCGGCAGAATGATCAGGATCTTGTTGCGCAGCGAGCCGATGGCGATCTTCTTGACGATCGGCAGCTCCCGCTCTGCGGCAAGCCCGCGCACGTATTGCGGCGTCACAGCTGCATCGTCGATCACGACACCCGCCGCCTTTGCCGTCGCCTTGCCGGTCGCGGCACCGATGTCGTCCAAAGATGCCGCCGCCAGACGCGAGAGCGCCGCGACGTCGTCGAGCAGAGCGACGAGTCCGCCAGCCATGTGATCTCCCTTGTGTTGGTAAAGGGAACGATACCGCTCGGGTGAGGACTGGACCTGTTTCCGCAATCCGCACCAGTTGCGGCCTGTGAGGGCTGCTGGAACGTGAGCAGTCCGGCCTGTGGATAGGGATCAGCGCACTCGGACGCTCGCAGTCCAGGTTGGGTTGATGGCACTTATATTGAGACGTGAACTGAGCGACCGCGGCGTGACCGACGGCGAAATCCGCGCCGCGAAAAGGTCCGGTGCAATCCACACTGTCCGGCGCGGCTTCTACGTCGACAGCATCCCCGACGACCGCGAGCACTATCTGTGCACCGTTCGCGCCACGTCCCTCGCCTCCACCTCCGGATTTGTGATCAGCCACCAGTCCGCCGCTGCGCTGCACGGCTTCGAGGTCTGGCCGGATCGCGACCGACGCGTGCACCTGACAGCGGACCGATCCACCGGGAGCAGGTCGACACCGCAGCGCGTGGTTCATGCGTCGGTACTGCACTCCGACGATGTCGGGGAGGTCGACGGCCTACTGGTCACGTCGGCGGCGCGGACCATCGTGGACCTCGCGTGTTCGTTGTCGTTCGAGTCGGCCGTGTGTACGGGCGACTCGGCGCTGAGGTCCATGCCGCACCTCGATCTGCGGACCACTGTCGAGAGGAGTTCCGGTCGGCGAGGCATTGCCCGAGCACGACGGGCAGTTGCGTTCATGAACGGCCGGTCGGAGACAGTCGGCGAATCGCGTAGCCGAGTTCAGCTGCAGCGCTGGGGTTTCCCTGCACCGGCACTGCAATCCGAGTTGTTCGACGAACACGGCCACTTCCTCGCCCGGACCGACTTCGAGGTCGACGGGGTCATCGGCGAATTCGACGGACTGATGAAGTACCGCGGCCCCGACGGGTCGGACGTCGTGATCGCGGAGAAGCTGCGCGAGGACCGGTTGCGTTCCCTAGGTTGGCAAGTCGTGCGCTGGACGTGGGCGGAGCTGACGACGGATGCGCCGGCCCACAGGCTGCGCCGGGCGATTGCGTTGGCGAAGACGCTGCCGGCACCGCGGACGACGAGGCGGTCGTGACGACTGCGCACCTTCCAGCAATGTTCACATGCTGCAACGTGTGAGTCGTGCGGGAAAGTGACCAGTCGAGCCGAAACTACTCAGGCGACCACAGCGCCCCCATCGTCGTCTGCCCGTCCAGCGCCTCGCGAATGATGTCGGCATGCCCACTGTGGTGGGCGATTTCGCGTAGAAGGTGCAGCAGCACCTGCCGTGCCGACATCCAGACGCGTTCCGGCGCCCAGGGTGCGGTGGGCTGGGGGATCATGTCGTCCAGTTCGACCGTCGCGACGTACTGCGCCAAAGCCTCTCCCGCAGCGTGGAGTTCGCCTACCCAGTGTTCGATGGACTGATCGGGCCCGAACGAGAAGGCCTCGTCGAGACCGGACATGTCGATGGCGGAGTTCTCGTCACGCTCCTCCAACATCGCGATGTTCCCGCGGATGACCGTCGCGACGTGTTTGATCAACGAGCCCAGCGTGAGCTCGCTCGCCGTCGTCCGCTCACGCGCCTGATCGTCGGTGAGCCCCTTCGCCGTGATCTCGAGCATCTGCACCTGGTCGGTGAGGATGGTGATCAGATCGAGCTTCTCCCCCGTCACGTCGACGCTCAGCGAAACGGATGTGTAGGTGCCGGCCATCGGATGTCCCTTCGTCGTGGTGGTGACGACGTTAGGCGGTAATCAGGTCAGGCGCGGTCCTCAATTCGCGGGGAATCCGCCTGCCCGCCCGAGCTGCGCCGGGACGGCTTTACCCAGAGCCGGACCGAGCCACGTCGCTGCCTCCACGAGTACGTCCATACTGACGCCGGTCTCGACACCCGAGCGATCGAGCGCGTAGATCAGATCCTCCGACGCGACGTTCCCGGTCGCGGCGGGAGCGAACGGGCACCCACCGAAACCGCCGATGCTGGCATCGAGCGCACTCGCGCCCGTGTCGAGAGCAGTGAGCGCATTCGCATAGCCGGTGTTCCGGGTGTTGTGGAAGTGCCAGCGCTGCGGGATGTTCGGCGCGTTACGCGAGAAGACATCGGCCAGTTTTCGCACCTGCGCCGGTACGCCGACGCCGATGGTGTCGGCCAGCGCGATCTCGTCCGGCTCGCACTCGGCGATGCGAGCCACCAGGGCTCCCACCGTGTCGGGATCGACCTCACCGGAGAAGGGGCACCCGAATGACGCTGCGACGGTGACGGTTCCGGGAACCCCCGCTGCCCGTGCGTCACGAATGATGTCGTGGGCGGCGGACACCGCCTCGTCCACGGAGCACCCCTGATTGCGCTGGCTGAACTCCTCGGTGGCCACGACGACGACGTTCACTTCGTCGACCCGGGCCGCCAGCGCGCGTTCGAGGCCTCGTCGGTTCAGGACCAGCCCGATATAGGACACGGAATCGCTGCGCTCGACGCCGGCCATGACCTCCTCGGCACCGGCCATCTGTGGCACCCGCTTCGGATTGACGAAGCTGACGGCCTCGATTCGCCGGGCTCCCGACGCCACGCTCCGTGCGATCAGTTCGATCTTCTGGTCGACGGTCAGAACGGCGTCCTCGTTCTGCAATCCGTCACGTGGGCCTACCTCGACGAGCTGTACCGCAGTCATGCCCACATCTTCCGCCCTGCGTCTTTTGTATGCAATAGGTGAGTGCGAAACAGAAAATTAACCACTGAACCCAGGACAAGAGACGCGTTCCGCCCTAGATTGTGAACAATCAATCGACAGGGCAGGGAGAACATGCCGAGAGCCGTCGACCGCGTGTACTCGCACATTCGCGACGCCATCGTGGCCGGAACGTATGCGCCGGGCGCGCGACTCGGTGAGGTCGAGATCGCAGAACTGACCGAGACGAGCCGTACCCCCGTGCGCGAAGCATTGCGTCAGCTCGAGATGGAAGGGCTCGTCGAGGTGCTGCCCCACCGGGGCGCCCGGGTCTATCGGTGGACCGCTGACGACCTCGATGAGATCTACGACCTGCGGATGACGCTCGAATCCATGGCCGCGTCGCGGGCGGCGACCCGCATCGCCGAGAAGGACACCGACCGGATGGCCGAGCTGTGCGACGAGATGGAGAAGGCCGCCGCGGACGGCGCGGAGCAGCGACTCGACCTCATGGCTCAGTTGAACGACGAATTCCACGCCATCGTGCGTACCGCGGCGGCCAGCCCTCGCTTGATGTCGATGCTCGGCGCCGTCATTCAGCTTCCCCTGGTCATGCGCACCTTTCACCGCTACGCGCCGGTGGATCTCGCGCGCAGTCACGCCCATCACCGCGATCTGGTCGCTGCCCTGCGCGCCAGGGACGAGACCTGGGCCGACGCTGTGATGCGTACCCATGTGAGAGCCGCCAAACACGTTCTATTGCAATCGCTTACGTCCGACGAGACACAGGAGTCTTCATGACGGAACCCACCGGCCCACTCTCCGACCTCCGGGTGGTGGAGATGGGTCAGCTACTGGCCGGCCCGTTCTGCGGCCAGCTCCTCGCCGACTTCGGAGCCGAGGTGATCAAGCTCGAGCCTCCGGGCGTCGGTGATCCGATGCGCCAGTGGGGCCGGGAGAAGGCGCACGGGAAGTCTCTGTGGTGGCCCGTGGTCGCGAGAAACAAGAAGTCGGTGACGTGCAACCTTCGCAGCGACGAGGGGCAGGCGTTGGCGCGCAGAATCATTGCCGACGCCGACATCGTCGTGGAGAACTTCCGGCCCGGCACCCTGGAACGGTGGGGGCTCGGTTTCGACGATCTCCGGGAGACCAACCCCCGGCTCATCATGGCCAGAGTCACCGGGTACGGGCAGAGCGGACCGTACTCTCCGCGTGCAGGATTCGGCTCCATCGGCGAGGCGATGGGCGGAATCCGATACGTGACCGGCAATCCCGACCTTCCACCGTCGCGAGCGGGAATTTCGCTCGGCGATTCGCTCGCGGCCGTCTTCGCCACCATCGGAGTGCTCACCGCCGTCCATCACAGACAGAACACCGGCCGAGGGCAACTGGTCGACTCCGCGATCTACGAGGCGGTGCTCGCGATGATGGAGTCGCTTCTCCCCGAATGGGACATCGGCAAGTATCAGCGAGAACGTACGGGATCGGTTCTACCCAACATCGCTCCGAGCAACGTCTATCCCACCCTGGGTGGGGAGATGATTCTGGTTGCAGCGAACCAGGACTCGGTCTTCGGTCGGCTCGCCACCGCGATGGACCGCGCGGACCTGATCACCGATCCCCGCTACCGGGATCACGAATCGCGGGGCAAGAACATGACCGAACTCGACGATCTGGTCGCCGAGTGGACCTCCACCCGCGAGACGGACCAGGTTCTCGACGTTCTGCACGAGGCAGGCGTTCCCGCGGGCCGGATCTACACCGCACGAGACATGTTCGACGATCCGCACTTCGCGGCGCGGGAGGCGATCGTGCGGTTGGCGCACCCGGACTTCGGTGAGATTCCCATGGCGAACGTCGCACCGAAGCTCAGCGACAGTCCCGGATCGGTCCGGCACCCCGGACCCGATCTGGGAGAACACAACTCCGAGATCTACGGGCGCCTCCTCGGCGTCACGGAGTCCGACCAGGAAGCCCTCGCGGCACGCGGCGTCATCTGACCATCTCTGCCCGACCCACCCATACCCCACGGGAGAACACCATGCGTTACCGACTCGGCGTCGACGTCGGCGGGACTTTCACCGACGTCCTGCTTCTCGAGGAGACGACCGGAACCACCTTCAGAGCCAAGACACCGTCGACTCCGGCAGACCAGTCGATCGGCGTCCTGAACGGAATTGCGAAGGTCTGCACCGAGGCCGGGATCGAACCGTCGGAGATCGGTCAGGTGTTGCACGGCACCACCGTCGCGACCAACGCGATTCTGCAGGGCAAAGGTGCCCGGGTCGGCCTGGTGACCACGGACGGGTTCAGGCAGGTCCTGCAGATCGCCCGGTCGTTCGTCCCCGGCGGTCTGGCCGGATGGATCATCTGGCCCAAGCCCGAACCGCTTGCTGCGCTCGAGAACACGGTGGAGGTGGTGGGGCGTCTCGCAGCCGACGGAAGCGAGATCACCCCACTGGACGAGGAGCAGGCGCGGTCACAGCTTCGCCGGCTCGCCGGTGCGGGTATCGAAGCACTGACCGTCTCGCTCATCAATGCCTACGCAAACGACGCTCACGAGAGGCAGATCGCGGAGTGGGCGGCAAGCGAGCTGCCCGGGATTCCGATCTCGATCTCGAGCAACGTTCTGCCCGAGATGCGTGAATACGAACGCACTCTCACCACCGTGGCGAACAGCTACGTCCAGCCCGAGGTGTCGCGCTACGTTCGCAATCTCGATCGCTCGTTGCAGGACAAGGGAATCAGCGCACCGCTGTCCATCCTGCGCAGCGACGGCGGACTCGTCCAGTCGGCGAAAGCGGCCGAATCACCTGTCTCGCTGCTCCTGTCCGGCCCGGCGGGCGGCGTCACCGGTGCCGTGTGGTTCGCCGAACAGGCCGGGTACACCGACTTCCTGACCTTCGACATGGGCGGTACCTCCACCGACGTGGCGCTCGTCCTGGGCGGAGAGCCGCGTATCGGCAGGGAAACGAAAGTCGGCGACCTCGCCGTGCGCGCCACGAGCGTCGACGTCCGGACTGTCGGCGCAGGAGGCGGTTCCATCGCACACGTGCCGGAACTGACGAAGGCGCTACGCGTCGGCCCGCAGTCCGCCGGTGCCGATCCCGGCCCGGCCGCGTACGGACAGGGCGGTTCCGAACCGACGGTGACCGACGCCAACGTGGTGCTGGGGTACCTGCCGGCAGCGCTGGCCGGCGGTGAGGTCGCACTCGACGTGGAGGCCAGCCGAACCGCAGTCAGCACGATCTCCGACGCGATCGAACTGGGCAGCGTGGAGGAAGCGGCGTCGGGAATCGTCGACATCGTCAACGAGAACATGTTCGGCGCACTGCGACTGGTGAGCGTGCAGCAGGGGTACGACCCCCGCGACTTCGCGCTCGTGTCGTTCGGCGGCGCGGGACCGTTGCACGCCAACGCACTCGGCCGACTCACCGGTGCGTGGCCCGTGATCGTGCCGCCCTCACCGGGCGTCCTGTGCGCCTACGGCGACGCCACCACGTGTGTCCGAGACGAAAGCGCGCGCACCATGATTCGCGCCTTCTCCGCGACCGACGGCGGTGAGCTCCGTACCGCGCTGACCGAACTAGCGGAGTCTGCCGCCGAACGGCTGTCGGCGGAAGGTGTTCCTTCAGAGCAGCAATCGGCGAAGTACCAAGTGGACCTCCGGTATCAGGGACAGGGGTTCGAAATTCCCGTCGACCTGGACGCATCCGCTCTGGACTCGGGAGATCTGCTCGGAACACTCGGCACAGCGTTCGACGAGGAACACCAGCGCCTGTTCTCGTTCCTGCTCGAGAACGAGCGCGAGGTGATCAACCTGCGCGTCACGGTCAGCGGACCGCGCCCGGACGTCGCGTTCCAGCCGTTGGAGACCGGCAGCGAAGATCCCTCGGCCGCACTTGTCTCGACCAATGACGTGTGGATGGACGGCGCGTACGCGAAAGCCGGCATCTACGACCGCGCGAAGTTGTTGGCGGGCAACGTCGTCACCGGCCCCGCCGTGATCACGGAGATGGACTCGACGACGCTGGTGCTCTCGGGCCACGCCGCGACGGTCCATCCGAGCGCCAGCCTGCTCATCGCCCCCCTCGGGCACACCTCGACTCAGGAGAACTGATGGCCACCATCATCGAGACGTCGACCACCCCCTTCACTACCGTCCCGGTCGATCCGATCACGCTCGACATCATCGAGAACGCCCTGCGCAATGCGCGCTACGAGATGGACGAGGTGCTGTTCCGCACCGCGCTGTCCCCCGGAATTCGGGAGCAGCACGACGAATTCCCGCTGATCGCCGACCCCAGCGGGAAGATGGTCGTCGGCCAGTTCGGCCTCTCGGTTCCGGACTTTCTCGACAACTTCAACGGAACCGTCGGTGAGGGCGACATTCTGCTGACGTCGGACCCGTACGCGTGCGGCGCCGCCATCAGCCACGCCAACGACTGGCTCATCGTGCTGCCGATCTTCTACGAGGGCCGCGTCGTCGGGTGGTCGTCGATGTTCGGCCACATGTCGGACGTGGGCGGCAAGACTCCGTCGTCCATGCCCACCGACGCACACACCATTTTCGAAGAGGGCGTGATCATTCCGCCGTTCAAGCTCTACAGCAAGGGTGAGCTGAACGAGACCGCGCTGGGCATCATCCTCAATCAGGTCCGCAAGCCGGACTGGAATCGCGCGGACCTGAACGGGCTCGTCGCCGCGTGTACCACGGCGTCGCGCCGCATCGTCGAACTGTGCGACCGCTTCGGAGTCGACGTCTACCTGTCGGCACTCGACGCTCTCCTCGAGCGCAACTACCAGGCCATGAAGGTCCTGCTCGCCACGTTGTTCGTGGACGGCGAGACGATCGAGTTCAACGACTTCATCTGCGACGACGGATGCGGTTACGGCCCATACGAACTCGCGATCACACTCACTCGTCACGGCGAGAAGGTGCATCTCGACTTCAGCAAGGCGGCTCCGCAGGCCGTCGGCCCGATCAACTATTTCATCAACGAGAATCTCGTGCGGATGTTCTTCGGCATCTACGTCATCACCGTGGCCGATCCGCAGATCTTGTGGAACGACGGGTTCTACCCACTGATCGACGTGACCATTCCCGAGGACTCGTTCTGGAAACCGCGATATCCCGCCGCACTGAACGGACGCAACCACGGGATCGGCCGTGTCTTCGACCTGTTCGGTGGGCTGCTGGGCAAGAACAACCCCGAAATCCTCAATGCCGCAGGTTTTTCGTCGTCGCCGCACTTCATGTATTCGGGCTACTACGACGGCGGACCGCGCGACGGCGAATGGTTCCAGTTGTACTCCATCGGTTTCGGCGGCATCCCCGGCCGGCCCATGGGCGACGGTCCGGACGGCCATTCACTGTGGCCGTCGTTCGTGAACATCCCGTGCGAATACCTCGAGTCCTACTACCCCTTGCGAATCGAACGGTGGGAGACGATCACCGACACCGGGGGCGCCGGCCTGCACCGCGGCGGGAACGGTGTCGACGTGGCCTACTACTTCGAAGAACCCGGCACCATCGCCATCCACGACGACCGGTGGTTGACCTACCCGTGGGGTGTGAACGGCGGCAAACCCGGTGCGCGCGGGCGCAAGTGGATCGTCCGCGCATCCGGCGACGTCGAAATTCTGCCCAGCAAGATTCACGACGTCGAGGTTGCTCGCGGCGACGTTCTGCACTTCGTCACCTGGGGCGGGGGCGGCTGGGGCGATCCTCTGGCCCGCGACCCCGAGCTCGTCGCCCTCGAAGTCCGACGCGGCCTGGTGAGCGCGGAGGCGGCATCGAGCGGATACGGAGTGGTTCTCGGCGCGGACGGCTCGGTCGATTCCGACGCGTCCTACGAACGGCGCAAGACCATGGCAGCCCATCGGGGCGAGATCGCGGTGTTCGACAAGGGACCGTCGCTCGAGGTCATCCTCGAACGCTGCGAGGAGGAGACGGGACTGCCCGCACCACGCCCACCGGTGGACGTGCGAAAAGCACTGCGCGCGTGAGTGACACGCTGAGCTCCTACCGCGACTCGGGGTTCGCGGGCGACCTCGGACCGGGACGCAGCCCCGCGGTGCTGGTCGTCGACGTGGTGCAGGCGTACCTCGTCGACGGCTCGCCGTTGCGTGCCCCGGTCGAGGACGCCGTGGCTGCCGCGGCGACTCTGGTCGCCGCGGCTCGGGACGCGGGGGTACCGGTGGTCTTCACCCGCGTCAGCTACCAACCGGGCGGCGCGGACGGCGGACTGTTCACGTCGAAGATTCCGGCGCTCGCGGTGTTCGAGGAGGGGTCCGCGCTGGGCGATTTTCCATCGGCGCCGCGACCGGAGCCCGGAGAGATCGTCGTGACGAAGCAGTACGCGAGCGCGTTCTTCGGCACGTCCCTCGCCGCGACCCTGACCGCGCGCGGAATCGACACCCTGTACATCTGCGGGTTGACCACCAGTGGCTGCATCCGTGCGAGCGCCACCGACGCTCTGCAGCACGGTTTCCGGCCGATGGTGGTGTCCGACGCGTGCGGCGATCGGGAGCCGGGGATGCACCGGCAGAACCTGCTCGACCTGCAGGCGAAGTACGCGGACGTGCTCACCCTCGAGGAGGTTCGGGGAAGGTTCGCCGGCTGATACCTCATGCGCTCGGCGCATCGTCGTTGCCTCGAGTTCGACGAGGTCAGGCGATGTGATCGCTGCAACACTGAATGCATGACCATTTCATCGCTCGCCACGACGCCCCGACCCGCGAGACGCTTCCACGTCGCGCTCCACGATCAAGCGGCGGAGCCCGGGGTGCACCGTATCCGCGCAACCGATCTGCGCCGTGCAACGGCGATGCACGACCAAATGAGCGAACCGACCGATGCGGTGCGTGCGGTACTGGACATCGAGTTCCTCATCGCGCTGTCGGCTCGGGACGCTCGCGCGGAGTACCGCAGACGCGGACTCGATGCAGACAGTGCGACCACGGTTCAATACGTCGGCACCCCTCAGGGCCTGGCAGGCCTCATTGCCGACATCGGTGCAGCGGGCGTGGCCGACGGCGTGGTGCTGACCGGACTGGACGACGGAAAGTCCACCGAATTGCTGTCGTCCACAACGCTTCCTCGGCTTCTTCTGGACGGTATCGTGGACGCCGACACTGTGGCGACCCTACGCGCTGCGGCCGGCGCCACTGCGAGAAAGAGCGTGTCACATGGAGGTTCGTGAGCTGGAGTGGTTCGTCGTGCTCGCGCGGACCGAAAACGTAACCAACGCGGCGACGCAACTCCATGTCAGCCAGCCGACCTTGTCGAGGGCGCTGGCACGAATCGAACGCCAGCTGGGCGTGAAGCTGTTCGACCGTAATCAGAATCGGTTACGGCTCAACAAGTACGGTGCGATCTACCGGGTGCACGCCGAGCGTGCGATGAAGGAGCTGTCGCAAGGCGAGGAACGGATTCGAACTCTCGTCGACCCACAGCGTGGCGTTGTCTCGCTGGGCTTCCTGCATTCCTTCGGCGGCTGGCTCATCCCCTCGCTACTGGATCGGTACCACGTGGAAGCACCCCTCACATCCTTCGAGTTGGAGGGTGGGGCCGCGGACTCCATCGTCGAGGCAGTGCGGTCGGGCCGTATCGACGTCGGGTTCGTCGCTCCCCGACCTGTCGCCGAGGACCTCGCGTGGGTCCCACTGGGTCGAGAATTGTTGTGCCTCGAGGTTCCTTCCGACGACGAGTTCGCCGATCGGACCGAGATATCCATAGCGGAGATATCCCGCCGTCCCATGATCGCCCTGGGTCCGAGTTACGGTCTGCGACACGTGGTCGACAAATTGTTCGACGATGTCGGCTGCACCCCGTCGATCAGCATCGAGGCCACCGAGCTGTCCACCCTGCGCGCGTTGGTGCGACATGGAAGCGGTATCGCCATCGTTCCGCGCCCTCGTTCCGATCAGAGGTCGACCACCGTGACCATCCCGATCAGCGACGCGGACGCGTTCAGGTTCTACGGCGTGATCACACGCAGCGACGGACCGACCGGCAGCGCAGCGAGCGCGTTCCTGGATTTCGTGACCGACTCCTACGACGAGGCGAGCCTCGACGACGAGATCGAGTTCTCGACACTCCCCACGTCCTGACCTCTTACGAGGCGGGCGCGAGGACGATGTCGAAGGACACTTCACTCCACGTCGAGACCGAACGCCCATCGGGAGTCGGATCGCCGTCATGGCGCACGAACTTCTTGATCAACGATTCTTTGACGCCGAAAACTGCATCATCCCAACCGATCTCGTCACCGTCGACGAAAATGTGCGTAACCAGTCGGCGGCATTCTGGCGCGGTGACCATGAAGTGGAGGTGACTTGCTCGCATCGGCGAGCGGCCCACTGCGGCGAGCATGGCGCCCACGGGCCCGTCGTGCGGAATCGGATAGGGGGTGGGGGTGAGCCCCCAGAACCGGAACGAGCCGTCCTCGTCGGAGTACAGGTGCGCACGCGCCGCCATGCGGTCGTCGCCGTACTGAACGTCGTAGCGACCGTCCTCGTCCGCTTCCCACACCTCGATGCGCGCGCCGGGGACGGCCGTACCGTCCGTACGCCTCACCGTGCCCGTCACCCAGCACGGTTCTCCAGTCGCACCGAAGGACATGTCCCCGCCGAGTTCGATGGCGGGCGCCCCTTCGACGAAGAACGGACCGAAGACCGTGGCTTCGGTTGCATCGCCGTACGGTGGGTTGTTCATCCCGATCACCTGCATGGACAATCCGAGCACGTCCGACAGCAGAATGAATTCCTGCCGGGTGTCGGTGCACGTCTGACCCGTCCTGGTCAGGAAGTCGACCATCGTGTTCCACTCGGCCTCGGACAGTCGGAGCTCGCGGGCAGCGCTGTGAACGTGCCGAGCGACGGTCTGCATGATCTCTCGCAGCCGGGCGTCCGAGGCACCGTCGAACGACCGCACCACAGTGTCCACCAAAGCCTGCTCGCGCTCGGCCTGGACGTCGTCGAGATTCTCTGACATCGATCCTCCTCAGTTCTCGGGCTGACCGATGGGCTCGCCCGCCCAGGCAGACGCGATCAGCTCTCGCAGACCGGCCACATCGGCCGGTCGCGGGTTGGACGTCGGAACCAGGTCCGCCACTCTCTTTGCTGCCAGGTCGATTCCGTCCTCGGGCATACCGAGCTCACGGAGGGAATCGACCACCCCGAGTTCGCCGCGCAGGGACCACAGGCCCGCTGCGGCCGCACTTCCTCCGAGCGCCTCGGAGACACGGCGCGCAGCGCCCGGCGCCGCCGGCGCGTTGAACTGCACTACGTAGGGCAACACAACCGCGTGAGTCTCTGCGTGGGAGAGCGCGAACGCTCCACCGAGGACGTGGCAGATCTTGTGGTGCAGACCGCTTCCCGCAGATGCGAACGCGACGGCTGCGAGGTAGGCGCCGTAGAGACTGCGTTCGAGTGAGTCGACGTCGTCGCCGTCGGCGGAGATTCCGCGGAGCCCGGGAACCAGAGCGCGAAGCCCCTCGGCGCCGAGGGCTGCGTTGATCGGATCCGCTCGCGGCGCCCAGAACCCGTCCACCGCATGCGCGATGGCGTTGAGTCCCGACGCCACGGCGAGCGACGCCGGCAGCGTCGCGAAAAGGTCGGCGTCGTAGACGACCGTGCGCGGCAGCACGCCGGGATGTGAGCCGGTCGTCTTGCGATCACCACTGGTCTGGCCCCACACGTCGGTTGCCTCGGAACCCGCGAAGGTCGTCGGAACCGCGACGATCGGGATCCCGGTATCGCGCGCGACGTATTTCGCGAGCCCGGTTGCCGACCCCCCGCCGATGGACACGACGATGTCCGCGCGCTCGCGTCGGGCCAGCTCGACCGCCGCGTCACCCTTCTCCACCGGTACGTGCTGAACGATCTCGTCGATGCGGGCCACCACCGGAACTCGCGCCGCGACTGAATCGGAGACAGCCGCAGCAGACGCGTCCGCCACGAGCAACACACGCCCGCCCGACAGATCGGTGATCGCTTCGACGACGTTGTCCGCGGCGCATCCGCGCTCGAACAGCACACGCTGCGGACTCGTGGTGTGATCGAACGACGTCACGATCGAACCACCGATCCGGACAGGGACGCGTGCCACCGAGCCAGATGTGTCGCCACGTCCCGCGGCGCTTCGAGCGTCGACAGGTGCCCTACGCCGGGAAGGATCACCAGTTCCACGTCGGGCGCGAGGTTCTCGACCTGACGGGCGAGATCGGCGGGCGTGATCAGGTCCTCCGAGCCGGCGATCACCAAAGTCGGTATGTCGAGCATCGGCAACTCCGCACGGCGGTCCGGCCTGTTCATCACCGCTGTCTGTTGTGCGACGAGCACGTCCTCGCCGAGGTCGCGCGCCATCGCGGCGGCGAGTTCGGCCACGTCGTCGCGGCGCGGAGCCACCGCCCTCGACATGGCCGTCACGGCTTCCTCGAAACGACCCTCCCCGACCGCTGCGATGATGCGTCGCGAGTTCTCTCGGCGCTGCGGGTCGGCCTCGACAGCGGAGCTGTTCAGCAACGCGAGACCTTCGACCCGCTGTGATCGTCGGAGCGCAATCTCCAGCGCGACATAGCCGCCCATCGAATTTCCCGCGAGCGCGAACCGCTCCGGACTTCTGGCGAGAATGTCGTCGGCCATCCCCGAGAGCGAGTCGCCGACCCCTCGAACGACGAACGTCTCGATCGTGTCACCGAGCTCCTCGGCGACCGGCCGCCACGATCGCTCGTCCGAACCCAGAGCCGGGACGAAGACGAGAGGAAGTGCGCTCACGTCGCCGCTCCGTCGACAGCGAGGATGGATCCCGAGGTGAAACCGGCGTGCTCGGACACCAGGTAGGCAACTGCTTCGGCGATCTCGGTCCCGGTCCCTGTGCGTCCCAACGGGATCGCCGCGCGTGTCGCAGATTGCGCGTCGGGGGGCAGTGCCTCGAAGGTGTCCCTGACTCGACCGGCATCGGGAAGGATCAGACCCGGCGACACGGCATTGACCGTGATTCCCGTCGTTCCGAGATCCTTCGCGAGCTGCTTGGTGAACCCGTTGACGGCCGCCTTGGACGCCGCATACGGAAGACGCGCACCCACTGTTCCCGACGGTCCGGACAGACCCTTGGCCACTGCCGACGAGAAGTTCACGATGCGGCCGTAATCGTTGCGGCGCATCAGCTCCACCGCCTCGCGACTGCACAGGAAGGCGCTGGTGAGGTTGTTGTCGAGAACTCGTCGCCACACGTCGGCGCCGAGGTCGGCGAGAGAACGAACCGGGTCCGTGCCACTACCGCCGGCCGTGTTGACCAGAGCGTCGAGCCGTCCGAAACGCTCGTCGATCCGGCCGAACGCCGCCACCACAGCAGCTTCGTCCGCGAGATCAGCGACGAGCGTCTCCACCTCGATTCCGGGATGGTTCGACTCGATGCCGGCTTTGGTTGCCTTCAGTCCGACGTCCTGAACGTCGAGTAGGGCAAGCGAAAAACCTGCTGCCGCAAGCCGTTCGGCGATCTCGGCGCCGAGTCCCTGGGCGGCACCCGTGACGGCGGCGACGCGGGTGACGGTGGTCTGATCGGACACTGCATTCGTCATCCGAGTGGACCCCAGAACGTTTCTCCGCCGTACGTATCGGACATCGACTCGAGGGTCTCGGGCCAGACCCCGGCCTCCACCACGCGGCGACTCGACTGCGGGCGCACCGCTCCGTCCCACCCGACCTGTTCCATGTAGTAGTACAACTGCATGACATGTCCATCCGGCGCGACCGCGTGCAGAGCGTAGTCGATTCCGGGGTGTACCTCAGGCGGTAGCTCCACCAGCTTGGCGCCGGCGTTCTCGAGGAATGTCTTCGCCGCGCGAAGCTGATCGTATGAACCCACCTGAATACCGAACGCGAGGAGGGTGCTGTCGTCGCCGAGCCCGAGATCCGCCCGCGCCTGCAACGGGAACAGCGCAATGCTGTGATGTTCGGTGTTGGCACGCAGGAACACCGCACGATGACCGAGCACCGTGGTCTCTTCCGAGACAACGAGACCCAGTGTCTCGGTGTAGAAGCGCACGGACGACTCGATGTCCTCGACGAAGATGCTCACCGGACCGATCCGAACCGGTTTGAACGGACGGGACAACAGAACGCCGCCGACGTCGTGCGTCTTGGGGAGGGTGTCGACCCATCGGTGACCGGAGGTGAGATCGATTCCCTCCTTCTCCGCGTCGTCGAGCTCGGTGCCCTCCGACCTCGTGGGCAGAGACGGATGCTCGTTCGCCCAGGGCCACATGACTTCCGGCTTGCTGACCCCGTCCCATCCCACCTGCTCGATGCCGTACTCGAGTTCGTTGGTGTGACCGGTCGGATCGGGAAAATAGGTGTGCCAGTTCGAACCCGGGTCGCGGCCGTACCGATCGACCTTCTGTCCTTTCTCCTCGAGCCAGAGCCGAGCCTCGACAACCTCGCGGAGGGAACCGACCTGCCAGGTGATCTGGTTGACGGTGATGTCCCCGCGGGCCGGGCTGTCGTTCTTGTCCACCCATGCCCGCGGCATGACCACGAACGTGTGGTGATCGCTGTTGTGCCGGAGGAAGTAGATACGGGTGTCGGGGAGTCCGTCCAGCCAGGGGCCGGGATCGTACTTGTTCAGGTCGAGAGCGTCCGCTACGACGAATCCGAGGACGTCGCGGTAGAACGCCACCGACTCACCGGTGTCGGCGACACTGATGCCGAAATGGTTGAGACGACGAATCCTGAAGGGGCGGTCGAACATCACCCCGCCGACGGAGTACTTCTTCGCGCCCATGACTACTTGCCTCCGCGCGTTCCGGTGATCGTGTTGGTGACCGAACCCAGTGCGCTCGAGCTGATCTCGACCACATCGCCCGGTTTCAGGAACGCCGAATCGTCGGCGAACTTGCCCTCGGAGTCGCGGGTGCTCGAGTCCACGGCCGTGCCCTTCGGAGTGCCGCCGCTGATCAGATCTCCGGGGAAGAGGGTGGAGTCGCGGGACAGATACTCACCGAGAGAGGCAAACGTGTGGATCATGGACTTCGTGTTGCCGCTCTGGCGGACCTCACCGTTGACCCGAGCCTCGACGGGAATGTCCTGTGCGTCGAGTCCTTCGTCGACGACGATCCACGGGCCGACTGTGGCGGCACCGTCGAAGTTCTTCGAGTACTGGAAATCCGGGCCGAACGAGACGTTGTCACGAATCGACCAGTCGTTGACCAGCGTGTATCCGTAGATGTACTGCGCGAAGTCCCCGGCTGCGATGTCCTTGCCACGACGGCCCAGGACGACGGCGACCTCAGCTTCGTAGTCGAGCAAATTCGTCCGGGCGGGGAAGTTCAGGTCGTCTCCGTCCGCGGAGACGACACGCGGATCCTTGATGAAGTACTTGGGCCCGCCGGCCACGAGCTTGTCCAGCTGCGCCTTGTCGGCGCCGCTCGAGGTGTTGTCCGAGGCGGCCTGCATGTGGTCGGCAAAGTTCGCCAGCGCGGCGAAGATGCGCGACTTGCCCTCGATCGGCGCGTGCAGAGTGACTTCGGTGAGGGGGTGTACCAGTTGTTCGCCGTCGATACCCGTCGACGTCGTGCGCGTGGCAAGGTGGTCGAGCGCCGCGCGTGCGGCAGCCAACGCGTCGGCGCCCTGTTCGATGAACGAGTTGAGGTCTGCGGGGACCTCGTAAGCCGCCCTCGCGGCGGCGCGTGCGACGTCGTCCTTCTCGGTCAGGTAAAGGGCGTAGGCGCCGTTCACGTCGACGACCGTGTCGTCGACGACGACGCCGACACGCCGCTGCGGTCCGAATACTGCGATCTTCATGAGTCTCCCTGTGGTGGTGATGATGTCAGTTCTTCGGCGAGGCCGGATCGACACCGACGTCGTCGAGCAGTCGGCCACCGGCCGGCGTCAGGCTGTAGATGGACAGGCTCGAGATCAGGCCGTCGCGCACGGTGAAGAAGTCGCCGAGAACGACGACGTTGCCGTTGACCTCGAGATCGATCTCGACAGCCACGTCGTCTCCGTCGACCAGGAGGCGGCGCGGCGACGGACGCATCGTGGTGCCCGCGTTGAGCCCGCCGTGGTACATCCGTCCGATCGCCTCGGAGCCCGTCAGCGTTCCGGCCGCATTGCGCAGCACCGCATCCGGTGCGAAAAGCGCCGTCACCGCGGCAGCGTCACCAGCCGTGACACCAGCGAAGTACGCGGTGACGACGTCGGCCGGCGATAGTGCGCTCATGCCTCGAGGTATCGAGTCGAGGCGTACACCGACTGATACTCGAGGTACGCGTCGAGTCCCTCGGGTCCGAGTTCGCGTCCGAGTCCCGAATCCTTGAATCCGCCGAACGGCGCACCCAGATCCAGTGTGTAGTAGTTCAATCCGATGGTTCCGGTGCGGACGCGGCGCGCAACGGCCAAGGCGCGATCCTCGTCGGCGCTCCACACCGAACCACCTAGTCCGTAGTTGCTGTCGTTGGCGATCCGGACGGCGTCGTCGTCGTCGTCGAACGGGATGAGCGCCATCACCGGGCCGAACACCTCCTCGCGTGCAAGCCGATCGGAGTTGTCGACATCGGCGAAGACAGTGGGCTGCACGAACCAGCCGCGTTCGAGATCGGCCGGAGCGCCGCCGCCGGTGATCAGGCGCGCGTTCGAGTTCTTCGCGATATCGATGTAGCCCAACACCTTGTCCCGATGGCCGCTGGTCGCCATTGGCCCCATCGTCGTGGCCGAGTCCAGAGGATCGCCGAGCACATAGGAAGCGGCGAAGTTTCCGATCGCCTCGACCACCTCGTCGTAGCGCGAGCGAGCGATCAGGATGCGTGACTGGGTGGTGCAGGTCTGGCTGTTGTTCAGGAACGAGGCGTTGTCGAGACCGGCCAGGACCGTGTCGATTTCGGCGTCGTCGAGAACGATGGCAGCGGACTTGCCGCCGAGTTCGAGCGTCGACCGACGCAGCAGGCGTCCACATTCCTGACCGATGATGCGGCCCGCCTCGGTGGATCCGGTGAAGGCGATCTTGTCCACCAACGGGTGGGACACGAGAGCGGCGCCGGCATCGCGGTCGCCGAGCACGATGTTCAGCACTCCCGCCGGAAGGCCGGCCTCGAGCGCCGCATCGGCGAACACGTAGGAGTCGAGAGCGGTTTCGGGCGACGGCTTGAGAACGACTGTGCATCCCGCAGCCAGCGCGGGCGCGATCTTGAACATCGCGAGTGCTTGCGGGAAGTTCCACGGAGCGATGGCTCCGACCACGCCGACCGGTACGCGACGCACGATCGTCGATCCTGCCTGGCTCGGCCGAACCGATTCCAGGGGAAGGGCTTCGACTATGTCGGCGTACATGCGCAGCAACGCGCCGGGCGCACCTCCGTTGAGTGCCTGCGACAACCCCAGGATCATGCCGTTCTCGCGGCTGACCAAGGTGGCGGTGTCCGAGGCCCGCGCATCGAGCGCATCGGCGAACGCACGAAGCATCACGGCGCGTTCGGCGGCCGTGGTGCGGCCCCACGGGCCCTCGTCGAGCGCGACGCGAGCGGCTCGTACGGCGCGGTCGATGTCGGCTTCACCTGCGAGCGCAGCGACGCCGAGTCGCTCACCCGTCGCTGCTTCGATCTGATCGCGGAGTTCGGTTCGCACAGGGTCCACCCACTCGCCGCCGATGAAGAAGCGGGTGCGGTCAAGACTGCTCGGCCTGTCGACGGTGACGGACATGCGGGTTTCTCCTCGGTGCGATGGGACGAACTCTTCTTCGGCCGGGAGACTGAGACTCCGGTCACGTTCGAGCTTGGTGTTTCGGATCGGTCAGCGCAACGCCAGGAACTTATCCATCGGCATACCCGCGGCGTATCGTTGCTGGTGAGAAGGCTGAAAAACGTCAGACCGGGGTCGGTTGCTCGGGAACACCGGCGGCGCGCAAAATGCGTCGCGCGCGGGAGATGACCGGTGCATCGACCATGAACCCGTCCACTTTCGTCGCCGCGCCCGTGAGTGCGGCGGCCATGATCCGCGACGCGGTCCGGACCTCCTCGTCCGAGGGCGTGAAGGCGACCCGCGCAGGAACGACCTGCGACGGATGAATCAGAAGCTTGCCCCCCATCCCCAGGTCTCGGGAGTGGGAGATGTCGGCGGTCAGCGCCTCGACATCGTCGACGGCGGTGGTGACGCCGTCGATCGGCGGAGGCTTCTCACCGAGGCGTGAGGCCAGCACCAGCTGGGACCGGGCATGCAGCATCGCAGTCCTGGTCGGCTCGGCGCCGATGTCCACGGCGTAGTCGAGGTGGCCGAAGGCCAACCGCGCCACGTCCGGATCGCGAGCAAGCGAGTTGGAGACGTGGATACCGGCAGCAGTCTCGACAAGAGCAACGACCGGCCTGTCGACCGTCCCTGCGATGCCGGCCCAGTCCACGCCGAGGTCTGCCTTGGGAACGATCACGCCGCACAGGCCGGACACCTCCGACAGTGCCTCGATGTCATCCCAGTGATGTTGGCTCGCAGACGAATTGACTCGAACACACCCAACCCCACCGTGTGCGAGCCACGCCGCGACGTGTGCGCGAGCCGATGCCTTGGACTCGTCCGGCACCGCGTCCTCGAGGTCGAGGATCACCACGTCGGCGCCTGCACGGGCGGCTTTGTCGAACCGGTCGGGGCGGTCTCCGGGGACGAAGAGAAAAGTGGACGCGTGCGAGACGGGCGCAGGGATCGACCTCACCTCACGCCCCGCTGGCGACGGCGACAGGCGCCGCGATTCCGAACTCGGCGAGCACTGCATCGGTATGTTCACCGACCTCAGGGATCGGACCCATGACCGCCGTGTTGTCCGACATCGTGACCGGGGGTATGAGCGCTCGTAGTTCGCCGGCCGGGGATCCGTACGTTCTCCATCGATCACGTGCTGCGAGTTGTGGATGTGCTGCAAGGCCATCCATCGTTCGAAGCAATGCATTCGCGATCGATGCGTTCTCCAACTGCTCGGCCACGGCCTCGGCGGTGTGCGAGGCGAAGACCGCCTCGATCGCGCTGCGCAACTCGGCATTGTGTTCCACACGCGCGGAGTTTCGAACGAATCTCGGATCGATCGCCAGATCCGGGGTATGGAGGATCCGGTCGCAGAAGATCGCCCACTCCCGCTCGTTCTGTATTCCGAGGAAGACCTCGCTCCCGTCGCCACACGTGAACGGACCGTACGGCGCGATGGCCGCGTGTCGCGCACCGGTTCGCGACGGCGACGTCCCGCCGTACATCGCATAGTTGAGCGGAAAGCCCATCCATTCGGCGAGCGCCTCGAGCATGGCCACTTCGATCGTGGCACCCTCACCCGTACGTTCCCGCCGGATCACCGCGGTCAGGACGCCGGTATAGGCGTACATCCCGGATGCGATGTCCGCGATGGAAATTCCCACCTTCGACGGCTCGTCCTCGGTCCCGGTTATGGAGACCAGACCGGCCTCGCACTGCACCAGGAGGTCGTATGCCTTCTTGGTCGAGTACGGTCCGCCGTCCCCGTAGCCGGAGATGGACACGTGGATCAATCGGGGGTTGCGTTCGCGCAACTGCTCCGCGCCGAGTCCGAGCCGCTCGGCCGCACCAGGTGCGAGGTTCTGCACGAAGACATCTGCCTCGTCCACAAGAGCATGCAGTGCGGCCCGACCCTCGTCCGACTTCAGGTCGAGCGCCACGGATTCTTTCGATCGGTTCAGCCACACGAAGTGACTGGCGAGGCCGTGAACCGTCTCGTCGTATCCCCGTGCGAAATCACCGACCCCCGGGCGTTCGATCTTGATGACGCGGGCACCGAGGTCTGCGAGCTGACGCGTGGCAAAGGGCGCTGCGACCGCCTGTTCCAGCGACACGACAGTAAGTCCGTCGAGAGGGTTCATGTTCTGACACTTCCGTTTTCGGTGGATGATCGCCTGCCGTCAGACGGACAACAGCGAAGGACTCTCCAGGGTCTTGGTGAAGTAGAGGACCTCTGCGGCAAGGTCGCGGTCCCGAGACATGCGCCGGAAGACGTCGAGGTCGCGGTCACGCTTCACTGGATCGGAGGAGTGGAACAACAGCAATTTGTTCGACGATGCCCTCGGACTTGCCTTGTCCACGAAAGCAGAGCGTCGCTGTCGGGCGTACTCGGTGAGAATGTCGTCGCTCGCGTGGCCGGTTGCCACGGCCCCGAGCCCCTCGATCAACGAGTACGCGTCGAACAGGCCCATGGTCAGACCGAGGCCGCCGGTCGGGTTCGTGGCGTGTGCGGCGTCGCCGGCCAGGAGCACCCGACCGCGCCGGAACGTCGACGCGGCCCGCTGATGCATGCGGTACGGAGAGGAAGCGACGACCTCGATATGCTCGGCAACGTCGTCTCCGAACACTGCGCGCAGATACCGGGGCATCCGCTCGTCGATCGAATCTGCCGGCAGATCGGCATCTTCCATGTACGTGTATCGCCAAAGGCCGTGGTCTCCGGATTCGTCGATCTTCGCGAAAATCGCTCCGTAGACGTCGTGAAGATAGAACGTCGACTGAGCCCAACCCTCACGGTCGTCGGGAAATCGAATGTTCGTGGCGACGAATCGCTCGGGCCAGGTCATGCCGTCGAAGTCCAGCCCGGACAGACGCCGCACAACCGAGCTCGCACCGTCGGCGCCGACCACCCACTGCGAGCGCAGCACACGCTCGTCGTTCGGGCCGCGAACCGACACGTCGACGCCCGTAGCATCCTGGCTCAGCCCGGTGACCTCGTGACTCCACAACACACGCACGTTGTCGAATTCGACCAGCGCCTCCAGGACCACAGCAGCCAATGCGTTCTGTCCGAGGTGCAGATTGAAAGGACGGCTCACCTTCCCGTCGAGGGCGGCCAAACCGTAGGAGATGATCTCGCCGGTGTCGCGCACCCGATACGCGTAGTCCTGCTTGAAGAAACCCACTCGACCGGCCTCGTCGAGCAAGCCCAGGCGGGCCAACCCGTCGAGGGTGGACCAGTGATAGACGATGGCACGCGGGGTGTCCTGCAATCCGGGCGAGCGCTCGACGACGGTGACCTTTACGCCCTGTTGCGCCAGACCGAGCGCCGTCAGAAGCCCGGTCGGACCTGCGCCGATCACTGTCACCTGCTGATCTTCGGACACTTTTCCTCCATCACTTGCCGTGGTTCTTCACGATCCTGCAGTTGTGACCGAAAGGCCAATACCATTGCGATGCCCTAGCAATACACTCGGCGCATGGACATCCGGAGCGTCAACTATTTCCTTGCTGTCGCCGAGGCCGGTTCCATCACCGAGGCAGCCCGCATCCTGCATCTGTCTCAACCCCCTCTGAGCTCGGCGATGACCAAGCTCGAGTCCGAACTCGCCGTTCGGCTGTTCGACCGGCACCCCCGCGGCATCACGCTCACCGATGCCGGTCGATACCTGCAGAACGCGGGGCGGCGACTCGTAGCCGAGGAACAACGCATCACGTCCGCACTCAGATCCATGGGGCAGGGCTTCGACGGCGAACTACGCATCGGCGCGGAACCGATCGGTCTGTGGCATCTGGTCAATTCCGCCGTCGCCGACTTCCTGTCGGAGTACCCGCGGATCACCTTCGAGCTCGCCGATGCCAATCCCCTTGTACTACTGGAGAATTTGGCCAACGGGTACCTCGACCTGGCTGTAGTACCTGTGCTGGTCGAAGAGCCGCTGCCGGTGGTGAACGAAGTCGCTTTCGACACCACCGTCATCGCGCACTCGCCGCTCACACTCGTCGTCTCGCAGGGATCGCACCTGTCGACCCGACGGTCCGTCTCCCTCGCCGATCTGCGACACGAGCGGTGGATCCTTCCGTCGCGAGTCCCGGGTGCGCGTAGCCTGTCCCGCTTGATCGACGACAGATTCGCAGCTGTCGGTGGCAGCCCCAGCTCGATCGTGTCGGTACCCACCGTGGAGACCGCAGCCGGCCTGGTAGCGGCCGGCGTCGGGGTATCCGTAGTCAGTGCCGAACTGGCGCAACACCATCCGGGAATGGTGACGCTCGAGGTCGAGGGCGGATGGCCCGACCTACCGCTCGGCGTGGTGACGCGACGCGGGGGCGTGGTCACCCCCGTCGCCGCCCGATTCATCGAGATGTTGCGCACTCGCAGTGCAAGCGACTCGGCGCGCACATCGGCCACCTGACGCCGTCAGGCCCCCACGGAGACAACCTCGAGTGCCGCCGACACCGCCGTCTCGCGTCGCAGCATCGCCCGTAGCTTGACGAACTCGGCACGTCGCTCGAACGCCAACACACCACTCACCGTGTCACCTCGGGTGTAGAGGTACAGCGAACCGCCAGGCCCCGGGCATTCCACTATTTCCTCAGCGCCGGTGACAAATCCGGAGAACTGGATCCGGACACCGTGTTGATCCGACCAGAAGTACGGCACGGTGACACAGTCGAGTGGGGCCTGACCCGTGACGGCGTTGGCGGCGTTGATTCCCGCTGTCCGGCCGTGTTCGGCCGCATTGGTCCAGTGCTCGATGCGCATGGTCGCGCCGAACCGACCGTTGGGCCAGGTGACGACGTCGCCGGCGGCGTACGTCCGATCCGCTGCGCGCAGCGTCGAGTCGCACACGATTCCGTTGTCGAGAGTCAGACCCGAGTTCTCCATCCACCCGGTGGACGGTCGCACTCCGATCCCGAGGAGGATGACGTCGGCCGAGATCGTGGCGCCGCTTGCCAGGCGCAACACCCGCCCGCCCGCGGCATCCTCGACACCGGTCACCGCGTCGCCGAGCACAAGGGTCACCCCGCAATCACGGTGCAGTGCTGCGTATTTCGACGCGACCGGATCGCCGAACCTCCCGAGTGGTTTGGGATCGAGATCGACTATGGTGACCGGCCGCCCGTCCTTCGCCAGTGTCGCGGCGAACTCCCCGCCGATGAATCCTGCCCCGATGACCGCCACCGACTTGCTACGGTCCGCCACGGCACTGCGGAGGTCGGCGGCGTCCTGAAACCGCCTCAGCACGAAGACGTCCGGAAGATCCCGAAACATCGGCGGGAAGATCGGCTCGCAGCCGGTCGCCAGAACGGCTGCGCCGTAGGCGATGTCTCCGTCCGTCGTGGTGACCTTGCGTCCGCCGACGTCGAGCGCGGTGACCCGGGTGTTCAGACGAAATTCGACGCCGTGATCGCGCAGGGTCGCTACGGAAGGATAGGTCAGAGCGTCGAGATCGAGACTCTCGCCGAGGGCGATCTTCGACAGCGGCGGACGCTCGTAGGGCAGATGCGGCTCGTCGCTGACCATGGTCACCTGCACCTGCGGCGCATGCCGTGAGATCGCCTCGGCCGCTCGGACCGCGGCCACCGAGCCGCCCACGATCAGGACGTCTGTCGCGGCGGTCATCGCTGCGGTCCGTCGGTGGTGACCGGCTCGGACAGAGTGCCCACCGCGCACACGACACCGTCTGCACTGCGCGCCTCGGCGCCCACCTCGAGGCCGTCGGCGCTCGGGGTCACCGTCACAGTCTGCGGTCGGGTCATCGGGGAGACCAGCCGGTATCCGAAGGTGCGGTTCACAAGCGAGATACCTTGGCGCCGCATGTGATCGGCCATCAGGAACGCCAGAAGCGGGCCATGGATCACCAATCCGTCGTATCCCTCGCGGCGGCACCAGTCCAGGTCGTAGTGAATGCGGTGCGCGTTGTAGGTCAACGCCGAGAAACGGAACAGCAGCGCCTCGTTCACCGAAAGAGACAGCGACGGTTCGCGCACCGGATCCGCGGCCGGAGCAGGCGCCGGGAGTGGCGCGGACCCGCCCTCCCGGTAGACGATGTCCTGCTCCTCCCGGATGACGAGCTCGCCGTTCTGGGAGATCTCTTGCAACACGGTCGTGAGCGTGAGCGCTCCCGTCCGGCCGACCTTGTCCACCGACTTCGCGATGGAGGTCACCTTGGTCGCCGGTTCGCCGATGCGCAGCGTCCCGAACGTGGTGACGCGCCCGCCGCCGAACATGCGCCGACGGCCGCCTCCCGGAGGGGCGGGGATACCGACCACCGGGTGGCCGTCCTCGCCGAGGTCGGCCTGGGGGTCCCGAGGAAGCAGATGCAGCCAGTGCCAGATCGGCGGAACTGCGTCGCCGAGGGCGTGGGGTACGTCGATGTCGAGAAGTGCGGACATCGACTCGACCGGTTCCGCCGAGATCACCTCGGTCCGCGAAATCGTCTCGGGTGTGGTCATGATGAAAGCACCCTTTCGGCCGCGAGCACGGCAAGGAGTTCGGTCAGATCTGGAGCGTCGTCGAGGGTTTCGACGGCGGACACCAAGCGGGAGGCGACGTCCCCACCCAGTGGGCGAAGCACCGACGTGGCCTTGGCAACGACCTCGTCGTGGGAGAGCGGGCGCACAGCGGATCCTCGCGCGTCGGTGGGGTTCCCCGCCTCGACGGTGACCGTTTCGCCGTCGGTGAGTACGAAGGTGAGCCGCGGTCCGTCCTCGATCTGAATGGAATCGTCGACCACCATGGAGATCGACTCCAGGATCTCGGCGATGCGTGCCTCGCCGTTGCGTGGTGGGTCGTAGTCCGCGAGTCCGAGGTCGCTGCCGCACAGGGCGAGGGCGACAGCGTAGGGGAGGCTGAACTGGGCGTCGAACACGTTCTCGATCGGCGACACCGACAGCATGTTCACCGCGGTGGTGCCGGCGGTGATGGTCACCGAACGCACGGTCTCCGGCGTCAGACCGCGCTCGGCGATCAGGGCCCGGACGGCGTCGACCGCGGAATGGCTTCCGCGACAACAGGCGTACGGCTTGAGATAGGAGGATGCCACGTTGAAGTCGACACCCAGGTTGTGCAGCGCTCGATCCGGATGGCCGACGCCACCGGCGAGGACGGAATGCAGTCCGCCCCAAGCGGCCTCGAAGATTCGCCGCGGACCGGTGATACCACCGACGGCCAGAACGGCGGCGTCGACACCGGTTTCGCCGGCTTTGCCAGGATGAATTCGCTTGGTCAGCGCGCCGTCGTCGATGAACGCCCACACGCCTCCGGTGAACGACCCGGCGATACCCAAGGCGTCGGCGAAGGACTCCCGGTTCGCACCGAGAAGCGATGCGGCGGCGGCCGCGGCGCCGAAGCTGCCCATGGTGCCGCTCGAATGCCATCCCCGATCGGTGTGGGCGGCAAAGCCGCCGAGGGACTGCAGAGCGCGATAACCCACGTCGTATCCCGCGACGACCGCCGTGATCACTTGCCGTCCGGTGGATCCGGCGTGCTCGCCCACTGCCAGAGCTGCCGGGAGCACCGTGGAACCGGCGTGGCCGGCGCCGCCGCCGTCGTCGAAATCACGGGCGTGCGCCGAGGTTCCGTTGACCAGTGCGGCGTGGGCGGGGGTGAATCGGTGTCCGGTACCCCACACCACGGACCCGGTCGGCGAGGACGAGAACGGAACCGACGAGTCGATCACCGCCGACACCTCGGGGGTGCTCGCTCCCACGAGCGCGACCGCGAGGGTATCGAGGATGTGGTCCTTGATTCCGGCGACGACATCGCGCGGGAGGTCGTCGAACTCGGTGTCCGCCCATTGCCGCGCAAGACTTTCCGTGATGGTCGCGGCGGTCACGCTCCGGCCCCCGCGGCGGGTCGGCGCTCGCGTGCGGGCCCGAGGTCGACGGCGAGCGAGTCGACGAGCCAGCGTCCACCACCGTGGCCGATCCGCGTGCCGTCGTCGACCACCGTGGCGTCGGGGTAGCGGTCGAGCAGAAATCCGACCACTTCCTCCATCTCGACCTTGGCCAGGCTCTGGCCGAGACAGCCGTGTAGTCCGGTGCTGAAGGTGAGGGGCTGCACACGTTCGCGATCGATGTCGAACTCGTTCGGATTCTCGAAGCGAGCGGGATCGCGGTTGGCCGACCACACGGCGACGTGGACGTCGGATCCCGCCGGGATGGTGGTGCCGGCAAGCTCGATGTCCTCGGACGCGATCTTGCTGACGATGCCGGGCCGGGGGTAGAGCCTGCACGCCTCGACGACCGCCGCAGGAATCAGGGATCGGTTCTCCTGCAATCGATTCCAAGTGTCACGATCGCGCAGGAGAGTCCACACGACAAGCGCGGTCTGATGAGAGGTGTTCACCGAGCTCGCCTCGAGCATCGCGGTCGCCTCGCTCAGCAGTTCCTCGGCATCGAGCTTTCCCTCGATCTCCTGTCCGATGAGGAACGAGAGCATGTCGCTGCCGAGTCCCTGCTCGCGCTTGCGGGCGATGAGCGACTTCAGGTACGCGAAAAGTTCGTCGTACGACTCCAGGATGGAGTCCTTCAGACTCGGATCGCGTTGCAGCAGAGCAAGAGTGCCGGCGGACAGTCGTGCGACCAGGGCCGCGTCCTCGGCCGGCGCTCCGGCGAGCAGGCAGTACACCCGTGCCGGAATCTTCCGTGCCACTGTCTCGTTGAAGTCGACCGGGCCTTCGGAGCGGCCACCCGGATCGATGTCGGCGAGGATCGTGCGCAGTTCGGCGCGAATGTCCTCGACCATCGTCGGACCCATGAACCGCGCAAGCGGGGTCCGCAAGCGGATGTGTCGTTTACCCTCGGCCATGATGAGGCTGCGGGCCCTGAAGTCGTGGACGGGCCCGTCGGTGATACCGAACTGTTCCATTAGCGTCAGCGCTGCGTTGATGAAACGAGTGTCACGAAGGACCGCCGTGGCGAGAGCGAAATCGAGAACGGCATACCCGTAGTCGCCGTGGACGAGCGACTGCCCGACGACCGCCCCACCGGAATGAGTGGGCGAGTCGGGTGCGAACGGGTCGAAGGCGTGTGCAGTGGTCATGCGCGCGAGATCGCTCCCATCGGGCAGCACAGGATGGCCTCGTCGAGGTCCTGGTCTCGGTCGTCGGGCACGGACTCGGCGAGCTGGATCAGCAGGCCGTCGTCGCCGATGCGGAACACGTCTGGCATCAGCGCGGCACAGGTGCCGTTGGCATCACATCGGGCGAAGTCAACAGTGACGTCGATCATGGCGAACATCCTCACTCGTTTAGGGAACTATGGCGTGGAACACAGTCTTCGCCGTCCATGGCCATCTGACAAATATGAATAAAAGGCCCCTGCCATAGTTTTCAGCTATGGCAGGGGCCTTGGTTACGGCGTCGAACGACTCAGTACCGGTAGTGGGTCACCCGGGGCATCTCTGCGCAGAGTGGTTCGAGAATCTCGCGCACACGAGCGCCCGATTCGGAACCCGCGAACACCTCGGTGTGGTCCTCGAGCCGCTTCCAGTGCGCTGTCAGCAGATAGGTGTTCTCCCGATCGACGCTGGGAACGAGCGCCGCGTCGGAGCATCCGGGCGCGGCCAGCAGCAGCGCGCGAATCTCGTCGAACCCACTGGCCAATTCCTCGGCTCGACCCTCCCGAACGCGCATCTCCACGTGCTCCACGATCACTGTTGCGGCCCCCCACCAGCGATCGCCGACATATCCAAGAACGCGCCCCGCAAGAAGATCAGCGGTTCGTCGGCGCGCTGCTGCGCGATGGCCTCGACATGCCCGACCACGTGAAGGTGGTCACCGATTCGATCCACCGAGTGCGGAGTGCAGTCGATCGTGACGATAGCGTCGGACAGCCAGGGCACTCCCAGAGCCGACGGAGTCCAATCGACGCCGAGAAACCGCTCGGCACCCCGCCGGGAGAACGCACGACAGAGATCGCCGGCATGGGCACCGAGGACGTTGATTCCGAAGTGCTCCGCCTCGGCGAGGACCGGCCACGTGGTGGAACCGAGGTCGACGTAGAAGGCGACCAGCGCAGGATCGAGCGATACCGAGGTGAAGGTTCCCACGGTCATTCCCGCGGGCCCACCCTCGGTCATCGCCGTGATGACCGACACGCTGGTGGGGACGTGGCTCAGAACGTACCGGTAGTCGGCGGTGCTGCCCGCACTCGTGGGCGACTGCTCTGATTGCGACTGTGCCACAGCGGTGGTCATCGCTCTCACAACCCGATAGTCGGATCGTAGTTGCCGAGAAGCTGGCGACCGTAGGCCTCGCGGCCGATCTCGGGCGTCACCAGAGCGTGGCGCGATGCCGTCTCACTGTCACGCCAGATGCGTCCGAGAACGTTGACGTCTGCGAACGAGCCGGCGCCGTTGGCGGTGAGGAGGTAGTCGATCTCCTCCTTGACCAACTCGGCGACCACCCCGGTGTCGTTACGGATGCGCGCAAGAATTTCCGGGCTCGGCAGCTCGTGATTCTCCGCGGCACCGTCGATGTCTGCTGCCATCGCGTCCAGCAGGAGCTGGGCGAGACGGAGCTTGGTTGCAGCGCGCGCCACACCCAACTGGTGGGTCGGCGAGTCCTTGGCCTGACCGTATGCGGTGTAGGCCACCGGCTTCTTCGGAAGCTTCTCGCGTGTGAGCTCGAGGGCGTGACGCCCCAGACCGATCTGGGGCGCGACGAGGATGCCCGCGGCAACCGCGTTGAACGGCATCGAGGCCACGTGCTCGTCGGTGAACGGCGAGCGGAACTTGGACGCGAACATGTCGGCAACCGGCTGGACGCGGTACTCCGGCACGAAGTGATCCTTGACCACGATCGTGTCGCTTCCCGTTCCCTGCATGCCGGCGACGAACCAGGTCGGCTCGATCGTGAACGCCTCTGCAGGAATCAATGCCATTCCGGGAGCACCACCCTCGAGGGTGATGGTGAGGCTGGCCCACTGAGCTGCGAACGATCCCGAGGCGTACGGCCACTTTCCGCTGACGAGGTACCCTCCCTCGACCTTCTCGCTCTTGTCACCGGGAGAGAAGATGCCACAGATTCGGGCACCGGGATTCGCGCCGAAGACGTCCTCCTGGGCCTGAGTGGTGTTGGTTGCGCCGTACGCCGTCGCGAGCAGCGTCAGTGCGGTCACCCAGCCGGTCGATCCGTCACCGCGCGCGATCTCGGCGACGACGTCGCACGCCGTCTTGAAGGTTGCACCCTGTCCACCCCAGCGCTTGGGAACCATGACGTGGAACAGCCCGGCCGACGCGATGGCGTCGATGACCTCCGGCGAGATCTTGCGGTTCTTCGTCGCCTCGGCAGCGTGTTCGCGAATGAGCGGAATCAGCGCTGTGGCGCGAGCCACCAGGTCTGCGTCCGATACGCCGTCGGTGTCGAGGTCAGCGAGCTCGGGTGTGGCGATTGCGGTCATGTCGGTTCTCTTTCGTTCGTGAGGACGTATCCGCCGGGGTTGGTGACCCCGATCACGTCTGGCCATTCCAGAATGTGACGCGTAGCCCCTGGCCGCAAGCACACAAAATTGAGCGACCCCATGCGCCGAACACATCGCACCTGCTCGTCACGCCACCTGGAGCGATCGCGTCGAGTTTCCGAACACGAATCTGTCGATCACGGAAGTGGCGGACTGCGGATCGTCCGCCGCGCCGAGCGACAGCAGCAGCGGGACGAAATGATCGGAGGTGGGATGAGCGACTCCTGCCCCTGGACCCCGGCGCCGGAAGTCGATCAACGAGTCGACGTCTCCGTTCTGGACGCAGTGGAGAGCCCATTCGTCGAACGCCGCCGAATGCGCCACCAGTTTCGGTTGTCGCATGACCGCGAAACTGTGGGTCATGAAGCCGGAACCGATCACCAACACACCCTCGTCTCGCAGCGGACGCAGTCGAGCGCCGAGACTGAGCAACGCTTGTGGATCGAGGCTGGGCATCGACAGCTGGACCACCGGAACGTCGGCGGCTGGATACATGGCCATGAGCGGAATGAAGGCGCCGTGATCGAGACCGCGATTCGCGAATCGGTGAACCGAGGCACCGGTTCCCAGTAGGCCGGCCAGTCGTCGACCCAGATCGGACGCATCCGGGGTTGCGTACTTCAACGTGTAGTAGTGCGGATGAAACCCGCCGAAGTCGTACAGAAGCGGCGTCCCCGCCGCGGTCCCCGACAAGGCGGGCGGGGCGTCCTCCCAGTGGGCGGACACGATCACGATGGCCTTCGGCTTGGGCAGCGCGCGGCCCCATCGATACAACTCGTCCAACCAGATCGGGTCGTCCAGAGTGGGCGGGGCGCCGTGACTGACGAACAGGGCGGGCATCGAACCGTAGTCGGGCGTCCACGTCGGATGCGGTTCGGACTCGGGAAGAACTCGGGCCAGCAGGTCCGCGTACGCCCCTGCGGGCGCGGTGCTCGTCATTTCGCCACCGAGAATCCACCGGTGAAGGCGATCTTCTCGCCGATGGCGAGCTGCAACTGTAGGTAGCCGATGGCCTCGAGCTCCCGGGCCGCGGAGAGCGCCCCGACGTCCAGCGCTTGCACTCCACCCGCCGTGATCGCCTCCACAAGAGTGCCTTTGGCCGCGTCGTCGTCGCCCGCAACGAGCACCGTCGTCGGGTTCGCTCCTACCGTTCTGCTCGCGAGTGTGGGCGCGAAGGTTGTGTTGAAGGCCTTGAGGACCCGGGCGTCCGGCAGCTTCGCGGCCAGTTCGGATGCAGCCGATGCGTCGGACGGAACAGCCAGTCGGAAGGTACCGAAGTCGACCGGATTACTGATGTCGACGACAGTCCTGCCGGCGAACTGGCCGCCGTAGGCAGCCACGATCTCTCCGAACGCCGAGTACGGGACGGCGAGTACGACGAGGTCGCCGACGACCTTCGCGTCCACGCTGTCGGTGTCGATGTGCTGAACGTCGAGACCGCCGGCCGCGAGGACACCCGCGATCGCCGTGCCCATGTTGCCCTTGCCGAAAATCGTTGCGGTAGTCATTTTGTGCTTCTCTCGTGGGTGATCGGATGCGATTTAACTTTCCTTGGCAAGTTAAATCATCTACTTCAATACTTTCCGTGTCAAGTAAATTCCCGATAGGCTCGGTCCATGACGGACGAGGAACCCCCCTGGCTCGACGAGAACGAAGCAACCGCCTGGATGGCGCTCATGTCGAGCGTGATGTGGCTTCCCTCCGCACTCGACACCCAGTTGCGGCGGGACGCGGGAATCACCCACATCGAGTACGGCGTCCTGTCCAGCCTGTCCTCCTCGCCGCAGCGGACCATGCGCCTGCGAGACCTCGCTCGCATCGCGAACAGCACGCTGTCGCGACTGTCGAAGGTGATCGACAGACTCTCCGATCAGGGCTGGGTGCAACGCCGTCCCGATCCCGACGACGGTCGCAGCACCTTGGCAACCCTGACCGACACCGGCTGGGCGAAAGTCACGAAAACGGCCCCCGCTCACGTAAGGCGAGTGCGAGAACTCGTTTTCGACCAACTGACACCGGCCGAAGTCGAGCAACTCGCGGCGATCGCGTCGAAAATCTCGGCAACGGTCGGCCCGGACGGTGGGTGCACGGACCAGGTCGCCGGACGCTGACCTGCGGCGATACTCGAAACGCATTGTCTGTACGACGATCTTGGCTGTGGACCAGAAGCGCCCCCCAGTGTTGCGATGTAGCGCACGTCACAAACAGAGGACGCGGCTGCGGTGCGACACAGTCCAACCGCCCACCACAAGGAGTGCACATGAGTCGAACAATCATCAGCGGAGCATCGGGCGACCTGGGTCGAAGAGTCACACGGCTGCTTCTCGACGCCGACCCCCATCGTGAGCTCATTCTGACCACCCGCACCCCCGAGAAGCTCGCCGAACTCGCGTCGGACACCGTGCAGATCCGGCACAGCGACTACCAGTACCCCCCGACGGTCCAGGAGGCGTACGAGGGTGGCGATGTGCTCTTCCTCATCAGTGGTCTCAATCTCGGGCGGCGGGTGTCGGAACACCGCGCAGCGATCGCCGCGGCGCAACACGCGGGCGTCAGCCACATCGTCTACACCTCGGTCGGCGGCGTTCAGCCGGGCAATCCGGCACTGTCCGCTCGCGATCATCTCCAGACCGAGGCCGACCTTCGGGACTCCGGCATTTCCTACACCTTCCTGCGCAACCATCTCTACGCCGAGATCGTCAGCAACATCCTCGTGGCACCGGCCGTACCCTCGGGCGTCCTGTCGCAGGCCACCGGAGACGGAATGTTCGCTCCTGTCGCGAAAGAAGATGTCGCCAGATGCGCGGCAGAATGCCTGATGCACCCGGAGGCGCACGCCGGGCGCATCTACGAGATCACCGGTCCCGAACTGCTCGACTTCCACCAGATCGCTGCACTCGCTTCGCACGTGCACTCCTCGCCCGTCGAGTACCGGCCGGTCTCCGAGGAAGAACGTCTGGCGTTCTTCGACGCCGTCGGAATTCCGCGCACATACGACCCGAACATGCCTCCCAGCCCCGACGGTCACCTGTGGGCCAGCGACGAGCTGGTGTCGGCGGAAGTCGGTCTGGCGCAGGGTTATCAGGCGCTCCAGAGCCGCCACGTGCAGCAGATCACCGGTCGCGAGCCGGAACCGCTCGCCGCAGTCATGGAGCGGGTTCGCGAAGTGCGCTACGACAAGATCGACGCCACCGTGGCGTGACCGTCGCCTGATGGGCTCGTCGCCCTCGAGCCTTCAGCACAACCAAGTTCCTCCCCGGGGGCGGCCGGTCGTACGACGGCCGCCCTCGGCGGACACCAATGGACTGCAGTTTCGAGCACGCTGCACAGGATCTTCAGCAAAGGAACATCGATCCATCATGACCACACCCGTGGAACCGACACCGGTTCGACCGCTCGCACTCGACGACATCGAGGCTGTACCCGACTCCAGGCGGCGCGAAATCAGGCGTGTCGTGCTGTCGAGCTACCTGGGCAGCACAATCGAGTACTACGACTTCCTTCTGTACGCGACCTCGGCGGCGATCGTATTCGCACCCGTGTTCTTCTCCGACCTTTCCCCCGTTGCCGGCACCATCGCCTCGCTCGGGACATTCGCGGCCGGGTACCTGGCCCGACCTCTCGGTGGGGTCATCTTCGGACACTTCGGTGACAAATACGGCCGCAAGTCGATGCTGCTGGTGTCGATGACGGTGATGGGCGCCGCCTCGTTCCTGATCGGACTGGTCCCGCCGTCCTCCGCCATCGGGTCCTGGGCGGCCATCATGCTGATCCTGCTTCGCGTGCTGCAAGGCATTGCCATCGGCGGCGAATGGGGCGGGGCGACACTGATGTCCCTCGAACACGTCGGCGGCCGCGGTCGTGGTTTCGCGGCTGCGTTCACCAACGCCGGCGCCCCGACCGGCTCGTTGCTGGGAACTCTGGCTCTGGCCGCGGTTGCACTGCTACCCGAAGACCAGTTCCTTTCCTGGGGTTGGCGAATCCCGTTCCTGCTCTCCGCTGTTCTGCTGATCGTGGGCCTTTTCGTACGGAGCCGAGTCTCCGAGAGCCCGGTGTTCACGCAGGCACTCGAGCGCAGCGCGGCGGAGGCTTCGAGTGCCCGTGCGGCCGTTCCCCTCATGAGCATTCTTCGGCGCCCGAAGAACCTGATTCTCGTCGCCGGCGGATGCATGGCGAGCGTCGCCATCCAGATCATGTTCGCGACCTTCGCCATCGGTCACGCCACCAAGTCGGGCGTATCCCGCTCCGATGTTCTTCTCGGTTTCGCGGTGTGTCAGTTCGTGGCGATCTTCGCTCTGCTCGGATTCGCACGGCTGTCCGACCGCGTCGGCCGACGACCGGTCATGCTCACCGGCCTCGGCGTCTTTGCCGTGGTGATCTTCCCGGTACTCGCCATGCTCTCGTCCGGAAACGCGCTCCTGGTGACGCTGGCCTTCGTGCTCGGCTTCAGCCTGGTGCAGTCCGCGACGTTCGGCCCCATGGCGGCATACATCGCCGAGCAATTCGGCACCTCCGCGCGCTACACCGGAGCATCGGTCGGCTACCAGGCCGCCACCCTCCTCGGCGCGGGATTCACCCCGGTCATCCTCGTCTCGCTCCAAGCAGCGGGTGGCGGCTCCACAAACCTGGTGGGGCTCTACATGATCGGGCTGGCCGTCATCAGCGCGGTGTTCATCGCCCTGGCGCAGGAGTCCAAGGACCGGGACCTCGACACGTACGAGCACTGAGTCCAACCACAGCACCAGGGCATCCCGGCGTCGCGCATTCGATTGCGACGCCGGGATGTTCGTATGCGCATCACACGCTGTGTCCCGCCAACTCCCACGATGCCGGCGAAACCATGATGCCGGCGAAGAACTGGGCGAGTTCGTCCGCCGCAGTCGGTGGCAATACCTGCGCCACGTACTGATCCGGTCGTACTACCACCACGGCGCCGGCGCGGTCGATTCCGCGTTCGGTGAAGATGTCGCACGCCGGATCGGCAGCGAACACATTCTCGTAGTCGACGAGTCCGAAGCGGCCGACTTTCGGCAGAAACACCGCGGGAACCTGGCCGATATCGATTTCCGTATGCGGCTGCTGATGGACAACTTTCACCTCGAAGGCATCGGTAAAGCTGCCGCCGACAGGTGTGAATCGAACGAGCGGCGAATCCGGAGAATCCGTCAGCCACGATGCCAGTCGGGCCAGTGCCCCGCCGGCGGTATCGGCGAACACATAGATTCGCCAGCGGCCGTCTGCTTCGTGTCGGTGGCCGAGATGGACGGGGTTTCCGTCACACACCCGCGTCACCTGGACGGATTTGAATCGTTTGCCGATCGTGAATCCCGTTGCGCGGTCCTGATGCTCGGCCGAGCCGACGATCATGGACGGCGTGTATTCGGTCATGAAGCCCGCCGGAAACTCGGCCGTCTTGACGTAGAAGTCCTCCAACTCGGACGGGCTGTCGAAATCCTCGGGGCGAGCCGCCATCATGGACGACCATTGCTTGTCGAAATCGATGAGCTTCTGCGCGATCACCTGTCGCTCTGCGGTGTACGTAGCGAGAAGGGCCTCCGGGCTGCGGCCGGAGAGAACGTGACCGAGCTTCCAGGCAAGGTTGAAACCGTCTTGCATGGACACGTTCATCCCCTGGCCGGCCTTCGCGCTGTGCGTATGGCACGCATCGCCGGTGATGAACACCCGCGGTGCGCGTTCACCGACCAGATGCGCCGGTACGTCGTCGAAGCGGTCCGTCACGCGATGACCTACCTCGTACACGCTGTGCCAGGCCACATCTCGAACATCGAGAAAGTAGGGGTGCATGATGTCGTTTGCCTGCGCGATGATCTGCTCGATGCTGGTATTGCGGACACTGCCATTGTCGTCGGGAGCTACTTCGCCCAGGTCCACGTACATCCTGAAGAGGTGACCACCTTCGCGCGGAATGAGCAGAATGCTTCCGCCGGAGCCGGATTGGATGGCGCACTTGGTACGGATGTCGGGAAAATTCGTCACCGCCAGTACGTCCATGACTCCCCACGCGTGAAAGGCCTTGTCACCGACGGGACGGCAGCCGATCGTGTCACGCACGGCACTGCGGGCGCCGTCGGATCCGACCACGTACTTGGCTCGGATGGTGCGCTCCCGGCCGGCAAAGGGACCACCGGTGTGCGCCAAGGTAACCGTCACCGGGTACTCGCCGTCACCGACCTCGAGTGTGCGGAACTCGTACCCGAAGTCCGGTCGCATACGGGTGGGCGCGTTGACCATGAATTCGGCGAAGTAGTCCAGCACGCGGGCCTGGTTGACGATCAGGTGTGGGAACTCGCTGATCCCGGTGGCGTCGTCCGGGGTACGAGCGGTGCGCACGATGCGCGACGGGTCTGTCGGGTCAGGCTTCCAGAACGCCATCTCGGTGATGCGATATGCCTCGGCGGTGATTCGGTCGGCGAATCCGAATGCCTGGAACGTCTCGACACTGCGCGCTTGGATACCGTCGGCTTGGCCTATTGCAAGCCGGCCCGCTCGCTTCTCGATGATACGAGTGGTGATGTTCGGGAACTGCGACAGTTGGGCCGCAGTCGTCATCCCCGCCGGACCGGTACCGACGATCAGTACGTCGACCTCGTCGGGCAAGTCGTCCGGTCGGTCCACGCCCACGCCTGCTGCGGGTTGGACGCGGGGGTCGCCCGACACGTAACCGTCGTGATGAAATTGCATCTCAGACCTTCGCCATCGTTCTGATCGGGCTTACCGACTGCTCGGCCTCGTGGTCGTACCACTCGACGGTTCTCCCGACGACAGCCGCGAACACGACCCGTCGACGCTCTTTGTCCGTGGTGGAACCGGTAGGTCCGGGTTCGTGGGATGCACTCATTGCTTGGCTCCTGATGTGTGTCGCAACTCCTGTGCCGTGGGCCTCGAAGAGTCTGCCGTTGCGATCTGCGTCACTCATCGTATATTATTTGAAATACGATGCAAGACCCCCGATACGCAGGAGACACATGATCGCCGACGACGCGCCGGACTCCGCGGAGCTCCCCATGCGGCCGGGAAAAGTCATCGCCGTCCACTTGAGCTACGCCTCACGGGCCGATCAACGTGGCCGTCGCCCACAACACCCGTCGTACTTCGTCAAGCCATCGAGTTCGGTGTCGAAGTCCGGCGGCACGGTCGAACGTCCCTACGGCACAGAGCTTCTCGCATTCGAAGGTGAGATTGCGGTGATCATCGGCGCGCCGGCGCGCAGAGTGAGCGTCGACTCCGCGTGGGACTTCGTCAGCGGGGTAACCGCGGCCAACGACTTCGGCCTCTACGATCTACGCGCGAACGACAAGGGGTCCAACCTTCGCTCGAAAGGTGGAGACGGTTTCACACCGCTGGGCCCGAGGGTCATCGACGCGCGAGATGTCGATCCGACCGCGATTCGCGTACGCACATGGGTCAACGGTTCCCTGGCGCAGAACGACACCACCGCCGCAATGATCTTCTCGATATCGCAGATCGTCGCGGACCTCTCCCAACATTTCACCCTCGAGCCGGGCGACGTCGTCCTCACCGGCACACCGGCCGGGTCCTCGGTCGTGGTCCCCGGTGACGTGATCGACGTCGAGGTCGACGCGCCCGACTCCCCCACTCGGCCCAGCTCCGGCACGCTGACGACGACGGTCGTTCAGGGCACCGACCCGTTCGACGGATCACTCGGTTCCCTGCCGTCTGTCGACGACACTCAGCGCCGAGAAGCATGGGGGTCCGCTGCGGCGGCAGGTCTCCCCGAGCCGGCGCCCGCCTTCGACCTCACCGACGAGTTGCGCGCAAAACTTCGAGAGGTACCTGTAGCCGGTCTGTCTCAGCAGCTGCGCAAACGCGGGTTGAACAATGTCAGCATCGACGGTGTGTCGTCGTTGAGTCCGGGCGTGAAGCTGGTCGGCACGGCCCGTACCTTGCGGTTCGTTCCCAATCGTGAGGATCTGTTCGACTCGCACGGCGGCGGATACAACGCCCAGAAACGTACCTTCGACGCCGTCGAATCGGGCGAGGTCATCGTCATCGAGGCCCGCGGAGAAACGGGGTCGGGAACCCTCGGCGACATTCTGGCGCTCCGCGCCCACGCCAAAGGTGCAGCCGGAGTTGTCACCGACGGCGGCGTGCGAGACCGGGATGCCGTCGCCGAGATCGGGTTGCCCGTGTTCTCGTCCGGCGCACACCCTGCCGTCCTCGGTCGGCGGCACGTTCCGTGGGACCACGACATCACCATTGCCTGCGGCGGCGCCACGGTGCAGCCGGGCGATGTCATCGTCGGGGACAACGACGGTGTCGTCGTCATCCCTCCGAACCTCGTCGAGGAGGTCGCAGACGCGGCGCTGGCCCAGGAGTCACAGGACGGGTGGGTAGCCGAGCAGGTCGCGGCCGGTCACCCCGTCGACGGGTTGTTCCCCCCGAACGCGGAGTGGAAGGGACGGTACGAGCAATGGCTTCAGGAGCACCGGTGACCCGGAGCAAGTCGCAACTCGCGTACCACTACGTCAAGGACCGCATCGCGCGCCGGGAGTACACGCCCGGGTATCGGCTCGTTCTCGGCGCAATCGCCAAAGACCTCGACATGAGTGTCGTGCCAGTCCGCGAGGCCATTCGGCAGCTCGAAGCGGAAGGCCTGGTGACGTTCGAGCGCAATGTCGGAGCGCACGTCGCAATGGTCGACGACTCCCAGTACCGGTACAGCATGCAGGCGCTGAGTGTGCTCGAAGGCGCAGCGACCGCGATGGCTGCCCGGCGCCTGTCCGAGGACGACGTCCGGCGAGCACGCTCGGTCAACGATCGAATGATCGACTCGCTCAGCGAGTTCGAGCCGCGCCTCTTCACCGAACTCAACCAGGAATTCCATTCCATTCTGTTCGCCAAATGCCCCAACCCCCGGCTCGCCGCGTTGGTGGAAGCGGAATGGAGCCGTCTCGGACACCTACGTGCATCCACGTTCACATTCGTGCCGGGACGCGCGCGCGAATCGGTGTCCGAGCACGAGGAGATCGTCCGACTGATCGAGACGAACGCCCCACTGACCCAGATCGAAGACGCGGCCCGGCGACATCGTTCCGCCACTCTCGACGCCTACCTGACCCACGAGCATCCCGGTGAGAACCTCGGGCTCCCCCGAATCTGATCCGATGACAACCCGAACGGAGACCCCATGACCGACACCGTGCCCGATACCGAGCGACGGTTCGTCCCGGCAGACCTTCCCACCCGAATTCAGCACTACATCGGCGGCTCGTTCGTCGACTCCGTCGACGGGGACACCTTCGACGTTCTCGATCCGGTGTCCAACGAGGTCTACCTGCAGGCTGCGGCCGGCAAGAAGGCCGACATCGATCGCGCCGTCGCTGCGGCACGAACGGCATTCACCGACGGCCCCTGGCCCCGGATGATTCCGCGTGAGCGCTCGAAGGTGTTGCACCGCATCGCCGACATCGTCGAGTCCCGCGACGCCCGGCTGGCCGAGCTGGAATCCTTCGACTCCGGACTGCCCATCACCCAAGCCCTGGGGCAGGCTCGCCGCGCCGCAGAGAACTTTCGATTCTTCGCGGACCTGGTGGTTGCGCAGGCCGACGACACGTACAAGGTTCCGGGCCGGCAGATCAACTACGTCAACCGCACCCCCATCGGCGTTGCCGGCCTCATCACCCCGTGGAACACACCGTTCATGCTCGAATCGTGGAAGTTGGCTCCCGCCTTGGCAACCGGCAACACGGTGGTGCTCAAGCCGGCCGAGTTCACCCCGTTGTCCGCGTCGTTGTGGGCCGGAATCTTCGAGGAAGCGGGCGTGCCCGAGGGCGTGTTCAACCTCGTCAACGGACTCGGCGAGGACGCGGGCGACGCTCTCGTCAAGCATCCCGACGTTCCCTTGATCTCGTTCACTGGCGAGTCCAGCACAGGTCGATTGATCTTCGGTAACGCTGCCCCGTACCTCAAGGGACTGTCGATGGAGTTGGGCGGCAAGAGCCCCGCGATAGTCTTCGCCGACGCTGACCTCGATGCCGCCGTCGACGCCACGATCTTCGGCGTCTTCTCCCTGAACGGCGAGCGATGCACAGCAGGTAGCCGCATTCTGGTCGAGCGGTCGATCTACGACGAGTTCGTCGAACGGTATGCGGCGCAGGCGCGCCGAGTTGTCGTGGGCTACCCGAACGAACCCGCCACCGAGGTGGGCGCGTTGGTGCACCCCGAGCACTACGCCAAGGTGATGGAGTACATCGAGATCGGCATCTCCGAGGCGCGACTCGTTGCGGGCGGTGGTCGAGCGGAGGGCTTCGACACCGGAAACTTCGTAGCGCCCACGGTCTTCGCCGACGTCGCACCCGAGGCACGCATCTTCCAGGAGGAGATCTTCGGGCCGGTCGTCGCGATCACCCCGTTCGAGGACGACGCCGACGCACTGAGGCTGGCGAACGACGTGAAGTACGGACTCGCCGCGTACGTGTGGACGTCCGATCTACAACGTGCACACAACTTCTCGCAGGCAATCGAGGCGGGGATGGTGTGGCTGAATTCGAACAACGTGCGTGATCTGCGAACACCGTTCGGCGGAGTGAAGGCATCCGGACTCGGGCACGAGGGCGGATATCGCTCCATCGATTTCTACACCAACCAGCAGGCCGTGCACATCACGCTCGGCACGGTGCACAACCCCACCTTCGGCAAAGCCGGCGCCACTCACTGACCGCATGTCGACAGCCAGAGTCGCCCCCACCCGCCCGGGACGCCCGGGCACATCCGAGGACACCGCCATGACCACCACCCCTGACAGCATCGACCGCATTCCCACCCCGTCTGCCACCCCACCGGACGTATTGCGCTGCGCCTACATGGAATTGGTCGTCACCGACCTCCAGCGTTCGCGAAAGTTCTACGTCGACGTGCTCGGCCTCGTCGTCACCGAGGAGGACGAGCACGCCGTCTACCTGCGGTCCTTCGAGGAGTTCATCCACCACAATCTCGTTCTGCGACAAGGTCCCGTCGCCGGAGTTGCAGCGTTCGCCTACCGAGTACGCAGCCCGGAGGATCTGGACCGTGCGGTGGCGTTCTACACCGAACTCGGCTGCCGGGTCGAGCGCAACGAGCATGGTTTCACCGCGGGCATCGGTGACTCGGTGCGCGTACAGGATCCGCTCGGGTTTCCGTACGAGTTCTTCCACGACGTCGAGCACGTCGAACGCCTGGCGTGGCATTACCACCTCTACTCACCCGGTGCCCTCGTGCGCCTCGATCACTTCAACCAGGTGACCCCCGATGTTCCGCGGGCCGTGAAGTACATGGAGGACTTGGGCTTTCGGGTCACCGAGGACATTCAGGACGAGGCCGGTACCACTTACGCGGCATGGATGCGCCGTAAGTCGACCGTCCACGACACCGCCATGACCGGCGGCGACGGACCTCGCATGCACCACGTCGCATTCGCGACTCACGAAAAGCACAACATCATCGCCATCTGCGACAAGCTGGGTTCACTGCGCATGTCCGATCACATCGAGCGTGGGCCGGGGCGGCACGGGGTCTCGAACGCGTTCTATCTCTACCTCCGTGATCCGGACGGGCATCGCATCGAGATCTACACCCAGGACTACTACACGGGCGACCCCGACAACCCGGTAGTGACATGGGACGTGCACGACAATCAGCGTCGCGACTGGTGGGGAACCCCGGTGGTTCCGAGCTGGTACACCGACGCGTCGATCGTGCTCGATCTGGACGGCAACCCGGAGCCTGTCGTCGCACGAACCGACGCCTCGGAGATGGCCGTCACCATCGGAGCCGACGGCTTCTCCTACACCCGGAAGGACGACGAGGAGTCGCTTCCCGACTGGAAGCTCGGTGAGTTCAAGCTCGGCGCTCAACTCTGATCCGCACTCGAACAATCGAACTGGGAGCCACATGCTGTCCGACCGGACCATTACCGACATTGCCGATCGACTCGCCGCAGCCGAACGCGAGCGAGCGACAATTCCGAGACCGACCGTGGACCATCCGGACATGACCGTGGAGGACTCCTATGCCGTACAGAACGAATGGCGCCGTCGTGCAGTCGAATCGGGTCGCAGGCTTGTCGGCCGGAAGATAGGACTGACAAGCAAGGTGATGCAGGTGGCGACGGGCATCACCGAGCCCGACTACGGGGCGATCTTCGACGATCAGGTCTTCGAGAACGGCTCGCTCATCGAGCACGGCCGATTCTCCAACGTTCGGATCGAGGTGGAGTTGGCGTTCGTCCTCGGCAAACCCCTCACCGGCCCGAACGTGAGCATCTTCGACGTACTGGACGCCACCGACTACGTCGTGCCTGCGCTCGAGATCCTCAGCTCTCGCCTCGAAATGGAGGGCCGCACGATCGTCGACACCATCAGCGACAACGCAGCCCTCGGCGGGGTGGTCTACGGGGGCAATCCGACAGATCCACGGGCGGTGGATTTGAGGTGGATCTCGGCGCTGCTCTACCGCAACGAAACCATCGAGGAGTCCGGTGTGGCCGCCGCCGTCCTGAACCATCCTGCGACCGGCGTTGCCTGGCTGGCCAACAAGCTCTCCCAGCACGGCGATTCCCTCGGCTCCGGCGAGATAGTGCTCGCGGGGTCGTTCACCAGGCCGATGTGGGTGCAACTCGGTGACAGTATCTCCGCCGACTACGGACCGTTGGGAACCATCTCGTGCCGCTTCGTCTGAGCTCGACCCTTCGCGACGCGCTGTCTGCGGCCGACAGACCTCTCTACGGCGGATGGATCACCACCGGCTCCCCGGTCGCCGCGGAGATCATGGCAGGGTCCGGCCTGGACTGGGTCCTGATCGACATGGAACACGCGCCGAACGGGCTCGAATCCGTTCTGGCGCAACTCTATGCAGTCTCCGGATACGACGTGACGCCGGTGGTGCGCGTTCCTGCCGCGAACACCGTGACGATCAAACAAGTCCTCGATCTCGGCGCTCGCACCCTTCTTGTGCCCATGGTGTCGACCGCAGCCGAAGCGGCCGACGTCGCCGCGGCGGCTCACTACCCACCCATCGGACGACGCGGAGTCGGAAGCTCCCTCGCGCGATCCGCGCGGTGGAATCGCATCGAGAACTATCTGAGCGAGGCTGCCGACCACGTCTCGGTGTTCGTTCAGATCGAGACCGCCGAGGGCGTGGACAACGCTGCCGCGATTGCATCGACCCCTGGTATCGACGGTGTGTTCCTCGGACCGAGCGACCTTGCCGCCTCCATGGGCCTGCTCGGTCAGCAAACTCACCCCGAGGTGGTATCGGCGGTGACGCGGGCTTTCGACGCTCTCGCGAGTACCGGTATTGCGTTCGGCGTCAACGCATTCGACCCCGATATCGCCGATGCCTATGCCACACAGGGCGCAACCTTCCTGCTCGTCGGCGCCGATGCCGCTCTGCTCGCGCGCGGGTCGGAAGCACTCGCCGAACGCTTCATCGGCAGCTCCGACCCCTCCGGCGCCGCCAACGAACCGGAACGACAGAGCTACTGAGGCCGTGAGCTCGACGAAATCGTGAGCTATCCGCAGGCACCGAGCCGTGCGGCTCGGGCGCAGGTGTCTCCACCGTCCGCCCGTCCGATCGATACGAGCCGTATCATCTTGCGACATGGCGGTACGAAGCGAAGCGAGCCGAAAGGCGGTCCTCCAGGCCACCATGGACCTGCTGGACGGCCGGGCAGATGCGCCGTCGGTGACCCTGCAGAAACTGTCCATCGAACGGATCGCCCGCCAGGCGGGCGTCAGCAAGATGACGATCTACAGGTGGTGGCCCAACAAGGCAGCGATCGTGATCGACTCCTTCATCGACAACCACGTGGTGCAGACGCCAGTGCGGCAAGATGGGCCTGCGCTTGCGGCCCTCCGAGACCACCTCGCATCACTGGCTCGGGTGTACAACGGGCCCGAGGGTCGACTGATTGCCCAGCTCATCGCTGAATGCCAGTACGACGCAGCAACTCTCGAAGAGTTCAAAGAGCGGTTCTGGAAAGGACGCGTCGAGGCGGCACTGTCGTTGATAGAACGTGCAATCGACGAGGGAGACATTGCGCCCGGGTTGGCTCCCGACCTCATCGCCGAGACGCTTTACGCTCCGATCTATTTTCGATTGCTCTTCCAGACCGGTGAATTGGACCCTGCACACACCGACGCGTTACTCGATGCTGCTCTGAAGGGTTTCGCCCCCAGCTGATGTCGCGGCCACCGCCGCGTGGCCGAGTTCATCGGCGAGGTACGCGAGCAGCGCGTCCGCCCGACGGCTGAGGGTCGCGTGCTTCGGCCACACGCCGACCACACAGGACACCCCCGTCTGAGGTTCCAGCGGCCGCATCACCACCGCCCTGCCCTCGAGCGTGGTCATCGAGTAGTTCGGCCGCCACATCAGCAGGCTGTAACCGAGCCCACGAGCAACGAGTACGCGAACCAATTCCAGATTGGGTACTGCTAGCGCCGTCGGCGGGACGATACCGGCCTCTTCGAAGACACGTGCGGTGTTGGCTGCACTGGGGGCGGTATCGAGGAGGATGAAGGGTTCCGATTCCAGGTCCTGCAGGGTCACGACATCAGCAGTCGACATGGGATGATGCTCCGAGAGCACCACCAGCACTTCGGTGTCGTAGATGCGACGACTGCGGAACTCGCCGGTCAGCGACATGTCGTAGGTGATCGCAATATCGAGCTGCCCCGATCTCAGCATGGGCAGTAGTTCGTCGTCTGTTCCCGTGTGCACGGTGATTTCGACGCGCGGATGGTTCGAGGCGAAGCCGTCCAGAACGGGGGGAAGAATGGTCGTCGATATTCCCTCGTAGCATCCAATCGACAACGGGCCCAACAAGTCTCCACGTTCTGCCGCAAGCCGGCTCGCGAGTTCGTCGGCGTCGGCAAGCAAAGCCCGCGCATGAGCGGCGAAGAACAAGCCGGCAGGAGTGAGCTGCACCCCTCGAGCTTTGCGTCGCACGCAGAGCTGCTCTCCCACAGTGCGTTCCAGTTCGGTGATCGCGTGGGACAACCCGGATTCCGACATGTGGAGGGCCGCGGCGGCAGCACCGAGAGTCGGATGATCCGGCACGGCACAGAACAGTTCGAGTTGGCGCAACGTGAACGATGCCATCATCTTCGATTCAATAGCGGTTTGTGCGTACTTATCCGCACTTTACGCGAATTGGACTGTGATGTGGAATGAACTGATCGCTGAATGTGATCCACCTAACGCAACGGAGGTTCGCGATGACGGATGCACCTGGCGTGTACGAGATGCCTGCGACGGGAGCCGTCTGCCCGGTCGCCTCGGGCGGCACGGACACCTCACGCTCCGACGATCACGACCGAGACGACTACACCGATACGCTGGGAACTACTGCACCCGTTGCTGACTGGGTAGATCCACAGACGATGATGCGAGACCCTTACGACACGTACGCGCGGCTCCGCACAGAGTCGCCCGTGGCATGGGTGCCGGCCCTGAACAAGTACCTGGTCACCGGTTACCACGAGTGCCATGCCGTCGAACTCGATCAGACTGTGTACTCCGCCGGCGTCAGCGGTAGCGGCGCGACGATGATTCGCGCACTGGGTGAGACGCCCATGCTGCGCAAGGACGACCCCGAGCACGCGATCGAACGCAAGGCCATCAACCCCACCCTTCGACCCAAGGCCATCGCCCAAGTCTGGGCGCCCATCTTCGAGCGCAACGCCGAACGCTTCCTCGGCGTCCTTGCCGACTCGGGACCGCGAAACGCCGAGCTCAATCGAGACTTCGCTGCACCGCTGGCGTCGCAGAATCTGATCGACATGCTCGGCCTCCCCGGCGTCGACCCGACAACGATGAGCCGTTGGTCGCACGCCTTGATAGCCGGCACAGGCAATCTGCTCGACGACGCCGACATTTGGCTCGCGGCCGACACGGCACGCATCGAAATCGACGAGCTCCTGTCCGATTTGATCCCGCACTACACCGCGCACCCCGACCACTCGATCACCTCTGCGCTGGTCGGGAGCGGCTTGCCTCATCGGACAGTGGCCGCCAACGTCAAGCTGACCATCGCAGGCGGAATGAACGAACCACAGCACATGGTCACGAACACGGTGTGGGCGCTGGACAACCATCCCGATCAGCGGCAGGCCGTGCTCTCGGACCCCCTCTTGTGGCCATCGGTGTTCGACGAGACCGTCCGCTGGCTCTCCCCCATCGGTATGTACCCCCGTGAAACCACTCGACCGACCGTGCTCGGCGGAATCGCCCTGCCTGCAGGCGCTCCGCTGGGGGTGGTCGTGGCGTCCGCGAACCGGGATGCCCATCACATCTCCGAGCGTCCGAACGAGTTCGACATCCATCGTCGGAAGCAGCCTCATCTCGCGTTCGGAAGCGGCGTACATCTCTGCGCGGGGCACTGGGCAGCCAAATCCTCGGTAGGACAGATAGCGATCCCCAAGCTCTACGACGAGTTCCCCGGCCTACAAGTGGACCGGGGCCGAACCACCGAGTGGAACGGCTGGGTGTTCCGCGGATTGACCTCCCTTCCCGTGACCTGGGACAAGTGAAAGCGACATCATGACCAAGATTCGATTCCATCATTCCGACGGCCGCACCGACACGCTCGACGTCGCCGACGGCACGTCCATCATGAGGGCCGCGGTGTCGAACGGAATCGACGGCATCATCGGCGAGTGCGGCGGACAGGCCATGTGCGCCACGTGCCACGTTCTCGTGCACGACGACTACCTCACGCAGCTGCCCCCTATCGGTGAAGACGAGGACGAGATGCTCGACTGCACTGCCACCCAACGTGACCCATCGAGGTCGCGGTTGGGTTGTCAGATCATCGCCACCGACGGTCTCGGCGAAATCGCTGTCGACCTGCCGGAAGAACAGGTGTGACAGTGAGTCACATCGTCGTTGTCGGTGCCGGTCACGCCGGAGTACAACTCGCGGATTCGTTACGGACCGAGGGGTTCTCGGGTCAGGTCACTGTCATCGACGCCGCGGCCGGGCTGCCCTATCAGCGCCCACCTCTGTCCAAGGACTATCTGAAATCTACCGACGATGCAGACCTTCTACCGCTACGAGCCCGAAAGTTCTATCACGACAAAGACATCGACCTGATCGAAGGCGACCCGGTGGTCTCGATCGATCGGCACGGGCACACCGTGACCCTGGCCAGTGGCAGCGAGCTTCACTACTCGGCGCTGGTCCTGGCGACCGGTGCCCGCCATCGTCGGCTCGACGTCCCCGGAGTCGACCTGGACGGAGTATGCCGTCTGCGCGATGCCGCCGATGCTGCGAGGGTGCGATCGGAACTGGACCGCGCGCGGTCTGTCGTCGTGATCGGGGCCGGCTTCATCGGTCTCGAGCTCGCCGCTGCCGCACTCGACCGCGGCCTCGACGTCACCGTCGTCGAACTGGGGTCGCGCGTGATGGGTCGTGCTGTGTCCACGCACATCTCCGATCACGTCCGTGCCGCGCACACGGCGCGGGGAGTCCGGTTCGTGTTCGATCGGACGGTCACCGCCCTCGAGGGTGACGGGCCGCGGCTGCACAGCGTCGTCACGGACGACGGAGCCCGGTATCGCGCAGACCTCGTGGTCGTCGGTGTCGGAGTGCTGCCCGAGGATTCCCTGGCGGCCGAGGCCGGAATACTCACCGACAACGGCATTGTCGTCGACGAGTATCTGCGAACGAACGACGACTCCGTGTGGGCGATCGGGGACTGCGTCCGATTTCCATGCCTTCACAGCGGTTCTCACACTCGCCTGGAGTCGGTTCAGAACGCGGTGGACCAAGCACGAACGCTGGCGGCAACCCTGACCGGGAAACCCGCCGTGTACGAGCGGCTCCCGTGGTTCTGGAGCCACCAGGGCCCGACGAAGATACAGATTGCCGGCATCGCCCGCGGCGAAGGCCCGGTCACCGTCGTCGGCGATGTCGACCGAGGCAAGTTCTCGATTCTGCGCTACGAGCAGGACACACTGGTGTGCGTCGAATCGATCAATCACCCTGTGGCTCATACCTCCGCACGCGCGCTGCTGGCCGTGCCGGGCACGATCGATCTCGACACCCTGCAGACCCTCCAGTTCGACCTGAAGTCGGCAGCGGCGAATCTGCGAAAGGCGAATGCCTAGAACTGATCACCCTCCCCGAACACACTCGGTGCGTTGGCTTCCCAGACCGTCGATCTCGCACTCCATGACATCACCGGGCCGCAGGAATCGTCCCCAGTGCGATCCGTTTCCGGGGGGAGATCCCGTGATCACCATGTCACCCGGCTCCAGTGTGGCGAATCGGGAAATGTAGGCGATCAGCTCCGCCGGCCCGAACACCATGTCACCGGTATTGCTGTCCTGCATCACTTTTCCGTTGAGTGACAAACGAATACCGAGGTTCGACGGGTCGGCGACGAACTGGGCGGGAACGATCCACGGACCGGTGGGGAAGAAAGTCGGGAAGTTCTTCGCGCGCAGCCAATCGGTACCCATCATCGCGATGTCCCTGCGCGGGACCAGGCTCCGGGTGGTCAAGTCGTTGCAGATGGTGTACCCCGCAACATGATCGAGAGCATCTCCTACCGAGACGTTGTGCGCACGTCGTCCGATGACGACACCGAGTTCGAGCTCCCAGTCATGGTCGTCCCACGCGGCAGGGAGAACCACGTCGTCGTACGCGCCACTGACCGCCGAGGCGACCCCCGTCCACACATAGGGCTCGCCGTTCGCCTTGCGCTCGTCGATGTCGCGAGCAGCTTCCTGCGCCAGCTCGGCCTCCGACAGGCCGTCCGATCCCAGCCTGTGCGCAACCGCCAACTGGATCACGTGCTCGCGGTAGTTCGCGCCGGCGCCGTAGATCTGCCCGGCGGGAAGAACCGGCGGCAAGGTGCGCACGGCGGAGGCGGCGGTCGGGTGCGTCGACGGACGATCCGCCTCCGTCGACAGTCGGTCGAGCGCAGACTGCCAGTCCTGCAGCACCTCCCGGATCGAGCGGTAGTCGGTGAAATCACGGATGTCGTGGATGTTCCCGTCGAGAACGAGTCCGGGATACGGACCGTCCCCGGCGTCGAAGGTCCCCAGGGCGAATCGCGTCATGTGGTCACTCTCCTCGGTGGATATCGGTGGTGGTCGATCGTGGTCGCGGGGCTGTATCCCGTGCGACAGCTCCACGTCCGCGGTATTCGGCGAGCACGGTGCTCCCCCGCCTGACGGTCACGTCGACCAGGCTGTGACGGCCGGCCACGTGGCGAACGACGCCCTCGGCCACCAGCGTGTCACCCTCGTGGGCGGGCGAGTAGTAGACGATCTCGGCGCCCGATGTCACGGTCCCCGCGACGCGACTGTTCGCAGCGCAGGCGAACGCGGTGTCGGCGAGGCTGAACACCAACCCGCCGTGCGCAAGTCCGTGCCCGTTCACCCAGGACGGGTCCACCACCAGAGTCACCGCCGCGTGGCCGTCCTCCGCGGACAGCACCCGCATTCCGAGATTCGTCGAACTGTGGTCGCGCGCCAACATCTCCTCGACGGACGGGCAGATGCTCACGCGAACAACCCCGGCCGTCGACGGGTCATCTCCATACGAATCTCGCCGAACACCGAAGCGTCGTCGACGGATCCGGAATCGACGACGTCCGTGACGGGGACACCCTGCAGAACCCTTTTCACCGGCACCTCGAGTTTCTTGCCGGTCCGAGTGTGCGGGATCGTGCGTACCGGGATGATGTCGTCGGGAACGTATCTCGGCGACAGCGACGCGCGGATCGCTGACGACACCGCGGTGACGGCGACCTCGTCGTCGACACCGTCGGCCACGTCGATGAACATCGGCATGTAGTAGTCACCGCCGTTCTCGATGCCCACAACCAGTGCCTCGTCGACTTCGGGCAGTGCTTCGACGACTCGGTACAGATCTGCCGGACCGAGTCGAATTCCGTTGCGGTTCAACGTGGAATCCGAGCGGCCGACGATGACCGACGATCCGTCGGGCGCGAACTCGACCAGGTCGCCGTGCCTCCACACGCCCGGGTAGACGGAGAAGTAGGAGTCGCGATAGCGCGATCCGTCGGCGTCGTTCCAGAAGTACAGGGGCATCGAGGGCATCGGCGCGGTGATGACCAGCTCCGCAGCGGCGCCGACCACCGGCCGCCCGTCCACGTCCCACGCCGCGGCGGCCACTCCCAGGGCGGGTGGTTGCAACCTGCCGGGCCGGACGGGCTCGGAGGGCGCGCCGCCGAGGAAGATGCCCGCCACGTCGGTGCCGCCGCTGACCGATCCCAGCCAGATGTCGCCGAGGCAGCGGTGAAGCCAGGTGTACGCGTCGATCGACAGCGGAGAACCCGTCACCTGCACCATGCGAAGGGCCGACAGGTCGTTCGTATCGGCGATCGGCAGGTTCGCGTGCATGCTCGCGTGGACATATCCCGCACCGAGGCCGAGTACGGACACACCGTGCTCCGCGGCCACCTGCCAGACACGTCCGAGCGTCGGATACGCCGGATTGCCGTCGAGGAGAACGATTGTCGCGCCGCGAAGCAGTCCGGACACCAGCGTGTTCCACACCACCCAGCTCGTCGATCCCACGACGAACAGTCTGTCGCCCGGGTCGAGATCGGCATGGAGCGTCCAGGTCTTCAGGTGCTCCAGCACGACTCCGCCGTGCCCGTGGACGATTCCCTTGGGGACCCCGGTCGTCCCCGAGGAGAACAGGACCCACAACGGATGGTCGAAGGGGACGGGTTCTGCGTTCAAAGGCGTGTCGTGCAACAGGATCTCGTCCCACGATCGCCCGAGCGCCGCGTCGGCCTCGGGACGAGGACCGACCCAGACGATCTCGCGAAGCGAGGGGATGCCGCGCGCAACGTCGACGATGACGCCCTCTCGGTCCCGTCGCTTGCCTCCGTAGTCGTACCCGGTGGTCGCGAACAGCACGACCGGCTCGAGCTGGCCGAGGCGCGACACGATTGCCTCCACCCCGAATTCCGGCGCCACGACCGACCACACCGCACCGACGGACGCCGCGGCAAGCAGTCCCACCACCGCCTCGGTCCGGTTGGGCAGTACAGCCGCCACCCGATCTCCGGGCTCGACCCCCGATTCCTTCAGGAACAGGGCCACCGACGCCACGCGTCCACGCAATTCCGTCCACGAGACGTGAACTGCCGTACCGTCCTCGTCGACCGCGATGATCGCGTCACCCGATCTGTCGCGGCGAAACACCTCGTCGGCGTAATTGAGGGTCGATCCCGGGAACCACCCCGCTCCCGACACCGATTCCGGGACCGCGGTCACCCCGGCCGGCGTCTGGAGCTCGATTCCGGCGAACGTTGCGAACGACCGCCAGAAGTGCTCGGGCTGGGTCGTCGACCATGTCCAGAGAGTCGAGTAGTCGGCGCAGACTGCGGGGTCGACCGTCTTCGACGTCAGGAGGTAGTCGGTGAACTCGACGAGGTGCCGGGCTGTCGACGGAGCGGGTGTCCAGCCGTGGGGATCGTCTACCCCACTCACCAATCCACCGCCGTGTATTGAGTTTCGGTGTACTCCAGCATTCCCTCGTGAGCGCCCTCTCGTCCCAGGCCGCTCTGCTTGACTCCTCCGAACGGAGCCGCCGGGTCCGACACGAGGCCTCGGTTGACCGCAACCATCCCGCTCTCTAGCCGGCCCGCGACCGACAACGCCCGTGAGAGGTCACGTCCGAACACGTACGCACTGAGTCCGTACTCGGAAGCGTTCGCCGCTGCGACCGCCTCGTCGTCGTGGTCGAACGTGGTGATCGCCGCCACCGGACCGAAGATCTCCGTGCGCACGATGTCCGACGCCGGGTCGACATTCGTCAGGACGGTGGGCGGGTAGAAGAATCCGGGTCCGCTCGGTATCTCGCCGCCGGTGACGACGCGTGCGCCGCGGTTGACCGCTTCCTCCACCAGTTCGTGCACCTTGGCGACGCTCTTCGCATCGACGAGTGGTCCACATTCGGTCGACGCCTCGACGCCGGCACCCACCGTCAACGCACTCATCCGAGATGCGAGACCGCGCACGAACTCGTCGTGGATCGATCGATGGACGAGGATGCGATTGGCCGCGGTGCAGGCCTGCCCACCGTTACGCATCTTCGCGAGCATCGCCCCGTCCAGTGCGACGTCGAGGTCCGCGTCATCGAGGACGATCAGGGGCGCATTACCGCCGAGTTCCATGGCGCACTTGAGAACCTGCCCCGATGCCTCCTTCAGAAGGGTCCGTCCCACCTCGGTGGATCCGGTGAACGACAGCAGTCGTACACGGGGATCCGTCAGCATCGCCGAGACGACGGGTCCCGTCTTCCTGGTGGTGATCACGTTGACCACACCGGACGGAACGCCGGCTTCGGCGAGCACGTCGGCGATCGCGTACGCAGTCAGCGGTGTCAGCGTGGCGGGCTTGAGGACCACCGAACACCCTGCCGCCAGCGCCGGAGCGATCTTGCGCGTCGCCATCGCGGCCGGGAAGTTCCACGGGGTGACGAGGACACAGACTCCGATGGGGCGGTGCTCGACCATGATTCGGTTGCGTCCCGACGGTGCCAGCGACAGCGAGCCGATGTTGCGCACCGCCTCCTCGGAGTACCAGCGGAAGAACTCCGCGGCGTAGGACACCTCCGCCTTGGCATCGGCCAGCGCCTTTCCGTTCTCCGACGAGATGAGTTCTGCCAGGGAGTCTGCACGTTCGGTCATCAATTCGTAACTGCGCCGGAGTATTTCGGCTCGATCACGCGGTGCGGTCGCCGACCACGCCGCGAGCGCGTCGGATGCGGCGTCGACCGCGGCGATGGCGTGATCGATGGTTCCGTCGGACACGGTGTCCAGCACGGTTCCGTCGGACGGGTCGATCACCTCGATACGGTCACCGTTGGCGGCGTCGATCCATTCGCCGCCGATGAACAGGTCCGTGCGTCGCCCGGTCAGGGTTGTCGTCATCGTCTCTCCTCGAAACATGCTGTGGCACAGTCGGTATTTGTCATGTCGATCAGCGGGCGTGGCGACCGCGGACGAAGTCCTCGTCCGGCGAGTCGGTGACGGGTAGGCCGGACGCGACCAAGGCGCCGCGCAGTTGCTTCATGAACCGATCGGGCAGCCGCTGGGCCGGCGGACGCAACGCGCCACCGTTGAATCCGGCAAGCCACTCCTGGTACTTCCATTGAGTGCGATTGATCGTGCTCGTCCCCGGGGTCGAGGTGGCCGAGACCGCACTGTTGGCAAGTCTGGCGGGATGAACCTGCCAATACAGCTCCATGGCCTCTTCCCATCGGCCGGTTCGGGCCAGCTCGAACGCACGCGGGTAGTAGTCGCTCATCCAGTTGGTGTTGCTGGTACCCGAGAACTGGAAATCGAGCGCCGACATCAGGGGGATCGTTTCCGCTTCGATCGGGCAGGAGATGACAACTTCGTCGCGGAAGTGGTGATACATCTCCATCACACCGGGAATGCCCGGATAACCTTGTTCGGACTTGATGGCGACGATGTTCGGCACTCCGTCGAGAACTCGACGCACGAAGTCGACGCTCATTCCGGCCGGATGGATTCGCTCGAAACCCCATGCGGGCAGGGGGAAGAGCATCGTGGCAAGTCCGGTGCTGTCACAGAAGGTCTTCGTGTAGTCGAAGACCTCGTCGTAGGACGTCGGCCAGAACGACGACGGGTACGCGAGCAGGGCGCGGTCGACGCCGGCGCCCTCCGCCAACCGGGCGGCGTGAATGTTCTCCTCCAGCGTGGCGAACATGGCGTGGAAGAACAGCGCGAAATCGGGCCCTCCCGCCTCCCGCGCGACGGCGGTCATCCGCGCGTTCTCCTCGGGGGTGATGTTGACCTCGGCGACCAGGAGCGTGCCGGCGAATCCGAGTTCCTTCAGTTTGAGTATGTCGTGCCGGATGGCATCGTCGTCGAGACGCGAGAAGTCCGCCGAGAACGACGGCTGCGTGACCGCAATCGTTCCCTGGAAGGTCTTTCGAGCCCACGCTCGGGCTTCGGTGGGTGTGTAGTCGACCATTGCTGTTGTCCTCAATTCACTTTCGACTCGTGACGATGCCGACGGGCAGAACTGTGCCTCGGCCTTCTGCCCGTGCGCGATCGACGAGCATCTCCGCGACCACGACGTCCTGCAGACCGGAGCCCGTCGATTTGTAGATCCGAATTCCTTGCTCGAGGTCGGGTACGAACTGCCCGCCCAGGAGATCGGACAGCGGGACGACGAGCCCATCGACATCGACCCCGTCGGCGCGGGCAGCGATCATGTCGCCACTCCCGTGGACCACCTCCTCCACGGTGTCCACCACGACGACGCCGGCGCGACGAATCAGCTCGGCATCGAGCTCGCGCTGAGCCGGTGTCGTGGATCCGATCGAGAGCACGGTCGAGTTCGGCCCCACCCAGTCCGCGAGCACCGTGGGCGTCTCGTCGCGAGATCGCGCGGCGCACAACACGACATCGCACTCGGCCGCTTCCCGAGCCGAGCCGACCGCACGTACGTCGAGACCGAGCTGCTCGCTCACCTCGACGGCGAACCGATCGCGATTGGCTTCGGTGGGGCTGTAGACACGAACACCGGCGATGTCGAGCACGTGCGACAGCGCGCTCACGTGGGACCTGGCTTCGAATCCCGATCCGACGACCCCCAAGGTCACCGGCCGCGGGGGTGTGAGGGCGCGTGCTCCCACGGCGGTGGTTGCCGCGGTGCGCAGTCCCGTGACCCGATTGCCGTCGACCAGCGCGGCGAGATCTGCGGTGTCCTTGTCGAACAGGGTGATCAGGTAGCTCACGTTCAGACCGTCGGCGAACGATCCGACGATCGACTTCGCTCCGAAGAGTTGCCCGCTGGCAGGAACCGACGGCATGATGCGCATCCATTCACGCTCGGTCTGCGCGAAGATGCGCCCGGGCGTGCGTCGGTCGTCCGCACTCGCGGAGTAGGCGGCTCGGATGGCCGAGATCGCATCCTGCCAATCCGACATCGCGTCGACGTCGGTGTCGGTCAGGAACAGCGGCATTCGGCTCGGCTGTCGGCTGTGGGTACTCACTCGGAGTCGGTCCTTTCCAGATGAACGGTGCACGCGCGTCGTTCAGTACGGTCCGTATCGTATCCTTTCGAGTCGAGGACCGGATCGTTTTCGGCCTGCGGCTTTCCCGTCGTGGAATCCACCCTCATCGACGAAGACGAAGCTATACGATACGACTCGTATAGCACCCGAAGCCTCGAAGGACAGCGCACCGAGGCCACCGAACCCGAGATTGGGAGACAACAGTGAAACTGGGACGAATAGCGGTTCCGACGCCTGACGGCGAACAGCTGAGGATCGTGTCCGTCGACACCGACGCGGGTCGGGTGGTCGACCTGGCCCGCGCGTACGCGCTGACCCTCACCCGCAGGGGCACCGAACCCGACCGCGCGGCGATCGTCGCGCGCACCGTGTTCCCGTCGAGCATGTCGGCGGGCATCGGAGGCGGTGATCTCTTCCTGGACGCAGCACAGCAGGCGCTCGCCGCGGGCGACGACGCTTCCCACCCCATCGACGACGTGTCCTGGCGCGCCGCTGTCGACTCGCCCGTCATCCGCGACGGGCTCACGTTCGAGACGCACATCCAGAACTTCCATCGCACGGTCGCGAAAGCGCAGCCCGCTCGCTCTCTGTACGAACGCCCCGGATATTTCAAGGGGACAACCGCGAAGTCCTACGGCCACAACGAAGTTCTGCCGTACCCCGATTACACCGAGATGCTCGACTGGGAACTCGAGGTGGGCTACGTCGTGGGCAGGTCGGGTAGCGACCTCACTCCCGACAATGCCCTCGATCACCTCTTCGGGATCACCATCTTCAACGACCTGAGCGCGCGCGATGTCCAGGGAGCCGAGATGGCCATCGGAATGGGCCCGCAGAAGTGCAAGGACTTCGGTTACGCCATCGGTCCGTGGATCACCACCATGGACGAGATCGCATCGATCGAGGGGCTCGTCGGTCAGGTGCGGGTCAACGGCGAGCAGGTGTCGGAGACCAAGGTCGAGAACTTCGTCTACACCCCCGCCGAACTGCTGGCCTACGTCTCCATCGCCGATCGGCTTCAGTGCGGAGACATCATCGGATCGGGGACCATGGGCTTCGGCGCGGGTGTGGAAATCGGCCGGTTCCTCCAGCCGGGCGACGTTCTGGAACTGGAACTCGAAGGCGTGGGCACGCTCAGGACGCCGGTGTCCATGGAACGCGAGAAGGCCCCGTGGTGGCCAACACCTCGCCCCTACCCGCACGAGGACTGGTCGCTGTGAGCGCCCGCCAGCCGGTCCGGCGAGTGGTGACGGGACACGACGACGACGGCCGGTCCGTCGTACTTTCCGACGGAAACGCTCCGCACCACTGGACGTCGGACACGATTCCAGGCTTCGGCGCGACCGTGCCGTGGATGACCACCGCCGATCCCATCGACCATGCATCCGACGTCGACGCTGCGTCGTCGGACACCGTGATCCCCTCGTTCCCGGCGACGGGCGAGACGATCATGCGCATCGTCGACTTCCCGCCGGACTCCGTCTACCCGAAGGAAGCGGAGGCGGTCATCTTCACCGAGCTCGACGGGCACGCCGAGAACGAGGCCGGGAAGGAGCGGGCGCAGAGCAAGCACTTCTGGTTCCATCGCACCGACTCGATCGACTACGCAGTGGTTCTCAGTGGTGAGGTGACGTTGATTCTCGACGACGACGAATCGACTCTGCACGCCGGTGATGTCGTGGTGCAACGCGCCACGTCCCACGCTTGGTCCAACCGCACCGATACGACGGCGCGAATGTTGTTCGTACTCATCGGAACCGAGCCGCAGTCGGCAGAATCGATCGCTCGCAAGCGTTCCGGCGCCGTCTCCGCGGGTGCCTCGACCGCAACCGTGTGACGGTGACGGCGGTCGGGCGGCGAGGCACTCGCCTCGTCCGCCCGAGTCGCCGTCTCAGTCCTGAAGTCCAGGCGACGAGACCGCGTCGGTGTTCACCATGGTCCCGACATCGGGGAGGCCGTCGATCGTCGTGCCGGTGTCTCGCCGCAACCGGCCCAGCACCCGCAGCGCTTCCACCGTCGGCGCGAGGGTGGATGGAATCCTTGCCTTCACCGACGTCGCTGCCGCTCCCCGGATGTCGCACTCGTCCAGGGCCGCTCGGAGTTCGAACTCCGGGGCGTCTCGCATCCAGTCGTTCGCCTGTGCAAGGGCACGCACGTAGGCGTGTACCTGCGCGCGCACGGCAGGAGGCGATTGTCGGGCGGTCACCACACCCAGGCCGGGATAGGAAGGCAGCCACTCCGATACCCGGGTCTCGACCGTCATTCCCTCCTCGATCGCGTGGTCGAGCAACGGCGGCGCCAGCAATGTCACGTCCGCTGTGGAGGAGTCGAGTGCAGCCAGACGCTCGCGCACACCCCCTACCTCCACCACGGCGTAGGAGCGTGCCAGTCCCTGGTCTGCGAGCATCGCGTACGCCACGATCGCGAATCCGTTCGTCGGGGCGTCGACGGCGAGACGAAACCGTCCGGCGACCCCCAGCGGTCCGAGTCCGGTCCGACACACCAGTGCCAGATCCGTCGTGGTCTCGATCTGCGCAACGAGAACGACGTCCGAACCGGACGCGTTCCAGGCGAGGATGTTGTCGGTGGCAGTCACCGCCACGTCGACCGCACCGCTGTCCAGATCTGCACGCTGAGACGCCGAGGACGGCGTGTGAACCGTCGCCACGTCGACACCGTTCATGTCGAAGAATCCGCGTTGCCGCGCGATGGCGCTCAGCGCCGGAACCACGAAAACCGATTCGGTAATGGTCACTGGATCTGCCCGGATCGAGCCGAATTCCACGAGGCCGAAATCGATTTCGATGATTGTGATGTGCGTCGCATACTCATATGCTAGCTTCAGCGATACGAGACGTCTAGTACAGCAAGGAGCAAGTCGTGGACTGCGATGTAGTGATCGTCGGGGGCGGCCCCGTCGGAGTGAGTGCACTTGCCGGTCTGGGCCGGGCCGGCGTGTCCGCCATCTGCATCGATCGCGAGGGCTCCGTGTGGACGCAGGCGCGCGCGGTGCACTTCGACGGCGAAACGATGCGGAGCCTTCAGGCGATCGGGGTCGCGGACGCCGCCATGTCGGTGTGCAACCCGATGGAGTCGTTACGCATGGAGAACGAGGCGCGCGAAACCCTGTTCTCCTACCCCACGGGATCGCTCGGATCCCAGGGATGGCACGAGGACATGATGTTCCATCAGCCGGACATGGAACACCTGATCAGAGACAAAGCGGTCTCCTACCCCGAAACCGAACTGCGGACCCGAACCACGTTGACCAGCATCGAACAGATCGATGGACTGGTTCACAGCACGGTCTCCGACGCAGACGGGCAAACCTACACACTCATCTCGCGGTGGATGATCGCCGCGGACGGAGCGACGTCCACGGTGCGGCGCCTGGCCGGAATCACCACCGAGAAACTCGGCAACGACGACCCGTGGCTCGTCGTGGACGGACTGCTGGACCGGGACGGCGGCGACCACCCCATCGAAGGCGACATGGTGTTCCTGGGCCATCACACCCGACCCGCGATGTGGGTGAGACTCCCCGGTGATCGCGTCCGCATGGAGTTCAAGGTCATGCCCGACGACGATCCCGCCGAGATCGTCACGCCGGAAGCACTCGAACGAGTCAGCTGCGGCGCACTTCCGGTGTCGCGCTTCACCCCCGATCGGGTCGCGATCTACACCTTCCGAGCGCGACTGGCCACGACGTGGCGCGCCGGCAACGTATTTCTCGCCGGAGACGCAGCGCACCAAGCGCCCCCCTTGTTCGGTCAAGGTCTGTGCGCCGGCATGCGCGACGTCGCCAATCTGACCTGGAAACTCGGCCTCGTATCGAAGGGTCTGGCGTCCCCGGACCTTCTCGACACCTACGAGAGCGAGCGGCGACCGCACGCTCACTACTGGGTGGAGAAGGCCGCGACGATGGCGGAGATCCTGCAGACCGTCGACCCGGTCGTCGCCGCTCATCGAGACGCCCATATTCGCGAGAACCCGCTGGCGTCGGCCCCGCCGCCCGCCCCGCCGCTCGGACCGGGTCTGCATGTGGGAGAACGGGATCCACGCGCCGGAGTTCTTGCACCTCAACCGTTCCTGGACGACGGTCGCCGGTTGGACGACGAGATCGGTCCGCGCTTCGTCGTCGCGGCCCCGCTGACCCTGCTCGAGGCGATCCCGACCTCCGTCCGAGACGCGCTCGTAGGCGACGTGCACACGGCCGTCGTCACCGATCCAGCCGTGGTGACCGCACTTGCGGGTCCGAACGGCGCGGCAGCGGTACTGCGACCCGATCGTTATGTGCTCGGAATCGCCGACAGCGCAGATGAACTCGACACTCTGGTGACCATGATCCCCACTGTTCGGCACGCCCTCGACACCACGGTCGTGCCCTCCCCCGGACCCCTGTCGTAGACCGCAGACCCACATATCTCGAGGAGAATCATGACATTCAGCCCGATCACACACCTGCGCCACGTGGACATCGCCGTCCCGGACTTTGCAAAGCAGGTCGAATTCTACGGCGGCCGTTGGGGATTGACAGCCACCGAGACCGAGTCCGGTTTGACCTACTTCGCCGCCGAAGGCTCGCCGGAGCAGTACATCGTCCGTGTGCGTGACAACGCCGACAAGCGACTCGACCTCGTGGCGTTCGGCGTGGCGGACAGCCATGGAGTCGACGCGCTTGCGGATTCGCTGATAGCGGGTGGGGTGTCACTGATCACCGAACCGGGGACACTGCACACACCGGGCGGCGGCTACGGATTCCGATTCTTCGACGGCGACGGTCGAGTCGTGGAGGCCTCCGCGGACGTCGCTCTCCGAAAGCACCGCAAGATCGAGGTACGCGAGTCAATCCCGGTACGTCTGTCTCACGTGGTACTCAACTCACCGGAGCCCGAGAAGACCGTTGCCTGGTACAGCAAGCACCTGGGGTTCCGCCTCTCGGACACCCTGGACCACCCCCGTCTGGGCAATCTCATGTTCTTTCTACGCTGCGGACCCCAGCACCACAGCATCGCCGTATCGCGGTGCCCGCACACCTCGCTCAATCACATCTCGTTCGAGATGCGCGGCCTCGACGAGTACATGTTTGCCACGGGCCGACTGCTGCGGGCCGAGGTCCCGAAGATTTGGGGGCCGGGACGGCATGCGGCCGGGGACAACACGTTCTCTTACTTCACGGACCCGAACGGGAACACCATGGAGTACACCACCGAGCTCCTCCAGCTCGACGAGGACACCTGGCATCCGAGCATCTACGACACGTCCGACCCTGCCACGTCCGACCAGTGGGGTACCTCGAACCCGATGAGCGAGTGGGTCAGTAGCGCGATGTTCAACGATCCGGACAAAGGTTTGTTCACCGCTCCGCCGGTATAGACCTACCAACCCGAAGTCGGCTCACGCCTTCACGGACGGACGCCGGCTTCGAGCGCCACTTCTAGGCGTGAGCGGCCGGTGAGTCCTGCCCGCCGGCACTGTCGAAAACCGCGCGTGCACATTCGATCTCGTCCGAGTGCTGCAGACCCCAACCGATCAGATGCATGATGAGATCGGAGAGTTCGGAGCCCAACGGAGTGAGTCGATACTCGACGTGGCGGCGCACGTCCGCGATCTCCGTCCGGGTGTACATGCCGTCTCGTTCGAGCATCCGAAGGTTGTAGGTCAGCATCTTCTGCGAGAGCGGATGCGTGGGATCGAGGGCCTGCAGGAGTCGACGGATGGCAGACGGACGTAGTGGACCGGCCCGGGAGATCACGAGAAGCCAGTTACGCCAATAGTTTCCGACGTGGCCCACAACTCCCATCAAAGGAATGCTTCGGTTTCCGTCGAACTCGGTCAACAACATCGCGAGTTTTCGAAAATGCTCGTCGGCATCGTCGGACAGATGGGAGTTACCACTCAGGATGCGCCTGATCTCGTCCATCATCGGGTCGACCGACGCGGAATCGTCCCGCACATGCGCACTCATGAATCCCACCCGAGTTTCCTACGACCAGGGAACGTCGAGTTCCACTTCGTCGAGACCGGCACCCATCTCGATCTGGCATCCCAATCGGCTACGACGATCATCGCGAGGACTCGCCGTGCAATCGAGCATCTCGTCCTCGTCCTCGCTCATCGGCGCCAGGCGGTCGATGTAGGGCTCACGCACGTTGACGTGGCACGTAGCGCACATGGCCTGGCCGCCACACTCGCCGATGATTCCACCGATGCCGTGTGAGAGCGCTGCCCTCATGACGGTCACACCCTCGTCGACGTCGACGACTTCCGAGCGTCCGGACTGATGGTGAAATGTGATCTTCGGCAATGGAGACTCCCGCGGTATCGGTAGGCACTGACGCGTTGCGCGTGCCACCGACGCGCTCCACGTGACCACCATCGAACATCCATCCCCCCGGCTCACGAGACGAAGTCGCCAAAACTTCCTTATTCCAATGCGTTCGGGTATCTATGCAGATGTTGCGGTGGACACCGGCACGGTGACCGATCCAGGCTGAATACACGTGATCACCGTCACGTCAGTTCCCGCATCGCCGGCGAGCTGCCCGAGCCTGAGTCAGGACGTAACGAATGGGCCGACCGACACTTGCCGAACCCCCCGTCGCGAGCTGGATCGACCCAGCGGACATGGCAGTGGATCCGTACCCGACCTACCACCGTCTGCTGTCGGAAGCACCGGTTGCATGGGCGCCGACACTGAACATGTACCTCGTCACCTCTGCTCGTGCTTGTCGCGCGATCGAGGCGGATCAGCAGACCTTCAGCGCAGCGGTGAGCGGCCCGCGCGCAACGATGACCCGCTCGATGGGCGCACCGCCGATGCTGAGCAAGGACGACCCCGAGCACGCAGCCGAGCGCACAGTGGTCAACCCGGCACTACGCCCGAAGAACCTCCGCGAGAACTGGATGTCCATCTTCGAACGAAACGCGCGCACGCATCTGTCCGCACTGGTCGAGCGTGGGCCCGACGAGGCGGAACTCAACCGCGACTACGCAGCCCCGGTGGCAGCTCGAAACCTTATCGATCTCATCGGATTCCGGGGTGTGTCCGAGTCGACGATGCGGCGTTGGTCGCACGCCCTCGTGGGGGGAATCGGCAACCTTGTCGACGACGCCGACACCTGGACCCGAAACGACGACGCTCGCGAGGAGATCTCGGAGTCGCTTCGCGAACTTGTTCCCTACTACCGTTCGCATCCCGACGGGTCCATCCTGTCCGCGTTCGTCGCCTCCGACCTCTCCTTCTCGCAGATCAGCGCGAACATCAACCTGATCGTCTCGGGAGGAATGAACGAGCCCCAACACGCCATCACTGCAGCAGTGTGGGCGCTGACCGACAACCCCGAGCAACGAGACCGCGTACGTGCAGATCCCTCGCTGTGGCCCGACGTCTTCGACGAAACAGTGCGCTGGGCGTCCCCGATCGGGATGTACCGCAGAGTGACCACCACCGAGGTGATGATCGAGGATGTGGCACTGCCTGCAGGAGCAGCCATCGGTGTCGTCGTGGGTGCGGCCAATCGAGATCCGGCAATCTTCGAGGAAGCCGACTCGTTCGACATCACGCGCCCGAAGCAACCTCACCTCGCTTTCGGTAGCGGAGTGCACCTGTGCGCCGGCCACTGGGCGGCCCGCATGGGAATCGGCGAGGTGGCAATTCCACTGCTGTACGAAAAGATTCCGGGATTGACCGTGGACCACCGGCGGACATCGGTGTGGCAGGGTTGGTTCTTCCGCGGACTGTCCGAGCTGCCGGTCACGTGGGGATGAGCGCTCGAGTCGTCATCGTCGGGGCAGGTCAGGCGGGCTTCGAAACAGCACGCACGCTACGCGACCTCGATTTCGACGGGAGCATCGCCGTCATCGGCGACGAAACGGCCGTCCCGTATCAGCGCCCACCGCTTTCCAAGGCGTGCCTCGGCCAGGCCGATCGCGACGTCGACGTGTCGCTGCAACCGCTGGACTTCTATTCGTACAATCGAATCGATCTCATTCGCGGTGACGCGGTGACATCCATCGATCGTGTTGCGCAGGAGATTGTTTCGGAGAGCGGCGCACGATTCGAGTACGACCATCTCGTTCTCGCAACGGGTACTCGCAACCGCGTTCTTTCCGTTCCTGGCTCGGCGGCGTCCGGCGTCCACTACCTCCGCACTCTCGACGAGGCGAGGTCTCTGAACGACTCCCTGTCCTCGTGCACAGCCGTCGTCGTCGTGGGCGGCGGGTTCATCGGTCTCGAAGTAGCGGCTGCGGCGACCGCGCGGGGCATCGACGTCACCATCGTCGAGGCTCTCGACCGCCCGATGGCCCGCGCTGTCACCGCGACGACGTCCTCGTTCTTCGTCGCCGAACATCAGCGCCGCGGCGCGCGGTGGAAGTTGGGAAAAGGCGTCGAATCCATTGTGGCGAAACGTGGTCGGGTCAGTGGTGTTCTGCTCACCGATGGTGAAGTCGTCACCGCAGACCTCGTCGTCGTGGGGGTCGGGGTCGTACCCAACGTCGAGTTGGCGGCCGACGCGGGGTTACGGGTCGACAACGGCGTTGTGGTGGACCGCAGCCTCCTGACATCGGATCCCACCATTTCGGCTGTGGGTGACTGCGCGACGTACGACCGCGCAGACGGCCGAGGCCGCATCCGATTGGAGTCGGTCCAGAATGCCGTCGACCAAGCGCGGTTCGTGGCAGCTCGTCTGTGCAGCAGCGCGTCCGAGTACTCGGTCGTCCCCTGGTTCTGGACAGTTCAGTACTCGAACAAGCTGCAGATTGCCGGCATCTCTTCCGGTTGCGACCGCGAGGTAGTTCGAGGGTCGCTGGAGGGCGGAGCATTCTCGATCTTCTGCTATTCGGGCGACACCCTGGTGTCGGTCGAGTCCGTCAATCGGGTCCGCGACCACATCACCTCCCGAAGGCTGCTCGCTGCCGGGGTATCGCCGACCCCCCAGCAGGTGACGGACACCGAATTCGACCTCAGAAGCCTTGTGGGTGGAACCGATGGATCCGTCGGCTGAACCGACGGATCCATCGGGGTCGAATACTCCCGTTCAGCCGGTCGTCGCCCTGGAACCGATGCGAGCTCGCACTGCTGTGTTGTCGCGCAGCGGTTCTCGAGTAACGCTCTCGGCAGCCAGACAGGCGAATGTCGCCGCCGGGCCGAGGGTGCTCCCCAGCGAGAGATAACCGTCACCCGCAACAGAGGCGACACAGTTTCCGGCTCCGTAGAGTCCGGGAACGACCGAGCCGTCTTCTCGAAGCAATTGGCTGTTGGCGTCGGTCTTGGGACCGCCATTGGTGTCCAGCACCATTCCGCAGATCAGGACGCAGTAGTACGGTCCCGACTCCGATAGCGGGTACATCCCGGGGTTCTTGTCGTTGCCCGGTCGGGCGATACCGTGCCAGTCGTATTCGGACATGTTCTCGCACCTGTGGAAATCGTCGTCGACTCCCACCTCGGCGAATTTGTTGAAACGCTGCACCGTCTCGCTCAGTTGTTCCGCGAAATCCGAAGCCAGCTCGAAGTCGCCGACGGTCGACGTCAAACTCGCCAACCGCTCCCGAATTCGCCGAGTCAACTCGTCCCACGTACGCCCCTCGATGATGTACGGCTTGGGAGCACGGAACATGTCCCAGAACAGAGTCGGCTTCTCGTCGTGCGCTACATAATCGTCGTAGATCATGAACAACACCCGATTCGGGTAATCCCCGGTCTCGTCGCGTTCCCAGAGAACACGGTTGCGGTCCTGATAGACGAGTTTCTCGTTGACGACCCTTCGCCCGTTGCGGTCGACGTAGATCATGCTGTCCCCGGGCGGAACCGGTATTCCCTTGTCCTGATTCACCCGATTCTCGGCAGCCTTCTCGAGGATGTCCTCGTAAAGCCAACCGTTACGCATGTGCGCGAGTTCGGCGCCGGCGTCCAGTGCCATGGGAATCAGGTCGCCCTGCGCGGTCGACACAGCGCAGCTGCTGTAGAGCGGGCCTCGCCAGTACTCGGTCACAAGGTCAGCGTTGTGCGCGAAACCTCCGCTGCCGAACACCACGCCGCGTCGTGCGAAGACGTTTCCCCAGTCTCCCCCGACTCCCACGGCTGCCCCGTCGTCGTCTTGCAGCAGCCGCTGCACCCGGTGAGCGGTGCGCACCTCGATACCGCGCCGGCGCAGCGCCGCTCCCAATTGGTCGACGAGCTCGGCGCCGGGTCCACAGGTTCCGTCCGCACGGGCGGGCCCGAGGTGGCGGTAGAACCCTTGAATGGATTCGTCGAACTCCGGGTGGTAGCTGACAATGGCCGGGTAGCGCTCGGTGAACGAGGGCCACAACGTGACGTGGAAGGCGCCGGCGTCCACCAGCGCGTCGATCGCTCGGGCTGCGTTGTCGTAGAACGCCGTCACTGTGTTCCACTGCCACGGTTCGACACCGAAGAACTCTGCGTCAGCATCGAACTTGTCCGGGTGCGCCACCTTGATCATGTACTGCAGCACCGTGTCTCGATCATCTCTCAAACCGAGGCTGCGCATGATCGCGTTGTCCGGAATCCACATCGCTCCGCCGGACTTGTAAGTCGTACCGCCCACCTCGTCGGACGCCTCGAGCACGACGACCTCGGCTCCTCTGTCGTGCGCCAGGATGGCTGTGCACATTCCCGCCATTCCTGCTCCGACGACGATCACGTCGAACTCGTCTCGATCTGAACCTTCGAATCCCGAGGGACGCGGCGGCGGGTCGAAAAGCCCGTGCATCCACCAGTAGTCGGGTTGCTCGGTAGAAGTCATCCGCTAGTCACCCTTTCTCGACTGATCGACGAGTTGCCCTTCGTGCGAATAACTTTCGTACGCCTCGGCGAGATCGCGGTACTTACGGAAGTCGCGCATCCCGTCGTAGTCGCCGCGCCGAACACGATCGACGAAGTCGGGGTTCGAGATCTGGGCGCGGCCGACGCCGATCATGTCGAAGTCACCTCGAGCCAAGCCCTCGCGCACTCGAACGACGTCGTCCTCGACCTGCAGGAGGGGATCCTTGTTGTCGAAGACGTCGCTTGCCAGGTCGGTGGACAGTCCGACGCTTCCGATGGTCATCACCGGCAGGTCGGTCATGGTCTTCACCCAGGCCGCCACGCTCTTGCGGGGGTCCAGTTCGGGCCACCCAGCCGCATCGAATCGTCGCGCCGAGATGTGAAACGCGTTCGCACCCGCGCGCTCCATCCGCTCCAGGAACGGCCCCAGATCGTCCGGGTGCTGGGCGATCCGGGCCCCGTAATCCACTTCCTTCCACTGCGAAAATCGCACCGAGATGATGAAGTCCTCACTCGTGGCGGCACGGATCGCAGCGATGATCTCGGCGGGATAAGAGGCCCGCTCCGCGAGGGTCGCTCCGCCGTATACGTCTGTGCGAAGGTTGGTTTCGTGCCAGAGAAACAGGTCGAGAAGGTACCCGTGGGCGCAGTGCAACTCGATCCCGTGGGCCCCGAGGCTCTGCGCGATGCGGGCGCTGTCCACGTAGGCATTCTTGGTGTCCTCCAGGTCCTGGCGGGTCATGGCGACACCGTTGGGCCGGCCCTCCTGGATGAGACCCGACGGGCTCCACGCGGGGTGATCCGGGTAGGGATTCTCGATCCCGTCGACAACGAGGCGCAGAGCTCCCGGGTGCCACAGTTGCATGAGCACCACGACGTCGCCCGTGCCGAGCACTTCGCGGACCACGAGACCCCAGTCGTCGGCAGTCTCGCGGCCCAGAATGCTGAACGCGGGCTGCCAATAACCGGCAGGATGCTCCGGTGCGGCGCCCTCTGTGATGATGACTCCGGGTCCCTGCTCGGCGGTGGTCCGCAACGTCTGTGCCATCCCGGCCGTGGGGCGGTATCCGCGTGATCCTCGCTGCATCGCCGGCAGGTAGAACCGATTGCGAACGGGCGTCGTGTTGAGCACAAGTGGCGAGAAGAGGGGGTCCGTCGTACTCGGTTCCGAATCGAGGAGGAGCGAATCCTGTTGCATGTGAGCGCCTTTCGCTTGAGTCTGAGACGCTCGTCACGTTACTTCCGTCACAACAGGGTTGACAATTGGGCACTTTTTCGTTCCCGGTCAGGTCCACTCCCGCGTCGGGCGGGTATGCACAGCGCGCATCGACCGAGCCAAGGACGTGGTGTAGTTCACGCCGCGCCGGCTGTCGATCATTCCTGTCCGGACACACCCTCATCGCATCGACGGCCCGATCGACGTCAGTGTCGCGCCGAGGCCGTCGGAGATCCCGGTATGCTGCCACCCGACCGAGTGGTCGCCGGGTCGAACTCGAAGACCTCGAGCTGAAAACCCACCGGTCGGGATGCGCACACGTCCGCGAGCGCCGTCGACAACGCCTCGCGGAACTCGTCGACTATCTGCCCCACCGTTTCCTTGGCACGCCCGCCGGCGATCTTCACACGAACGTGGACATATCCATTGGACCCGTCGACCACGTCGTCCGCGACGCGTGATTTGTCGATGACCGTGGCGAAAGTCCTTATGCCCCAATGCGGGAAGACCCCCAGGCGCTGAGCGGTCGAATGCAGGGAGTCGACCACGGCGGTCACGTCCAGAACGTCGGCCAGGTTACGGGTGTACTCGATCGCGATGTGCGGCATGGTGCCTGACCTTACCTTCGACGCCGCACCGCGTCGGCGGATCGTCCGACGCGAACGTCGCGTGCGTGCTACGGACGCACCGTGAGGTGGTCGGTAGCCCGTCGCACCGCCGATTCGAGGTCGTTCCACAGGTCGTCGACATGCTCGTAGCCGACGCTCAACCGGAGTAGACCCGCTGGAACATGTTCCTGCATCGGCAATTTGGCTCTGCGCTCGATGGTGCTCTCGACGCCGCCGACGCTGGTGGCCGACACCACCAACTCGACGCCGTCACACACCGCGTCCGCCGAGGCCGCGTCGGGTAGCTCGAACGCCAGGATCGCACCGAAACCGCTCATCTGACGTCGAGCACGCTCGTGGCCGGGATCGTCGGGAAGTCCCGGGTAGCGCACACGGGTCACACCCGGCAATTGCTGCAGCCGAAAGGCCAATTCGCGAGCGCTGCGCTCGCTCTCCGACAATCGCAGGCTCATGGTGCGGACGCCGCGGAGCGCCAGGAAGACCTCGAGCGATCCGGGAGTTGCGCCGCCGACCTCACGGCGGCGGCGCAGCTTCGCCACCAGCGCAGGGTCATTGGCCACGGCCACACCGAGGAGGAGATCGGAATGGCCTCCGACGAATTTCGTGGCGCTGTGCACCACGATATCTGCGCCGAGGTCGAGCGGACGCTGACGCAAGGACGTCGCAAAGGTGTTGTCGAACGCCACCAGCGCTCCGGCAGCGCGAGCTGCCGAGACGACTGCGGCAACGTCGGCAACACCGAGAAGTGGATTGGTGGGCGACTCGATCCAGACCATGTCCGCGTCCTCCACCGCGGCCGATACCGCCGCGGTGTCGGTGATGTCGACGAAACGCGCTGTCCATCGACCGTTGTCGTGTCCGTCGGCTAGACCGGCGAGCACGCCTGCGTAGCATCCGTCCGGCGCGACGATCACCGAGCCCGCGGGCATGGTGTCCAATACCGCTGTTGCAGCAGCCATTCCGGAGGAAAACGCGGTGGCGATCCCGCCTTCGAGCGCGCCCAGGACGTCCTCGAGCGCTGACCACCCGTCGGTCCCATCGTCGCGCGAGTACTCGCGACCACCCGGCTCTCCGGACGCTGCTGCGTGAAAGTTCGAGGCCATCACGATCGGGACGTTGACCGGATCGCCCGCCTGGCCCGACCCCCGGCCGGCTCGAATCGCCAACGATTGCGGGTGCAGGGCCGCTCTGGTCGACCTGTCGTCGGGTGTGCGTGTCGTCATCGTTGTCCAGTTCCGTTCGGTGTCGATGTGTTCCAGTCGTCGATCCGCTCGAGCCGTCGGCGTTGCTGAGTTGCTGCGCTCGCGTCGAGTCCGTGCGCACGCTCGTCGAGCAGCGCGCTGACGCGACTGCGAAAGTCGACGGGTTTCGCATCGTCGAATTTGAACTTGGCGTCTACCTCGAGCACCGTCAATCGAATTCCGCGAATGCCGGACAGCATGCGGCCCTAGGGTGGTTCACCGGGGACGAGCGGGGCGTGACGACCTTCGGGCTGGAAGTCGGCCAGCTGCGCGGCCAGCAGATCCGCCTTCGCCTGCGGGTCGTCGACGATAGTGGGTCGGCACACGAATTGCACTGCGGCGTAATAGCTCGTCGGCACGCCGTGCTCCGTCGGAATGCCGTCCTTGGCGCGCCAGTAACCGGGGACGTAGGCGTAGTCACCGATGATCGACAGTCGAACCTGTTGCGCAGCAGCCAAATGCGGCCAGATCGGGTTCGGTCTGGCGAGGTGGACGAGCAACTCGTCATCGCCGGAGACGGTGAAGTGCGTTGGGACGACAACGGGGGCGAGTGTGGCGTCGGTGTTGTTGACGACGAGCGTGCCGAAGCGGTCGGTCGTTGCGAGCCACGCGCGCCACTCGCCCGCGTCGATCGGTGCGTCCCAGGGTTGAACGAACATCTCGATCCTCAGGCCTTCGGGTGTTCACTGGACAGAAGTCGTGTCGCGATTCGGACGTCCGTGCCGAGCCGAGACAGATGGCCGCACAGTTGTTCCCCGATGTTCGACAGGGACTGCGGAGTGATCGGTGCGAGCGCGTCGAGAATGAACAGAGCTGTGGTCGTGCTGTCGGTGAGCTGAGTTCGGCTGCACTGCCGCCAGTTCCATCGCCGGCACGTCACTCCGTCGTCGTCGCGCCACACCACCTCCCCCGGCTCGGGGAACTCGGTTGCCGGCTCGCCCTGGCTCGTGGTGTCGAACGGCTCGTCGCCCACGGCGCGCACCAGCCGCGGCGCCCCTACGTAGTGAGTGAGGTCCTCGCCGCCGATGGGAATGTTGTGCAACACAGAGACCGCGTTGTACACGTCGGTGAGACGGTTGATGCGAGGCAGTCCCGAACTCGTGCGGCGCAAGAGCGCCTCGACGCTGGGCCGCGTCCGTTGCGGCTTGGCCCCGAATGCTCGATAGGCCTCGCGCCACGCGGCAACATGTGGAAGCTGTTCGGGCGCAGTGCTCGAGAGCTGTTCCCGCGCCGCGGACTCGGCCTCGACCAGGAGCGCTTCACCGACGGCATCACTCGGGGCGGGGACCAGTCCGTCGACCGCAATGAGCAACGCACGATAGTCGGGGCGCAGTGCGTACACCTCGTGGTCGACGTGTGCGCTCGCCACGATGGCGTCGAGGTCGAGTGAGTCAGGCATCGATCGTGTCCGTTCGCGATGTGGAGGAGGCAAGACCGACGTCGGGTTCGAAGACGGTGAGCGCGAATCGCGCTGGAATGGCGGAGCCGTTGATGTACGCGTGCGAGACGTCGCCGGGAAAACTCATGGCGTCACCGGTGGCCAGGCATTCCGACCTGTCGGCGCACTCGACCGTGACGGTTCCGTCCAGAACATGGATCAACTCGCGCGTCCCGCCGGCATGCGGGTCGCTTCGGTGCTCGTCGCCAGGACCGAGCGTCCAGTCCCACAGTTCGATGACGTCCGGTGAGGTGGTGCCGGCCATCAGTTGCGCGCGGCCGCCCCCTGCGCCCTCCCACAGGGTCGCGCCCTGCCCGCGCCGAGTCACCCGAATCGGCGACTCCACGGGCGGCTCCACCAACGCGGGCAGACCGACTCCGAGCGCGTCGCTGAGTTTGAGGAGTGTGCCGATGCTCGGATTGGCGGAGCCCTGCTCGACGCTCACGAGCATGCGCCGACTGACCCCCGAGGAGAGTGCAAGCCGATCGAGTGTCCACGACCGCGCCTGCCGCTCACGGCGCACTCGGGCGCCGATGGCGAGAGCCAACGATTCGGCAACAACACTCATGAGTGCACTATAAAGCACGAACCGGGTTTTTCATCGCACTTTGCACGCGTTAACAGCGCGCCAACGTAGCTGGAGCCTCAATCGGTCTGAAAGAGCGAACGCATCCGGCCGCGCAGCCACATTGCTGCGGGGTCGCGGTCGGTGCGTTGATGCCAGTACAGCGAGATCGTGAATTCGACAGGTCCGAACGGCAACGCAAGCACCTCGAGGTCGCCCGATCGAGCCATGTACTGCGCAGTGGAGAACGGGACGGTCGAGACGAGGTCGGAGTTGCTTATCAGCGATGGAAGGCTGAGGTGATTCACGACCGTGATGGCGATGTCGCGTTCGACCTTCAGCGCATCGAGTGCGCGGTCGATGCCCCGGTTGGAATGCGTGGGACTGGCAACGACCGCGTGTCGCAGCCGTGCGTACGCCGCCAGTGAGAGTCCGTCGGTCACCACCGGATGATCACGTCGGACCATGCACGCGTAGGGATGACGGAACAGTTGCACCCGACGGAGCTTCGAGCGATCGAGCTCCGGGAACGAACCGATGGCCAGGTCCACCTCGCCGGACGTCAGGTTCTCATAGAGCCTGCCGGAGATGGGCGACGTCACGTGAAGGGTCGCAACAGGAGCTTCCACGCTCATTGCATCGACCAAACGTGGCAGGAACGCCACCTCGGCCACTTCGGTCATCGACAACCGAAACATGACCGTCGACGCAGCGGGGTCGAAAGGGCGCGAGCCGGACAGTTCGGAATCCAGCAGTTCGAGGACCGGCGCTGCGGACTCGACGAGGTTGACAGCGCGCGGCGTCGGTTTCATTCCTGTCGACGTGCGAACGAACAGATCGTCGCCGAGTTGCTTGCGAAGACGGCCAAAGGCCGTGCTGAAGCCGGACTGGCTCATCCCCAGCGCTTCGGCTGCTCTTCCGACGTGCCGCGTCCGGTTCAGAGCGACCAACAGCCGGAGCAAATTCAAATCCATATCTGTCATCGCGAATCACGATAACTGTTCTCGCCCAATTTCTTGTAGACGGATGTGATGCAGGCCACGATACTCAGTTGCACCGCGTCGGCACCGACGCCGACGCCAACGAAGAGGTAACCGATCATGGACAGCGATCGCGTCAAACAACTCGATGCAATCCGCCGAGCAATACCCGTGACCAGAATGGTCGACTACGGCGTAGCGCTGGCCACGGCCGAAATCGTTCACCGGGAGACCAGCGAAAGCACAGACCGATCGTGGGACGACGTGTGTGAAGCGCACGCCCGCCAACTCCAAGCCGACAACCCGCTGTCCGGCGAGGTCGATTGGAGCGCAGTCTCCGCACTTCTGCAGTGCGCCCAATTACCGCTCAACGACGACGCGGGGCGCAAAAAGGAGCTCTATCATGCAGCGCAACAAGCGATGTCGTCCCACTGCGCGACGCACCGCGAAATTCGACAACTGGTATTGGACACACCCACGGGAAAGATCTACGGCTGGGAAGTGGCACCGACAGGTGCCGCGATCGGCGGCGTACTCATCGTGGGGGGCCTGACAGGTTGGGGCAGTGTCTATCTCGGTCAGGCGCAGACCCTGGCGGCCCGCGGGTTCCACGTCGTACTTGCCGAGGGCCCCGGGCAGGGCTTGACTCGCATCGACACCGGAATGACACTGAGCCACCGGACATCGAGCATCTTTTCCTACTTCGTCGATCACCTCGTCTCTGTCACGGGCAGTTCGATAGGAGTGTGGGGCAACAGCTTCGGTGGGTTGTTTGCAGCCAACATCGCGATCGCCGACTCTCGGGTACACGCGCTGTGTGTGAACGGAGCACCGTCGTCACCTGTGGTTCCCCGGTTCAGAACCGCACGGGAATCGATGTACCCCCTCTTCGGGACGACCGACGACGACGAGTTGGCTCTGACACTGGACAATTTCGCGATCGTTCCGTCGGTCCAGCGTGTCGATGGTGCTGTGCTCGTCGTCGGAGGAGGGGCAGATCCGCTTGTCGGCACGAAGGAGCAGGATGCCTTTCTTCTCCTCACGACGGACGACAGACGATCGACGATGTTCTGGCCCGACGGCGAACACACCGTCTACAACCACAGCATCGAACGCAACGAGATGGTGAGCGACTGGTTTGCCGAACAACTGCAGCACGGACGCGAGATCGCCGACTTGTCCACCCCCGAAGAGTCCACCCCCGAAGAGCAGAACGACACGACCACAGAACCAACCGATGTCGACGCGGACATCACAATCGTCGGACTCGGTCCTTCCGGGCTGACGCTGGCATCGCTGCTCGGTCAGCAGGGGCACAGCGTTGCCGTGGTGGAGCGTTGGCCGGAGCTGTACGGCAAGCCGCGCCTGACTCACATCGACGGGGAGACAGCCCGGTTACTGAGCTATGCGTGCGACGCCGAGGAGGCGCTCAGGGACTCGTGGACGACACCGCAGTACGGGTGGTTCAACACCAAAGGCCAGATGCTTCTCGACGTGGCTGCGGGGAACTCTCACAAGATGTTGTGGAGCGACCACCTCGCCGTGCATCAGCCCGACATCGAGCGAGCGCTGCTCGACCGGATCGAGGCGGCGCCGAACGTACGTCTTCTGCGCGGTTACACAGCGGACGGACTGATGCAGGACGAATCCGGCGCCGTGCTCACCGCAACCGAACGTCGCCGCAACTCCGAGCGCGGCACCGAACCCCGCACCATCCGTGTCCGCTCGCGCTTCCTCGTCGGATCGGACGGCTCCAACAGTTTCGTCCGCGAGGCGATGGGCATATCTCGCCACGACTTCGGCTTCAACGAGCGGTGGATGTGCGTGGACACCGAACCCCTTGCCCCGTTGCCGGCCAAGTTCGACAGCAATGCAGTGCAAATGTGCGACCCCGCGCGCGGCTACATGTTCATACCGATCGGCCGCAAACGTCAGCGTTTCGAGTTCGCATTGCTCGACAACGAAAAAACGGAAGACATGGATACCCCCGAGGCGGCGTTTCGCATGTTGAAGCAGTACCACGACATCGATGCCGAGAACGTCGAACTGATTCGAAATCTGGTGTACACGTTCGAATGTCGCCTGGCGAATCAATGGCGTAAGGGCAACGTCTTTCTCGTGGGCGACGCAGCGCACACGAACCCGCCCTACATGGGTCAAGGCGCATGTTCGGGAATCCGCGACGCGATCAACCTCGCGTGGAAGTTGGATCTGGTGGTGCGCGGCGTTGCCGACGAGTCACTTCTGGACACCTACGAGCTCGAGCGCAAACCGCACGCGAAGCAGCTCATGCTTGCATCGCGGTCACTGGGCAAAGTTGCCAACACGACCAATCGGGTGCTTGCGACACTGCGCGACTTGATGTTCCGGTTCAACGTGGCGCCGAAACCCAAGTTTCCCGTTTTGACTGCCGGAGTGCTGCGCCGCACCACATCGGGATCACTGCAACCGGGTGCGGGTACCGTTCCCGGCCAGGGAAAAGTCGAGAAAGATCATTCGACAACCCCATTCGACGACATACTCGAGTTCGGGTTCGTCTTGATAGCACGCGAAGACGTGCTTGCACGGCAGTCCGACGAGTTGAGAAGCAACCTCGATGCGATCGGTCTTCAGCAGGTGATTGTCGGCGACGTGGTACGCGATGTGGACGGCTTCTACGGCACCTTGATCGATGGCCTCGGCGCCGACGTGGTTCTGATCCGTCCCGATCTGGTCATGTACGGACACGCCGACGGTTCTCATGTCCAGGAATTGCTGAGCGACCTCGTTCACGACTCGATGGTCGTGGCGGCCCGTTGACCGAGTCGACTTCACGTGCGGTGGAAGACGGGGCCTGTGGTTCCACGAACAACGAGGCTGACGGGAAATACTCGCGGCCCCGGCTTCTCGGGCGCGTCGTCGTCCAACCGTGCGAGAAGGAGGCGCACAGCTTCCGCTGCCATGTCGTCTATGGGCTGGTGAACAGTGGTCAGATCGATCATCGCCCATTGCGACTGTGGGGAATCGTCGAAGCCGATGATCGACAACTCACCTGGCACCGCGACAGCCATTCTGGACGCCGCATCGAGTGCAGCGAACGCCAGTTCGTCCGTGACGCAGTACATTGCGGTGGGCGGCTTCGGAAGCGTCAGTAGCGTCGTCGCCATCTCCACTCCGTGTGAATGGGTCATCGTGGCTCGCTTGATGTACTCGCTGGGGACACCGATTCCGCGACGGGCGAGGGCTTGCAATGCGCCGTCTTCACGTGCGGCTCCGTTCGTGCGGTCGCGCGGGACGGAGAGGATGGCGATGTCCCGATGTCCCAAAGCGGTGAGATGTTCGGCGACCAGTTCGCCGGAACCGACATCGTCGGACAACACGACTTCGAGATCGAGCGTAGGGTCGTCTCGACTGAGAAGCACCACAGGTGTGTTGCGCGCCAACACTTTGCGGACGGTGAGCGAGTTCTGTCGTGCTGATACGAATATCATTCCGTCAACGGTCGCAGGATCGAGCACGTCGACGCTGTCGATACCGTCGGCGTCGTCGGGGTCTCGGATGAGGGCCATTCGGTATCCGCGTTCGGCGAGACGATGTTGGATCGCGTCGACGACCGTCGGGTAGAACGGTGACCTGAGGTCTGCTACGACCACCCCAACGGCACGGGCGCGCCGCGTGACGAGACTTCGGGCCGCCGAGTTGGGTACATAGCCCAGTTGACGGGCCGCTTCCAGAACTCGTTTCGTGGTGCGTTCGGAGACCGCAGGATCACCCCGCATGACCCGCGAGACCGTGGTTTGACTCAGGCCGAGGTGAGCGGCTAGGTCGACGCTGGTCACCACACCGGAGACACTACCGTGCGCAGTGTGGTCGGCCGAGAACATCGACTGCGGCGGGTATCAGGCCGTGTTGCGGCCTCCGCTGAGGTCCAGGGTTTGTCCCGTCACGTAACTGGCTTCGGTCGACAGCAACCATGTGGCCAGGGCAGAGAACTCCGCCGTGCTTCCTACCCTGCCCATCGGTACTCGGGCCAGGAGCGCGGCGTTGCGTTCGGGGCTGAGGTCGGCCAGCATGGGTGTGTCCATCATCGATGGTGCGATGGCGTTGACCGTAACATTGCGTGTAGCAACCTCTTTCGCTGCTGTTTTCACCAAGGACACGACCCCCGCTTTGGATGCGGAGTAGGCGCCTTGGTGCGGGTTTCCCTCTCGCGCCGAGATCGACGACAGGATCGTCACCCGTCCGTATCCGCGTGATGTCATCAGGGGAAGAATTGCGGCCAGTCCGTGGAAGCAGCCGTCGAGATTGACACTCAGAGTTTTCGCCCAGCCGTCGAACGACATTTCGGTGAGCGGCGTTTCGGGCCCTTGGATTCCGTGCGCGAAGAGGGCAGCATCGAGTCGGCCGTGCGTCGACATGATGTCGTCGAGCGCGCGGTTCCACGAATCCCTGTCGGTGACGTCGAGTGCTGTGATGGTGTGGTCGCCCTGCGTGCCGCCGGCAACGTCGGTGCGAACTACCGTTGCGCCTTCACGTTCGAGACGGTCGGCCGTAACCGATCCCAAGCCTCCGGCGGCGCCGGTGACGAGGACCGTGCGGCCGCGAAAGCGTTCCGGGTAGCAGGTCGATGGGTCTGCCGTGGTCGGCAGAAGCTCGGTAGCAGTCTGCGGTGCGCTCATCGTGAAATCTCCATGGAGTCGTGGTCGGCGGATGCGACGAGCTCGCTCGTCGCGGTGAACAATCGTGTGAGATGCGCCCCGGCACCGTGGGTTTCGACGAAATCGACGTCGGGGACCTCGACGCTGATTGGCACACCCGGTAGTGCCCGCAGAATATCGACCAGGGGAAAGGATCCGGTAGACGGAACGAGGCGCTTGGCCCGAGACTCGATCTGGCGAGGTGAGCCGTTGGTGTCCTGTCCCAGTGGCATGGTGTGCGGATTCGGCAGCGCGGGGACGGTCGGCGGTCCGTCGCAGAGTTGGATGACGCGGACGGCGCCGCCGGGTGCTGCCTCGAGGTCGGAGATGGTTCCTCCGGCACGCACGAAGTGCAGGACGTCCAGCATGATCGCGCACCCAGTGTGTCGTGCGACGGCCGCGGCGTCGGTGAAGGTGTCGACGTGCTGATACGAAATCGGTTCGATCGAGGCGGCGATACCGAACTGCGCTGCGTCATGAACCAGGTGCGCCAGACTGTCGAGCAGACGATTTCGCTCTGGGTCGCCGCCGATGACGTTGAGGACGTCGGCGCCGAGAAACGCGCCCGCTTCCAGCACCGGCATCCATTGATCGGGGCCTCGTGCCCCGTCAAGGGTGAAGACCTCGACATCGAACACTCTCAGTCCAGTGTCTGCGAGTGTGGTCCGTGTCCGCCGCGACATCGACGAATGCGCTGTCATCGGGTATTGCTCTTCCGACGCGGTGGCCGGATGGACCCGAACACCGACGGATGAGTATCCGACTTGTGCAGCTGCGCTGACCAATTCGTGCGGAGGTAGAGAGAGCGCGGACAGATGTGCCAGTCCTATCGGTCGGTGCATGAACGGTCCTTCGGATAGATCGTGGGTGGGAGTTGACGGTTCGCGCTGGATGTACTTATGCTGTGGATCACAAATGACTACGTAGTCATTGAAACATCACACCGCGTACTTCGCAACATTCCTGATCACGTCGATCGCCGTCACCGAGAGGGCCCGAGAATGTCAACTCTGAAACCGCCTGTACCCGAACCCGATTCGAGCCCGTTCGCATCGAGCCCCGTCGCCGCGTCGTCCGCACCCCTCGGGGGCGGATCACGTCGCGCAGCGATGGCAAGCACGGTCGGCGCCATCGTCGATTGGTACGACTTCTTCCTGTACGGCACCGCCGCCGCCCTGGTGTTCGGGCCACTGTTCTTCCCGTCGGCAAATCCGACGGCGGCAACGCTCGCATCCTTGGGTTCGTTCGCGGTGGGCTTCGTGTTCCGGCCGATCGGCGGCGCGATATTCGGTCACTTCGGTGACCGCGTCGGGCGACGCAAGATGCTGGTGATCACGATCTTGATCATGGGCCTGGCCAGTACGGCCATCGGACTCCTGCCGACGTACGCCGCCATCGGTATTGCCGCACCTGTTCTGCTGGTGACTCTACGAGCGATTCAAGGTATCGCGGTGGGAGGCGAGTGGGGCGGCGCTGCCTTGATGGCAGTGGAGAACGCTCCCAAGCACAAGAGAAACTTCCTTGCCAGCGGAGTCCAGATCGGGTCGTTCCTCGGCCTGTTGCTCGGAACGCTCGCCTTCTCGCTGGTTACCACGCTCACCGACGAGCAGCAGTTCGAAGCCTGGGGGTGGCGGATTCCTTTCCTCGTCTCCATTGCCTTCGCCCTCGTCGGACTGTGGATCCGAAGCGGTGTGCCCGAATCGAAAGAGTTCGTGAAACTCGAAGCGGCGCAGAAGAAGCAGAGCGCGCCGCTGATCGAGGCGCTGCGGACCAGCCCCAAGCAAATCTTGGCAATCATCGGGATGCGTTTGGTCGATCAATGCACGTTCTACCTGGGTTTCACCTTTTCGTTGGTGTATGTCAAGAACTACACCGACACTCCCCCCAGCAGCGTGCTCACTGCATCGATGGTCGCTCTCGCTCTCGCCGTGCCTGCCACAGCGCTGTGGGGAACGCTCGCAGACCGATTCGGTTCGCGCTGGTTCTACGTCGTCGGACCGGTGTGTGCGGCCGCGGCAGGAGTTCCGTTCTTCTCAGCACTCGAGCACGGCTCGATGCCGATGATGATTCTCGGCTTCTTCCTCCTCATCAACCTCGGACACAACATCTCCGCATCGGTGCAGCAGACTTGGTTCACCGACATGTTCGACGCTCGAATTCGTTATAGCGGAGCAGGATTCGGCTACGCCGTAGCAGGCGCGGTAGGCGGGTTCGTTCCGCTGATCGCAACCGCTCTGATCGACGGCAGCGGTAGCTACACCCCAGTGGCGATCTTGCTCGCCGCCGCGTGCACCGTAGCGCTCGTCGCCAGTCTGTGGTCTTACAAGTGGACAGGACAGGCGCAGCGATGACCGACACAAAATCGTGTGACCTTCTCGTCATCGGCGCGGGAGCGGGCGGTCTCGCAGCCGCCGTCACCGCAGCACATCACGGCGCGAAAGTCGTCGTGGCGGAAAAAGCAGACGTCTGCGGCGGAGCAACGGCATGGTCGGGTGGATGGATGTGGGCGCCTCGAAACCCACTCGCGGTTGCCGACGGAGTCGACGAAGACATCGAGCTGCCACGCACGTACCTCCGGAATCGACTCGGGGCGAACTACGACTCGGCCAAAGTGGATGCCTTCTTGCGCAACGCTCCAGAAATGGTCGGCTTCTTCCAGAACGAGACCAAGCTGCAGTTCGTCGCCGGCACACAGATTGCGGACATTCACGGCGACACCCCTGGCGCCGGAACGGGCCACCGCTCCGTCGCCCCGCAGCCGATCGACGCCTACAAAATTCCCGCCGACGTCCGCGCGAAGCTTCGATGGCAACTGTACGAAACTTCTTTCCTCGGAATGGGAATCATGGCAGGACCTGACCTGCAGGCCTTCCTGCACGCCACCCGTTCACCGAAGGCCTTCGCACACGCAGCACGCCGAGTCACCCGCCACATCCTCGACTTGGCCACCGCCCGCAAAGGAATGCAACTCGTCAACGGCACCGCCCTGATCGGTCGACTGCTCGCATCGGCACACGATCTCGGGGTCGACATACTTGTCGGTTCCCCGGCGCGTGCACTCCTCACCGATACGGACGGACGTGTGACCGGCGCACGCATCGACACACCCACCGGACCGATGACGATCACCGCTGCGCGTGGAGTCGTACTCGCCACCGGCGGATTTCCGAACAACATCCCCATGCGAAAGAGGTACTTCCCTCGCACCCCCACCGGGCGGGAACACTGGACACTCGCCCCCGACACCACCACAGGCGACGGCATCGCGCTCGCCGAGACCGTCGGTGGCCGACTGGACACAACCCTGGCGTCACCCGTGGCCTACTGTCCGGTTTCGCTCGTTCGTTACCGCAACGGCGCCACCGGGGTGTTCCCGCACATCCTCGACCGAGGAAAACCCGGGGTCATCGGCGTCCTCGCATCGGGCAAACGGTTCGTCAACGAAGCCGACGGATACCACGACTACACGACAGCGATGCTCGACGCCGTGCCCGAAGGAGACGAAGTCTGCTCCTGGCTGGTGAGCGACCACAGATTTCAACGGTTGTATCCCCTGGGCATGTCCAAGCCGCGCCCGATACCGGTGTGGCCCTACGTCCGGTCGGGCTACCTACACCGAGGCAGAACACTGGCGGAGCTCGCCGAGAAGTGCGGCGTCGATCCCGCGCAGATCGAACGCACGGTGGCAACGTTCAACGAAGGGGCGCGGAAGGGAGTCGACGAGGAATTTCACCGCGGCGCCACACCGTTCAATCGCGGTTCCGGCGACCCCGACAACCCCTTCCCCAACCCCACGCTGGCTCCGATCGAGAAAGGGCCGTTCTACGCCGTCAAACTCGTGCCCGGGAGTTTTGGAACGTTCGCTGGAATCACCACGGACGCAGCCGCTCGGGTGCTCGACAGCACCGACCGACCCATCGCCGGTCTGTACGCAGTGGGCTCGGACCAGTCCAGCGTGATGGGAGGCCATTACCCTTCCGGGGGCATCAACATCGGACCCGCAATGACATTCGGGTACATCGCAGCTCGACACGCGGTCGACGAGCACGACACGTCCGCCGTGTGAGCTCGACATCTGGCCGCTGCGGTCAGCGGGACGCAGCGATTTGGTCGTACCGGACACCGCGGAGCTCCCGCAGAATCGAGCGCAGCGGGGCGGGCGGACGTCCGGTGATCTGCTCGACATGTCCGGACAGCAGCTTCTGGTAACCGAGTGCCACTGCGAGGTCGGCCGACACCAATTCGTCGCTGGCCCACATGTGGCCGTCGGCGCTGGCCGGCATGGTCGGGTCGTAAGTCCTCGGCAAGCCAACGGAGTCGAAGTACGCGAGGCGGTCCGCTGCGGACACGGGTTCGTACGCGATGGGCCTACCCCAGGTCGCGGATCCGAGTTCGGCGATCTCCGTCATCGTGAGCAACTCCGGACCGGTGATCTCGTACACCGCGCCCTGGTGCTGGTCCGGATCGTCGAGAATCGTCGCCGCGACATTCGCGATGTCGATCTTGGACACCGGCGCGAGCGATCCGTGTCCGCATGCCATCCGAAGGACACCCTCTTCGGCCGCCGGCGCGAGCCAGATCGCCGCGACGATTTCGGCGTAGAGCTGATTGCGGAGGAAGGTGACGGGGATTCCGCACGAACGCAGGTCCGACTCGGTCTGGAGGTGATCGATGGCAGAGAGTGCGGGGTTCCCGGGTTGCACCCCGCCGACCGAGGTGTAGACGATGTGACGGATCCCCGCCGCCTTCGCGGCCTCGATCGCGTTCCGATGCTCGTCGATCCGTCGACCCAGATTGAGTCCACTGATCAGGAACAGGATGTCGCCGTCCCGGTAAGCCTCGGTCAGCAGCGATCGATCCTGGTAGTCACCCGCGCGAACCGAGACGGCATGCGCGGGCGCAGGGAGATGTGCAGGTGACCTGGTCACCAAGGTGAGTTCCCTGTCGGGATCGCGCTCGAGAAGACCACTGGTGACGCGTCGGCCGAGGTCGCCCGACGCACCGCTGATCACTATTCTGCTCACTGCATTCCTCGGTTCCGTTGTCTGCGCAGCCCGAATGTGCTCGGGGCGTGCGGATGTCGTCTCCATCACAAGATGCCTTGCCTCTGCGCTACGCACAACGCCGACAATGACGCACCTCTCATGCGTGTGCTGCATGGCCGAAGATCGGCGACAGCATCACCGTGGACGCGCTGTCTCCACGATTGCGGCGCGACAATGGCTTTCGAGGCTGCCTGCACCGATTCAGGACCCGAACGTCACCAGAACATTGCTGGGACAGATCTTCCGCACCAGTGGCGCGGTGACGGCCGCCGGGTAGAGGGTCCCCATCGAAAAGCCGCGGCCGGGTGGGAAGCTACGAATCTCGGTCGAGGCGACGCCCGGAAGGTCGAGCAGTCTGCGTCGAATCGTGTCGACGCTCATCGCCCATCTCATGGGGGGTAACACGTAGCTGTTCTCGTCCGATCGACCGCGCATCATCATGCGTGACAACCGAGTTCCACTTCTGGAACTTCTCGTGAGCCACTTCGGTACCGCATCGAACATCATGCTTGCGCCGGGGAATTGCTCCGAACACCGGCGGATGAGCTCGAAGACCTCGGACCCTTCCAAATACATGAAAAGCCCCTGAGCGGTGATGAAGACACCGTCGCTCGGATCCACCGAGTCGAACCATGACGTGTCCAGAGCGGAGCACGCCATGGCCCGATTGCGCTCATCGTCAGGTAACAATTTGCGCCGCAACGTGGTTGGGACATCGAGGTCGATCGACAGCCACGTCACCGAACCGTTGTCCACACGCCAGAACTGAGTCTCCAGACCGTCACCCAGGGCCACTACGGTCCCTTTCGGGTTCTCGACCAAGAAGTCGCGCACAGCCGCGTCGAAACACGCAGCGCGCAGCGCGAACACCACATCGGGGTCGCCGAATCTCTCGGCGAACGCGTAATCGATCGAGTCGACGAGCTCGATCGCTCGGGCGTCGCGCAACACGGCATCCGACCTCGCCGCCTCGGCCGCACGGCAATACAACGGCCACAAAAGGGTCTCCTGCACCCCACCGAGGTCGATCCGGATCTGTGCACTGCTCATCGATGGCCTCCGCGCTCGTCACTCCTGGTCGGCAAACCATGACCTCGAACACCGCTCCGCACAATGGGCCGGCGCACCAAATGTGCGGCGGCGGACACCGGACGCCGTGTATGTCGCTCCGGCAGAACGCCATCGGTCCTCCCCGTCGACGACGACTGGTGTCTCGGACCAGTGTTTGTGACTCGCGACACTGATAGAACTGATGGACAGGGCAGTCGGGGTTCTTCGTCTCGTCGTGCTCGGGCCCCGTCTCGGGCCCACCGCTGCGGGAGCAATCGCCATCGTCGACGTCGCAGTGGTTGTCGCCGCGAACGTCGTCCCGATGGAGGGTGCCTTGGCCACCGATTGCGCTACTTCTGCCCCTGTGTACGCCGGTACACCGCTGGTCGATCTCGCTCGACGTGCCGACCTGGGGGTGCACGTGGTGCGAAACCGGCACGAGGGCTCCGTCGGACTGATGTGCGCAGAAGGAGAGACGGAGCAGTGTCTTCGGACGCTGCACGACGTGGACCTGATCGGCTCACTCCCGCCACTGCTTCCGCAGAACCTCGGTGATTCGCACTTCGCGCGAAAGCACGATGCGCTCCATGCCTACATCGGTGGCGAGATGGCCAAGGGAATTGCCACGACATCGATGGTGATCGCACTGGCCCGAGCAGGATTCGTGGGGATATTCGGCTCGGGCGGACTGGACCGCGAGCGTGTCGAGCGGGCCGTGGACGAGTTGCATCGCGCGCTGCCCGGCCGCCGAAACTGGGGCGTCAACCTGATCAACGCACCTCACCAGCCCGATCGAGAGCAAGCGATCACCGAGATCGTGTTGTCGCGCCACGTACCCATCGTGTCCGCCTCGGCATTCATGTCGCTCGCCCCCTCTGTCGTCCGATGCTCGATCTCCGGCCTGACGACAGACCACGAAGGCAATGTCGTCCGCCCTCGAACCCTCATAGCCAAAGTGTCGAGACCGGAAGTCGCCGAGCTCTTTCTCTCCCCCGCGCCAGGCGACCTGATCACATACCTTCGCGACCACGATCTCATCACGGACCGAGAAGCGGCACTCGCAGCACTCGTTTCCGTCGCCGACGACGTGACAGTCGAGGCGGACAGCGGCGGCCACACCGACAATCGCCCTCTCGGCGTGGTTCTGCCGGCGGTTGCCGCCGTGCGTGACGATTGCGTTCGCCGCTTCCGGTTCGAGCGGTCACCACTCGTCGGGGCTGCAGGCGGACTCGGCACTCCCCATTCCGTCGCATCCGCCTTCGCGCTCGGCGCGGACTACGTCCTCACCGGCTCCGTGAACCAGGCCGCGGTCGAATCCGGATTGGTGTCCGAGGCCAAAGAACTCCTCGCGCAGGCCGACATCACCGACACGACGACGGCCCCTTCTGCCGACATGTTCGAACTCGGTGCTACACAACAGGTTCTGCACCGCGGAACGATGTTCGCGAACCGTGCGAACATGTTGGCCGAGTTGTACCGCCGTTTCGACAGTCTCGACACGATCCCGGCCCGCCAGAAGGCCAGGCTCGAGCGCGACGTACTGCGGGGCACCGTCGACGCCGCGTGGGCCGACACCGTCGCCTACTGGCAAGATCGTGACAGCGCAGAACTCGAGCGCGCGGCTGTCGATCCAAAACACCGTATGGCACTGATCTTTCGGTCCTACCTCGGGCAGTCCAGCCGCTGGCCCGTCACGGGAAACTCCGATCGGCGACACGACTATCAGATATGGTGCGGTCCGGCCATGGGGGCCTTCAACCGCTGGTCTCGTGATGGGTATCTCGCCGATCCCGACAACCGCACAGTCGTCCAGATCGCTCGTAACCTCCTCGGCGGCGCAGCCGTCGTCACCAGGCTGCACCAACTACGAACGTGCGGTCTGCGTCTACCTACGTCAGCCTTCGCCTACGAGTCCCGGCGCATCGACGCCATGCCCGCTCGAGACGTCGCCACTACCCTGCCCATCCACTGAGAACGGGAAAACACATGCCTCAGAATCATCTTCCGGTCGACGATCACGACATGCGGCAGGTCGAAATCGCAGTTGTGGGCATCGGTTCGCTGACGCCGGGGGAATCGTCGTCCCGGTCGTTCTGGCGCTCGGTGATCGAAGGAGACGATCTGATCACCGACGTTCCGGCGAGCCATTGGAATGTGTCGGACTACTACGATCCCGATCCGTCCGCGGTCGATCGAACATACGGACGCCGCGGCGCCTTCCTGCCCTACGTGGACTTCGATCCGACCCGGTACGGGATCTCCCCGAACACACTGTCCGCCACCGATTCCACTCAGCTGCTCTCGCTTGTGGTGGCCGAGCGGTTGCTCGAGGACGTCAAGAAGAACTGCGCCGAGGAACTCGACCGCGAGCGGGTCGCTGTGATCATCGGTACGGGCGCCCTGAATCTCCAGCGGACGATGAGCAATCGAATGCAACGACCGGTATGGTTGTCCGCACTGCGCAGCACCGGTGTGGAGGAAGATCAGGCGCAGCGGATCTGCGACCGCATCGCAGATCAGTACGCGCAGTGGCAGGAATCCACGTTCCCGGGAATGCTCCCCAATGTCGTTGCCGGTCGAATCGCCAATTGCTTCGACCTGCACGGGACCAACATGTCGGTCGATGCCGCATGTGCCAGCTCCCTGGCAGCGGTGTCGACCGCGGTCGGCGAGCTTGCCAGCGGTGCAGCGGATGCCGTCATCGCCGGCGGCGCCGACACGCTCAACGACATCCTCACCTACATGTGCTTCAGCAAGACTCCGGCGCTGTCTCCGACCGAGGATTGCAGGCCGTTCTCGGACGCGGCAGACGGAACGATGTTGGGTGAGGCGATCGTCATGTTCGCGCTCAAACGATTGTCGGACGCAGAAGAGCAGGGCGACAGGATCTACGCGGTCGTGCGCGGTGTCGGAAGCTCCTCGGACGGGCGAGGCGGCGCCATCTACGCCCCTGCGCCACAGGGACAGTCGCGCGCTCTCGATAGGGCATACCGAGCCGCGGGCTACGGACCCGATTCGGTCGACCTGGTCGAAAGCCACGGCACCGGAACCAGAGCCGGAGACGCCGCCGAGTTCACCGCATTGAGTTCGGTCTTCGCAGCATCGGGCCGATCCGATTCCCAGTGGTGCGCACTCGGGTCGGCGAAATCTCAGTTCGGACACACCAAGTCCGCGGCGGGAGCAGTGGGAATGCTCAAAGCCATTCTTGCTCTGCACAACAAGGTTCTGCCGCCCACCATCAAGGTGGATCGACCCAATTCCGCCCTCGACCTGACCGACGGGCCCATCTATCTCAACACCGAGGCGAGGCCGTGGATCAAGGCGCCCGGACAAAGCCGCCGAGCGTCCGTGTCCAGCTTCGGGTTCGGAGGTTCGAACTTCCACGTGACATTGCAGGAGTACACACCTCACTCCGGATCGGTCGCCAAGCCGGCGCCGCTGACCCGCGTGAATCCCTCCGAACTGGTGCTCCTGTCCGCGGCCTCGACCGAGGAGTTGGTCGCCGCCGCCGAACGGCTGACGAACTCGCCGTCGAGTCTTGCCTTCACCGCTCACGAGTCACAGCTGTCGTTCGACAGTGCTGCACCCCACCGTCTCTCCGTCGTGGCGACGAACACCGAACACCTGTCCAGACAGCTCGGGCGGCTTCGGTCACTGATCGACTCGGCCACCGACGACGCCTTCGCGACTCCGGACGCCATGGTGTACTCCGGCCGGCCTGTTGACGGTGACCTCAAGTGCGCCTGGGTTTTTCCCGGACAGGGTGCGCAATACGTGGGGATGGGCGGGAGCCTCGCGATGACGGACCCGCGGGCACGGTCGGCGTGGGACGATGCCGAGCTCGTTTCTCTTGCCGACATGCCGCTGCACCGCGTGGTGCACCCGGTTCCGTCGTTCTCCGACGATGAACGGGATGCGTCGGAGGACCTGCTCACCCGCACCGAGTGGGCCCAGCCCGCCCTCGCGGCCCACAGTCTTGCCCTGATGCGCGTATTGGACGGTCTCGGCCTGACACCCGATTGCGTTGCGGGACACAGCTTCGGCGAACTGGTGGCACTTCGCGCAGCCGGAGCGTTGGACGACGAAGCTCTTCTGCGCCTCTCGCGTGTCCGCGGTGAGGTCATGCGCGATGCATCGACCGCGCCCGGCGCAATGTTGTCGGCGGCGGTGTCGCGGCACGGTGCCGAGCACGTGATCGAGGAGTGCGGGCTCGACGATGTCGTCGTCGCCAACCACAACGGACCCCGGCAGGTGACGTTGGCAGGCTCCGTTGCATCGATCGAATCGATCGAATCGAGACTCGTCGACGATGGGATCACCGTTCGACGTCTGCGTATCTCCGGGGCGTTCCACTCACCGCAGATGCAGTCCGCGGTCGCGCCACTGTCCGATTTTCTCCAGACCTTGCCGATCTCTGCCCCCACGATGGACGTGTATCGGAACGAGGGTGGCGCGCTCTACACCGCCGATGTCGATGCGATCCGCAGCGGCATCGCCGGGCAGCTCGTGTCTCCGGTCGATTTCGTCGACGAGATCGAAGCGATGTACGAAGCGGGAGTCAGGACATTCGTCGAAGTCGGTGCCGGTCAATCGGTTACCGGAATGGTGGACCGCATTCTCGAGGGCAGAGAGCACCTTGCTGTCGGGCTCGACCGGAAGGGGCGGCACGGCATCACCGCCTTGCAGGAAGGAATAGGTACCCTCGCGGTCGCTGGGCTTGCCATGGACTATCGATCGTGGTGGGACGCCGAGCCGGAACCTGTGTCGGCGACCGCTCCACGCATGAGCGTTCCCGTGAACGGGGCGAACCATGTGGACGATTCAGCGCCCGTGCGCCCGGACGTAGCTCGGGCGACACGCACTCCCGAGCCTCTTCCTCGACCGAAGAATGGTGCTGGACAACATATTTCGAGTCCTGTCGTCGAGGTCGCACAGACACCGCCCCCTGCACCGACGCCGCTGCGCACATCGACACCACTCCCCACATCGACACCACTCCCCACACCGACACCGCTCCCCACACCGACGCCACTCCCCGCACGGGCCGCCGACGTGGCGCAGGACGGCTGGTTGAGTGCCTTCCGCGAGTCGCAGCGTCAGACGGCCGAGGCCCACACCATGTTCGCGCAAGTCATGGCGGATTCGCATCGCGCTTATCTGGCCACGATCGAAGCGACCTTCACCGGCGCTCGCATTCCGGATATGCCGGAGGAGCAGTACTTTCGGCCGCAGCAGCCAGCATCTCCGCCGACCTCTACGGCGCCGCACGCTGAACCGCGTGCGGACTCTGCCCCCGCCGTCGAGCCTGCACGGATCGACGCCACGCCCGCGGTTCCGATGGCTCCCGCGGTTCCGATGGCTCCCGCGGCTGCACTGGCACCCGTGGCTCCACCTGCGCCCGACAACGTCACCGAGACCCTCATCGACGTCATCGCCGCCAAGACCGGCTTCCCCGCCGAAGTCATCGACTCCGACATGGAACTCGCAGCCGACCTCGGCATCGACTCGATCAAACGAGTCGAAATCCTCGCAGACCTGCGCAAACGACTACCCGACCTCGCCTCCATCGACTTCGACGTCTCACAACTCGCCGAACTGACCACCGTCGACCGCATCGCCGACCGATTCCAATCCATGATGAATTCCACCGGCGCCGAACCTGATTCGGAAGCCACCGAGACTCCGGCTATCACAGAAACCGCAACCGCCACCCCGGGCAGCGCACTGATCAGGTCGGATTCGGTCATGGTCGGGGCCCCGATCCCCGGTCTCGAGCTGCCGGGCCTGCGAAGTGGCACCGTTGCCGTGACGGACGACGGTGGCGGGACAGCCCCCGCAGTCGTCTCGCTGCTGGTCGAGCACGGGATCGACGCCGTACTCGCTGACGCGAGCGTTGCCGATCGTTCGTACGGGACCGTCACTTCTCTCGTCGTACTCGACGCACTGAAGAACGTTGCGACGGTCGACGAGGCCACCGAGCTCAACCGGACCGTCTTCGATGTCGTACGTACCGTCGTCGCCGAAGGCTCGGACGTACTCGAGTCGATCGCCACCGTTCAGGACACCGGTGGCGACTTCGGACTCTCGGGTCGAGCCGGAATCCGAGCGTGGACCGGCGGCGCTGCCGCATTGGCCAGGACGGTCGATCTGGAGCTCGAACGCACGGTCTGCAAGGCGATCGACATCGATACGGGAACGCGGCCCGCCGGCGACATCGCAGCCGCGGTGGTGGCCGAACTGCTCGGCGGAGGTTCGCAACGCGACGTCGGGTTGAGCGCGGACGGCAGTCGCAGTGTTCTCGACAATGTCACCTCGAATCCCTCCGATCCCTCGGACACCGGCGAGGCCCGCAGTCCGATCGCTGATTCCGATCAGGTGATCGTTGCAACGGGGGGCGGACGGGGAGTCACCGCACGCTCGGTACACGCCTTGGCGGAGCGGATGGTGCGAGGTGGAGCCCGATCGGTGACCGTGGTTCTTCTCGGCAGAACGGAGTTGACCGACGAGCCGGCCGAGTTGGAATCGGCCGCAGACGAACACCAGCTGCGTCGCGCGTTGAGTTCGATCGCTCGACGCGACGGTCTCGCCGCGGGACCGGCCGCAATCGCCGAACAGGCGTCCCACGTACTCGCGGTGCGAGAAATACGCTCCACGATCGCGGGCGTGAAGGCGGTCGGCGCTCATGCTGAATATCGTGACGTCGACATTCGGAATGCCGATGCTGTCCGCGAGACACTTCGCATGGTCAGTGAGCAATCGGGTGCTGTCACCGGAATCGTTCACGGTGCCGGCGTAGTCCAGGACAGGTACCTGATCGACAAGTCGAACGAGCAGTTCGCGGCGGTCTTCGACACAAAAGTCCGGGGTCTGCGAAATCTGCTCGATGCGGTGGATCTCGACCGGATCCAGTCTCTCTTCGTGTTCTCCTCCGTCACAGCACGTTTCGGAAACGTAGGGCAGAGCGACTACGCGATGGCCAACGAAGTGCTCGGCCAGGTCGCTGGCACCGTTGCGACGCGCAATCCCGACTGCATCGTGCGGTCCATCGATTGGGGCCCGTGGGATGGCGGCATGGTCGATCCAGGCCTTCGCGAGCATTTCCTGAGCAAGGGAGCCCAACTGGTGCCACTCGACGCAGGATCGGATGCGTTTGCGCACGAACTGGATCGGGGCCCCGGCCCGGTTCGCATCGGCATCATCGCCTCGGGTGGCGACGGCTCCATGTCCCGGCGGACCACGTCCGACGTGATGGGGACCGTCCACGTAGACGCATCGACGCATGCGTATCTTGCCGACCACGTACCCGTCGACAAGCCGGTGGTTCCGATGACGGTCGTCCTGGAATGGATCCTGAGCGCCGCTCGTGCGTGGCGACCGGCCTCGCAGACCTTCACCGTCACCGATCTCGATGTCGTCCGCGGCGTCGAACTCGAGCACTTCGGCACCGGGAGCCACGATCTGCACATCGTGTCGAAGCACTCGGTCGACGGACTCGCACTCGAGGTGCGCAGCGCTCGGCACGGCAGACACTACGAGGCGACCGTCGCGGCCGGAGGTGACGTGCGTCGGTGGTCCGCGGGATCCGCAGGATCCGCTGGCCTCGCAGATCCTTACCGGTCACCGGTTCTGTTCCACGGTCCTCGTTTTCGCGCTCTATCACGGATCGACCGACTCGATTCCGACGGCGGCTGCGCGCAGGTGACAGGTGTCGATGCGATGGATTGGCAGAGCGAAGCGCTGCATTCCGATCCCCTGGCGATCGATGCCGGCCTGCAGCTCGCCCTGCTCTGGGCAGAGCACGTGGAGGGTGCTGCGTTCCTCCCCATGGCGGTCGCTGCGGCCACCGTATCCATGAGCGGTCCCGTCGGCCCCGGCGCACGTGTCGTGGTCGAATCACGCGGCCACGACGACCTGACCGCACAGTGTGATGTGGCCGTTCTCGACGGCGAGGGCTCTGTCGTCACACAGTTGATGGGTGTGTCCTTGGTACGCAGAACGGACCGCCACGCCGAGGCGATGCGCGTGACGTCGGCCGCTGGGCATCGCGGTGAGTGAGCCGATCGCGATAGTCGGCCGCGGGTGCGTGTTGCCCGGAGCGTCGACGCCGGACGCTTTCTGGCACAACATCGCCGAGGGAAAAGACTGTCTGTCGACGGTCGACGACGATCGGTGGCGGGTGCCGCGGAACACCGTACGGGGAACCCCTGGCGACAGCGTGGACAAGACCTGGGGCGACATCGGCGGATACGTCACCGATCGTGGCGCGGACACCGTCGGATCCGCTCTTCGCGGGTCCCTGGACTCGGCACTTGCGTCCGTCGTGAGACGAACCGAGGCAACGGACCTGCGGACGCAGACACCCTTGACAAGCGAATCACTGGATCCGTTGTTCGCCTGGACCATTCGATGCGCCGACGCTGCCCTGACCGAGTCCGGCCAGCAGTCTCGACGCGGCCGAACCGGAATCATCATGGGCAATCTGTCCTATCCGTCGACCGGCGCCGTGGACTACGCCGAGCACGTTTGGTTCGGAGGTGAGGACGGCGCTGCGGGTCGACGACCGTCGTCGTTCGGGCGACGTGCGAATCCGCTGAACCGCTTTCTGTCCGCGCTGCCGACCGCGCTGGCAGCGCGCACTCTCGATCTGGGTCTTGGCGGATATGCGCTCGACGCGGCCTGCGCATCGTCTCTGTATGCGATTGCATTGGCGTGCAACCGTTTGCGTGATCACTCCGCGGACGTGATGTTGGCGGGTGGATCGAGCCGCGCAGACGACTTGTTCACCCATGTCAGTTTCTGCACCCTGTCGGCACTGAGCCGAACGGGACGCAGTAGGCCGTTCCATCGGGATGCGGACGGCTTGATACCGGGCGAAGGTGCTGCGGTGGTGGCTCTGATGCGCTTGGACGACGCGCTGGCATCGGACGCTCACATCCACGGGGTGATCCGAGGGATCGGCCTGCGTAACGACGGACGCGCCGGTGGAGTGCTCGCGCCGTCCGAAGCCGGACAGGCTGCCGCCATGCTGGCCGCATACCGATCGGCACGTATCGATCCGGCGACCGTCGGTCTGCTCGAGTGTCACGCAACGGGAACTCCGATCGGTGACGCCGCCGAGATACGAAGCACGGCACAGGTGTTCGCAGACAGTCGCGACCTTCCGGTCGGCTCGCTCAAGTCCAACATCGGGCACTTGCTCACCACGGCCGGCGCAGCGGGTCTGCTCAAGATTCTCGGTGCACTCGGCTCCGGGACACGTCCGCCGACGCTCCACGTCGACGATCCGTCCGCCGTCCTTCAGGACACGCCACTGAGACCCCTTGTGGAGCGCGAGGACTGGACAGGCTCGCGGCGAGCCGCCATCAGCGCATTCGGTTTCGGCGGCAACAATGCACATCTGATCGTGGACGCCTGGACCGGCGACTCGGTGGGCTCGCCGGCCGTACCCGCACCGGCACGACCCACGCCGGTGACAGAGATCGCCGTGGTCGCCCTGAGCGCCAACGTCGGCACCGGTGACGGAGTAGTGGACCTGACCGCGGACTGCATGTGCGGCCGGGAGCGGGCGAGTCGGCGCACGCACGTGTCGGTCGATCTCGACGGCGTGTCGTTTCCGCCGACAGACCTGGCCGACGCCGAGCCGCAACAGGTCCTCCTCCTGCAGACCGCCCGCGATGCGGCCCGCGGGACGGTCTTGCCTTCCGATCGCACCATGGTGATCATCGGAATGGGGTGTGACCCGGATGTATCGCGCTACGCCGCTCGGTGGCGGGCCCCGGGGTGGACCGACGCGGACGGCAACGCGCTGCCTTCGGACTTCGTCGACATCGTGCGCCGCTCGGTGCGGCCGGTCCAGACACCGGCCGGTGTGGCCGGATCGATGCCCAACGTGGTGGCCAACAGGATCAACGCGCAGTTGGGAATCACCGGACCCGGGTTCACCGTCAGTGCTGAGGAGCAATCCGGCACAGTCGCACTCGAGATGGCCGAGCAGTGGCTGCGCCGCGGCGACATGGATGCGGCCGTCGTCGGCGCGGTGGATCTGTCCGACGAGGCGGTTCACACCCGGGCGCTGCGCGATCTGGGGGTGGAGACGCCGCCGGGGGATGCGGCCGTCGTGCTGGTGCTCAAACGACTCAGCGATGCCCGCCGCGATGGAGACTCGGTTCTGGCCGTCATCGGCGAGCGGTCGACCGATGACAGCCAGGACGTTCTCCGCATAGGTGACGACGACGGGACCGTGCGGCGCGCATCGTGGGATCCGTCCACGGCATTCGGGCGATCCCACGCCGCATACGGACTCCTCGCCGTGGCGATCGCGGTTCTCGCGTGTCGGCACCGCGCCGAGCCGCGCGAGTTCACCTCGGCTGCACCGTCGTTGGGTAAGCACCCGGTCGACGTCGTGGTGGGCGCACTCGGACGCGACACTGCCGGCGTTCGACTGGAACCGGCAGACTGCGCGCCCTTCCTGCAGAGCGAGCCGCCGACACTGCACGTGTTCAGCGGCGAGTCCACTGGGGAGCTGCAGGCGGCTCTCGACGCAGGCACGGAGTCGTCGACGGGCTCGGTTCGGTTGGTCGTGACGGCCACTGCGGCGCAGTTCGAATCGCGTGTCGCACAGGCTCGACGGTGGCTCGTCGACCGTGGCCGGTTGCCGGTCGGAGTGTGGTTCGGGGAGGGCAGAACCGAGGGAGACGTCGTGTTCGTCTTCCCCGGCGGTTCGATGGCCTACGCCGGAATGGGCCGGGAATTGTTGCTGGCGTTCCCGGACGCGGTCGAGTCGGTGGCGGATCGGTCCGGCCCACTGGCGGCTCTCGTGGGTTGGGCGTACGAGCACCGACCGCGGCCGGCCCACGCGATGCACCAGGTATGGGGCGCGTCGGTGATCGGGCAGGTTCACGCCAGGATCTCCGGTGATCTGCTCGGGATCCGTCCGTCGGCGACGATCGGGTACTCCTCGGGTGAACTCACAGCGCTGATCGCCATGGGGGCCTGGCCCGATCCGACGCCGATCACGTCGATGGTGTCCGACGCTGCCGTGGCACTCGACGTAGCGGGCACCGAACTCGAACTCGTGAAGGACGCGTGGAGCCGGGCCGGGATCACGGAGACGCGCTGGGTCAGCTACCTCGTCGAGGGCCCGGTCGAGGACGTCCGCAACGCGCTGGCGTCCGAACCGTCGGTACACGTGACGGTCGTCAACGCACCGACATCGTGCGTGATCGGTGGAGGGGCCGAGGGCTGCGCGAGAGTCGTTGCAGCGCTGCAGAACATGATCGTGGTTCCGATCGAGTACGACATCCCCGCTCACGTTCCCGAGCTGGGATCCAACACCGAGGAGTGGTTGGCGACCTACTGGATGCCGACGGTGGACACTGGATTGAGAACCTACACGTGCTCCACGGGGACGTGGTATCGGCCGACGACCGAAGCCGCCGCTCGGGCGGCAACCACGCAGCAACTGGGTGCGATCGATTTCGCCGCGACTGTCGAGCAGGCGTGGCAGGACGGAGGGCGAATATTCGTCGAGCACGGTCCACGAACGCTGTGTTCGTCGTGGATCGACAGGATTCTCGGCGATCGGGACCACGTCGTCGTCGCGCTCGACTCATCGGACGGGCGCGATGTCGATGCTCTGGTGACGTCGGTAGCCCGTCTTGTCGCCGCCGGTGTTCCTGCCGACTATGCCGCATTGAATGCTTATCTGACACAGGCCTATTCGGCACCCATCGCGCACTCGAGGCCCATGTCCTTCCCCGCGCACGCGCCGGAGGTCCGAACGCCGGCCCTTCCCGATGCGCCGGCCCTTCCCGATGCGCCGGCCCCTCCCGATGCGCCGGCCCCTCCCGATGCGCCGTCCCCTCCCGAGCTCCATCCTGCAGCGCAGGAGCCGGCTTCGGTCCCGCATGGGCTCGATGCGGATACGTATCGCGTGGTCGGAGAGACCCACCGCGAGATGCTGGCGGTTCTCTCACAGGCCCACCGGCACTTTCTTTCGACCAGACTCAGCGCTACCCAGCGTCTGACACGGGGTGCCTCGGTGCCCCTGGCGAGTCGTCCCGCATCCCACATTTCCTCTGCGCCTGTCGATCTCGCACCACAACGTCCGACGATTACTCCGGAGCCGACTGTCGAAATCCGGCCCATTCCCGCCGCCGCGCCGATTCCTGTAACCGCGCCGAGCCCGGCGACGGGCCTCACTGCGCCCAGGGGACCGTCCTTCGATCGCGCCCAGTTGGAGCACTTCGCGACCGACACCGTGATTCCCGTGCTGGGTCCGGGCCTCGCCCACCTCGACTCCGCGGTGCGGCGGATCAGGATGCCCTCTCCCCCTCTGCTCCTGGTCGACGAGGTCTTGGGAATCGATGCGGCGCAGGGTGATATGGGTGCGTCGACGATATGGACTCGGAGCACGGTGGCCGGCGACGCGTGGTATCTCGACACCGCCGGACGGATGTGCGCGGGAGCATTGGCCGAGTCGGGCCAGGCGAGTCTGATCTCGCTGGCATGGATCGGCGCCGATACGCTCTCGCGTGGCAACCGCGTGTACCGACTGCTCGGCTGTCAGGTGAGGTACCGAGGACCGCTGCCGCGTCCCGGCGACGACATTCGGTTCGAGATCACGCTGGACGAGTACGTCCCGTTCGGCGATCCTCCGCTGTTCACGTTCCGAATGGAATGCTATGTCGGCGACGTGTGGACTCTGTCCATCACAGACGGCCAGGCGGGGATGTTCACCGACGACGAACTGAGAAACGCAACCGGGTTGTCGTGGGAGCCCGCTCGACCGGGTCCCGCCTTCGATCACGATGCTCCGCCGCCTCCCCTGGTGTGCGAGCGGCGATCGTTCGGTGTCGAGCAGGTGGCCGCCTTCGCTCGAGGCAGGGTCACCGATTGTTTCGGGCCGGGCTGGGAGATGACCGACACCCACGTTCGTACACCCCGAATTGCGGACGGAGACGGCAGGTTCATCGACGAAGTCACCGATTTCGATCCGACGGGAGGCCCCTGGAAGCGTGGGTACCTGCGCGCCCGCATGATCGTCACTCCCGACCTGTGGTTCTTCGACGCGCACTTCCCGAACGATCCGTGTATGCCAGGAACACTCATGGCAGAGGGGTGCATGCAAGCGATGGCGTTCTACCTCGCTGCATCGGGGTACACGACCGACCGCGACGGTTGGCGGTTCGAACCTGCTCCGGATGTCGCCTTCGGCTTCGACCTGAGAGGTCAGGTCGTCCCCACGTCGTCGTCGGTCGTGTACGAGGTGTTCGTCCACGATGTCGTGCCCGGTCCGGAACCGACCGTCATCGCAGATGTCCTGTGCACCGTCGACGGCATCAAGGCGTGCCATATCGGCGTGGCACATCTTCGATTGGTTCCCGATTGGCCGTTGGATCACTGGCGCGCCCTCACCGCGCCCGCCGTCCAGCTCGACGGGCAGCCGGTGGAACCGCACACGCTCGGGGGCCTGCTCGGCCTCGACGAGTCCGATCGCGTTTTGCGCACTGAGGGTTTCACGTTCGGTCATGCGGCAATGCTCGCCTGTGCGTGGGGAAAGCCGAGTGACGGATTCGGTCCCCCGTACGAACTATTCGACGGGGTTCGACGCGCAGCTCGGCTCCCGGCGCCGCCGTTCCACTTCGTCACACGAGCCGTGTCGTCGGACGGTCCCGCGTGGAAGGTTCGAGAGGGCACGGGAATCGTCGTGGAGTACGACGTTCCCGACGACGTGTGGTTCTTCGAACAGAACGACCGGGCGACGATGCCCTTGGCCGTGTCGATGGAAGTGGTACTGCAAGCCTGCGGCTGGTTTGCCGGCTATCTCGGGAGCGCGCTCGACTCATCGAACGACCTGTACTTCCGAAATCTGCAGGGGTCGGCGGTGTTCCATGAACATGTCCGTCCCTCGACCGGTGTTCTGACCACGTCGGTCCGACTGACTCGGATCGTCCAGGATTCCGATGTGATCATCGAGTCGTTCGAAGCGCAAGCTCTGGCCGATGGTCGACCGTGGTGCACCCTGCACACCGTGTTCGGCTTCTTTCCGCGCCAAGCTCTCGATACGCAGGTCGGGATCGAGCCGGACTCGTCCGATCTGGAAAGCGTCGGCGCCGAATCGAATTCGAGGATCGACCTGTCCACTCGGCCCGAGCGATACTTCGGACGCTCGCTGGCCCTTCCCGGACCGATGCTTCAGATGATCGATCGCGTGACCGGTCTGTGGCCGACAGCAGGATCGGCAGGAATCGGCCGGCTCCGGGCGGAAAAGGATGTCTCCCCGGACAACTGGTTCTTCGCGGCGCATTTTTTCCAGGACCCGGTACAACCGGGCTCCCTCGGAGTGCAGGCCATCTGTCAGTTGGTTCAGTTCTTCGTCATCCATACCGATCTTGCAGATCCGGATCGGGCGGCGTTCGAACCGAGCGCCCTCGAGACGTCGGTCGAGTGGATCTACCGGGGTCAGGTGACTCCGAAGAATCGGACAATCACCGTGACCGCGGACATCCTCACGGTGGAACGGACCGACGGTGGTGTCACCGTCACCGCGGACGGCGCGCTGTGGGTGGACGGGCTGCTGATCTACCGCGTCAGTCGTCTTGCAGTACGAGCTCAGTCCTGAAAATCGGTCAGCCTGCGTCGTGTGACACCACGATGTTCACCGCGTGTCCGCACTGACGACCGAGCACCGCCGACATCGCCTCTGCAAGGGAGTCGATGTCGGCGGTGGCAACCCCTGTTCGCCCGTCGATGCTGTGCCGGTATGCCACGGTTGCGTGGAGCTCTCCGCCGCGAAGGCCCATCATCGCGTGGATCCCGAAGACGTCGCTGTGCTCGCCGAACATCGCCGGGAATCGCACTGCCGACGTGCGGCTTCCGCTGAGCAGCGAAAAGTCACTGTCACCGAAGAATTGATAGAACATTTTGAACGGCGCACCTGATTCCCTGAATTCGCGTGAAAGCCACGGAACTCGCGACAACAGCGCATGGAAGGGCAGTGGAGCGTCGATGGCCGCAAGACCACGACGACGGACCAGGTCCAGCGAATCCGCGAAATTGGTGGACCGATCGAGTGGGGTACTGATCGGCCACGGATCGGGAAACGGCCCGAGAGTATCGGAGAACCGGTGCGGATATCGCGTCGAGCGCTCTCCGATCAGAAGTCCGATTTCCAGATCGGGCATCAGCGCCAGAGCGGTCGACACCGCCGCGGTGAGCACCGAATTCACACTCGCTCGCACGTACTTCGCGTGTGCTGCAATTCGAGCAGTGTCTTCTCGCGAAAGAGACCATGTACATTCCGAGCGGATGCTCACGGTATCGTCGACCGGGGACGTTCGTCGAGACTCGGGGGGCATGCGCATTGCGCGTATCGTTCGCTCGTACTCGGCCCACCCGGCAAGCGCAGCGGACGAGGTGACGAAATCGGCGACCGCCGATCGCTGCCATCGCGCAAAATCCGAGTACGGGGCCGGCTCGACCGACAGTGGTGAAGCACTTCCGTCGTAGAGCGAGACGAACTCGCGGGCAAACATCCGGTCCGACTGCCGATCCGCAAGAAGGTGATTGAACGTCACGATCAGTCTTGCTCGTCCGTCGCGGTCGGTGGCCACAGCACTTCGCCACAGCGGTGCATCGAGCAAGTCGAAGGGGCGCTGCGCTTCCAGTTTCTCGGGATCCAAGGTGCGTTCGTCATACGAACGATGTTCGAGACGATGCCCGACATCCTCCACCGCTTGACCGTGACTCCCGTCCCGCACGCAGAGATGTGTCCGGAGAATCGAGTGACGGTCGCTCGAGTCCCGGAGCACCGATTCGATACGTCCACTGTCCAATTGATTCAATTCGAAAATAATTTGTTGATTCCACAGAGAGATGTCGAATCCGAATTGAGCACTGTACGCCAGCATCAGTTCTTGAATGCACGACAACGGATGCAACTCGACCACGATGCCCCCAAGCTTCGCATTTTTCGATGGAAGACCGATTCGACTGTATCCCACGGCCTCGGAATCGATTCGGGATTACAAGATTCCAGGCGACAATAGGCCAATGGGGACGAATTCGGTCCGCTTCGGTCAGTATTCACGAGCGGCATACCGACTATCAGAACCATGTATTACAACAGGTGTTGCTATCGGCCGAAACTCGGACGTACCGTGCCCGAATGACGAAAGTCCGCGCACTGCATCTCGATCGAATATCTCACTCGGACGAGCGGTGGCCGGTGAGGTTCGACCCGAATCGGATTCGTCTGACGGATGACATCGTCGACGGCCGGTCGGTCGACGACTCGGACGTTCGAGAACACTTGGGAATCGACCCCTCGGACCACACTGTGGCCCTCGTTCTCAGATTGTCCGACGACACCGACACACCCCCGGACGGGTACGACGGCGCCGGACTGCACCGTTTCGCCTCTCGCATCCCGGCGATTCTCGGCTGTAGCAGATCGACGATCGTCTCTGCCGACTGCGGACGGGTGGAGATCTGGGCGAGCTGGTCCTGTTCTCCACCACGCTCGATCGATAGTGCACTCGCCGATTTCGGTCCGATTCCGGCCGGTCTGCGCGTGAGCGTCGGTCCGTGCGCCTCGGGCGTCGACGGCATCAGACGTAGCCACCTCGGAGCATGCGAAGCAGACAGAATTGCACTCGAGCGGGTGTGGTCGCGAGAACGCCGGGTCGTCCAGTACGACGACGTCGCAATCGTGGCGATGCTGACTCGCGACCGTGAGCAGGCTCGGTGGTTCGTCGTCGACACGCTCGGTGGCTTGGGTCGTCCCGGACGAGTCCACGAGGAGCTGCGCGAAACACTTCGGGTGTACCTGGCTTTCGGCAGGAGTCGACTCGAAGCGGCGAAAACGCTCTACGTCGCCCGAAACACAGTGGCTTATCGAGTTGCCAAAGCCGTCCGATTGCTGGGGCGACCGATCGATGACGATCCCGTGAAGTTGAGGCTGGCTCTCGAGATCGCACGCGCCCTGCCCGACCTCGTAGACGAAGGCCCCTCGAACCCGACATACGAAGCAGACCCCGAGACGACAGGAGCACTCGCGTGAGGAGCACGACTTCGAGAGAGGTTACGACGCAGTATGTCTCACGATCGGGTGGCACTGTCCTCGACCTGTTGGACACCAGGGTGCGCGAGACCCCCGAGGCCGCCGCGGTGGCGCATCACTCGAACGATGTGAGCTACGCGCAGGTAAGAGAGTCGGTCACCCACCTAGCTGCTGCGCTCGTCGAGCGCGGAGTGGGCCCCGACACCGTGGTCGGGGTATCGATGACGAGATCGACGGATCTCGTGGTCGCACTGTGGGCCGTCCTTCTCGCCGGCGGCGCGTACATGCCCTTGGACCCCTCCTACCCCGACGAACGCCTGGCCTACATGATCGACGACGCCCGACCGATGGTCGTGCTCGTGGATCGTCATGCGGCGCAGTCGGTGTCCACCGGCGGCGTCGAGACGATCACGGTGGGCGAAGAAATCGCGACGACGCACGATCGTCCGACCCGAGCGTCGTCGACGGAAATCAGGCCGCACAACCTTGCCTATGTCATGTACACATCGGGATCGACCGGCCGCCCGAAGGCAGTGGCCATCACTCACGGCAACCTGCTCGAATTCGTGACGATGGCTGCCGATGTCGTCGGCTTGGGACCGACCGATCGGGTCCTGGCCGGCACGTCGACATCGTTCGACCTGTCTGTGCTGGAAATCTTCGGAACCCTGTGCAGCGGTGGGTGTGTGGAGATGGTGCAGGACAGCCTGGTCTCGTCCCCCACCGCTACCGTGATCTCGGCGATCCCGTCTGCGTTCGGTGCGGTGGTCGATCGACGAGGCGACGATCTCTCGGTCGACCGAATCGTCTTCATAGGTGAACCACTTCCACCGTCCCTGGTGGACCGGACCCGGCGGCGACTTCCGCGGGCGCGCATCGTGAACGTGTACGGACCCACCGAGACCACCGTCTTCGTCACCGCTCACGACGCGGGCGAAGACGACGGGGTCGCGGTCCCCATCGGTCGCCCCGTCACCGGCGTGCGGTTGTACGTGCTCGACGAATGGTTGGATGCAGTGCCCCCGGGCGAGAGTGGTGAGCTGTACATCGGAGGCACACTGGTCGGGCGCGGCTATCGGGGCAGAAGCGCGACGACCGCCGAGCGCTTCGTGGCCGATCCGGCCGTTCGTGGTGATCGTATGTATCGCACCGGTGACGTGGTGCGGTGGAACGAATCCGGCAACCTGGACTTCCTCGGCCGAGCCGACAAACAGGTCAAGATCAGGGGTTTCCGGATCGAGCCGGGCGAGGTGGAGGCCGCACTGTCGTCGCACCCGGCGGTGGAGGCCGCGGTCGTGACACCGCACGACGCCACAGGTTCGGGTGCGCCGACTCATCTGCTGGCGTACGTCGTTCTCGATCGCAGCACAGTCGACACGGCGTTGGAGGACGACGTGGTGGATCGGTGGGGTCGCGTCTACGACGAGGTCTACACGGGCACCAATCTGGGTAACGACGACGCGAGCCCGACCGAGGAGGTCGACTTCGGCGAAGATTTCAACGGGTGGATCAGCACGTACTCGGGAGCATCCATGTTGCTCCCGAACATGCGCGAATGGCGAGACGAGACCGTCGAACGCATTCTGGCACTGCGCCCTCGACGAATCCTGGAGATCGGGGTGGGATCCGGGTTGATGCTCTCACGCCTGGTGTCACACTGCGACGAATACTGGGGAACGGACCTCTCCCCGACGGTCGTGGACAGGCTCATGACGTGGGCACGGGAGACCGACGATCACGATTCGAGAAAAGTGCGTGCGGAAGTACGACCTGCTCACGACGTGGCGGGCCTACCGGTCGAATATTTCGACACGATCGTTCTCAACTCGGTGGTTCAGTACTTCCCGAGCATCGACTACTTACGGTCCGTCATTCGATCGGCATTGACCTTGCTCGCTCCGGGAGGCTCGATCTTCATCGGCGACGTCCGCAATGCCGACCTTCTGGTCGAGTTGGCGACCGACGTCGAACTCGCACGAGGCCGCAACGACAACCGGCCGCTGTTCGAGAGGGTTCGAGACCGCATCGGCGGTGAGCGCGAACTCCTCGTGTCTCCGTCGTTCTTCGGTTCCGGCCTCGCGGGCCCGCTCGACCAGGACAACTCCGACGCTATCGTCGCGGTTCGAATCGAGGTCAAACGCGGTTGGGCTGCAGACGAATTCACTCGATATCGCTACGACGTGACCCTGCAGAGGGGACCGGCGCACGTGGTCTCGTTCGCGAACAGTGCAACAATTGCCTACGAGGGTCCCGCATCCTTGCCGGCTGCTGCGCGCGAGGCGCGGTCCGGATCCGTCCGCGTCAGCGGCATTCCGCATGCGCTGTTGCGGAACGAAGTCGCGTGTGGATCCGCGGTACGACGCGAATCCGAACCGCATGCCGACGAGTATCCGAATCATGCACTGCGCGAAGCGATTCTCGGGTCCGAGGATACGAAGCGACTCGACGGCCACCTGCCGGAGGAGCTGTATTCTCTCGGGTCGACGTTCGATCTCCGGACCTACGTGACGATGTCGTCGACGCGTGGCTACATGGATGCGATCTTCGTCGAACCCGACTCGGTGAGGGACGCAGCGGTCACGGACATTTTCCGCTCCGACGATCCCGGCGACCTCGACGTTCGGCGCTTCGCCAACTCGCCTCACGACGCGTCGATCGGTCGACGGATCCGGGATTTCGTGGCCGAAAGCCTTCCGGACCACATGGTCCCATCCGTGGTCACCGTGATCGACGCGTTACCCCTGACGGCAGTGGGAAAACTCGACTACTCCTCGCTGCCGGTCCCGGAATACTCCTCCGGCGCTCCGTACCGGGCACCGACGACCGAGAGCGAAAAGACCATCACAGATCTGTTCGCCGAGGTTCTCGGGGTGTCCCGGGTAGGAATGGACGACGAGTTCTTCGACCTCGGAGGCGATTCGTTGTCCGCGGCGAAGCTGGTCAGCCGGTTGTGGGCCGAGTTCGCGGTGGAGATCACGGTACGCGAGATGTTCGACGCGTCGACTCCGGCCGCCGTGGCGTCGATCGTCGACGGCGGCCGGTGAGAACGTCGGGTCATCGACGTGTGCTGCCCCCGTCGACGACGAGGATCTGACCGGTAACGAACTCGGCATCGTCGGATGCGAGGAACGCGACCGCGCCGGTGACGTCGTCGGGCAACTGAGTGCGCTTGACGTCCTGAAGGCGAACGCTGTTCTCGAAGAACGCCTCGTCGGTCTTGCTTACCGAGGACGCGGTCCGAACCAGACTGGGGGCAATGCTGTTCGCCGTGATCCCGAGAGGACCCAGGCTGGCGGACAGCGCCGAGGTGAAGCCGTTCAACGCTCCCTTCGCCGAAACGTACGACACGAAGGGCGGCGGCGGGGTCCAGTAGCTCGATGACGACACGTTGATGATGCGTCCGGCTACCGATCGCTCCAGGTCGGGCAGGAAGGCCCGAGTCGTAAGGAATGCACCATCGACGTTGACCGAGAACGTTTTTCGCCAATCCTCGAAAGTTACGTTCTTGAAGTCCCCCATGAGAACCACCGCGGCGTTGTTGACGACGATATCGACGCTGTCGAACTCGTTGCGGACCTTCTCCGCGAAGGCTTCGATCATGTTCTCGCTCGAGATGTCGACCCGATCGCTGACGAACCGGCGCCCCTTCGTCTCGACGAGCGTCCGGGTCTCCGACGCGTCGTCGAGGTCGGCGACCGCGATGTCAGCACCTTCCGCCGCCAACCTGACGGCGATAGCCTGGCCAATTCCTGTAGTGCCACCGGTAATTACGGCAGTTCTTCCGACCAGTCTCTCACTCACGTCCGCCACTCCTTCGTCTCGCGCGATCTACCGTCTCGTGGATCGTCGCGCGGCCATTGTCGTGCGAACGAGCTCCGGTGTGGGCCGGTCGTCCGTTCAACGAACATCGGCGCGCCGGTGGGTGCCTTCATGAGATTTGCTGAACCTGCACATCCCTCTACCGACAGGAACGGTATCCATGAACGCGACATCCGTGACCGCGACGACGACCCCGAGAACAGTCGACGCCGCGGAGCAGGCCTGGCTTCGAGCGATACTGCAGGGCAACGACGAACAGCGTGAACTCATGCTCGACGACTGCAGCGTGGTCCACGGTCCCGTCGGCTACATCCACGGCCGCGAGGAATTCCTCGACTACAACTCCACCATGGGACGTGTCGAGGACGCCGGCACGACCGATGTCCTTCTCGTCGAGCATCCGGGCGTGGCCATCGTGTCCTGCCATCAACGTATGCGGGTGAGGATGGATGCCGACCTCACTCCCTTTCTGATCCAGGCCGGCGTGACCCGTGTCTGGTTCGAGGGCACCGACGGATGGAAGCTGGGATTTCAACAGATGTCCCGTCGTCAACCGGTGATGTGACGGCACCCGCCGTTCACGGCTCCACTGCGGGACCGTCCGGCGCCGAGGGACCGGTGCGGATCGCGATTCCGGGCTTCCAGCCCAGCGCGCGCGAGATGCCGAGTCCGCTCGCTACCAGCGTCGGGAGCGCGGCCTGAAGTTTGATAGATCCGGCGGAGACCACGACCGACAGGGCTGCGACGACCACACCACGGTGGTCGACGACTCGCGTCGCCACCGATTGGGCCCCCTCGCTCAACTCTTCGTTGACCACGACGGTTCCGGTGGCCCGGCAGAAGGCCAATTCTCTCCGCAGCACCTCGGGATCGACGATGGTCTTTCGAGTGAAGCGCCGAAGCCGGTCCGACAGCACCTGGTCGATGAACGTGGGACTGCTGTGGGCGAGAAGAACTTTGCCCACACCGGAACAGTGAAGCGGCAAGAACCCGCCGATCTGAGATTTGAGCTCGATGGCATTGGGACCGGACAGACGCTCGATGACGACGGCCTTGTCCGATTGCAGGACTGCGAGTTGGACATGTTGGTGCAGCGCTGTGCTCAGGTCCTCGACAAAGGGGTGGGCCGCAGTTCGAAGTGCCTCGGCACGCGGATGCAGCGTGCCCAATCGCCACAGCGACAGTCCGATACAGAACATGTTGTCGGGCCCACGCTCGAGCGCCCCGACCTCGGTGAGCTCGAGCGCGAGCCGGCGGGCCGTCGCGTGCGGCATCCCGGTCCTACGAACGAGGTCGGACAGGCTCAGTTCGGTGTGCCCGGAATCGAAGGCAAACAGAATGTCGGACAGACGAGATGCGACGGTCCGGCCCGGTTCGTTCGTGCGCGACATGCGATCTCCTCGGTACCACGATGTGCCGAGTTTATGCGATATCCGTTGGATGAACAACGCCGTTCACAGAATCCGTCCGCGACGCAATACTTATCGGACTCTGCATTTGCATTGCCGGACAACGTATTCAGACAAGCATCCGAAGGGGTTCTACCCGATCATGGCACCAGCGACTATCGACATCGCCATCATCGGCGGTGGAATCGGAGGCCTCGCGGCAGCCGCATCTCTCCGAGCCGAAGGCCTCGCTCCTGTTGTCTACGAGCAGGCACGCGCGCTGACCGAGATCGGTGCAGGTCTCGTGATCGCTCCGAACGCAGGACGACAGCTGCGCCGGCTCGGCGTCCTGGATCGGTTGATCGAGCGAGCCGTCAAATTGAATGTCGGATGGGAGTTTCGGCGGTGGGAGGACGGGACCGTACTGTCGTCGGAAGACCTCGACACAGCGTGCCGTGAGCTCTACGGCGAGCACACCTACAGCGCCCACCGCGCACATCTGATCGATGCCCTGACGTCGTCCTTACCCGAATCATCGGTCCGACTCGACATGCGCGCCACGTCGGTCGAGTTCGACGACGGTCGGGCGGTGGTGAAGTTCGACGACGGGACCGAGATCAGGCCCGGACTGGTCATCGGAGCGGACGGTGTGCATTCGATCGTGCGCCGATCGGTGGTCGGGGATCTGCCCGCGCGGGAATCGGGCCTGTGCGCATTCCGCGCTCTCGTTCCGGCCTCTCGCGCACCTGATTTCGCGGTGCGGGCGGCGCAGAGTCTCTGGATCGGTCCGGACCACCACCTCGTGCACTATCCAGTGTCGGGCGGCGAGTACATCAACCTCGTGGCCTTCGCACCCACCAGCGACGCGACGATCGAGTCGTGGACGGCGACGGCGACGACCGAAGAACTGGTGGCCGAGTTCAGCGGGTGGGATCCGCGGTTGGTGAGGCTGATCGAGGCAGCCGATACCCCGGGGCGATGGGCGCTTCTCGACCGCGAGCCACTCGAGCGGTGGAACCGAGGCAACGCGACGCTGTTGGGGGACGCAGCGCACCCGATGTTCCCCTTCTTCGCACAGGGCGCGGCGCAGGCCATCGAGGACGCTGCCGTACTTGCCCTGTGCCTGACCGACGACCGGCACGACGTCGAGTCGGCCATCGCCGCGTACGAATCGATTCGGCGCCCGAGAACGTCTCGGATGCAGCAGGTCTCGCACGGCCGATCGCACGTCAACCATCTGCCGGACGGTGCCCCGCAGCGCGCACGTGACCGAGCGTATTCCGCAAGCGACCCCCTGACCGACAATGCGTGGATCTACGGTTACGACCCGGTAGATGCCGTTGCACAGCAATATTTTTCGGCCCGCAGAGCATGACTCGACAGAAATCGGCGACAGACCTCCATCACCCGAAAGGTCCACACTTTCCATGACATCCACAACCGGCAGCGAGCTCGTCGTCCGAGGGCTCCTCGACGCAGGAGTGCGAGTGCTGTTCAGTCTCAACGGAGCACACGTGGACGGAATCTTTCAGGCCGCACTGGATTCGGACCTCGACATCGTCGACGTTCGCCACGAGATGAACGCCGGACACGCCGCCGAGGGTTACGCGCGAGTCACCGGAGAGCTGGGGGTCGCCGTCGTCACCGCCGGCGGCGGATTCACCAACGTGCTGACCTCCATCGCAAACGCGCACATGGACCGCACTCCGATGGTGTACATCGCCGGATCCGGTCCGTTGGCAATGGATCTGGTGAACGACCAACAGGCGGGTTTCGATCAGGTTGCGATGGCGGCGCCGGTGACGAAGTTCGCTCATCGCGTCACCCGAGCCGATCTGATTCCCCGTTTGCTTGCGCAGGCGGTGCGCACTGCTCGGTCGACGCCGCAAGGCCCGGTCCTGCTCGACATACCGTGGGACGTACTGAGGCAGTCGGTCGACACGGATGCGGTGGAGGATTATCGCACCACGATCGACGGCTTCGGGTGCGCGCCGAAGGATGCGACAGATCGAATTCTCGACGCCCTGAGCACCGCGCAGAGACCGGTGGCGCTGGTCGGTCATGCGTTCGGATCGCAGACGTCGCGGGTGGATCTGCACGAATTCGCTTCGCGTGCAGGCATTCCACTGTTCTCCGACTACGAGGGGCTCGGCGCGGTCACGGGTTCGGACTGGCACGTCGGTCTCGTACAGTCACTGGACACACTGCCACCGGACGACCGACCGGACGTGGTGCTCATGCTCGGACTTCGCTTCGGCCTACCGACCCGATTCGGCACCGGTGCACTGGTGCCCAGGACTGCTCGGGTGTTCCAGATCGATCCGGACGGGCGAGAGTTGGGCCGACTCCAGGACGTCGAGATCGCTGTTCAAGCCGATCCGGTTGCCACCGTGTCCGCGTTCGCGCAGTCACCGGCTGTGGGAACCCCTCCAGCGCGACGCAAAGCGTGGCTCACTCGGCTGACGGATGCTGTCGCGCGCAACACGGCAACACTCGTCGCGGAGGCCGAGGCCCACACCGGTTCCATTCACCCGTACGTCGCGGTGAGGACCATCGCCGCAACCGTTCCGGACGATTCGGTCGTCGTGGTGGACGGCGCTCTGACCGAGCTCTGGCTGTCGGAGGTGATCGCTTCGGCGAACGTGTCCCACTTCCTCGGCCACGGATATCTCAGTTCCATGGGATGCCAGATGGGTACTGCCCTGGGAGCGCAATACGCCGACCGCGACCGCGCCACCGTACTCGTCACCGGCGATGGGGCAGTGGGATACTCACTGGCGGAGTTCGATTCGATGGTTCGCGCCGAACTTCCGGTCGTCGTCGTCGTCCTGAACAACCAGGCTTGGGGTGCGACACTGCACACCCAGGAGTGGTTGTTCGGCAAGGACCGAGTCACACACAACCGCTTGGCCAACGGCTCCTACAGCGCAGTGGCGCGAGCGCTCGGCGCCAACGGAATCGACGTCGACACCCTGGCCGATCTGCGGCCGGCGCTCGAAGCCGCTTTCGCGTCCCGCAGACCCACCTGTATCGACGTCCGAGTCGACCTCGAGCCGATCCCGCCCGAGGAACGAAACCTGATGGGCGGCGGTCCCTTCACCACCGTCGACACGCTCTCGGTCTGACGACTCGATCCGCTTCCGCGTTCACCTTCACACCCACGACCCGAGGATTCACAGATGCGAGAACCACTCACGTACGAGATGGCCAGGACGGCAGCCGAGCACGGCGTCGAATCCGGCCGGCAGGACGGAAGGGCGGTCTGCGTGGTCGTCGTCAACCGCAGCGGCATCCTCAAGGCGCTGCTGGCCGACGACGGAGTCGGCGTTCTCGGCGTGGAGACAGCACGCCGCAAGGCCTACACCTCTGCCGTGAGCGGAAAGACAACAGCGCAATTCGCTTCGTTCGCAGCATCACCCACGATGGCGCACGCACCGGTACACCTCGTGGACTCGCAGCTGCTTCCCGTCGCGGGTGGCGTCCCGATCGTCACCGCGGACGGCGAGGTGATCGGCGCGATCGGTGTGGGTGGGGCAGACGACACCACCGACGGAGTCATCGCCGGCAAAGCCCGCGATGCGATCGGCGACCTGGTCGGGTGAACCCGTACACGACATTCGACACACGACACACATTTCGTACGACGAATCAGGAGAACATTCGATGACAACGGCAACGGTCGACAGCGGAACCGGCTACGGACGCCCCACTCCCTCGCACAACGCACGACTGACCGAGGTGGGCCCGGGAACACCGATGGGCGAAGCACTTCGGCGATACTGGCACCCGATCGCCAGCTCCGAGGCGCTCGTCGCCGGTGCGCTCCCGGAGCGCACCCGAATTCTCGGAGAGAACCTCGTCGTGTTCCGTGACGGACAGGGTCGGCCCGGCGTCGTCTTCGAACGATGCGCCCATCGCGGAGCGAGCCTGCACTACGGGCGGGTGGAGGAGGACGGCGTTCGTTGCTGCTACCACGGGTGGAAATTCGACGTGGAAGGTCATTGTCTCGATCAGGCTCTCGAGCCCGGTGGCGGACTCAAGCGGGAGAAGGTCCGCCAGCCCTGGTACCCGGTCGAGGAGCGATACGGACTCGTCTTCGTGTACATGGGCCCGCCCGAACGTAAGCCGCTACTGCCCCGGTTCGACGCGTTGGAGAATCTCGGGGACGGCGAGAAGTATTACGCCAGTTGGCCCGTTCCGCATGCAGCCATCACCGGCATGCCGAGCGATTTCAACTGGCTGCAGAACTACGAGAACGCGGCGGACCCCACGCACGTGACGTGGCTTCACTCGACACACAGCGGCTACCAGATGCTCGGCACCGGAACGTTCGGCTATCCCGAGCAGTTCTTCCACGCTCCCACCATCGCCGACCGGGTCACGTACGAGCGAACCGAGCACGGCCTCAAATACATTCATCGGTTCGAGCAGCCGGACGAGACAGGCTCGGTCACCGACCTCGGTTTCATGGTCGAATTGCAACTGCCCAACATATTCGCTCTACCCGACTACGTCAGAGTCACGCCGGGTGTGCGGCAGGACCAGGTGATGTGGGTAGTTCCCTCGGACGACACCAGTCATCGAATCTTCTTCTCCTTCCGCTCGACGAGTCCGCAACGAATGAACGAGTTCGCCTTCGGCATCAGCCAGGACGGTAAGCAGAACTTCGAGATGACCGAGGACGAGAAGCACCGGACGCCCGGTGACACCGAGGCACAGAGTTCACAGGGGCCGATCACCCTCCACTCGGAAGAGACACTGGCAACCGCGGACCGGGGAGTTGTCATGCTTCGACGCATGCTTGCGGCCATGGTCGAGGACGTCGAGGACGGGCGCGACCCGCTGAACATCGAGCGCGACGGCAGCGTCGTCCGTCATGTCGATTCCGGTGTGATCCCCGTCGAGGCACCCGCGACGCGTGGTACGCGTACCGCCGCCGAAGCGGGAGTCTGACGGACGCATATGACCAACGACTGGCTGGACACCGTGGTCGAGAGCCGTAGAGACGCCACCGAGCGAATCGTGCTACTGGACTTGGTCCGCACGGACGGAGCGGAGCTGCCTGCCTTCGACGCGGGTGCACACGTCGATGTACTCGTCGACTCTCGATCGGGCGTCGTTCGCCAGTACTCGCTGTGCGGACCACCGACGGACAGGTCTCGGTATCGGCTCGGTATTCTGCTGCAGCTCGACTCGAGTGGTGGTTCGCAGGGCATGCACGAGTTGAGAAAAGGCGACTCGGTTCGAATATCCAAGCCCAGGAACCGGTTCCGAGTATCGCCCGACGCACGACGCCACGTCCTCGTCGCGGGCGGAATCGGCATCACTCCCTTGCTCGCGATGTCCTACGAGTTGGATGCTGCGGGCGCACCGTACGAGATGCACTACTGCGCCCGCACGCGCGCCGACGCAGCCTTCGCCGACGAACTGGACGGCGATCCACGGATCGTCTTTCACTTCGACGACGGCCCCGAGGATCAGCGATTCACGGTGGCGACCGACGTGGGCCGACCGGAAAGCGACACTGCCGTATATGTCTGCGGTCCAGCCGGTTTCATGGATTTCGTGATCACCTCCGCGGCGAACGCAGGGTGGGAGTCGTCGTCCATACACCTCGAGCGCTTCACTCCGTCGGAGGCGGCAGCTGCGTCGGACGTCGGGGAGGACTTCACGGTCCGCCTGGCGCGCAGCGGAACCGAGTTTCGTGTCCCGGCATCGCAGAGTGTGCTGGAGGTATTGTTGGACAACGGAATCGATGCCCCACATTCGTGTCAGCAAGGAATCTGCGGTGAGTGCATCGTCACCGTGCTCGCCGGCGAACCCGCTCATCGAGACGATGTACTCACCGAACGCGAGCGTGAGCGCGGACAGTTCGCTACCTGTACTTCACGATCCCATTCGAACATTCTGGAGTTGGACCTATGACCACCATTTCTCACGATCACGACGTAGAGGCCGCAGTTCTCGAAGCAGAGGCGGAGTGGTTGCGCGCGCTGACAATCGGATTCGAGGCGCTGCGCGAGTTGATGTTGGACAACAGCCACGCTGTGCACGGACCCGTCGGCAAGATCGATGCGGTCGACAGTTTCGTCGAGTTCCAGTCCGCTCGTCGGCGCACCGTCGTCGCTCGGGCTCGCGACTCGAAGGTCACCGTCAGGGGCGACGTAGCCGTCGTGTCCTGCCTGCAGGAGATGCACATCGTGTTCAACGAGGACCTGCCGCCGTTCCCGATCGAGGAAGTGGTGACCAGAGTCTGGCGGAACACCCAGAACGGGTGGAAGGTGGCACACATGCATCAGTCCAAGCGGTTGCCGCCCGCATGACGACGCGGGCCACCACGCAGGCAGATCGCCACGGATGCATCGGCACACTACGACTCGCGCGGCATCGGCCGCTCTCACGGAGGTAGACGATCCATATGACGGTAACCGATGTCGACACCCGCACCATCGACTTGTTCATCGGCGGTGAACATGTTCCCGCCCAGAACGATCGACGGTTCGAGACAGCCGAAGCCCTGACGGGCGATCCGATCGCCGACGTCGCGGCGGCGTCCGTGGACGATGTCACGCGAGCTGTCGATGCGGCCTCAGCGGCCTTCGACGACTGGTCCACCGCGGCTCCCGCAGTTCGCCGCGCCGTCCTGGAGAAGGCGGCCGCAATCCTCGGCGAGAGGGCCGACGCCATCGTGGCGATGATGAGCCGAGAAATGGGCGCGACTTTGCCGTGGTGCAGGTTCAACGTTCACGTCGCGCGAGGAATGCTGACAGAAGCTGCAGCACAGGCGTATTCAGCCGTCGGTGAGGTGATTCCGTCGGACGTGCCAGGTCTGACGGCTCTGGGAGTGCGTCAACCGGTCGGTGTCGTCGTCGGAATCGCTCCGTGGAACGCGCCGCTCATTCTGGGTGTGCGATCGATCGTCTGGCCCCTCGTGTGGGGAAACACCGTCGTACTCAAGTCTTCCGAGCAAACACCGTGTACCCAGGCGGCCATCGTGGAGGTTCTTCACGATGCCGGCATTCCGCCCGGCGTGGTCAATCTGATCAGCAACGCGCCCGAAGACGGTCCCGCGGTCGTCGAAGCGTTGGTGGCGCACCCGGCGGTCACACGCGTCAACTTCACCGGCTCGAGTCGAGTCGGACGCATAATCGGAGAACTCGGCGGGCGCCACTTGACCCGTGTCCTCCTCGAGCTCGGAGGGAAGGCGCCGTTCCTTGTCCTGTCCGATGCCGATCTCGCGGAGGCTGCGGCCGCGGCGAGCTTCGGCGCATTCATGAACCAGGGCGAGATCTGCATGTCGACCGAGCGCATCGTGGTGCTGCGGGACGTCGCGGACGAATTCTGCGCTCGCCTTGCCGCCCGCACGGAGAAGTTGGTGGTCGGAGCACCGTCGGATCCCCATTCTCAGATCGGGCCGCTGGTACACACCAAAGCCGTCGACCACGTCGTGTCCCTGATCGACGACGCGACGGCGAAGGGCGCCGAGGCGTTGACGGGCGGAACGGCCCGCGGACTCTTCGTCGCGCCGACGGTGATCCGCGGTGTGAACAAGTCCATGCGGATCTACGCGGAGGAGTCGTTCGGTCCGGTGGTGTCCATCATCGAGGTGGACACGGTCGACGAGGCCATCGCCGTGGCCAACGACACCGAGTACGGGCTGTCTGCCGCCGTGTTCGGCGGGGACGCAGCGGCCGCACTCGGCGTCGCCTCGCGCATCAGATCGGGCATCTGTCACATCAACGGCGCAACCGTCCACGACGAACCCCAGATGCCGTTCGGAGGTGTCGGCGCCAGCGGATGGGGACGATTCGGTTCACGGGCCGCGTTGGAGGAGTTCACCGAGTTGCGATGGATCACCGTGCAGTCCGGCTCGCGTCACTACCCCATCTGAGAGCACCCGACCCTTCACCGCCTTCCCGACATCCGTGAGGAAACCATGACTTCGAACACCGCGACCGAGCTCACGACCTCGGGGTCGCTTCCCGATCCGTTCGTCCTGAGCGATCGCGTGCGAGAGCAATTCGTATCGGTCGTCGGACGCGAGAATGCTCTGATCGAACAGGACGAGCGCGACACCTACCGTGACCCCTACTGGTTCCCACAGGACCGAACCCACGACTCGTCTCTGGTCGTCTTCCCCACGTCGACCGATCAGGTTCAGGACCTGGTGCGCGTCGCCAATGCGAATTCGGTTCCGATCTGGACGTCGTCGCAGGGCAGGAACAACGGGTACGGCGGACCCTCCGCCCGAGTACGCGGCTCGGTCCTGATCTCCTTGCGACGGATGAACCGCATACTCGAGGTCGATACCGAACTCGCCTACGCGGTGGTCGAACCGGGTGTCCGATGGTTCGACCTCTACGAGGAGCTGCACGCGCGCGGTGACGAGCTTCTCGTATCGGTGCCGGACATCGGCTGGGGTTCGGTGATCGGCAATTCCTTGGACAACGGAATCACGTTCATGCCGGCGGGATCCGACTTCTCCGCACAGTGCGGACTCGAGGTGGTGCTTGCCGACGGATCACTCCTGCGCACCGGCATGGGGGCGCAGGAGGGCAACGGATCCTGGCACACGTACAAACGGGGTCTCGGGCCGGTGCTGGATCCGCTGTTCATGCAGTCGAACTACGGCATCGTCACGCGGATGGGCGTGTGGCTGATGAAGCGCCCCGAAGCGTATTCGCCTCTGTACCTGTCCATTCCGCGCGATCACCAGCTCGATGCCGCCATCGATATCGTCCGCGAACTTCGGCAAGCCGGAATTCTCCGAGGAGTACCGAACATTCAGGACATGCTGACCGCGGGCGAGGTTCACTTTCCCGAGCATCGAGGGAAGTTTCCGAGCTTCGTCGCACCGACGTGGTCGGACGAGCAACTGGACGCATTGGCCCACGACACCGGAATCGGACGGTGGGGTGTTCGCACGGCGCTGTGGTCCGATCCGGACACCCTGGACCTCCACGAACGCAAGATCCGAGAGGCGTGGTCTGCGATCGAGGGAGGAACGGTCACGCGATCTGCGACCTACACCGCCGAGAACTGGCACACACTCGAATCCGCCGGCTTCATGGACAGGTTGTCGGGCGGAGTTCCGAGCCGGGACATCCTCGATGTCCTCCCCGACTTCGTCGGACACGTCGGCTTCTCTCCGGTCGTTCCGCTCCGCGGAGCCGAGGTTGCGGGGGTGATGCGGCAGGTGCGCGCGGAAGTCGTCGCCCGCACGGGAGTGAACTACTCTGCCGCCATCTTCGTCACCAACGACCGGTCGGCCACCGTCGTCACACCGGTGTTCTACGTGCGCGACGATCCGAATCAGGTGAAGGCGGCACTGGAGACGGCGACACACCTGCTCCGACAACTCGCACAGCAGGGCTACTGCGAGTACCGAGCGCATCTGGATTTCATGGACCTCGCCCAGGACCAGCTGAGTTTCGGCGACCACGCGTATCGGCGGTTCGCAGAGACGCTCAAGGATGCCGTCGATCCCAACGGCATCCTGTCACCCGGGCGCCACGGAATTTGGCCGTCACACTATCGCCGGTGAGGGGCGGCCCGTGCAGATGACCTTCGTGGCCCGCAGGCGGTAGGTGATCGAACACAGCGAGCGGCCGAGGCAAGGTAGATTGTGTGTCGAACACGGTGTGGGGGCCATTCGACAGGACGGTCATCGAGGACGTGAAGAAGCCCCCAGTACCTTCGTGGGTAGCTGCCGTCCGTCGCAGCCGTCGGCTCTGGCGCGGCACTGCCTACGAGAACGATCCGGTCCGCTCCGATCTCGTCATCGTCGAGTCGCTGTCCGGCATCGCAGGCATCTGCAGCGTCATCTTCGTAGCCGTGTTCGCCTGGATGATGACCGGCAGCGATTTCGACTTCCCGTGGTGGTCGAAATCGTTCACCCTTGTGGTGGCGGTCATCGCCGCCGGCACTTTCTACGCTCTCCACACGAGCGCCGCCACCTGGTTCTATCGTCACACCGATGTCGTGACACTCATCGCGGCGATCGTCATAGTCGCAAGCCCCACCATCGCGTACGCCGGTGCGCGCTCTGCCTACCCGGCCTTCGGGCTCGTCCTGGCGGTGCTGGCGTTCGCGGCCGTGCTGCAACGTCGTGCGCACGTCGTGGTCCTCACTGCGGCAGCCATGCTCGCCTGGACGGCGATCGCACTGGCATTCGGCACCGGGGTGGACGTCGTCACATTCGTCATCTCGATGCTCCGCACGGTGCTGGTGGTAGCCGTGATCCACTACGTTCGGTTCAAGACCATCGCATTGCTGTGGGCCAGGTACCGTGCCGTCGACGAGGCCCGCGCACACGCCGACTCGTTGTCCCATCGAGACGACCTGACCGGGCTTCTCAATCGGCGCGGAATGCAGAGGCGCGCCGCCGCCGCCTTGGAGTCGTGCGTGAAAGCGGCGCTGCCCGTCAGCGTTCTGTATCTCGATGTGGACGGCCTGAAACAGATCAACGACCGCGCGGGACACGAGGCCGGAGACGCGGCCTTGCTCCGGCTCTCGACCGTTCTGACGTCCACGTTCGACACCGAGCACATCCTCGCCCGGGTCGGTGGCGACGAATTCGTGGTCGTGCTGCCCGGCGTCGGCCGCGCGGAAGCCATCGAACGGGGAACCGAAGCGTCCGAGGGACTCTCGACGGCCGAAGTGTCGGTGAGCGTCGGAGTGGCCGTGTGGGTCCCCGGCCCCATGCCCCCCGATCTGGACGAATTGGTCAGGCGCGCAGACTTTGCGATGTATCGAGTCAAAGTGCGCCGCTGATGGATCGACGCCCGGCGGCGACATATGGTGAGTCGGTGCCCGACGCCACCGATCACTCGCCGATTCTTCGATCCCGACTCGACGAGCTGTACTCCACTCGATCGAGCGCCAAATGGGAAGGCGCCCACGCCGACGGAATACTCCCGATGTGGGTCGGAGAGATGGACACCATCCTGGCTCGACCGATTGCCGACGCCCTACATGCCGCCATCGATCGATCGGACACCGGCTACGCCCCGCACGACAGCGCATTGCCCGCCGTGTTCGGCGACTTCGCCGAGCGGCGATGGGATTGGCGGGTCACACAGCGCGTGATTCCCTTCACCGACGTCGGCGTTGCACTCACCGACACGCTCCGACACGTGTGCACCCCCGGCGACGGCGTCATCGTCACCACGCCGGTCTATCAGTCCTTCTTCTCCTACTTCCTGTCGTCGGGGGTCCACCCGGTCGCAGTACCGCTCCTCGACGTCGAACGCGGCGGGCGGCTGGACCTCGAAGGTATCGAGGACTCGATGCGGGCCGGAACCCGAACGATGCTGCTCGCCAACCCCCACAACCCCACCGGAACCGTGCACAGCGCAGACGAACTGATCGCTCTGGCAGGCCTCGCCGATCGCTACGGCGTCCGTGTGATCTCGGACGAGATCCACGCGCCACTCACGTTGCCCGGCAACACGTTCACGCCGTACCTGTCCGTTGCAGGGAGCAGTGCGATAGCCGCGCACAGTGCATCCAAGGCATGGAATATCGCCGGCCTCAAGTGCGGACTTCTCGTAGGTCACGACCTGCCGACGTTCAGCGATCAAGTTGCCTGGGCAGTGGGGCATCTCGGTGTCACAGCCTCGATCGCAGCCTATCGAGACTCGGAGCCCTGGCTCGACCGTCTCCTCCGCGAACTCCAACACAACACGCAGGTGACATCCGACGCCCTCGCCCACGCACTCCCCGCCGTCGGGTACGCCCCCGGAGACGCGTCCTACTTCGCCTGGCTCGACTGCCGCGAACTCGGACTCGACGGCGACCCCGCCGAGATCTTCCTTGCCCGCGCCGGAGTGAAACTGAGCAACGGTCCGAGGTTCGGCGACCCCGGACACGGCTGGGCGCGCATGAACATCGGCACCTCCCCGGAGATCATCGCCGACGCAATCGGTCGCATGGCCGTGAGCGTCGATCCTCGTGGCGGAGCAGCTGTCCCATCCGGGAACGCCTGAATCCTCTACAGCGGCGCAGCGATCCGAGCGAGAACGGTTCGCCGGAACGCAGTGGCTGTCAGCAGTTCCCCTCAGTCCTGCGTCGAGTCCGTCTTCTCGGCCGCTGTCTTCTTGGCCGGCGCCTTTTTGGCCGGCGCCTTCTTCGCTGCTGACGTCTTCTTGGCTGCCGTGGTCTTCTTGGCAGCCGTCTTCTTGGCTGGTGTCTTCTTCGCCGCCGTCTTCTTCGCGGGCGCCTTCTTGGCCGGCGCCTTCTTGGTGGCCTTCTTCTTCACCGGGCCGCGGGCGCGACGGTCGGCGAGCAGTTCCATGGCCCGCTCGTCCGTGATGGTCGCAACCTCGTCACCCTTGCGCAGGCTCGCGTTGGCCTCGCCGTCGGTGACGTAGGGGCCGAAGCGGCCGTCCTTGATCACCATGGGCTGTCCGCTGACCGTGTCGACCCCGAGCTCGCGCAGCGGCGGCTTGGCCGCGCCCTGCCCGCCGCGTCGTTTCGGCTCGGAGTAGATCTTCAGGGCCTCCTCCAGGGTGACCGTGAAGATCTGGTCCTCCGTGGCGAGGGAGCGAGAGTCCGTGCCGCGCTTGAGGTATGGGCCGTACCGGCCGTTCTGCGCGGTGATCTCTTCCTTGGTTTCCGGGTCGACGCCGACGACGCGCGGCAGCGACAGGAGCTTGAGTGCGTCGTCGAGGGTGACGGTCGCAAGGTCCATGGACTTGAGCAGTGAACCGGTGCGGGGTTTGACCGCGGCAGCGGCCTTCTTGGCCGCCTTCTTCGCGGGTGCCCTCACCTTGGTGGCCGTGCCGCCGCCGCCCGACGAATCGTCCACGGGGACGATGTCCGGCACCGGGTCCGGCTGCGACTCGGGCACTTCCGGGTCCGGAAGGATCTCGGTCACGTACGGACCGAATCGACCTTCCTTGGCGACGATTTCGTGACCGGTGTCCGGGTCGGTGCCCAGCTTGCGACCCTCTTGCGGAGTCGAGAACAGCTTCTCGGCGTATTCGAGGGTGAGCTCGTCCGGCGGCAGATCGTCGGGAAGGTTCGCGCGCTGCGAGATCGGATCGCCGTCCGGATCGTCGTCGTTCTTCACCATCCGCTCGAGGTACGGACCGAAACGTCCTACCCGAACGTGGATTTCGCGACCCTGGTCGTCGTCGAACAAGCGGATGGAGTTGATCTCGCGAGCGTCGATCTCCTCGAGGTTCTCCCCCACCATCTTCTTCAGACCGCCCGAACGAGCAACGGACCCTTCGACTCCGGAGTCGCCGCCGAAGTAGAAGCCCGACAGCCAGTGCCCACGCTGCTCGCGTCCACCGGCGATGGCGTCGAGGTCGTCCTCCATGCCCGCGGTGAAGTCGAAGTCGACCAGACGGCCGAAATGCGCTTCCAGCAAACCGGTTACGGCAAACGCGACCCACGCCGGCACCAGAGCGCTACCGCGTTTGTAGACGTATCCGCGGTCCAGGATGGTCTTGATGATCGACGAGTACGTCGACGGGCGACCGATTCCCAGCTCCTCGAGCGTCTTGATGAGCGACGCCTCGGTGAAGCGGGCGGGCGGGTTGGTGGTGTGACCGTCGGGATCGAGCTGCGTCGCGGTGACCGCTTGCCCCTTCTCCAACACGGGAAGTCGCGACTCGGCGTCGTCGGACTGGCCACCGGCCTGATCGTCGACGCTCTCCACGTAGGCCTTGAGGAAGCCGGCGAACGTGATGGTGCGGCCCGAGGCGGCGAAGGTGCACTCTTCGCCGGTTCCGGCCGTACCCGAAATACGCAGGGAGAGAGTCGTTCCGCGTGCATCGGCCATCTGCGAGGCGACGGTGCGCTGCCAGATCAGCTCGTACAGACGGAATTCGTCGGTGTCGAGGTTGCTGTGCAGCTGACCCGGAGTCGCGAACGAGTCGCCCGCGGGGCGAATGGCCTCGTGCGCTTCCTGGGCGTTCTTGACCTTGCGGGTGTACTGCCGAGGGGTGTCGTGGACGTACTCGGGCCCGTACAGCTCCCCGGCCTGACGGCGAGCAGCGTCGATGGCCGACGCCGACAGGTTCGTCGAGTCGGTACGCATGTAGGTGATGTAGCCGTTCTCGTACAGCCGCTGCGCGATGCGCATGGTGCGCTCGGAGGACATACGCAGTTTGCGGCCCGCCTCCTGCTGCAGCGTCGAGGTCATGAACGGCGGGTACGGACGGCGCGTGTACGGCTTGCTCTCCGCCGACGCGACGGTGAGATCGACACCGTCGAGTGCCTCGGCCAACCGTCGGGCATGGGCCTCGTCGAGCACGGTCACGCCGTCGGACTTGAGCAAGCCGTCGGCACCGAAATCGCGGCCGGACGCCACCCGGTTGCCGTCGACGTTCACCAGGCGCGCACCGAAGCTGCGCGGGGACGCCGACTCGCCGGCGTCGAGCTGAGCAGAGATGTCCCAGTAGGACGCGGTGCGGAACGCCATGCGCTCGCGCTCGCGCTGCACGATGACGCGCGTGGCGACGGACTGGACTCGGCCGGCCGACAGCTTCGGCATGACCTTCTTCCACAGCACCGGACTGACCTCGTAGCCGTACAGGCGGTCGAGGATGCGTCGCGTTTCCTGGGCGTCGACCAGGTCGGTGTCCAGATCGCGGGTGTCCTCCGCAGCGGCGAGAATGGCGGGCTCGGTGATCTCGTGGAAGACCATCCGGCGTACCGGCACCTTGGGCTTGAGCGTCTCGAGGAGGTGCCAGGCGATGGCTTCACCCTCGCGGTCGGGGTCGGTGGCGAGGTAGAGCTCGTCGGCGTCCTTCAGGAGCGACTTGAGCTCGGCCACCTTTCCCTTCTTCTCGGGGCTCACCACGTAGAGAGCCTCGAAATCGTGGTCGACATCGACGCCGAGACGCGCCCAGGACTCGCCCTTGTACTTGGCGGGGACGTCGGCAGCACCGCGCGGGAGGTCACGGATATGGCCCACCGAGGCCTCGACCACATAGTTCTTACCGAGATACGGGGCGATCTTCTTGGCCTTCGTGGGTGACTCGACGATGACGAGACGGCGCACGTCGCCAGATCCCGTCGAACCGCTCGTCTTGTTGTCCCCTGCTGCCACCTGGTGCCGAACCTTCCCGAAAAACCGTCTTCTTGGCGCAGATCCACCTGCGACCACTGCCTACAGACTGACATACAACCACGGCCAACACCTGCTACCGCGCAGCACCGTACGTCACGAAGCCGACGAACCGGCCCTAGACCCGTGGCCAGCCACCTGCGTTTTCGGCGCCCGGAGGCGGATCACCGATGTTCTCGAGCAGTCTGGTCAACCGGCGGCGGCCGGTGATGCGCAACGCCGGCGTCGTGCCGCGTGAGCCCACCAGGGTGGGCGCGATGCCCGCTCTCATCAGCGCCTGGACGAGCGTGGAGTGCGTGTCGGGCGCGTGGGGATCGAGACCGAGCACGAAACGCTCGCCGCCCGCCTCGATGCGACCGGACGCCAGTACCCAGCCGCGCAGCTCCCGCGGCCCCGGTACCCATCCGGCGGGCACGGACTTGACCGCACCCTTGGTCCACTGTGTTGCCAGCGCCCGCAGATCCGCCACCGCGCCTGTTCGGACCAGTGGGCGGTCCTCCTCGGATCGGGTGATCTCGGCGTCGAGGCCGGTCTCCTCGATCATGTCGGCGATGGCGTGGGCGCGGTAGTCGTCGTCGACGACCACCGAGATGCGCGCCTTGACAGAGCGACCGCCCTCCGGGCTGCCCGTGACAGAGCGACCGCCCTCCGGGCTGCCCGTGACAGAGCGACCGCCCTCCGGGCTGCCCGTGCCCGCGACGGTGACGAGTTGGCCGGGTCCTGCCAACAGCCCGCTGAGATCGGTGGCCGCAGGCGGCACCGATTCGGCGGAGAAGAAGGACAGCTGACCCACAGGCCGACCCTAGGTCACCATGATCAGGTTCTGCACCACAAACGACTCGTCCCCCGCCACCGCGAACGGTGACGGGGGACGAGAGGGGTCGATCAGACCGCGCGAACGCCAGTGGCCTGCGGGCCCTTGGTGCCCTGTCCGACCTCGAACTCCACGCGCTGGTTCTCCTCGAGGGTGCGGAAGCCGCTGCCCTGGATCTCGGAGTAGTGAACGAAGACGTCAGCTGAGCCGTCCTCGGGTGCGATGAAGCCGAAGCCCTTTTCGGCGTTGAACCACTTCACAGTTCCCTGTGCCATGCTTGTCTATCCTTCTTCTTGTACACCGGATGCGATGAACGGCACTTACAGCTCATCGGGCCGGTTCCGACCGCAGTACTTTTGATTCCCCCTCAGGATTCGACACCCCCGTCGGGCAGAGCTTCCAAGCACGGCGCTCGCAACAATAGATCCTGCGAGCTTTTACGCGAACACAGAAACTGCGACCGGGGCTAAGTCAACCACGTCAAACGCCCGTGCAACAGTCGGAGAACAGACTTTTCGGAAAAAACTTGATCTTGAACGCTTGTCCAACTGGAACATTCAACAAAATCGGCCCTGACCAGCACGAAAAGCTGTCCGACAGTCCTGCTGGATACCATCGAAACACCCCTACGATCACAGAATCGAGACCGACATTCCCGTGACTGCCCCGCATTCCACCGAATCGTTCGGCGGCATGCTTCTCGGCCGGGCACTCGCGGGCACCCCGTCGGGCGAATCTCCACTGACCTTCACCGCCGAGCTGCCCGGTCGCGAGTCCCGTTACGCCCCTTGGCCGCAGTGGCTGCCGAGCGACATCGAGCGAGTCTTCGTCGAGAGCGGCATTCCGGCGCCGTGGACCCATCAGGCCGACGCGGCGAATCTGGTGTGGGAGGGCACCAACGTGGTCGTCTCCACTGGAACCGCATCGGGAAAGTCGTTGGCGTACCGCATGCCGATCCTGACGACGCTGTCCGCCGATCCGCGTGCCACCGCGCTGTACCTCGCGCCCACGAAAGCCCTGGGGGCAGACCAGTTGACGGCCGCGACCGACCTGACCGACGCGCTCGCCGATCAGGCCCTTCCGCCCATCTGGCCCAGCGACTACGACGGCGACACTCCCCTCGAGGTCAGGCAGTGGGCCCGCGCGAACTCGCGGTGGATCTTCACCAACCCGGACATGCTGCACATCTCGCTGCTGCAGGGACACCAGCGCTGGGCACACTTCTTCCGCAACCTCGCGTACGTCGTGATCGACGAATGCCATTCCTACCGAGGCATTTTCGGATCCAACGTTGCCCTGGTGATCCGCCGACTGCGTCGACTCGTCGCGCGCTACGGGGGCAATCCGGTGTTCGTTCTCGCCAGTGCGACCGCGTCCGAACCCGGTGCGGCAGCGTCGCGTCTGATCGGAATGGACTGCGCGGAGATCACCGACGACGGATCACCGCACGGCCCGCGCACCATCGCGCTCTGGGAGCCCCCACTGCTCGACATCACCGGCGAGAACGGTGCGCCGGTGCGGCGCGCCGCCGGATCCGAGGCCGCGCGCATCATGGCCGACCTCGTGGTGGAAGGTGCGCGAACCCTGACGTTCGTCCGATCACGCCGCGGGGCAGAGCTCGCTGCGCTCGGCGCGCAGCGATTGCTCGCCGACGTCGATCGCGAACTCCCCGAACGCATTGCCGCGTATCGAGCCGGTTACCTCGCCGAGGACCGCCGGGCTCTCGAACGCTCGCTGTCCGACGGCCGGCTGCTCGGAGTGGCGACGACGAACGCGCTCGAACTCGGTATCGACATCGCCGGACTCGACGCGGTGGTCGTCGCCGGATTTCCCGGTACCGTCGCCTCCTTCTGGCAACAGGCCGGTCGGTCCGGTCGACGTGGGCAGGGCTCCCTGGTGATCCTCGTCGGACGCGACGACCCGCTCGACACCTACCTCGTGCATCACCCGGCGGCGTTGTTGGACAAGCCGATCGAAGCGACCATCACCGATCCCACCAACCCGTACGTACTGGGCCCACAGGTGCTGTGCGCCGCTCTGGAACTTCCGCTGACCGACGCGGAGGTGACCCAGTGGCACGCGGAAGCCGTCGTCGCGTCCTTGGCCGAGCAGGGAGCGATCCGCCGACGCCGACACGGGTGGCATGTGACCGCGGGCGCCACTCCCCATGCCGCCGTGGACATCCGGGGAGGAATCGGATCACAGATCTCCATCGTCGACGGACACAGCGGTCGCGTCCTGGGTACCGTCGACGGCGGCCGCGCCCCAGCCACCACCCACCCCGGTGCGGTGCACATTCACCAGGGCGAGACGTTCGTCGTCGACTCTCTCGACTTCGACGACCATCTCGCGATCGTCCATCCGGAGGAACCGGAGTGGACGACATCGGCGCGAGAAGTCACCGAAATTCTCATCGACGACGTCCACCACGTTCGTGACTACGGCGACGTGACCGTCGCCCTGGTGCAGGTGGAGGTGAGCCATCAGGTGGTGAGCTACCTGCGCCGGCTCCCGTCCGGCGAGGTGCTCGACTCGGTCGATCTCGACATGCCCGTCCAGCGTCTGAACACCCGCGCCGTCATGTACACCATCAGCCCGGAGTTGTTGGAGGCCAGCGGGATCGAGCCCGCACGGTTCCCCGGATCGCTGCACGCCGCCGAGCACGCCGCTATCGGCCTGCTACCGCTGGTCGCGACGTGCGATCGCTGGGACATCGGCGGCGTGTCGACCGCCTTGCACCAGGACACCGGCTTGCCCACGGTGTTCGTCTACGACGGATACGACGGCGGCGCAGGTTTCGCCGACCGCGGTCACGCCGTCATCGGCGAGTGGCTCGGCGCCACACGCGAGGCCATTTCCTCGTGCGAGTGCGCGAGCGGGTGCCCGTCCTGCGTCCAGTCTCCCAAGTGCGGCAACGGAAACGAGCCGCTCGACAAGGACGGCGCCGTGCGAGTGCTCGACGCCGTCCTCACCGCGATAGGTAGCTAGGCGTCGATCGTCGCCGGTTCACCGAGATGGACCGGCAGCGAGAGGTATCCGCGCAGCACGCGCGTGTCGCGCTGAACTCCGGCGCCGGCGGACGACAGGTGGGGGAAGCGCCCGAACAGAGTACGAAGTGCCACTTCGCTTTCCGCTCGCGCCAGAGCCGCGCCGAGGCAGAAGTGCCGACCACCGGAGAAGGACAGGTGCTTGTTCGAGTTCGAGCGGCCGACATCGAACGCGTCGGGATCGTCGAATACATTGGGATCCCGATTGGCTCCGGCCAGAACGCACACCACGGTGCTGCCTGCACCGAGTGAATGGCCTTCGAGTTCGACCGGATGCTTCGACACCCGCGCAGTCATCTGAACGGGCGACTCCAGCCGAAGCATCTCGTCGATCGCGTTCGGCCACAACGTCGGATCCTCCATGAGCCGCGCGAGCTGATCGGGGTTCTTCATGAGCAGATCGATTCCGCTGCCCAGCAGATTCACCGTCGTCTCGAAGCCGGCGGCGAGAACGAGGCCGGCCGTGGCGCGCAGTTCGCGGTTGTCGAGGAACACGCCGTCGTCGGACGACGCGATCAACTCGCTCATCAGGTTGTCGCCCGGGTTGGCGCGAAGGTATTCGATGTGGCCCGCGAGCCATTCGTCGAAGCCGCGAAGTCCCTTCTCGACCAGTCGAAACTGTTTCCAGGACAGGCCGAAATCCAGACTGGGAGCGGCAAGTTCGCCGAATTGCAGGATGCGGTCACGGTCCTCGGGAGGGACACCGAGAATGTCGCTGATGACGGCGACCGGAAGCTTGGAGCAGTACGCGTCGACGATGTCCACCGTGCCGACACCACTGGCCGCGAGCTCGTCGAGAAGCTGATCCGCCGTCACCTGCAGGCGATCTCGCATCTGATTCACCGCTCGCACCGTGAACACGGAGGACACGACCTTGCGATAGCGGGTGTGCGACGGCGGCTCGACCGACAGCAACGACGGCGGCGCCAACGGATGCAACGCGCTGGTTCGAGTGCGCTTCTCGATCGCCCGCAGCGGCTTGGGAAGATTGGCGCCCTGAACGACGGTGCGGTAATCGTCGGAGCGCAGAAGATCGAAGACGACTTTGTGATCGACGGTCAGATAGACGACGCGAGACTTGTAGACCGGGCCGGTGTCGCGAATCTGCTTGTAGACGGGCTTCGGATCCTCACGCGTGGCCGGATCCATGATCAGCTTGGCTTGCGGGTCGTTGATCTTCACGCCCCGCTTGGCCAGAAACCGGATGAAGCCGTGCATGGCGAGCCAGCGCGTCCGGGACCTCGCCTCGTCCTTCACGTTGTCGATTGCCGACATGCGAGCCCTCACTTCGTACGGTGGATTGTCAGTACATCCAGGTCACAGATATTTCACTCAATCATGCTCGCTCAACAGATGTGCGACAACCAGTAGCGTGATGTGATGAAACCTCGGCGGGCCGCTCTGTCACTGTGGGTGGCCACCGCCCTGTACTGGCCGCTGCAGGTGGTCGTCGCGTCGTCCTGGACGACTCCATACCGGGTCAGAGACAACCTCATCAGCGACCTCGGTGCAGTCACATGCGCGAAAGCGTGCTCGCCCGACCACGCAGTCATGAACGCCACCTTCGTCGGCGTCGGTGCAGCGACTGCCGTAGGTGCGCTGCTTCTCGCGCGGGAGTCGGCTCGAACCGTCGCGCGGTGGGGGTACGGCCTGGTCGCAGCATCGGGCGTGGCGACGATCGTCGTCGGCTTCGTCCCTCTCGACACCGTTCCCGTTCTCCACGCGTCGGCAGCGCAGGTTCACTTCGGCCTGCAAGTGGCCGGGATGATCGCCCTCGCCGTCGACTATCGAGGCTCGCTGCGGTGGTGGACCGTCGCGTGTACCGCGGTGTCCGTCGTCGGCGGAATTACCTTCGTCGCACCAGGGCACTGGGGTATCGGCGCGGGATACAGCGAGCGGCTGGCACTCGATACGCTCAATGCGTGGACGATCGGAGCAGCGGCGCTGCTGGCACTCTCACGTGGCTCGTCCTCGCCGGCGCCATCGTCGCCGAGGTGACCGCGACCCTGTGCCTCAAAGGGGCTCAGACTCAGCCCTGGCTGTACGGGGTGGTCGTGCTCGGTTACCTGGCTGCGTTCGTCGGACTCGCCGTCGTGCTCTCGCGCGGCATGGGCGTCGGGGTCGCGTACGGCATATGGGGAGCCAGCGGTGTCGCACTCACCGCTGTCTTGTCCGCCCTGATCTTCGGTGAGGCGCTGACCGTGGTGATGCTCTGCGGCATCGCACTGATCATCGCGGGAGTTCTCCTGGTGGAGAACGGCTCTCATACCTCCGCGGCGCCCTGATGGCGTACGTGTTCCTCGTCGCGGCCATCCTGTGCGAAGTGATGGCGACGCTGTCACTGCGCGTTGCGGCGCTCGGCCGCAAGCCGTTCTACGTGTTGGTCGTCCTGGGATACGCGGGCGGCTTCCTCGGGCTGATCGGCGTTCTCAGACAAGGTTTGGCTCTAGGAGTGGCCTACGGAATTTGGGTGGCCTGCGGCGTCGCCCTGACCGCGGTGGCATCGAAGTTCCTGTTCCGCGAACCCCTCACCAGGCGCATGCTCGCGGGGATCGGGCTGATCGTGGCCGGGGTGCTGTTGGTGGAGTTGGGGGCGGCGACGGCGTGAGGTTCTCGGGTCAGCCCTCCACCGGCCCCGCCCGCGACACCGCCACCGCATCGCGAACACCGAACCGAGACAGTGCCGTTCGAACGTGAACGTGGACCTGCAGATCCCAGTCCTCGACCCTGCAGTCGTCGAGCTCCGCACCGTTCGCGGCGGCCATCTCGCGCGCGGCATCACACCCCGCCACATTCCCGGAGTCCAGCGCGCTCGCCCCTGCGAGCGCGGCGAAGTCGGCAGCAGACTGCGCTCGATGACGCGCAGCCACCGCACCACCGGTGTACAGCACCAACGCCGTCACCACCACGATGGCGGCGACGACGAAGGCCCCCAGTATCGAAGCGAGGCCCTCGTCGTCCGTGCAGAACTCAGCCGTCGGCATCCGACGGTTCCTTCATCGCCACGGCTTCCGCCGACACCTCCACCGACGGGAAGAGCGACGGCACAATCACTCTCGCGACCACACGCATGCCGTCGTCCCGAATGTCCACGCGAGCACCCGACGGGGCGACGGCTGCCGCAGCGCTCGACGCGGACACGATGTCACCACGCGCAGCCAGTCGCGCGGCCTCCCGAGCGGCGTCGACGCACCTGATGTGCGCGGTCACCGTCGACACCGCACCCAGGCACAGCACCACCACCGCGATGATCGACGTGATCGCCAGCGCTGCTTCGACGGTCACCGCTCCTAGGTCTGAGTGTTCAGCGCCTTGTCGATGATTCCCGTCAGGGCCGAGACGATGCTGTCGCCCGTGACCACCGTGTACAGCACCGCGCCGAACGCCGCGGCGGCGATGGTGCCGATCGCGTACTCCGCAGTCGACATTCCGTCGTCCTCCACCGCCAACAGCATCAGCCGCATCTTCAGATTCTTCATCGTCGTTCTCCCCCTCGATGTTCGGCGCGGACGATCCGCACCGAAGTTCTCCTGGCACGGTCACAGCAGACCGCCGCTCAACACTGTTCGGGCCAGGCCGATCACGACCGGCACGATGCCCAGGCACACGAACGCGGGCAGAAAGCACAGACCCAGTGGCCCACCGATCAGGACGCCGGCGCGCTCGGCCGCCGCCACCGCAGCGTCCTCCGCGCCGTTCCGACGTTCGGCGGCGAGCTCGGTGATCGCGTCGGCCAACGACGACCCGGACCGTGCCGACCGCCTGGCCATGCGCGCCAACGCTTCTCCTTCTGCGTCGGTGGCCACGCTCTCCCATGCCACCACCGGATCGGCGCCGAGCTCGAGTAGGTGTGCCCCACGCGCGAGCGCCGACGCCAGAGGTTCGGGCGCAGTGGGGGCAACGGCCGATGCCGCGGCGGCCAGCGTCGACCCGGAACGCAGACAGGCGGACAGAAGGTCGAAGGCACCGGCGATAGCCATCGGATCGTGTTGCGGTGCAGCGTCGGTCGCGTCGACCACAACGAGGGCCCGTACGCTGCGCGGTCCGGCCACAGGAAGGGCCAGGAGCGCCGACGCCAGAAGAACGCACGCCCAGGTCATTTCGCGACCTTCGCAGTGATGGCGTCGGTCCACAACAACCCGGCGCACACCAGCCCCGCGCCGACCATCAGCAGGATGCCGCCGAGCCCGCCACCGAAGAGGACAGTCAACGGTGACGCCCCCATCATCTGTCCGAGTCCAATCCCGACGAGCGGCAACGCGGCGAGAACGGCTGCGGTGGCTCGGGCGCCCGCGAGCGATGCCTCGGTGCGGCGCGCGAATCGCCTGCGCCCCAACAGGTCGGTCCGCACGGCGTCGAGCAGCACGGCGAGCGCCAGCCCGTGCGCCTCGGCCACCCGCCACACGGCTCCGATGCGTCCGATCTCGACCGAGCAGCGCCCCGCGTCGACCACGAAGGCGTCGGCGGCAGACCCGCCGAGACGCGCTCGAGCCGCAGCGCTTGCGAAAGCCGTCGGCACGGCACATTCCTGCGCTGCGGACTCGCAGGCTGCGGCGGGGTGTGCGCCGACGTCGAGTTCACCGATGACGGTGTCGAGTCCGGTGACCAGATCCTTCAATTCGTCTGCACGACGGGTGGATTCGAGACGTCGTCGGTGCCGCAGCCGTAGCGTCGCACCTACCGCAGCCGCGGCAACACCGACGGAGATGCCCGCCACGACGGCCGCCGTGACCGACCCGAGAACCACCAGCAGAGCGCCGGATACCTGCGGCACCGGCCGAGATCGTGACGCCGGCGCAAGTCGTCGTTGGTGTACGGGCCACGAAAGAACGGCCACGGCAACAAGCAGAATCGCAACGGTCACGACAGAGCCTCACGTGCGCGAAGCAGCGCCTCGAGCCGTTCGGCGCCCGCGGCGTGTTCGGTTCCGTCCCACGCCGGTGTGATGGTCACCAGACCGTCCGCCGCCCGGCCGACCACCGCGATCTGCACCAACCGTCGGCTGCCGGAGGCGGACCGATTCACGTGCAGAACGACCTGCACGGCCGCAGCGAGCTGGCTGTGCAGAGCCGCACGATCCAATCCGCCCAGCGCCGCCAGCGCTTCGAGTCGGGCGGGCACCTCGTCCGTCGCATTGGCGTGGACCGTGCCGGCGCCGCCGTCGTGACCGGTGTTCATGGCCGTCAACAGATCCACGACTTCGGCGCCGCGAACTTCGCCGACCACGATGCGGTCCGGCCGCATCCGCAGGGCCTGGCGAACCAGGTCACGCACCGTGACCTCGCCGACCCCCTCCACGTTCGGAGGGCGAGCGACGAGCCGAACCACGTGCGGATGATTCGGGGACAACTCGGCGGCGTCCTCGACGCAGATGATGCGTTCGGCGGCGTCCACTTCGCCCAGCAGCGCGGCCAGGAGGGTTGTCTTTCCTGCGCCGGTTCCGCCGACCACCAGGAACGCAACGCGCGCCCTCACCATGCGGCGAAGGAGAACGAGAGCGCCGGGTTCCACGGTCCCGGCCCGGGCGAGCGCGTCGAGACCCTGAGTAGCCGGTCGCAGGACACGCAGCGACAGACAGGTTCCGCCCTGCGCTACGGGAGCGAGCATCGCGTGCAGACGAACGCCGAAGCTGCCTGCTCCCACTCCCGGCAGCCGTCCGTCGACCCAGGGTTGTGCGTCGTCGAGTCGTCGCCCGGCAGACAACGCGAGACGCTGAGCCAGTCGCCGGACCGCGGCTTCGTCGGCGAAGGTGACCGACGCTCGTTCCAGACCGTCACCGCGGTCCACCCATACGTGCGACGCGGAGGTGACGAGCACGTCGGACACCCCGGGATCGTGCAGTAGCGCGTCGAGCGGTCCCGCACCGGTGAACTCGGTGTCGAGTACGTGCAGCGCTGCGAGGAGGTCGGTGTCACCGAGGATCCCGCCCGACTCGGTGCGCACGGCCGCCGCCAACAGCGCGGCCGTCGGCGGCTCGGACGATCCGGCGAGCCGGTCACGAACGCGGTCGAGCAGATCGGGAGACACCCAGCCGCTCATGTGGGCCACCCGCCGGACACGGGCTTGGCTCCGAACGCCGACAGGACCGCCTCGGCGGCAGCCGCAAGATGCGAGCGTCGGCCGAGATTCAGGCCCGTTCGGTCGAGCATGGCGTCCAGTCCGCGCTCCGGCCGCATGCCGACGAGGACAGGCAGGTCCACCATCTCCCCGATGTCCGCGGCACGGAGTCCGCCCGGTGACGGTCCGCGCACCACGACCCCGACGTTCGCGTTCGCCGCGCGCAGTCGTCGGGCGACGGGTCCTGCGGCGGCGCCGGCTCGTACCCGGGCGGGAACCACGAGCACGACGAGGTCGGCGAATTCGATCAACGTGTCCGCGACCGCGTCGACGTGCCGCGGAACGTCGCACACCACGAGATCGCCGGCAGACCGTCCCGCGTCGACGACGGCAGCCGCGGCGCGAGGAGACAGCGCAGCCGACGACTCACGGCACACCGACACCAGAGCCAGGCCGTCGTCGACGGGAAGCGCGTGGTGCAGCGCCTCCGCCGCGACGCGACCTCCGTCGAGTACGAGGTCGGGCCACCGCAGCCCGCTACGGTCCTCCCACCCGAGGACCAGATCGAGCCCGCCGCCTTCGCCGTCCGCGTCGAGCAGAATTCGTCGTCGTGCCGAGGGGTACAACGCCAACGCGGCGGCGAACGTCGACGCTCCTGCACCGCCGCACCCGCCCACCACGGCGATGACTCCACCGTCGCCGTGCCCGTGATTCTCCCGCGACTGTGCGAGCAGTGCGACGAGGGATTCTTCGTCGGCAGGTAGAGCGACGACGTGCTCGGCGCCCACCGCGGTCGCCGCTCTCCAGTGCTCGAGTCCCGCGTCCCCCGCCGCCACGACAACGACTCCCGGTCTACGCGGGAGTCGTTGTTCGACAATGGAGAATGCCGCGGGCGCGTCGAGCATGACGATCGTGTGCTCGTCCCATTGGGACCGACGGGACAGTTCCGCGGCCTCGTCGAGGGGGCGGTCCGCTGCTGCGGCGACGCGGCGCACTGCTGACGCGAGTGCGGTGTCGATCGTCACGAGCATTGCTGTCCGGGATGTGGTCACCAGTCGAGCCTGCGTGGTCCGCATCCGCCGCGCCAGGGGTCGACCGGCTACCTGTGGATGAAGGAATGGCCTGTGGATGAATCAGGGATTTGCGCAAAACCGTGTTTGCGCAAACTACGAATTGCGCTATGGCACGGGATGTTTAGAGGACGACCCCCGCCAAGGGGGGAGGAGGCGGGGGTCGTCGGGCGTTCAGCCCCGGGGGGTCGGGCTGAACACACCCGGATCGAGTCCGGGTAAGAAAGAGAATACACCCGAGTGCCCTCTCGCCGCGTCGTCCTCGGACTGTTCGCAGGGATCGAATTGGCTCCCACCTATTCTGAGACACGTGGATACAGCCGACCGATCGACGCCGACGCGTATCGCCGCGTTCTTCGACCTCGACAAGACGATCATTGCCAAGTCGAGCACGCTGGCCTTCAGCAAGCCGTTCTTCGATCAGGGATTGATCAATCGCAGGTCCGTGCTCAAGAGCAGCTACGCGCAGTTCCTGTTCCTGGTGTCCGGCGCGGACCACGATCAGATGGAACGCATGCGGATCCACATCGCCAACATGAGTGCCGGCTGGGACGTCGAGCAGATTCGCGCCATCGTGGCGGAGACGTTGCACGACATCGTCGATCCGCTGGTGTTCGCCGAAGCCGCAGACCTCATTGCCGACCACAAGTTGCGCGGCCACGACGTGGTAATCGTCTCGGCGTCGGGCGAGGAAGTGGTCTCCCCCATCGCCGAGGCGCTCGGGGCCGACCACAGCACAGCCACGCGCATGAAAGTCGAGGACGGCAAGTACACCGGCGAGATCGACTTCTACTGCTACGGACCGGGAAAGGTCGAGGCCATCGAAGCGTTGGCGGCGACCGAGCACTACGACTTGGCACGGTCGTACGCCTATACCGATTCGATCACGGACCTTCCGATGCTCGGAGCCGTCGGGCATCCCACCGCCGTGAATCCCGACCGCGGTTTGCGCAAGGAAGCGGCGGCGAACGGGTGGCCGATTCTGACGTTCTCCAACCCCGTGTCGCTGCGGGCGCGCTTTCAGACACCCTCGTCCGGGACCGTGGCGGGCGCGGCGGCCGTCGGTCTCGCAGCCGTCGCGGCAGGTGCAGCAACCTATGGCCTGATTCGCAGAAAACGCTGAGGTTCCACCCCTTGCTGTGAGGCGAGTCACAGGGTAGAAATGAGTCACGGGAAGACGGAAGGCCAAGAGCGGGCCGGAAGAGAAGGATCGCTCTCCCAGCCGGGCTTTCCCAGCACGGACATCAGGCACCCACGCGTAGCTCGCCGCTACAATGGCACAAGTGTTGTGGGCCTGCGAAACTCGGGCAGCGGTCGGCGTGAACCGGCAGTTGTTCGACCACTTCGCCGAGGCCTCGTGGAGAAGGTCTCCACCACAACCCACCCTGCACGCCTGGTAACCGGATAGTCCGTGCTCACGGGCGGCGAAGTCGACTTACATCGGCTCCGCCGCCCGTCTTCGTGTTACGAGGCCGACGCTGCATCGGCAATCGAGAGCGCTTCTGTCGCACCGGCTTCGAACGAACCGCAGCACAGAAGCACCCAACTCCCGACACCCTGCTCGGTGCCGGCGGCGAACCCGTCGGCGCCCGAGCGGTACGCGCCCACTCGGCGCAACCAGCTGACCTCCGGAACACCGAGGTTGTGCGGATCGAGTCCGCTCGACGCCGCCACCAGTCGTGACGCCGCGCGCGCGACGACGCCGTCCGCGGTTCCGAAAGGCTTCACCGACAACAACTCCCCGTGTACGACGGCCGCGACGATCGGCGCCGGAACTCGGGTGCCGCCGGTCACGAGGTCGGCGAGCAGACCCAGCCGCTCGGCGACGGACGCGTCCCCGCGGGGACGTCCCAACTCCTCGTGATCGGTCACCAGGTCGGCGGCCGCAAGAAGATGCAGACGCGCGAGCGCCTGAAGCGGAGCCCGCTGCCACGTCGTCACCATGATCGGCAACGAGTCACCGTCCAAGGCCTGCGCCACCCGAAGTGCCCCGGCCAGAATCGGATCCGCCGATTCGCCCTCCGCAGGCAGGTCCAGCGACGCACCCTCGATCCCCGCGGACGCTCGTGCCGCACGCACGGCGGCCTCGGCAGCCGACGCCGGCCACCCGCGGCGGTTCGACTTGTGCCGGTGCACGGCACCGAGGGCGTCGCGCGAGCGTTCGGCAACCTCGCGTACGCCGGGGAGCGCGAGGATAGGCCCGAGGGGATCTGCGCTAGCTGTCATGAAACGCGACGCTACAGGGCTGGAATGATGGGGCGATGGACCCGTCACCGGAACTCGAGGCGGCGATCGAAGACGGACTCCGAGTCCGCGATCGCGACAACATGGCCCCGACCATCGCGTACTTCACCGAGCTTCTCGGCGCTCATCCCGGCAGCGCAGCCGTCCTGCTCGAACTCGCCGGCAGCTACGACACAGCGGGCGAGGAAGCCACCGCCGAGCGGTACTACCGCGAGGCGTTCGAGGCGGGACTTTCCGGCGATCGGCGGCGTCGAGCACTGCTCCAGTACGCGAGCACGCTACGCAACCTCGGCCGGATCGACGACTCGCTGACCGTCCTCGACGACGCGAAAGCCGAGTTCCCGCACTCGGATTCGCTCAGGGTCTTCCACGCGCTGTCGCTGCACGCCGCGGGACGGGCGAGCGAGGCGCTCGCGGAGACCCTGCTGCTGATCGCCGACATCGGCGGCCCCGAGATTCAGCGGTACCAGGCCGCGATTCGTGGCAACGCCGACTACCTGAGCGTCACGCCCCCAACGGAATAGACGCTCCCGGAATCGCATTGAGCAGATTCTGCGTGTACTCGTCCTTCGGGTTCGCGAACACCTCGTCGGTCGACGACGCCTCGACAACCTTGCCGGACCGCATCACCAGCACTCGGTCGGCGATCTGCCGCACCACGGCGAGGTCGTGCGTGATGAACACGTACGACAACCCCAACTCGGCCTGCAGATCGTTGAGCAGGGTCAGGATCTGAGCCTGGACCAGCACGTCGAGAGCCGAGACGGCCTCGTCGCACACGACCACCTCGGGCTGCAGCGCCAGTGCCCGCGCAATGGCGATGCGCTGACGCTGGCCGCCGGACAGCTCGTTCGGGAATCGCCGCATGACCGACGACGGCAACGACACCTTGTCCAGCAGATCGCGGACCCGCGCCTCGCGCTCCTTCTTGCTGCCGATGCCGTGGGTCCGCAGCGGCTCCTCGATGGTGCGGAAGATCGAATACATCGGATCCAGTGAGCCGTAGGGATTCTGGAAGATCGGCTGCACCCGACGACGGAACGCGAACAGCTCCTTGCGACCGAGCTTCCACACGTCCTGCCCGTCGAATTCGACCGTTCCCGACGTCGGCGGAAGAAGCCCCAGAACCATCTGCGCCACAGTCGATTTACCGGACCCGGACTCTCCCACGATGGCCGTGGTGGTCCCTCGCGGCACCGTGAACGAGACGTCGTCGACGGCGAGGAAGTCCGTCGACTTCCAGGGGGCGCCGCCGCGAATCTTGAACGACTTGGTCAGACCCTCGACCGCCAGCACGTCGTCGGTGACCGTGCCGACGTCGTCGACGTCCTTGACCAGCTCGGCAGCATGCTCCACGGCCTGCTCGCGAATTTCGACACGCTTGTTGGCCGATTCGAGTCGGCGCGAGGACAGCGACGGCGCGGACGAGACGAGCCGTTTGGTGTACTCGTGCTGCGGATTCTGCAGAATCTGCCGTGCCGGACCGGATTCCACGACGCGCCCCCGGTACATCACGACCAGGTGCTCGGCGCGCTCGGCAGCGAGACCGAGGTCGTGCGTGATCAACAGAACGGCGGTGCCCAATTCGGTGGTGAGACCTTCGAGATGGTCGAGGATCTGGCGCTGCACCGTCACGTCGAGAGCCGACGTCGGCTCGTCCGCGATCAGCAACTTCGGCCGGCACGAGAGTCCGATCGCGATGAGCGCACGCTGGCGCATACCGCCGGAGAACTCGTGCGGATACTGATTTACCCGCTTGTCGGCGTCCGACATCCCCGATTCGGTCAGCAGCTCGATGGCGCGCTTCTTGGCGGCCTTTCCCTTCGCGACGTTGTTGGCCGCCAAGGTCTCCTCGATCTGGAAACCGATCTTCCACAACGGATTCAGGTTGGACATCGGATCCTGTGGGATCAAACCGATCTGCTCGCCGCGCAGTGCGATGATCTCCTTCTTCGACGCCTTGGTGACATCGGTTCCGTCGAAGAGGATTTCACCACCGGTGACTTTTCCGGAGCCGGGAAGCAGGTCGATGATCGCGTGCGCGGTCGTGGACTTGCCCGACCCCGACTCGCCTACGATCGCGACGGTCTGGCCCGGGTAGACCGTCAGGGAGACCCCGCGCACGGCGGGTGTGGACCCGAACGAGACCTGGAGGTCCTTGATTTCGAGTAGTGGCTTGTCAGCTGGCGAGTTCATCGCTTCCTCGACTTCGGATCCAGGGCGGCGCTCAACGCGTCGCCCATCATCATGAACGCGAGCACCGTGATCGCCAGTGCCGTAGCGGGATAGAACAGAATAGGTGAGCCCGACCGCAGTCGCGACTGGCCGGTGCTGATGTCGCCGCCCCAGGACACGATGGACGGCGGGAGTCCGACACCGAGGTACGACAGTGTCGCCTCGAGGGTGACGAAGACGCCGAGGGTAATCGTGGTGGTGACGATGACCGGTCCGAGCGCGTTGGGAATCACGTGTCGAAGCAGGATGCGGAACCTGCTGACGCCCAACGACGTTGCGGCGGTGATGAAGTCGGCGTTCTTGACCGACAGCACTGCGCCGCGCGCGATGCGGGCGATCTGTGGCCAGCCGAAGATTGCGATGATGCCGACCACCACCCAGGTGTTGCGATCACGCAGCACCTGCAGCAGCACGATGGCACCGAGGATGAGCGGGATGCCGAAGAAGATGTCGGTCACGCGGGAGAGCAGCGAGTCCAGCCAGCCACCGTAGAAGCCGGCCAGCGCGCCGAGGATGCCGCCGAAAAGCAGGACGGCGAGTGTCGACAGCACACCGACGGTCACGGATGCGCGGGCGCCGTAGACGGTGCGCGCGTACACATCACAGCCCTGCAGGTCGAACCCGAACGGATGGCCAGGCATGCGTGACGCCATCGAGAAGTCGCCGTTGCAGTAGCGCGGATCCTGGCTGGTGAACCAGCCCGGGAACAGAGCGACGACGATGACGAACACGATCAGCAGACCCGAGATGATGAACAGCGGGCTCTTGCGCAGGCCGAGCCACGCGTCCTTCCAGAAGCCGGCCGGTGACCCCGATTCGTCCACTCTGTCGATGGCAGCCACCTCGACCTCGGACGGGCCGGCGACGAAATACGGCTGTGCGGCACGCTCTTTCGGGTCAGACATAACGGATCCTCGGATCGAGTACGGCGTAGAGCAGGTCCACGACCAGGTTCGCCACGATGTAGATGACGATCAGCACCGTCACGAACGAGACGACGGTGGGAGCTTCCTGCCGCACGATGGCTTGATACAGAGTTCCGCCGACACCGGGGATGTTGAAGATTCCCTCGGTCACGATGGCACCGGCCATCAGCGAACCGAGGTCCGCGCCGAGGAACGTGACCACCGGGATCAGCGAGTTTCGAAGAATGTGCACGGTGACGACGCGCTTGCGTCCCAACCCTTTTGCGGTCGCGGTCCGGACGTGGTCGGCGTTCAGGTTCTCGATGATCGAGGACCGGGTCAGGCGCAGAACGTAGGCGAACGACACCAGGCCCAGGACGAACGCGGGGAGCAGAAGCTTGCCGACCGTGGCGTCGCCGCCCACGGTGACCGGAGCGATTCCCCACTTGATGCCCAGGAAGAACTGGCCGAGGAAGCCGAGCACGAAGATCGGGACAGCGATGACGACGAGGCTGACGACCAGCACCGTGCCGTCGAAGATTCCGCCCTTGCGGATGCCGGTCAGAACACCGAACCCGATGCCGAAGACGGCTTCGATGATCAGTGCCATCACGGCGAGCTTGATGGTGACGGGGAAGGCTTGGGCCATGACCTCGGACACCGGCCGTCCGGAGAACGACGTTCCGAAGTCGAGGGTGAAGATGCCCTTGATGTACTGCAGATACTGCAGATAGAAGGGGTCGTCGAGGTGATAGCGCGCTCGAAGCGCGGCCTGTACGGCCGGCGTCAGGGGCTTGTCACCACCCAGAGCCGCGATGGGGTCTCCGGGAAGGAGGAAGAGCATTGCGTAGATGAGGAGGGTCGCGCCGATGAACACCGGGATCATCTGCAGGACGCGTCGCCCGATGTACCAGGTCATCAGGTCACTTTCCGTGTGAAGAGAACACGCGGGGCGACCTCTCGGTCGCCCCGCGTGTCATGTTCGGGTCAGCTCTTGGTGATGTTCTCGTAGTCCGGCAGGCCGTTCCATGCGATCTGGACGTCACCTGCGGTGGTGGAGTAACCCGCTGCGTTGATGTAGTCCCACAGCGGAATCGCCGGGAGGTCCTTCATCAGGATTTCCTGCGCCTTGTTGGTCAGGTCGTAGGAAGCCTGTGCATCGGGGGCAGCCTCGGCGTCGCGGAGTGCGGCGTCGAAGGCCGGGTTCGAGTAGTCACCGTCGTTGGAACCGGCACCCGTCACGAAGATCGGCTCGAGGAACTCGAGCAGCGACGGGTAGTCGCCCTGCCAGCCGGTGCGGAACGCGGTCTGAATGGTGCGATCGGTGATCTGCGTGCGGACCTGAGCGAACGTCGGCTGCGGTGCGCCGACTGCCTCGATGCCCAGGGTGTTGCGAATGCTGTTGGTCATCGCGTCGATCCACTCCTGGTGCCCACCGTCGGCGTTGTAGGCCACGGCGAACTGACCGGACCACGGCGAGATGGCGTCGGCCTGCGCCCACAATGCCTTGGCCTGGTCCGGGTTGTACTTCAGGACGTCGTTGCCCGGGATCGAGTCACTGTGTCCGGGCAGGGTCGACGCGGTGAAGTCGTCGAGCGGCTTACGGGTTCCCTGGAAGATCTGCTGGGTGATCTGGTCGCGGTTGATGGCCATCGACAGCGCCTGACGACGCAGATTGCCCTCTTCGCCCGAGAAGTGCTGAAGGCGAGCCGGAATGGTGATCGTCTGGTTCTGCGCGGTCGGGGTCTTCAGTGCGCGATCGCCCAGATCGGACTCGAAGGTCGGCAGGGCGCTCGGCGGGATCGTGTCGAGCACGTCGAGGTTGTCCGACTGCAGATCGGCGTAGGCGGTGTCCAGCGAGCTGTAGAACACGATGCCCAGGCCCGAGTTCTTCGGGACGCGGTTGCCCTTGTAGTCCTCGTTCGGCACCAGGTCGATGCGCACGTTGTGCTGCCATGCGCCCGGGCCGGCCAGCTTGTACGGGCCGTTGCCGATCGGGTTCTCGCCGAACGCCTTCATGTCCTTGAACGCGGCCTCGGGCAGCGGGTAGAAGGGCGTGAAGGCGAGACGCAGTTCGAAGTCGATGGTCGGCTGCTTGAGCTGAACCGTGAATTCGGTGTCGCTGACGACCTTCAGGCCGGACATGGTCTGCGCGGTCGGGGTCTCGGCCGAGACCTCGTCGTAGCCGAGGATGGGCTCGAAGAACGACTGCTGCAGCTGCGCGTTGGTCCCGAGGGCGCCGTAGTTCCACGCGTCGACGAACGACTTCGCGGTGACGGCCGTGCCGTCGGTGAACTTCCAGTCGGGCTTGATCTTGATGTCGTAGTTGATGTTGTCGGTGGTGTCGATCGAGTCGGCCACCTCGTTGGACGGAACACCCTTGGCGTCGTACGACGTCAAGCCGGCGAACAGCCGGTCGACGATACGGCCGCCGCCGTTCTCGTTGGTGTTGGTCGGTACGAGCGGGTTCTGGGGCTCGGAGCCGTTGGCGGTGACGATCCCGCCGCCGCTGCCTCCGCTACCACCGTCGCTGCCTCCGCTGCCACCGCACGCGGTGATCATCGCTCCGGCAACGACAACCGCTGCTGCGGCCGTCAATATGCGTCTTGCGCGCAAGTTGTTCCTCCATCGGTGCTCGGGCGCGGCACCCACCGCGCCCTGGTTTCGCCGCGAGTCGGCTCGGGGATGACCGGTCCGACGCCGCGAAACATAGGGGTGATCGCACACAACCGAACGCGTGGTTCGCAGGTGCAACGATCAATATTCGCTTGACTGTAGACACACCTTTTGGGTTTGTCGTCGAGTCCCCCCAAATCGAGTAGTTCGACGATGCGGCCCGAAACGCCGCCGTAACCTGACAGGACTGGACATCACCGGTCCGACAGCCTGAAACCCACGCTCGCGAACCCGGCAAAACCCGTCATCGTGCGAGGTAACCGCCCATCGCGGGTACTCGACCACACACCGCAGGAAGCGGGGTTGCACACCGATGCAACGGTGACCCCGACGTGATACGTGACTACGCTCACATTCGCAGGAAGCCAGCAGCAGAGCGAAAGAGGTCGCGTTCGGATGACGGAGTCAGCAGTGAACGAGCACGAAGTGTCCTACCCACCCAGTGCCGAGTTCGCCGAGCAGGCCAATGCAGGCGCCGAGCTCTACGCCGCGGCCGAGAAGGACCGACTCGCGTTCTGGTCCGAGCAAGCCGAGCGCCTCGGCTGGGTCGAGAAGTTCACCGACGTCCTCGACTGGTCGGACGCACCCGTCGCCAAGTGGTTCGTCGGCGGCACACTCAACGTCGCCTACAACTGCGTCGACCGGCATGTCCTCGCCGGCAACGGTGACCGCGTCGCAATCCACTGGGAAGGCGAGCCCGGCGACAGCCGCGACATCACCTACTCCGACCTCCTCGCCGAGGTTTCGCGCGCCGCGAACGCGTTCACCGAACTGGGCCTCGTGGCCGGCGACCGCGTCGCCATCTACATGCCGATGGTCCCCGAGGCCATCGTCTCCATGCTCGCCTGCGCGCGCCTCGGTCTGACGCACAGCGTCGTGTTCGCCGGATTCTCTTCGACCGCTCTGCGCTCCCGGATCGACGACGCCGAAGCAAAACTCGTCGTCACGACGGACGGCCAGTGGCGCCGCGGCAAGGCGGCCTCCCTCAAGGAGTCCGTCGACACCGCCGTCGACGGAGCCGCGTCGATCGAGCACGTCCTCGTGGTCAAGCGCACCGACATCGACGTGGACTGGACCGAAGGCCGCGATCTGTGGTGGCACGAGACCGTCGGCTCCGCATCCCCGGAGCACGAGGCGCAGCCCTTCGACTCCGAGCACCCGCTGTTCATCCTCTACACCTCCGGCACCACCGGAAAGCCCAAGGGCATCATCCACACCTCGGGCGGCTACCTGACGCAGACGTCGTACACCCACCACTACGTCTTCGACCACAAGGCCGGCCAGGACGTCTACTGGTGCACTGCCGACATCGGCTGGGTCACCGGACACAGCTACATCGTCTACGGACCGCTCTCCAACGGCGCGACTCAGGTCGTGTACGAAGGAACGCCCAATTCCCCTGACGAGCACCGGCATTGGAACATCATCGAGAAGTACAAGGTCTCGATCTACTACACCGCACCCACGCTGGTGCGCACGTTCATGAAGTGGGGACGCGAGATCCCCGACGCGCACGACCTGTCGTCGATCCGTCTGCTCGGCAGCGTGGGCGAACCGATCAACCCCGAGGCGTGGCGCTGGTTCCGCGAGGTCATCGGATCCGGTTCGGCACCCATCGTCGACACGTGGTGGCAGACCGAGACCGGCGCCATCATGGTCACGCCGCTCCCCGGCGTCACCGCCACCAAGCCCGGATCGGCGATGACTCCGCTCCCCGGCATTTCCGCCAAGATCGTCGACGACGAGGCAAAGCCGTTGGGCCCCGGCGGAAACGGGTTCCTGGTGCTCGACGAGCCGTGGCCGTCCATGCTCCGCGGCATCTGGGGCGACATGGAGCGCTACAAGGACACCTACTGGTCGCGCTACGCCGAAGAGGGCTGGTACTTCGCCGGCGACGGCGCCAAGTTCGACGACGACGGTGACCTCTGGGTCCTCGGACGCGTCGACGACGTCATGAACGTCTCGGGCCACCGCATTTCGACCTCGGAGGTCGAATCCGCGCTGGTCGGTCACCACGCCGTCGCCGAGGCCGCCGTGGTGGGCGCCACCGACGAGACCACCGGTCAGGGCATCGTGGCGTTCGTGATCCTGCGCGGCGGCGTCGAGAACACCGGCGACGAATTGATCGCCGAGCTCAAAGCCGAAGTGTCGCGGGAGATCTCACCGATCGCGAAGCCGCGGCAGATCACCGTCGTGCCGGAGCTCCCGAAGACCCGGTCCGGGAAGATCATGCGCCGACTGCTCCGTGACGTGGCCGAAGGCCGCGACCTGGGTGACACCTCGACCCTGGTCGACCCGGCGGTGTTCGAGGCGATCAAGGGCGGTTCGTAGCTTTCACTCGCTGTGCTGCTGTGCGCGATTTCCGCCCCCCGGGGGCCGGAAATCGCGCACAGCGGTTTTCAGGGGCACAGCGGTTTTCAGGGGCACAGCGGTTTTCAGCGGCCCTCCCACGCCTCCCACAGCTCGGCATACCGACCACCCGCCGCGACGAGATCGTCGTGCGTTCCTTCTTCCACGACGGCGCCACGCTCGAGCACCACGACTCGATCCGCCGTCGCAGCCTGGGTGAGCCGGTGCGCGACCACCAGCGTCGTGCGTCCCCGCGTCGCTGCGGCGGCCGACTGCTCGAGATCGCGCGCTCCGAGGCTGCCGGCTTCGGCGGTCGCCTCGTCGAGAACGACAACGGCGGGATCCAGCAACACGATTCGAGCCAACGCCAACTGCTGTGCGTGCGCCGCGCCGACCTGGTGACCGCCTTCGCCCACGATGGTCTCGACGCCGTCGGGCAACGCGTCCACCCAGTCACGCGCGCCGACGACGTCCAGGGCCGCGAGGACCTCGTCGGTCGTGGCCGCCGGCCGCGCCAGCCGCAGATCCTCGACGAGTGGTCCGGCGAAGACGTGGACCTCCTGGCTCACGATGGCGACGCAGCCGTGGCCGACGTCCGCAACAGGCACCCCACCGATCGTCGCTCGTCCTGCGTCCGGCTCCAGTACACCGGCAGCGATCGCCGCGATGGTCGACTTTCCGGCGCCGGTGGAGCCGACCAACGCCACCCGCTGCCCTGCGTCGACGCGAATGTCGACACCGCGCACGACGGGAACGCCGGGCTCGTAGGCGAATTCGATCCCGTGGAGATCCAGGACCGTGCCCGCCGGCACCGAGGAGCGACCTGCGACGGACGACTCTTCGGACACCACTCCCACGAGTCTGGCGAGGCTGGCATTGGCCGACTGCACCTGATCGAACATGAACAGCACCATGCCCACCGGGTTGAACAATCGCGCGAACAACAGTGCGGCGGCGGCGGTCTGACCGACGCTCACCTCACCGGAACGAACGAGGAGGAACCCGGTCACCAGGATGACCGACAGGCCGATGAACTCCGCTCGATTGACTCGGCCGACGAACCGGGTGAACAACGCGAACACGCCGATCGAGATGTCCCGCACCGCGGCGGACGTCGTATCGACCTGCCGTTGGTGCGCCTCCTCCCACCGGTAGGCATGAACGGTGTGCACACCCTGCATGCTTTCCATCAGCACACTCGATCGTCGTCCGATCGCCCTGCGCTCCTGCGCATATCGCGGTGCCGACCGCGGTAGGTACCACCGGCCCGCCAGGACATACGCCGGTACTGCCACGAGCCCCGCGAGACCGAGTCGCCAGTCGAGGCCCGCCATCGCCACCACGCTGAGAACGCCGAGCAGGACGCCGGAAATCACGACGGGCAATACCGACGACACCGCCTTCGCCACGGTCGCGACGTCGGTGCCGACGCGAGAGAGCACGTCGCCCTTGCCTATTCGTTCCAGCTTCTGCGTGGGTATGTGCAGGGCGGTGGCGACGACGCCTTCGCGGAGGTCGGCCAGAATCGTCTCGCCGAGACGGCTGACGAGGTACGACGTCCACCCGGTGGCGGCACCGCCGATCACGGCGGCCAGCGTGATCGCGATGCCGATGGGCACGATTGCGCTCGCCGGGGAACCGGCCGTCGCCTCGTCGATCAGGATGGACATCGTGTAGAACGGGACGATCGACGCCGCGGCTCCGATCATTCCGACCACGGCAGTCGTCATCGCCTGTCGCCTCCGAGGTTTCAGCTCCGAGCGGAGCCATCGCCACGTCTCGCGGCCGGAGGCGACGGGCAGGATCTCCTCGGTCGTCATCGCAACACCGCGGCGCGGTAGGTGGGGTCGTGGCCGAGGTCGCTGTGCGTTCCGTCGGCCACCACGCGCCCGTTGTCGATCACCACGACCCGCCCGGTGGCGCCCAGTAGGACTGGACTGCTGGTCACAATCATTGTGCTGCAACGCGACTCGATGCTATGCCGAATCTCGGCGATACCGCGGCCGATCGCGTGTTCTGTCACCGAGTCGACCGCGGTGGTGGGTTCGTGCAGAACGAGCGTCTTCGGACGCGCCAGAAGCGCACGTGCGAGCGCGACCCGTTGTCGCTGACCACCCGACAGGCTGGCCCCACGTTCGGCCACCGCGAGATCCATACCGTGCTCGTCGACCACATCGGCAGCAGCGGAGGCCGCCAGTATCTGCTCCACATCGTCGTGGGAACCTGCCCCGATGTTCGAACGCACTGTCCCGGAGAACAAGTCGGTGGCGTGCGGTTCGACCAGCAGCGCCGATCGGAGGTCCGCCAGGTCGGCCGACTCGACCTCGGCGCCGCCCACCACCACGGTCCCGGTGTACTGGTCGCGACCGAGCCGGCCCGCGAGCAACTGCACGAGGGCGTCGCTGTCACTCGTGCGGAGAGCGACGACGCCGACGAACTCCCCCGGCTCGACCGTCAGGGACAGTCGATCCAAGGTGCCGGCGCTCACGTCGTGAAGCGCCAGCCCCGAACCGGTCACGGGCGTCGTCCCGCCGTCGTGCACGACGTCCGCATTCATGACCATCGCAATGCGATTCGCGGACGCGCGCGCCTCGGCGACCCACCCCGGTGCGAGGGCGAGCATGCCCAGGGGCTCGATGAGGAACTGCGCCAACCCGATCACCGTGATGAGCTCACCCACGCTGATGCGGCCGTCCAGCGCGAACCACCCTGCCGTCAGGGCGATTCCGACTGCGAGCAGCGCCCCGACCGCTCCCGCGACGCCCGCGTAGGCGCCCCGGGTCCGCGCGGCAGCCAGTGTGGCGCGCAGCGATTCGCGACTGACCTCGCGGTAGCGGGCCGCGGCAGCGTCCTCGGCGCCGATCCCGCGCAGCGGTCGAAGGCCAGTGATCAGATCCGTCGCCGTCGACGACGACGCACCCGCCAGCTTCTGCTGTCGTGCAACACGTTCGGTGATCAGCCGCGAGCTCATCGCCAACAGACCCAGGACCACCGGGGTGCCGATGACGACGATGGACCCGAGCGGGACGTCGATGGTCAGCAGGACGATCGCGGCCACCGCAGTCGCCACCAGTGCGCCGACCACCCGCGGCACGTAGTCGAGCAGGTACGAGGTGTTGTCGGCGTCGGTGGTGGAGATCGACAACATTTCGCCCCACCGGAGGTCGGTCCGAATTCCGCGGCGGTCGAGGATCTTTGCCGCCACCTCGACTCGGAGTCGATGGCCCTCCGATGCGATGGCGATCATGAGCTGGCGTGCGCCGAAGCGGTACGCCGTGGTGAGAACGACGAAGAGCGCAGCGAGCGCGCCGATCCACAGGACGATGGACGTGACGCTTCCCGTACCCACCGCGCGGTCGACGATGATCCCGATCAATACCAGAACCGACGCCTCACACACCTGGTGGACGCTGATGAGCGCCGTGCCGATCGTGAGGCGTCGGCCGTTGCGGGCGACGGTTCGACGAAGTACAGCGCTGGAGTCCACGGACCCAGCTTAGGCATGCCTTATACGGGCGTGTCCAGTGACTCGTTCCGGGTCTCGCGCATGATGACCAACGCGGTCAGCGTCAGCGCGGCGGCAATCGCCAGGTACACACCGACCCAGCCCACACCGTACGAATTGACCAAGTACGTCGCGATGAACGGTGCCACCGCGGCGCCCAGGATGCTCGCCGTGTTGTAGGAGATGCCGGATCCGGTGTAGCGGACGTTGGTCGGGAACAGTTCCGGCAGAACGGCACTCATAGGTCCGAAGGTCAGACCCATCAGCGCGAGACCGACGCACATGAACAGCAGCATGCGACCGGCGGTGGCGCTCTCGGGAGCGGCGAACCAGTGGAAGCTCAGCCCGAAGACGATGATGGCCGACGTGATCACGATCAAAGTGATGCGTCGTCCGTACTTGTCGGCCAGCCACCCGGCCACGGGAACGAACGCCGCGAAGAAGAGCACGGCGATGATCTGCAGCCCGAGGAAGTCGGTGTACTTGATGGCGACCTTGACTCCGCTGTGGTCGACGACCTTGCCGGTGCCGTAGCTGACCACCCAGGTGGTCATGATGTAGAAGAGGGTGTACGTCGCCAGCATCACGAACGTGCCGAGAATCAGTGGGCGCCAGCTGGTTCGGAACACCTCGGCGACCGGGGTCTTCACCTTCTGACCGCGCTCGAGCGCGCGCTTGAACACCGGCGTCTCTTCCAGCTTCAGTCGCACGTAGAGGCCGATGATCACCATGACCGCGCTGAGCAGGAACGGAATTCGCCAGCCCCAGGTGAGGAACGCGTGCTCCGCACCGGACGTCGCCGAGTCGTACCCCATGGCGAGCGTCAGGATGAGGAACAGGCCGTTGGCCATGAAGAAGCCGATGGGTGCGCCGAGCTGAGGCCACATGGCAGCCCAGGCGCGCTTGCCTTCCTTGGCGGTCTCCGTCGCCAGCAGCGCGGCTCCGCTCCATTCACCGCCGAGGCCGAGTCCCTGCACGAAGCGCATGAGCGCCAACAGCATCGGCGCGACGATGCCCACGTTGCCGTACGTCGGGAGCAGTCCGATCAGGAACGTCGCGATACCCATCGTGAGCAGCGACCCCACCAGGGTGGCCTTTCGTCCGACGCGGTCACCGAAGTGCCCGAAGAGCACCGACCCGAGCGGGCGGGCGACGAACGCGAGTCCGAACGTGGCGAACGACGCGAGCAGTGCGGTGGTGTCGTTGCCCGACGGGAAGAAGAGTCGAGGGAATACCAGCACTGCCGCGGTTGCGTAGATGTAGAAGTCGAAGAATTCGATGGACGTGCCGACCATCGAGGCGACGACGATCCGGCTGCGCGGTACTCCGTCCACGACGTCGGATTTTGCTGCCGATGTGGTGCTCACGAGTTACTCCTGAAGACAGCATGTAGTGACGGGTGCAAGTTACCCGACCGAACGAGTGTCGTTGGGAGGTTCGGGCGTTTAGGCAACCTGCACTTGTGCGTGTGACCGGTGCGCCGGGCGGGTAAGCCGGTGGCTGGTCGGCAAACGGCTAGGGTATGCACCGAGCAACTTTTCATCATCGAAGGGACCACGCAGTGAGCAGCAGCCGAGGCAACGGGATCGGCGGAACCGGCGACGGTGTCCCCAGCAGCATCTCGTCCATCCCGCTGACCGACGTCGACGCACACGCGCCGGGTACGGCCAGCATCGGCAACCTGGTCAAGGACGCGACGTCCCAGGTGTCGACCCTCGTTCGAGCCGAGGTCGAGCTCGCGAAGGCCGAGGTCACCGGCGAGATCAAGAAGGGTCTGCAGGGCAGCATCCTGTTCATCCTCGCGCTCGCCGTGCTCATCTTCAGCGCGTTCTTCTTCTTCTTTTTCCTCGCCGAGTTGCTCAACATCTGGGTCGATCGCTGGCTCGCGTTCCTCATCGTCTTCCTGATCATGATCGTGGTGACGGCCCTGCTGGCCTTCGTCGGCTATCTGAGGGTGAAGAAGCTGCGCAAACCCGAGAAGACGATCGACTCGCTCAAGCAGGCGTCGTCGGTTCTCCCGACGGGAAGCAAGCCGGGCGACAGCGCGCTGAACTCGCCGGCGTTCGACAAGGCTCTCGACCCTCGGACCCTCGACCCCCAGCGTCGATAAGCACCGCTGACCCACCCGGCACATGGCAGCACCCGATCCGTCCACCGTCCGATACCCCGGCCCTTGGCGTCATCTCGACGTGCGTGCGAACGGCATCCGTTTTCACGTGGTCGAAGCCGGTCCCACGTCGCCGAACACCCCACTGGTGGTACTGCTCCACGGCTTCGCCGACATCTGGTGGTCGTGGCGTCACCAGTTGACGGCCCTGGCAGACGCCGGCTTTCACACGGTCGCCGTCGACCTGCGTGGGTACGGCGACTCGGACAAACCCCCGCGCGGTTACGACGGATGGACCCTCGCCGGCGACATCACCGGTCTCATTCGGGCCATGGGGCACACGAACGCTGCGTTGGTCGGTCATGCGGACGGCGGTCTCGTCTGTTGGGCCGTGGCTGCCCTGCATCCGCGTCTCGTTCGTTCGATCGCGCTGGTGAGCTCCCCGCATCCGATCGCACTGCGGCGACAGACCATCCGTGACCGCGGCCAGCGCAACGCGCTGGTGCCGTATTTCCTGCGCTATCAGATCCCGCTGCGTCCCGAAGCGAAGCTGACCTACGCCGGCGGCGCCGAAGTGGAACGCTTGCTCCGCGAACGTTCCGGCCCCGCGTGGCCCGAGACCGACGATTTCCGCGAGACCGCCACGACCCTGCGGTCCGCCATCCAGATACCCGGTGCGGCGCACAGCGCGCTCGAGTACCAGCGCTGGGCCTTCCGCAGCCAGTTCCGATCCGAAGGGCGCCGGTTCAGGAAAGCCGTCGACGTGCGCACCGAGATTCCGGCGTTGCACATTCACGGCGACGCCGATCCGTACGTTCTGACGGGCACGGTGCGGCACGACTCGAGGTGGGCGCCGGCCATGGACCTGCGCTCACTGCCCGATATCGGGCACTTCGCGCATCAGGAAGCGCCGGCCGAGGTGCAGCGGTTGCTGCTGGAACATCTGCAGCGCTGACCACTCGACCAACACTGATCAGACGATGCAGGCCCCGGTGCTCACGGCCGCGGTCGCTTGCTGCGAGGCGGTGACCTCGTCGGCCACCTCGCCGGCCGTCAACACGAACCCGGTATCGGAATTGTCCACTGCCGCACCGAAAACGACGCCGAGTACCTGGCCGTCGGTGGTCACCAACGGTCCGCCCGAGTTGCCCTGCCGAATCGATCCGCGCACGGTGTAGACCTCACGGTTCACCGTCCCGGTCCGGTAGATGTCGGGACCCGAGAGCGGGAGTATCTCCCGAATCCGTGCGGCGCTGGCCGAGTACGGTCCGCCGCCCGGGTACCCCAGGACGATGGCGTCCTGGCCGGACTGGGCGGGGGCCGACGCGAAGGGCAGGACGGGCGCGGTCAGGTCCGGCACCTCCAGGACGGCGATGTCGACGGACGGATCGAACAGCACCACCCGAGCGGCCAGGGGCCCGCCCGACGAGTCGACGGTCACCGAGGAGGTGCCGGCAACGACGTGCGCGTTGGTCATGACGTGCTGGTTGCCGATCACGAAACCGGATCCCTCGAGCGCCTTCTGGCAGCTCTCCGCGACACCTCGGATGCGGACCACACTGCGTTGCAGATCTGCCGCGACGGGAAGCGCGAGGACGCTGCCGTCGGGCGGCTCGACGTTCGCGACGGGTGTGCGGCCGAACGGACCGATGACGTCCGGAAGGCCGGACGTGTCGAGCAGAGCGGAGAATTCGTTGGGAATCTCTCGCATCCATTCGGGCGCGACATCGTCGACCCCTTTGAGAATTGCGGACCCACGCACCGCGGCGGCGACACTCTGCTGCGACGATGCCGTGAGCGGGATGGCCAGCAACCACGCCGCTACCAGAACGGCGACGGCCTGGAGCGCGGCGCCGATGGTGCTGTCGACCGAACGTGCTGCGGGACTGTGCATTCCACTACGGAGCGCGCGACCCAGAACCATGCCGGCCACTTCGCCGACGACCACGAGAACGACGATCAGGCCGATGCCGACCAGCACGCGCATGCGGCTGTCGTCGACATGGACCAGCACACGTGGAGCGAGCAGGATGCCCGCCACCGCACCGAGCACGACGCCGAGGAACGCGAGCGCGGACGCCACGGCTCCCTGCCGCCACCCCGACGACGCGGCGAGCAGCGCCACCAGCGCCACCCCGATGTCGAGCCACGTCGATCCGGTCATCGCTGAATTCCCGCCCCTGCTGCCTCGATGCTGGCATCGAGATCACGAATATCGTCTGTGTTCCAGGGCAGCCCCCAGCCCATGGAGTCGAACACGCCGGACAGTATTCCAGCCGTGAAACCCCAGACCAGCATGTCCTCGACTCCGAACGCCGGGCCCTGATAGCCGAGTGGATGCCGGACGACGAAACGCCGCGCCGGGTCCACCAAGTCGGACACCTTGACCCGCACGACGCGTTCGGTCTCGGCGGTGTCGACCACCCCGATCTGCGACGGCGTTCGCCAGTACGCGACCACGGGGGTCACCACGAAACCCGACGGCGGAACGTAGATCGCGTCGAGCGCCGCCAGCGGCTCGACTCCCGACGGGTCGAGTCCGGTCTCCTCCACGGCCTCGCGCAGCGCGGTGCCGATCGGACCGTCGTCTCCCGGATCGGCCACCCCGCCGGGAAACGCAACCTGTCCACCGTGTTGCCGCAGCGACGAGGCCCGTTGCGTCAGAAGCACATCCGCGTCGGCGGGAAGTTCGTCACCGTCCGACCCGGAGAACAGAACCAGAACGGCGGCGTCGCGATGGTCCGAGCCGGGAGGCGGCTTCCGATCCAGTACCTGATTCATGCGCGAACGATCGAACAGCACGGCGTCGTCCAGGCCCTGCAACCAACCGGGCGCGCTCACGCCGTCACCCCGAGGTAGGTGGTGACAGCCCCGGCCACGTCGTCGACGCTACGGAACGGCTGCGGCAGAACCTTCGCGATCGATCCGTCGGCGGCGACGAGAACGGACACGGGCAGGACGCTGGGCGCGCTCACCGCTGCGGCGACGCGAGCCGAGCCGTCCTGCACACCCGGCAGCCGGACGCCGTAATCGGTCAGGCGGGTCAGAGCATTGTCCTGCTTGGGATCCTCGTGCACCGTCAACACGGTAACGGCACCGCCCGCGCGCTCCGCGAACTGCTGCAGGTACGGCAGTTCCTCCGCGCACGGACCACACCAGTAGGCCCACAGGTTGATCAGCGCCGGCTTGCCGGCCAGCGCGCGTCCGAGGTCGACGGGCGAGCCGTCCGCCAGGCACGTCAGCATCAGACCGTCGAGGGGACCGGACGCGGTCGAACCGGCCGACGGCGTCGGGCACGCCGACAGAGCGGCCGCCGCGCGCAGACCGGACAGGTCGGCGTCGGTCGGCGTGGACGGCGGCTGCGTCGCCGTTCCGATCGAGTTCCGGAACTCGTCGTATGAACTGGGACCGGTCGGCTCGTCACTGCCGCGCGGCCAGATGGCGACGATCAACGCGATCACCACGACCAGAGCAGCCAGGCTCCACCGCAGCGCGGACGATCTACTCACGCCTCGATGCCAGCCAGTTTCAACAAGTGCTCCGTCTCGGGCCCCTTGACCAGCGCGGCGGCCTTCAGCCGATCCGTCTCACCGATCCCGTACGACGGGCAGTCCTTCGCGAGGACGCAGACTCCGCACGCCGGCTTGCGGGAGTGGCACACCCGTCGCCCGTGGAAGATCACCCGATGCGACAGGACGGTCCACTCCTTGCGCTCGATCAGAGCGCCGGCGGCGTGCTCGACCTTGACCGGATCCTCCTCCTCGGTCCACTGCCAGCGACGAACCAGTCGGCCGAAGTGGGTGTCGACGGTGATTCCCGGAATGTCGAAGGCGTTTCCCAGGATCACGTTGGCCGTTTTCCGGCCGATCCCGGGCAGCTTCACCAGCTTGTTCAGATCGGGCGGCACTTCCCCGTCGTACCCGTCGAGCAATGCTTGGCCGAGACCGATGAGGGAGTTGGCCTTGTTGCGGTAGAAGCCGGTGGACCTGATGAACTCCTCGAGCTCGGTGCGGTCGGCCTCGGCGTAGTCACGAGCGGTTCGGTACTTCGCGAACAGAGCAGGCGTCGTCTGGTTCACCCGGACGTCGGTGCACTGGGCCGAGAGGATGGTGGCCACGGCGAGTTCGAGCGGCGTGGTGAAATCAAGCTCACAGTAAACGTGGGGAAACGCTTCGCCGAGACGGCGATTCATCCTGCGCGCCCGACGCTTGAGCCCGATGGGCGTCTCGTCGAGTTTGCGCACGTCGGGGCTGTCCCCAGCTGTCTTCGGCACGTCTCGACTCTACGGAACGCCACCGACACTCTTCACTCGGTCAGTGCACGCTCGTGTTCTATTCGAGACCTCGAGCGTGTTTACTTCCTCCTATGCAGGCTCTCGCTGTGGTTCTCTTCCCCATTTTGCTGACGCTGTTCGCGCTCGCGATGGAGCGGTTCGAATCGCGCCTCAACAGGGTCGGCGTCCGTGAGCAAGAGGTCCAGGAATTCGTCGATCAGGCCAGCAGCGACGAGGTCGCCACGCTCGCGAGCGACGGTTTTCCCAACGCATTCGCCCGATTCGCTCGCCGTCGTCGGCGTATCGACGGAGACCCTGCCGAAGAGGTTTCGTTGCTCGACGATCACGCCCGCCGCGCCAGCTGAGGCAAATCGGGAACGCGTCGAGTGGCTGCGATCACTCGCGATGGGCCGGTGGGACGTAGACTCTGCTTCGCGTGCGTAACGCATGAACGCTAGTCGAGTCGCAAAAGGAGCACACGTGGACGAGGTTCTGGCACGGGCCGGCATCTTTCAGGGGGTAGAACCGTCGGCGGTCTCTGCACTGACCAAGCAGCTTCAGCCCGTCGATTTTCCGCGTGGCCATGTCGTCTTCAACGAGGGCGAACCCGGCGACCGTCTCTACATCATCGTCTCCGGCAAGGTGAAGCTCGGACGCAAGTCGCCCGACGGCCGTGAGAACCTGCTGACGATCATGGGTCCGTCGGACATGTTCGGTGAGCTGTCCATCTTCGATCCGGGCCCCCGCACGTCGTCCGCGACCACGGTCACCGAGGTGCGCGCCGTCAGCATGGACCGCGATGCCCTCAAGGCGTGGATCGATCAGCGTCCCGAGATCGCCGAGCAGTTGCTGCGCGTCCTCGCTCGTCGTCTGCGTCGCACCAACAACAACCTCGCCGACCTCATCTTCACCGACGTGCCCGGCCGCGTCGCGAAGGCGCTGTTGCAGCTGGCTCAGCGGTTCGGTACGCAGGAAGCCGGCTCGCTCCGCGTCACGCACGACCTCACGCAGGAAGAGATCGCACAGCTCGTCGGTGCTTCACGTGAAACAGTGAACAAGGCCCTGGCCGACTTCGCCCACCGCGGATGGCTCCGCCTCGAGGGCAAGAGCGTGCTGATCTCGGACTCCGAGCGACTGGCTCGGCGCGCTCGGTAGCAGGCTCAGCTCCGCAGGTACTCCAGCTGGGCTTTGACCGACATTCGCGCGGCCGGCCAGAGCTTCTTGTCGACGTCGGCGTACACGTGCTTGACCACCTTCAGCGCGTTCGCACCGTCGCCGAGAACGGCCAGAGCCTCGCGGACCTGATCCAGCCTCTGCTCACGGTGCGCGCGGTACTCGCGGGCGACCAGTGCGGTGTCGGGTAGGTCCGGTCCGTGTCCGGGCAGGGTGCGGCGGCCTTCGCCCACCTGCTCGAGCCGATCCAGGGACGAGAGGTAATCGCCCAGCGTCCCGTCCCTCGAGTCGATGACGCTGGTGCCGCGGCCGAGAATGGTGTCGCCGGTCAGGACGGCGTCGTCCATGAGAAAACTGACCGAATCGGCCGTGTGGCCGGGGGTCGCGACGACGGTCAGCTCCACTCCTGCGGCCGAGACGACCTCGCCGTCCGACAGCACGGATCCACCGCCGCGCAGGAAGCTTTCCGTCGAGGCTCGAACCGGCGCGCCGGTGAGCTTGTGCAGTCGCGCAATGCCCCCGGTGTGGTCGTGGTGGCGGTGAGTGACCAGGATCAGCGCCACCTTGCCCTGCTGCGCAACGAGGTCGACGTGGGCGCGGCTGCGTGGCCCCGGATCGACGACGACAACCTCGTCACTGCCCGCCCCGCGCAGAATCCAGGTGTTGGTTCCGTCCAGCGTCATCTTCCCGGGGTTCCGCGCGAGAAGCACTGCCGCGGTGGGTGTCACCTGACGAAGCTGCTCGTACGCAGGGTGTTCTAGGGCCATGCCTCACCGTATCCGTTTAGGGTCGACGGCATGCGAATCGGAGTGATCGGCGCCGGACCGTGGGCACACACCGCAGCCGCGCCGGCGTTGACGGCACATCCCGACATCGAATTCGCCGGAGTGTGGGCGCGCAGACCGGAACAGGCACTGGACCTGGGCGCCGACGTGTTCGACGACGTCGCGAAACTGATCGACGCGGTGGACGCCGTGGCGTTCGCCGTCCCGCCCGCGGTGCAGGCCGAGCTCGCGTCGACGGCGTTGAACAAGGGCAAGCACGTGCTCCTCGACAAGCCGATAGCCGGCTCGCTAGCCGACGCGCAGCGCCTCGTCGAGCAGATCGACCGCGCCGGTGTGATGTCGATGGTGACGTTGACCCGCCGGTTCGCGCCCGAGACGCGCGCATTCCTCGACTCGCTCGACGGCGACGACTGGGCGGCCGCGACGGGCACCTGGCTGTCGGGTGCGCTGCTCGGCGGCGAGTACTCGTCGTCGATCTGGCGTCAGGAGGGCGGGGCGCTGATGGACGTGGGCCCGCATGTGTTCGACCTTCTCGACTGCGCGCTCGGACCCGTCACCGACGTGGTGTCGACCCGCCGCGACGACGCGACCGACACGTGGTCGATCACGTTGGCGCACAACGCACGTACGTCGAGCGTCGTGCTGTCGATGCGTACGCCGGTCATGCCGTCGGTGCTGAAGGTGACGGTCAGCGGGAGCGGTGGTGTGCGCGAACTGTCGGACCGCACCACACCCGCCGCCGACTGCTACCGCGTGCTGCTCGACGAGTTTCTCGAATCGGTGCGGACCGGGCGCGAGCATGCGTGCTCGGCGCGGCGCGGGCTGTATCTGCAGGAAATCATCGAACGGGTGCTCCGCACCGCTGTGTGAGAGGTGCTCCGCACCGCAGCCGCTTACGCGACCTCGACGATCAACTCCACCTCGACCGGCGCGTTCAGCGGCAACTCCGCCACACCCACGGCCGAGCGTGCGTGCACGCCGGCGTCGCCGAACACGTCGCCCAGCAAGTTCGATGCACCGTTGATCACGCCGGGCTGACCGGTGAATCCCGGTGCCGACGCGACGAATCCGACCACCTTCACGACCTTGACGATCGCGTCGATTCCCACGAGGGCGTCGATCGCCGCGATCGCGTTCAACGCGCAGGTCCGTGCGAGATCCTGTGCCTGCTCGGCCGTGACCTCGGCGCCCACCTTGCCGACCAGCGGAAGCTTGCCGTCGACCATCGGAAGCTGACCCGAGGTGTAGACGAGCGAGCCGGTCCGCACCGCGGGGACGTACGACGCGACGGGCGGAACGACGGGAGGGAGCTCGAGCCCCAGCGCCGCCAGATTGTCCTTGGGAGGCACGGCGGTCAGCTCTTCGGACGCTTGAAGTACGCGACCAGCTGCTCGCCCGTCGGACCGGGGAGAACGGTCACCAGCTCCCACCCGTCGGAACCGAAGTTGTCGAGGATGGTCTTGGTGTTGTGGATCAGCAGGGGGGCAGTGAAGTATTCCCACGTCGTCGATGCGCTCATGAGGGCAAAGCCTATCGCTACGCTGGCGATGTGACCTCCACTGTCGACACCACCGGATGGCCCGCCAAGGCCGACCGCGCTCGCCTCCACTTCGTTTCCGGCAAGGGCGGAACCGGGAAATCCACCGTCGCAGCGGCGTTGGCGCTCTCGCTCGCCGCCGGTGGCCGCAAGGTTCTGCTGGTCGAGGTGGAGGGGCGCCAGGGAATCGCCCAACTCTTCGACGTCCCCCCGTTGGCGCCGGTCGAGACCAAGGTGGCGGCCGCGGACGGCGGCGGCGAGGTACACGCGCTCGCGGTGGACATCGAGACGGCGTTCCTCGAGTACCTCGACATGTTCTACAACCTCGGTTTCGCCGGGCGCGCCATGCGCCGCGTCGGCGCCATCGAGTTCGCGACCACCATCGCGCCCGGACTGCGCGACGTGTTGCTCACCGGCAAGGTCAAGGAGTGCGTGGTGCGCACCGACAAGTCGGGCAAGCGGGTGTACGACGAGGTGGTGGTCGACTCCCCGCCGACGGGCCGCATCGGAAATTTCCTGGACGTCACGAAGGCGATGTCGGATCTGGCCAAGGGCGGCCCCATCCGGTCGCAGAGCGAGGGTGTGGTGCGACTGCTCCACTCCGAGGAGACGCTGGTGCATCTGGTCACCCTTCTCGAAGCGCTCCCCGTGCAGGAGACCGCCGACGCGGTCGCCGAACTCGAAGCCGCCGACCTTCGCCTCGGAACGGTCATCGTGAATCGCACCGAGGAGTCGTTCATCCCCCGTGAGCAACTGGCCCGCGTCGCCGACGGAAACATCGACGCCGCTCAGGTCGAAGCGAGCCTGAAGGAAGCGGGAATCTCGTTGTCCGAGCACGACTTCGCCGGTCTGCTGACCGAGTCGATCGAACACGCGTCGACTTTGTCGGCGCAGGACGAGAGTGCCCGCCGACTCCACGAGCTGAACGCGGCGCGACTGGCGCTCCGAATGCTTCCCGACGGTATGGATCTGGGCGGGCTCTACGACCTCGCCGCGCAGCTGACGGAACAGGGTGTCAAATGACCACACTGGATGTGTCGACCATCCTGACCGATCCCGCGACGAGAATCGTCGTCTGCTGCGGAAGCGGCGGGGTCGGCAAGACCACCACGGCGGCCGCAATGGCGTTGCGCGCAGCGGAGAACGGCCGACGCGTCGTGGTCCTCACCATCGATCCCGCGCGTCGCCTGGCGCAGGCTCTGGGCGTGGGCGAGCTGGACAACAATCCGCAACCGGTGAAGCTGGGACCGGGCGGCACGGGCGAGCTGCACGCGATGATGCTGAACATGCGGCGCACCTTCGACGAGATGGTGCTCGAGCATTCGACGCCCGACAAAGCCCGCCAGATTCTGGACAATCCGTTCTATCAGACTGTGGCGTCGTCGTTTTCGGGCACACAGGAATACATGGCGATGGAGAAGCTCGGGCAGTTGGCGTCGAGCGGCGACTGGGATCTGGTGGTGGTCGACACCCCGCCGTCACGGAACGCGTTGGACTTCCTCGATGCACCGCAACGTCTGGGATCGTTTCTCGACGGGCGCATGATCAAGCTGCTGATGGCTCCGGGACGCGGCATCAGCCGCGTCGTCACCGGCGCCGTGAGTCTTGCGATGCGTGGCGTGTCGTCCATCGTCGGAAGCGAAATGCTCTCGGACGCTTCGGCTTTCGTGCAGTCGCTCGATTCGATGTTCGGCGGGTTCCGCGAACGCGCCCGGCACACGTACGACTTGTTGAGACAGGACGGGACGTACTTCCTCGTGGTCGCGGCGGCCGAGCCGGACGCGCTGCGCGAGGCGTCGTTCTTCGTCGATCGTCTGTCGGAGGAGAAGATGCCGCTCGCGGGCCTGGTGCTGAACAGGACCCACCCGACGCTGAGCGAGTTGTCGGCCGATCATGCGGTGACTGCCGCCGATCAACTTCAGGACAGCGACCCGTTGACGGCAGGGATCTTGCGGGTGCACGCCAATCGGGCCGTGACGGCCAAACGTGAGGTCGGCTTGTTGCGACGGTTCACCGCTGCGCACCCACGAGTACCGGTGGTGGGTGTCCCGTCGCTTCCGTTCGAGGTGTCCGATCTGGACGCGCTGCGAGCGGTGGCCGATCAGCTGACCAGGGCCGTGTAGCCGGCCGTGTGAACGAAGGTCAGATGGCTGCCTGGTGGTGGCGCTGGTTCTCGAAGAACTCGGCCCACGAATCCACTTCCGGGTGCTGCTTGATCAATGCGCGGCGCTGACGCTCGGTCATCCCACCCCAGACGCCGAACTCGACACGGTTGTCCAGAGCGTCGGCTCCGCACTGCATCAGCACGGGGCAGTGACGGCAAATCGTCGCTGCCTTGCGCTGCGCGGCCCCCCGCACGAACAACTGATCGGGATCGACGCCGCGGCATCGCGCCTTGGCAACCCAGGCGATGCGCGCCTCTGCTTCGCCGACCTCGACCGAAGCGTTCGTCATTTCCGTTTGCATTGCAGACCCCTTTATCTATGCGAACACCGCGCAAGGACGTTCACCGATGTTCCAGCAGCTCAGCAGCACATCTGAGTGCGGGACACCCCACTTTCCGATGCGACTGTTAGCTGAATCACACCGTCGAGGTTCAATCTAGGGTAAAGGTTGTGACGTAAGCAAGGCGGGGGGCCTTTTTTCTGGTACGGCCGTGCTCACGCCGAAGAATCGGCCCATTTTCTCGACCCAGGTACCTTGTAGACGTGTCGATCGGAAAAACAGTCGCCAGGCTCGCCGGATGCTCGGCTCTGGCAGGTGCACTACTGGCCGGTGTGATGTTCCCGTTGGCCGGCGGCTTCGGACTCGCGTCCAACCGCGCGGCGGACACCGTGGACAACGTCTCGGCCGAACTCGTCGAGGGAACGGTACCGGCCGTCTCCACGATGACCGACGTCGCGGGCAACCCCATCGCGTGGCTCTACGAGCAGCGACGGTTCGAGGTGCCGAGCGACAAGATCTCCAACGAGATGAAGCTCGCCATCGTCTCCATCGAGGACCGCCGCTTCGCCGAGCACCAGGGCGTCGACTGGCAGGGCACCCTCCGCGCGTTCCTCACCAACACCACCAGCGGCCAGGTTCAGCAGGGCGCGTCGACGCTCGATCAGCAGTACGTGAAGAACTACCAGCTTCTCGTCGTCGCGAAGACCGACGCCGAACGCCGCGCCGCCATCGAGACCACCCCCGCCCGCAAGATCCGCGAGATCCGTATGGCGCTGACGCTCGACAAGAAACTGACCAAGGACGAGATCCTCACCCGGTACCTCAACCTGGTTCCGTTCGGTAACTCCTCCTACGGGATTCAGGACGCCGCGCGCACCTACTTCGGTATCGACGCGAGCCAGCTGAACCTCACCCAGTCCGCCATGCTCGCCGGAATGGTGCAGTCCAGCTCGGCACTCAATCCGTACACGAACCCCGACGGCGTGCTCGAGCGGCGCAACACCGTGCTCGACACCATGATTCAGAACATTCCGGACCGAGCGACCGAGATCGAGGCGGCGAAACTCGAGCCGCTCGGTGTCCTGCCGACCCCGGAGCAGCTGCCCCGCGGATGCATCGCCGCCGGCGACCGCGGTTTCTTCTGTGACTACGCGCTCGAGTACCTCGCCAACGCCGGGATCAGCAAGGAGCAGGTGGACAAGGGCGGGTATCTGATCAAGACCACCCTCGACCCGGCCGTGCAGTCGTCGACCAAGGCGGCTCTCGTCGAGAACACCAGCCCGACCGTCAACGGCGTCGCGACGGTCATGAACGTGATCGCGCCGGGACAGGATTCGCACCGCGTCCTCGCCATGGGCAGCTCGCGTACCTACGGACTCAACGGTGACAACGAGGAAACCGTCCAACCTCAACCGCACTCGCTCGTCGGCAACGGCGCCGGGTCGATCTTCAAGGTCTTCACGACCGCCGCGGCGATGGAGAAGGGCCTCGGAACCAGTGCCGTTCTGCAGGTTCCGCCGCGCGTCGAGGTCAAGGGCCTGGGCGACGGCGGTGCCCGCGGCTGCCCGCCGTCGACCTACTGCGTCACCAACGCCGGCAACTATCCGGCGTCGCTCTCGGTGACCGACGCGCTCGCGCAGTCGCCGAACACGGCGTTCGTGAAGCTCATCGAGTCCGTCGGCGTCACCCCGACGGTCGACATGGCGGTGCGCCTGGGCTTGCGGTCGTACGCGGATCCGGGTTCGGCGGGTCAGGGCGACGATCAGTCGATGGCCGACTTCCAGAAGTCGCAGAACCTCGGTTCGTTCACCCTCGGCCCCACCTACGTCAACCCGTTGGAGCTGTCGAACGTGGCGGCGACGTTGGCGTCGAGCGGCAAGTGGTGCCCGCCCAACCCGATCGACTCGATCTTCGATCGCTACGGCAAGCCCGTGCCGATCACCCAGCAGGCGTGTGAGCAGGTCGTCGACCCCGGTCTGGCCAACACCCTCGCCAACGCGATGAGCAAGGACGATCAGGCCGGCGGTACGTCGGCGTCGGCTGCGGCGTCGGCCGGATGGAACCTGCCGATGTCCGGCAAGACGGGAACCACCGAGTCGAACCGCTCGTCCGGCTTCCTGGGGTTCACCAACCGCTACGCGGCCGCCGTCTACACCTACGGCGACTCCCCCACGCCCAGCGAGATCTGCTCGTTCCCGCTGCGGCAGTGCAGTTCCGGAAGCTTGTTCGGCGGTAACGAGCCGGCCCGAACCTGGTTCGACGCGATGGACCCGATCGCCACGAACTTCGGTGACATCGCGCTTCCGCCGGTGGATCAGAAGTTCGTCCGCGGGTCGGCCAACGGGCAGGTGCCGAACGTCGTCGGACTGAGCCAGGCTTCGGCCAGCGCCCAGCTGCAGGCGGCCGGGTTCCAGGTGCAGGTCGCGAGCACCGCGTCGTCGCAGCGAGCCGGAACGGTGTCGAGCGTGTCCCCGTCCGGATCCGCCATCCCCGGCTCGACGGTGACGATCTACGTCAGTGACGGTTCGGTCCGCGAGGCACCGCCGTCACCGGGACCGGGAATCAGCATCCCCGCGCTGCCGCCGGGCATCACGATCCCCGCGATTCCGGGGTTGACGGCGCCGCCTCGCTGACCCCTCTGTACCGCTGTGCGCGATTTCCGCCCCTCCGAGGGCAGAAATCGCGCACAGGGGTTTGAGGCACAGGGGTTGAAGGGCACAGGAGCTAAAGCTTGGCCTTAACCGCCCCCGAGATGCGGGATCCGTCGGCCTTCCCGGCCGCGAGACCGGTCGCAATCTTCATGACCTGGCCCATCTGACGCATCGCCGGCGGCTCGCCGATCTCCTCCGTGACCTGCGCGATGGCGGTGTCGACGATGGATGCGAGCTCGTCGTCCGAGAGCGGTGCCGGCAGGTACTCGTCGATGATGGCCGCCTCGGCGACCTCCTTCTCCGCGAGTTCCGGGCGTCCGTTGTCGACGTAGATCTGCGCAGATTCGCCGCGCTTCTTCGATTCCTTCGCCAGCACCTTCATGACGTCGTCGTCGGTGAGATCGTGCGCTTCCTTACCGGACACCTTTTCGGCGGTCAGTGCGGAGATGATCATGCGCAGCGTGCCGGTGCGCACCGCGTCCTTCGCCTTCATCGAGGTGGTGAGGTCCGCCCGGAGGCGCTTTTCCAAATCAGAATTCTCGGCCATGGTCGTAAACGGTATCGTCGGTGAGGTGCCCGGCAAATCGATAGTCACCACTTCGACCCCTGCTCGTGTCGCCCTGGCCGCAGCCGGATCGGCAACCGCAGGTCTGGCGTACGCCACCCTCATCGAGCGCAATGCGTTCACGCTGCGCGAAGTAACGATGCCCGTTCTGGCGCCCGGATCCCAGTCGATCCGCGTTCTGCACCTCAGCGACCTGCACATGATGCCCAATCAGCGCATGAAGCAGAACTGGCTTCGCGAGCTGGACCGCCTCGAGCCGGATCTCGTGGTGAACACCGGCGACAACCTGTCCCACCAGCGGGCCGTCCCTGCTGTGGTGCAAGCGCTGGGATCGTTGCTGGCTCGTCCGGGTCTGTTCGTCTTCGGTTCCAACGACTACTTCGCGCCGAAGCCGAAGAACCCGTTCAAGTACTTCAAGAAGAGCCACAAGAAGGTGTTCGGCGAGCCCTTGCCGTGGCAGGACCTGCGCGCCGCGTTCACCGAGCGCGGCTGGCTCGACGTCACCCACGTCAAGCGTGAGCTCGAGGTGGCCGGTGTGCGCATCGCCACGGCCGGCGTCGACGATCCGCACCTCAAGCGAGACCGCTACGACACCATCGCGGGCATTCCGAACCCGATCGCGGACCTGACCCTCGGCATCACCCATTCCCCCGAGCCGCGGGTGCTGGACCGTTTCGCGGCCGACGGATACGACCTCGTCCTCGCCGGCCACACCCACGGTGGTCAGCTGTGTGTGCCGTTCTACGGCGCACTCGTGACGAACTGCGAGCTCGATCGCTCACGCGTGAAGGGACCGTCGCGGTGGGGTGCCCACACGCAGCTTCACGTGTCCGCCGGAATCGGCACGTCGCCCTACGCTCCGGCCAGGTTCTGCTGCCGCCCCGAGGCGACGCTGCTCACCCTCACTCCGGCTCCGCACCGACGTCCGGAAATCGGTTCCGACGAGGGCGTTTCGCGTTCGGCAGCAGTGGTGCGATAGACTTCGTCGTCAGCACAAACACGGGGTGTGGCGCAGCTTGGTAGCGCGCTTCGTTCGGGACGAAGAGGTCGTGGGTTCGAATCCCGCCACCCCGACTCGTGGTTGAGACACGAATGAAAGCCCCGGCCAGGGAAACCTGGCCGGGGCTTTTTCGTACCCGTGAAACTCGCTGACACGACGCCGAAGTCGATCATGACAGCCGGCGGCATGACCGGCTAGGCAGCGGGAGCAGGCTTGTGCAGCTTGGCGGTCCGGCGGATCGCAGCGTCGAGCAGCGCCGTCGGAGCGAAACGCACGACCTTGGTCATCACGCGAGCGGTGGTGCCCGCCTGGTAACGCAGCTTGGGCTTCGTCGACGTCGCTGCCCTGACGATGACGGCAGCGATGGATTCGGGAGAGTCGGCGCCACTCACGTTGCCCGCCATCAGTTTTCGCGCCTGCGCCCGACGCGCCTCGTACGCGGCGATGGGAGAATCGCTCGTCCAGAGGCTCGCGTCGATCTCGGTGTCGGTGTACCCGGGTTCGACGAGAATGGATCGGATTCCGAACTCACGCAGTTCGTGGTCCAGCCCTTGCGAGTATCCCTCGAGTGCGTATTTCGACGACGAGTAGAAGACGGTGTACGGCGTGGGCAGAACGCCCACCAACGAGCCGACGGTGACGATCCTGCCGCTGCCCCGGGCGCGCATGTGTGGCAGCACGGCATCGGTCATGCGAACGACGCCGAAGAAGTTGGTGTCGAACAATTTCTGGACCTGGGCTAGCGAACTCTCCTCGGCACCGCCCAGTAGCAGGGCACCGGCGTTGTTGACCAGGACGTCGATGCGGCCGGCTCGGTTCACGACCTCTGCGACGGCGTCGGCCACCGACGCGTCGTCGGTCACGTCGAGCGCCACGAACTCGAGGCCGTCGACGGGGTCGAGCCGTGCCGGGTCACGGCTCGTACCGAAGACGCGGTACCCCTTCGCGGCGAAGAGTTTCGCGGCGGCCGATCCGATGCCGGAGGACGCCCCGGTGACGAGGACGACGGGCGAGGTGGTGGACATGATGTCTTCTCTTTCGTTGCGACGCAGGAATGTACGCGTTGTCGGCGAGGGTCAGGCGTCGAGAAACTCGACCACGGACGGGACGAACTCGCGGTGGTACTGGAAGATGCCGCCGTGTCCGGAGTTCGGGTAGATGGTCACCGTCGCATTGGGCAGCCGACGGGCCAGGTCGACGGAATGCTCGCTCGCGACCATCAGATCGTGGTCTCCGTTGGCGACGAGCGCGGGCGCGGTGATGACGGACAGATCGTCGGGCTGCGTCTTGCCGCCACGCACGATCGCGCGGAGCTGCGCGAGTCCCGCCCACGGAGAGATCGGCCGATCGCGATCGTCGGTCCTCTCCGCCAGGCGGTCGAAGTAGTCGCGCGCCGCGCGCTTTCCCTCTGCGGTGCGCGGGAAGAACAGGAAATGTCGCGGATCCTGTCGCGTGAGCAGGGCCTTCACGTATGCCCATCCGACGATGCGCGCCATCTTGTCGATGCCGCCTCCTCCTCGTGGGCCGGTACCGGTCAGAACGATCTTCCGGACCAGGTCGGGCGCCTGGAGCGCGACCATCTGCGCCACGGCCCCGCCGAGCGAGAAGCCGATCAGATCGACCTTGGTGTGTCCGAGCGCGCGGATGAACGCGACCGCGTCAGCACCCATGGCCTCCAGATCCGCGGGAACCGACCCGCCGCTGGCGCCCACGCCGCGGTTGTCGAAGGTGATCACGTGATGGCCTGCGGCGACACCGTCGATGACCCGCGGGTCCCAGTCGTCGAGAACCGCGGTGAAGTGGTGCAGGAACACCACCGGCACACCACCGACGGGGCCGAGCTCCCGGTAGGCGAACGGCAAACCGTCGACCTTCACGAACTGGGTCGGTGCGTCGCGCCAGACGGTGGCGAGGCGGGTTGTGGCGGCGGGGGTGGATGCATTCACAGTTGGTTCTCCTTGGGTGTGGCGAGGCGCATCTGCGCAGGGGGTTGACGGGTGTCGAGGGTGTTCAAGGCAGCTCGTAAGCGCTTGTCGCGCAGGAGCATCGAGTCGAGGGCGGGCCCCAGAAGGCCGCGAGCGATCGAGAAGGGTATCCACCGCGCCGGCCGCATGACCCGAGGTGCGCGCGTCTCGAGTCCGTCGACGATGGCTCGACCGGCGTCGGCGGGGGTCAGGCGCTGGAGGAGGGGGCGCGGGAGCACTTTCATGACCTCGAGCGCTGCGGCGTCGTCGTCCACTCCCTGCGCGATCATGGGAGTGTCGATGAGGGAGAAGTACACCGTGGTCACCGCGACACCGTGCGGCGCCATCTCGACGCGCAGCCCGCGCCCGAGCTGCTCGATCGCTGCTTTGCTCATCGCGTAGGGGATCGTCGCCATTCCGTTCAGGAATGCGAACACCGAGGTGAGCAGCACGATCTGGCCCTTGTTGGCCACCACCTGAGGCAGCGCGGCCTGGACGGTGTTCAGCACTCCCGTCAGATTGACCGCGAAGAGTCGGTCGATGTCCTCGGGTCGCGTCGTGCGCAACGTGGCGGTTCGGGCGAGGACGCCGGCGTTGGCGATCGCGATGTCGATCCGCCCGTATCGGGAGACCACCTCGTCGACGGCCGCTGCGAGTGCGCCGCGGTCGGTCACGTTCGCGACCACGCCGATGGCGGAGAAGGGATGTCGCGCGGCGACGATCCGCGTGGTGTCCGGATCGATGTCGATCACGGCAACCCGCGCGCCGCGGCGCACCAACTCGTCAGTCGTCGCCGACCCGATACCGCTGGTACCGCCGGTCACGACCGCGACCGCGCCGCGCAGGTCGTGGCGCGCTCCCCTCGTCGACGTCATCGCCGTCCTTTCGATTTATCTTACGATCGTAATATTATGACCGTAAGACTATGCACTACAGTCGTCGTTACGCAAGGGCTCGACCACAACCGGGAAGGACATTCGGATGACCCGCCAGGACACGCGCAAGGAACAGACGAGAGCACGCATGATCGAAAGCGCGGGCCGCCGACTGAAGACCGACGGGATCGACGCATCCGGCGTGAGCACACTGATGTCGGACGCGGGCCTGACCAACGGCGCCTTCTACGCGCACTTCGAGTCGAAGACCGCGCTCGTCGCGGCGGCGGTGACCGATCAGCTTCGGTCCCAGCACGACGCCATCGCGTCGCTACCCGACGAGCGCGGTGCCCTCGACGCCTTCATCGCCGACTACCTCTCCCCCGACCACCGGGATCATCCCGCGGACGGATGCCCCTCGGCGGCACTTCTGTCCGACATCGCACGATCGAAAGATGCTGTGCGCGAGCCGTACACCCTTGAGATCGAGACGATCCTGGGCCTGCTGGCCGATCGTGTCCACGCCACCGACCCGGCCCGCGCCCGCATCGACGCCATCGGACTGATCACCGCACTCGTCGGCACCATGCAACTCGCGCGGGCGATCTCCGACACGGACGCCTCTGACGAGGTGCTGGCCGCAGGCCGCGTCAACTGCCGACGGTTTCTGGACTGAACCGACTGCTAGAACGCGGACCTGCAATGATGCGACGCATGGCCGCACCCACTAGAGTTCACGTCACCCACACCTTCACCTCCCCGCCGGAGGTGGTGTTCGCAGCGCTGTCCGAGCACGAGAACCTCGGGCCGCTGTTCGGCGCGAACATCACTCGGGTGCGCGACGGCGACACCTCCCGCAACGGTGTCGGCTCGACCCGCTCACTGAAGTTGGGGCCGCTGCCCGGGTTCGAGGAGACCACGACGACGTCCGAACCGAACTCGTTGATCGAGTACCGCATCACCAAGGGCAGTCCACTGCGCGGCCACTGGGGAAAGCAGGTCCTCACTCCGACCACCACCGGCGGTACGACGCTCGACTACACGATCGGATTCGACTCCGCGATCCCCGGTCTCGCCCTCGTGGTGGGGAAGGTGCTGACGTCGTCGATCTCGAAGAACATTCCCTCCCTGGTGCCGTAAAACGCCGGTAACCCGAACGCCGGACGCCGGAAACGGACATGGCGCAGACTGACCAGATGGTTTCGTTGTCGAAGATCACCGGTGGACGTCAGGGCGCACATCCCGTGGACGACATCCCACCCCTCGCCAAACTTGCTCCGCTCGGACTGCAGCACGTGCTCGCGATGTATGCGGGCGCCGTCGCCGTGCCTCTCATCGTCGGCGGAGCCCTTGTCGCGCAGGGGAAGTTGCAGTCGTCCGATCTGCCGTACCTGATCACCGCCGACCTGTTCGTCGCCGGCATCGCCACGCTGATTCAGGCAATCGGGTTCTGGCGCTTCGGTGTTCGACTACCGTTGATGCAGGGCTGCACTTTCGCCGCGGTGGCGCCGATGATCACCATCGGTTCGCAATACGGCATCACGGCGATCTACGGATCGGTGATCGCGTCCGGCATCTTCATGATGCTGCTCGCTCCCGTCTTCGCGAAACTCCTGCATCTGTTTCCGCCGCTGGTCACCGGCACCGTCATCCTGATCATCGGCCTGTCGCTGATGCCGGTGGCGGCGAACTGGTTCGGCGGAGGCACGCCCGGCGTGACCGAAGAGTTCGGGTCGCCCGCCAACATCGCCCTCGGTGCGTTCACGCTGGTCGTCATCATTCTGCTCGAACGGTTCGGACCGTCGTCGGTCAAACGTCTGTCGATTCTCATCGGACTGGTCATCGGCACGCTGGTGGCAATTCCGTTCGGCAAGGCCGACTTCAGCGGCGTCGGTGAGCAGAACTGGTTCGGCATCACCACACCGTTCCACTTCGGACTGCCCAGTTTTCAGATCACCGCCATCATCTCGATGCTCATCGTGGCGCTGGTCATCATGACCGAAACCACCGGCGACATCCTTGCAGTCGGAGAGATCGTCGACAAAAAGGTCGAACCCCGACAGCTGTCGGACGGACTGCGCGCCGACGGACTGTCGACGGTCCTCGGCGGGGTGTTCAACACGTTCCCCTACACCGCTTTTGCGCAGAACGTGGGACTCGTCGCCATCACCGGAGTCAAGACCAGACACGTCGCATCCTTTGCGGGCGTCATCTTGATTCTGTTGGGAATTCTGCCCAAACTCGGCGCTGTGGTCGAAGGCGTACCGCTCTCCGTTCTGGGCGGCGCCGGTATCGCCCTCTTCGGCATGGTGGCGGCCAGCGGTGTCCGCACGCTCAGCCAGGTCGAGTTCAACAACACCAACGTGTTGGTCGTGGCCATCTCGGTGGGCGTGGGGCTGCTGCCCACCGTCAGTCCCACGCTCTACGAGGACTTCCCGACATGGTTCCAGACCATCTTCGATTCGGGCATCAGCGCCGGCGCCTTGACTGCGATTCTGCTGAACATGCTGCTGAACTCGGAGAAGTTGCAGCGGAAGTTCGCTCAGGACAGTGATACTCCGCCGCACGACGCTGTTCGCGGGCCTGCGCTCTGATCTGCTCTGACCCCCTGTGCGCGAATTAGTGCCCCCCAGGGCACTAATTCGCGCACAGCACAGCACAGCACAGCGCAGTCACGGCGCCGGCGCCAACACGATGTCGAACTCGACGGACGACCAGTCGGTGACGTCGCGACCGTCCGGCGTCGGGTCGCCACTGTGGTGGACGAAGTCCTTCACCAGCGAATCCTTCACTCCGAACACCGAATCCGAGTCCAATAGTTCGTCACCGCGTACGAAGATGTGGGTGACCAAGGTGCGCATCCCCGGAGCGTCCACCTTGAAATGAAGGTGCGAGGCGCGCATCGGTGACCGGCCGACGGCGTCGAGCATCTTGCCCACCGGACCGTCGTGCGGGATGGGGTACGGGGTGGGCGTCACGCCCCAGAACCGGTACGCGCCGTCGTCGTCGGTGAACAAGTGCCCGCGCCCGGAGGTTCTGTCGTCGTCGTACTGAACGTCGTAGAACCCGTCCTCGTCCGCCTCCCACACCTCGATGCGGGCGCCGGAGACGGGACGGCCGGTGACGTCGGTGACGGTTCCTTCGACCCAGCACGGCTGACCCGGCGCACCGCCGCTGATGTCACCTCCCAGTTCGACGGCGGGGCTGTCCTCGACGAAGAACGGTCCGAACACCGTTGCTTCCGTGGCATTCTCGTGCGCCGGGTTGTTGATGGCGATGGTCTGCATGGACACACCGAGCACGTCGGACAGCAGAATGAATTCCTGCCGTCGGTCGTCGGTGATGTGTCCGACGGCGGTCAAAAACTCGATGGCGGTCGTCCACTCCTCCTCGGTGGGTCGCACCTCGCGCAGGAAGGCGTGCAGGTGGCGCACCGAGGCCTGCATGACCTCGCGCAGGCGATCGTCGCCGCATCCTGCGAACGAGGTTTCGACGCGTTCGATCAGTTCGATCTCGCGTGCGGTCTGTTCGTCGGTCATCTCGGGTCGTGTCCTTCCAGGGCAGCGGTCAGCAACGCGGTGATGTTCTCGGTGGTGACGGGTGTCGGGTTGCTCGGCGGCGCGACGGCCAGAACGTCATCGACGGCACGCGCAATTTCGTTGTCCGGCATACCCAACTCTCGCAACGATCCCGGGGCGCCCAGTCGGTGGCACAGGTCGACGAGCGCGGGCACCGCATCGCCGGCAGCGAAGGCGTCGGCAACAGTCCGGGCGGCGTGCGGTGCGTTCGGTGCGTTGAACGCCAACACGTGCGGGAGCACGACTGCATGGGCCTGGGCGTGTGGGAGGTCGAACATTCCGCCGAGGACGTGGCAGATCTTGTGGTGCAGCCCCGAGCCCGCGGACGTGAACGCGACGCCCGCGAGGTAGGCACCGTAGAGAAGGTCACCGTGCCCGCTGTCGGAGTCGCCGTGCAGCGCCAGGAGTCCGGAATGCAACGCACGCATGGCTTCTGCGGACAGGGCCGTGTCGATGGGATCGACCCGAGGAGCCCACAACGAGTCGACGCAGTGGGCCAGCGCGTTGAGCCCGGACGCGATGGCCATGTTTCGCGGCAGCGACGATGTCAGAGACTCGTCGTAGATCACCGCGACCGGCAGCACCGCTCGGTCGACTCCGGTTGTCTTCGTCCCGTTCTCGGTCAGACCCCACACGTTCGTCGCCTCGGAACCGGCGTAGGTGGTCGGCACGGCGACGATGGGAACGCGTGTGGTCAGGGCGACGGCCTTCGCGAGTCCGGTGGCCGATCCACCGCCGATGCACACCACGGCGTCGATGTCGTGCTCCTTCGCCGCCGCACGCGCCCGGTCGGCGACGTCAACGGGCACGTGCATCACCACCTCGTCGTGCCACAGGGCAACGTCGACCCCCTTCAACAGTCGGTGCGCGAGGGCGGTGTCGCGCGGTGAGGCGACGACCATCACCCTGTGCGCGCCGAGCGTCTCGATCTCGGCAGCCACCGCGCCGCCCGCCCCGCCAGGTGCGAAAGACACTCGCTGGGGCAGCGTTTCGTGATCGAAGCGCATCAGCGGTCATGACCCAGGATACGTTTCAGAGCGGACGCGAGTGTGTCCGCGGGATCGTCGGGCATGCCCATGGACCGCCACGCGATGTGCTTGTCGGGTCGAACCAGCAGCGCGCCGCTCTCCTCGACTTCTCGCAGCGATGCCCAGTCGAAGTACAGATCCGTCACTGCTCGGCCGGGCCCGATCACGACCGCCTCGAGGTCGATTCCCATGTCGGCACCCACCGCGGACGCAGCTGATTCCCATGCGCTACCGGCGATTCCGGTCACCAGAGTCCACTGCGTGTAAGGCGCCAGATCCATCATCGCCTTGGTCGCGGTGCTGTCTCCCACCCAGGCGTGGGGGAGGTGCGCGCCGGGGACCGTCGACACCTGGTGGTAGAGGTCGGGGTCGCGAGTCGGTTCCGGCATTCGTGCGCCGTCGTCGTTCACGATGGCCGACGAGGTGTAGAACTGACCCAGTTCGACTCCGTGCGCGTTGAATTCGTAGTTCTTGAGCTCCATTGCCTTCTTCAGCGCCTCCCGCTTGGCGAGGCCCGCCGGAGTGTCGGCCTTGCGCTCCTCGATGCGATCGACCATCTCCTGCTCGGTCTTCGCCTCGGTCACGCCGAGTGCGACGAAGATGTCCACGAACTCGCGGCTGGACTTGTTGGCGCGAGTGACGATTCGGCGCGCGACGGGAGCGCGTTCGTCCGAATAGGTCTCCAGCAGTGAGGGATCGGCCTGGCCTTTCAGCACCGCCGCAAGCTTCCACACGAGGTTGTAGGAGTCCTGGACCGACGTGTTCGATCCGAGCCCGTTGCTGGGCGGGTGCCGATGGATCGCGTCGCCGGCGCAGAAGACTCGTCCTCGCGAAAGCTCGGTCGCGAACATCTCGTTGTTGCCCCACAGTGATGTTCCAGTGATCTCGACGTCGAGGTGGGGCATTCCCAACAGGTTTCGCACGATCTCCGTTGCCGCGGTCTCGTCCACGACGGGCGGGTCACCGGCGATGTCGTATCCCCAGACGATGAGCCACTCGTTCCACGGCCGCACCATGCGCACGAGTCCGGCGCCGATACCGCCGACGTTGGAGCCGGGCTGAATCACCCAGTACAGCACCGACGGTCGGTGCCCGACGTGCGCTTCGATGTCCGCCTTGAAGGTGATGTTCATCGATCCGGCGATGTCCATCTTTCCCTCGTACGGCAGACCGAGATCGGCGGCGACCGCCGAGCGAGCCCCGTCCGCCCCGATCAGGTACTTCGCGCGAATCGTGTACTCGTGACCGGTGAGCCGGTCGCGCACCGCGACGTCGACTCCCTCGTCGTCCTGCTGGTGGGACAGGTACTCCGTCGAGAACCTGGTGTGCGTTCCGCGCATCGAGGCGTTGCGCACCAGAATCGGTTCGAGATAGTTCTGCGGGACGTCGACCGTCAACATCGGTGAGGCCAACCGGTAGTCGGCTTCGCGTGCGGGATGCGTTCCCCACGTTCGGATTCGGCCGATCTCCTCGCCGCTGATCGACGTGCAGAAGACCGTGTCACCCACCAGTTCGTGAGGCGTCGCGTCGGCCAGGACCTGCTCGGCAACTCCGAGATCGCGGAAGATCTCCATCGAGCGCTGGTTGGTGATGTGGGCACGCGGAGTGTTCGCCGTCCAGCGGTACTTGGTGATCATGATGTTGTCGATGCCCAGCGTCGACAACATCAATGCTGCGGATGCGCCTGCCGGACCGGATCCCACGACGAGCACGTCGGTGGTGACCGTCGCGGAACCGGGCACTGCGGTATCTGCCTGACCATCGTCGAAGACCGGCATCGTGGAAGTCCTTTCGTCGGAACGCTTCCACGAGTGTCATGGGTCACAACATGGGAGTGCACGAACGACGGAAGGAAATGGCGGAAATGAGCATCACCGGCCGGGGCGACGAACCTGACCGGCGGTGACACCGAAGCGGCGGACGAAGGTACGCGAGAAGTGCGCGGCCGAGGTGAATCCGCATCGCGCGGCGACGGTCGCCGTCGAGAGTTCGGGCGACGTGGACAGCAGAGCGAAGGCCGCGTCGAGTCGACGAGCAAGGACGTATCGGGGGACAGACGTCTCGGCGGCCGCGAACACACGGGACAGGTGTCGCTCGCTCACCCCGATACCGGCGGCGACGTCCCCGGCCGACAGCGATGCGTCGGTGAAATGCCGGTCGACGAAGGCGCGGGCTTCGGCGCGCCGCATCGTTGTGGGATCGCCCCGTCCACCCGTCGCGATCGCGGTGACGAAGTCGACGATCGTGTCCTCGTCGGGCGACGGCAATGGCGTTCGGGCGATGGACCTCGAGACGGACTCGACGAGCGCGCGACCCAGCGCACTGTCGGTGACCACCGGTGTGGTCACCTCGACATCGCTCACGACCGTGCGCGGGATCTTGACCACCAGCTCGTGCACACCGCCTGCGAACGACCGTGAGAACGGCCGGTCCGGATCGAGCACCATGATCTGGCCGGCACCGATGACCTCGCGGCCGCCGCGCCAGCTGATCGCCGACCGCCCCCCGAGCGTCGCGTAGACCGCCAACGAGTCGGTCGGATCGGAGTCGACGAGATCGGCGGACCGATCGACGTGGTGATTGTCGGCGTGGACGAGCGCCAAGTGAAGCTGGTCCAGCTGCAGGTTGGCCTCGACTCCGCGGAACTCCGCGGCCGGCTCCCTGCATTCCAGCGCGATCAGCGAGCGAGCGTTGTGCTCTTCCCACCCCGCGACGTCATCGGCCGTCGACCCCGACCGGTCCCGCTCACGTCCCACCGCGAAGACGGTCGGCGAGCGGAGTGCGAGCGGGGCCATGAGGTCCAGTGTGGATTCTCCGCCCGGCTCTGTCGATGACGATCTCCGGTGATGGTCTAGCTCGACGCCTTCCGCAACTTCTCCAGCAGCGGCCCCGCGGCCTCGGCGAGGAACCGATCCTGGGTCTTGTCACCGATCTGCACGAGCGCGATGTCGGTGAAGCCGGCTTCCCAGTAGGGCTTGACCTTCTCGACGATGTTGTCGAGGTCGGGTCCGCACGGGATGGTCTCGGCGACGTCCTCGGGGCGCACGAACTGCGTGGCTCCCGCGAATCCGGCGGTGGTCGGCAGGTCGGCGTTCACCTTCCAGCCACCGGCGAACCAGCGGAACTGGTCGTGGGCGCGTTCGGTGGCCGCCTTCTCGTCCGGGTCCCACGAAATCGGAATCTGGCCGATCTTCTTGCTGCTGCCGCCGGGGTGGACTTCGTCCCACTTCGTGACCAGTTCGGCCTTCGGCTCGACCGCGACGAGGTGCTCGGCGAGCGGAGCGAACCGCTCGATGGACTTGTCGCCCGACACCGCGACGGCGATCTCGAGGGGAACGTCGGGTGTGTCCCAGAGACGCGCCGAGTCGACGCGATAGTGCTCGCCCGCCCAGGTGAGCAGTTCACCGCTCTGCAGCTCGCGGATGATCTGCAGTGCTTCGTGGAACATGTCCTGCCGCTTGTCGATCGACGGCCATCCTTCGCCGACGACGTGCTCGTTCAGGTTCTCGCCACTGCCCAGACCCAAGGTGAAGCGGCCGTCGGCGAGGATCTGCAGGGTCGCCGCCTTCTGCGCGACGATCGCCGGGTGGTACCGGATGGTGGGAGCCGTCACGTACGTGTAGAGGTGCACGCGGGACGTCGCGTGCGCCACGGCGCCCAGCACCGTCCACGCGTAGGGCGCGTGACCCTGTGCGGCGAGCCACGGGGAGAAGTGGTCGCTCGACACCTCGAAGTCGAAGCCGGCGTCTTCCGCGGCGACGGCGTACTTCACCAGTTCCTTGGGACCGCTCTGCTCGGTCATCAGGGTGTATCCGAAATTGGTCATGAAAGAACTCCTAAATGGTTGCGACGGAACCGGAGTCGACCCGGTAGTTGGATCCGTTGACGAAACTGGCCTGCTCCGAGCACAGGAACGTGATCACCGACGCCACCTCGGCGGGGGTACCTCGACGCTTGAGCTCCATGAACGGCCGTTCCTCGTCGAGGAAGCTCGAGACCGCTTCGTCGAAGTCGGTGCCTCGCTCGTCGGCACGCTTTTCCATCATCTTGTCGGTCATCGGCGTTTCGATGAACGCCGGCGACACGGCGTTCACCAGAACACCCTCGGACGCATAGGTTTTCGACAGTCCCTTGACCAGCGAGAGGATCCCCGCCTTGGCTGCGCAGTAGGGAAGTTCGTCGACGTACGGCTGCTCGGCATCCTCGGACGCGGCCAGGACGATCCGGCCCCAGCCGTTGGCTCGCAACTCGGGGAGGAAGGCACGCACCACGCGTACCGGTCCCAGCAGATCGATCTCGATGGTGGAATTCCATCCGTCGTCGTCGATCTCGTGGAACAGTCCCTGCGCGCCGGTGACCCCGGCGCAGTTGACGAGGATGTCGACTCCGCCGAGTGCGTCCACGGCCGCGGTGTGCAGTCGCTCGACGTCCTCGGGAACGGTGACGTCGGCCTTGATCGCCGCGACGGTCCCGGCGGGAGCATTCAGCTCGGCAACAGCCTTCTCGAGCCGCTCGAGATCGACGTCCGTCACCATGACTCGGACACCTTCCTCGATCAACATTCTGGTTGTCTCCCAACCGATTCCGGAGTCCGCACCGGTGACGACCGCGCGTTTTCCCTTGATTCCCAGATCCATTGCATTCTCCTAGACTTCTTTGGCCTGATCGTGATCGTCTGCGATCGTCAGCGCGGCATTGATCAACGCCAGATGAGACAGACCCTGAGGGAAGTTGCCCAGGAAGCATTCTCGGTCGACGTCGACCATCTCGGCCCACAGTCCGACGTCGTTCCCCTGTACGACCAGTCGGTCCATGAGTTCTGTCGCCTCTGCTTCGCGACCGACCTCGGCGAGAGCCGACACCACCCAGAACGCACAGGCGACGAAGGTTCCCTCCACGGTCTCCATACCCGAATATCGGTAAACGAAATCACCGTGTCCCAGCTCACGGCGAATGGCGTCGACGGTCGAGGACATTCTTTTCTCGTCGACGCATCCGCTGCCGGCGTGCAGCAGCACCGAGGCGTCGAGGTCGTCGCTGCCCGGGTACCAGACGTAGGCCTTCTTGCTGTCGGACCAACAGTTTTCGTCGATCCAGGTGGCGATACGGTCTCGCTCGGCCACCCACCGGTCGGCGAGACCGGGGATCTGACCTTGCTCGACGAGATGCACTGCGCGGTCGAGGGCTTGCCAACACCCCATCTTCGACGACGTGTAGTGCCGTTCCTGAGGCAGTTCCCACAGGCCCGCGTCGCGCTTCTGCCAGATGTCGCAGGTGGTGTCGGCGATGGTGGCCAGCAACCGGCCGGTGGGTGCGTCGAGGATGTTGCCGGCGTCGACGTAGAGGGAGACGATGTCGAACAGGTCTCCGAAGATGCCCTGCTGCAGTTGCGATGCGGCGTCGTTTCCACCGACGACGGGGCCGATGCCGCGCCAGCCCGGTACGTCCGGCGTGACCGAACCGCCGGGCATTTCGCCGCCGAGGGTGTAGAACACCTGTGTCAGTTCGCCGTTGAGCCGAATGATCTTCAGCAGCCAGGCCACCGCCGCGTGCACTTCCTCGCGGAGGCCGAAGCGGATGAGTGCCCGCAGCGTGTAGGCGGTGTCGCGTACCCAGGCGTAGCGGTAGTCCCAGTTCTTGCCGCCGGCCCAGCGCTCCGGCAGGGAGGTCGTCGCGGCCGCGGCGACCGAACCGGATGGGCTGTGTATCAACAACTTCAATGCCAGGGCGCTGCGTCGCACCTGGTCGGCCCACGGCCCTTCGTAGCGGAATTCGTCCGACCAGGTCTGCCAGTTTCGAACGGTTCGGTCGATTCCGGCGTCGACGTTCTCGGGCGTGGGCAGGAACAGCGGCTCGGTCTCGGTGCCGACGACACCGACCAGATACCGCTGATCCGTTGTCGCCGTGAACGTTCCGCCGATGGACTGGGAGTCGACCTCTACGTCGCCCTCGTCCAGTCCCAGCGTGCGGACGCCGAGGTTGAGACCGTCGACGCGGAGGATTCGTCCGTGCACCGTGTCGTAGAGCCACGGCGACGCCGTGCCCAGGCAGGTGCCCGGCGCGACCTTCCACCGCATCGACACGGACCCGGAGACGCCGTCGATGCGGCGTGCCAGTTCGCTCCACGGCAATCGCCCCGCAACGCCGGTGTTCAGCGAGTCGGTCACCCGCACCGAGCCGGTCGACGTGGTGAACGTGGTCTCGAGAACGTTGGTCCCGTCGACGTAGTGCCTGTCGACAGTGAAGTTATCGACCGGGCACAGTTCGATGTAGCCGCCGTGCTCGGCGTCGAGCAGAGCGGAGAAGACGGGCGGCGTATCCAGATTGGGGACCGGAAACCAGTCGACGCGACCGTCGAGCGCGATCATGGCCACGGTCCGTCCGTCGCCGATGGCCGCGTAATTCTCGATGCCGGTGTAGCCGTCGACGCGGAGGTCAGTCATTTCGCCCGTGTACCCGGCGGGGGGCCGGGCGAACCGTCTCAGATGGTGACGTCCACGTCGTTTGCCACGATGCGGTCGAGCGCTCGTTCCGCCACGGCGGCGATCGTCATGGACGGATTGCATGCCGCCGTGTTGCCCGGCATCAGTGCCCCGTCTAGAACGTAGAGGCCCTTCTGACCCTTCACTCGGCCTTCGAGGTCGCACACCGAATCCATGACCGCGCCGCCCAGCGGATGCCATGTCGACGGCAGGACCGAGTTCGTGTCGGTCACGATCGATCCCGGTCCGGTGATCGCGCGCACGGCAGGATCGATGAATCCGTTCTGGATGGCGGCGTCCCCGTCACGCGGCCAGCGCAGAATTGCGTCGTCACGTCCGGCGTCGTACTCGAAATGCCCTCGCGACGAACTCACTCCGTACCCGACGACGATCGTGCTGCGCGGGTTGATCCCGAGGGGAGGTATCGAGGCCTGGATCACGGTGAAGGCGGACTGCGGGTTGTCCCAGTTCAGGCTTCCGTAGACCACCGGTCCGCCCTGAACAGCGCCGAAATCCTGTGTTGCACTGGTCCATACGTAGATCCGGTCCGCGTTGCTCCCCCACCCGGCCCCGAGGTCGTCCGGCATGTCCGGAATGCCCCCCGTTGCCGCCGACCGCATGAGGAGCCTGGTGGTGTTCATCGTGCCGGCCGCCATCACCAAGGTGGGTGTGGTGAGGATCTTGTTCTCGAGAACGTTGCCTTCGTCGTCGGTCCGGTCGACGTGAACGACCCACCGCCCGGCCGGATCTCGTTCGACGCGTGAGACGTTGTGCAGGGTCTGGACCGTCGCGAGTCCGGTCGCTTCGGCGGCCGCGATGTAGGTGACGTCGACCGAGAACTTGCCGCCGTTGTTGACGCCCATGGCGCCGTCGCCGTTGGTGTACGACGGCTTCATCTTGCCCTTCAATTCGTCGAGGGCGTAGTTCCAGTCGATCGGCATGGGGATCTTGGACACCGGGAAGCCGGCTCTCCGGGCGTTGGCTGCGAATGCGCGCGGGGCCGCGTAGGTGGGGCTGTCGACCAGCTCGTCCGGCGCTTCCGCGAGGTGCAGCATCTTGGCCACGCGCGGATAGTGGACGCGGTTCAGCTCGCCCCAGTCGAGGCTGCCCGGAAACTGAGTGGCGAACGCGGCTTCGCTGGGCTGCAACGTCATTCCCTGATACACGAGAGAACCACCGCCCACACCGGCGGCGCACAGGGAGGTCATGTTCTCGCCCGGCACCGCCTCGACCAGGCCCGCGTACCGAGCGACGTCGAGGGGCTGACCGAACAGATTCTTGGTCGAGCCGTACCACAGCATCCGCCGGTCCGGATTGGTCGCGCTGGCGAACGTGTTCGCGTTCGGGCCGGTCACCCAGCGCCTGCCGCGCTCCAGAACCGTCACGGGCACACCGGCTTGCGCCAACCGCAGCGCGGTGACGCCGCCGCCGAACCCGGACCCGATCACGACGACGCGGTGGTCCTCACGCGTCAGCCGAACTCGTGCGGGCCGAGCCGCGGCGCGCGGCGCAACGGCCAGCGCAGCGCCGACCGCAGCAGCACCGGTGATGAACGATCGACGCGACACATCGCGCATGAGACGAGCCCCCCAACTCTCGGGCCGCACACGCGGCCGTCGGGAGTAAAACTAGACAGTATTGATCCGAAGTGTCAAGGTTTTCTCGTCGGCGGCAAGGCGGGGCCGAGCCACCTGAACAAGAACCTCCGGAGATCGTCGTCCGCCTGGATCGCCGAGTCGTCGTAGACGACGACGGACAGCGCAAGACGCGCGACGAACTGAACGATGTCGCCCATCATCGGCTCGATGTCCGGGTGCATCGTCGCCATCGGGGAAAGGAACTCGAAGACAATGGGTTTGGCCCGCTCGATCACGTCGGCCTCGTTGAGCGGGTTGTGCGAATCGCCCGTGAGCAGCGTGGCGAGCACCGGATGGGCGCGCACGGTGGCCCGGCCCGCCACGATCAGTTCGACCACGTACGACGTCGGATCGTCGATCGATACGAGTGACGAGCGAATGTCGGTGAACACGTCTGCCGCGAGCGCGATCATCGACTGACTGACGAGATCTTCGCGCGTCCCGAACACCGAGTAGACAGTCTGGCGCGACACGCCGGCCGCGAGGGCCACCGAGGCGATGGACACACCTCGGAAGCCTTCGTCGGCGATCACCCGCAGAGTTGCGTCGATGATCTTCGCGCGTGACCGCACCGGCGCTACGCGCTCTGCGCCTGCCACATCCAATGCAGCTGCTCGAGCCGGGCGGTGATCCCGATGAGCAGATCCTGGGTGACCGGGTCCGCCTCGGCGGTGTCCTTGACACGACCGCGCAGACGGTCGACCACGGCACCGAGGTTCGCCACGATGGCGTCGGTGACGTCGCCGTCCTTGGTCCAGCCGGCGTCGACGCCCTTGGCGCCCGAGTCGGCGGCCACGGTGGCGGCGCGGCCGTCCGGGCTCACACCGATCGCCGTGGCGCGCTCGGCAGCAGCGTCGGTGAATTCACGTGCCGCGGTGACCAATTCGTCCAAGGCGAGGTGGACCGACCGGAAGTTCTTGCCGATCACGTTCCAGTGAGCCTGCTTGCCGATGAGCGAAAGGTCGATGAGATCGACGACGGTGCCCTGGAGGGCATCGCCGGCGATCTTCTGCTGTCCTGCATCGAGCGTGCTGGTGATGGGGTTGGTCATGCACGCATTGTTTCAGACCTTGGCGGCCTCGTCGCTCGGGTCGTCGACAGCGCCTGCGCCGGTGGTCGGGGCCGTCTGCCCCTGTCCTGCGCGAACGCCTTCCTCGACCTTCTTGCCGAGTTCCGGGTCGACGTTGGTCCAGTACTCGAACACGCGCGACAGCACCGGCTCGGCCACGCCGTTGAGGACGTGTCCGGTGATGTTCTCGACCAGACGGTCACGCTGTGCGTCGTCCATGACCTCTCGATAGAGAGATCCCGCCTGTACGAAGTCGCCGTCCTCCGGATGCTCCACGTAGCCCGTCCGCACGAAGCGAGGCTCGAAGTCCCACTCGCCGTCGTCGCCGTACTTGTTCGTGTCCGCAGCGGGGCCGCCGAACGAGTTGGGCGCGTACACCGGTGTGGACGCCGAGTTGTACGCGTAGCGCATGTTGCCGTCCTTGGAGTACGAGTTGACCTCGGACTTGGGGGCGTTGACCGGCAGCTGCGCGTAGTTGGCGCCGATGCGGTACCGGTGTGCGTCGGCGTAGGAGAAGATGCGGCCGAGCAGCATCTTGTCCGGGCTGGCACCGATTCCGGGAACCAGATTCGACGGCTCGAACGAACTCTGCTCGATCTGCGCGAAGAAGTTCTCCGGGTTCCGATTCAAGGTCATCTTGCCGACCTCGATCAGCGGGTAATCCTTCTGCGACCAGACCTTGGTGAGGTCGAACGGGTTGTACTTGTAGTTCTCCGCCTCGTCGTACGGCATGAGCTGCACCTTCAGCGTCCAGCTCGGGAAATCGCCGTTCTTGATCGACCCGAAGAGATCCTGCCGGTGATGATCCGGCGACGTGCCCGCGAGCTCGTCGGCCTTGTCCTGCGTCAGGTATTCGATGCCCTGGTCGGTCTTGAAGTGGAACTTGACCCAGGTCTTCGTTCCGTCCTCGGCGATGAGCTGATAGGTGTGCGAACCGAATCCGTCCATGTGGCGGAACGACTTCGGAATACCGCGGTCACCCATCAGCCAGGTGACCTGGTGTGCGGACTCGGGCGAGAGGGTCCAGAAGTCCCACTGCATGTTGTTGTCGCGCAGACCGGAATCGGGCATGCGCTTCTGGCTGCGGATGAAGTCCTGGAACTTGAGCGGATCCTTGACGAAGAAGATGGGGGTGTTGTTGCCCACCATGTCCCAGTTGCCCTCGTCGGTGTAGAACTTCAGCGAGAAGCCGCGCGGGTCGCGCCAGGTGTCGGGGCTGCCCTGCTCGCCCGCGACGGTCGAGAAACGCGCCAGCATCTCGGTCTTGGCGCCGGGCTGCAACACCTTCGCCTTGGTGTACTTGCTGATGTCGCCGGTGATCACCAGTTCACCGAACGCGCCGGCGCCCTTGGCGTGCACCACGCGCTCCGGTACACGCTCGCGGTTGAACTGGGCCATCTTCTCGATGAGGTAGTGATCGTGAAGGAGAATCGGTCCCTGCGTGCCTGCGGTGAGCGACTGATCGTCGCTGGCTATCGGAATCCCCGAATTACTGGTGGTGGGCTTGGTCATGGTTCGGGGTTCCCTGCACACACACCCGCAAACCTGGGGTCCGTCAGCGCACCAGCCGAAAGAACCCCCGGATCTGCTCGACCAACGACGCCGGTTGCTCCAGCGCGGCGAAGTGACCACCTCGCGGCAACTCCTCGAACCACCGCAGATCGGTGAACCGCTGCTCGGCCTCACGGCGCGACGGTCGGGCGATGTCGGCCGGGTACACCGACAGTCCCGAGGGGGCGGTCACCTGGTCCCGGAAGTCGGCGAAACTCTCCCAGTACAGGCGCGCGGACGACGTCGCCGACGCAGTGAACCAGTAGACCGATATCTCGTCGAGAATCTGTTGCCGCGTCACCGCGGTCTCGGGCAGACCACCGCCGTCGGTCCAGGAGCAATACTTCTCGGCGATCCATGCAGCCTGACCGGCGGGAGAATCGGTGAGCCCGTACCCGAGCGTCTGCGGGCGCGTTGCCTGCTGGCCCGAATAGCCCCGACCGGTGCGCTGAAACTCTCTGGCCGCTCGAAGGTTGGCCTGCTCGGCAGGCGTCGGGTCGTCGAAGATGCCCTGCCGAACGGCGCCCATGTTCAGGTGAACGCCGGCGACCCTCTCGGGTGCGACCTCGCCGAGCGCACCCGACACCGCCGAGCCCCAGTCACCGCCCTGCGCCCCGTATCGGTCGTAGCCCAGCGAGACCATCAGCGCGTCCCATGCTCGAGCCGTCCGTTCGACGCCCCACCCGGTTTCCGACGGTTTGTCGCTCCACCCGTAGCCGGGCAACGAGGGCGCGACGACGTGGAAGGCATCCGACGGTTCCCCGCCGTGCGACCGCGGGTCGGTGAGTGGACCGAGAATGTCCAGGAACTCGAGTACCGAGCCGGGCCACCCTTGGGTGAGCACGAGGGGAAACGCGTTCGGCTCGGGCGAGGTGACGTGTACGAAGTGGATTCCGAGCCCGTCGATGATGCTGCGGTACTGCGGAAACACGTTGAGGCGCTCGGCGAATCCGAAGTCGTAGTCCTGTGCCCACGTTCGACACAGGTCCTGCACGTAGGCGAGCGGCGCGCCCTGCGACCAGTCGTTCACCGGCTCCGGCTCGGGCCACCGTGTCCGCGCCAGACGGTCACGGAGGTCGGCGATCTCGGCGTCGCTGACACGTACTTCGAACGGTTCGGCGGTCATGACCCGAGGCTACGACGGTCGACCGGCACCATCACGGTCTGTCCGTCGGCCGAGGCAACGTGCCGTGCTCGACGAGCTTGTCGTAGACGGCCTCGAACGCCTCGGCGATGAGCTCGGTCCGTGCCGGATCGAGTGCATCGAGAAACACCGATCGAACGAACGCGATGTGATTCGGCGCCGCCCGCGTGAGGAGGTCTCGACCCACGCCGGTCAGGCTGACGTCGGTGATCCGCTTGTCGTCAGGGTTGGGTTCGAGGGTGACCAACGATCGTTCTGCCATGCGCTGCACCTGATGCGAGACGCGGCTTCGCTCGGCGCCGATCCGCGTGGCGAGGTCCGTGATGCGCATGGTTCCGGTGGTCTCGCTGGTCAGTGCGACGAGAACGTCGTAGTCGGCGAGCGACACCCCGCTGTCGTCGCGCAGCTGCCGGTTCATCTCGTAGCGCAGCCGCAAGTGAACTTTCATGTAGGCGTACCAGGCTCGAATCTCGGTGTCGCTCAACAACGCGAAGGGAGACTCCGCCGGAACCTCGTACCTGCTCACCGCGGCGCCGTCAGCCGAACAGGACGGTGTACACCTTCGCGAGGCGGCCGTCTCGCACGAAAGCCATGTCGGCTCCCCGCGCGACGGGATCCTGACCCTCGGGACCCAGGGTCCACCCGAGATAAAGCGCATCCTGCACCTGGTGGACGGCGCCGTCGGGGCGGAAGACGAAACCCGGGGCGCCGTCGAGAATCGACTGAACCTTCTTCGACAGCGCCTCGTACCCCTGGACCGAACCTTCCGGGTCGAGAGCGACGACGTCGTCCGTGTACGTGCGCCGGATCGCATCCATGCGGCGCTCGGGGGAGCGTTCGCCGAACACGTCAAGCAGGTTGGCGTGCATCAACTGTTCGAGTGCGGCATCTGCCACGACGACCTCCGGGGCGGTTGGGTGAAATTTCACCCAATTGTTCGTCGAGAGCTTGCCTCCGTCAAGAGGCGTTCAGCGCCGGAACGTCCTCGCCGGGCCGGTGACGATCTTCCCGGACACCACCTGCACACCCCGGTACGTCCCGGACGGCAGCCACGAGCTCAGCGTCGGGCCGTCGGACGTCACGGTCACGGTCGTGAACCGCGCCCGGCCTCGAACCCGCCCGCTCGCCAGCAGCAGGCCCGCGCTCGAGGGCTGCGCGAAACCGGTGACCGCTGCGACGGGGAACGCCGGTCCGGACGGCGCCGCGACCGTGCGCACGGACCACCCCGCTCCGTCGGCACCCGACTCACCCAGCACGTCGCCCGTGAAGTCGGCGAACACCTTCGGCAGGTTCCAGTGTGTCCGGCCGCCGTGTACCGAGGCGTCGGAATCCACGGCAATGAACGGAATGGCGACACGGGGCAGCAATCCCAGTCCGCGCCCCGGCTTCACCGTGACCGGACTGGCCAGAATTTCGCGGTAGGGGCCGACCGGTGAGTCGAGGTAGTCGATGACCGCGCCGACGGTGATCGGGATCGTTCCGTCGATGGTCGACAACGCGCGACCGGCGTCGGTTGCCTTGTGCCACCACATGGTTGCTCGGACGGGAGCCGGCCACGGAGGCGGCGGGCTCACCGGCAGAGTTTCGGATTCGTCGATGGCCGATTCGACCACACTCCACATAAAACTCAGCCTTCCCGGTTCATGTCGGCCGGCCTCCGGCCTTCCCGGTTCACGACGAAGAGCGGCAACCGCAGCGCTCCCGACGCGTGCTCCGGAACGACGGGGCGCTCCGGCTTCACGGCCTTCGTCGGCCGGTAGCCGTCGCCCACCTCGGGGCGCGGGTCCGGCTCGCCCTTGTTGGGCCACAACGCCATTGCGCGCTCGGCCTGCGCGGTGATGGTGAGCGACGGGTTCACGCCGAGGTTCGCACTGACCGACGACCCGTCGACGACGTGCAGCCCGTCATATCCGTAGACCCGCTGGTAGCCGTCGATCACACCGCGATCGGGCGACGACCCGATGACGCAGCCGCCGAGGAAATGTGCGGTCATGGGGATGTTGACGACGTCGGCGAACGACCCGCCCGGGTCACCGCCGATCTTCTCGGCCGCCTTGCGGACCACCGTGTGGCCCTGCGGGATCCACGACGGGGGCGGATCTCCCGGTCCCTTGCGGCTGGTGAGCCGCCCACGCTTCGTTCCCAGTTCGAGCGAATTGTCGTCGGTCTGCATCACCAGGGCGATGACGGTCCGCTCGGACCAGTGCCGGACGGACAGACTCCGCAGCGCGGCCACGGGGTGGCGCAGCGCCACGCCCAATGTCTTGAGCGGACGGGGAACGCGACCACCACCGTCGCTCAACACTGTCTGCAACAGTCCGATCGCGTTGCTGCCCTTGCCGTATCGGACCGGCTCCACGTGCGTGTGATCGTCGGGGTGGAAGGAGGACGTGATGGCGACGCCCTCGGTGTAGTCGATGTCCCGGTTGTGGGCCGTGGCGGCGAGGACTGCTTCGGAGTTGGTTCGGACGACCGACCCGAGCCGGTCCGACAATTGCGGCAGATCACCGATCGCCTTGGCGTGCAACATCAGTTTCTGCGTTCCGTAGGTTCCTGCCGCGAAGATCACCTGCTGCGCGGTCAGGACCGTCTCCTTCCGGCGCAGTTTCGCGCCGGTACGGCGGGTCACCACCTCGTAGCCGCCACCCGGCCTCGGCCGGACGGTGCGCACCGTGGTGAGCGGAAGAACCTGCGCGCCTGCCTTTTCGGCGAGGTAGAGGTAGTTCTTGACCAGGGTGTTCTTGGCGCCGACCCGGCATCCGGTCATGCACGAGCCGCACTCGGTGCACGCTGTGCGTTCGGGGCCGGCTCCACCGAAGTACGGGTCGGCCATGTTCTTGCCGCGCTGGCCCTCTCCGAAGAAGACGCCGACCGGCGTGGTCGTGAAGGTGTCGCCGACGCCCATCTCGTTGGCGATGTCGCTCATCACCTTGTCGGCGGGAGTGATGGTGGGGTTGTCCTCGACGCCCAGCATGCGGCGAGCCTGGTCGTAGTACGGGGTGAGTTCTTCTTCCCAGTCCGTGATGTCGGCCCACTGGTCGTCCTCGAACACCGACGACGGCGGTTGGTACAGCGTGTTGGCGTAGTTCAGCGAACCGCCTCCCACGCCGGCGCCGCCCATGACGAGCACGTCCGGCAGCAGGTGAATTCGCTGAATTCCGTAGCAGCCCAGCGCCGGTGCCCACAGATACTTGCGCAGCCGCCAGCTGGTCTTGGGCAGGTCGGAATCCTCGAACCGTCGGCCGGCCTCCAGAACGCCGACGCGGTAGCCCTTCTCGGTGAGCCGCAGGGCGGACACACTGCCGCCGAACCCGGAACCGATGATCAGAACGTCGTAGTCGAAGCTCATACCGTGACCGCCTTCTGCGCCGTGCGGGTCTTGTAGTTCTCCAGATCGAACTGCTTCGTCTGGTTGCGGAACTGCCAGGTGAACGACGGCCACATCGCCGAGTTGCGTCCGCTGGCGTCGAGATACCAGCTCGAGCAGCCGCCGGTGTTCCACACCGTTCCCTCGAGCTGACTGTCGAGATCGGTGTTGTACCGACGCTGCGCGCTGTCGGTCACCTCCACGGAGGCGATACCGTCGCGGGCCATCTTCTCCACGGCCGATTCGATGTAGGCGGACTGCGATTCGAGCATGTAGACGATCGAGCTGTGCGAGAGGTTGGTGTTCGGGCCGTACATCATGAACAGGTTCGGGAATCCGCTGATCGTCGTGCCGCGGAACGCGCTGGGACTTCCCGCCCACCGCTGCGCGAGAGTGCGGCCGTCGCGGCCCGTGAGCAGGTGTGCCACAGGCGGTTCGGTCGGGGTGAAACCGGTGCCGAAGATGACCGCGTCCACCGGGTACTCACGCCCCTCGGCGTCGACGACGGCGTTCTCCGTCATGGCGGTGAGTCGACTGGGGACGAGATCGACGTCGGGACGGTCCAGCGTCTTGAGCCAGTCGTTCGAGAGCAGCATGCGCTTGCACCCGATCACGAAGTCCGGAGTGAGCTTGCGGCGAAGCGACTTGTCGGTCACCTGAAGTCGCATGTGCGCCTGAGCAACACGGTGCGCAATGGCCAACAGCCGTGGCCGCTTCGCCATCATCTCGACGTAGACCTCGCGGTAGCTGTAGTTGAGTCCGCGCATCAGCTTCTGGGTGACGGGTACGTTCCGGTACGCCCACCGCTCGACGGCGCCGCGGGTGCGGTCCATTCGCGGAATGACCCAGGCCGGGGTGCGTTGGAAGACGAACAGGTGCTCGGCGTCGTCCGCGATCTCCGGGACGAACTGGACGGCCGATGCCCCGGTCCCGACGACGGCGATCCTCTTGCCCCGCAGGTCGACGTCGTGATCCCAGGTTGCCGAGTGAAACATGCTGCCGATGAACGTGTCCCGGCCGGGAACGTCGGGAAGGCTGGGGGTGGACAGAGTCCCCGTGGCGGCGACGAGAATGTTCGCGGTCATGTCGCCGGCGCTGGTGCTGACCTCCCACCGCTGTTCCTCGTCGTCCCACCGGGCGCCCAGCAATTCGCAGTCGGTGAGCAGATGCTCGCGAATCCCGAAGTCGTCGGCCACCTTCCGCAGGTATGCGTAGATCTCGGGTCCGCGCGCGAACGTGTGCGACCAGTCGGCGTACGGCGCGAAGGAGAAGGAGTACAGAACCGTCGGTACGTCGCAGGCGGCACCGGGGTAGGTGTTGTCACGCCACGTTCCGCCGACGTCGTGCCCCTTGTCGATCACCAGAAGATCCGCGGAGGGGTCCTTCTTCAAGGTCCGTGCGGCGAGCGCCATCCCGGCAAAACCGGCGCCCACGATCAACATATTGACGTGCTTTTTCGGGCCGGCCTCCGGCCTTTCCAACTGTCGGGTCATTTCTTCATCACCATCGCTTCCCACACCGGGAGCAGCCGCTGCCGGAGTGTCGTATCCGTTTCGGGGGTGCGGAAGATCGCCGACACCGCCAGTCCTCGTGCAAGTTCGATACTGAGTTCGAGTGCCTCGCCGCTGATCGCGTCGCCGAACACCTCGCGTCCACCCTCGGACAACGCCTCGGTGACGGTGCGTTCGAGCGGAACCATGGCCGCGTGAAGTGCGGAATCGGTGCGGGCGGCAACCCACAGTTCCAGCGCCGCGTAGAAGAGGGGGCCGGAGAACGCGTCCAGCAGGATGTCGAGGCCGGCTTCGCGATCAGCGGCGACCAGCTCTTCGAGGCGCTTCTGCACCAGGTGCTCGATCGCCGCGACCACCAGCGATTCCTTGGTCGGGAAGTGGTGAAGCTGCGCTCCGCGGGACACTCCTGCGCGGCGCGCGATCTCTTGCGTCGACGATTTCGCGTAGCCCAGTTCGACCAGACTCTCGACTGCGGCGTCCAGCAGCCGCGCGCGCATCAGGGCGGTGCGCTCGGGCTGCGTGCGGCGAGGAGGTGTGTCGGTGGTCACGTCCACGACAGTAGACGCGAAACGACAAACAGTCCAGCCTGACTTTAAGTTGCGTCGAGGGTTCTGCAGAGCGGACCCGGCCCGTGGTGAACGATGTCCTGATGACGGACACCCTGACTGGTCTGCGGCGCACCAACGAGACGTCGGCGCGATGACCGCGCTCGACTACCGCTCCATCGCAACGCGATCGGAAACCATCGCCCGCACAGCTCTGCCCGAATACGGGTTCGCCTCTACATCCCAGCTCGACCTGATCAGCGTGTCCGAAAACGTCACTTTCTCGGTACAGAACGCCCCCACCGGCCGCCGGCACGCGGTTCGGGTCCACCGAGACGGCTACCACCCGCGCCGCGACATCGAAAGCGAACTCGCGTGGATCGACAAGCTGCGCGCCGACCGGACCGTCCGAACACCCGCGGTCGCGCGAACCCTCACCGGCGACCGGGTGTGTGAAGTCGACACCGCATCAGGGCCGCGGCACGTGGTGCTCTTCGACTGGGTGGAAGGCCACGCACCCGACGAGGACGACCTACTGCCGTGGTTCGAGCAGATCGGCGAGGTCACCGCTCGACTGCACCAGCACTCCCGCACATGGACACGCCCGCAGGCGTTCTCACGGATGACGTGGGGTTTCTCGGAACAGCTCGGACCGAACGGACACTGGGGTCGGTGGCAGGACAGCCTCGGACTCGACGACGACGGACGCGACGTCCTCGGCCGCTGCGCTCGGACCATCGAGGAGCGTCTGGCCCGATTCGGTTGCGGGGCCGACCGATTCGGACTCGTCCACTCCGACCTGAGGGCTGCGAACCTGATGGTGTCGGGCGACGCGGTCACCGTGATCGACTTCGACGACTGCGGTTTCGGATGGTTCCTCTACGACCTCGCAGCGTCTTTGTCGTTCATCGAGGACCGGGACGATGTGCCCGACCTCGTCGACGCGTGGCTCACCGGATATCGGACGGTGACGCCCCTGTCCGCCGACGAGGTCGCCGAACTCCCCACGTTCGTCGCGATGCGTCGAATGTTGTTGACCGCATGGATCGCTTCGCACCCCGAGGCCGACACCGCCCGTGAACTCGGATCCGCGTTCACACACGGCACTCTTGCTGTCGCGGAACGCTTTCTGAGCACTCTGGGGTGAGAACGCCCTACCTGGCCGAACGTGCCTCGTAGCCAAGCGCCCGCCCGATGGTTCGCGCTGCCGCCCGGATCAGCAAGGCCAACGACGCCGTGTCGGCGGTCTCGGCCGCCACGACCACCGACACCGAGGCGATCGCCACTCCGGGCCGCGAAAAGATCGGCGCCGCAACGGACACCGCGTCCATGGTCACCTGCCGATCACTGATCGCGACCTCCGTGAGGCGCACCGATGCGAGGGTTCGGCGCAGAACGTCGGCGTCCGTGATGGTGCGGTCGGTGAAGCGCTGCAGCGGACCGGACAGCACCGCTTCCTGAATCGCCGGATCGGCGTGGGCGAGCAGAGCAAGACCCATTCCCGTTGCCGCAGCTGGGAATCGGCCACCGACGCGCGTCCGGACCGGGATCGCGTTCTTGCCCGCGATGCGCTCGAGGAAGATCACGTCGTGCCCGTCGAGGATCCCGAGCTGAATGTTCTCGTGCGTGATCTGGGACAGATCCTCCATCACGGGCATGGCCACCTCACGAAGCTGCGCACCCCGCGGAGCCAGGGACGCCACCTCCCAGAGCCGAAGTCCGATACGCAGGTGCCCGTGGGCATCTCGCTCCAGCGCCCCCCATTCCACAAGATCCGACGTCAGCCGGTGAGTGGTGGTCAGGGGGTATCCGGAGCGGCGCGCAAGCTCGGCGAGGGTCAGTGTCGGCGTCGCCGGAGTGAACGATTCGAGCAGGCGCAATGCGCGAACGGTGACCGATCCGGTGCGAGGCACACCGTCACAGTACGTCCGCTCATCCCACGGTGGCGAGGGTGCGTTCCACCGCCTCGACCGCGGGTGCGTCGTGTCCGATCGGATGGGCCAGCAACCAGTCCCACATGGCCGCAGGGTCCTCGTCCACATGGGTTGCACCGCAATGACACTCACCCTGCAACAGATCGGTTCCGGGTACCCAGACGATGCGCATGACGTTCTTGCCGCGCAGCATGCGTGTCGGCTCCACGGTCAGCTCACGGATGCCGAAGCGGGGGCCGGGGAGGCCATGGCGGCCAGGAGACGACGCGCCGCCAGTCCCCCGGCGTCGATGTTGATCGACAGCTCCTGGTAACCGGCCTTCTCCGAATCGAGCGCCTTCTGCAGCACGTCGAGAGCGACGACGTCCTGCATCACGACGGTGCGGTTGTTCTCGGCCAGGAACGTGGTCACCTCGTCGTCACCCTGGGCGAAGTCACGTGCGACGCACCAGAAGTCGTGCGTCGAATTCTCGGTCTCGGGTGTGATGGCGTAGACGATCTCGGTGTGGAACGCCTCGCTGTCGGTGCCGTCGTCGGCGGGAAGTGCCGCACCCACGGGCGCAATTCGGCTGTGCAGCAGATAGAGGCAAGGCGGGGTGTACTCGATGTCCTGCCAGCGGGTGATGCGCCCCTGCACCCCGGTCGACTTCGAGTAGAACGGCGGGCACTCCGCGTCGTCCATGTGCCGAGAGACGTAGACGACGCCCGCTTCGTCGTCGACCTCGGTCGTGATGGGGGTCTCGGCCACCTCGGGGGTGCCGATGTACCCGCCGTGCAGGTACGTCTCGTGGGACAGATCGAGGAGGTTGTCCACGAGCAGCCCGAAGTTGCAGTCGATGTGCTCCACCCCGTTGACGACGTCCCAGTCCGGGGAGTCGAGCCAGTGAGCGCGCGGGATGGTCGCCGGGTCCGGCTCGGCAGGCCGATCGGGATCGGCGATCCACACCCACGCGAACGAGTCCTGCTCGACCACGGTGTACGACGTCAGGCGCGCGGTGCGCGGCACTCGCTTCTGCCCGGGAACCGCGACGCACACGCCGTCGGCTCCGTAGGTGAAGCCGTGGTAGCCGCAGACGACGGTGTCGTCGACGAGATGACTCGGAGCCTGCGACAGCGGGAAGCGGCGGTGCACGCACCGGTCGCTCATGGCGGTCACCTCGCCGCTCTCGGTCCGCCAGAACAGAATCGGCTCCCCACAGATGGTGCGGGAGAACAGGTCGCGGCTCACTTCACGGCCGTACGCGGCGACGTACCACTGGTTACGAACGATTGCAGTCATGGAGGAAAGTGTGCATCCGCCCGTGTGACTCGCGGCACGCACCTTCCGGCATTCGGAAGAGAATTCGGCGATGGAACCCTGAGACACCTCAGGGTCGTTGTCAGACTCCAGGGCGATGCACGAGCGGATCGCCCTCGGGCACTGTGTTGAGCACACGATGTTGTAACCAAGGCACCCGACAGAAGGAATCCAGATGAACGCACCCGCACGACGATTGATCCGCCCCCGCTCCGGCAAGGTGATCGCCGGCGTCTGCGCAGGAATCGGCAACTACTTCAACATCAGCCCGAACGTCGTTCGGCTCATCTTCGTGCTGTCCTGCCTGCTGCCCGGACCGCAGTTCGTGCTCTACCTGCTCCTGTGGATCATCATGCCCAAGTCGCAGTTCTGATCAGCGGTGCAGCAGGGCGAACAGCAGCGACCTGATCAGGGGGACACGGTCCGCCTGTAACGGTCGCTGGGTTGTGGGCACGGGTTTCGTACCGGCGGGCTTCATACCAGTGGAATCGCCCGATCCACCGGCAGCGTTACGACCGACCGGTATGTAACGGCCGACCGTTCGATTCGTCGACTACAGGAACAGCTCCGCAATCTGGATCGTGTTCAACGCCGCTCCCTTGCGCAGGTTGTCGCCGGAGACGAACAGCGCGAGTCCGCGGCCGTCGGGAACACCCTCGTCCTGACGGATGCGGCCCACGAGGGACTCGTCGATACCGGCGGCCTGCAGAGGTGTCGGCACGTCGACCAACCGGACGCCCGGCGCGGACGACAGCAGCTCCTGCGCACGTTCGACCGACAGCGGGTTCGCGAACTCGGCGTTGATCGACAGCGAGTGCCCGGTGAAGACCGGCACGCGCACGCAGGTGCCGCTGACCAGCAGGTCCGGCAGCCCGAGGATCTTGCGCGATTCGAATCTGAGCTTCTGATCCTCGTCGGTCTCGCCGGATCCGTCGTCCACCAGCGAGCCGGCGAGCGGAAGAACGTTGAACGCGATCGGAGCGACGTACTTGTTCGGGGCCGGGAAGTCGACGGCACTTCCGTCGTGCACGAGCTTCTCGGCGTCGCCGATCACCGCGCGCGCCTGCGATGCGAGCTCCTCGACTCCGGCCAGCCCACTGCCGGAGACGGCCTGATAGCTCGACACGATGAGCCGCTGCAGGCCCGCTTCGTCGTGCAGGACCTTCAGCACGGGCATCGCGGCCATCGTGGTGCAGTTCGGGTTCGCGATGATGCCCTTGGCCAAGTTCTTCGTGGCTTCGGGATTGACCTCGCTCACCACCAGCGGCACATCCGGGTCCTTGCGCCACGCCGACGAGTTGTCGATGACGGTCACACCGGCCGCGGCGAAACGCGGTGCCTGCTCGCGAGACATGGTGGCGCCGGCGGAGAACAGCGCGATGTCGAGGCCCGACGGGTCCGCAGTGGCGGCGTCCTCGACGGTGATCTCACCGTCGCCCCACGGAAGCGTCTTACCGGCAGAGCGCGGCGAGGCGAAGAACCGGACCGAGTCGGCCGGGAACTTGCGCTCCTGCAACAGGTTTCGCATGACGGCGCCGACCTGGCCGGTCGCGCCTACTACTCCGATAGCGAGTCCCACGAGTGTCTACCTTCCGGTCCCGCCGTGCACCACGGCTACTTCGTCGCCGCCGAGTTCGAACGCGGCGTGCAGTGCACGAACCGCGTCGTCGAGCTCGGAGTCCTTGCACAGCACGGAGATTCGGATCTCGGACGTGCTGATCAGATCGATGTTGACGCCCGCGTCGGCCAGAGCCTCGCAGAACGTCGCCGTCACGCCCGGGTGCGTCTTCATGCCCGCGCCGATGAGGGACACCTTGCCGATGTGATCGTCGTAGAGCACCTGTGTGAAGCCGATTTCGCTCTGCATCTTGGTGAGCTGCTCGACCGCGCGCGGCCCGTCCGTCTTGGGCAGGGTGAAGGTGATGTCGGTCTTGCCGGTTTCGATCTTGGAGATGTTCTGCAGAACCATGTCGATGTTGATCTCGGCGTCGGCGACCACGCGGAAGATCTTGGCTGCGTAGCCGGGCTCGTCGGGAAGGCCGACGACCGTCACCTTGGCCTCGCTGCGGTCGTGCGCAACGCCGGTGAGGATGGCTTCTTCCACGGGGATGTCCTCCATTGATCCGGACACGATGGTCCCTTTTTTGGTGGTGTACGACGAGCGGACGTGTACGGGAACGTTGTAGCGCCGCGCGTATTCCACGCACCGCAGCATCAGGACCTTCGCGCCGCACGCCGCCATTTCCAGCATCTCCTCGAACGAGACCGTCTCGAGGTGGCGGGCGTTGGGGACGATGCGCGGATCGGCGGTGAAGATGCCGTCGACGTCGGTGTAGATCTCGCACACGTCGGCCTTCAGCGCGGCGGCGAGGGCGACGGCCGTGGTGTCGGAACCACCGCGTCCGAGCGTCGTGACGTCCTTGCTGTCCTGGCTCACACCCTGGAAGCCGGCGACGAGGACGATCGAGCCCTGGTCCAGCGCGTCACGCACGCGCCCCGGGGTGACGTCGATGATCTTGGCGTTGCCGTGCACGCTGGTGGTGACGACGCCGGCCTGCGATCCGGTGAAGGAGCGGGCCTCGGCGCCGAGCGAGTGAATGGCCATGGCCACCAGTGCGTTGGAGATGCGTTCGCCGGAGGTGAGCAGCATGTCCATCTCGCGGGCGGGCGGCGCCGGGCAGACCTGCTGGGCGAGGTCGAGAAGTTCGTCCGTCGTGTCACCCATCGCGGAGACGACGACCACCACGTCGTTGCCCTTGCGCTTGGTCTCGACGATCCGTTCAGCGACGCGGCGAATCCGCTCGGCGGTCGCCACCGAGGACCCTCCGTACTTCTGGACGACGAGAGCCACGGTGTCACTTACCTCCTGCTGGCGGGATATGCAGATGCTGAGACTACCGACTGCGGAGGTCACCCTAAAATCGGCGGGTGACCACCCCGCTTCCACCCGTCGCACGTCGGCGCAGTCTTCTGTTCGCACTTCCCTCCGTCGGCACTCGCTGGCCGGGCGGAGTGCGCGCTGCACTCGCCTTCGGTATTCCGGCGCTGATCGCCTTCGCGGCGGGGTTCGAGAGCGAGGCGTTGCTGACCGTGACCGGTGGTTTCGCTATCGTCTACGGCGAAGGTCGGGCCTACCGAGTGCGGCCCGCGATCATCCTCACCGCGGGAGCCGCGCTGATGGTGTCCGCCCTGCTCGGCGGGCTGGCCGGGGAGACGGGAAGCGCGTGGGCGGTCGTCGCGGCCATGGTGACGGTAGGTGTGGTGTCGACCTTCGCGGTCGACGCGTTGCGCCTGGGCCCGCCGGGTCCGTTCTTCTTCGTCCTGGTCTGCGGTGTCTCGTCGGTGCTGCCGGCGGCGGGGATCGCGACCACGACGAACGTCGCGTGCGTAGCGATCGGAGTGGTGTCCTCGCTCCTCGTGGGCATGTCCGGCGTGCTGTGGCGACCGACCAAACCGCAGGACGACGCCGTGAACGCCGCGGTGTCGGCCGTCGCCCGAGTGACCGATGTCCACGCCGACGGCGAGCACGTGGCGCACGTGCGGCACGCGGCGGCCGTCCGCCTGCACGCCGCGTGGTCGACCCTGCACGACGCGAAGGTGCCGGTGCGCCGACCGGACAACCCGCTGGTCGCCCGCTTGTGGGAGGCGCACGTCGCGTTCGCCGCCGTAAGCACTCCGCCCGCCGCTGCTTCGATTGCCACCGACGTGGGTCATCGTCAGGTTCCGCTGGCGCGACCGACAGTTCTGTACCGACTGCGCCGCGCCGCCACGTATCAATCCCATGCCGCGACGACGGCCCTGCGCGTCCTCGTCGCGTCGACCGCAGCCGGCGCGCTGACCATCGCGTTCGGGCTCGGCCGCCCCGACTGGGCCGTGATCTCTGCGGTCCTCGTCCTGCAGGCCGGACCCGACCGCCGCCGCGGAACGGTCCGCGGCATTCATCGCCTCGTCGGCACGGCCGCGGGAGTGGTGCTGTTCACAGTCGCCTGGTCGCTGTCGCCGAGCGGGATCGTGCTGATCATGGTGCTGATGGCACTGCAGTTCCTCATCGAGCTCTACATCGCCCGCAACTACGCGGTCGCCGTCACCTTCATCACACCACTGGCGCTGCTCATCGGCGGTGCGTCGCACCCGGGGGCGAACGCCGTGACCCTCGGCGTAGATCGACTGGTGGAGACGGCACTCGGAGTCGCATGTGCCCTGGCCGCGATGTGGCTGGTGTCGCCGCACGCCTACCAGCGGTGGCTGCGGTGGAGCGATCGCCGGGTCGTCGCCGTGTCGACCGCGCTGTTGGACCGCCTGGAGACCGATCCGCCGTCGGCCGCGCTGGAACTTCGGCGAGACCTGCAGTTCGAGTTGGTGGGCGCGGCCATGGCCGCCGAGCACTCGGCCCACGACAATCGCGACTGGACCGCTCGGGTCTGGCCGGGCCACACCCGCGTCGACGAGCTCGGGTACGGGTTGTTGGCGCAGTGCTGGGCGACACCCGACGGTCGCCCGTTCGAACCCGACCAGGATTGGCGGAAAAAGGCGGCCGAAGCTGGAGTAGGGTGACGGCCATGCTTCGGTCAGCGCACACGTACGGCGCGCTTCTTCTTCGCAGCCGCGGCGGGGTCTGATTCCATAGACCGGCTTCCCGTCGCGGGGTTTCGTTGCGCCGGTCTCCCGGGTCTCCCGGTTTCGAGCTTTCAAAACACGGAGAATCAGCTATGTCACCCGCCGACGCATTCACGTCCGGAACTCACACCGTCGTCACCCCGTCCCGTCCCGCGCCTACGGATCAGCCGGTATGGAACACCCAGAAGAATTCTTCGATGCCGACGTATCGGTACCGTCCCTTCGCCGAAGAGGTCGAAACCGTCACGCTGCCCGACCGCACGTGGCCGGACAAGGTCATCGATCGCACACCGCAGTGGTGCGCGGTGGACCTGCGCGACGGCAATCAGGCCCTCATCGATCCGATGAGCCCGGCGCGTAAGCGTCGTATGTTCGATTTGCTGGTTCGTATGGGCTACAAGGAGATCGAGGTCGGTTTCCCGTCCGCGAGTCAGACCGATTTCGACTTCGTGCGCGAGATCATCGAAGACGGCGCCATTCCCGACGACGTCACGATCCAGGTCCTGACGCAGTGCCGTTCCGAACTGATCGAGCGGACGTTCCTGGCATGCGAAGGTGCGCGATCGGTGATCGTGCACTTCTACAACTCGACGTCGATTCTGCAGCGCCGCGTGGTCTTTCGCGCGGACCGCGACGCCATCAAGAAGATCGCCACCGACGGTGCGCACAAGATCCTCGAGGAAGCGACCAAGTACCCGGACACGCACTGGCGCTACGAGTACTCGCCCGAGTCGTACACCGGCACCGAGCTGACGTTCGCGAAGGAAGTGTGCGACGCCGTCACCGAGATCATGAATCCGTCGCCCTCGGACCCGATGATCCTGAATCTGCCTGCCACGGTCGAGATGACGACGCCCAACGTCTACGCCGACTCGATCGAATGGATGAGCCGAAACCTGGCCCGCCGCGACTCGATCGTGCTGAGCCTGCATCCGCACAACGACCGCGGAACCGGCGTGGCCGCAGCCGAACTGGGCTACCAGGCCGGCGCGGATCGCATCGAGGGCTGCCTCTTCGGCAACGGTGAGCGCACCGGAAACGTCTGCCTGGTGACCTTGGGCCTGAACCTCTTCACCCGCGGGGTCGACCCGCAGATCGACTTCTCCAACATCGACGAGATTCGCCGCACCGTCGAGTACTGCAACCAGTTGCCGGTGCACGAGCGGCATCCGTACGGCGGCGATCTGGTCTACACCGCCTTCTCCGGAAGTCATCAGGACGCGGTCAACAAGGGCCTCGACGCGATGAAGGTTGCTGCGGACGAGCAGGATTCGGACGTCGACAACATTCTCTGGCAGGTTCCCTACCTGCCGATCGACCCCAAGGACGTCGGCCGGACATACGAAGCGGTCATCCGCGTCAACTCCCAGTCGGGCAAGGGCGGCGTCGCCTACATCATGAAGGCCGACCACGGGTTGGCGTTGCCGCGACGACTGCAGATCGAGTTCTCGCAGTTGGTGCAGCGCGTCACCGACGGCGAGGGCGGCGAAGTGTCGCCGAAGGCGATGTGGGACGTGTTCTCCGAGGAATACCTCGCGCCGCTGAGGCCGCTGGAACGCATGCGACAGAAGGTCACCGCCGCCGAGGAAGACGGCGGCATCGATTCGATCACCGCCACCGTCAAGATCAACGGCACCGAGCAGGAGATCACCGGAGCCGGCAACGGCCCGCTCGCCGCGTTCGTCGACGCACTTTCGACCGTCGGGTACGACGTCAGCGTCCTCGACTACTCCGAGCACGCCATGTCCGCCGGTGACGACGCGCAGGCAGCGGCCTACGTCGAAGCGTCTGTGACGGGTCCGGGCGGCGAGAGTGTGACCGTCTGGGGTGTCGGTATCGCCACCTCCATCACGACGGCCTCGCTGCGGGCCGTGGTGTCGGCGGTCAACAGGGCCCAGAAGTAACCTGTGCGTGAAAACCGGCCCCCTAGGGCCGGTTTTCGCGCACAGCGGACTCTGCCTCGAACGCCCCGATCACCGTCGCCACCGCAGGACGCTGGTCGGCCCCCGGCCGGGTGGCCAGCTCGTAGACCCGCGCGGCCCGCACCCCACCCAGCCGAACGCGTCGGACGTCGGGATGAGTCGAGGCGTAACGCGGCATCAGGGCCACCCCGTGACCACGTGCCACGAGCTCTTCCGTCACTCGAAAGTCGTTGATGCGCTGCACTACTCGCGGCTGCATCCCGGTGACCGTGGCGATGGAGTTGAGCACGTCGTCGACCGGGAAACCGCCGCGCACGCTGATCCACCGCTCGCCCGCCAGTTGATGAATGTCGACCGACGACGCGTCCGCCAGACGGTGATCGTTCGGCAGGACCAGATCGATGGGTTCACGCATCAGAGTGCGCACGTCGACGCGCGGCGCAGCGGTCGACGGAGCTCGTTCGTCGCGGTGGGTCAGGACGACGTCGTAATCGGCGAGCAAGCGGTTGACGTCGGACGCGGGGTAATCCTCGTCGCCGGCCACCAGGCCGACTCCGTCGAGACGGTCGAGCACACCAGGCAGCAGCAGCGCCGCTCCGGACGGGAACATCGCGACTCGCACCGTCCCGCGGGGTGATCCGCGGTAGGAGTCCATTTCGTCCTCGGCGCGGGCGAGGGCGCCGAGCACGTCCTCGGCTCGGAGTACCAGCGCTCGGCCGGCGTCCGTGAGGCGTACGCGTCGGCCGTCCGGCTCGAGAAGGTCGACGCCGGCTTCGCGCGCGAGCACCTTGAGCTGCTGCGACACCGCGGAGGGGGTCATGGACAGCGACGCCGCCGTCGCGGCGACGGTGCCTCGGTCGGACAGCTCGCGCAGCACCCTGAGACGCTCTGCATCCATGAAGTAAAACTACATGGATACGTCACGAGAATTCGCTTGTGCTGATCATTTCGAATCGTCACTGTTGTCGCTGTGACCACACGCGACAAACTCCTCGGCGTCTCGGTCGCGGTGTTGTGGGGGCTGAACTTCCTCGCGATCCGCGCCGGACTGAATCACTTCCCTCCCTTCTTCTTCGCTGCGCTGCGCTTCCTGGTCATCGCGATCCCGGTCGTTCTCTTCGTGCCACGGCCAGCAGTACCGACAAGATGGCTTCTGCTGTACGGCTTCGGTTTCGGGTTCCTGCAGTTCGCGTTTCTGTTCACCGCGATGCACGTGGGCATGCCGACCGGCCTGGCCTCGCTGGTTCTGCAATCGTCCGCGCCGTTCACCGTGATCCTGGGTGCGATCCTGCTGCGCGAGCACGTCAGTGGGCGGCAGTGGATCGGCATCGCCGTCGCCATCAGCGGGATGGTCCTTATCGGGTGGGACCGAGCGGTCGGAGCGTCGCTCCTGCCCGTCCTATTGACCTTGCTCGCTGGACTCGGCTGGGCCTTCGGCAATCTCGGCAGTCGACTGGCACGAGCAGACAGTCCGATGCGACTCATGCTCTGGATGACCGTCGTCCCGCCGCTGCCGATGCTCGCCCTCTCGGCCGCCTTCGAAGGCCCGACCGCCGGGTGGTCTGCACTCGCGACGTCGTTCAGCAGCACCTGGTGGACGGCGCTGGCCGGGCTCGCGTTCATCGTCGGGCCGGCCACCCTCGTCGGCACCGGCATCTGGACGTCGCTGATGGGCCGCTACTCGGCCGGAACCGTCGCACCCTTCTCGCTGCTGGTGCCGGTGGTGGGCATCGCGGCGTCGTGGCTGGTGCTCCACGAGACCCCGAGCGTCGTGTCCCTGATCGGCGCGGCCGTCGTCATCGGCGGATGTGGGTGGGGATTTCGGGCGGCGAAGTCGGCGCCGGTGGTCGCCGTCGACGCACCACAATTGGCGCGTCCAGTGAGTTAGGGTCCCCTCACATGAGACGAATTTTGCTACTCGCCGCATGTGGACTCGCCTTGACCTCCTGTTCCGCCGACACCTCGGACGACCGGTCGGACGCGCAGACTCGACCCGTCACGCACGCCCGCGGCACCACCGAGGTGCCGGCCGACCCGATGCGGGTCGTCACCCTGGAGCCGGTCGAACTCGACACCGCCGTGGCGCTCGGAATCGTGCCCGTCGGAACCGCCGTGCTCAGCGAGGTCACCGGAGTGCCGCCCTACCTCGGCCCGGAGGCGGCCGACATCGAGACCGTCGGGACGGTGGCCGAGCCGCGCATCGAGGCGATCGCGGCGCTCGACCCCGACATCATTCTGGGAACCGAGACCCGACACGGCGGGATCTACGACCAGCTGGCCGCGATCGCACCGACCGTCTTCATGGCGTCGCAGTCGGACCCGTGGCAGGACAACGTGCGACTCGTCGGCACCGCACTGGGACGCGACCCGCAGCCACTGCTCGACGACTATCGCGCCCGGTGCGAGGGCATCGCCTCCGAGTTCGCCACCGCGGGTCGCACGGCACAACTGATCAGACCTCGCGAGGATCTGCTGACGCTCTACGGGCCGCTGTCCTTCGCGGGCAGCACCCTCGAATGCGCCGGATTCACCACGCCGCCCCGCCCCGAGTGGACCGATGAGATCAGCATCGACCTCTCCCCGGAGCTGGTGTCCGAGGCGAAGGCCGATCTGGTGGTGATCACGTCGACGACCCCGGGCGATCCGTCGTCGATCCCGGCCGTGGTCACCGCCAACGCGTCGGCCTTCCCCGATCCGCACGCCGTCGACCAGTCGTACTGGATCACGGGCGTCGGGCCGAAGGGCGGACAGGCCGTGCTCGACGACATCGAGCGCATCCTCGCGAACGACTGATCAGACGTCGCGGTAGAGCCCCTCGCTGTACGCCTTTCCGTAATAGGTCTGGAGCTGGGCCAGCGTTTCGGGGCTGTCCGGGATCAAGGTCTTGCTCATCACCGCCACGGACGGCAGCACCGACGGGTTCCAGGTGTCCGGCTCCCACAGTTGTGAGCGGAGAAACGCCTTCGCGCAGTGGTGGAAGATCTGCTCGATCTCGACCACCAGGCACAGGATCGGCCGGTGGCCCTTCACGACGAGGTCGTCGAAGAAGGGCGCATCGGTGACCAGCGACGCGCGGCCGTTGATCCGGAGCGTGTCGCCGCGGCCCGGAACGAAAAAGTTCAGACCGACGTGCGGGTTGACGAGCACGTTGCGGTAGCCGTCCATGCGCTTGTTGCCCGGTCGCTCGGCGAGGGCGATGGTGGTGTCGTCGATCACGTGGACCAGGTGGCCGGGCGGGTCACCCTTCGGTGAGACATCGCATCGACCGTCGGCGTCGGAGGTCGCAACGACGACGAACGGCGACGCCGCCAACCATTCCCGGTCCAGCGGATGCAGCGCGGATCGGTCCTTGTTCGCCGCACGGAACGACGGCGTTCCCATCAGGGCGGTAAGTTCGTCGGCGTCCGTGATCGTCGTCCAAGCCATGCGCCGAGGGTAGTCACGGCCGCATCGGATGGACACCGAGTTTGTGCGAGACTCGGCGCCATGGTCGACAAGCGTGTACGTACACGCGGCCGTCTCGCCTTGGGCGCGGCGTCCGCAGCGGCGTGGGCATCTCAGAAGGCAGGCCGCGGAAAGGGCTCGATGATCGGCGGATTGATCGCGCTGAAGATCGATCCGACGATCATGGCGCAGCTCGGAGCCGGTCGGCGCACGGTCGTGATCACCGGGACCAACGGCAAGTCGACGACGACGCGTATGACCGCAGCTGCCCTCGCCACACTCGGCGAGGTGGCCACGCAGGCCGACGGCGCCAACATGGACGCCGGGATCGTGGCAGCGTTGAACGTGAATCGCACCGCCGCTCTGGCGGCGCTCGAGGTCGACGAACTGCACGTCCCGCACGTCTGCGACGCCGTGAACCCGGCAGCTGTGGTGCTCCTCAACCTGAGCCGAGACCAACTCGACCGCGTCGGCGAGATCAACATGATCGAGCGCAAGCTCCGTGCCGGGCTCGAACGCCATCCCGAGACGGTGGTGATCGCGAACTGCGACGACGTCCTGATGACGTCGGCGGCGTACGACGCTGCCAACGTGGTGTGGGTCGCGGCGGGCGGCGGCTGGGTCGGCGACTCCGTCAGCTGCCCGCGCACCGGGGAACCGATCGTCTGGGACGGTCCGCACTGGCGCAGCACCGGTTCGGATTTTGCACGACCGGAACCGGATTGGTGGCTCGACTCGGAATTTCTGTACGGCCCGGACGGCGTGAAGATCCCGATGTCGCTTGCGCTGCCCGGAAACGCCAACCGCGGCAACGCCGCTCAGGCCGTTGCCGCCGCGGTGACACTCGGGGCGTCCGTGGAGGACGCCGTCGCGGCCGTGTCGACGGTCAACGAGGTGGCGGGCCGCTACAGCACCGTCCAGGTCGGATCCCATTCCGTACGAATGCTTCTCGCGAAGAACCCCGCCGGCTGGCAGGAAGCGCTGTCGATGATCGACCCCGACGTCGAAGGCCTCGTGATCGCCGTCAACGGGCAGGTGCCGGACGGTGAAGACCTGTCGTGGCTGTGGGACGTGCGCTTCGAGCACTTCGAGGGCGTGCAGGTGGTCGCCTCGGGCGAGCGCGCCACCGATCTGGGTGTGCGACTGACCTACGCAGGCTCACCCCATACCGTGGTCCGAGACCCGTTGCAGGCCATTGCGTCCTGCCCGCCGGGTCGGGTCGAGGTGCTGGCGAACTACACGGCGTTCCGTGATCTCGGAAGGGCGATCGCACGATGACCGACACGGTGAAGATCGGGCTGGTCCTCCCCGACGTGATGGGCACGTACGGCGACAGTGGCAACGCTCTCGTTCTGCGGCAACGACTTCTGATGCGAGACATCCCCGCGGAGGTCGTCTCGATCACGCTGAACGATCCCGTACCCGATTCGCTGGACGTCTACGTTCTCGGCGGTGCGGAGGACTCGGCTCAGCGATTGGCCACCAAACACCTGGCGCGGTACCCGGGGCTGCAGAAGGCGGCCGAGCGAGGCGCCCCCGTTCTGGCCATCTGCGCGGCCATTCAGGTGCTGGGCAATTGGTACGAGACGAGTTCGGGGGAACGCGTCGACGGGGTGTCGATGCTCGATGTCACCACCTCGCCGCAGCAGACCCGCTCGATCGGCGAGGTCACCACGACTCCCACGCTCGCCGGACTGACGCAGAAGCTCACCGGATTCGAAAATCACCGCGGTGGAACCACATTGGGGCCTGCTGCCACCGCGTTCGCGCGGGTGGACTCCGGTGTCGGCAACGGAGTCGGGGACGGGAACGAGGGCGTCGTCCAGGGTTCGGTCATCGGCACGTACATGCACGGACCGGCGCTGGCGCGCAATCCCGAGCTGGCGGACTACCTCCTCGAGCGGGCCATGGGGACGACGTTGGCGCCGCTCGTGCTCGAGGATGTGGAGCAGTTGCGGAGGGAGCGGCTGCGCCGCGTGTGAGTAGCCCCCTGCTGTGCGCGATTTAGTGCCCTCCAGGGGCGGAAATCGCGCACAGCAGATTTTTTTTCGTTGGCCGGGAACATTCACCACCCCGGGCCGCATCCAATGCTGTGAACGATCGACAACAACTACGAGCGACACGGAGAATGCGATGACAAGCCAGGAATTCGACACCAACGGCGACGGAACCAACGACGTGTACCTGGTCGACCTCGACGGCGACGGCGTGACCGACATCGAGGAAGACGACACCGACTTCGACGGCGTCGCCGACGTCAAGCTCACCGACTACAACGGCGACGGCTACGCCGACCAGCGTGAAACGGACTCGGACGGCGACGGCTACTACGACACCGTCGAGACCGACACCGACGGTGACGGCTACTACGACACCGACTCGAGCTCCCGCTCGAGCGCCCCCAGCCCCACCCCCACACCCACGCCTCACCCCGAACCGGCACCGGCGCCCTCGTCGTCGGCGGATCGCAACGTCTCCACCAGCACCTCGTCGGACGACAGCTGGAGCGGCACGGTCGCCGGTGACGAGGTCACCCTGACCGACACGGACGCCGACGGCGACTACGACGTCGCGGTCTGGGACACCGACGGTGACGGCAAGGTCGACGTCGTGCAGGTCGACACAGACGGCGACGGCATCGTCGACTACAAACTGGTGGACGTCGACGGCGACGGTCAGGCGGACGTGCAGCTCACCGACACCGACTTCGACGGCGAGTTCGACACCACCAAGCTCGACACGGACGGCGACGGCACCTACGACATCACCGAGTCCGGCGCATACGACCCGGCGCCGGAGACCGAGACCAACCTCGAGCACGCCGGCGGCGACACCTCCGCCACCGAGTCGTCGTACGACCACCACATCTAGAGCCGCGGGCCGGTGCTACTCAGCGTTCTGGTCGGCCTTCGTCAGGATGACGTACTGCGCGGAGATCGCCTGATCGACGGTGGTCTTGTCCAGGTCGGTCAATTGACCCACGTACCGGCCGACCTGGACATAGCAGCTGGTGACCTGCCCGATCGCCTCGTCCTTGACCACGCACTGAGCGATGGGAAGGTTCTTGGGCGGGTCGTCGCGGCGGCTGCCGAGGGACAGGTCGGAATTGACGAAGTCGGTGATGATCTTCTTGGCACCGTCCTCCGACTTGGCGCGGGTGACCGTCGTCTTCCAGGTGGCGTTGTGATCGGATCCGACGTCCTGCAACGTCTTCAGAACCAACGCGGGGTCCGTGAACTGCAGTGCGAGACCGCGGGGCCCGTACACGGCGCGGTTGGTCCCGTACGCCTGATATTCGTCGGTGTTCGGGATCGCGTAGATCAGGATGTTGTTCTGGTCGATCTGGATGGTCGGCGCGACGCCGCCGTTCTGCGATCGGGTGGGCGTCGGCGGGAAGGTGTCGATCAGGGGCAACTGAAGGCTCAGCGCTTTGCTCACGATGGAGGGCAGAGTGGCGGCATCGCCGGTCGGGACGGACACGTTCGTGTAGATCACGTAGGAGTTGTGCGGGGTAAAAACGCTCAGGCCAGACGACGGTGCCCCGAGTCCCGGATCTCCGGCGTAGCTCCAGGTACTGGACAGGGAATTGGGAAGCTCGGGAACGGTGGCGGGCGCGAAGGCGCGAGTGAACTCGGCCGCCGGCTGATGGGACACGTCGTTCATCGCCTGAGCGGCGGCCGTCGCCGCGGCCGCGGTGGCGTAGCGCAGCACCATCTCGGTGATCGTGGTCTTCGGATCGGTGTTCTTTACGGCGGGTGTACTCGCGGTGGCGACGAACCCGGCAATCAGCGGGGCATCGGGGGGCGACGACGCGGCAGCCATGTCCTCTCGGCCACCGAAGGGCGAGTCGAGGAACTTCTCGCTGCGGATGACCGCCGTCGGCTGCTCCGGTTCCGTGGCGCCGGGCACCACCTCGAACGGGATGGTGACGAACTCGGCCATCCGCTGGCCCTCGAGGTCGGTGATCACGGGATCGTTCGAATCCACCGTGCCGAACGGCGGCGACGGATCGGTGGGGAAATCACCGGTGTCGAGGCTCGCGATGTCGATCTCCGGCGCCGCGGCGACACCGGTTCCCTGGACGGTGGAACTGCAGGACGTCAGAACACACCCAGCGGCGATGCCCGTTGCGATCACCCGGACGATGGTCGGTCGCACAAGAATCCCTCTCGTCGTCGATCGTGACCGGTCCATCCGTGAACCGGTCCTGAGTCGGTGCAACGATATATCCCACCCACGACGAGCACCGGACCGATCGGTTCCGAATCAGATGCCACGCAAGGAGGACCACATGACCGACATTCACCCGGTCCTGAGCGCCGCAGCTTCGGTTCTGCGCGCCTACAAGCTCGACGACGTGGCCGACCTCGCCGCCCGCAAGGCGGAGCGGGACAGTCAGGTGCGCACCGTCGTGGTCGTCGGCGAGGTCAAACGAGGCAAGAGTTCGCTGGCCAACGCCCTCGTCGGCCGGCGTGACCTCTCCCCCGTGGGTGTCGGCGTCGCCACCACGGTCGCGGTGAGCATCTGCCCCACCAACGACCCGCCGCTCGACGGCACCGCCGATCTGTTGTTCCCGGGTCGGGCCGAGCAGGTACCGCTCACGACCCTCGAGGACTGGGTGACCGTCGGCGGCAAGTACGTGCGCGACGCCCATGTCGAGTCGCTGCCCACGCGAGCCAGCATCCCGATCACGGACACCGCACTCCCCGGCGTGACGATCGTGGACACTCCGGGCGTCGGCGGACTGGATCCGTCGATGGCCACACTGGCCAAGCACAGCGCGCAGCAGGCGTGCGTGCTGGTGATCGCGTGCGACGCCTCGTCTCCCCTGTCCGCGCCGGAGATGGACTTCATCCGCGACGCGGGTGCCTCGGTCGACGCCCTGATCGTCGCGGTAACGAAGACGGACAAGAACCTTCGCCGGTGGAAGGCGATCGCGGACGAGAATCGTCGCCTGCTCGCCGAGCACCTGCATCGCGACGTCACCGTGATCGGGGTGTCGAGCCTACGGGCCGTCATGGCGTCGGAGATACCCGCCGGGCCGGCGCGCGACCATGCGGAGGAGGCGTCGGGCATCACGGCGTTGCGCTCGGAACTGTTGCGACGCTTGGATTCCGCCGAGGACCTGCCGATGATGGACGCTCTTCGCACGACGCGTGAGGGGTTGTCGACCATCAAGCGGCGCGTCGATTCGGAACTCGCCGCCGTCGAGGGTCGCGGCAAGACGCTCCCCGATCTCACCGCTCAACTCGCCGAACTCGAACGCCTCAAGGACGAGAGCCGCGAATGGGAGCAGTACCTCGCGCGCGACCTCACGCAGCTGCGCCAGCAGTCGATCGACGACAGTGATCGCCGTCTGGAAGAGATCCGTCAGCGATGGACGAACACGATCAACAAGAACGGCATGGAGGTTCTGCGCCGAAGTCCCCAGAAGTTCACCGCCGACATGCAAGCGGAGCTGCAACAGGCTCTCGCACAGTCGATGTCGGGTTTCCTGGAGCGGCTCTACACCACGATCGTCGCACCGAGGTTCGATTCCGATGTCGTGTGGGAACAGATCTGCACACGCATCGTCGACTCCCTCGGCGCCCAGAACATCGAAGGACCGCAGGTGGGGAGCAAGCGACACGGACTGTTCGACCCGACGCTGTTGACGATGGGCGTGATGGGATCGTCGACCCTCGGCGGTCTGGTCGGACTGTCCGCCTTCCTCGGCGTGGGTGCCGTCGTCGGAACACTGTGGGTGGGAGTCAATCTCGGCTTCCGCGCCATGCGCACCGGCAAGACCAATCTGCTCACCTGGTTGCGCGAGACCATAGCGCTCACCAAGACGGTCACCGCACGATTGCTGGAAATGGCCATGGCACAGGCTCGTCCGGAGATCGTGGTGCGGTACCGCGAATACATGCGCACCTCGATCGAGGAGCTGCAGCGGCAGATCGCCGTCGCGAAGGAGGCCGGCTCCACCGACGCGGCACGTCGAGAGAAGGAGCTCAAGCGTTTGACGAACAACCGCGACGTGATCGACAAGCGTCTCGCCGAGACCGAACGCATGCTCGACGAACTGCGGGCCGCGTCGTGAACGCGGGCGCGCCCGGACCGGTCCATGCCGTTCTCGACCGCGGGTTGCATCGACTCGCCGGACTGGGCGGAGACCTGGTCGACCACGCGAACAGAATCGGCGCGACGCTGTGGGCGCCGCCGCGCCTCGTCGTCGTCGGCCGCCTGAAGGCCGGGAAGTCGACGCTGGTGAACGCCCTCATCGGGGCGCCGGTCGCCGAGACCGCCGCCCTCGAGGCGACGCGGGTGGTGACCGTCTATCAGAACGGCGCACCGTCACGTGCCGATGCGGTCGCCGTCGACGGCACCCGCCACCCCGTCCACCTGGTTCCGGGTTCGGTTGCGACACTGCCGATTCCGGAGGAACGCATCGCCTACGTGGATCGGTGGCTGCCCTCGGCCGCCATTCGCGACCTCACGTTCATCGACACTCCCGGCCTGGCCACGCTCACCACGCGCAACGAGCGGGCCACTCGACGCGTCCTCATCGACGGGTTCGAGCAGACCCGCACCGCGTCGGTGGACGCGGACGCAGCGGTGTTCTTGTTCGACTCCACCCCGCGCGTCGACGAACTCGCGTTCCTCGAGCAGCTCCCGCTCTCGCCGCTCAACACGCTCGGAGTCCTCTCGCGCGCCGACGGTTTCGGCGAGGGAGCGCTCGGTCGCCGCGATCCGCTCGACCACGCGCGCGAACACGCACGCTCGGTCGCACACGACCTCGCCGACACGGTGGCGACCGTCGTCCCGATCTCCGGACTCATGGCCCAGACGTCGCACACGGGCGCGCTGGTCGAGGACGATGCGCGTGCGCTCGCGTCGTTGGCCGGGCTGCATCCGCTCGACCTCATCGACGTCCTGGAGTCCGACGCGCCGAGTCCGCTGTCTCCGATGGTGCGCGATCGCCTCCTGGATCTGTTGGGCGAATACGGAATTCTGCACGGTCGCGAGATCGCGCACCGAGGCGCGGCGGCGCTGAACGAGTGGTTGGCCGCGAAATCGGGTGTGGCCGAGCTCAATCGGGTCCTGCACACCTCTCTCGGTGAGTTCGCGGTCCTCTCTCGCGCTCGCCGGGTTCTCGACTACGTCGATCAACTCGCCTACGCGCACCCGGCCCGAGAGAACATTCGAGCGATCGCCTATTCGATGCGCAGCGACCCGGCGATGCTGCGGGTGGCACTGCTCGGCGATCTCCAGCGGGTACTGGTGGCCGATCCACGCGCACCGCTGGTCGACGAACTGCGCACGCTGTTGACCGGGCACACGCCCGCACAGTGTCTGGGGCTCGGACCGGACGCGAGCGTCGACCACGTTCGCTCACACGCGATGACCAAGCTCGGAAACGCCCGGGCGCAGGCCATGTCGACGGTCACCGCAGCCGAGGACGCCGCGTTGGTGGACGTCGTGCAGGCCTACACGGTTCTTGCCGAGGGACGGGGAATGTAATCATGTGCGAACCACACCGAGGAGGAACACCGCGATGACGCCGTCCGATTGGCTGCTCAGCGTCGATTTCGGAACGTCGAACACGGCGGCCGCCCACTCGGCCGCGGTCAGTGGCGCGGTCGAGACGCTGTCGCTCTCGCACACAAGCAACCTGATGTCGTCCGCCGTCTTCGTCGACGCGCCCGACCGCATTGCAGTCGGTGACCACGCCCTCAACGAAGCGCAACGCAACCCCGGTGCGTTCCTGCCGTCGCCGAAACGTCTGGTGGGACAACCCTCGATCGCAGTCAACGGGTTCATGATCCCGACGTCCGCTCCGATCGCCGCGGTACTGCGCGCCGTGTTGTCTCGCGCGACCGCGGCGCACGCCGGCCAACTCCCGCAGCATCTGGTGCTCACCCATCCCGAAGCGTGGTCGCCGAGTCAGATCCAGACCCTGATCGACGCCGCGTCGCAGGGAATGCCTCCCGGTTCGATCAGCACTATCTCCGAACCATGCGCCGCCGCAGCTCATTACGCGCGCAGCAACCGGTTGGCCGACGGAGCGAAGATCGCGGTCTTCGACTTCGGCGGCGGCACACTCGACGTCGCGGTGCTGGCCAAGAACGGCGACGGGACGTTCACCGTGCTCGCCGCGCGGGGTGACAACGGATTGGGCGGGAAGAATCTCGACGCGCTGATCCGGCAGTGGGTCGATCATCAACTGGACGCACGATCGCCCGAGCTGGTGCAGTACCTGCGCAGGGAGGCGCCGCCCGGCGTCCGGCAGCAACTCGACGATTCCATCCGCCGCGCCAAAGAGCTTCTTTCCGAAGCGCCGTCGGCCACCATCACGGCGGCGGGCAGTGGGTTCCACGAGACACTTCAGCTCACGCGGGACGAGTTCGACGAGCTGATCGCCGGCCCGATCGACGCGGCCGTGCGCCTGACGCGGGCGACCTTCGCCGACGCCGGAATCATCGATCGGGATCAGATCAGCGCGCTGTATCTCACGGGCGGTACCTCTCGTATTCCACTGGTGCACAGAGCGCTTCAAGAGGTCGGTCCTGTCGCGACACTCGACGACCCGAAAACGGTCGTGGCGCAGGGCGCCTTGAGTTCGTGGCTCGCCGAACATCCGACCAGACCGCCGATGACCGGCAGCGACGCCCTCATGGCGCGCTGGGAGCAGCCGCAGGCCCCGCCGCCGTCGGTCGAGAAGAAGGCGAGAAGCAAGACTCTGCCGATCGTGGCCGCGGCCACCGTCGCCGTGCTCGCCGTCGGAGCCGCGGTTGCCTTTCTAGCAACACGAGACTCGGGATCCGACACGCAGGCGTCGCCCTCGACCACCACGACCTCGGCCAGTGGCCCCGTCACCCTGGCCGCGACGCAGGACGAGATCCTCGCCGCGGTACCGACCGCACTGTCCGCAGACCTCACGAACTGCAAGCAGTTGTCCTTCACCAACAACAACGCTCTGCAGATCAGCTGCAACTTCACCCGAGACGCGCCCGTCGTCGACGGTCTCGTCATCTCCACCACCGACATCGTCGACCGGGCGTCGATCTTCCTCACCATCGACGAGCAGCAGGCCCGCAGCGAAGTGGTGACCAACCGAGCCGGAGGCGACCCCGGCGACGCCGTCGTCGAGAACACGAATCGCACTGCGGCAGCGGTGGTTCGGCCGCCCGGCGCCGAAGGCACCAACGGAACGATCATCCGCTACGCCAACAACAGCACCTTCCTGAGCGTCGACGTGTACGGCCTGATCGGCGTCGATCAGGGCAAGACGTTCCTGACCAGGTCCGGACTGATCTCGTGAGACAGGAAACGCCATGACCGAGGAACCAACGATCGCCGCCACGCTCGGGCTCGATCTCGCGCAGGACTACGTGATGCCGGACTCGCTGTGGGACAACGCATTGCAGGTCGCGTTCGATCCGGACACTGCCGAGTCCGATCCGAGCGTCGTCCCCGAGATGGACGACGACGTGGTCGAGTACGACGACGATCTGATCGTGCCCGAGTCGATGGATTCGGACGTCGGGGATCACGGGGTCGGGGATCACGGTCACGACGGTTCCTCTGTGGATTCCTCTGAGGACTCCTCCGGTCACGACAGTGCCTATGACGACGACGGCATCACGCTGGACGCGCCGTCTCACGATCCCACGGACCACATCGTCGACGATGCGCACCCGGCCGATCACCCGAACGACGACCACCACTGGCATGACTGACCTCGCCGGGTCCACGCTGGACGAGTCGGCGCTGCTGATGGCGGCGCGGGGCGGCGACCAGCATGCATTCGGTCAGCTGGTGGGGCTGCACAAGAATCGGGTGTGGGCGGTATGCCTGAACATCGCGGGGAATCGGCAGGACGCCGAGGATGCCGTGCAGGACACGCTGATCGCCGCCTGGCAGCACCTCGACAAGTTCCGCGGCGACGCGCGCTTCTCCACGTGGCTACACCGCGTCGCCTCCAATGCGGCTCTGGCGCTGGTGCGTAGGCGCAAGCCGCAGACCGACACCGTCGACTTCAACGATCCCGAGCAACCCGTGCACCTCGAGGACGGGGCGGCTTCGTCGTTCGGCGACCGGATGGCCGCCCGCGACCAGCTACGCACGGCGCTGGCGGACATCCCCGAGGAGTTCCGGGTTGCACTGGTGCTGCGCGAGTTCGGCGACATGTCCTACGCCGAGATCGCCGAGCATCAGGGTGTGGGGGTGCAGACGGTGAAGTCGAGGTTGAACCGGGGGCGCAAGCAGTTGGAGGAGCGGCTGCTGTGTGCGGGGTGAACCCCCTGCACTGCGCGGGGTGAGCCCCTGCTGTGCGCGAATTAGTGCCCTCCAGGGGCGGAAATCGCGCACAGCGGTGAGCACCGGGCACACGGATGGCTGAGGTCGGGCCACCCTTCCCGGACCAGCACGGCCCGGACCTCCCGGTAGACACCGCACGGATCACCGGTCACGTCGTCCCACCCGTACGACAGGCGCGGCCGCTTCTCGAGCTCCGACGCGTTGTCGCGCCGACGATCGCGGAACCGTCGCTGAACGGCGGTGTGGAATTCCTGACCGTCGAGCCGCACGATAAGCGGCACGCCGTCCGGTGAATAGTCGAGATCCTCGAACAGGACCCGCCCGTCGACCACGTGCGGCGCTTGCCGCCGGCCGTGCGGGAGACCGTGCGCGTCCTCGACGTCGAGAACGTAGCGATGCTCGAGCACTGAATGGACCCCGGATTCGAGCATGTCGAGCGTCCTGCAGATTGCCCGCAGGTACCGCCGGGGTCGTCGGTACTCGATGCGCCGCCGCATGGTCGACGGCTGGACGCGACCGGACGACATCGCGTCCACCGCAACGCACATCGCGGCACGTGGGTTCGGTGCGCTCTGCGCCAGATCGAGCACGGTGTCCGCGGCGGACGTCCTGGGGAGCTCGCCGTCGACGCCGATGTGCCGCAGTGCTCGGGATCGGTGCACGACGACACCGGGGTGGACGAGGGCCAGGCCCGACCCCGTCGGCCTCGGCGTCGTCGGTCGAGTTCGTGACGGCGCGCTCACGCTGGACGCGCCGTATCGCCGGGTGACGTGCACGGGGCCGGCCGTCGCCCGGCTCATTCCCCATTCTTCTGCGGCGCTGTGATGGGACAGCAACGCTCCGGCGCCGCCGTACAGCAGGGCCGCGCGCAGCTGTTGATCGCGGGTCAGTGCGCCGTTGGTCACGACGAGGACTCCGAACAGCGCGCGAACCCACTGCCCGGACTGGGTCCGGTGGCGCACTCCTTTTTCCGTGAAGCCGTGTGCCAGGGCCTGAGCCGTGGTCACGACGCCGTCCTGCATGTCGAGAAGTTCCTGCCAGTCGTCCCCCATGCAGACGAGGGTGGAGCATCGACGCGGCGGAGGATTGACTGCGACCTGGGGAAACGGTTGGTCTGTGGATAACCGCTGTGCGCGATTTCCGCCCCTGGAGGGCACTAATTCGCGCACGGGCGCCGAAGGCGCCTACTTCATCACATTCCGGCCCGACAACGCCCGGCCCAGCGTCAGCTCGTCCGCGAACTCGAGGTCCCCGCCCATCGGCAGGCCCGAGGCCAGACGCGTGACGCTCAACCCCGGAAAGTCTCGGAGCATCCGCAGCAGATAGGTCGCCGTCGCTTCGCCTTCGGTGTTGGGGTCGGTGGCGATGATGACCTCGGAGACGTCCACGCCATCGACCTGATTGCCGATGCGTGTCAACAACTCTCGGATGCGCAGCTGATCGGGCCCGATACCGCTCAGCGGGTCGAGCGCGCCGCCGAGCACGTGGTAGCGACCCTTGAACTCACGTGTACGTTCCACGGCCTGAACGTCTTTGGGCTCCTCGACCACACAGATTTTGGTGCGGTCACGCCGCGAGTCGGAGCAGATCCGGCACATCTCCTTGTCGGACACCGTTCCGCACACGATGCAGAACTGCACCCCGTCGCGCACCTTCTGCAACGCGCGCTGCAGACGATCGATGTCGGGAGCCTCGACAGCGAGGAGGTGAAAGGCGATGCGCTGCGCGCTCTTCGGGCCGACGCCGGGCAGCTTGCCCAGTTCGTCGATCAGATCCTGAACCGGACCTTCGTACACGCGTCAGGTCCTAGAACCCGGGCAGTCCGGGCAGACCGCCGCCGGCGAGACCGGCCAGGGGGCCGAGCTTCTGCGTCGCAACCTCGGAGGCCGCCCGCGACGCGTCCGCGATGGCGCCGATGATCAGGTCCTGCAGCGTCTCGACGTCGTCCGGATCGACGACCTTCGGGTCGATCGCCAGCGCGACCACCTCGCCGCTGCCCTTGACCGTCGCGGTCACCAGCCCACCCCCGGCCTGACCGGTGACCTCGGCGGCCGCGATCTCGGCCTGGGCCGTCATCAGCTGCTGCTGCATCTGCTGGGCCTGAGCCATGAGCTGTGCCATGTCGGGTTGCTGACCGGGTTGCACGAGTGGGTGTCCTCTCGAAAGGGAAAACAGATGCCTACAGCCTAGCTACTCGACCTCGCGGGCCAGCTTCTGCAGAACCTCGGCCTGGATCTTCTTCAGTCCCAGCGGCGCGAACGTCTTCTCGAAGAATCCGCCGATGCCGCCGGCTCCCGTCCACTGCGTCGTGGTGCTGACGGTGGAGCCCTGCCCGTTCGGGGCGACGGACCAGGTGGTCACCATCGAGGAGTTGGCGTCCTTCTCGGTGACCGTCGACCCGTCGACGGACACGGTGGCGAGGACGTCGCGCTGCCGCTTCTGGGTCGCCTGCAGCGTCCACCCCGCGACGGTCCCGGTGCCCTGCCCGCCCTGCTCGACGCGGTAGTTGCGGTAATGGTCGGAGAGAATGCGCGGCCGAACCGTCTCGTAGTCCGACACTGCCCGCAGCACTGCGTCGGGCGCCGCCGAGATGTCGAGCGAACTGGATGCACTGACCTGCGCCATGCCGTTCCTCCTACGCTGTGTAGTGATGTGGGCACCCATCTTCCCAATGGGCGACGTGCGTGCGACGGCGGGGCGACCCTGCCGCAACTTTTGTGTGACGTTTCGCCGTTTCGGTGAGCCTTCGGTAGCTAGGAGAACGATCGCGATATAGCGTTCTCGCGTGGCTCTCACTGTCGATCATCATGCCGACGGAACCGGCGCCCCACTCGAAATGGGACAAACCGCGTACGCCGCCGGAGTCGCCCGTCTGCTCGAGAGCTACCGCGCCATTCCGGCCGGCGCCACCGTCCGACTGGCCAAGAAGACGTCGAACCTGTTCCGCGCGCGTCCGAAGAACACCGCCCCCGGGCTCGACGTGTCGGGTCTCGCCAAGGTCGTCTCCGTCGACCCCGAGGCGCGCACAGCCGACGTCGGCGGCGTCTGCACCTACGAGGACCTGGTCGACGCGACGCTGCCCTACGGACTCGTTCCTCTCGTCGTCCCGCAGCTCAAGACGATCACCCTCGGCGGGGCGGTCACCGGGCTGGGGATCGAGTCGACGTCGTTCCGCAGCGGACTTCCGCACGAGTCGCTGCTCGAGGTCGACGTGCTGACCGGCTCGGGCGAGATCGTCACCGCGCGGCCGAACGGTGAGCATGCGGACCTCTTCGAGGGCTTTCCCAACTCGTACGGGACGTTGGGATATTCGACCCGACTGCGCATCGAACTCGAACCGGTCCTCCCCTACGTGGCGTTGCGCCACGTCCGCTTCCACGACCTGAAGACGCTCGAGACGACGATGGACAAGATCGTCGCCGAGCGCAGTTACGACGGTATCGCCGTCGACTACCTCGACGGTGTCGTCTTCACCGCGGACGAGGCCTACCTGACCCTCGGCGTCCAGACCGCCGAGGAAGGGCCCGTCAGCGACTACACCGGATCCGAGATCTTCTACCGCTCGATCCAGCACGACGGCGACACCCCCAAGACCGATCGACTGACCATCCGCGACTATCTGTGGCGGTGGGACACGGACTGGTTCTGGTGCTCCCGCGCGTTCGGCGCGCAGAACCCCACGATCCGGCGGTTCTGGCCGAAGAAGTACCGCCGCAGCAGCTTCTACTGGAAGTTGATCGGACTCGACCAGAAATACGACATCGGCGACCGCCTCGAGAAGCGCAAGGGAAACCCGCCGCGCGAGCGGGTGGTGCAGGACGTCGAGGTGCCGATCGAGAAGACGGCCGATTTCGTCCACTGGTTCCTCGAGGAAATACCCATCGAGCCACTGTGGTTGTGTCCGTTGCGGCTTCGTGAATCGGGTGGTTACTCCGCTCACGACCCGAGCGCAGAGGTCGGTCCACGCACGTGGCCCCTCTACCCGCTCGAGCCACACCGCACGTACGTCAACATCGGCTTCTGGTCATCGGTGCCCAAAGTCGACGGGCAGCGTGAAGGAGCAGCCAATCGGCTGATAGAGAAGAAGGTGTCCGAGCAGGGTGGGCACAAGTCGCTCTACTCCGACGCGTTCTACGACAAGGAAGAATTCGACGTGCTCTACGGCGGCGAGGTGTACTCGACGTTGAAGAAGAAGTACGACCCGAATTCGAGATTACTGGATTTGTATTCGAAAGCGGTGCAACGCAAATGACGACATTCAAAGAACAGACGAGCACTCATCGCAAGCTCACGATCTCCGAGATTCTCGAAGAGTTCGCCGAGGGTCAGATCCCGCTCAGGTTCAGCGCCTACGACGGCAGCACCGCCGGTGCGCCCGACGCTCCGTACGGCCTGACTCTCAAGAACCCGCGCGGAACGACCTACCTCGCAACGGCTCCCGGCGATCTCGGCATGGCCCGCGCCTACGTCTCCGGGGACCTCGAGATGGAGGGCGTGCACCCCGGTGACCCCTACGAGGTGCTCAAGGTCATGGGCGACGACCTCAGCTTCAAGCGTCCGTCCGCCAAGACACTCGCGATGGTGACGCGCTCGCTCGGGTGGGAATTGCTTCGGCCCATCGCCCCGCCGCCCCAGGAGTCGCTGCCGCGGTGGCGCCGGATCGCGGAGGGGCTGCGCCACTCCAAGACTCGCGACGCGGAGTCGATCCATCACCACTACGACGTGTCGAACACGTTCTACGAGTACGTGCTCGGGCCGTCGATGACCTACACGTGCGCTGCGTACCCCACTCTCGACGCCTCGCTCGAGGACGCCCAGGAGAACAAGTACCGCCTCGTCTTCGACAAGCTGGGCCTCAAAGCGGGCGACCGTTTGCTCGACATCGGCTGCGGCTGGGGCGGAATGGTCCGCTACGCCGCCCGGCGCGGTGTCCACGTGATCGGCGCGACGCTCTCACGTGAGCAGGCGGAGTGGGCGCAGAAGGCCGTCGTCGACGAGGGCCTCTCCGAGTTCGCCGAAGTCCGGTTCTCCGATTACCGCGACATCACCGAGACCGGGTTCGACGCGGTCTCGTCGATCGGACTGACCGAGCACATCGGCGTCGCCAACTACGCGGCGTACTTCGAGTTCATCAAGTCGAAGCTGCGCGACGGCGGGCGACTGCTGAACCACTGCATCACCCGCCCGGACAACCGGAGCAACGGCCGCGCCGGCGGCTTCATCGACCGCTACGTCTTCCCCGACGGCGAACTGACCGGGTCGGGGCGCATCATCACCGAGATGCAGGACGTGGGCCTCGAGGTTCGGCACGAGGAAAACCTTCGCGAGCACTACGCACTCACGCTGCGCGACTGGTGCCGCAACCTGGTCGACAACTGGGACGCCTGCGTCGCCGAGGTCGGCATCGGCACCGCCAAGGTGTGGGGCCTCTACATGGCCGGCTCGCGTCTCGGCTTCGAGCGCAACGTGGTGCAGCTGCACCAGGTTCTGGCGGTCAAGCTCGACGACAAGTCGAACGCGCACGTGCCGCTTCGCCCGTGGTGGGAGGGGTAGGCGCTCCGCACCTGCTGTGCGCGATTTCCGGCCCCTGAGGGGCGGAAATCGCGCACAGCGGGGGTGACCCCGTGGGATCGTTCTCGGCATGGCCACCTCCCCAGCCGTGAGTCACCAACCCGACAGCGCGCGACGCAACAACTGGAACAACCAGGTCCGGCGGCACGCGATGATGAATCCCGACGGCGTCGCCCTGCGTTTTCTCGGCGCGACCACGACATGGTCCGGCCTCGACGACCGCGTGGACCGGCTCGCGGGAGCGCTGAGCCGGCGCGGTGTGGGTTTCGGCGACCGCGTACTGATCCTGATGTTGAATCGGCCCGAGAACCTCGAGTCCGTCCTGGCCGTCACGGCGCTCGGAGCGATCGCGGTGCCGGTGAATTTCCGCATGACCCCGCCCGAAGTCGTCTACCTCGCGGAGAACAGTGGGGCGACGCTTCTGATCACGGACACCACCCTCGAACCCCTCGCGTCGGCCGTGGCCGGACAGGTCGGCTCGTTGACCGAGACGATCGCCGTCGGCGGTGGCAACTTCGATTCGCTGCTCGACGAGAACGAACCAGCGCCGGACGTCGACGTCCCCGACGACACTCCCGCACTCATCATGTACACCTCCGGCACCACCGGACGCCCCAAGGGCGCGGTGCTCTCGCACGCGAACATGCAGGCGCAGGCGCTGACGTGCCTACGCGCGCTGCACATGTACGGCGACGACCAGGTGGGCTTCTGCGCCTCCCCCATGTTCCACATCGCCGCCCTCGGCAGCCTCGCTCCCTCTCTGCTGCTGGGCATTCCGACGGTGATCCACCCCGTCGGCGCCTTCGATCCCGCGGTGCTGCTCGACGTTCTCGAAGCCGAACGTGTCACCACCCTGTTCCTGGTTCCCGTGCAATGGCAAGCGATGTGCGCAGAACAGGCACGCAACCCGAGAACGCTTGCACTGCGGGTCATCTCGTGGGGCGCGGCGCCGGCGTCCGACACGGTCCTGCGCGCCATGTCGGAGACATTCCCCGACGCTCTGAACGTTGCCGTGTTCGGTCAGACCGAGATGTCGCCCATCACCTGCGTTCTGGACGGTGAGGACGCGCTACGCAAGATCGGGTCGGTCGGAACGGTCATCCCCACCATCGCCGCGCGCATCGTCGACGACGAGATGAACGACGTACCCCGCGGCGAGATCGGTGAAATCGTCTACCGTGGGCCGACTTTGATGCACGAGTACTGGCAGAACCCCACGGCGACGGCCGACGCGTTCAGCGGTGGCTGGTTCCATTCGGGTGATCTCGTGCGGCAGGACGAGGAGGGCTTCGTCTTCGTCGTCGATCGCAAGAAGGACATGATCATCTCCGGTGGGGAGAACATCTACTGCGCCGAGGTCGAGAACGTACTGTTCTCGCACCCAAGGATTCTCGAGGCAGCCGTGATCGGGCGGCCCGACGACCGGTGGGGTGAGGTACCCGTCGCGGTGGTGGCGCTGACGGACCCGACCGTCGATCTCACTCTCGACCAGTTGACCGGGTGGCTCGACGAACATCTCGCCCGATACAAGCACCCGAAGGAACTGATCGTCGTCGACACCCTTCCGCGGAACGCGAGCGGCAAAGTGGTGAAAGTGGCGCTGCGGCAGTCGACCCAGTAGAAATCTCCTCTGGTCGTGTCGATCCGTCTGTACTTCGTCCTTCGCAAGGCCGGGTTCAGCGAGATCTGGTCCTTGGCGATTCCTGGTATCGCGTCAGGTGTGATGACCGCGCCATCATGGTGACTTTCGTACGACGGTTGTCACACCACGTCGACGGGATGCTCGAGCCGACGTCGAGGGCCACTGACATGAGTGGCGCCGCCATCATCGTCATCGCCCTGTTCATCGCATCGCAGCTGATTCAGCGGTGGCGCAGGAATCAGTCGAAGTAGCTAGACCTTCCGCCCCGACTCAGCACCACCAGGACGACTCCGACGATCAGAATGATCGGTCCGAGGACCGACCACGTCGTGGTGTTGCTCATCGCACTTCCACCGATCACCCCGAACCCCTGCAGGCTGAACAGCAGGCCGGCGAGGACGAGGACGACGCCGATGACGGTAACCACAGGGCTCTTCACCGCTCCACCGTATCCCCGGCGGGCTGCTCGAACGTGACGGAACAACGAATTCGGTGGACAGTGGAGTCCATGGCCAGACGAACAGAGGTACCCGGCGCCCCGGTGGGCCGGCGGGTGGTGCTCGGACTTGCGGTCGCGGGCGTCGCCGGGATCGTCGGCGGTGGGGCGATCCAGAAAGGTCTGGCCAGCGTCCTCGGACCGATCGGCAACCACGATCCCACCGGACTCATCGGCCTGATACCCGTCGGCAACACGTTCCGCTTCTACTCGGTGACACGGGGCGCGCCACGCAAGGACGAGACGAACTACGCACTCACCGTCGGCGGTCTGGTGAAATCAGCTCGGACACTCAGTCTTTCGGATCTGAACGGTATGCCTCAGACGTCGTTGACCTGCGACTTCCAATGTGTCACCGGGTGGCGGGTTCCGGAAGTCGCCTGGAGCGGAGTGAAACTGTCCGACATCCTCGACTCTGTCGGTCCGACGTCGGATGCCACCGCGGTCCGGTTCACCTCGTTCGACGGAACTTACACGGAGAGTTTGACTCTCGACCAAGCGCGACGCGACGACGTCCTCGTCGCGCTGACCATGATCGACGGCCCGGTGACGCACGACCATGGCGGCCCGGTCCGACTGTTCGTCGCACCGATGTACGGCTACAAGAGCCTGAAGTGGCTGGGCGGAATCGAGCTGACCCGCGACGTCGTCCCGGGCTACTGGGAGACGCGTGGATACTCCATCGACGGCTGGGTCGGCGCATCGAACGGACGTGACGATGACCCGACAAGCTGAGCGGCACCGGTTCGACCGGGTAGAACGGTACGTTCACTGGACCATGGGCGCCACCGTGATCGTCTGCATCCTGACGGCCGCAGTCCTGTACAACGGATCACTGGCCGTTCTGGTCGGCAATCGCCATGTGGTGGAACTGATCCATGTGTGGAGCGGCTTCCTGATTCCGGTACCGCTGATCCTCGGCGTCGTGTCCAAGGCGTACCGCTCCGACCTGTCGCTGCTGAACCGGTTCGTGGCCGACGACTGGAAGTGGTTGCGTTCCAAGGGTCGTCGCCTCGCAGCTGCGGGCGTGGGCAAGTTCAACGCCGGTCAGAAGCTCAACGGGGCGCTGTGTGCCGGATCGATCATCGTCTTCCTGATCACCGGCACCGTGATGTTCTTCCCCGACTGGAGCCCGCTGTCCTGGCGTACCGGAGCGACATTCGTGCACGACTGGTTCGCCCTGGCATTCGGGCTGCTGGTGGTTGGCCACATCGTCTACGCGTTCCGCGATCCGGAAGCCATGCGCGGCATGCGCACTGGATCGGTGACAACGGAGTGGGCCGAGAACGAGCATCCGGAGTGGCACAACCCTGTGCGCGAAAACCGCCCCTAGAGGGGCGGAAATCGCGCACAGGGTCTAGAGTCGGCCGCGATCTCGCGCCACCCGAACGGACGAAACGCCCCGCACCTCTCGGTACGGGGCGTTCGTGACCCAACGTCGTGCGCGATTTCCGCCCCCATAGGGGCGGAAATCGCGCACGGGTGGCGCAGCCCCCTAGCGCAGCGACTCCGGCGGCATGAACCGCTCGCCGTATGTCTTCGCCAATTCTTCTGCGCGAGCCACGAATGCGGCCTGGCCGATCGAGCCGTCGGCGGCTTCGTAACCCACGATGTACTGGTGCACACCGCCGGTCCAGGCCGGGTAGCCGATGCCGAAGATCGAGCCGATGTTCGCGTCCGCCGTCGAGGTGAGAACACCCTCGTCGAAGCACTTCTGCGTTTCGATGGCCTCGATGAACAGCATGCGCTCGATCAGGTCGTGGAACGGCGTCTCCGACGTACCGGACTTGAACGCGTCACGCAGACCCGGCCACAGGCCGGTGCGCTTGCCGTCGACGTACTCGTAGAACCCGGCGCCCTTGGCCTTCGACGGACGCTCGAACTCGTCGACCATCTTGTCGATGACCTCGCCCGCGGGATCGACCGGCGGCGTTCCACCGGCCGCGACGACGGCGTCGTAGGTCTCCTTGCGGATCTTCTGCATCAGCGTGAGCGTGAGCTCGTCCGAAAGCTGCAGCGGCGGTGCGGGATACCCGGCCTGCGATCCGGCCTGCTCGATGGTTGCCGGCTCGACACCCTCACCGAGCATGGCGATGGCCTCGTTGATGAAGGTGCCGATGACGCGGGAGGTGAAGAATCCGCGGCTGTCGTTGACCACGATCGGCGTCTTCTTGATGGCCTGGACGAGGTCGAATGCCTTGGCCAGAGCCGCATCCGAGGTCTTGTCACCGCGGATGATCTCGACCAGCGGCATCTTGTCCACGGGCGAGAAGAAGTGGATTCCGATGAAGTCTTCCTGCCGCTTCACACCGGTCGCGAGGGAGGTGATCGGCAGCGTGGAGGTGTTGGAGCCGAGCAGCGCCGTCGGGGCCACCAGGTCCTCGATCTCCTGGAACACCTTCTGCTTCAACGACTCCGACTCGAACACGGCCTCGACGACGAGGTCTGCTCCCTCGACGTCCTTGGCGTCGGCGGTCGGATGGATGCGTGCGAGCAGAGCGTCGGACTTCTCCTGCGTGGTCTTGCCGCGCGAGAGCGCCTTGGCCTCGATGGCCTCGGAGTACGCCTTGCCCTTGTCTGCGGCGGCCTGCTCGACGTCCTTGAGCACGACGTCGATGCCGGCCTTGGCGCACACGTACGCGATACCCGCGCCCATCATGCCGGCGCCGAGGACGGCGACCTTGCTGAACTGCGTCTTCTCGTAGCCGTCCGGACGCGACTTACCGGCGTTGATCGCCTGCAGGTCGAAGAAGAACGCCTGGATCATGTTCTTCGAGACCTGGCCGGTGACGAGCGAGGTGAAGTAGCGCGACTCGATGGTCGATGCGTTGTCGAAATCGACCTGGGCGCCCTCGACCGCAGCCGAGAGGATCGCGAGCGGCGCCGGCATGGGCGCACCCTTGATCTGCTTGCGAAGGTTCGACGGGAACGCCGGAAGGATCGACGCCAGTGAGGGATTCGACGGAGTGCCGCCAGGGATCTTGTAGCCCTTGACATCCCACGGCGCGACGCCGCCCTCGGGGTTGGCCTTGATCCATGCCTTGGCGGCCGGGACCAATTCCTCGACGGTGTCGACCAATTCGTGCAGCAGTCCGATTTCGAGCGCCTTCTGCGCCTTGAATCGGGTGCCCTGCGACAGGACAGTCATGAAGCCGTTCTGGATACCGAGCATGCGCGTGATGCGCGTGACGCCACCGCCGCCGGGAAGCAGACCCAGCGACACCTCGGGCAGTCCGACCTGAACGGCCGGGATGTTCGCGGCGATGCGGTGATGGGTCGCGAGAGCGATCTCGAGGCCGCCGCCGAGCGCGGCGCCGTTGATCGCGGCCACGACCGGCTTACCCAGCTTCTCGATTCGGCGCAGCTGCGCCTTGATTCCCTGCACCTCGTCGAACACCTGCTGGGTGTCGGCGGGGCCGGCCTTGATCATGTTCTTGAGGTCGCCACCGGCGAAGAAGGTCTTCTTCGCCGAGGTGATGACGACGCCGGTGATCGAGTCGCGCTCGGCCTCGAGGCGGTCGACGGTGGCACCCATCGAGTCCTTGTACAGCTCGTTCATCGTGTTGGCGCCCTGGTTCGGGTCGTCCATCGTCAGGGTGACGATGCCGTCGGCATCCTGATCCCACGTAATCATGTTGTCAGACATTATGTTTCAGTACCTCAGACTCGCTCGATGATGGTGGCCACGCCCATGCCGCCGCCGATGCACAGGGTGATGAGCCCGTAGCGGCCGCCGCGACGCTCGAGCTCGTCGACGACGACGCCCGTGATCATGGCGCCGGTTGCACCGAGCGGGTGACCCATGGCGATGGCGCCACCGTTGACGTTCAGCTTCTCGTTCGGGATCTTCAGGTCCTTCTGGAAGCGCAGCACGACGGACGCGAAGGCCTCGTTGAGCTCGAAGATGTCGATGTCGTCGACGGTCAGCCCGGCCTGCTTGAGCACCTTCTGCGCCGCAGGTGTGGGCCCGGTCAGCATGATCGTGGGATCGGCGCCGCTGGTGGCGGTCGCGACGACGCGGGCGCGCGGGGTCAGACCGAGATCCTTGCCGGCCTGCTCGCTGCCGACGAGCACCAGTGCCGCTCCGTCGACGATTCCGGACGAGTTACCGCCTGTGTGTACATGATTGATCTTCTCGACCCAGTGGTACTTCTGAAGCGCCACGTCGTCGAAGCCGCCCATGGCCGCGATGCCCTCGAAGGCAGGCTTGAGCTTGCCGAGGGATTCGACGGTGGAACCGGGGCGCATGTGCTCGTCGTTGTCGAGAACGAGGATTCCGTTCCGATCGACGACCGGCACAACGGACTTGGCGAAGTAGCCACCGGACCAGGCGGCTGCGGCGCGGTCCTGCGACTGCACCGCGTACGCGTCGACGTCCTCACGCGAGAAGCCTTCGATGGTGGCGATCAGATCGGCGCCGATGCCCTGCGGCACGAAGGAGGTGTGGTAGTTGGTCCACGGGTCCAGCGCCCACGGTCCGCCGTCCGATCCCATGGGTACGCGCGACATCGACTCGACACCGCCGGCGATCACGAGCTCGTCCCAGCCGGAGCGCACCTTCTGCGACGCCATGTTGACGGCTTCGAGGCCGGACGCGCAGAAGCGGTTGATCTGCACTCCGCCGACCGTGTCCGGCATTCCGGCCGCGTTGACGGCGGCGCGGGCGACGTCGGCGCCCTGGTCACCGACGGGCGAGACGACGCCGAGGATGACATCGGAGATGCGGTTCTCGTCCAGGTCCGGGAAGCGTCGACGCAGTTCGTCGATCAGCCCGGTGACGAGATCGATCGGCTTGATCGAGTGGAGGGAGCCGTTCTTGCCCTTCCCCCTCGGTGTTCTGATGGCTTCGTAGATGAATGCCTCTGTGCTCACAGCGCGCAGATCCTTTCCGATGATGTGGTCATGGCTGGATGTTCGTTGCCATGGGGACAGGCGCGAGGCGCCCTTGCCCACGAGATCGAGACCTCGACGCCACCATGTTATGCGCGCCGACCACACACCGACAGGACCCAAACGAGCGCAGAAAGTGACTGCACCGTGGCGTTTCCGCGTCGGAGAACGCTCAGACGTCCTTGAGCGGAATCGCACCCAGCTCGTTCTGCAGCAGCTCGAGCGCAACCTCGTCGGGATCGCGCCGCGTCGACGGATCCACCGGCTCCTTCGCCTGCTTCATCAGCTCTTCCTCGTCCTCCGGGCTCTCGGGAGGCGGCGGACCCGAGTAGTCGGCGAAGGCGGGTCCGGGGTCGTCCGGATAGTCGGGCTCCTCGGCGGGCGGCGGTATGTCGTCGGCCCGCGGCGAGCCACCGTTCGACCGATCCGACGACGACGGGGTGGTTGCGGGTGCGGCTCGGCTCGGACGCGAGAAGCGCGGCGGCGCGGCCTTGGGCTGCTCGGGTGCCGGTGCGCGCTGCGCCGGGGCCTGACGATGCGGCTCCGCACCGACCTCGCACCTGACCGTCCAGTCGACGCCGAACACGTCGCGCAGTGCGTCACGGATGACATCGGCGTTGCGCGGCTCGATCAAACGCTTGGCCAGCGGCGCCGAATCATGGCCCAGCACAAGCGAACCCGACTCGATTGCACGCACGGTGGCGCCGGACAGCATCACCTCGACCGTGCGGCTGCGTTCGCGCACCTTGGCCCGCACCTCCGACCACACAGCGCGAACCGCGGTGACGTCTGGCTCGCCCGACACAGCGGGGTCGGGAGTTTCCGGCGCCGGATCCGACTGAGGGGCGCTTTCGGTCGATCCATCGGGCTCAGGGGACCCCTGACTCGCAGCAGGAGCGGGAGCGGCGTCCGTCCGATCCGACTGAGGGGCACTTTCGGTCGATCTATCGGGCTCAGGGGACCCCTGACTCGCGGCAGGAGCGGGAGCAGCAGGAGCGGGAGCAGCAGGAGCGGGAGCAGCGGGAGCGGGGGTCGCGGGAGCGGGCGCCGGAGCAGGTTCCGGCGCTGCCACCGGAGCCACAGGCGCCGGAGCCGACGCTGCCGGCGCCGACGGCCGTCGATACACCGGCTGCCCCTCGGCCGGCTTGGCCGGCTCGGGGGCGCGCTCGGCCGCCGGAGCAGACGGCCGCTCGCCGTCGGGCAGGGTGACGTCGAGACGCCGCTCGAGTCGCTCGAGGCGTTGCAGCAGAGCCGATTCCGCGTCGGAGGCGGACGGCAGCAGCATGCGCGCGCACATGACTTCGAGCAGCAACCGCGGCGCCGTCGCCCCGCGCATCTCACCGAGCCCTGCGTGCACCGTTTCCGCGTACCGCGCCAAGGTGCCCGGCCCGATGTTCTCGGCCTCACCTCGGATGCGATCGAGTTGGTCGGCCGGAGCGTCGATGAGTCCGCGTTCGGCTGCGTCGGGAACGGCCTTGATCAGGATGAGATCGCGCAGCCGCTCGAGCAGGTCGACGGCGAAGCGTCGCGGATCGTGCCCGGCGTCCATGACCTTCTCGACGGTGCCGAACAGAGCGGCTCCGTCCTGGGCGGCCAATGCGTCGACCGCTTCGTCGATCAGCGCGACGTCGGTGACACCGAGCAACGCGAGCGCTCGCTCGTATCGCACACCGTCGTCACCGGCGCCGGCAAGAAGCTGATCGAGCACGCTCAACGTGTCGCGCGGCGAACCGCCACCAGCGCGGATGACGAGCGGATACACCGCGTCCTGCACGGTCACGTTCTCTTCGGCACAGATCTTCTGCATGAGGCCGCGCATGGCGGTGGGCGCCAGCAGTCGGAACGGGTAGTGATGGGTGCGCGAGCGGATGGTGGGGAGAACCTTCTCCGGTTCGGTGGTGGCGAAGACGAAGATGAGGTGCTCGGGCGGCTCCTCGACGATCTTGAGGAGCGCGTTGAATCCGGCGGTGGTGACCATGTGCGCCTCGTCCACGATGAAGACGCGGTACCGAGACTCGGCCGGGGCGTAGAAGCCGCGATCGCGCAGTTCACGCGTGTCGTCGACACCGCCGTGGCTGGCCGCGTCGAGCTCGATCACGTCCAGGTTGCCGGGGCCTCCGGGAGCGAGCGCGACACAGGAGTTGCAGACACCGCAGGGCGTGGACGTGGGCCCCTCGACGCAGTTCAGGGAGCGGGCGAGGATGCGCGCCGACGACGTCTTGCCGCAGCCACGCGGGCCGGAGAACAGGTAGGCGTGGTTGATGCGATGCGAGTCGAGAGCGACGGACAGCGGCTCGGTGACGTGCTCCTGACCGACCACTTCTGCGAACGTCGCTGGGCGGTATTTCCGGTACAGGGCCACGCCCGAAAGGGTACCGGCGGCCCCCGACAGCTGATAATTCCGTCCGGCTTACCCCGCGGACTCCTTGGCCGCCTTCTTCGCTGCCTTCTTGAAATCGCGCACCTCGTGCAACGACTTCTCGTCGACGACATCGGCGATCGAGCGGCGGGAACCCTCGTCGCCGTACGCGCCGGCGGCGTCGCGCCACCCGTCCGGGTCGACGCCCATCTGCTTGCCGAGCAGCGCGAGGAAGATCCGGGCTTTCTGATCGCCGTATCCGGGGAGCGCTTTGAGCCTCTTCAGCACTTCCTTGCCGTCGGGGTCGCCGTCGGTCCAGATGGCCTCCGCAGAACCGTCCCACCGTTCGACGATCGCCGCGCACATGTCCTGAATGCGCTTGCCCATGGACTTCGGGAATCGATGGACGGCCGGCGGCGTCGCGCATATCTCGATGAATTCGTCGGGGTTCATCGTGGCGATCGTGTGGACGTCCAACTCACCGAGCCTGTCGGCGAGCTTCTTCGGTCCGGCGAACGCGGACTCCATGGGAACCTGCTGATCCAGGAGCATCCCGATCAGCAGTGCCAGGGGGTCCGACGCCAGCAGCTCGTCGGCCGCGGGGTCGCCTACCAGGTGCAAGGTCGTGGCCATGGCGACGATCCTGTCAGCGTCAGCCGATCGCGTCCAGATCGGTGTGCATCAGGATGACGTTGTACGACGAGTACTGCGACACCGTGAAGTAGAGGTCGCTGCCGGACGACTTGGGGTGGATGTACGGGGCGTAGAGACCGCTGCCGGGGTAACCGCCGAGCTCGGAGTTGACGACGAGGGTGGTCGGGCCGCTCCACGGCCCCTCCGGCGACGGAGCGGTGCGCAGGACGATGCGTCCCTCGATGTCGTTGCCGTGCAGCATGACGTACTTGCCGAGATACGCGTTCCAGGCGACGGACAGTTCGCCGACCGGCTCACGCACGATTGGCGCGGCCGCATTGAGGTCCGACGACCACCCTCCACCGGTGAAGTACTCGTACCGGTTCAGATCGAGGATCGCGTCCGGCGCCACCCGCGAGAGATACACGGATCCGAGGCGCCCGTTGGGCGTTCCGTACTGGTAGACCTTGCCGTCGTTGCCGCGGACGAACGCCGACTGCTGGAATCGCGCGTTGAACTGCTCGGTACCAGGAATCGGCACACCGGAGTTGAAGCGCAGGGTGCCGGGCTCGGAGACCCACGTCTGCCCGTTGTCGCGGGAGGTGGCGATGCCGGAGTAGTTGGTGGACCAGGTGCTGCCGTTCCATGCCCGCACGGACATGAAGCTCATGTACTGGACGCCGTCGACCGCGATGGCCGCGGTGGGAATCACGGTGGTCTCGACGGGCGCGATGCCGAGCGTCGGGAGAAGTTGCGTGGCGAATCTCGGACTGACCGTGGAGACCGCCTCGTCGAGACTCATGCCGTCGGCGAGGTTGGAGTCGTTGCTGCGCAGCAGAACCTGGTGGCGCCACTCGCCGCCGGGGACGGTGCAGTTGCCGATCGTGTCACCGAAGGCGACGAGGGTCTGGCCGGCGCCGTTGTCCCACGAGATGCCCAGATCGGTGCCGGAGATACCGAAGCGCTCGAACGTGTTGTTGGCGCTGGCGGGTCCGGTCACCCAGGCCACCGTGTTCGTGTTGGCACCCCGGTAGTACGGAACGGGGCCCTGAATGCCGCTGGGCTGCTGGAACGGCAGGCCCACGCCGGTGATTCCGGTGCCGGGCACGCCACCGCACGGCTCTGCGGCCGCAGGCGAGCTCGACAACACGGTCAGCGATGCAACGGCAAGAGTCGACACCGTCGCAGACACGAGTCCGCGGGCACCCCGCATGCTTTCCCCCCATCACGGCCGACAGACGAATCGGCGTGACAGAAGGTAGCACCGGAAAACAGACGGGGCAGTACGCATTTGGGCATCGAACCTGTTCGACGCCACCAGGTTTGGGGTAAGTAACACCATCACGCCCAAACGTGACCAGGGTCACTCGTCGGCTATCAGCTTCTCCGTGGCCGCGAGCAGGACGCAGGTCGCGACTCCGTCCATGGACGCCTCGACCTCGCTCAGCGACGGAAAGCTCGGCGCCAGACGGATATTGCGGTCGTCCGGATCCTTCTTGTACGGGAACGCCGACCCGGCCGCCGTCAGCGCGATACCGGCGTCCTTGGCCAAGGCGATGGTCCGAGCTGCGGTGCCGTCCATGACGTCGAGGCTGACGAAGTACCCACCCTTGGGATCCGTCCACGACGCCACCTTGGCCGCACCCAGCCGGTCGTCCAGGATCTGCTGCACCAGCGCGAATTTCGGCGCCAGAATCTCACGGTGCTTCGCCATGTGGGCACGGACACCGTCGGCGTCGCCGAAGAAACGCACGTGCCGAAGTTGATTCAGCTTGTCCGGTCCGATGCTGCGAATGGCCAGATGCTTGGTGTACCACTCGAGATTCGTCGTCGACGAACCCAGGAACGACACTCCCGCACCGGCGAAGGTGATCTTCGACGTCGAGGCGAACACGTACGGCCGGTTGCGATTTCCCGCGTCGCGCGACCAACCCAGGACGTCGTACGACGGTGCGAAATCCTCGATCAGCGGATGAACCGCGTACGCGTTGTCCCAGAACAGCCGGAAATCCGGTGCAGCAGTGGGCATGTCACACAGAGCGCGGACGACGTCCTCGGAGAACACGGCTCCGGTGGGGTTGGAGTAGTTCGGCACGGCCCACATGCCCTTGACGGTCGGGTCGCTCCCGACCAGCTGCGCGATCTCGTGGACGTCCGGCCCGTCCGGACCGATCCCCACGGGGATCATCTCGATGCCCATGCGTTCGCAGATCGCGAAATGGCGGTCGTAGCCGGGGCTCGGACACAGGAAGCGCACCACCGGTTCGGCGGACCACGGCCGCGGCGAATCCGGGTTGCCGTGGAGCAGGGAGTACACGACGAGGTCGTGCATCAGTTCGAGGCTCGCGTTGCCCGCCGCGTACAGGTTCGAGGCCGGCACGTTCAGAAGCTCGCCGAAGATCTCGCGCAGCTCCGGCAGCCCGGTCAGCCCGCCGTAGTTGCGGCAGTCCGTTCCGGCTGCGTCCGTGAAGTTGCCGTCACCGGGCAACGACAACAGCTCGTTCGCCAGGTCCAGTTGCTCGGGCGACGGCTTGCCGCGGGTGAGATCGAGACTGAGCCCGCGGGCCTTCAGTTCGTCGTACCTGGCTTGCTGCTTCTGGTGTTCTCGGGCGAGTTCGTCGCGATTCATCAGTCCGAGTTGAGTCTGGGCTGGCATGCGAGAAGGCCTTCCGAACGCCTGAGGAGGGAGGTAAGGGGACCCCGCGCACCCGGCAGAGCCCGTTGACCCTTGCTGCCTTCCGGCCCTGGGGGAGTTCACAGGATGCGCGCCGCGCGGGATCCGGGGACCACTGTAGTCGGACACTGCGCCCATCCGGCAATCCGGACCGGATTCGTCTCTCAGGGGGTTCCGCCGGTATGCTCCCACACGGAGGATTCGCCTAGTGGCCTATGGCGCTCGCCTGGAACGCGGGTTGGGTTAACGCCCTCAGGGGTTCAAATCCCCTATCCTCCGCCACACGGGAAGCCCTCGACTGTCACAGGTCGGGGGCTTCTCCGTTGTCGTCGACCGATCTCAGAAGAGCACGGCCTGAACCGCGGGCATGGTGGTGCGGTACTCACCGAACTCGATGCGCCGACCCTTGAGCCTCGACAGATCCGCAACGTATGCCGTGGTCGGATCCTCCGGGACGGCGACCAGCGCGGCGGATCCGACCACCGATTCGATCGAGAATCCGTGAGCTCCCTGCGTGAGGTCTGCCGGATAGGCGATTCGTTCACCGGCGTCGATCAGGGCATCGCGTCCCGGCGGAGGGTCCCAGGTGTCGTCGACCGTCGCCGATCCCTCACCGAAGTCCGAGCCCGACAACAGCTCTCGCGCCTGCTGCGCGTCGGCCGAGTTGAGTGCATCCAACTCGGCGAGATCGATCGGCCGCGCGAGTGCCATCGCCTTCGCCGACGCCCGAACCGCCTGGCGCAGTCCGATACCCGCGGTCACCGCGTCTTCCATCTCCCGGATGACGCGACCGTCCGCGCCGCGCGCGACGTATCGGCCCACGAGAGCACCCTGTTCGGCGAGCCGTCCCCACTTTCGTGTGTCGGCCGCGGTACCGATCTTGCTCACACCACCGGCGAAGGTGGCGACGTACAGCCAATGTGGTTGCATCACAGCTGCTTCGATGTCCTTGGAGACGAAGTTCTGTCGGTGCACGATGTGAACGAATCTGAACTGATCCTTCGATGCGCACTCGTCGCACTGGCCTCCGGACACGGCGTACGCCCGATCCGGACACGGAATGTGGATCGAACCACCGTCGCCGTCGGCTGCGGAACGGCCGAGGCAGTAGGTTCGTCCCCGCTCACCCACCACTCGGAACGACAGAAACCCCGAGTCGAGCGGGATCCTGCGTATCCGTCCCGTCTCGACGTCCGACACGGCCAGCTCCGGTCGCAGACGGGGCCAGGTGACCCCACGCACCAGTTCCGTCACCACCGCACACTATCGACACGCCCCTGACAGAATCGACCACCATGCCGCTGCCCCGACGAGTGCGTGCCCTGCATCGCTACGTGACCACTAGGCCGCAGGGCATTCTGTCCCCGTCTCGCGCGTCCGCCCGGCTGTCGTCGTACGTCTACGGCAACGTGCTCGTCCTGGCGGTGATCGTCGCCGCGTCGACGGCCAGTATCGACGACGGCTCGGCCACGGCGCTCGCACTGGGCACGACGGTGACCACCTTCCTCGCGCACATCTTCGCCGACAGCGTCGCTGCGGCGATGCTTCCCACCGAGCAGCGGAGTCGACGGCATTGGCTCGAAGAGTTGCGGGACAGTGTCCCCATCGCGTCGTCGGGCTTGATCCCGACGGTTCTTCTCGGGCTCGGATGGCTCCAGGTGGTTCCGACGGGCGTCGCTCAGATCGCCGCGTCGGCGCTGGTCACTGCCCGAATTGCCGGGATTCCGCTGCTCGCGCAGCGGTTGCGTGGCGAACGCCTCTCGTGGCGGGCGGTGGCGGCCGGCATCACTCTCGCGATCACCGCGACGATCGTCGTCGCCGTCAAGGTGGCGTTGACGCACTGACGAACCGTGCGCTGACCTGCGACCGAGCCGCGGTGGCGGCGGCAGCGAATACAAGGGAGCAACCACAACGGGCCCGGAGAAAGTTTGTGTGCGACTAGCGTGTTTGGCCGATACAGCGAGCTGTTCTGTGTAAAGGGGTCGAGAAGCGCACACTGGGTAGGCGAGAGGTATTCACTCTTGCACCATCGAAGGGATTCACCATGGCACGACAGACGGACATGCACACGCTCCGACTGCACGGCGACGAACTGCATTACCTCGACGAGGGCTCGGGCCCTGCCGTCGTCCTGATCCACGGCCTGCTCGGCTCACATCACAACTGGGCGCCGCAGGTCACGTCGCTGTCCACGCGGTACCGCGTCATCGTTCCCGACCTGTTCGGCCACGGCGAGTCCGACAAGCCCGCGGGCGACTACTCGCTCAGCGCGCACGCGGCCACGGTGCGCGACCTGCTGAAAGCACTGGACATCGACTCGGCAACCTTCGTCGGCCACTCGCTCGGCGGCGGCATCGCCATGCAGACGATGTACCTGTTCCCCGACCGAGTCGAGCGCCTGGTGCTGATCGCCAGCGGCGGCCTGGGACCCGAGGTGAGCCCGCTGCTGCGCGCCGCCACCCTTCCCGGCAGCGAACTCGTCCTTCCCGTCGTCGCCTCACAGAAGGTGCGTGACGGCATCGACCTCGCGCTCGACGGCCTGAGCAAGATCGGCCTGAATCCGATGAGCGCGAGCTCGACGGAAGCGTGGCGCGCCTTCGCGTCCGTCCAGGACCCCAAGACTCGCCGCGCATTCCTAGCCACCGCTCGATCCGTCATCAGCTTCCGCGGCCAGACCGTGAGCGCGACACCGCATTTCGCGGCGTATCAGGACATTCAGGCGCTGCTCATCTGGGGCGAGCGCGACACGATCATTCCCCAGGCTCACACCGAGAACGCACGCGCAGAACTGCCCCACGGGCGGGTCGAAATCTTCCCGCGCGCAGGGCATTTCCCGCACCTCGATCTCCCGGACCGCTTCGATCGCGTCTTCGACGAGTTCATGGCCGACTGCGGCGTCGATTCGCTTCGGCCCGCGGTGACCGCGAGCTAACTCGCGGTCCAGCCACCGTCCATGGTGTAGGACGCTCCGGTCACCATGCCGGCGTCGTCCGACGCCAGCCAGTTCACCAACGACGCCACCTCGTCCGGCTCGACCAGCCGCTTGATGGCGCTCTCGGTCAGCATCACCTTCTCGAGCACCTCGCTCTCGGGTATCGAGTGCGCCTTCGCTTGATCGGCGATCTGCTTCTCCACCAACGGGGTTCGTACGTATCCGGGGTTGACGCAGTTGCTGGTCACGCCGTGACTCGCGCCTTCGAGGGCGGTCACCTTGGACATTCCTTCGAGAGCATGTTTGGCGGTCACGTACGCCACCTTGAATTCCGACGCGCGAAGTCCGTGTACCGACGACACGTTGACGATGCGCCCGAATTCGCGAGCGTACATGTGCGGCAACGCAGCTCGTACAAGCAGGAACGGCGCCTCGACCATCAGCGTCTGAATTCGCCGGAACGCCGCCGGTTCGAAATCGACGATCGCCGCAACGGTCTGGATACCGGCGTTGTTGACCAGAATGTCGACGTCGAGCGACAACGACTCCAGACCGGCCGTGTCGAGCAGGTCGACACCCCACGCTTCGCCGCCGAGTTCGGTGGCGAGTTCCTTGGCCGCCGTCTCGTCGACGTCGGCGATCGTCACACGCGCGCCGCGTTCGGCCAAGCGGCGGGCGCAGGCGGCGCCGATTCCGCTGGCGCCCCCCGTCACCAGCGCCGAGCGACCTTGCAGATCGCTCACTTCAACCCGACCTTCGACAGCTCCGCCTCGGTCGCGAGGTTCTTGGCGTCGGCGACGTCGATGCTCTCGAGCGAGAGACCCTTGGTCTCACGCGCGACCACGACCGCCACCACCGTGATGGCGCAGGCAATGGCGAGGTAGAGCGCGATCGGAACCGACGAGCCGTACACGTCGAGCAGCTTCACCGCGATGATCGGTGCCAGCGAACCGGCGACGATCGACGTCACCTGGTAGCCCAGCGACACACCGGAGTACCGCATGCGCGTCGGGAACATCTCGGCCATGATCGCCGGTTGCGTCGCGTACATGAATGCGTGGAAGAGAAGGCCGATGATGATGGCCAGCATGATGACCACGTTGTGGCCGCTGTTCATCATCGGGAAGGCGAAGAAGCCCCACGTTGCCGCCGTGATCGCACCCACGAAGTAGACCGGTCGGCGTCCGACGCGATCCGCGAGGCGTCCGACCTGAGGAATCACAGCAAAGTGAATGGCGTGCGCGATGAGCATCCACCACAGAATCGTGCTGGTGTCGGTGCCGACCTCGACCTTGAGGTACGTGATCGAGAAGGTGACCACCAAGTAGTACATGACGTTCTCGCCGAATCGCAGGCCCATCGCGGTGAACACGCCGCGCGGGTAGCGCTTGACGACCTCGAAGACGCCGTACGACGCGGCCTTGATGATCTCGGTCTGCTTCTGCGCCTCGAGGAAGATCGGGGCGTCGGTCACCTTGGTGCGGATGTAGTAGCCGACGAACACGATGACCGCGGACAGCCAGAAAGCCACGCGCCATCCCCAGCTCAGGAAGGCGTCGTCGGAGAGCGTGGTGGTCAGCACGAGCAGCACGACGGTGGCGAGGAGGTTTCCTCCGGGCACCCCGGCCTGCGGCCAGCTCGCCCAGAAACCGCGACTCTTGTTGGGGCTGTGCTCGGCGACGAGAAGAACGGCGCCTCCCCATTCGCCACCGACCGCGAATCCCTGGATGAATCGCAGTGTCACGAGCAGCGCCGGGGCCCAGTAACCGATCTGGTTGAACGTCGGCAGACATCCCATCAGGAACGTCGCGGATCCGACGAGAACCAAGCTGAACTGGAGGAGCTTCTTGCGTCCGTACTTGTCACCGAAGTGTCCGAACACGATGCCGCCCAACGGGCGCGCGACGAATCCGACGGCGTACGTGACGAACGAGGCGAGGATGGCGTCGAGCTCGCTCGTCCCCTCTGCGAAGAAGATCTTGCTGAAGACCAGAGTGGCGGCGGTTCCGTAGAGAAAGAACTCGTACCACTCGACCACGGTCCCGGCCATGGACGCCGCGACCACCTTCTTCAAACCGCTGGGCGCGCTGTCGTCCTCGGCGCGGGCTGTGCTGTCGACTGTCATTGCTTCTCCTCGATATGTGACGCAGTGCACATACTGCCGTCCGTTAGGAGTATCAGCGCACAGGGGTGTCGTCCACAATGACCCGAATTGCACCCGCCCTCTGCAAAGATGCAGATGTGGCCGTGTCTACTGCGGGAAAGTCGGACGCAGGTCGGCCGCTGCCCAGCCCGGACGATCTCCTCATATTGCTGGCCGTGGGACGGTCCGGCCGGTTCACCGCGGCCGCCGACGATCTGGGCATCAACCACACCACCGTGTCGCGGCGGATCGCCGCCCTCGAGCGGGCGCTGGGCGGCCGCGTCCTCGTGCGGGGAGCCGGCGGCTGGGAACTCACGGAGCTGGGCCGGACCGCACTCGACGCCGCGGAGTCCGTCGACGCCGTCCTGCGCGGGTTGGTCACCGGCAACCGGACCGGCGAACTCGAGGGCGTCGTGCGCATCTCCGCGACGGACGGATTCAGCGCGTACGTGGTGGCTCCTGCCGCCGCCCGTGTCCGCGAACGACACCCGGGCATCACCGTCGAGATCGTCGCCACCACGAGGCGGGCGTCGCAGCAACGGTCGGGCATGGACGTCGAAGTCGTTGTGGGGCAGCCGCAGGTCCACCGAGCGGAGTCGATACGCCTCGCCGATTACAGCCTGGGCCTGTACGCCTCGAGAACGTACGTGGACACGCACGGGGAACCGCGGGAAGTCGCCGACCTGGCCGGCCACGGGCTCGTCTACTTCATCGACTCCGTCCTGGCGGTCGACGACCTGGACCAGGCTCGTAGCATCGCCCCGTCGATGCACGAATCGGTCACCTCCACAAACGTTTTCGTTCACGTCGAGGCCACCCGAGCGCATGCGGGAATCGGCTTGCTTCCCTGTTTCATGGCCGACCGGCACGACGACCTGATCCGTTTGATGGCGGACAACGTGACCGTCCGACTGTCTTACTGGTTGGTCGCGCGGCCCGAAGCATTGCGTCGACCCGAGGTTGCCGCCGTCGTGGAGTCGATTCGGGCGGTGACGGTGGAGGAGCGAGACGCGTTGTTGGGGCGGCAGTGACGGCCGGGCGCTTCGCTCCGAGTCCGTCGGGAGATTTGCATGTGGGGAACCTGCGAACGGCGCTGTTGGCGTGGCTCTTCGCGCGTTCCACGGGCCGGGCGTTCGTGCTGAGAATGGAGGACCTCGACCGTGTTGCGGACGGCGCGGAAGCTCGTCAGATCGCCGATTTACGTGCTTTCGGAATCGATTTCGACGGAGAGCCGGTCCGACAGTCCGAACGCCGCGAACTGTACGACGCGGCGATCGATCGGCTGGTCGCTGCCGATCTGGTCTACGAGTGCTATTGCACCCGTAGAGAAATCCTCGACGCAGCGTCGGCGCCGCATGCACCGGACGGTGCGTATCCCGGCACGTGCCGGTCTCTGACAGACGCGGAGCGCTCTGCCCGTCGAGCAGTCCGTCCGGCCGCGCTGCGGTTGCGGTCCGGCACGTCGTCGTGGACGGTCGAGGATCTCCTTCACGACGAATTCACCGGCGTGGTGGACGATTTCGTGCTTCGCCGGGGCGACGGCACTCCTGCCTACAACCTCGCCGTGGTCGTCGACGACGGCGATCAGGGAATAGACCAGGTGGTACGAGCCGACGATCTGCTCACCTCCGCTCCCCGGCAGTCGTACCTGGCCACGCTGTTGGGGATCGAACCTCCGCAGTACGTCCATGTTCCGCTCGCACTCGGCCCGACCGGCAAGCGATTGGCCAAACGCGACGGCGCGGTAACTCTCAGGGACAGAATGGAACTCGGAGAGTCCCCATCGGATGTGTTTCGGATGGTCGCCGATTCGCTCGGCGTTCCCGCGACCGATGCGGCCGACTTGTTGGAGCGGTGGAATCCGACGTCGGTTCCGTCCGCACCGTGGGTCGTTCGGTTGTAAAAGCTAGGCAGCAGCGTCGCCGCGACGTAGGGTGTGCGGCGACGCGACCATTTCCTTTCCACGACAGGGACGACATGACTTCTGGCGGTTACGACCCGAATCAGAACCCGCAAGGAAACCCACCGCAGGGCGAACAGGGCGGAACCCCGCCTCCCGGTTCGTATCCCCCGCCCGGCCAGTACCCGCCTCCCGGCTCGTACCCCCCACCCGGCCAGTACCCACCGCCCCAGAGCGGCCCGCAGTACGGACAGAGCGGCGGCTACCCGCCCCCACCGCAGAGCGGGTACCCGGGGCAGCCTCAGCAGGGCGGTTACTCCTCGCAGCCGCAATACGATCAGGGCCAGCAGTACGGCGGATTTCCCAATCCGAGTGGTAGCGGAACGCCCGCCGGTCTCGGGGTCCGTTTCGGTGCCCGCATCATCGACGGGATCATCGTGGGAATCGTCGCGACGATCCTGGTGGTGATCTTCGCGAGCATCGGCGACGTCACCCTCACCGGCGTCTTCGTCGGCATCCTGGGCTTCGGATACTTCGTCGCCATGGAGACGACGCAGGGCGCAACGCTGGGAAAGCGCGCGCTGGGGTTGGGCGTTCGGGGACCCGGCGGTGCAGCGCGGACCACGCCTCAGCAGTCGGCGATCCGCAACTCGTTCCTCCTGCTCGGCATCATTCCGTTCATCGGCGGCCTGCTGGTTCTCATCGCGTACATCGTGATCGCGGTGACCATCAACAACAGCCCGACCAAGCAGGGAAAGCACGACGAACTCGCCGGCGGAACCCAGGTGGTCAAGAACTGATCTGCACGTCGACGAAAGGCGCGGACATGTGTCCGCGCCTTTTGTCGTATGCAGGCACTATTCTGTGGGCATGACCGACGGATCGGACAAAAGCCCGTACGAGCATCCACCGCTGGGAAACGAAGGCGGGCCTGATCCCTACGGCCAGAACCCCCAGCCTCCGCAGAACTACGGTGGTTATCCGCCGCCCCCTCAGAACTACGGGAGCTACCCGCCGCCGCAGCAGAATTACGGCAACTATCCGCCACCTCAGCAGAACTTCGGCAACTATCCGCCGCCCCCGCCCATGAATCCGGTCGACGCCGGATACGGGTACGGCGGCGCCCCGACCTTGACGGTGGGCAACGCACTCTCGTACGGCTGGAACAAGTTCAAGGCCAACGCCGGCGTATGGGTCGGCATCATGGTGATCGCCGCCGTCGTCTCCATCGTCGTCAATTTCCTCACCGGCGGCTTCAGCAGCGACACAACCGATCTGGCGGCAACGTTCTCGATTCTCAACATCCTGGGCACGCTGGCCTCGGCCGTTGTCAGCTATCTGCTCAACGCCGCATTCGTCCGCGGCGCCCTGCACGAGACCGACGGCAACAAGCCCACGTTCGCGGCGTTCTTCCAGTTCTCCAACGTACTCACGGTGGTGCTGTCGAGCGTGCTGGTGGGACTGCTCACCGGAATCGGCTTCATCCTGCTGATCATTCCCGGCATCATTGCCATCTTCCTGACGTGGTGGACACTGCAATTCGTCCTCGACCACGATCTCGGACCCATCGGGGCGATCAAGGCCAGCGCGCAGGCGATCTCGTCGAACGTCGGCACCCTGTTCGTGTTGGCGTTGGCGTGCATCGGCATCAACATCCTGGGAGCCATTCCTCTCGGACTCGGGCTGCTGATCACGATCCCCGTCACGATCATCGCCGGCACCTTCGCCTATCGGGTGGTCACCGGCGGCCGGGTGGCGTAGTTCGCCGGATTCGCTCGCGTCGACGGTCGGGTGCTTGTATTGCCCCCATGACCGATACTCGAGAAACAACCGAAGAGCCGCACTCTGGACAGGCGGTGTTCGCTCGCGTCAACGGGAGCTACTACGCCGCCATCGTCGCGCTCTTCACCGCCACCCTCCTCATCTCCAACGTCACCGCCAGCAAAGGCGTGTCGTTCTTCTCCGGCTCCGACGTCTTCCTCGGACCGTTCCAAATTCTGCCGATCAACACCGACGGCGCGTTCTTCCTCTTCCCGCTCGCCTACATCCTCGGCGACGTGCTCAGCGAGGTGTACGGCTTCAAAGCCACACGCCGAGCCATCTACCTGGGCTTCGCCTCACTGATCCTGACGTCGGTGTGCTTCTGGATCGCCATCGAGCTTCCGTCGGCGTCGTTCTACGAGAACCAACAGTCGCTCGAAACGGTTGTCGGTGTCGTGCCGCGACTGGTGCTAGCCGGACTCGCCGGCTACCTCGTCGGGCAGCTGCTGAACTCGCTCGTGCTCGTCGCGATCAAGGAACGCACCAAGGAAAAGCATCTCTGGGCGCGCCTGCTCGGATCGACGATCGTCGGCGAGTTCGGTGACACCCTCATCTTCTGCTCCATCGCCGCGGGCGTCATCGGGATCAGCACATGGGCCGACTTCATCAACTACGTGATCGTCGGGTTCCTGTGGAAGACGCTGGCCGAGGTGCTGGTCATGCCGATCACCTACCGCGTCATCGCGTACCTGAAGAAGCGGGAGCCGACGTACGAGGTGTAGGCCCCCAGGACCGCGGTGATCACGGCGAAATTGCGCGCAAATAAGCAGAAAGCGAACATTTTGGCCGTGATCACCGGAAAACAGGGGGCTACCGCGCCGAGTAGAACCGCCCCAGCACCTCTGCCTTGAACTCCTGAAACCGCCCGGCCTCGATCGACGCACGAATGTCGTCGACCAACTTCACCGTGAACCGTTCGTTGTGAATGGTGGCGAGGGTCGAGGCGAGCATTTCCTTCGCCTTGAACAAATGGTGCATGTAGGCGCGGGTGTAATGGGCGCAGGTGTAGCAGTCGCATTGATCGTCGATGGGGGTGAAGTCGCGACGAAAGCGTGCTGTGTTGATGTTGAAGCGTCCGTCGCGGGTGTAGATCGCCGCATTCCGCGCGACGCGTGACGGGTTGACGCAATCGAAGGTGTCGGCGCCGTTCTCGATGGCGACGAAGAAGTCGTCGGGCTCGCTGATCCCGAGCATGTGACGCGGCTTGTGTTCGGGCAGTTCCTCGTTCACCCACCGCACGATGGTGCCGAGGTTCTGCTTCTCCAGCGCTCCGCCGATGCCGAATCCGTCGAAGTCCAACGCCGCCAGGCCGCGTGCGGCTTTGCGTCGAAGGTCTTCGTATTGCGCGCCCTGCACCACGCCGAACAATGACTGGTACGGCTTGCCGACCCGTTCGGCCGTGAGACGCTCGTGCTCATCGACGCACCGGACGGCCCACGCCTGGGTGCGGTCCACCGAGAGTTCCTGGTAGCCGCGGGTATTCATCAGGGTGGTGAGCTCGTCGAACGCGAACATGATGTCGGCGCCGAGCTGATGCTGGATCTGCATCGACACCTCGGGGGTGAAGCGGTGGCGAGAGCCGTCGAGGTGCGACTTGAAGGTCACCCCGTCGTCGTCGACGCGCGCGAGGCGTTCCTTGCCCTCGGCTATCACGTCGTCGGACTGCACTCGCGTGCTGTCCATCGAGATGACCTTCTTGAAACCGACACCGAGCGACATGACCTGGAAGCCGCCGCTGTCGGTGAACGTCGGACCGTCCCAGTTCATGAACTTCCCGAGACCGCCGGCCTCGTCGACGGTGTCCGAACCGGGCTGCAGATACAGGTGGTACGCGTTCGCGAGGACCGCCTGCGCCCCGAGGTCCTTCATTGTCTCGGGCAGAACAGCTTTGACCGTGGCCTTGGTGCCGACCGCGATGAACGCGGGGGTGCGGATGTCGCCGTGGGGGGTATGGATCACCCCGGTTCGACCGAGCTCACCGTTCGATGTCGACCGGCCTCCGGCCTGCCCGTCTATCCGCGTTCCGATGTCGAAGTAGGGCAATGTCACCGGCTCATCGAATCGGACGCGGCCTCGAGGCCGGACGCACTGAGGCGGTAGTACGCACCGCGCGCATCGATCAACTGCTCGTGCGTGCCCTGCTCGACGATGGATCCGTTCTCCATCACCAGGATCAGATCCGCATCGCGGATCGTCGACAGACGATGCGCGATGACGAAACTCGTACGGTCGCTGCGCAATGCAGCGGTGGCCTTCTGCACGAGCAGCTCGGTGCGGGTGTCGACCGACGACGTCGCTTCGTCGAGGATGAGGATCGACGGGTTGGCGAGGAACGCCCGCGCGATGGTGATCAGCTGCTTCTCACCGGCACTGACGTTTCCGCCCTCACCGTCGATCACCGTGTCGTAGCCCAACGGCAGCGAGTGCACGAACCGGTCGACGTAACTGACCTGCGCTGCCTCCATGATCTTGTCCTCGGAGGCAGTGGGATCGCCGTAGGCGATGTTCTCGCGAATCGTGCCGCCGAACAGCCAGGTGTCCTGGAGCACCATGCCGGTTCGGGCCCGCAGGTCGTCGCGGGTCATCCTCCGCGTGTCGACGCCGTCCAGGGTGATGCGCCCGGAATCGATGTCGTAGAACCGCATGATCAGGTTCACCAGCGTGGTCTTGCCTGCGCCGGTGGGCCCGACGATCGCCACCATCTGTCCGGGCTCGGCCACGAACGACAGGTCTTCCACCAGTGGGCGGTCCGCCTCGTAGCGGAACGACACGTGATCGAATTCGACTCGTCCGCTTCGGCTCTCGGGGGTCTCGCACGGCACCGGGTCCTTCGATTCTTCCTCGGCGTCGAGGATCTCGAAGATGCGCTCCGCCGACGCGACGCCCGATTGCAGCAGGTTCACCATCGACCCGATCTGCGTGAGCGGCTGCGTGAACTGGCGCGAGTACTGGATGAACGCCTGCACCTCACCGAGGCTCAGCGTGCCCGAGGCCACTCGCAACCCGCCGACGACCGCGATGATGACGTAGTTGATGTTGCCCAGAAACATGATGGCGGGCATGACGATTCCGGAGATGAACTGCGCCCGATAGCTTGCCTGGTAGAGCCCCTCGTTGCTCTCGTGGAAGACGCGCTCGGTCTCTTCCTGACGGCCGTAGGCCTTGACCAGCTCGTGCCCGGTGTATGCCTCTTCGACCTGAGCGTTGAGCGAACCGGTCTGCTTCCACTGCGCCACGAAGTGCGGCTGTGAGTGCTTCGCGATCCGCGCAGTCACGATCACCGACACCGGAACCGTCAGCACCGCAACGAAAGCCAGCAACGGTGAGATGTAGAGCATCATCGCCAGGATGCCCACGACGGTCAGAACCGACGTGACCAGCTGACTGAGCGTCTGCTGCAGGCTCTGCGACACGTTGTCGATGTCGTTGGTGACCCGGCTGAGAACGTCGCCCCGCTTGTGAGAGTCGAAGTAGCTCAAGGGGAGTCGATGGATCTTGCTTTCGACGTCGGTGCGCAGCTTCTTGATGGTCTTCTGGAGCGCGACGTTGAGGAGGTACCCCTGCACCCAACCGAGCAGCGACGACGCGAGATAGAGCGCCAGGACGATCATCAACACGCGGCCGACGGCGTCGAAGTCGATTCCCGCGCCGGGGGTCACGTTCATCCCGGACACCAGATCGGCGAAGGTGCCCTGACCGGCGTCGCGCAGATTCTGCACCGTGTCGTCCTTGGACACACCGGGCGGCAGTTGCCGTCCGACGATGCCGTCGAAGATCAGGTTCGTCGCGTCGCCGAGAATCTTGGGAGCCAACACAGTCAGCACGACGCTGGCCGACGCCAGGATCAGCACGACCGAGATCATGGCGCGCTGCGGCCGCAATCGCGCGAGCAGTCGCTTGACGGACGGCCCGAAGGTCATCGCCTTGGTGCCGGGCGCTCCGGGTGCGGCCGCCATCGGCCCGCCTGGCCGCGTCACGAGACGCTCGCCGTTGCGGCCTGGGAGTCGACGATCTCCGCGTAGGTGGGGCACGACGCCACCAACTCCTCGTGCGTCCCGACGCCGACCATCCGGCCGTCGTCGAGCACCACGATCTGTTCGGCGTCACGGATCGTCGACACACGCTGCGCGACCACGATCACGGACGAGTCGCGGGTGATGGGGCGCAACGCCCGACGCAGGTTGGCGTCGGTGGTCAGGTCGAGCGCGGAGAACGCGTCGTCGAAGAGGTAGACGCTGGGGCGACGGATCACCGCGCGTGCGATGGCCAGGCGCTGGCGCTGCCCGCCGGAGACCGTCGTACCGCCCTGCGTGACGGCCGTGTCGAGACCGTCCGGCATGGCCCGCACGAAGTCGGCGGCCTGCGCGATCTCGAGGGCCTCCCACATCTCGTCCTCGGTGGCGTCGTCCTTGCCGTAGCGCAGGTTCGACGCGATGGTGCCCGAGAAGAGGTAGGGCCGCTGCGGCACGAGACCGATCTCGGCGCGCAGATCCTGCAGACCGAGCTCGCGGACGTCGACGCCGCCCACACGCACCGCGCCTGCCGTCGTATCGATCAGTCGCGGAAGAAGGTTCACCAGTGTGGTCTTGCCCGAGCCCGTGCTGCCGATGATCGCCGTGGTGGTTCCTGCTCGCGTGGTGAACGAGACGTCGCACAGCACCGGAAATTCTGCACCGGGGTAGGAGAATCCGGCTCCGTCGAACTCGACGGTGGACGGGGAGGTGAGGAACGAGGCCGGCTTTGCGGGCGGGACAACCGACGACTCGGTGTCGAGGACGGCCTGAATGCGCTCGGCACAGACCGACGCGCGCGGCGCCATCATCGCGATGAACGACGCCATCATCACGGCCATCAGAATCTGCATGATGTAGCTCAGCAGCGCGGTCAACGACCCGATCTCCATGCGTCCCTGGTCGATTGCGTGCCCACCGAACCAGATGACGGCCACCGAGGTGAGGTTGCTGATGAGCATGACCACGGGGAAGAGCAACACCTGCAACCGGCCGACGCGCAACGCGGTGGCGGTTAGTTCGGAGTTCGCGTCGTCGAATCGGGCGATCTCGTACGGCTCGCGCACGAAGGCGCGCACCACGCGGATACCCGTGATCTGTTCGCGCAGAACACGGTTGACGGTGTCGATGCGCGTCTGCATCTGCTTGAAGCCGGGAATCATCCGCACGATGATCAGACCCATGGAGATGGCCAGCGCGGGCACCGCGATGGCAAGGACCCACGAGAGTCCGAGGTCTTCACGCAGCGCCATGAACACACCGCCGACGCACATGATGGGCGCCATGACCAGGATGGTGCAGCCCATCACGATCAGCATCTGAACCTGCTGAACGTCGTTGGTGTTGCGAGTGATCAGCGACGGCGCACCGAACCTGCCGACCTCACGCGCCGAGTACGTACCCACGCGGTCGAGCAACGCTCCGCGCATGTCGCGTCCGGCCGCCATCGACGCCTTGGCACCGAAGTAGACGCCGCCGATGGAACACATGATCTGCACGAAGGACACCGCCAGCATGACGGCACCGGTCGAGAGGATGTAGTTCGTGTCGCCCCGTGTGATGCCGTTGTCGATGATGTCGGCGTTCAGGCTCGGCAGATACAGCGACGCCACCGTGGCGAAAAGCTGGAGCACCACCACCGCCACCAAGGGGCGGCGGTATGGCGCGAGGTAGGTGCGCAGCAGCGAGATCAGCATGACGTGACGACATTACCGCTGAAAAATGGCGACCGGGCTACGACCTTCCCGGTCGCCCTGCGCACGAACCCGCTTTCCACCACGGCGGACGTCACCGGGCTTCGACCACGTCTTTGTCGGCTTCGTCCGCGTGGAGCACCTTCTGCAGCTTCTCCCCTTCGATGTCGACGTTCGGCAGAATCTTGTCCAGCCACTTCGGCAGGTACCAGGCCTTGTCGCCGAGCACAGACATCACGGCCGGGATCAGCACCATGCGCACCACGAAGGCGTCGAAGAACACGGCCGCCGCCAGAGCGAAGCCGATCGACTTGATGAACGCGTCGGGTTCGAGCATGAACGCGGCGAAGACCGAGATCATGATGACGGCTGCAGCGGCCACGACTCGGGCCCCGAACTTGAAGCCCGTCACGATCGCTTCCTGAGCGTCCGCACCGTGGACGTAGGCCTCGCGCATGCGGGAGACCAGGAACACCTGGTAGTCCATCGCGAGTCCGAACACCACACCGATCAGGAAGATCGGCATGAAGCTGACGATGGGCTGCGGGTTGGAGATGAGGCCGAGTCCGCCCTCCTGGAAGATGAAGACCGTCGCACCGAACGTCGCGAGGACGCTCAGCAGGAAGCCGACCGTGGCCGTCAACGGCACGAGGATCGACCTGAACACCACCATCAGGAGCAGGAACGCAAGGCCGACCACCACTGCAAGGTACGGAATCAACGCATCCTGAAGCTGTTGCGAGACATCGAGTTCGAGCGCCGTCTGACCGGTGACGCCATACTTGACGCCCAACTGCGACTGCAGACCCGGCTCCGCGTCGCGCAGGGAGCTCACGAGATCGCGTGTGGCGTCGCTGTTCGGCGAACTCTTCGGGGTGACCGAGACCAGGGCCGTGTCGCCGGCTTGGTTGACACCGGCCTGCTGCGCATTGGCGACGTCGGGGTTGGACGCCGCCAGCTCCACCACTCGGGAGAACGCCGCGGCGCGGTCGGCCTCCGGCACGTCGGCCGCATCGACGACGACGAGGAGCGGACCGTTGCGTCCGGGACCGAAGCCCTTGTCGACAAGGTCGTATGCCTGACGCACGGACGTTCCGGGATCGGACGTGGCGATGGAGGGAAGAGCCAGTCGCAGACCGGTCATGGGGCCTGCGATGACACCGAGAATCACCACACCGGCGACGAGGAACAGTGCGGGGCGCTTGACCACGAGGCGGACCCAGCGCAGACCGTTGGTCGGGTTCTCGCTGTGCTCGGGGTCCGGAACGGAGCGGACCTTGCCCGCGAACGCCTTTCGGCCGAACAGCCCCAATACGGCGGGGAGAAGAGTCAGTGCGACGAGGACCGCCACCAGGACGCCGAATCCGGCGGCCAGACCCATCTGCGAGAGGAAGGGAATGCCGACGACGCGCAGCGCGACGAGGGCGATCAACACGGTCGTACCGGCGAAAACGACTGCGCTACCGGCGGTTCCGACCGCTCGGCCCGCCGCCTCTTCGCGGTCACCGGTGTTGGACAGCTCGTTGCGGAATCGAGCGACGATGAACAGCGAGTAGTCGATGGCCACCGCCAGACCGATCATCAACGCGAGAATCGGTGTGAACTGGGTCAATTGGGCGAAACCGGTAGCCGTCGTGATGGTGAGACTGGTGATACCCACACCGACGATGGCCGTGATCAGAGGCAGACCGGCGGCGACCAGCGACCCGAACATGACGACCAGCACGACGGCGGCCACACCGAGGCCGATGAGCTCTGCGGTGCCACCGGGAGGTGTGTTCTCCTGCATGGCACTGCCGCCGATCTCCACGGTCAGCCCGGCGTCACGCGCCGGCTGCGCCGCTTGATCGAGCTGCGCACGGGTGTCGGCGGTGACGTCGGAGACGGTGCCCGAGAGCGGCACCTCGAGCGTGCCGATGGTCTTGTCCGGCGAGAGCGGCGAGACGGCGGCAGCGTTGGCTGCGGCGACGTCGGGGGCCACCCCGGACTTGGCGTAGGTGTCGACGATCGACTGGTTCCCGGCCACCGGATCGAGCATGGGCTTCGCGCCTTCCGGCACGGGCCCTGCCGCCGGATCGACCTTGGCCGAATCCTCCACCGCGCCGATGCCGCGAATGTCGGCGATGACCTTGTCGATCGCCTCCTTGTTGGCCGGCGTGTCCAGCGTGGTGCCGGCCGGAGCCTGGAAGACGTACTGCGCCGTGGCGGCCGTCAGCGGATCTTCCGCTGCCGCCGGAAAACGCTCCGACTGCAGGTCCAGTGCCTGTTGGGCGGGCGTTCCCGGAATGGAGAACGCGTTGGACGTGGGGCCGGACAGTGTGGCCGCCCCGACCCCGGCAAGGATCAGAAGTGCGAGCCAGACAACGAGCACGACGGCTTTTCGCCGGTAGGCGAACTTGCCGACTCGGTAGAGATAGGTGGCCACGGTGGACTCCTCGGTGACGTGGTTGTTTCTGGCGTGGTTCTTCTTGGGCTTGGTTCTTCTCAGCCTTGGTTCTTGTTCAGTGGAACCGGGTGGACGAAACCCTGTTCGAGCTGGGCGAGCGACTGTTCGACCAGTTCACGTGCGGACGATGCGTGCGATTGGCCGCTTTCCCACAACATCAGCGCCGCGCTGACGGCCGCACCGATGATCGACTGCAGCATGCGGGGATACAGATCGGCGCGGGCATCCATCCCGATCCGCTCGGCGATGGCGTCGGTGAACGCCTGACTCAGCGTGCTGTCGAGCTCGAGCTTCCGGGCCAGGAGGTTGGGCGTCGATTCGACCATCTTCGCCACCTCGATCGTCTCGTGGATGTCGCGTTCGGGGTCGTCGATGATCCCGAGCACGATGTGCCGCAACGATTCCCAGAACGGTTCGGTGGCCGGCCGCTGACGCAGCAGCTGGACCCATTCGTAGGCGCCCTCTTCGAGATAGTGCAGCGCCGCCTCCTCCTTGCTGGAGAAGTAGTTGTGGAAGGTGCGTGTGGACACACCCGCCTCCGCCGCGATGGCCTCGGCCGTCACGACCTCGAAACCCAGCGCACGACCCAGTTTGATGGCCGCAGCGCTGAGTGCCGCGCGGGTGGCGGCCTTCTTGCGGTCACGAAGGCTCGGGTTGGGGCTCACCACAACAACGGTACGGATTTATGCAGAACCACGCAAAGTTGCGTGTGAGTGCAAAGTTGTGGTCTTGGTCACGACCGCCGTAGCCACGCACCCGGCTGCTCGGTCAGCTCCCGAACGAAGGGGGCAACGACACCGGCAGCGACGTCGGCGACGGTCACCTGTTCGAGAACCGCGCGAATGTTGGTCCGCACCGCAATCCATACGTCCTGCAGGGGCGCCGCGTGACCGTCGTACGTCAGTTCTTCGGGCCGACGGCCCCGGACGGACGCCAAGGGACCGTCGACCACCCGAATGACGTCGGCAACCGAGATGTCCGACGCGTCGCGCGCCAGCCAGTACCCGCCGTCCGGTCCGCGACGTGCCGAGACGAGGCCGGCGCGACGAAGATCCGCCAGCACGACCTCGAGCGTCTTCGACGACTCACCGACGGCTGCCGCCAGAGCATCGGACTTGACCGCGCCGCCGCCCCGCGCCGCAATTTCCACGAGAGCTCGCACTGCCGTGTCGGCTTTCGCGGTGATGTGCACGTGCCACACAGTACTGACGCCCGACACCCACGCCCGACGTGCCGATCGGCGCCGATGACATTAAATTGAGCGTCCATGACGACCCTCAGCGAACCCGGTGTGTTCTCGGCCGACGACATCGACGGTCTCGCCTGGTTCTACTCGATGCACGGGTACGCCGTGCTGCGCGGAATGCAGAGCGCCGCCGACGTCGACCGGATGGAAGCGGAATGCGTCGCAGCCCAAAATGCCGTCGTGGCAGGCGAACTCGACCAACGCTACGGATCGACGGTCTTCCTCGACGAGGCGGCGAAGGCGGAGAAATTCGCCAACTACGTCGAGTTCGTCAACGAACTCTCCCCCGCCGTCCACGAGGCGGTCACCCACCCGATTCTGGTCGACGCCGTTCGTCGCCTGTTGGGAGAGACGGCGTGGCTGCGCGACAGCGAGCAGTTCGGCGTCGTCTACCAGGATGCGCGGCCCGGCAAGGAGTCCGGCTACACGCGCATCGGCTGGCACTCGGACTGGCAGGCCAGCCCGAGCCTGGACATCTGGCCGTCGACGGCGTTCACCTTCCACATCGACGGAACCTCGCCCGCCAACGGGTTTCTTCGCGTGGTACCCGGCAGCCATCTGTGGGCGACGCCCGCGCCCTACCGCAACATCAACAACGTCGAGGTCCCGGCAACGGCGCGCGCCACCGGCGGACGCTCGACCACCCCACCCCCGTTTCCGATGCCCCTCGGCTTCGAGAAGGTGCGGGGCGAGGTGGCCGTCTACGTCGAGCGCGGCGACGTGATCCTGCACGACGCGTACCTGTGGCATTCCGCTGCCCGCGCCACGGACGACCACGCGACGAGACGCCACGTGCGCGGCGGCTACTTCGCGGGCGTGGCTCCCGAATCGGGAGTGGAAGAGTTCATCAAGAACGCGGCACGTTAGGGAGTCGCCCGCTGACCGTCATCAAATTGTGGTGAGCTCTCTGCCTGTGAAGTACCGCGAATGAGTGCGCTCGAGAGTCCCGAGCGACCGGCTCGTGAGCGCAGCGATCTCGACGTTCTCATCCGTCCGCTGGGATTCAAGCTCCAAGCGGTAGGCCATCGCTTCGCGGGGACCGGTCGCACCAGTGAACTCACGAACCCGCCGCTCCCTGGTCAGCCTATTGAACTGAATCACGTAGCCTGCCATCAGTCGTCCAACTCCATATCCTCGATCATACGTTTCGTATCGAGAAGTACATCCCTGAATCGTTTATCGAGGACGCGAAGCTCAGCGAGCCTTTCCTCATTTTCACGACGGAACACCTCTAGCGCTGCTTGTTGATCAGGACCTGCGTGCTGCGCAAGCAAAGCGACTTCGGTCGCTCGATCTTCGAGGCGCTGACGAAACTGTTCTGCGCTTGCGAGTTGCTGAGCTGCCTCATGGAGGCTTAGCACCAGACTTTGAACAGCAGGCTCCGGGTGGGCTTCTCCGTACCGGATCCCTCGGCCGAACTTGTCCCCTGCTGCCTCGTACATGTTTGCCCAAGCACTCTGGCCAAGTGTCCTCACCTGGATCTCAACCCTTCCGGCAGGTAGGCGGAGCCAAACGTGGACTGCTCGGTATCCGCTATGCGGATTATCTCGCAAATCCTTGACCTGCGTTCCTTGCCCGCCGAAGTGCGTTGCCAGTTCGTTGGCCATCGCGAGCTGCTGAGTCAGACTGAAGTCCGCATCTACTCGCACGCCCGCGAGGTCTTGCACGGCGTCGAGCGTTAGGTGCGGACTAGTCGCCGAAGCTTCTGCAACAGTGTGTCCAGTGTTTTCGGTCTGGATGTCACATCCATGCGATCGTGATCGAAGGACGACCACTCCCCCAAGTAAACAATTGCCGCCACATTTGCGACTAACTCGTTGTGCCACAACATAACGTCGGTATAGGTTGGGCACCCACCGGGTGGTTCGGTAGCGGTAACGAGCGCTTTGCCCAACGCACGCAGCCTAGAGCGTGACCAAGGCGGCGGTTCGTTCAAGTCGACAGAGTCGACCAGGAAGTCCATTGGGGGAGTCAATCATGCCCTGCGGACAGTCCGGCACAGATCAGCGCGAGAGCCACGGCTTCAGCCGGGCCGTGATGAACGGCAACAGCACGTAGACCATCAACGGCGTGTTGATCAGTGTGAGTAGCAGGGTCCGCAGAACGACGTTCAGAACATGCGGCGCCACAAGCACATTGAGCACCAGACTGAGCGGGAAGAACGCGATCCAGATGGTGATTCCCTGTTTCCAGCGCGGCGGCGGCGCCCCCACGACGCGCACGGCGTTGGTCAGATTCGACTGCGGTTCGAACCACCCTTCGATGCCGGTCAGGCGATGCGTCGCATGGTCGTCGGCCACTCCCTCGCCGCGGGCAACCCACGCTTTCCGCAGCGGGGATGCGAGCCAGTCGTCCAGCGTCGCGTTGTCGCGGAAGCGGTAGAGCACGTAGTACTCGGACGGATCCGACGAGGACCGGAGCCAACCGCCACCGAGGAAGCCCGGAAACGTGCGCACGATGGAGATGCCGGCGTCGGTCCAGGCCACGAACTCCTGCTCACGACCGTCGCTGATGCGCCTGACCACCGATGTGGTCACGGAGGTCTCTGTCATGCCTCCAACTGTGCAACCGCGGAGCAATTAATGCACACCGGGTGCGGGTGAGGCCGGACACCGATACCTTGTGTCTCGAGTCGAGAGGGACACGCTCTGTTCCGAGTCGAGAAGGAAAAAACATGTCGGATTCGAAGCACACGACCTCCATGACGGTGCTGATGACACCGGACATGGCCAATTTTTCCGGGAATGTCCACGGCGGAACGATTCTCAAACTTCTCGACCAAGTCGCGTACGCGTGTGCGAGCAGATACGCGCAGGCGTACGTCGTCACACTCTCGGTGGATCGGGTCGTGTTCCGGGAGGCCATCCACGTGGGTGAGTTGGTGACGTTCTCCGCGTCGGTCAACTACACCGGCAAGACCTCGATGGAGGTCGGCATTCACGTGCAGACGGAGAACATTCGCGACGGCGTCACCCGGCACACCAACAGTTGCTACTTCACGATGGTGGCGGTGAATTCCGACGGCAAGGCCATCGCGGTTCCACCGCTCACTCCGGTGGGAGACGTTGCACGGCAACGCTTCGAAGCCGCACTACGACGGCGCGAGCTTCGGAAGGCCACGGAACGGATGGAGCGAACCATCCGGCACGAGGCCCGCGGAATGCCTTACGGCGCTTCGGAGAACAGCCCGGTGTAGGACGGGGCGGGGCGAGTGGCCGTGTCGGTCACCGGCGAATTGGCAGCGGCCTCGGCGATTTCGGAATCAGGATCGCTGGGTGCGAGAAACAACGGGTTGGGTTCCATGGAAACCCCTTCGATAAGGGACATCGACGTACATGTCAGTGTGGGTGTGTCGGCGTGCGTTGGGACTCCAACGTGCAGGTGACGCTTCGGCTCGATGCCTGAAGATCATCCGACAACTTCCACCCTACGCCATCGATTCGAGATGGCGTGCACGGACGGGGCGTGTCAGCTGATCCCGTATCGCTTGGACAGCTCGTCCAGCTTGGTCGTGTCGGCAGCGGTGGGACCGGGCTTCGACGGGATGGCGGCGATGGCGAGAGCGCTCTCCCAGTCCGTCTCGAGCTGCGCGTACTCGTTCTCGCGCAGTTGCCCTTGCGCGGTGACGTCGCCGCCGACCGGGCTGGTGATGTCGTGCTTGGACAGCCGACGTTCGAGGTAGCGGGCGACCTTCTGAGCGAGCAATTGATGGGTGCTCATGTTTCTGCGGCGCTCCGTTCGCGGCGAAACCGACATCGGACACCACTGGGCTCGAGTGTTCGTCTGTCGCCGCACACACTCTCGTCGACGGTCGCCTGATTGCTTCGACACTAGCAACGTGCAGCGACGGACAGGGTGAACCGCCCCGATTCGGAGCTGTCGACGTGCGGGGTCGCCTGTGCCACACTTGGGCAGGTCAACGGGAATGCACGGCTCCGAGTCCGGAGATTTCGTTCTCGTGGGTGCTCAACCGTCGACGCGATCCGCGTCCGGGGCGCTCGGGGCCGCCACAGCGACGAGGATTCATGACTGCTGCATCGACAGGTCCGCTCGTCGAGCGACCCGCTGCTCGCTACGTCAGCACCTACACCGAGCTCTCCGTCCAGGTGCGGGAGTCAGGACTTCTCGGTCGACGACACGGCTATTACTGGTCACGCATAATCGCCACTGTCGCAGCGTTTTTCGGCGTATGGGTTGCGTCGGCGTTCCTGGGCGACTCGTGGTGGCAGCTGGCGTTGGCCGCGGTTCTCGCCGTGGTCAGCACCCAGTTCGGCTTTCTCGGACACGACGGAGCCCACCGGCAGATGTTCGACTCCGCCAAATGGAACGAGTGGACCGCGCGCATCATTGCCGGCGCATTCGCAGGTCTGTCGCTGTACTGGTGGCAGGGCAAACACAACCGTCACCACAAGGCGCCCAACCAGATCGGCGTCGACCCCGACATCGGTGACGGCCTCCTCGCGTTCGTACCGGCCTACGCGCACAAGCGGACCGGATTCGCCGAGGCGTTCACCCGCCGCCAAGGGTGGCTGTTCTTCCCGTTGCTCACTCTCGAAGGTGCGGCGCTCAACGTCGCCAGCGTGCAGACGCTTCTGGGCGACAGGAAGATCAAGCGCCGCAAGACGGAACTGACGCTGATCGCCGTCCGCCTCACGCTCGGTTTCGTGGTGCCCTTCCTCTTCATGTCCCCCGGTTTCGCCGTCGGGTTCATCCTCGTCCACTTCGCCGTGTTCGGTGTTCTGCTCGGCGGATCGTTCGCCCCCAACCACAAGGGCATGCCGATCGTCCCGGAGAACGCCAAGGTCGACTTCTTGCGTCGCCAGGTTCTGATGTCACGAAATGTCGAGGGCGGCGTCGTGATCGACTTCATGATGGGCGGCTTGAACTATCAGATCGAGCATCATCTGTTCCCGAGCATGCCGCGACCCAACCTGCGCAAGGTGCGTCCGCTCGTGCGCGAGCACTGCGCCAAGCACGGCGTCACTTACACCGAAACCACGTTGCTGAAGTCCTACGGCATCGTCGTTCGGTACCTCAACCAGGTCGGACTGTCCAAGCGGAACCCGTTCGAGTGCCCGCTGCTCCGCGAATACCGGTGACGCGCGTCACGTAAACTGCGGCGATGATCGCCGACGCGTGGAACTCGCTGCCGCAGCTGCTGCGTGACCCCGTCGCGCTCGCCGTCCCCGCGTTCGTGCTTCTCCTCGTCGTCGAGTGGGTCGCCGCGGTCAAACTCGAACACGGCACCTACCTGACCAAGGACGCTCGGGCGAGCCTGGGGATGGGCCTGGTCTCCATCCTCACCTCCGCGGCGTGGAAAGCGCTCGGCCTGGTCGTCTACACACTGATCTACGACCACGTCGCACCGTGGCACCTCCCCGCCGACGCCTGGTACACGTGGCTGATCCTGCTGATCGGCGTCGACCTGCTGTTCTACTGGTACCACCGCATCGCGCACCGAACCCGCATCGTCTGGGCCACACACCAGGCGCACCACTCCAGCGAGTACTTCAACTTCGCCACCGCGCTGCGTCAGAAGTGGAACAACAGCGGTGAGCTCGTGATGTGGATTCCGTTGCCGCTCATCGGGATACCGCCGTGGATGGTGTTCGTCGGCTTCTCCGTGAACCTCGTCTACCAGTTCTGGGTCCACACCGAACGTATCGACCGCATGCCGCGCTGGTTCGAGTTCGTGTTCAACACTCCGTCGCACCACCGCGTTCATCACGGTAGCGATCCGCAGTACCTCGACAAGAACTACGCCGGGATCCTGGTGATCTGGGACCGACTGTTCGGCACCTACGCGGAGGAGACGTCGCGCCCCCGTTACGGCCTGACCAAGCCGGTCGAGACGTACAACATCGTCCGGTTGCAGACGCGGGAGTACGAGGCGATCGCCCGAGATGTGCGCGGCGCCAACGGGTTACGGGCCAAACTCGGGTACGTCTTCGGGCCGCCGGGGTGGGTGCCGGTCGACTCTCGCGAACCGGCTGAGTCGGGGGCGGGTCACCCGACCGAGTCAGGGGCGCCCTGAGTCGATCTATCGGCGTGAGGGTGCCCCTGAGTCGCAGCGGCGGGAGCTACGACTTCGCCAACGTCACCAGGAAGTCCACCGACCCCGTCGGCGCGACGGTCACGAATCCGAGCGACGGGGGCTGCACGCCGTAATCCGTCCAGGTGGTGGGGATGCTGCCGGACGCGATGAGGTTCTCACCCGACTGCAGCACCTGCATCGGCACCGTCACGTCTTTGGTCACGCCCTTGAGCGACAGCGTTCCGGTCACGTCGACCGTCGTGGTGGTGCCATCTTTCGGGATGCCGGAAAGGTCGGCCGGCGCGGTGACGGTGAAGGTCGCAGTCGGATTGGCAGCCACGTCGAAGATGTTGCCGCGGAACTGATTGTCGCGACGATCGCTGTCGGTGGTGATGGTGCCCGTCTGCACGGTGATCTCACCGGCGGTCAACTTCTCGTCGGCGACGGTGGCGGAACCGGAGACGTCCGGAGTGGAGCCGACGACGGTGACGTCGGAACCGTTCAGCACTTCGGCGACGGTGTACCCGGCGGCGGTCTTGTTGGCGTCGTCACCGGGTACGACGGTGAACGAGCCGTCGATGCTGCCGGTGGCCGCCTGCACGCCCGACGTCGACACCGATGCGGCGGGCGCATCGTCCTCGGCGAAGACGTTCGCGTAGATCTTCGGCCCGAAGTACAGGCCGAGCGCGACGATCACGATGACGACGAGGGCAATCCACCACTTCTTCATGGCTCACAGTGTAGTTGCAGCTTCAACGTCGCGAATGTCCGAGTTGCTGTGGACTTACTGTGAATGCACGAAGAAGCCCCCCACCTGCTGTGGCAGATGAGGGGCTCTTTGGCGGTGGCGGAGAGATTTGAACTCTCGGACGGGGGTTACCCGTCACGCGCTTTCGAGGCGCGCTCCTTAGGCCGCTCGGACACGCCACCGGCGGGTACGTTACCCGATGGTCGGCATGTAACCGAAATCAGCCGTCAGCGGCCCGAAACTACTTGCCGGTCAGCTTGTCCTTGATGTCGCTGATTCCGTCTTTGACCTTCTCGACGCCGTCTTTCACGGCGGAGGAGGCCTGGTCGCCCTTGCCTTCCTGGCGCAGGTCTTCGTTGCCCGTGGCAGCGCCGACTCCCTCTTTGGCCTTGCCCTTGAGGTCTTCGCTCTTGTTGCTGATCTTGTCGTCGAGTCCCATTGCTGGTCCCTTCACGGTTTGGTACTGCATGAATCTTCCGCCCCTCCATTTCGGCAAGGCAGGCGACGCAACGTTGCGTCGTTACTGCAGATACCCGAACCGCGACCGCTGCTAAACGCTCCGTCGCTGAGAAAACCATGTGCGAATGGCGTCTGCGCACTCGTCTTCGAGGACACCACCCCGGACCTGTGGCCGGTGGGTGAGTCGACGGTCACGCACCACGTCCCACAGTGACCCGACCGCGCCGGTCTTGGGCTCCCAAGCACCGAACACCACCCGCTCCACGCGGGCGGCGACGAGAGCTCCGGCGCACATCGTGCACGGTTCCAGCGTCACCACCAGGGTGCAGCCACCCAGCCGCCACCCGTCACCATGCTTCTTCGCGGCCTCCCGGAGCGCGAGAACTTCGGCATGGGCCGTGGGATCACCGAGCGCTTCGCGAGCATTGGCCGCCGCCGCGATCTCGGTGCCGTCGGCGTCGACCACGACGGCACCCACCGGCACCTCGTCGCCCGACGAACCGGCGGCGACGTCGAGAGCCCGCCGCATCCAGTCGTCGTCGCGCACTACCGAGACAGTTTGTCGAGAACCGCAGCGAACTCGTCGGCGAATCCGAGCCGGTTCGCGATGTTGCCCAACTGCTCGTCGGGATAGAGGTCGGTTTCGGCGAGGATCACCGACAGCACCGGTTCGGGAAGGCCCAGGTCGGCCAGCACGGCCAGGTCGCCTTCCTCCCACGGTTCGACGTCGTCGAGATCGTCCTCGTCGATGTCGGGGATGTCGATGTTGAGTTTGTCGAGAACGTCGGCCGCGATGTCGTAGTCGATGGCCATCGACGCGTCGGACAGCAGCAACCGGGTGCCCGACGGCGCGGGCCGCACGATCACGAAGAACTCGTCGTCCACGTCCAGCAGCCCGAAGACGGCGCCGGCGCTGCGCATCTCACGAAGCTCTGTTTCTGCCTTGCTCAAGCTGACCAACGCGTCGTTGCCGAGGGCGGTGCAGGTCCATTTGCCTTCTTCACGCACGACCGCGACGGCGAAACCTTCGAGGTCGTCGTCGCGGTCCGACGAGGCGCTTTTGCCCCCACGCTTTGTGGCCATGCGCGCAACGGTAGTCCGAGAAGTACGCGTCCACGAAGTCAACCTCCACTGGATGTGGAAACCTGTGCTGAATGGACGGACCGGTGTGCATTCTGGGCTTGGGATTGATCGGTGGCTCCCTGCTCAGGGCCGTCGTGTCGACCGGGCGGACCGCGTGGGGATACAACCGTTCCGCCGGGTCCGTGGAGGCCGCGAGATCCGACGGATACGACGCGGACGACGACCTCGAGGCGGTGCTCCGCCGGGCAGCCGACGCCGATGCTCTGATCGTCGTCGCGGTTCCGATGACAGCCGTCGACTCGGTCCTGACCGCAGTGGCGCAGTACGCACCCGCCTGCGCGGTCACGGACGTCGTCAGTGTGAAGGCCGAGATGGCCACCGCGGTGGCCGCGCACGGCCTGAGTGCTCGCTATGTCGGCGGTCATCCCATGGCGGGGACGTCGGCGTCGGGCTGGATCGCGACGGACGAGGACCTGTTCCGCAACGCGGTGTGGGTGGTGAGTGTCGACGACGGCGTCGACTCCGACGTGTGGGCGACGGTCGCGCGGTTGGCACTGTCCGTGGGGTCGGTTGTCGTTCCGGCGGTGTCCGACGATCACGACCGCGCTGTCGCGCGGGTCTCCCATCTTCCGCATCTGCTGGCGGAGACGTTGGCGGCGGTCGGAGCCGCGGGTGGGGATCTCGCGCTGCGACTGGCGGCCGGCTCGTTCCGCGACGGGACTCGCGTCGCGGGCACGGCTCCGGCGCTGGTCAACGCGATGTGCGAAGCCAACGCAGCCGGCCTGACCGTCGCGCTCGACGACGCGATCGCGCGGCTCACCGAGGCGCGTGAGGCGTTGGCGAACCGCAGTTCGACGGCCGACCTCGTGGATGCTGGGCACACCGCCCGTCGCCGCTACGACGATCAGCTGCAGTGGTGGGAGATCACCGACGTCGAGCTCGGCGTCGGCGACTGGGCCGAGGCCCTGCGGGACGCGGGACGGCGCGGTGGGGTGCTGCGCAGTCTGTGACTGCGGGAAGGCCGGACCGTCAGATGCGCTCGGCCAGTCCGTCGTAATCGAGAACGAATCCCTCGGAGTCGACGGTCAACGGCGACGTCCCGACCGGCGAGACGACCGTGATCGAGCCCGAGGACGCATCGGAGTACGTCAGTAATTCGGGGCGGGCGGTGAGCGTCGGGAGGCCGACGTACACGACCGGCACGTTCTGCTCGCCAGTGCTGTCCTGCAGCTTCAGCCGACGGATGGCCAGGGTGTTGAAGAACGGGCTCCAGACCAGATCGACGTCGAGCGCACCGCCGTACATCGAGCGAGTGGGAGCCGAACCGTTGTCGACGAGCCAGTACCCCTCGGAGTCACGGCTGATCGAAATCTGCTTCTCACCCGTGGCGAGTGCCGCACGGACAGAGAGCCGACGAGTCTTGCCCGCTTCGTCGGTGACGAGGTCGTAGGACGCCGAGAACGCCGGGTGCTCGTCGCACGCGCCACCGATGATGCGTCCGGCGGCCTTGATGCGGTTGCCGTTGAGCTGAACTCGCACCGATTCCATGCGCGGTGCCTTGTGCGCGCGGAACGTCAGAATGGTCGGCCACGGTGCCGGACTCGCATCTGCCGTCGTCTGCGTGTCGGTCGAGGGTGTACTCACCCCACAACGGTAAGCCACCGAGGCACGCCAAGTGCCGGAGCGGACCGAATTGGTCGGATATCTGTTACCCCGCACTGAGGTACGTAGCCCGAACGCATCGAAGTCAAACATTCGAGCTGCGAAAACCGACTGTCGGATGTGTCCCGCAGCACCCCGGTCACGCTGCGGCGGAACAGCTCACACCGAGCTGTCACACCAAGCTCTCACGCCAACCTTCGTGCAGGCCGGCAAACCGACCACCCTGTTCGACGAGGGCGTCCGGGGTTCCGTCCTCGACGATCCGGCCCTGCTCCATCACCAGCACCCGATCGGCGATGGAGACGGTCGAGAGGCGGTGCGCGATGATCAGCGCGGTCCGCCCACGCAACACCGTTTCGAGTGCGTTCTGGACCGCCCGTTCGCTGGGAACGTCGAGGCTCGAGGTCGCCTCGTCGAGAACGACCACCGAGGGCGACGCCAGAAACACCCGAGCGAAGGCAACGAGCTGGCGCTGACCTGCGGACAGGCGACCGCCGCGCTTGCGAACGTCGGTGTCGAGACCGTCGGGCAGGGTTGCGGCGAACTCGTCGAGGCCGACGGCGGACGCGGCGGCGCGCACCTCGGCGTCGGTGGCGGACGGACGCCCGAGCCGAATGTTGTCGGCCAGCGACCCTCCGAACAGATACGCCTCCTGGGTCACCATGACCACCCGTTCGCGCAGGTCCTCGTCGGCGATGGACCTGAGGTCGACGCCGTCGAGCGTGACGTTCCCCGAATCCGGGTCGTAGAAGCGCGCGAGCAGTTTGGCCAGCGTCGACTTGCCCGCGCCCGTGGCACCGACCAGCGCCACGATCTGGCCGGGTGGAACGTCGAGACCGAATTCCGGGAGCACCGCGGGCAGGCCGGAGGCCGGTCGGAAGCTGTCCCTGTGCCCGTATCCGAACGTGACGGAATCGAACCGCACGTGTCCCGCCGACGACGACGGACTGATCGGGTGCTCCGGTTCCCGCACCGCGGGCTCCTCGTTCAGCACGCCGGACAGCTTCTCGAGGGCCGCTGCCGCCGATTGATAGGCGTTGAACACCTGCGCGAGCTCGTCGAGCGGTCCGTAGAACCGGCGCAGATACAGCAGATAGGCCGCGAGAACACCGATCTCGGCGTGTCCGTTCATGATTCGCCAACTGCCGAAGACGAGAACGATCACCGTGGTGACGTTGCCGACGAGCCGGATGGCTCCGGAGAAGCCCGCCATTCCGCGAAATGCGGACGCGTTGGCGTCGGCGTAGGCGCCGTCCTCCTCGGCGAGAATCGACTCGTTTCGACCTTCGCGACGGAACGCCTGAACTGCGCGGATGCTGCCCATCGACTCGACGAAATGCACCACCACGCGCGCAATGGCGGTGCGTGTCTTGCGATATCCGCGTCGCTGCTGCCGGCCCGCCCACCTCGTGAGGTACACCAGCGGCACGAATCCGGCGAGCACCACGAGCGCCAACGGCACGTCGAGGTACACGAGAATGACCGCGATGGTGACGACGGACAGAATGGCAGTGAGTGCGTCGTTCAGCGCCGACTCGAGAAGCGCCTGAATGGATTCGATGTCACTGGTGAGCCGCGAGATCACCCGACCCGACGTATAGCGCTCGTGGAACGAGACACTCAGGCCCTGAGCATGCCGAAAGACCCTGCGGCGCAGATCGAACAGCACGTCCTGACTCAGCCTGCCCGACACGGTCAGGAAGAAGTACGTGGTGACTGCACCGAGGGCGCCGGCGCCGATGTAGCCACCGGCGGCGACGAACAGCGGGCCCCAATCCCCCAGCTGCGCGGACCCCACGCCGCGATCGAGGGCGTAGGCGACGAACAGCGGACCGGCGACGTTCGCTGCGTTGTCGACCAGGATGATCAGCATGGCGACGATCGCGCGCCTGGTGTACGGACGCAGCAACGACGCCAGCAGAGCGCGAGAGTTCTTGGCCAGCGCCATGTTCACCGACAGGGAGTCTTCAGCCGACTCGTCGGCGTGCCCTCTCCAGTCGCGGGCAGGACGGAGTCCGGTCGTGTTCGTAAGGCGAGTCGTATCAGTCATGGGTGGATCCCATGACGTGCCGGTAACGCGCGGAGGTCGCGAGCAGCTGCTCGTGCGGCCCCTGCGCAGCGATGGTGCCGTTGTCGAGCAGCAACACCCGATCCGCCAGCGCAGCAGTCGAGGGACGATGCGCCACCAGGAGAGTCGTCGCCGTGCTCAGCACGTCCTCCAACGCCTCGTGCACCAGCTGCTCGGTGGTGACGTCCAGCGCGGACAGTGGGTCGTCGAGTACGAGGATGCGCGGTGATCCGATCACGGCGCGCGCCAGCGCAAGTCGCTGCCGTTGGCCACCGGACAATGACAGACCCTGTTCCCCGATGCGGGTGTCGAGGCCCCACGGCAGGTCGGAGACGAACGCGTCGGCGTACGCGACACCCAGTGCAGCCCAGACGTTCTCGTCCGTGACGCCGGGCCGACCCATCGTGATGTTCTCGCGCACGCTGGCGGAGAAGAGTGCCGGCTCCTCGAACGCGACAGCCACCAGCGATCGCAGATCGGTCAGTCGCATGTCGGAGACGTCGACACCGTCGATTGTCACCGACCCGGCGGTGACGTCGTACAGCCGCGGAATCAGCGACGTCAGCGCAGTCTTGCCGCTGCCCGTGACACCCACCAGCGCAACGGTTTCCCCGGGTTCGATGGTGAACGACACGTCGTGCAGCAAGGTGCGGTCGGCGTCCGGGTACGCGAAGCCGACGCCGTCGAAGCGAATCGCTCCGCGCACGGTCTTCGGCAGGTCGATCGGCTGCTGCGGGTCGGCGATGTCGGCCGGAAGATCCATGATCTCCCAGTAGCGATCGGCGGCGGTGCGGGAATTGCCCAACTCCGAGATGAGGAACCCGAAAGCCTCGATGGGCCACAGCAGCGAGGCAACGATGGCCAGGGCGGCCACCAGCGCTCCCGTCGTCATCGTTCCCTGCGTGATGGACCAGGCACCGACGCCGAGCATCGCGCCGATCGCGATCGGGGGCAGGCCCACGATCACGGACCACAGGATGGCCAGGTAGCGAACCTTGTCGAGTTCGGTTCCGCGCAGAGTGCGCGCTTCGCGGATGAAGCGCATGCCCTGATGGTCGCTACGACCGAACGCCTTGAGGACGCGAATGCCGTGGATCGATTCTTCGACCGTCGTCGCGACGTCACCGGACTGCTCCTGTGCGCGCCGGGACACCACGCGGTACAGGGCTTCGAAGCGGGCGCACAGGAGAATCAGCGGAAACGCGAGAACGAGAAAGATCACGCCGAGAATCCACGAGATCCAGGTCAGGATCAGAGCGCCTGCGACGATGGTCACGGTGTTGATCAGCAGGAACGGCGCGGCGAACGCCACGAACCGTCGCAGCGTGGACATGTCGGTGATGGCGCGCGAGAGCAGCTGACCGGAATCCCACCCGTCGTGTCGGCCTACCGACAACGATTGGAGCTTGCGGAACAGCGCACCGCGGGCTTCGACCTCGAACCGGCTCGACGGCTCGGCCATGAGATACCGGCGCAGCCAGATGGATCCGGCGTCGATGAGACCGAGGGCGAGAACACCCGCGGCGGGCAACCAGACACCGGCGAAGTCGCGCGCGGCGATCGGCCCGTCGACGATGTGCTGAGTCAGCAGCGGGATGAGCAGCGCGGTTCCGGTACCGAGGATCGAGATCGCGATCGACACGGCGATGGCCACGCGGTACGGCGCGATGAACGGGAGAAACCTCAGAAGCGACGGCCGGGGGTCCTTCGGGTTCGCCGAATCTTCGGTGTTCTGCACCGGATCCAACACGCCCGCACTCACCACGGTCCTCCCTTCTCTTCGAGGTCCATGGTTCACGTCAGGGCCTGATGGTCCAACCGAATTTCGGTGTCCGGCATTCCTTCGCAGTTATGTCGGCGGGAAAGCCGGAGGCCGGCCGGAATTGTCGGCCCTCTCGAGTAGCCTTCTGGGAATGAGCGCAGGGAGCATGGTCGGGCTGTTCGCCGGAATCGGCGGCCTCGAACTCGGGCTCTCCGAGCACGGCTGGTCGACGGAGCTGTTGTGCGAGATCGATCAGGGTGCGGGCGCGGTTCTGCGGGCACGGTTTCCCGATGTTCCGCTGCACCCCGACGTCACCGGCCTGCGGTCGCTGCCGCAGGGAACCGAGTTGGTGGCAGCGGGTTTTCCGTGCCAGGACCTGTCGCAGGCCGGGCGTACCGCGGGTATCACCGGCGAGCGGTCCGGTCTCGTCGATCAGGTGTTCCGGTTGGTTGCTCGACGCCGGGGACCGCGGTGGCTGCTCATCGAGAACGTGCCGTTCATGTTGCAGCTCGGTCGCGGCGCCGCGATGCGCCACATCACGCACGCCCTCGAGGACCTCGGCTACATGTGGGCCTACCGCGTGGTCGACGCGAGAGCCTTCGGTCTTCCGCAGCGTCGTCAGCGCGTGATCATGCTGGCCTCACGCACCGAGGATCCGCGTGAGGTGCTGTTCGGGCAGGATGCGGGCGCCGTGCTCGACGCCGATCCCGAGGAGCACCCGTGCGGCTTCTACTGGACCGAAGGTGTTCGCGGTCTCGGATGGGCGGTCAACGCGGTGCCGACGCTCAAGGGCGGGTCGACCATCGGGATCGCGAGCCCGCCGGCGGTCCGTCTTCCCTCGGGCGAGTTGGTCACGCCTGGCATCACCGACGTGGAGCGTCTGCAGGGGTTCGATCCGGACTGGACGGCGCCCGCGACGTCGCTGCCCGGCGTGCGCGCGGGCCACCGGTGGAAGCTCGTGGGCAACGCGGTGAGCGTGCGGATGGCGTCCTGGGTGGGCGAATCCCTGGCGACGCCGACGGTGTACGACGCGTCCGACGACCTTGCGCTCACCCCCGGCCAGCGCTGGCCCACCGCGGCGTGGGGTCGGGACCGCACGGCGTGGAAAGTCCCGGCGAGCACCTGGCCGATCCACGCCGAGTACGAGGACCTCGACGGTTTTCTCGACGAGTCCAAGTTGCTCTCCGCACGCGCCACCGCCGGATTTCTCAAGCGCGCCCGGTCCGGAAACCTGCGATTCCCAGCGGGATTCCTCGACACCGTCGACAGTCATCTCGATCGCATGACCCGTGAGCCGGCTGCGGTCGCCTGATGTATCCGCTCACCTTCGCGCTGGATTTCGCCGGGGACAAACCCTCCCCTACCGCGGACCGAGGCGAGAAGAAGAACTACGCGCAACGCCTGTCGAACCAACTCGCGCAATGCCTTGCCGATGCACTGCGGCCCCGGTACCCGTCGATCACGCCCGACGCCCACGGCGCCGGCCAGGAGTCGCAGGTCGACGTCGCCAAAGGTCGAAAGCGACTGGACGTCAAGGCACTCGATCCCACCCTGGGTCTGATTCTCTGCCTGTCCATCAAGACCTACAGCTTTCAGGACTACAGCCCCAGCACCGGGCGGCTCGGACGATGGACCAAGAACATCGTCCGTAACGATCACGAATTGCGCGGCGAGGCAATGGTTCTGCACCAACGGCAGCCGTACAGCGTGTTGGTGGCGGTGATGTTCGAGCCGTGGTCCACGTGCGAGGACGGTGACCCGTCCAAGAGCAGCGACACGGGCAAGAGTTCGTTCGCGCACCACGTGACCACGCTGTCCAAGCGCTCCGGTCGGGGCAAGCGTCCCGTCGTCGGCGGGGACGGGAAAGGGTGGATCGATCTCGGCGCCGAGGACACCCGCTACGACTTGTTCGAGAAGGTGTTCATCGGGCTGTACGAGCCGGAAGGTCCGTACCGCGGCGAAGTTCGGTTCTTCGACGTCGAGGACGCCCCGCCGCGTAACGGCAGGCCGTCGGACCGGAGCACGCTGTCGTTCGAGGATTTCGTCGACGTGGTCCACAAGGAAGTGGAGCGGCGGAACCGGTTCGCGCCCACCTGGTCGGATCCGGACGATGAGGACGAGTAACCAGGTTCGCTTGCGAACGCGGTCCCGAGTCACAGCGCTGAACCCGTGATAACCGTCGTCGCCCGCCCGCAGACTGAAGGAGCGTCCGCCGCAGTGGTTCTGCGGTAGAGCGGGAGCGGCGCGCCCGGGGGTCCACAGCGCATGAGAGTTCTGTTGTTGGTCGTCGCGTTGCTCGTCGCGTCGGCCGGTGTCGCATCTGCCGGCGGGCAGGTGTCGAGTCCGGAGGTGGGACCGCCGATCAGCGTCACTCCGGCACAGATACAGCTCGCGCTCACCTGCACACCCGACCTTGCTCACGCGACGCGCGATCCCGTGCTGCTGACCCCCGCGTTCGCCACCGACACCCAGTCTTTCGGCTGGAACTACTCCAGATCGCTTCCAGCACAGGGTTTCCCGGTGTGCAGCCTGTCGATACCCGGCGGCGGCTTCGACGACCTGCAGATAGCCGCGCAGTACGTGGTGTCCGCCGTGCGGACAATGGCAGCGACGAGCGGACACAAAGTGGTGCTCATGGGGCACCAACACGGACCGCTCGACGAGATGTGGGCACTGAAGTTCTGGCCCGACCTGCCCACACTGGTCTCCGACTTCGTTTCGCTGGCCACCCCCTACAACGGCACGCAGTCGGCGCGGTCGGGGTGCGACCGATCCAAGTCCTGCGCTCCCGCCAACTGGCAGATCGCAACCGGGTCTGCGTTCCTGACCGCGCTGAACGCGGTTCCGCTGCCGACCGGTCCCAGCTACACCTCGATCTACACGACATTCGACCAACTGATCTACCCCCAACCGCAGGCCAGCACGATCGGCGGCGCAGGCACGACGATCGCGGTGCAGGACGTCTGCCCGTCCCGGCCCGTCGAGCACTTCGGCATCCTCAGCGACAACGTGACCTACCTGCTCGTGCTCGACGCCCTGACCCACGACGGGCCGGCAAGCACTTCGCGCATTCCGGCGAATGCCTGCCTGACGGTGGCGTCGCCCAACCTCGATCCGGTCGGCTCCGCCCTGTCGGGCTTCGGCACCGCGACGTCCGCGGTGATCAACACGGTGCAGCAAGCCGTGCCCGCCGAGCCGGCGGTCGCCGCGTACGCGCGTGAACCGCGCCCGTGAATTCCGCGCTACCGTGAATTCATGGACACGCCGCTCACCGACGCGGCAACCAGCGCCCGTCTGAGCAAGCAGCGACGACGTGACACCAAGCCCGAAGTGGCGCTACGGCGTGAGTTGCACCGCCGCGGCCTGCGCTATTTCGTCGACCGGGCTCCTCTGAAAGGTCTGCGGCGACGAGCCGACGTGGTCTTCCCTCGGCGCAAGCTAGCGGTGTACGTCGACGGATGCTTCTGGCACAGCTGCCCGATCCACGCGACGCACCCGCGCAACAACGCGCAATGGTGGGCCGACAAATTGGCGGGCAACGTCGCCCGTGACCGCGACACCGACGCGCGGCTCGAGGCCGAGGGCTGGACCGTCGTGCGGGTGTGGGAACACGAGGACCCGGTGGATGCGGCGGAGAAGGTCGTCTCCGCGCTCGCATATTGTCCCTCTCGATGAAGAACCGAGCGTTGCTGGCTGTTGTCGTCGCGTCAGCCGGAATCCTGTATTCGGCGTGGGTCCTGGAGTTCGTGCTCGACGTCGGCCTCGACCCGATGCGGTCGTTCCTCAGCGAACTCGACGCCGCGAACCGCCCGTTCCGCGAGGTGTTCTCGTGGGGCGACCGCGTCACCGGCACCCTCGCGCTGGTCGGCGCGTTGCTCGGGCTGGTCCTGCTTCCGCGGCGTCGTCTCACCACCGTCGGGTGGGTTGCCTTCGGGGTGTTCGGTGCGTCGACCATCGCCGACGCGTTGGCTCCCATCGAGTGCATCCCCGGCGTCGACCCCGGCTGCCCCGGTGGCCCGAGCGGACTATTCCCGCAGCTTCACCACATTCATGCGTTAACCAGCAGCGTCGCGGTGTTCGCCATCTTCACCACGATGGTCGCGTTCACCCTCGCCGCGCGCCGATACCGGTCGTGGCCGCTGCTGCGCACGTGGGGGCTCGGCGTGTTCGCTGTCGTCACGGTGACCACAGCGTGGATGTTGATCGCCGACAACCTGACCGGGGACTACTCGCTCGGATTGGCTCAGCGGATACAGGTGGCGGGGATGACGGTGTGGATGGTGTTGCTGGGGGTGGCGGCGTATCGGGCTCCGGCTGCCGCTTCTGCCACGACTCACGCTTCTGCCCGGACTAAGGGGCACCCTGATACCGATGGATCGACTGAATGTGCCCCTCAGTCGGAACGGGAGCAACGGGAGCAACGGAAGCAGCGGGAGCAACGGGAGTCACAGCCATGAGCACACCCGACGTCATCGTCATCGGAGGCGGCATCGCCGGCGTCTCCCTCGGCTACGAGCTGGCCGACGACCACTCGGTTCTGCTGCTCGAGCGCGAATCGACGCTCGCGTTCCACACCACTGGACGCAGCGCGGCACTGTTCCTGGAGACGTACGGAAACCTTCCGATCCGCGCGCTCACGACGGCGAGCCGATCGTTCCTCGAGAATCCGCCGTTCGAGGCTCAGTTGCTCTCGCCGCGTTCACTGCTCGAATTCGCTCGTCCCGGACGCAGCGACGACCTGCGCGCGTTCTACGACGAGATCTCCACGCTCACCCCCAGCGCCGAGTTCCTGACCGAACCCGAGGCGCGAACGCTGTTCCCGCTGCTGCGTGAGGGGTACATCGAGTCGGCGATCTTCGAGCCGGGGTCGATGGAGGTCGACGTGCACGCCCTGCATCAGGGGTACGTTCGCGGTCTTCGCGCTCGGGGCGGGGAGATTCGCACGACCAGCGGGATCGTCGGGTTGTCTCGGGCAGCCGGCACCTGGACGGTCACGCTGGCCGACGGGTCGACGGTCGCCGCGCCCATCCTGGTGAATGCGGCCGGTGCGTGGGCCGATTCGATCGCGGAGTCGGCGGGCGTCCCGACGATCGGTCTGCAACCGTTGCGCCGCACCATCTTCACCGTTGCCGCGCCCGCCGACGTCGACTCGTCACGCTGGCCGACGGTCTCCGACATCGACGAGGCGTTCTACATCAAACCCGAAGGCGCACAGTTTCTTTGCTCTCCCGCCGACGAGACTCCGACTCCGCCGAGCGACGCGCGACCGGACGAATTGGAGATCGCGCGAGCGCTGGACGAGATCGGTGAGGCGACCACGTTGACCGCCCGACACGTCCGCACATCCTGGGCGGGACTGCGCAGCTTCGTCCCCGACCGCACACCCGTCGTCGGGTTCGACCCGGACGCCGACGGATTCTTCTGGTGCGCCGGTCAGGGCGGCTACGGCATCCAGACGTGCGCGGCGCTGGCCCGAGTCGGGGCCGCACTCGTTCGCGGACAGGACATTCCGCAGGATGTGAGCGCGCGGGGGTTGCTGGTCGAGCATCTCGCAGTCGCTCGTGTGAGGTAAGCACTGCGCTGATCGAATCGGCGAGCGCACGAAAACCTGTCAGCGGGAACGCCGATCAGGCACCGACCCGCCGATGATCCACGCACGAGACCCGAAGTACACGCCGGAGTCCGTCTCGTGAGCGTTGACAGTGGCTCGCAACCGTCCGTGCGCGTCGCCGACGTCCCATAGACGCGTGATGGCTTCGAAGGCAGCAGCGCTGTCCGCGCCGTAGAAGACAGGTTGCTCGACATCGCTGAACGTCACGTCGACGAATCCACTTTCGGCGAGAATCCGTTCCGTGGCAACCGGATCGGCGAGGACGAACGGGTCGGGACCTCCGCTGCGAGGAGCGCCGATGGCCTCGCTTATCGCAGTGGCCCACTCGTTGAGTTCGTAGCGCTGCCACACCATGAAGCAGATCCGCGCTCCCGGTCGTAACGCGCTCGCGATGTTGGTGAAGGCAACTACGGGGTCGGCGAAGAACATGACGCCGAAGCGACTGATCGCGAGATCGAAGTACGACTCCGGGAAACTATGGGTTTGAGCATCCGCCACGAGATAGGTGATGTTGCTCTGGTCTGGCTCGCCGAGACGGCGGGCACGTTCGAGCATCTGCGCGGAAATGTCGACACCGAGCACTGTCGTGGCCACCGCCGCGGCCTCGCGAGTTGTCTGGCCTGTGCCACAACCGATGTCGAGCACTCGGTCACCTGGCCGCACTTCGGCGGCCGCGCGCAGCAGTTCGTTGTGGAGCCGGAGCTCCGCGTCGTAGTCGAACTGAGCGGCCGACCCTCGATCAGGCGTCACCAGGCGGAGATTACGCCATCAGCTCCGTGCGTCCGACACCTTCAGCGTCAACGGGACAAATACCGCCAGCAGCAGGATCGACACGATGACCGAATAGATCATCGGGTTCTGCGACGCCCACGTCACCGGTTCCATGACCAGACTCGAGGGCGCAGTGGGGTTCCCGAACGCTTCACGGGTGGCCCGCGCAACCGAGGTCACCGGATTCCACTGCGCGATGAAGCGCAACGGCCCCGGAAGGGTGGCCGACGGAATGAAGGCCGACGATATGAACGTCAACGGGAACACGATGATCATCAGGACGCTCTGGGCGCTTTCCGCTGTGGCGGAGATCAATCCGACCACCGCGCCCATCCACGACATGGCGAAGCCGAAGAACACCAACAGTGCGACCGCACCGAGTGCGGCACCCAGCGATCCGTTGATGCGCCATCCGACGACGTACCCCGCACCGACCATGACCGCGATGCTGACGACGGACACCAGTGCGTCGGTGAGGGTGCGTCCCAACACGATGGCAAGCCGCGACATCGGCAGCGAGTGAAAGCGTTCGACGATTCCTTCACGACTGTCGGTCGCAAGGCCGATGGCAGTGAAGCCCGCGCTGAAGACCACGGTCTGCGTGAAGATTCCGCCCATCAGGAACTGCCGGTACGCGCTTCCGCCGAGCGCACCGCCGAAGACATAGGAGAACAGCAACACGAACATCAGCGGCTGGACCGTCGCACCGAGGAGCAACTGCGGAACCCGCACGATGATCAGCAGGTTGCGCTGCGTCATGGTCGCGCAGTCGACGAGGAAGCTGCCCACTCCCTCACGACGAACCGGGCGCGGTGCGGACATGACGGCAGTCATCGGAGCCTCTTCTCAAAGCGTTCTCGTGCAGCACCTTTGACCACCGCCACGTCGAGTGGTGTGGCCTTCGAGTGTCGGCCCCGGGCGGCACGCGACGTCGGATCCGACGTCGGCTGCGGCTGCGGCTGCGGCTCCGGCTGCGGCTCCGGCTGTGGCTCCGGCTGTGGCTGTGGCTCCGAATCCGGCTCAGGCGGTGCCTCACCCGTCAGGTCGAAGAACACGTCGTCGAGGTTCGGTGAGCTGACGTACGCGTCGTTGACGTCGATTCCGGTGCCGTGCAGACGGGAGAGGATCACCATCAGCGACCGCGAACCGTACGGTGCGTCCGCGGTGAACCATCCCTGCCGCACGGTGTCGGGGCTCGTCCGAAAGTTCATGCGCGACAACAGCTCGTAGGCGACGCGCAGATTCCCCGGATCGAGAACCTGCACGTGCGCGGTGGGAACGCGCAGTCGCGACTTCAGTTCGGCGGGAGTGCCCGTCGCGACGACCCGACCCTTGTCGAAGACCACCACGTCGTCGGCCAGTCGTTCGGCCTCGTCGAGGTACTGCGTGGTGAGCAGCACCGCAGTTCCGTCCTTGGTCAGGTCCTCGACCACGTCCCACAGCTCACCGCGGCTGCGCGGATCGAGTCCGGTGGTCGGTTCGTCGAGGATGACCAGGGGTGGCCGCGCAACCAATGCACCCGCGAGGTCGAGTCGACGACGCATACCGCCCGAGTAGGTCGACGACGCCCGTCCCGCAGCGTCTTCGAGCTGGAACATCCGCAGAAGTTCCTTCGCCCGCGCACGGGCACCGGCCGAGCCCAGTCCGTACAGCCGGCCCAGCATGCGCAGGTTCTCGTACCCGGTGAGCCGACCGTCGACGGCCGCGTACTGACCGGACAGCCCGATCAGACCGCGAACCGCACGCGGATCCACGGTGACGTCGATTCCGGCGACCGTCACCGACCCGCTGGTGGGCGCGGCGAGGGTGGCGATGATGCGCACCGCGGTGGTCTTCCCGGCACCGTTCGGGCCGAGTACCGCGGTGACCGTACCGGCGGGAACGACCAGGTCGACTCCACTGAGCGCGAGGTGGTTGCCCTTGCGGCCGACGTACTCCTTGACGAGATTGCGGATCTCGACGACGGTCTCGCTCATCGAAGCCGGTCCGACAGCACTGCGAGAGTGCGTGATTCGATGCGGCGCGCCACCTCGGCGAGAGCACGAGGCGTGCCGAGCTCGTTGTGCGTGTACGCCATCGGGTAGTCGGTGATGACTCCGCCGACGAACTTGCGCCACTCCCACGGCGATCGTTGCTCGCCGGTGAAGTGCGCGGCCGAGAAGAACGTGAGATCACCACCGAAGTACTCCGGGGTGTGCTCGTACCCGAGGCGGACGAACAGTCGGTACCGGTCGTACAGCCTGCGGATCTGATCGTCGTCGAGCAAGGTCGCGGGACCGCCCTGCTCGCGCACCAACGCGATGGCCTGATCGACCGTCAGGTCGTCGTCGACCTCCATGTCCAGGACGAACTCCCGAACGAGGTCCGCGACCGACATCTCCTGTCGCGCCGAGGCGCCATTCAACCCGGCCCGCCCGTCTACATTCGACCGGCCTCCGGCCTGCCCGTCGTCGAACAACGGGTAGGCGTCCATCACGATCAGTTCCACACTCTCACCCACGCGTTCGAACTCCACCGCCATGGCCTGCGCGATCAAGCCGCCGAGCGACCACCCCATGAGTCGGTAAGGGCCACTGGGGTATTCGTTGCGTACCGCGTTGACGTAGTCACGCGCCATCTCCCGCACCGATTCCGGGGCGGGCGCCGTCGTCGCGATGCCGCGCGCCTGGAGGCCGACCACGGGCGTGTTCGGGTCCAGGAACGGAAGCAGCCCCGTGTAGCTCCATACCAGGCCGATCGCCGGGTGGATGCAGATCAGCGGTGGGTGGTCGGGTACGCCGGCGCGCAGCGGAACGACGATGTCGAACGGGGAGCGCGGTCGGGCGAAGGTCTGTGAGGCCTGCGCATTCCCCGTGCTGATTCCCTCGACCCCGTCGAGACGTTCCGCGATGGCGGTGGGCGTGGCGGCGTCGAAGAACCAGGTGACGTCGACCTGCTCGCGCAGCTCGTCGGACACCCGGTCACGCATCATGTCCATGACCCGCACGGCCGCAATCGAATTGCCGCCGAGCGCGAAGAAGTCGGACTCCGGCTCGACCGTGTCCCCCGGGACGTCGAGCACCGCGGCGAAAGCGGCACGCACCGCGTCGACCGTCGAACCGCCGAGCGTCGGGGCAACCACCGGCGTAGGAGCCGGAGCCGCCTTCAGCGCGCCGCGATCGACCTTCCCGTGGGCCGTGACCGGAAGACGGTCGTGGACCACGATGCGAGTCGGGACGAGGTGCCGCGGTAGAACGGTCGCGACCGCGCGACGAATGTCTTCCGCGTCGACCGATCCGTCGGTGGTCACGTGCGCGGTCAGCGACGTGTCGTCACCGACGGTCTCCACCGTCACCGCGGCGGACTCGACGCTGGGCTGGGCAGCCAGCACCGACTCCACCTCGGCCGGCTCGACGCGGATTCCGCGAATCTTGGTCTGCGAGTCCGATCGTCCGACGATGCGCAGTGCACCGTCGACGACCTGCACGAGGTCACCCGTGCGGTACATGCGCGATCCGGACGTACCGCGTGGGTCCGCCACGAACCGCGACGCCGTGAGCGACGGTCGCCCGAGGTAGCCGCGCGCCAACCCGACTCCGGACAGGTACAGCTCTCCGGCGTCGGTCTCGCCGAGCGCAGAGTCGAGAACGTGCGTCGTGGTGCCGGGCACCGCGTGACCGATGTGCGGAGCTGTCGACGCCTGCTGCACGCCCATGGTCGCGGCCACCGTCGACTCGCTGGGCCCGTACGCATTCACGAAACGTCGGCCGGTCGACCACTTGTCGAGCACCGCCGCCGACAGCGCGTCGCCGCCGGTTCCGATGGTGGTGACCGACGCGAGCTCATCCGCCGACAGGGTGGTGAGCGCCACCGGCGTGATGAACATGGTGGTGACGCGTTCACGCCGAATCAGCTCGGAGAGTTGGTCTCCCGCGAACACGGCTGCCGGTGCGACGACACACGTCGACGCACGCACGACGACCAGCAGCATTTCGAGAATCGCGGCGTCGAAGCCCGGCGACGCGACGTGCAGCACGCGCGACGAGGGCTCGGTGTCGAAATCGAGCCCCAGCGACACCGCGAAACTCTCGAGGCCGCGGTGTGTCACACCCACGGGCTTGGGGCGGCCGGTGGTGCCGGAGGTGTAGACCACGTAGGCGATGTCGTCCGAGTGGGCGAGCGTCGCGTCCTGCTCCGCCCCGACGACGGTGTCGTCGTCGATCGTCAACCACGACAACGAGTTTTCGGCGTCGATCGTGGAGCCGTCCGTCAACCCCAGCACAGGCCGGGCGTCGTCCAGAATGTAGGTGAGCCGCTCGGACGGGTAACCGGGGTCCAACGGCAGCACGGCTGCCCCGGTTCGGGCGATGGCCCAGAACGCGGTCACGGACGCGAGGGAACGCTGCGCCGCCACCGCCACCGTGGTTCCGGGTCCGGCGCCCGCCGCGCGAAGTCGGTGGGCGAGGCGAGTCGTCGACTCGTCCAGTTCGCGGTAGGTCACCCGGCCGTCGGCTGCCGACACCGCGACCGCGTCGGGATTCGCCGCGACGGCGCGATCGAACAACTCCGGCAGGAGAACCGCTTCCGGGCGGACGGGAACCGCCAACTCGGCGACCGTCAGCGTCGGTGTCGTGCTCACCTGCTCCACCACCCGCACCACGCTCTCGGCAATGGCGCGAGCGGTGCTGGGCAGGAACAACTCTCGTGAATAGGTGATGCGCACAGCGGCGCCACCGCTCACATCCGGGAGGATCGACACGACGAGGTCGAACGCAGACTTCGTGATCGGTGCGTCGACGGCGACGATGGACCGGTCACCGGCGTCCACCGTCAGCGGCGGCGAGTCCTGTACCGCGAGAACGATTTGCACGATGGGATGCCGGGCCGCGTGACGCGGTTGTCCGACGGCGGTGACGACCGCGTCGAACGGAACCATGGCGTGGTCGAACGCGTCGAGGTCCACCTCGCGCACGGCGTCGAGCGTGTCGGCGAACGTGGACGTCACGGACACCTCGGTGCGGAGCGCGAGGGTGTTCACCGCCATGCCCACCATCGAATCGACGATTGTTCCGCCGCGTCCGGAGTGCGGGGTGCCGATAACCACGTCCGAGGTTCCGCCGGCTCCCGCCAGCACCGTTGCCAACGCAGCGTGCCACACCATGAACTCCGAGGACCGATGCTCGCGCGCCAGTTCCGCGAGCCGCGTACGCAGGTCGGACGACACCTCCACCCGTACGGTGTCGGCGCGTCCGGTTGCGGCGTTCGGTCGCGGCATGTCCAGCGGCACAGCGTGTTCGACGGGCGCACCGTCCAGCACGCGTGTCCAGTATTCGAGGCCGCTCACACCCGGTCCCTCGGCCATCGCGGCCTCGAGCGCCAGGTGGTAATCCGCGTACTGCAGCGGTTCACTCGGCCAGACCGGCGCCCGACCGGCCTCGCGAGAGGCGTACGCGAAAAGGAGGTCACGCGACAGCGGACCGACCGACTCACCGTCTGTAGCGATGTGATGCACGGCGAGCGCCAAGAAATGCTCGTCGTCAGAAGTGCGTACCACGCGCGCACGGACCGGTAGCTCGTTCTGCAGATCGAAGGGCGCCTTGCCCACGGCGTCGAACAGCTCTGCGGTGGTCACGGAACCGGCACGCGCGTCGACGATCTCGACCGGAACCGTGCGATCCGTCCACACTCGCTGCACCGGACCAGCGTCCGTCGACGGGTAGGTGGTGCGCAGCGATTCGTGCCGATCCACCACATCCTGCAGCGCAGCGGCGAGAATCTCGGAGTCGAACTTTCCGGCGACCCGCAGACCCGCGACGATGTTGTACGCCGTTGCGGTGGAGGCAATTCGGCTGGCAATCCACATGCCCTGCTGTTGCGGCGACAATCCGATCGGGTCCACACGCGACGCGCGGGTCCGATCCAGCAGCTCCGGCGTGAGCCAGTGCGCGTCGGTGGAGTCGTTCTGCTCCTCGGCGGGCAGTTCGCCGATGTGAGCTGCGAGCTCCGCAACCGTGGTGTTGTCGAAGATCGCACGGACCGGCACGTGCTTGCCGATCCGCTCCCCGATGCGCGACGCGTACCTGGTGGCAGACAGAGAGGTGCCACCGAGGGCGAAGAAGTCGGCCGACACTCCGGGGTTCTCGACGTCGACGACCTCGGAAAGAATCTGCGCCAGTGCCGATTCCAGCTCGGTTCGCGGTGCGTCGTTCTCGCTCACCTCGTCGAACTGTGGGGCGGGCAACGCGCGGCGGTCGAGTTTGCCCACCGGGGTCAAGGGGATCGTGTCGAGGACGAGAATGCGCGCAGGCACCATGTGCCGGGGCAGAGCCTCGCGGGCCAGCGCCATCAGATCGTCCACCTCGACCGGGCCGTCAGCGTGAACGTAGGACACCAGCGCCGTTTCACCCGACGGAGTCGTCGCGGTGACCGTCACGGCAAGGTCGACCGCGGGGGCAGAAGCGAGGACCGCGTCGATCTCCCCCAGCTCGATGCGCAGGCCGCGGATCTTGACCTGGAAGTCACTGCGGCCCACGATCTTCACCGTCGGTGACGGCGCGCCGTCGACCACGACGAGGTCGCCCGAGCGGTACATTCGGGACCCGGCGGGACCGAACGGATCCGCGACGAAACGCGTCGCCGTCAACCCCGGCCGGTCGACGTACCCGCGGGCGAGTTGCCTACCGGCAAGGTACATTTCACCCACCACATCGGGCGGGGTCGGCAGAAGACGACCGTCGAGAACGGTGGCGCGGACGCCGGCGACCGGAAGCCCGATCGACACGTCGCGCGCGGGGTCGAGGGCCGGGAGATGGGTGCTGATCGTCGACTCGGTCGGGCCGTACACATTCACCACGTGGCGGCCGGATGCAGACGCAGCGGTGAGCAACTCCGGCCCGAAGTTCTCCCCGCCGATACCGATCGTGGTCATCGACGACAGCGCACCACCGGACAAGTCGATCGTCGCCAACACCGACGGGGTCAGGAAGCAGTGCGTCACCTCGTCGACCTCGACGACAGCCTCGAGTTCGGAGCCGCCGACGATGCCCGCCGGCGTGACGACCAAGGTGCCGGCGGAGCGGATGGCGAGTGCAATCTCCAGCATGGACGCATCGAAACTCGGTGATGCGAAACCCAATACGCGGGCCTCGGCGTTCGCGTCGAAGGCACGGACCAGTTCGGCACCGGCGTCGGCGAACGCTTGGCGCGACACCTCCACACCCTTGGGGGTGCCGGTGGTGCCCGAGGTATAGATGACGTACTGCGCGCACGATGACGGCACCTCGGGGAACACGAACCCGTCGAGGTCGTCCTCCTCTGCGAACAGATCCACCAGCGACCACCAGAACGAGTCCGACTCGTCCACCGGCAGGTGGGTCAGACCGACGACGGCGCCGCTGTCGCGGACCATGAACTCACGCCGGTCCTGCGGATACGCGGGGTCGACGGGGACGTACACGCCGCCCGCGCGGGACACGGCCAGCACGCACAGGACGGCCTCCAGCGATCGCGGAAGGGCCCCGACGACACGGACTTCCGGACCGACACCGCGACCGAGTAGATGCGCGGCACCGCGGCTCACCAGAGCGTCGAGATCCTCGTAGGTCACCGATCGTTCGCCCTCGATGATCGCCGTGGCGTCCGGCGCCACCTGCACCGCGTCGGACAGCGCTCGATCGATGTCGACTGCTCCGGGCTGCGGCCGGCCGTCGGTCATGGGCACCAGACGCTCGAGCTCGCCGGGACTGAGGACGTCGACGTTATCGATCGGCCGCTCCGGCTCCGCGACCATCTGCTCGAGAACATGCACGAGCCGGTCCAGGATCGCGCGCGCGCTCGCCTCGTCGTACAGGTCCTCGGCGTAGGTCAGCACGATGCCCGTCTCCTCGGGCCGTCCCGAGGAGTGGTCGAGGATCACTTCGAGGTCGTACTTGGTGACAGGCAGGTCGATCCCGTAGCCACTGACCGTGCCCCCACCGATCTCCAGGGACACCTCGGGCGTGCTGCGGTTCGTCAGCATCACCTGGAACAGCGGGTGCCGTCCGGGAAGGCGTATCGGGTCGAGTTGCTCCACCAAGGTGTCGAACGGCATCGATGCATGCGACAGCGCCTCGATGTCGGCGCTCCGGACGCTCAGCAGATGCTCGCGTACGGAGTGCGCCGGATCGACTCCGGTCCTGAGTACGACCGAGTTGACGAACATGCCGACGACGCGGTCCAGGTCATGATGACCGCGGCCGGCGACGGCGGTGCCGATCACGATGTCGTCGCCGCAGCCGAGGCGGCGCAACAGGAGCGCCAAGGCGGCGTGGACGACCATGAACTCCGTCGCGCCGGTGCCGGTCGCCAATCTGTCGAGAGCCGAACGCAGATCGGCGTGGAGCACGGTCGACACGGACCCGCCCCGTCCCGACGGGACGCTCGGCCGGGCACGGTTGGTTCCCGGCGGGCGGGTGTCCGGCAGGTGCGCCAGCGTGTTCGACCACCACGAGGTCAGGGAGCTCGCGGCCGAGCCCGTGTCCGCGGGACTTCCGAGTGTCGCCCGCTGCCAGACCACGGCGTCGGCATACTGGATGGCCGGCGGTTCGGTGGTCGGTGCGGTGCCGGCGAGACGTGCCCGGTAGGCGTCGGCGATATCGGTCGCCAATACACCGAGCGACCACCCGTCGACGCAGATGTGGTGCAGAACCAGTGCGACGATGTGCTCGCCGCGCGAGGGAATCGAGACGACGCGAGCCCGCAGCGGTAGATCTCGTTCGAGGTCGAACGGCCGAGATGCCGTCTCCGCCAGCGCCGATCGAATCGCGGCGTCGTCCGCGTCCTCGAGTTCGACGGTGTCGAAGGGCAGTGGATGCGCCGAGCTCGGCGCGTCGAGAATCACCTGAAGCGGGGAATCGTCGGCCGGGTCGGTGACGAAGACGGTGCGCAGACTCTCGTGTCGTCCGACGACGTCCTCGAGCGCGGCATGCACTGCGTCGACGGAGAATTCACCGACGACGCGCAGCGCCAGCGGGACGTGGTAGGCCGCGGACGGTTGGTACCGCTCGATCCACCACATGCTGCGCTGCGACGGCGAGGTGGGCAGCGGACCGGTGCGTTCGATCGGAACCGGGCCCTTGTCGTCACCGCCGCCCTCCGTCAGAACCGCAGCCAGCCGTTCGACGCTGGAGTGCAGGAAGACATCGCGCACGCCCACGGTGTAACCGCCATCGGATGCGAGGCGCGCAGCAACGACCGTGGCCAGCAACGAGTTTCCGCCGAGGGCGAAGAAGTCGTCGTCCGCCGCGATGGACGGCACGTCCAGTACCGACGCGAAGACGGACGCCACCGCGATCTCCTGAGGCGTCTGCGGCTCACGGCTGCTCACCACCGCGCGCTCACCCGGCACGGGGAGGCGGCGGCGGTCGACCTTGCCGTTGGCGTTCAGCTCGAAGGAGTCGAGCACCATCACCCGGTGCGGCACCATGTACGCCGGAAGTGTGCCCACCAGCGACGCCGTGACCTCGTCCGGATCCAACGTCGCCCCGGCATCGGGAACCACGTAGCCGACCAGTGTGCGCGCGAGACCTTCCCCGTTCACCACCACGACGGCGTCGGACACCGACGTGTGGCATCGCAGCGCTTCCTCGATCTCGCCGAGCTCGATGCGAAATCCGCGCAACTTGACCTGGTGATCACGTCGTCCGACGTACGAGAGTTCGCCTGCTGCAGTCCATCTGACGAGATCGCCCGTCCGGTACAGGCGACCCTCGCCGAACGGATCGGCGACGAATCGCGCGGCGGTCAGGCCGGGTCGTGCGTGGTATCCGCGGGCAACTCCGGTGCCGCCGATGTAGAGCTCGCCCACGCACCCGGGTGGGGTGGGCGACATCGCGCTGTCGAGAACGTAGGCACGAATGCCGTCGATCGGTGTTCCGAGGGCGACCTTCTTGCCCGCCTCGAGCGTTCCGAGGGTGACCGCGACCGTGGTCTCGGTGGGGCCGTACACGTCGATCATCCGCCGGCCCGGCGCCCAATCCTCCACCAGTGCAACCGGAACCGCGTCGCCACCGACGCCGATGGCGACCAGCGTGGATCCGTCCTTCGGCGACACGGTCGCGAGTGCCGACGGCGTGATGAAACCCGCGTCGATGCAGTGCTCGGTCAAGAGCGCGCCGAGTTCGTCGCCGCCGTAGACCCCGGTGGGGAGAACGACGAGAGTGCCGCCGGCGCCGAACGCCAGGAACATCTCGAGGATCGACGCGTCGAAACCCGGTGACACGAAATGCATCACGCGCGAGCCGACGGTGATGCCGTGCGCCGCGATGGCGGCGTCGGCGATGGGCCCGATGCCGCGGTGCGTCACGGCGACGCCTTTCGGCACTCCGGTGCTGCCCGACGTGTAGATCAGGTACGCGAGGTTGTCCAGCGTCAACGGCCGGATACGGTCCGCGTCGGTGATCGGACGCGCCGAGAACTCGGTGACGGCCGCAGCGGCGTCGACGTCGATCCACTCGATGTGCGTCGACAGTTCCTGCATGCGTTCGGCCGTGGTGACACCCACGCGCGCACCACAGTCGCGAATCGTCTGCTCGATCCGCTCCGCCGGATGCGCGGGATCGATCGGGACGTGGACGCCGCCGGCTTTGGTGATGGCCCACACCATGGTGACCGACGCGTGCGACCGCGGAAGCACTACGGCCACCGGCACATCCGGCCCGACACCGAGTCCGATGAGCGAGCGCGCCATGGCGTTCGAGCGTCGGTCGAGCTCGCGGTAGTCCACGACGGTCTCGCCGTCGACGATCGCGGGACGATCGGGGGCCCGGAGCACGCCGCGACCGAAGATCTCGGGAAGCGTTGCCAGGTCGGCGGATTCGCCGCCGTTCCAGTCCTGCAACAGAAGTCGTCGGTCCGACTCGGTCAGCAGGTCGATCGAGGCGACCGCGCTGTCGGGATGGCGGGTCACGAAGTGGTGCAGGAAGCGCGCGAACCGCTCGCTGTGCAGCTGGATGTCGGCGAGTTCGTAGGTGGCCGGGTTTCCTTCGATGTCGACCCGCATCTGACCGGTGATCGAGTTGGTGTGCACGGTGACCGCCATGTCGGCGGTGGGCCCGGACGTGAGCAGGTCGAGCCGGGCGTCGAGCTCGCCCAGCCGGATCTCGTCGCCGAACAGCATGAGGTTGATCGTCGGCCCGGCGGTGGCACCCGACGCGCGGAGGTCACCCGCGATCTCGGACGCGGGAAGCAACTGGTGCCGCAGGGCATTGGCGATGCGGTTGCCCACGGCGGCAACGAGTTCGGAGATGGTGGTGGCCGACCCGACGTGCGCACCGATGGGAACGGCGTTCGCGGTCATGGTGGCGGACGACCGCGCCCACGCGGTCACCCGAGCGGCCATGGGCAGCGAAAGAACGACGTCTTCGGTGTCCGTCGCGCGCGCGAGGTACGCCGAGAAGGCCGCGACGACGAGTGCGGCCACCGTGGTCCGATGCGTGTCCGCGGCGATGTTGAGTGCGCGATCGGTCCGCAGGTCCAACGTGCGGTCGCACCGGTGATTGAACGCCGACGGCTCGACCGACCGCCCCGAGAACGACACCGGTTCGGGCAGATCCGACGAGACCTCGGCCCAGTAGGCGCGGTCCTTCTCGATGCGACTCGACGCGCGGTACCTCGCCTCGGCTTCGAGGAACGCGCGCGGATGGCGTGACTTGGGGGGCGGCGGCGTCTCCCCGCGCTGCAGGGCGGTGTAGACCTCGGCCGTGCGGAGCGCCACGACAGCGGACCCGTACCCGTCGATGACCACGTGGTGGGCGCGCGCGTACCAGTAGTAGTGCTGGCGACCGACGATCAGCACCGCGGTGCGGCAGAGCGGGCCCTCGTACATGTCGATCTCGGCGGTGAACTCCGCGTTCATCCATGCCCGCGCGCTTGCGATCGGATCCGGGTCCTTGGACAGATCGACGACTTCGAGCTCGTCCGGCATCGTGGCGGGGTCCAACACCTGGCGCACCGTGTGCGGCCCGTCCTCCGCGTCACCGGGAGCGATCAGGCGGGTCAGGAGCGAACCGGTCTCCACGGCCGCGATGCGCATGGACTCCACCAGCAGGTCCAGGTCCAGATCGCCGTGGATGTCCATGTAGTGCGACACGCTGTGGGTGGAATGCGGATGCAGCTGCTGGGCCAGCCACATCCCGTACTGTGCGGTCGTCAAATCGAACGGTTCCTGGTAATCGTCGTCCACCGACGAGACACCGCGGATCTGAATAGAGTCGGTCACAATTCCCCCCGGGCCGGCTCTCCCGCCCCTGTCATGCCAAACTCACCCCGAGAATGCCAGAGCAACTTAACAAACTTCATCCCCGTTTGACATCGAGATGCCCAACTCGATACCTTGAATATGGTCGAGTATTCAAGTATACGCGAGGTTTTTCGATGTCGTGGTCGGCCGACGTCCGATACGCGAGCAGCCGATAACATCGACCCATGCCAGGCCAGAACGGATCGCTGCTGATCCCGGTTCCGAACGGATCGCCCTTCGGTCTCCTCGCCGGGCGCACACCACTCGCACGATGCCTCGACGCGATGGCGGACGGATTCGCCGCCGTGGTGGTACCGGCCGCCCGGTCACTCGCCGCCGAGGCCCGAGCCTGCGTCCCCGACGGGGTGATGGTGGTCGAGGTCGACGGATCGGCGACGCGGACGGACTGTCTGCGAGCAGCCCTCGACCACCTCCCCGCATCGAAACATGTTGTGGTGCACGACCTCGAGCGGTCCTTGACACCCCGTAGCGTCCTCGATCGAGTGGCCGACGCCCTACCGGGCAGCGACCTGGTTCTCCCCACGCTGGTCGTCGTCGACAGCGTGAAATCCGTCGACGACGACGGCAGCGTGGTGAGCACGGTGGACAGATCGACCCTGCGGTCGAGCCAGTTTCCGCGCGGAATGACGGTGGCGCTCCTGCGTCGGGCAGTCGAGGCCGGTGAGGACGAGGTGATCCACGCCCTGCGCGCCGGCGTCTCGATCACCATGGTCGACGGCGACCCCCACGGCTTCGAGATCCGGGCGCCACACGACCGGGCGCTGGCCGAGGCGATCGCCTCCGATCTCTAAGGCTGCAGCAGCTTTTCGGCCAGCACCACGTCGTGCGCATACGTGACCTTCAGATTGCGGGAGCTGCCGGCGAACGTACGCACCTCGAGGTCGGTGTATCGCTCGACGCACGACGAGGTGTCCGTACCTTCGAACTCGTCCGCGTGCGATCGGATGTAGGCATCGAGCAGTTCCGGTGCCCGAAACGCCTGCGGTGACTGCACTCTCACCAGTGTCCGGTCGAGTACGTCCATGCGCACCGAGCCGTCGGCGCCGACTTCGAGGAGATCGTCGCCGGGTACGGCCGGCAGCGAACCGCCGTGTTCGCGGGCAACCGACACGGCCGTGCTCATCATGTCCGGACCGGCCAATGGTCGTGCGGCATCGTGGATCAGCACCACATCGATGGATCCGGCGCGAATGTCGTGGGCAAGAAAAGTCAGCGCGTTGAACTCCGACTCGTGACGCGAGCTTCCACCCACGACGATCTCCACGTCGATACCGGGAGCATCCGCGGCGAGGGTCTCGCGGGCGAGAGCGACCTCGTCGTGGCGCACCACGAGCAGCAGCCGGGTCAACTCAGGCGCGTCGGCCAGCATCAGCAGCGTCCACGCGACCATTCGCTTGCCCGCTAGCGGAAGGTACGCCTTGTTGCCCTTCGCGCCTACTCGAGTGCCGCTACCCGCGGCAAGAACGATGCCGACGGCACCCGGCGGCGGACTCGACATCATGCGTCGAAGAGTAGTCGCCGCCCTTCCACTTTCAATGTATAGCGCACCTGGGGGCTTGCGGCAAGACCCCCATCGCGGCGCACACTCTGCGATCGAACCGCGGAAACCGCACGGTCGTAACCGAATTGGAGAACACATGACGGACGTGATCATCGTCGGCGGCGGGCCGACCGGACTGATGCTGGCCGCCGAACTACGGCTGCACGACATCGACGTCGTCGTGCTCGAGAAGTTGGCCGAACCGACCGGGCACGTCCGCTCCCTCGGGTTGCACGTGCGCAGCATCGAGATCCTCGACCAGAGAGGACTTCTGGAGCGATTCCTCGAACGCGGGAAGCAGTATCGCGTCGGCGGATTCTTCGCGGGAATCTCCACGCAGTGGCCCGAGGACCTCGACACAGCGCATTCGTACGTCCTCGGGATTCCGCAGCCCGAGACCGAGCAGATTCTGACCGAGCACGCGCTGGAAGTCGGTGTGGACCTGCGCCGCGGGTACGAGGTCAGCGGCCTGAGTCAGGACGACGACGGAGTCGATGTCTCGCTCACGGACGGCACAACGCTGCGAGCTCGGTACGTGGTCGCGTGCGACGGCGGCCGAAGCACGATCCGGAAGTCGCTCGGCGTCGCGTTCCCCGGTGAGCCGAGCACGACGGACACCCTGCTGGGTGAAATGCGGCTGACGGCCGATGCGAGAACCGTCGTCGACGTGGTCACCGAGGTCCGCAAGAGCAACCTCTGGTTCGGTGCCGGACCGGTCGGCGACGGGCTCTGGCGCATCGTCGTCCCCGCGGAATCGGTGGCCGAGGACCGGTCGGCACCGACGACACTCGACGAGTTCGCCCGGCAACTGCGGGTGCACGCGGGTACCGACTTCGGTGTTCACTCACCGAAGTGGATTTCGCGATTCGGGGACGCGACCCGACAGGCGGAGCAGTACCGCACCGGGCGCGTGTTTCTTGCAGGGGACGCCGCGCACGTTCACCCGCCGATCGGAGGCCAGGGGCTGAACCTGGGCCTGCAGGACGCCGTCAACCTCGGGTGGAAGCTGGCGGCCGCCGTCGACGGATGGGCTCCGGACGGCCTGCTCGACAGCTATCACTCCGAGCGGCACCCCGTTGCCGCCGCGGTCCTGCGCGGCACCCACGCACAGCGAGCGGTCATGTCGTTCGAGCCGGGGCCGCGGGCGATTCGGGCGCTGCTGAGCGAGCTGATGGAACTCGACGGCGTCAATCGCTACCTCGTCGAGAAGCTCACCGCGATCGACATTCGGTACGACTTAGCCGGTGATCACCCGTTGGTGGGGCGCAGGCTGCGCGACATCACGATGTCGCGGGGGCGTCTGTACCCGTCGATGCATCGGGGCAGGGGGCTGCTGCTCGATCGGACCGGACAGTTGACCGTCGACGGGTGGGGTGACCGCGTCGATCTCGTCGTCGATGCCGCGGCGGACGTCGATGTTCCGGCTCTCCTGCTGCGCCCCGACGGACACGTTGCGTGGGTCGGCGACTCCCCGTCGGATGTGCGCGAAAAACTGGGTCTCTGGTTCGGCGCCCCGCAGGGTTGATCACCCAGTCCTGCTGTCCTGCATCACCTTCGGGCAAAAAATTTTGAGAACAGGTCTTGGCACTCTCCGGTCGAGAGTGCTAATCTCGGAGTCGCACAGTGAGATGGCTGCCCACCGAGGGGGTGGGCACACAAGGTACATAGGAGGTGTGTTGCTGTGCTTCGCTTCGACCCGTTCCGTGACCTGGATGCATTGACCAGCGGAATGCTCGGAACGACCCCGGGTTCCGCTCGTGCTCCTCAGTTCATGCCGATGGACCTCTACAAGGTCGACGATCACTACGTCCTCTCTGCCGACCTTCCCGGTGTGGATCCCGGCTCGATCGACGTCGATGTCGATCACGGCACCCTCACCCTGACCGCGCATCGCACCGCACCCGGCGACGAGGGAGTGTCCTGGGTGACGTCCGAGCGCTTCGCCGGCACCTACCGTCGTCAGCTCTCCCTCGGTGACGGCGTCGACGCGGAACGCATCACCGCGACCTACGACAACGGCGTTCTCTCCGTGACCATTCCGCTTGCCGAGCGGGCGAAGCCGCGCCGCATTCAGGTCGAACGCTCGTCGGAGGCCAAGACGCTGGACGTCGGCGCCTCCAGCTGACCGATTCACCGAGGTCCCGTCGCCCCAGTCGTCTCGGGCGGCGGGATGTCGGCTGTTCGGTTCGGGGCCAGAGCGGTCGGCGGATCGACTGACTGAACACGGACTGGTGCCACGAAGTATGTCGTCACCGTTGATCATCCGGGCCGAGAAGCAACTCCCGCGGATGATGGAAGTGGTTCACCCGGCCGGTCCTGCCTCTGTCCCATGCTGTCGGTGGGTGCCACAACGTTCTCCCCGGATAGGGATGATCGTCGCCGGCAATCGTTGTGGCCCAGTCGTTGTCGCCCGGCCCCACGATGCGGTGATGCTCCTCGCACGCCAACGTCAACGTGTCGATGTCGGTCATCCCGTCGTCGACCACCCATTCGTCGGTGTGGTGCACCTGGCACCACACCCCCGGTTTCGAACACCCGGGAAACGTGCACCCGCGTTCGGTGGCGTAGAGGACCATCCGCTGATCCTCGGATCCCAGTCGCTTGGTCCGCCCGAAGTAGAGCGGCCGCTCGTGCTCGTCGAGAAGCAGTAGGAACGCATGCTGGCCGGATGCCATCCGCAGCGCATCACGCACCGGAATAGTCGATCCGGTTGCCGTGAGCGCCACCCCGGATGCCTTTTCGAGCTGATCGAGAGTCATCGTCACGATCGGCACGCAACGCACACCACGGTGCGTACCGGCCTTCCCCGAAGCGAGGTACGACCGCAGAATCACCTTCAGCGCGTCGTGGCGACGCTCACCGGCGGACCGCAGATCCCAGTGCGGTGGTGTGGAATTGGTGCGGGAGGCGTCGGCGGTGTCTGCACCGGTCTCGTCAGCCTCGGTGCCGTCAGCCTCGGTGTCGTCGAGGCCAGAATGGCCCAGGTCCAAGTCCAATCGGTCGTCTGCATGCGGCTGAGACTCTTCGCCAGCCTCCGTCGACGTCTCCGTCCCCGGCTTCCCGAGCTTCGCGCCCACCGCCTCCGCGATCGCGAGCGCCTCCGCGTCGAGCAGAAACTTCCCCGGCGTCAAACCGTCCTTGCCCTGCTTGCCGTACGAGACGAACGGGGTCCGCTTCTTCTCCGGGCGGTCCTGTGGCTCCGATCCGTCCTCGTCGATCATCTGCGCCAACCGCGTTGCCGCCACCGCGAACTCGCGAGGCCGGACCTCTCGCGCCAGCATCCCCAACTGCCGCTCGGCGCGCTCCCGCGTCTCCACGTCCACCCCGTCGGACAGCTCCGCGAAGAACGTCTCCACCACCGACACATGCGCGTGACTGACCGCTCCCTCCGACACCCCCGCCGCTGTCGCAGGGAACACCGGCTCGAGCTTCTCGCCCGACGGCAGCGTCCGCGGCGCAAGCAAACCCGCACGCTTGATCCGAGCCGACCCTTCAGGCGTGGCGCAGTTCAGAAAAGCCCCGATCGTGTGCGCGGTCGACCCTGACACCCCGACGAACCCACCTGTGTCGAGGATCTGCGCCAACCAGGTGGTCGAGGCCGCATCCAGTACTCGTCCCAGCCGCACTGCCGCCGACCACACCTGCTGCAGATCCTCGGTCGCCACACACGCGGCGTCTTCGGACACCAACGCCTCTACCGAACTCTCCACAGCCGAAAGCAAGCCGGCGAACACATCGTCACCGATGTGATGTGATGCCGCACCGACCTCCCCGTGCGAACTTCCCCCCGAAAGCATGCCCAAACTGTAGCGAGACCCACCGACAAGTTTCGAACATACATTCGAGCCTCGTGGCATCGACCTCCTGTGCACCCCGATTCGCACCAGACACTCCCCGTCGCGGGTGCCCGGCGCGAACGGAGGTGCACTCACCGCCTGACCGACCGCCTCTGGAACGCCCGCGCATAGTTCGGCGGATGCGGCAACGGCTCATCGAGTTCTAGCGCAGCACGTTGGGCCCAGTTCGGGTTGCGCAGAATTTCTCGTGCCAGGAACACCGCGTCGGCGTCACCCGAGCCGACGATTCGTTCGGCCTGTTCGGGTTCGGTGATCAAACCGACTGCTGCGGTGGGGATCTCCGCGCGCTCACGTACCGCACGTGCGAATCGAACCTGGTATCCCGGTTCGACCGGAATGCGTGCGTCGGGCACGATGCCGCCGGTCGACACGTCGACCAGATCCACCCCGTGCTCGCGCAGAATCGAGGCGAGTTCGACGCTCTCGTCGAGTGTCCACCCCGGCCGTGCATCGTCGGTGTCGCCGGCGAGCCAGTCCGTCGCCGAGACGCGGAAGAACAACGGGCGGTCCTCGGGCCATTCCTGTCGGACCGCGTCCACGACCTCGATGGCGAATCGCATTCGATTGGCGAGCGAGCCGCCGTACTCGTCGGTCCGGTGGTTGGCGGCCGGTGAGAGGAACTGGTGGATCAGATAGCCGTGTGCGCCGTGGAGTTCCAGGACGTCGAAGCCCGCGTCCCGCGCCAGTGCGGCACTCGTCGCGAAAGCCTGCACCAGTTCGGCGATCTCGTCGGCGGACAGGGCGCGCGGCGACGGGGCGTCACCGAACGCAACCGCCGACGGTGCCACCGTCTGCCACGTCCGGTCCGGTTCCGTCGACCACGGTCGGCCGGTCGACGCCTTCCGTCCGCCGTGCACCAATTGGATTCCGGCCGCGGCGCCCTGGCTGTGCACGAAGTCGATGATGCGCCGGTGCGACTCGGCCTGATCCCCGTTCCACAGGCCCAGATCGAAGTCGCTGGCACGCCCGTCCGGTGCGACCGAAGTCGCCTCCACCATCGCCAATCCCACTCCGCCGAGCGCGCGGGCTGCGAAGTGCTGAAAGTGCCAGTCCGTCGCCACACCCGTTGCGTCGGAGGCGAACTGCATCATCGGTGACATCCAGATCCGATTCCGGATCGTCAGCTCTCGCAGCGTCAGCGGTTCGAAGAGAGCGCTCACGCCGACACCTGCGAGTGGATGTCCAACCCCAGGAAGTCGCGACCACCGGCGGCGAGAGAGTCACGGCGCAGGCCTGATTGGTCGACGAAGGCCGCGACGTCCGGCTCTGCCATGTCGAACGGGTAGTCCGTGCCGCACACGACCCGGTTCTCACCGGCGTGGGTGCGCAGCAGATCCAGAGCCGCGTGATCGTGGGTTACCGTGTCGAAGTAGGCCCGGCGGAACAACTCTCGCGGCTCCGCGGTGCTGCCCGCACGGACGTCGCGCCGCGCCTTCCACGCGTGTGACCACCGGCCCAACAGGTCCGGTGCGCATCCGCCGCCGTGGACGAAACAGATCCGCAGATCCGGCAGCTCCTCCAGCACTCCGCCCAGGATGCTCGACGCCACCGCCGTCGCCGTCTCCACCGGGTTGCCGACGAGATTGGCCAGGTAGTAGCTCGACCATTCGGACCGCGGCAACTGCATGGGATGAACGAGGACGGCCAGACGATGTTCCGACGCCGAGCGCAGGACCGACCGCAGCACCCCGACGTCGAGCGACCCTCCGCGCAGCACCGGCGGAATCGATATGCCCACAAGAGTTCCGCGAGAGGCGATCTCCCGGATCTGGTGATCGGCTGCGTCGGCGTCGTCCAACCGCACCGATCCGAGTCCGACGAGGCGGCCGGACGAGTCGGTCACCACACGTTCGAGTGCGTCGTTGAACGCGTCCGTGTAGTCCCCCGCCGGGACGTCGGCGTCGACAGCGAACGCGAAGGGCGGAGCCGACAGCGCACGAACACCGATGCCCGAGGAGTCCATGTCCGCGACGATGGCGTCGACGTCGCTCATCGCCTCGGTGCGAATGGACAACGGAACCTCACCCAGGAAGAGCTCTCCACCCCGGTCCTGCATGGCCCCGAACGGTGAGTTCGGCGGCAGCCCGAACAGCTCGACGGGCAACCAGTGAGCGTGGACGTCGATCAGATCGGCACTCACGACGCCGCCAGCGGAAGCGGCTCGTTCGCCGAATCGAGATGCTCGACGGTGGTGAAGATCAGCTCGGAGTTGCCCACGTTCTCGATGTCATGCAAGAGGTATTCGCCTGCGTCGAAATGGAAGTGGCGCGTCTCGCCGGCGGAGTACGAGACGTCGCGCGTCGTGCCGTCGAAGGTGTGCTGCCGCGAGGTGCCGGCGTTGACCGCAGTCCAGAAGTAGTCCAGGACGTGGCGATGGGCATGCCACCGCTCACCCGGAGCCAATCGAATTTCCCACACCCGTACGCGGTCGTTCTCGCTGAGAAGCTTCGACCCGACTTCACCGTCGTGCGCGTGGGTGTCGAACTCCGCGCGCAGGTCCTCGGACCAGCCCTCGAAGTTCTCGCCGACGAGGGTTCCCGCCAGGGGCAGATCGCTGAGAAAACTGTTCGTGGTCATCGTGTTTCCCTCTCGTTCGTCTCTGACGTCTGTTCTTAACGGCCGGGCCCGTAGAGGCCGAAACGCAGGTCCTTGTCACCCGGTGTCCAGGTGTTGGTGAACTGCGACCGCTCGCCCATGGCCTTGACGCGGGAGAGCAGGTTGCTGCTCAGTTCCAGCTGGCCGGGCTCCCACTTCTCCAAAGCCTCGGCGATGTTGCCGGCGGACGAGGTGAGTGCGTCGCTCAGTGCCCAGGCATCCGCTGCCGCCTTCGCGGTACCCGCGGCGGCGTGCGGACGGGCACCGCACGCGGCGTCTCCGATCAGCGCGACGCGGCCGCTGGCCATCTTCGTCGCCCGCGAATCCCACACCACCTGAATGAAGGGGGCTTCGGTCGAGGTGACGACCTCCGCCGCGGCCGGGGCGAGCAACGCCGCCGCGGCCTCGCGCATCTCGTCGACGTAGCGGTCCTGCACCTGATGCGGGTGTACCGACACCTTGCCCTGAAATCCTCGCTTGTCCGTGAGCATCTCGTCGAGATCGGGGCCTTCTGCGACGTTGCGATACCAGACGTAGTTCATCAGTCGATCCCCGACGGCCGTTCCGCGCTCGCTCGGGATCGGGTACATGGTGATCTGAGAATTCGGCACGATGTTGTAGGTGATCGAGTTGTGCAGCAGCTCAGCCGTTTCGGTGGTCAGCAGTGCCTCGTCGACGGTGCCGCGCCAGCCGATGTACCCCGAGTACGTCAACTCCACGTCGGGATCGATCCGAGCCCGGTTGGCCGACGTCACGCCGTCGGCAATGACGAGAAGGTCCGCCGTCTCGACCCGGCCGCTCACGAAACGGACGGTCACCGAATCCGCGTCCTGGTCGAAGCCGCAGGCGAATTCGCCGAGGTGATAGTGCTCGCGGCCGAAGTCGGCCAGCAGGGCACGGTAGAAAGTTCCCCACGAGGTGTGCGACCACGAGCGCGCATCCCGGTCGACGACGCGGTTGCCGGCCTCGATGTACTGGACCCAATCCGTGGTCGTACTCACGTCTTCCGGCCGCTGGGAGCTGCGCTCCCGGAACCAGCGAAGCGTGTCCGGCTGGAGGACGATGCCGCCGCCCCGCCCGTCGAGGTCCGACGGCGTCCGTTCGTAGACGTCGACCTGAAACCCGAGGTCCCGCAGAAGAAGCGCGGAGGTCAGTCCCCCGATGGATCCTCCGATGACAACTGCTCTCGATCCTGCGTAGACGTTCATGCCGGCGTTCCTTTCACTGCGGAGGGTGCCGGCGTCGTGTCGGCAATATGGGGATGTACTGGGTCTGTGGGGAGTGCTGCGTCTTTGGTTTCGGGTGCGAACGCCAACCCGACGAGTGCGATCACGCCGGTGGAGGCGAGTACGGCGGTCGCGATTCCGAGGTTGCCGCCGAACCACGACGTCGCGATGACGCCGGCCACGAGCGGCCCCGCGGCGGTGATGTACCGACCGATGCTGTTGGCCAACGCAATTCCGCTGGCGCGCATGCTGGGTGAGAACATCTCCGGGCCGTAGACGAAGTTGCCGGACAGTGCGCCGAAGAGCCCGAATCCGACGATCGGAATGACGATCAGGTACGTGGTGTACGAATGCTCGAACGGGAACAGGTACGCGACACTGACACCCGAGACCACGAAGCTGACCAGGAAGGCTTTGCGTCGACCGATCGCGTCGGCGAGAAAGCCCCACGTGGCGTAGCCGAGAATGCCGCCGGCGTTGAAGAGCATCGACGAGATGGCCACACGGTGGTTGGCGATCTCGGTTCCGAGCGACTCGGCGCCGGCCATGTTGCGAATGATCTGCGGGTACCAGGTGGACACACTCCAGAAGGCGAGCAGCGATCCGGTGGCCAGAGCGGTGCAGATGAGCGTCGCCCGTAGGTTCGGCGGGGAGAGCAGTCGACGAAGAACGAACTGGTCCTCCGGTCGCGTGATCCCCTTGTCCTTGCGCTGTTTACGTGTGGCGATGACGTTCTTGATCTCGTCGGGCTCGGGGACGTAGCGACGCAGGAACCACACCAGGAACGCCGGCACGACGGCCAGCACAAGCATGAAGCGCCACCCCTGGTTGCTGAGCATGCTGTACGCGAGAGCGGCGATGAAGAACCCGCCGGCGTACCCGGACATCATCACGCCGCAGGCGCGGGCTCGGTACTTGTTCCGCCACACTTCGGCGACGAGGGCTGCGCCGACTGGAGCCTCGACACCCGATCCGAGGCCGGCGATGAACCTCAGAACGCCGAGCTGCCACCAGGTGTCCGCGAAAGCGGCCAGCGCGGTGAACAGCGCGTAGGTCAGAATGCCGATCGACAGCACCCGCACACGCCCGAAGTAGTCGGCGAGTACCCCGAAAAGGATTCCGCCGGTCGCCCATCCGGCCAGGAAGAGGGCGACGGTCATGCCGCCGTACAGTCCGATGTGCGCCGAGTCGACGGTGATTCCCGAGTTGGGCAGCAAGTCGGTCATGGCCGGTCCGAGCACCAGGGCGTAGAGACTGCCGGCGAAGCCGTCGAGTGCCCAGCCCATGGTGGTGCCGAACAGCACCAGCCACTGCACTCGGGTGATCTGTTGGCGCCAGCCGGGTTCGGCCGCGCTCGTTGCGTTCGTTGTCACGATGTGTTCCTTGCGTCGAGGGAAAGGGTGGGTGTCAGTTCAGGCGGCCGGGTTCGTCGGACCCGTACCAGTCGACGTCGTCGTCGGCCGTGCGGACCACGATGGTCTTGATCCAGGTGAAGTCGTCGAAAGATTCTGTGCCCGCATCTTTTCCGGCCCCTGATTCCTTGACGCCGCCCCACGGCAGGGAGGGCTCGAGGCGGTGGTGGTCGTTGACCCAGACCATCCCGGATTCGATGGCTTCGGCGACGCGATGGGCGCGTCCGATGTCGCGCGTCCATACGCCGGCGCCGAGGCCGAAGCGGTTGTCGTTGGCCATCTCGATCGCCTCCTCCTCGGTGTCGAAGGGGACGACCACCGCCACGGGACCGAAGATCTCTTCCTGCGACACGCGCATGTCGTTGGTCGCGTCGACCAGCACCGTGGGCTGAACGAAGAATCCGTCGTTCAACTCTCCGGCGAGGTCCGGGACGTCGCCGCCCGCCGCGACACGTGCACCTTCACCGCGTCCGATCTCGATGTACTCGAGTACCTTTCGGCGCTGCCGGTCACTGATCATGGGGCCCATCTGCGTCGACGTGTCGGCCGGATCGCCGAGGCGGATCTTCTCGGCGCGGGCGGCGAGAGCGGCCACGAACTCGTCGTAACGTCCGCGCTGAACGAGGAATCGTGCACCCGCGACACAGGATTGGCCGGACGCGACGAACGCGGCGAAGGCGGCGCCCTCGGCGGCGCGGGTGGGGTCGTAGTCGTCGAAGACGATCACAGGTGTCTTGCCGCCGAGTTCGGCGGTGATGCGGGCGAATCGCTTCGACGTGGCCCCCGCCGCGGAGCGTCCGGCTTCGGTTCCGCCGGTCAGGGTGATCTTGGCGATGTCGTCGTGCTCGGTGAGTCTGACGCCGGCGTCCCGTCCGCCGGTGACCACGTTGATCACGCCTTCGGGAATGCCCGACTCGGTGACGATGCGGGCGATCGCGAGGGTCGTCAGGGGAGTCAGCTCGGACGGCTTGACCACCACTGTGTTTCCCGTCGCCAACGCGGCCGAGAGGCTGCGCGCCAGGATCATCGCGGGGTGGTTGAACGGTGTGATGATGCCGCAGACACCCAAGGGAGCCCGCTTCTGGTAGGTCAGGTACGGACCGTCGCTCGGTAGCACCGCATCACGTTGCGCCGCAAGCAGTCCCGCGTTGTAGCGGAACCACTCCGGCACGCGGGAGAGCTGGGCGCGCGTCTCGGTGATCGGACGGCCGTTGTTCTGGGTCTCGAGCGTGTACAGCGTGTCGCTGGCCGCTTCGAGTGCGTCGGCCGCACGCAGGAGTGCCTTCGCTCGGGCGGTGCGGCCCATCCGAGGCCACGGTCCGGACTCGAAGGCGGCCCGCGCGACGGCGACGGCGTTGTCGACGTCGACTGCCACGCCGTCCGGGACGGTCGCGATCGGCCGGCCCGTCGCCGGGTTCACGATGGTCAGTCGCGCCCCGCTGTCGGCCGCGACGTCCTTGCCGTCGACATACATCCACTTGTCGGTCGTGCCCTGTTCGTCGATACGCTGTTCGGTCATCTCGGATCCGGTTCCTCTCGCTGGCGTCAACCCCGTGGACACCGATCTTGCGATCCAGGTCACACCGAATCGATGTCTGTGTGAACATAAAAAGATCGGAGGTATGTACGTGGACACACATCAGCTCGCGGACGTGGCGGATCGACCGGAGATCCGACGGTGGATGCGCAGCGTCGGCGCCATCACCAGGACCGTCGTCGCGGCCACGCCGCTTCACGACGTACTCGACCTCATCGCGCGGACCGCGTCCGATCTGATGGGGTACGAGTTCTGCGGCGTCCTGCTACCCGACCCCGAGCGCCGCAAGCTGATCATCGAAGGATCCAGCGGACTGTCGCCGGACTACGTCGCCCGCGTCAACGCAGACCGACCGGTGCGACTCGATCAGGACTCGGCCGTGGAGGCGCCGTCGAGCACGGCCTTCCGCACCGGTCGCCCGGTGGCCGTCGCCGACATCGACGCGACACCGCGCTTCGCGCCGTGGGGAGGCGTCGCCCGGGAACAGGGATACCGGTCCATGATCTCCGTCCCGCTGGTCGAGTCGAACGACACCGTCATCGGCACGCTCAACTGTTATCGCAAGAGCGCGTACACCTTCGAGCCCGAGGAGATCTCCCTCCTCACGGTGCTGGCCGATCACGCCGCTCTCGCGTTGACGACGGCGCGACTGCGATCCGACGAAGCCGCGCGCATGGACGAACTGGTGGACCTGAACGGCGAGCTGCATCAGCAACGGGACCTCCTGCAGAGGTCGGAGGAGATACACCGCAAGCTCACCGAGATCGCACTTCACGGCGGCGGGGTGCCGGGTATAGCGACCGCGCTGTCGATCCTCGTGTCGCGGCCCATCTCGATCGAGGACACGAACGGAGGGAAGCTCGGGCAGTCGACAGGGCACTTCGCCGTGACGGGCGACGACACCGGCACCGAGTACCCGGTGTCGTTGTCGGAGAACGAAGTTGCTCGTATTCGGGTGCATTCGGGCGACTCGGCCATGACGTCGATCGACACCCGAGCGATCGAGCACGCCGCCGTCGTGACGTCGCTCGAGATTCTCCGCAGCCGAACTGCCGACGAGGTGCAGTGGCGGCTGCACGGCGAGGTGTTGAGCGATCTGATCGGCGCCGACCCGACGGCGCTGGCCACGGTCGCCGCGCGAGCCGAGCGTCTCGGCCACGATCTGTCCGTCGACCATTGGGTGGTCGTGGTGGGCCTGTCGGACATGCGACCGGACGAGGTGGACGCGTGCCAGCAACAAGCCGTCCGCCGCATTCACGGCTGGTCTGGGACGAGGACTCCACGGCCACTGTCCGGGATTCACCGCGACCGCATCGTGGTCCTGATTCCGAACATGGGACCCACCACGTCCGAGGAGGTTCGGCAGCTCGCCGCCTCGAATCGACCGCGTGCGGTGGCCACCGCGGTGACAGCCGGTCCGTGCTCGGATCTGTTCTCCTACAACCGCGCCTACCGGGCCGCGTCCGGCGCCCTCGACATGCTTGCGCTGACCGGGCCGGCCGACGAGAGCATCTCGCTCGACGGCCTCGGCCTCGTCGGCCTGCTGCTTCAACTCGACGACACCGAGCAACTGCTGCGCTACGCCGACCGCGTCCTCGGACCCGTGCGCGCGCACGACACCGCGCGGGGCACCGACCTGATCCTCACCCTCCGAACGCACTTCGCGAGCGGACTCGTCGCCGGCACCACCGCGACGCGGTTGCACGTGCACCCGAACACCGTCGGGCAGCGGCTTCGGCGCATTCACTCACTGACGGGGATGGACCTGTCACGGCCGGACGAAGCCATGGAGATCGCTGTCGCGCTCACCGTCGGGGACGTGGCGAGCAGCTATCGCGACACTCGCTAGCCGACCTGACTCGAGCCGACCTGATTCGTGGGGCGACCGTCGGCGATCAGTCCGAGTTCGGCGATGTGTGCGTCGAACGCGTCGCGGCCGGACCGAGTCAGCCCCACCCACGTCACCAGCCGCGAATCACCGCGGGCGAGCGAGGTGGTCTTCCTCGTCACCACGTAACCCTCGTCGGACAGCGCCTTGAGATGCTTGGACAGGGACGCGTCGCTGATCTCGAGGGTGTCGCGGATGATCGCGAAGTCGATGTCGTCGACGCGGCGCAGCAGGCCGCAGATGCGCAGCCGGACCGGCGCGTGGATGACAGCGTCGAACCGCGCCTCGGTCACGACCGGAGCCGGCGTCGGTACTCGCGGTCGAACAGTCGTCCGCCGAACAACACCAGAACGAAGCAGATTGCCTGCGGCACAAGGACCCACCACGCGGACAGCGATGCCGTCAGCCCGAAGGACACGCTCAGCAACACGATCATGCCCACCAGCAGGGCAAGGAGAAGGCACCATCCACTCGCGCCCACCCCGGACACACGAACGCCCGACAGGCGGGGATAGAGCAGAGCCGACACGACGGCCGCCGCGAGGAGAACGGACGTCACGATCGAGCGCATCTGTCCGTCAGGGAGAGCCGGCGTGCCGACGTACAGCGCGGCCAGTAACGCGAAGGTCGGATAGAACCAGGCCGGTACCGACACGCGGTCGGCAAGGGCAACGCGGTCTGCCTGCAATTCGTCGAGGAGAGCGCGAGCATCGTGAGGTGATCGATAACTTTCCATAGCGGAAAGCATAACACTTTCTCCATTGGAAAGTGTTACGTTCGGCCGGTCGTTCTTCGATAGGAGGGTCATGAAGAAGCTCTCGATCGTCACTCGCGCAGTGGTCGTCACCGGCACGCTGACGGCAGCAATCGGGCTGAGCACGAGCCAGGCGGGCGCTGCGCCGATGTACTTCTCGCCGGAACAGCGCATCTACACCCTCGCGGAGGTTCCGCAGTGCGGCGCCGGCACCGTCGACGTCCGAGTGTCCAGCGGATACGTTCCCAACGAGATCCACGCGGACTTCACCACGCATCTGTACAGCCCGGCGTGGGTGGGCTTGGCCGACTACGAGTGCTACCTGACCATCTACGCGGACTGGGTCAATCGTGACAGCGGCGCCCGCGGCACCGTCGAACACCGGGTGGCGAGCTGGCGCTTCCGAGGGCCGAACGTGAGCAACCCGTACGTCGACATCGACACGGGAATCGGCCCGGTCACCGTGACCTTCAGGACGAACACGGCGCACGCGCCGAGCCCCACGTTCGAGGTGCCGGCCCGATAGCAAAAAGAGTGGAACATTCGTCCCGCTCACCGGGACGAATGTTCCACTCTTGAAAGCCTGGTTACTTCGAGATCTTGTCCGCGATGGTGACGACGCGCGTGGCCAGGTGCTCGAGTGCCGCCGAGGTGGCGTCGTCGATCTCGTTCTGGTTGTTCGGGCCGGTGACGTGGCCGGCGCCGTACGGGTTTCCGTCGACGAACTTCAGTCCGTCGGTGTAGCCGGGCGGAACGAGAATGCCGCCGAAGTGCATCAGCGAGGTGTACAGGCCGACGATGGTGGTTTCCTGGCCGCCGTGCGCGGTCTGGCTCGAAGTGAAGGCGGCGTACGCCTTGTTGGCCAGCTCGCCCTTGGCCCAGTAGCCGCCGAGGCCGTCCATGAAGGTCTGGAACGGGCCCGCGGTGCTACCGAAGCGGGTCGGCGAACCGAAGATGACCGCGTCGGCCCAGACGATGTCGTCTCCGGATGCGGCCGGAAGATCCTTCGTTGCTTCGTAATTGGCGGACCATGCCGGGTTGTCGGCGAAAGTGCTCGGGTCGCGCGTCTCGGCGATGTGGCGTACGCGCACTTCGGCTCCCGCGGCCGTGGCGGCGTCGGCCACCTTGTTCGCCATGGTGGTGCCGTGGCCGGTCGAGGAGTAGTAGATGACAGCGAGCTTGGTCATGGATGGCGCCCTTTCGAGAGAACTCTTGTAGTTGCGCGTTCAACGACCACGGTACCGGCATTCGTTGCGGTGTCAACTACATGGGTGTCGACAGCAAAAACCCCCGAGCTGACGATCCAGCTCGGGGGTCTTCGATCACTGTGCGCCCGAAGGGATTCGAACCCCTAACCTCTTGATCCGTAGTCAAGTGCTCTATCCGTTGAGCTACGGGCGCATGCTTATTCGGTTGTCTTTCGACAGGTGTCGAAAGTGGCGGAGGCGAGAGGATTTGAACCTCCGGACCCGGTGAAGGGTCAAGTCATTAGCAGTGACTCCCATTCGGCCGCTCTGGCACGCCTCCTGAGCCTCTTGCGAGGGCACCGGTCCTTTCGAACCGCCGAGGGGAAAGATTACACATGCGCCGACAGGAAAGGCAAAACGCCTCCCGGTGTCACCTCAGGTGGCTGTCGAACCAGTCGAAGATCCGGCTCTGCGCGTCGACGATGGCGTCCTCGCCCGCCTGCTGATCCGACACCGTGTCCTCGTCGGGACGGTGTCCTTTGCCGCCGTACGTGACGACCAGGGCGGCGACGGATGCGGTGGCGACGGCTTCCTTCAGGCGCTCGACGTGATCGGCCGGGATCCGCTCGTCGGCTTGCCCGTAGAGACCCAGCCACGGCGCCTTGAGGGATGGGAGAGCGTCGACCAGAGCAGTCGCGTCGTCGACCAGAGGCTCGACGATCCCCGGAGCCGCCACGCTCACGGCAGCGCCCACCGGCCGTGTGGTGGCGACGAGGGCAGCGGCCGTTCCGGCGTCGTCGAAGCCGATCACGCCCACGCAGTCGGCGTAGACGCCGCGCGAGACGAGCCAGTCGAACGTGGCGTCGAAGTCGTCGAAGAGGTTGTCGCCGAACACCTCCTCGTCCCCGCCTCGGTGGAAGAGGTTCGGAGCCGCCACCGTCCATCCCTCGTCGGCGAGGGTGCGCATGAACTTGGTGAGCGCATCGGTGAACTCGCGGGACTCGTGGAGGAGGACTATGCCGCCTCGCCCGGTGCCGTCCGGCTCGATCGCGGTGAGGGGTACGTGCTCGGTCGCCTCCTCGCCAGGTGGTACCCGAAGAGGTGCAGTGTCAGAAAAGATGCCCGACATGGCATCTACCGTAGGCGTCCGAGCGGGCCCACGCTGGCGATGGCGCATAATCGGTGGTCGTGACCGCTCGCACTCGTCCAGATCTCGACGCCATCCCCGGCTATGTTCCCGGCCGCAACTTTCCGGGCGCGATCAAACTGGCCAGCAACGAGACGACGGCAGGCCCCCTGCCGAGCGTGCACGAGGCCATCGCGACAGCCGCCACCACGCTGAATCGCTACCCGGACAACCAATCCACCGAACTCGTCGAGGCGCTGGCGGACTTCCTGGACGTGCGGCCGGAGAACGTCGTCGCCGGGAACGGATCCGTCGCGCTGTGTCAGGAGCTCGTGCAGATCACCTGCTCGGCGGGTGACGAAGTGGTGTTCGCCTGGCGCTCGTTCGAGGCCTACCCGATCGTGACCCTCGTCGCCGGTGCGACCGCCGTTCGCGTGCCACTGGCCGACGGATACGTGCACGACCTCGACGCGATGCTCGCCGCCATCACCGACCGAACCCGCCTGGTGTTCCTGTGCAACCCGAACAACCCGACGGGCACCGCGGTGAGCCGGGCCGCCGTCGAGACGTTCCTGGACGCTGTCCCGTCGCACGTGCTGGTCGTGCTGGACGAGGCGTACTTCGAGTACAACCGCGGCGACATCGACGGCGTGGAACTGGGTCGCACGCGGCCCAACGTGATCGTGCTGCGCACCTTCTCCAAGGCGTACGGCCTGGCCGGCTTGCGCGTGGGGTACGGGGTCGGTGCGCCGGGGGTCGTAGCGGCTCTGAAGAAGGTGCACATCGCGTTCAGCGTGAGCGCGGTGGCGCAGGCCGCAGCCATCGCGTCGCTTGCCGCGTCCGACGAACTGCTCGCCCGGACGGACACCGTGATCGCGGAGCGGCGCCGAGTGCGCGAGGAACTGATTCGCCTCGGTTTCGAGGTGCCCGAATCGTCGGCCAACTTCCTGTGGCTGCCCCTCGGCGACGCGACCCCGGAGTTCTCGTCGGCGTCAGCGGAGTCGGGCGTGCTGGTGCGCGCCTACGGCGACGACGGTGTGCGAGTGTCCATCGGCGACCCGCACGAGAACGACGCATTCCTCGCGTTCGCCTCCAAGAAGGCGTAGCGCTACAGGGCTCCTAAAGGCCCATTCTTAGAGGCCCAGGGCCCGCTTCAAGGTGGGCCAGGAGTCGTGCAGATCGTCCTGCCAGTAGCCCCACGAGTGGCTGCCCCACGGCCGGAACACGAAGGTGGCGGGCACGTTTGCCGCGGACAGCGTCTGCGCGAATTCACGGGTGCACAGGTTGGCGGCCACCTCGAGCGGTCCGCCGACGGACAGGGTTCGAATGATGTCGTTGCCGAAGCCCTGCTCGTAGGGACCGGGGAAGCCGTTGCCCGTGGCGATGTAGACCTGCTTGCCGCGCAACGCGTCCACGTGCAGCGACGGATCGTTGATCTGCCACTGCGGATCCGAGCTGGGCCCCCACATGTTGTCGACGTTGCCGCCGACCGAGGCGACGGTGGCGCGAATCGCGTTCTTCTCGTTCTCGGTGTCGTTGGAGTAGCACCCGCTGAACGCCGCGATGCCGGTGTAGAGCGACGGGTACTTGGTGATCAGGTTCATCGCAGCCTGGGCGCCCATCGAGAGCCCGACGATGGAGTTGGTGCCGTTGCCCTTGAACTGAGCGTCGACGAGCGGAGGAAGCTCCTTCGTCAGGAAGGTCTCCCACATGTTCACGCCCAGCATCGGATCGGGGCGCAGCCAGTCGGCGTAGTAGCTTCCGCGACCGCCGATCGGCAGCACGACGTTCACGTTCTTGTCGGCGAAGAACGGCACGATGTCGGTCTTCGCCGTCCACGTGCTCTCGGTGTAGTTGGTTTCCTGACCTGCGCTGAGACCGTCGAGCATGTAGAGGGACGGGCGCGGCTTCGACCGATCGGCGGGCAGAAGAACCTGAACCTGGACGATGCGTCCGAGTGCGGGAGAATCGACGAACATTGCCGCGCGGCGGTCGGTGAGCATGTCGACGTGGTCGACTCGGGCCGATGTCGCCGCAACTGCCGGCGCGGGGTCGGCCGCGGCCACCGGGGCGCCGCTCACGACCAGGCCCGCCATCAGGCAAGCCGCCAGCACCAGAGCATTCCGACGCATTTCTTGTCCCCCTGGTTCACGATCATTGCGCGTGCCGGGCATAGACCAAGATTCGGCCGCGCCGCCCACATAAAGATAACTCACGAAAAGAGTGCCTCGAGCACCCCTGACCTGCAGCAAAATGCCCTTGTCAGCGGTCACAGCAGTCCGTCGACGAGGCCGTGGATTCTCCACCGGGGGCTGTTCCAGCGGCCGAAAAGGCACTTTGGATGAATGGCTTCGTGATCGATTACAAAGGCGAGCAGCAAACTTTGGGACAATTCACGTCAATTGTTTCAGGGGGCCGTGTCCGCTGTGTCGGACTCACCGATGCGCGGGGCCTGCTCTGTCCATCAGCCCCACCGCCGGACCTCGAACTGAGCAGACCCTCGGTTCAACAACTTATCTCGAAACAATCTCGAGGTAGGTTATTCGTTGTTACGGTACGTACCAGGCCGCGAAGTCCGGTCTATTCGAACCGCTTCACTCGGGGGGGACCACCATGACGAACACGAAGACAGCACTCCTGTCCGCTTCGACGAATCCTCTGAAAGGTGCAGTCGACGCCGGTTACATAGTGGGCGACCGGTCCCACGTCATGGGCCCCAACGATCTACGCGGAGTCGCGCGACACCTCGTCGACCACTTCGCCGCCAACACGCCCTGCGGCACACTTCCCGGCGAACTGCTGCACGGCGACGTCACCGAGGTGACGGTGCGGTGCCTCGGACTCGCCGTGCAGATGCTCGAGAGCGGCAAGACCCCGTCCGAGAAGGACCTCGTCAACGTCCACGACGCAGCCGCTCGCTGGGCGCGGGAAGGCGTTCCGCTGCGCTCGATTCTGCGGGCGTATCACGACGGATTCCGCTTCGGCCTGACCCTCGTCGCGCAGCAGTCGCGCACCACCGACAACATGAACGTCACCGACAACTCCCTGCTGCTGGTGACCCTGCTCGAAGCGGTCACCACCGAGGTGTCCATCGCCTACGTCGACGAGTACCGGTCCGTGGCCAGCGAACACCACACGGCCACACACACTCTCGTCACCACGCTCCTCAGCGGCGGCCCCAACGCGCTCTCGCAGGCCAAGCAGTGCGGCATCGATCTCGCCGACCGCTACCTGGTGATCGCCCTGCACTTCCCCCAGCACCCCGACGAGAACAACCCGACCGTCGACCGCACCGTCTCCGGACGGCGCAAGCTGCGCCGCATTCAGGCCGAGCTCGCGACTCAGTGCGGCCGTACTCCGTTGGCGTTGCTCAGCACCGAAGGCGGCACCATCCTGCTGCCGGCGCCGCGCGAACGCGAATGGGTCGACGGGTTGGTCGAGCAGCTCAGCAAGGCCGGGGAAATCCCGATCACCGCAACCGTGACGGAGTCCGATCGTGGCGACGTGCCCGCGGCATCGGAGCACGGCTACGAATTGCTCTCTCTGACACGTCAACTCGGCCGCAAGCCCGGAACGTACCGCACGGAGGACCTGGTGCTCGAGTACCAGATCACCCGCCCCGGCCGCGGCCGCGAGCACCTGCTGCGCGTCCTCGCCCCGCTCGACGATTCGCCCGAACTGCTCGAGACGCTGAAGGCGTACATCGGTCACGAACTCAACCGCCAGCGCACGGCCCGGCACCTGTTCGTTCACGCGAACACGGTGGACTACCGCCTCAAGCGCATCGGTCATCTCACCGGCATCGACCCAAGCGTGCCGTCGGGCCTGCGGTACCTGCAAGCGGCCATCGTCGCGCAGGGCTTGGAGCGCGCAGGCGCATAGGAATTTCCGACCGGAAGACACGAAATCCGGCGTTCGACGGTTCGTAGGGGGAACCGTCGGGCGCCGGATTTTCGTTGTGGCGGAAGCGGAGGGATTTGAACCCCCGGACGCTTTTACACGTCTCTCGCTTTCAAGGCGAGTGCATTGGGCCGCTCTGCCACGCTTCCGGATAGGAGTCTAGTAGCCGTCGCGGGTCAGGTGCCCATCGACCTTCTCGAACACGTCCCCCAGCACCTGCTGCTCGGTCGGGCTCAACAAGTCGATCAGGTGCGAGCGCACACTGATCAAGTGCGTCGGCGCAGCCTTGCGCAGACGGGTTCGACCCTCGTCGGTGATGACCGCCAGAACGCCGCGTCCGTCCTCGAGACAGGTGTCGCGCTCGACCATGTTCTGTGCCTGCATCCGCCGGATCTGATGAGTGAGCCGGCTGCGGGAGGACAGCACGCCGTCGGCCAGCTCCGACATCCGCAGCGACCCGTCCGGCGATTCCGACAGCATGACCAGAATGCGGTACTCGGCGAGCGTCAGGCCGTGGCTGTTCTGCAACTCGCGGTTCAGGACGTCCAACAACCGGTAGCTACCGTCCATGAGATTGCGCCAGGCACGCATCTCCGTGCGGTCCAGCCAATTGGGCTGATCCCCAGTCTCGCCGGTCTCCCCGATTTCAGCGGTCACGGGAAGCAGGGTAGTCCAGACCAGCGAGTCTGCTCCCCTGGATCGCTCAGCCGCCTGCGAGAACGGAGCGATCGATCTCCTTGATCGAGGACAGCCCGGCGAGACCCATCGTGAGGTCGAAGTCGGCGAGCAAGCACCGCAGCGCATGGACGACACCCGCTCGACCTGCGAGTCCGAGCCCGTAGACCCACGGCCGCCCGTAGAAGACGGCGTCCGCGCCGGACGCGAGCGCGACGATCACGTCGGACCCGGACCGGATGCCGGAGTCGAGGAGGACGGCTGCTCGGTCACCGATCGCATCGGCGATCGGACCCAGAGCGTCGAGGGACGAGATGGACCCGTCGACCTGGCGACCTCCGTGATTGCTCACAACAACGCCCGAGGCGCCGGCGTCGACCACGGCCCGGGCGTCGTCGGGATGCAGAACGCCCTTCACCGCCACCGGCAGATCCGTCCATTGCCGAACCCGCTCGACGTCGGACGCGCGGAGCGTGTGGTTGCCGAACATGCTCACCCAGGTGAGCACCGCGAGCTGCATGGCCTCGGCGCTCTCCTCCGGTGGCGTGGCGAGGCGCGAGCGGAAGACAGGATCGGTCAGGTAGTTGGCGATGCCGTCGGCCTTCAGGAAGGGAAGGTGACCGAGGGTGAGATCCCTGGGCCGCCAACCCATTCCGGGAGTGTCGGCGGTGACGACGATAGCCTTGGCTCCTGCCGCCGTCGCGCGGCGCACGAGGGACTCGGCGAGCTCGTGGTCGGCCGGCCAGTACAGCTGGAACCACCAGTTCTCGCCGGAACTGGGGCCGACGTCTTCGAGGGCGGTCGACGAGGCGGTGGACAGCACCGACCCGATGCCGAGCTCGTTTGCAGCCGATCCCACCGACGGTTCCGCGTCTGCGTGCACCATGCCGAGCACACCGACCGGAGCGGTGAGAACCGGTGCGGCGAGCCGGGTTCCGAGAACTTCGACCGACAGGTCACGCGCGTCTGGGGCGCTGGATCCACGCCACATCCGCGGCACGATCCGACGATCGGCGAACGCCTCGACGTTCGAACGCGCAGTGCGCTCGGTGGACGAACTTCCGGCGATATAGGCGAAGGCCGCCGCGGACAGCGTCTCGCGGGCCTGCTGCTCGAGTTCCGCCGCCGTCATGGGGAGCTCGGGAACCGCTCCTCCGAGTCCGCCGAGATAGATCTCGTTCTGGAAGTTGCCGAAGTACGTCACCTGCCCCACGCTAGACGGTGCAGGATGGGAACATGTCCGATCCATACGTTGCAGATGCCGACCGCTACGAGAACATGCCCTACCGCCGCACGGGAACGTCCGGCCTGAAACTGCCCGCGATCTCGCTCGGGTTGTGGCACAACTTCGGTGACGACAAGCCGCTGCAAACTCAGCGCGACGTTCTGCGTCGGGCGTTCGACCTCGGCATCACGCACTTCGACCTCGCGAACAACTACGGCCCGCCCTACGGCAGCGCCGAGATCAACTTCGGCCGCATCCTCCGCGAGGACTTCGGTCCCTACCGCGACGAACTGGTGATCTCGTCCAAGGCAGGGTGGGACATGTGGCCCGGTCCCTACGGTTTCGGCGGATCGCGCAAGTACCTGCTGTCGTCCCTCGACCAGTCGCTGGGGCGCATGGGCATCGACTACGTCGACATCTTCTACAGCCACCGACCCGACGCCGAGACACCCGTCGAGGAGACCGCCGGAGCGTTGATCAGTGCGGTGCAGGAGGGCAAGGCACTGCACGTCGGCATCAGTTCCTACTCGCCCGAGCGCACCCGCACCATCGCCTCGATTCTCTCCGATGCGGGCGTTCCTCTGCTGATCCATCAGCCCTCCTACTCGATGCTGAACCGCTGGATCGAGACCGAACTGCTGAGCACACTCGGCGATCTGGGCATCGGCGCGATCGCGTTCTCCCCGCTCGCGCAGGGGATGCTGACCGACAAATATTTGAACGGTGTGCCCGCGGATTCGCGGGCAGCGCAAGGAAAGTCGCTCGATCCCGACTGGCTGAACGACGAGACACTCGGACACATTCGAGCGCTGAACGACATCGCGTCCGCGCGCGGCCAGTCGCTGGCGCAGCTCGCCCTGTCGTGGGCGTTGCGCGACTCCCGGGTGACGTCGGTGCTCATCGGGGCGTCGTCGGTGGCGCAGCTCGAGGACAGCGTGGGGGCTCTCGACAACCTGACCTTCAGCGACGACGAGCTGTCGTCGATCGACGCGCACGCCCGTGATTCGGGTATCAACCTGTGGGCCGGGGCGACGGAGAGCGCCTGACCCCCGCTGTGCGCGATTCAGTGCCCCCCAGGGCACTAAATCGCGCACAGCTCCGGAGGGCCTAACGTGGACCCATGCATGCGATCACGCTCCGCGAATACGGCGACCCCGACGTTCTGATGTGGACCGAGGTGCCCGACCCGACGCCCGGGCCAGGCGAAGTCCTCATCGACGTCTCGGCCAGCGCGGTCAACCGCGCGGACCTGCAGCAGCGCCAGGGCAATTACCCGCCGCCGCCCGGCGCCTCGGAGGTTCTCGGCCTCGAATGTTCCGGCGTGATCGGCGATCTCGGGCCCGGAGTGTCCGGCTTCTCGGTGGGCGACCGGGTGTGTGCGCTCCTCGCGGGCGGAGGTTACGCCGAGCAGGTCGTCGTGCCTGTCGGTCAGGTCATGCCCATTCCGGCCGGCCTCGACATGCATGCCGCAGCGGCGCTGCCCGAAGTGGCGTGCACGGTGTGGTCCAACCTGATGATGACCGCGGGCCTCAAGTCCGGCGACACCCTGTTGATTCACGGCGGTGGAAGCGGAATCGGCACGCATGCATCGCAATTGGCGAAGGCGCTGGGCGTGCGAGTAGCGGTCACGGCCGGCTCGTCCGAGAAGCTGGAGATCTGCCGGTCCTACGGCGCGGACATTCTGATCGACTACAAGACGACCGACTTCGTCGAGGAACTGAACAAGGCCACCGACGGCCACGGCGCGGATGTCATCCTCGACAACATGGGCGCGAAGTACCTGTCTCGCAACATCTCCGCGCTCGCCATGGACGGGCGGCTGATCACGATCGGCATGCAGGGAGGCCGCAAGGCCGAGCTCGACTTCGGCGCTCTGATCGCCAAGCGCGGCACCGTTCACGCCGCCGGGCTTCGCGCCCGCCCGCTGAGCGGGGCGCACGGGAAGGCGGAGATCATTCGCGCCGTCGTCGACCACGTCTGGCCTCTCGTCGCCGAGGGCGCCGTCGTACCCGTCATCCACGCCGAGGTCCCGATCCAGGAGGCAGCGTCCGCGCACCGGATGCTCGACGACCACGCGACGGTGGGCAAGGTGCTGCTGCGCGTGTAGTGAGCCGAACTAGCCGAGATCGGCTATGCGAGAGACGAACTGGTCGAGTTCGTAGCGCGTCGTATAGGGCGCCAACCCGATGGTGATGGCTCCGCCCTCGTCGTTCACACCGAGCGAGTCGAGCAACCGGCTGCCGCCGTGCAGTCCGCTGACGACTCCGATGCGGTTCTCGGCGAGGTGCGCCGCCACCTTCTCGGCCGGGACGCCGTCGACGCTCAAGCTGAGCGTCGGCACGCGACTCGCGGACCGTCCGATGACCATGGCTCCGGGAATGTCGTCCAGGGATCGCAGCAGGTGGTCGAACAGCTGATCCTGGTAGTCCTGCAGCGAGCTGATGGACATCTCGAGGCGTCTGCGCCGTGACCCCGTGGCGTTCTCGTCCAGACCGGCGAGAAAGTCGATGGATGCGGTCATGCCGGCGAGCATCGCGTACTGCAGGCCGCCGACCTCGAGACGCTCGGCTCCGCGCGCATTGGGGTTGAGCGACATCGCGGGGATTCGGTCGAGCAACGCAGGGTCGCGGAACACCAGGGCGCCGACCTGCGGGCCACCCCACGCCGTGGCGCTGACCGCCACCACGTCGGCGCCGAGTTCGCCGATGTCGACATGGGCGTAGGGCGTCGCGCCGACGGCGTCGACCACGATCAGTCCGCCGACGTCGTGGATGCGGTCGGCGGCGATGCGAACGTCGGGCGCCGACCCGACCATCGGCGAGGCGGCGGTGAGGGCCACCAGTCGCGTCGTGGGTCCGATCAGTTCGGTGAACTGCCAACTCGGCAGTGCGCAGGTCTCGATGTCCACCTCGGCCCAGCGGACCTGTGCGCCGTAGCGATTGGCGATGCGAAGCCAGGGTGCGACGTTCGCCTCGTCGTCCAGTCGCGACAGAACCAGACCGGTTCCGAGGCCGAGGCGGGTGCTGAGCGATTCGGCGAGCCACGCCAGCAGCGTCGCCCGGTCGGGACCGAGGACCACGCCCTCCGGCTTGCCGCCGACAAGGTCGGCGACGGCCTGACGGGCGTCCTCGGTGATCGCGGCGCTGCGCCGCGAAAAGGTGTGGCTTCCGGTGCGCGTCGACGAGGATCCGCGGAACGCCGTCGACACGGCGGTGGAGACGCGGTCGGGGATCTGCATCCCTAGTTGGGGGTCCAGATGGATCCACCCGTCGCCGAGGGAGGGGATGAGCCCTCGTACCCGTGCGACGTCGTAGCTCATGCCGGACACTCTAAGCGCCGCGAATGACGGGGCGCCGCGGTCACCGGTCGCATACTTCTCTGCCTCCCGAAGCGTTCTCCCCGACGCCGTCACCAGGATAGGGCGCCCCGGCGCTGGCGGGTGTCGGTACGCCGCGACAAGATGGAGGACATGACGTCTTCACAGCCTCAGCCCGACCAGCCGGACGATCAGGTGGTCGTCGTCGGACCCGACGGACAGCCCGTGGCGATGAGCGCAGCCGAGGCGTCGGCTGCAGCCGCACGAGCCAACGTCACCGGGGCGTCCGACGACGAGCAGGGTGAGTCGTTGGCCGACATGGTCGAACAGCCCGCCAAGGTGATGCGCATTGGGACCATGATCAAGCAGCTGCTCGAGGAGGTGCGGGCCGCTCCGCTCGACGACGCCAGCCGCGCCCGCCTGAAGGAAATTCACCAGTCGTCGGTGCGCGAGCTCGAGCAGGGTCTAGCGCCGGAGCTGCGCGACGAGCTCGAGCGCCTCACCTTGCCGTTCGGTGAGGACGCCGTTCCCACCGACGCCGAACTGCGCATCGCGCAAGCGCAGTTGGTCGGATGGCTCGAAGGACTGTTCCACGGAATTCAGACCGCGCTGTTCGCGCAGCAGATGGCGGCTCGGGCCCAGCTCGAGCAGATGCGCCAGGGCGCATTGCCTCCCGGGGTCAGCATCGGCGGCGGACCGTCGCAGTCGTCGTCGGGGACCGGGCAGTACCTCTGAGCAGGCGGTATCTCCGACCGGGCGGCATCTCCGACAGGGCAGCCCGCTGACGCCCGGTAGGCTGCTCGCTCGTGTCCGATAGCCAAACGCTCAGCCGCGCCTTCCGAGATCTGCGGGAGGGGTACGGGCAGCGCGAACTCTGGCTCAGCCTCGGCTGGCAGGACATCAAGCAGCGCTACCGGCGGTCGGTGATCGGTCCGTTCTGGATCACCATCGCGACGGGTGTGCAGGCCGCCGCCATGGGCGTTCTGTACTCGGCGCTGCTGGATCAGCCGATTTCGGAGTTCCTGCCCTACGTCACCGTCGGGCTGATCATCTGGAACTTGATCAGTGCGTCGATTCTGGAGGGGTCGGAGGTCTTCGTCGCAAACGAAGGTCTGATCAAGCAACTTCCGTCGGCACTGAGCGTCCACATTTACCGGCTGGTGTGGCGACAACTGCTGTTGTTGGCGCACAACCTCGTGATCTACGTGGTGATCCTCGCCGTGTTCGGAGTGTGGCGAGACCTGACCTGGGCGTCGCTGACCGCGATTCCGGCGCTCGTGCTGATCATCATGAACTCGCTGTGGGTGTCCTTCGTGTTCGGCATCTTCGCCACCCGCTACCGCGACATCGCGCCGATCCTCGGCAGCCTGATCCTGCTGCTGTTCGTGCTGACGCCCATCATGTGGACCACCGAGGCGCTCAGCGGTGCCGGTGGGCAGATTTCCGAGCGCGCGAAGCTGGCCGAGATCAACCCGCTCTTCCACTACCTCGCGATCATCCGCGACCCGATGATCGGCCAGCCGCAGAAGGCGTACCACTGGTACATCGTCATCGCGATCACCGCGGTCGGCTGGCTGCTGGCCATCCACGCGATGCGTAAATACCGGGCCCGCGTGCCCTACTGGGTTTAGGAGCACCTCCCCGTGACCGTCAGCATCGAAACCAAGGACGCCTGCGTCGACTTCCCGATCTTCGACGCCAAGTCCCGCTCGCTGAAGAAAGCGTTCCTCGGTCGGGCCGGCGGCTCGATCGGTCGCAACGACTCCGACGTCGTGGTGGTGGAAGCACTGCGCGACATCACCCTCTCGCTCAAGGAGGGCGACCGCATCGGCCTCGTCGGGCACAACGGTGCCGGGAAGTCGACGCTGCTGCGCCTGCTCGCCGGCATCTACGAGCCGACGCGCGGCAGTGCGTCCATCCGCGGACGGGTAGCGCCGGTCTTCGACCTGGGCGTCGGCATGGATCCCGAGATCTCCGGATACGAGAACATCATCATCCGCGGGCTGTTCCTCGGGCAGACCCGCAAGCAGATGCTCGCGAAGATGGACGAGATCGCCGAATTCACCGAACTCGGCGACTACCTCTCGATGCCGCTGCGCACCTACTCCACCGGCATGCGGGTGCGGGTTGCGATGGGCGTGGTCACCAGCATCGACCCGGAAATCCTGCTGCTCGACGAGGGCATCGGCGCCGTAGACGCGGAGTTCATGAAGAAGGCCCGCGTGCGGTTGCAGTCGTTGGTGCAGCGGTCCGGCATCCTCGTGTTCGCATCGCACTCCAACGAGTTCCTCGCCCAGCTGTGCGATCGCGCCATGTGGATCGATCACGGCAACATTCGCCAGCAGGGCGGCATCGAGGAGATCGTGCGCGCCTACGAGGGTCCCGAGGCGGGAGACCACGTCGCGCACGTGCTGAGGGAGCTCGAGAAAACCGATGGTTGAGCGGATCATCGGCGTCGTGGTCACCCATCGGCGCCGGGAACTTCTCGCCGAATCGCTGAAAGTGCTTGCGTCTCAATCTCGTCCACTCGATCACCTCGTCGTGGTCGACAACGCCGACGAAGCCGCGGTCCGCGAGCTGGTCGAGTCGGTGGCCCTCGAGACGACGTACCTCGGCTCCAAGCACAACCTAGGGGGCGCGGGCGGATTCGCCCTCGGCATCCTCTACGCGCTCTCGCTCGGGGCCGACCGGGTGTGGCTTGCCGACGACGACGGCCGACCCGAGGGTCCCGCCGTACTCGAGACCCTCCTCGCCTGCGCCGAGAAGTATTCGCTGCAGGAAGTCTCGCCCGTCGTCTGCGACATCGACGAACCCGACCGGCTCGCCTTCCCGCTGCGCCGCGGCACGGCGTGGCGGAGGTGGCGCCACGAACTCGGCGACGACGAACTTCTCCCGTCGTACGCCTCGCTCTTCAACGGCGCACTCTTCACCGCCGCGGCCATCGAAGCGGTGGGCGTACCCGACCTGCGCCTGTTCGTGCGCGGCGACGAGGTGGAAGTTCACCGTCGGCTCACACGCTCCGGACTCCAGTTCGGCACCTGCCTGCAGACGGCGTACGTCCACCCGAACGGCGCTGAGGAGTTCAAGCCGATTCTCGGCGGACGGATGCACACGCAGTACCCCGACGACCCCACCAAGCGCTACTTCACCTACCGCAACCGTGGTTATGTGATGTCGCAACCGGGAATGCGCAAACTCCTTCCGCAGGAGTGGATCCGGTTCGGTTGGTACTTCCTCGTGACGAAGCGGGACCCGCGCGGTTTGGGCGAATGGTTCCGGTTGCGCAAGCTCGGTCGCCAGGAGCGTTTCCGGAGACCGTGAACTACGGTATGTCCTCATGACGTCCCGCTCCCGGTGGACCGAACGCCTCAAGGTGTCGGCTCGCAACAAACTCATCAACGCAGTGCAGGACGCGGTGGCCGACCCACTCGCCGAGTCCGAGCGGCGACACCGCGAGTTGATCAAACGGCTGGACGAGCAGGGCGCTGTCCTCGCCGACCTGCGAGCGTCGATCGACACCCTCGAGTTCCGGATGCGGCACGACATGCCCTTCGCCTCGGACCTCGAAGCAGTCGCGTCGAGCGCCGAGTTCGCCGAGGAGACCCTGAACAATCTGCCGACGTTCACCCACCCGCACGAGACGCTGCGCTTCGCGCTGGACCAGGTGTCCATCGACGGGATGGCACTCGAGTTCGGCGTCGCCACCGGCACCACGCTGCGGATCATCGCCGACGCGTGGAAAGAGGCGGCGAACGTCGGTGTCGTCGTCGGGTTCGACACCTTCGACGGTCTGCCCGAACCGTGGCGCACCGGATATCCCGTCGGCGAGTTCGCCGTCGCCGAGAAGCCCGACGTGCCCGGCGCGTTCCTCGTCGAAGGGTTGTTCCAGCAGACGCTGTCGACCTTCCTGTCGAAGAACCGCGGACCCGTCGCGTTCCTGCATCTCGACGCCGACCTGTACTCGTCGACCGACTTCGTCCTGCGCCGGCTCGAAAGCCGGTTGAAGCCCGGTTCGATCATCGTGTTCGACGAGTTCTTCAACTTCCCCGGCTGGGAGCAGCACGAATACCGGGCGTGGGTGGAGTTCGTGAAACGGACCGGCGTGACGTTCGAGTACATCGCTTACACGTCGAACAGTGAGCAGGTGGTGGTGCGGGTTACGGGGTGACCTTTTCGGTGGACCCAACGTCACATTGGGTCCACTATTGCGACCCAACGTCACATCGGGTCACACGGAGAAGGGGGTCACACCGAGAAGGGGGTCACACCGAGAAGAGGGTCACACCGAGAAGAGGGTGCCCCTCAGTCGGAGATCCCGTACAACCTCGCCCAGTTCTCCCTGCTGATGAGATCCGGCATCGCCGCCCGGTACTGCTCGGACACCGTTGGCGCCTCGGCGCGTAGGCGCTTCATCAGACGGTAGGTGCGGAGCACCATTTTGCGGGCAGTTGCGTTGTCCCGCTGACGAATTCGCACCCCGCCCTGCGACGCGTCGGTCACCACCACGTGGTCGAACTTGGAGATGTGCCACCAGTGCGCGTCCTCGCGGGTCACCCCGTGCAGACCTCCGATGGTCCGGCCGCGCCACTGATCGAGGGCGCGCTTGGCGAGGATGAGCCGCATCTTGCTCGGCTCGCCGCTCGCGCGCTCGATCTTCAGATCGGCGGACCGCACCGGCGCCGTGGCTGCCGGGTGCATGATCGTTTCCGGGTAGTTCTTCCGGTCGGCTCGGATCTGCGCCATTGCGGCCATGCCGCCGTCACGCAGATGAGCCGGACCCTGGAGGAAGTCCTCGATCCCCTTCAGCGTCGTATGGGCGAGGCCGTACTGCATGCCGACGATGTACTCGGCGATCTGCCGGAAGAACATGGTGGACAACGCTTTACCGTCGAGCTGGCTGTGCAGGGACCCGACGACGAGGGAGTTGCGGGTGCTGAAGTAGCGCGCCCAGTCGTCGAAGTCCTTCCAGTAGAAGTCGGCGTGCCACACCGCGGCGTTGGGAAGGGTGACCGTCACGAACCCGGCCTCCCGCGCGCGGATGCCGTATTCGACGTCGTCCCACTGGAAGAAGATGGGCAGGGGCAGACCGATCTGCTTCACGACCTCCGCCGGGATGAGGCACGTCCACCAGGCGTTGTAGCCGGCGTCGACCCGTCGTTCCTGGTTCTTGTCGAGCATCGACTTGTTGCCCAACGCTTTCGGCACCCGGCGGCCGTGCATCAGGACGGACAGGTCGACGTCTTCGGCACCGACGTTCAGATAGTCGGGGTTCAGAAGAAACAGCATCTGCGCGCCGACCAACGTGGGCTCGACCGCCATGTTCGCGAACGTGCTGAGGCGCAGCACGGTCTCGGGTTCGCACAGGATGTCGTCGTCCATCAGGATCACGTCGGCGGTCGAGCCGGAGCCCGACACTTCGTACAGTCCGCGTGTGAAGCCGCCCGCCCCACCGAGATTGGGCTGATTCAGGTAGACCAGCTTGTCACCGAGCACTGCCGACGCCTCGGTGAACTCGGCGCGGTCCTTGACGAGATCGGTTCCCTGATCGACGACGTAGACAGCGTCGATGATGTCGACGATCGACGGATCGGAGGCCAGGGCCGCGACGGTGTGCGCGCAGTCGTCGGCGCGGTTGAACGTGCAGATGGCGATGGCGACGTTGCGGACGACCTCGGGAGAGTCGACCGTCCACTCGAGATCGTCGACGACCACTGCGCCGGAGAAGGATTCGAATTCGAGCCAGAGCGCGCCGCCGTCGACGAACTTGTCGAGCGGGACGTCGAAGGTGACGGTGGTGTCGGAACTCGGCTCGTCGGCCGCGACGATGCGGCGGTGCCCGGCGATGTCCGAGGCCATCAACCGCACTCGCGCGCGCGAGTTCGTGCTCACTCGAGCGCTGACCCGCACGGACTTCACGGTGGTCCACCGCTGCCAGTACGACGCGGCGAAACGACCGAAGTACGTGTTGGTGTGCGCGAAGGACTGCGGTTCTATCGAGAAGAAGTGCCGCTCGCGGTGACCGGCCCCGCGCTCGATGTTCACGTACAGATCACTGTTGACGCGAGCAGACGGGCCGACGAACACCCCGCGCTGAACCAGCAGTCGATCGGGGACCGTCCGAACCTCGGTGAGCGTGGACGGAACCGAAGCGGGTTGGGACATGCGGCCACGATAACAACGTGGTGAGCCTCGACCCGGCATCCGCTGCGGGGCGCGCCCTAGCACCCGGACGGCCGCAGGGAACTCGAATCGGCCACAATCATGGTTCTCACACATCACAACGAGACACATCACACCGGCGCACACGACAACGAAGAGGCGAAGCGATCAGATGAACCCGGCGACCCCGACGTCCCGTCGCGAGCGTTGGGTGTGGGGATCCGCCTCTGCCGGAATTGTCGTGGTCGGCCTGCTCGCAATTCTCGCGCTGAAGCCGACCTTCTACTACATCGACGACACCGCGTCCGGCGCCGTCGGAAACTGGCTTCAGCTGGGACGGTTGCTGCGCGAGGGCCAGTTCGTCCCGATCGTTCTGCACCAGTGGATGGCCGGAAACTATCCGGTCGAGGGCCAGGGCGGGCTCTGGAACCCGGTGCAGATGGCGATCAACTTCATCACGCCGTCGGTGGACAACCTGGCGTTGCTGGCGGCCGCGGTGAAGATCGGCTTCGCCGTCGTCCTCGCGCTCGGGGTGTACCGCGTGGCGATGGTCTACGGCGCGCGCCCCTCCTGGGCGGCCGTCGCGGCGACCAGCGCACCCTTCGCCGGCTTCACCCTGTTCTTCGAGCAGCCGTCGTGGGTCACCTCGCTGATCGGCATGGCGTGGGTCATTCAGGCGTGGGCCAGCGGCGTTCGCTACGTGCGCGGGCAGTCCGGTCCGATTCCGGTGTTCGTCTTCCTCTATCTCGCGATCAGCGTCGGCTACGTCCACGCCGCGCTGATGGCCGGCGTCGTCGCGGGTGCGGTGATGATCGGCGAGTACATCTTCACCAAAGCACTCTGGCCGTCGCTGCGACTCGCTGCGGTGTCCGTCGCGGCCGCGGCCTGCGGAGCCGTCACCTTCCTGCCCGGCGTGCTCAGTTCCGCCGTGACCTGGCGGACCGGCCAAGAGGGCACGCTCAACGACAACTTCCTGACGGCCCCGTGGTCGGAAACCATCACCGCCAGCATCCCGTCGGCGGTCACGAGCATCGAGTCGTGGGCCGGCGAGACCACCACGGCCCCGGTCACCTACATCGCATGGTTCCTGGTTCCGATTCTGGCGTTCGTCGGCTGGCAGCGGGCGACATCGTCGTTCCGGGAGTTGTCCGCCCCGGTGATCGTGCTCGCCTTCCTTCTGCTGTTCACCGCAGGTCCGAGCGATATCGGGCAGATCCGGTGGCCCGCGCGGCTGCTGCCGTTCGTCGCCGTCGTGGCGCTGATCCTCGTCGCGACGCTGGTCAGCAGGTTCGGCACCACCAAACCGCTCCGGCCCCGCGTCCTGGCGGCCGTGTTGATCACCGTGGTCCTGGTGATCCGCGCGATGTCGTCCGGCCCGCAGTTCGCCGGTCGTCACCTGCTGTCGGGGCTCTTCGTCGTTGCGGTCGGCGCCGTCGCCCTGTTCCTCGCCGCCCGTCGCGATCAGCGGATCACCGCCGCACTTCTCATGGTGCTGGTCGTTCCGATCGCGCTCTTCCAGGTGACGTCGTATCGCCCCGTGCTCAGCAGCTGGGGACTGCCGACGTCACAGTCCGAGGCCCGCGCCGAATTCCCCGACTTCGAGGGCACCACGCTGCAGCTGGGCACGCGGACCCTGACCGACACCCCCAGCTCGGGCGACGGCGGCACCGACGACCTTCCGTGGCGATCGCAGGTGTTCGGCAACTACGCCAAGGACCTCGATCTCGACTACGTGAACGCGTACACACCCGTCGGCCATCAGAAGTTCGCAGGCCTGCTCTGCATGGAGTACGACGGGTCCACCTGCGCGTCGGCTCTGCAGAGCGTCTTCAACATCGACCGCTACACCGGGCGCACGTTCGCCGACCTGATGCTGCTCGACCGCATCACCATTCAGCGGACCCAGTTCCCGTCCATCCAGAACTTTCCTGTCCCGCCGGGCTGGCACTTCGTTCCAGCACCGAAGTCGGCCGGCGATCAGATCGTCGTCCTCGAGCGGATCGACGGACCCGTCTCGACGCAGGCGGGGACGGTCTCGGCGACGGTGAACGCCACCGCCACACCGGTGTCGTCCAGCTCGAACCACGAAGTCGTCAAGGTCGATTCCGAGGCGGGCGGAAGCGTGGTGTTCGCGCGACTGGCCTGGCCGGGATACACCGCCTCCCTGAACGGGCAGCCGCTGACGGTGCAGGGCCTCGGCGGGACCTTCGTCTACGTCGACCTGCCTCCCGGCACGTCCGACGCCGATCTCGAGATCACCTTCCGGCCCCCCGGCATGCGCCTCGGCCTGGTCGGAATGGGCTTCGGGCTCGTCGTCCTCGTCGTGATGGTGGTCGAGGACGTGCGTCGCCGACGACGGACTCAGGAACCCGGCGCGGTTCCGACGACGACCGTCTCGTTGTAGACGAACAGCTTGCCCACCGGCCGCGGGAACGGGAACGACGACGCGGTCGCGTTCTCGATCCCGGTGTCCGCGCAGATCCGTAGCAGATCGTCGGCGTCCAACCAGCTCGTGTGCGTCGGGTCGCTGGCAAAACCGACCTCCTGCGGGCACACGATCATCACCGTCGCCTGCGGCTCGAGGTACGGCAGATACTCGTCGACCACCTTGTGTTCGACGCCGGGCGGCAGGTGTTCGAGAAGATGCGCCATCAGCATTCCGTCGTACGTCTTCTTCTCGAGAGCATGGAACTCGTCGGCGGTGTAGGCCTCCATGCCCTGCGATCGGCAGAACTCCACCGACGCTTCGTTGTGGTCGACGCCGACGCTGCCCGGCGGAAGGTTGCGCAGGTTGCGACCGATACCGCAGCCAACGTCGAGCACTCGGCGCCCACGCAGATGCCGCCGAATGTTCCATTGGTACGGCGCCTGGACGTGGAGGACGCGCTTCCACCGCGCGCCCTGCAGTTCCTGGAGCCTCGCCGTGTAGCTGTCGCTCGTGGTGTCGTCACTCATGTCGGTGCGCCCTCCCGATGGCTGCCTCGTTGGTCGGCAATCCGGCAACGGTATCGGGTGAACAGACCGAGTGCTCGGATTCGGATCGGCGTGGGGGAACGCCGGCCTTTCGCGAAGGGGCGGCTGCGGACAGTAGGCTGACCACCCGTGACCGACGCCCCTTCTCCGCACCGAATCTCCGTCATCGTGCCGGTGTATCAGGGTGAGAAGACGTTGCCGGCTCTGATCGCCGAACTCGAACCCCTCACCACACCGACCGTCACACCGGGTCGTCGCCCGATGGTCGTCGAAGAGGTGCTGCTGGTGTTCGACCACGGCCCGGACGGATCGGCACGGGTGATCCGCGAGCTCATCGCCGAGCGTCCCTGGGTGCGCGGCATCTGGCTCAGCCGCAATTTCGGGCAGCATCCCGCGACGCTCGCCGGCATGGCATCGAGCGGGGGCGAGTGGATCGTCACCATGGACGAGGACGGCCAGCACGATCCCGGTGCCATCGGCGGTCTGCTCGACACCGCGCTCGACGAGCAGGCGAGCGTGGTCTACGCCCGCGCGACCAACGCGCCGCCGCACGGGGTGTGGCGCAACGTGGCGTCCAAGGGATCGAAGTGGCTCATCGCCAAGGCCCTCTCCGCCGAGAACACGGTGCAGTACAACAGCTTTCGGCTCGTTCTCGGTGAGGTGGGGCGCTCGGTCGCGGCCTACTCCGGATCCGAGGCGTACCTCGACGTCGCCCTCGGATGGATCGCCGGCGACATCGCCACGAGCCCCGTCGAGCTGCGCGAGGAACAGGGCCGACGCTCCGGCTATCACCTGCGCAGCCTGCTCTCGCACTTCTGGCGCATGGTGCTCTCCAGCGGCACGAAGGGCCTGCGCATCGTCAGCATTCTCGGGCTGCTCTTCGCCGTCTTGGGGCTGGTGCTGGTCGCCTACCTGATCATCGTCTACGCGTTCTTCGACCCCGCCTCGGAAGTGCGTGGGTGGGCGTCGACCATGGTCGTTCTGCTCTTCGGGTTCGGTGCGTCGCTGTTCTCGCTCGGCGTCGTCGCCGAGTACGTGGGCGTCAACGTCAAGACCGCGATGGGCAAGCCGCCCTACCTGATCGTCAACGACCCCGCAGCGGGGCCGCTGGGGCGGGCCGACCGGTTGCCGGACCTCGACCGACCGTGACGTCCTCGTGGGTGGTGGGCAGCGGCGGTCTGCTCGGCCGGGCGGTGGTCGCCGAACTGACCAGGCGCGGACACGACGTCGTCACCTCCGCCATCCCGTGGTCGGACAATCGGCTCGCCCGTGACGTGGTGGTCGACGACGCACGACGCTTCCGCGACGTCGACAACGTCGTGTGGTGCGCCGGCGCGGGCGTCAACGGAACCTCACGCGACGAGTTCGCGCAGGAGAACGAGCTGCTCGGCAGCGTCCTCGAGCAACTCGACTGCGGCACCTTCTTCCACGCGTCGTCGGCCGGTGGGGTCTACGCCGGAACGCCGAACGCCCCGCACGACGAGAACAGCTCACCGTCGCCTCTCGGCGACTACGGCCGGGCCAAACTCGACGCGGAAGCGCTGGTCAGGCGTTTGAACACGCGGACGGTCATCGGCCGATTCGCCAACCTGTACGGCCCCGGCCAGAACCTGTCCAAACCGCAGGGACTCATCTCGCACCTGTGCCGCGGGTACCTGCTGGCGTCGCCGGTGTCGATCTACGTGCCGATGGACACCCTGCGCGACTACCTGTTCGTCACCGACGCCGCCGAAATGGTCGGTGACGCACTCGAGCACGCGGTGACGGTGCCGGAGAAGTCGACGACGAAGATCTTCGCCTCCGGCCAGGCCGTGACCATCGGCGCCATTCTGGGCGCCTGCCGGTCGGTCTTTCACCGTCGACCCAACGTCGTGCAGGCCGCGTCCCCACTGTCCGCGATGCAGGGCAGTGACCTGCGGCTGCGGTCGGTGGTGTGGCCCGAGATCGACCGGCGCACCCACCGCACGCTGCACGCAGGAATTGCGTCGACGCTGAACGCGACGCGCAGCGCGCTGCTGTTCTAGGTTTGTGCTTCCTCACCGGCTGCTGGGAGACTCCTGGATATGCACGGTCTGACCCCGGGCGTTCCGGACGAGGACTCCCGCCCCGCCTCTTATCCTCCGGGGCCCTTGACCAGGGCGGGGAGGCCGGAGGCCGGTCGCCATCGATTCAGAGGCAACCAGGCGCTCGTGTTCCTGATCGTCGGTGGCTTCAACACCGCACTCGGTACCGCGTGGTTCATCTCGTTCCAGCTGCTGATCGGCGACACGTGGGGCTACCACGCCGCGATCGTGCTCGGGTACGCCTGCAACGTCGTGACCGCGTTCTGCACCAACCGCTACCTGGTGTTCCGGGTGCGCGGGCATGTTCTACGCGACTTCTGGCGCTTCGTGGTGGTCAACCTCGGCGCGTTCGCCGTCAACCTCGTCCTGATGACGATCGCCGTGTCCGGGCTCGGGTTCCCGCCCATCCCGTCCCAGCTGGTCATCACCCTGTTCACCGCCGTGGTCAGCTTCTTCGGCTACCGCGACTTCTCTTTCCGACGCAAGAAGGAGCCGACCGCATGACTCCCCGCGTGTCCGTCGTCGTCCCGTCCTACAACAACGCGGACTACCTCGCCGAGACCATGGACTCGATCCTGGCGCAGACGTACGACGACTTCGAAGTGGTCGTCGCCGATCACTCGTCGACGGACGGCACCATGGACATCGCGCGCCGCTACGAAGCCGACCCCAGGGTGCGTCTGCTGACCACCGAGGCCGGCGGCGGCGCGAAACGCAACTGGGACCGGGTCAGCCAGGAAGCTCGCGGAGAACTGATCAAGCTGGTCTGCGGTGACGACCTCATTGCGCCGACGGCGTTGGCGCGTCAGGTGTCCGCGTTCGACGAGCACCCGTCTGCGGTGCTCGTCGCGTCGCAACGAACCTTGGTCGACGCGGCCGGTCGCACGTTGATTTCCGCGCGCGGACTCGGCGGCCTGAACGGGTTGGTCGGCGGACGAGAGGCCGCCCGCACCGCAGTTCTCGCCGGCTCCAACATCTTCGGCGAACCGGCGTGCGTGATGGTGCGCCGCGACGCACTCGAGAAGATCGGCTGGTGGGACAACACCCACCCGTACCTGATCGATCAGGCCAGCTTCATCGAGGTCTCGCTCCAGGGCGACGTGGTGGCCATACCCGGATCGCTCGCGTCCTTCCGCATCAATGCCGGTCAGTGGAGTGTGCGCCTCGCCCGCGAGCAGGCTCAGCAGGCAGCGGGATTCCACGAGAAACTCCGTTCGGAGAATCCGGATCTGTTGTCCGCCAACGATGTTCGCATCGGGAACTTCAAGGCGCTGCTGACGTCGTTCATGCGGCGCGCGGTGTACGTCGTGCTGCGGCACCGGATGGGTTAGGTCCTTTTTCAGGCGACGATCGGGACGTACGGCTTGCCCTGTCCCCCGACTGCCACGTCGAACGGCATCGACGCCACTCCCCCGGCAGACGCCGTGTAGCTCCCCGTCGGCAATGTCACCGACGCAGCGGCGATCCCGTCCGGGCTCAGGACGACGGGCACGCTCACGCCGCCCACGGTGACGACCACCTGCTGCAGGGCACGTGCGGGACCCAGATCGACCATGACCGCCAGGGGCGCGTCGGCCGGCAGCGACTGTGCGGGCGCGGTGGCGCTCGCCGGTTCGGGCAATCCCAGAGCGGCCGCGATCACTGCGGCGCCGCAGACAGGCGGGACGGTCACCGAACCGGTAGCGGCGCAGTCGATTCCCGTCTGGTAGTAGCTGACGTGGACGTCGCCGGTCACCTCCAACGCCGTCTGGGTACCTAGCCCCGGAATTACCTGCAGTGCGGACGAGGTGTCACAGACCGCGTCGAATCCGGCGCAGAACGACGTGAAGAGACTGCGGTGCGACGCGATCCACACGTCCGTGGCCGGGTCGACCGGCGCGAACACCGGCAGCGTCCGCCGCACGCCCTGACCGCGGGTGTCGAGGGCCTCCGGCATGGCGCCCTGCAGTCGGCTCGGATTGCCGAAGAGAACGATCTTGTTCACTCGGTCGAAATCGGCCGAGCCCTCGTTCTGTACCTGCGCGATAGCGGCGTTGACGACGTCCGCTCCCTGCGAGTATCCGGTGACCGCGATCGTCGTCGACTGGCCTCCGCAGCGAGAGTCGATGTCACGCAACGTCTGTCGCAGCGCGGACGCCCCTGCGGCGACGGAGTTCGCGTAGTCGTCCCGGTAGGCGGGAAGGCCGGTGAGCGTGGTCACCACCGGCACCGCGGGATACACGATTCCCAGTCCGGTGACGCCGGTGAGATCCTGAAACTGTTGCTGCAGAAGCGGACCCATTCCTCCGCCGTCGGGGTACGTGGAACCGGCGGACACCGCTGCATCGCCTTGCGGCACCTCGCCCGACCCGCGAACGGCGAGATAGTAGGCGGGGTCGCAGGTCTCGTCCGCATGTGCGGGGACGGCGGTCAGGACGCTTGCCGCGACCACCGCGAGTGCAGCGACGAAAGCTCTCACAGTGTGCGTTCGCCTGCTTTCGCGTAGGCCTTCTCGGTGGCGTCCTTCTGTGGGCGCCACCAGGATTCGTTGTCCCGATACCACTGCACCGTCGCCTCGAGGCCGGCGCGAAAATCACGATAGCGCGGCTCCCACCCCAACTCGGTGCGCAACCTCGTGGAATCGATCGCGTACCGCATGTCGTGACCGGGCCGGTCGGTGACGAAGTCGAAATCGTCCTTGGACTTACCGCAGATCTCGAGCACCGACTCCACCACCATGCGGTTGTTCGCTTCACCGTCGGCGCCGATCAGGTACGTCTGACCCAGCTCGCCGCCGTCGATGATGGCCCACACCGCGGAGTTGTGATCGTCGACGTGAATCCAGTCCCGCACGTTCAGACCCTCGCCGTAGAGCTTCGGGCGCACCCCGTCGAGCACATTCGTGATCTGGCGCGGAATGAACTTCTCCACGTGCTGATACGGGCCGTAGTTGTTCGAGCAGTTCGAGATGGTCGCCTTCACCCCGAACGAGCGCGTCCACGCCCGCACGATCAGATCGCTCGACGCCTTCGTCGACGAATACGGGCTCGACGGGTTGTACGGCGTCGCCTCGGTGAACCGCTCCGGATCGTCCAACTCCAGATCGCCGTACACCTCGTCGGTGGAGATGTGGTGATACCGCACGTCGTGCTCACGCACCGCCTGCAGCAACGTGTACGTCCCGATCACGTTGGTCTGCACGAACGGCCACGGATCGGCCAACGAGTTGTCGTTGTGCGACTCCGCCGCGAAATGCACCACCAGATCGGCGCCCCGCACCAGCCGATCGACGAGCGGCGCGTCGGCGATGTCGCCGTGGACGAACTCGATGCGGTCGGCCACCGACGCCAAGGACTGTTCGTTGCCCGCGTACGTCAACGCGTCCAGCACCGTCACCTCCACGTCCGGGCGGGTCGCGAGGGTCTGGTGCACGAAGTTGGCGCCGATGAACCCGGCGCCACCGGTCACGAGAAGCTTCATGCCCGGAAGATTACTGCCGCGCCCGATACTGTGCTGTCGTGACTTTGCGCGAATTATCGGTGGCCGGGGCGTTCGAATACACCCCGAAGCAATTCGGCGACGACCGCGGCGTGTTCTTCGAATGGTTCAAAGCCTCCGTCTTCGAACCTGCCGTCGGGCACCCCCTGAACCTGCAGCAGGCGAACTGCTCCGTCTCCGCCGCCGGCGTCCTGCGCGGCATCCACTACACCGTGAACCCACCCGGCCAGGCGAAATACGTCACCTGCACCCGCGGGGCGTTCCTCGACGTGGTCGTCGACCTCCGCAAGGACTCACCCACCTACGGCACCTGGGACTCCGTACTCATCGACGACGTCGACCGCCGCGCGGTCTACCTCCCCGAAGGCCTCGGCCACGCCATCCTCTCCCTCGAGGACAAATCCACCGTCATGTACCTGTGCTCCATCGAATACACCCCGTCGCTCGACCGCGACATCAATCCACTCGACCCCGACCTCGCCATCGACTGGCCCACCCACGGACGCGACGGCTCGGCGCTCGAATACCAACTGTCCGACAAGGACAAGGCGGCGCCGGGGTTCGCGTCGCTGTAAGGGGTAGGGGATCGCTGCGCTCCCCCCTGTGCGCGATTTCCGGCCCTCCAGGGGCAGAAATCGCGCACAGCGGGTGGGTCAGCGAATCTTGAAGATCACTGCCCGCTGGACCACGAAGTTGATGACGGTCGCCGTGCCCTGCGCAATCACGAACGCCGCGGCGCTGTAGACGATCGTCTCGGGCCACAGATGCCCGAACAACGTGTACAGCAGGTTCTGCACGCCGAACGTGGCGAGATAGAGGACGACCACCGCCACGAACCGGGCCCGCGACGGCGCTGCGGCGAAGGTCCAGCGTCGATTGATCAGGTACGCGACCGTGGTGCCGAAGACGAAACCCGCGGCTTTCGCGAGCGAGAGCTGCACGTCGAGGCCGTACTGCAGAGCGATGGTGATCGAGAAGTCGACGATCGCCGACAGCACACCCGTCGCCAGGAACCGCAGGATCTGCGTTCTGAGGTCCAACGCGTCGTCGGCGATGTTCTCCGTGAGCGGCAGTTCCACCGGAAGCGGGACGTGCGGTTCCTGTTCAGACACGTGCAGAAGGATAGGCGGATCCGATCGGGTGCAGGTAACCGCGCTGCGCGCCGTCGAGTGCACCGGATTCGGCGCGGTAACCTGTGGAGCGATGTCCACGACCGAAACGCTCCCCACCTCCACCCGCACCCTCAGTGGCTGGGGGCGCACCGCCCCCGCATCGTCCGAGGTCCTGACGGTCACCGACGCCGAACTCGTCGTTCGTGCGGTCGCCGAGGTCGCCGAGCACAACGACAGCTCTCCGCCCCACCTGCGCCGCGGAATCATTCCGCGCGGGTTGGGACGCTCGTACGGCGACAACGCCCAGAACGCGGGCGGTCTCGTCGTCGACATGACCGGCCTGAACCGCATCTACAGCATCGACTCGGCCACCCACATGGTCGACGTCGACGGCGGCGTGAGCCTGGATCAGCTGATGCGCGCCGCCCTCCCGTTCGGCCTGTGGGTCCCGGTTCTGCCCGGCACCCGCCAGGTCACGATCGGCGGCGCCATCGGGTGCGACATCCACGGCAAGAACCACCACAGTGCGGGCAGCTTCGGCAACCACGTGCGCTCGATGGATCTGCTGACCGCCGACGGCACCGTGCAGCACCTCACTCCCGAGTCGCCGCTGTTCTGGGCGACGGTCGGCGGCAACGGCCTCACCGGCATCATCCTGCGCGCGACCATCGAGATGACGCCCACCGAGACGGCCTACTTCATCGCCGACGGCGACGTCACCGCGACTCTCGACGAAACCATCGCCATTCACAGCGACGGCAGCGAGAACAACTACGACTACTCGAGTGCGTGGTTCGACGCGATCTCCGGCCCGCCGAAGCTCGGCCGTGCGGCGCTGTCCCGCGGTTCGCTCGCGACGCTCGACCAGCTGCCGGCCAAGCTGCAGAAGGATCCGCTGCGATTCAGCGCGAAGCCGCTGCTGACCTTCCCCGACGTGTTCCCGAACGGCCTGGCGAACAAGTTCACCTTCGGTCCCATCGGCGAGCTCTGGTACCGCAAGTCCGGAACCTACCGCGGCAAGGTCCAGAACTTGACGCAGTTCTATCACCCGCTCGACATGTTCGGTGAGTGGAACCGCGCGTACGGCCCCGCCGGCTTCCTGCAGTACCAGTTCGTCGTGCCGCCGGAAGCGGTCGAGGAATTCAAGAAGATCATCGCCGACATCCAGCGCTCCGGCCACTACTCGTTCCTGAACGTCTTCAAGTTGTTCGGACCGGGAAACCAAGCGCCGCTGAGCTTCCCGATGGCCGGGTGGAACGTGTGCGTGGACTTCCCGATCAAGGCCGGGCTCAGCGAGTTCGTCACCGAGCTCGACAGGCGTGTCCTCGAATTCGGTGGACGCCTTTACACCGCCAAGGATTCGCGCACCACCGCCGAAACCTTCCACGCGATGTACCCGCGGATCGACGAGTGGATCGACATCCGCCGATCCGTCGACCCCACAGGCGTTTTCGCCTCCGATATGGCCAGAAGGTTGGAACTGCTGTGACGATAGACGCCGTCGGAAACCCCCAGACGATCCTCGTGCTGGGTGGCACGAGCGAGATCGGTCTGGCCATCACCGAGGAGTACCTGTCGACGGCTCCCGCCCGCGTCGTCCTCGCCGCGCTGCCGAACGACCCCGGTCGCGACAAGGCCGTCGCTCAGCTGAAAGCCAAGGGCGCCAAGGCCGTCGACGTCATCGACTTCGACGCACTCGACACGAAGTCGCATCCCGCGGTCATCGACGAGGCCTGGTCCAAGGGCGACGTCGACGTGGCGATCGTCGCGTTCGCCGTCGACTTCGACCCCGAGCAGCTCTGGCAGGACCAGAACAAGGCGGTCCTGACCGCCAACATCAACTACACCGCGTCGGTGTCGGTGGGCGTGCTGCTCGGCGAGAAGATGAAGGCGCAGCGCTACGGCCGCATCATCGTCATGTCGTCCGTCGCCGGTGAGCGCGTGCGACGGTCCAACTTCGTCTACGGCTCCACCAAGGCCGGACTGGACGGCTTCTACCTCGGACTCGGAGAAGCGTTGCGCGAGTTCGGACCCCGCGTCACCGTCATCCGCCCCGGCATGGTGCGGACCAGGTTCAGCGAACACGTCAAGGAAGCGCCGCTGACCGTGAACAAGGAAGACGTCGCCAAGTTGGCCGTCGCCTCGTCACGCAAGGGCAAGGACCTCGTGTGGGCACCGGGACCGTTCCGGTTCGTCATGATGGCGCTCCGCCACGTGCCGCGCCCGATCTTCCGCAAACTTCCCATCTGACCGTGCGGGCTGCTCGATCCCGGCCGGCCTCCGGCCTTCCCGCTGCTCGATCCCGGCCGGCCTCCGGCCTTCCCGCAGCACGTTCGGCGCTGATCGACGCCGTCCTCGCGGCGGTCGTGTCGATCGTCGTGGTGACCGCCGGGCTGTACGCGTTCTCGTTGATCCAGTGGCCGTCGTTCAACGGCTCGCACGTGACGAGAGCGATCACCACCGTCGGGCAGGTGGCGTCGTTCGTTCTGATCGGTGTGTCGGTGTGGTTGCTGCACCGTGGGATTCGCCCATTGGTGGCGAAGACGCTCTCGTGGATCGGGCTGTCCGCATTCGTCACCGTCACGCTGGGAATGCCGCTCGCCGCGACGAAGCTGTACCTGTTCGGAGTCTCGGTCGACCAGGAATTTCGCACCGAGTACCTGACCCGCCTGACCGACACCGCCGCCCTGCGCGACATGACGTACGCCGACCTCCCGCCCTACTATCCGGCCGGATGGTTCTGGGTGGGCGGACGTGTCGCGAACCTGCTCGGACTCGACGGGTGGGAGGCGTTCAAGCCCTACGCCATCGGCTCCCTCGCCGTCGCATGCGTTGTGGCGCTGGTGCTCTGGAGTCATCTGGTGCGCAGGGACCTCGCCGTGTTGGTTGCCACCGCGGTGACCGCACTCGCGCTGGCCTATGCCTCCCCCGAGTCGTACGGCGCTGTGATCGCGGTGTTCGTTCCGCCGGTTCTGGTGCTGGCGTGGGGCGCACTGGCCCGCAGCGGCGGCCGATCGGGGTGGGCCGCCGTCGTCGGAGTCGGTGCGTTCTTGGGCTTCGCCGCGACGTTCTACACGCTCTACCTCGGATTCGCCGCGTTCACGGTCACGCTGATGGCCCTCGTGGTCGCGGCGGTCTCGGTGCGCGAAAGCCGTAGCTGGCGTGCGGCCTTGACCCCTGCGTACAAGCTGATCACGATGGCGGTGATCGCCGGACTCATCGCCCTGATCGTGTGGGCTCCGTATCTGAAAGCCTCGTTGACCGGCGCCACCGCCGAGTCGGGAACGGCGCTGCACTACCTCCCCGACGCCGGTGCGTCGCTTCCGTTCCCGATGCTGCAGTTGTCCCTCCTGGGCGCGCTGTGCATGATCGGCACGATCTGGATCGTCGTACGCATCAAGGACTCCCGACGCGCACAGGCCCTCGGAATGGGTGTCGTTGCCGCGTATCTGTGGTCGTTGCTGTCGATGGCGGTTACGGCCATCGGAACCACCCTCCTCGGCTTCCGGCTCGAACCGGTACTGCTGCTGATCCTGGGTGCCGCAGGGGTTTTCGGCTTTGTCGACGGCGCTCGCGCGCTGTATCTCGTGGCCGGCGAGTCCACCCGAGTGCGCACGGTCACCGTGGTGGTGGGCGTGGTCGGTGCGCTGGCGTTCGCCCAGGACATTCCGCACGTGCTGCAGAACGAGATCGACGTCGCTTACACCGACACCGACGGCGACGGCGTGCGCGCCGACCAGCGGCCGCCCAGCGCCGTGTCGTACTACGCCGACGTCGACGCCGCTCTGCAGGCAGCGGTTCCACGCAGCCGTGACGACACGGTGGTGCTCACCGCAGACACCACCTTCCTCGCCTACTACCCCTACTTCGGATTCCAGGGCCTCACGTCGCACTACGCGAATCCGTTGGCGCAGTTCGATGCTCGGGCGGCGGCGATCGCCGACTGGGCCACCAGCGAGAACTCCGACCAACTGATCGACAAGCTCTCGGTGACGCCCTGGCGAGCACCCGACGCGTTCCTGTTCCGGCGCGGCGCCGACGGATACACGCTGCGTCTCGCCGAGGACGTCTACCCGAACGACCCGAACGTGCGGCGGTACACCGTGTCGTTCCCCGAATCACTGTTCGACGATCCTCGCTTCGAGGTGCAGGACATCGGGCCGTTCGTGTTGGTCACCCGGCGCTGAGGAACGCGGCCGCCACCAGAGATACCGCTCGATCGTCGTCGAACCTCAGCTGCTCCAATGCCTTTCGCGCGGCGGGGCCCGCGATCTCGACCAGCGCCTGCGCCACTCGGATACGAGCCGGCACGTCCGCAGTCGCCGACCTCGACATCAACCCGTCCACGATCTTTTCACTCGACTCGAGGCCTGCGAGAACCTCGGCGGCTTCGACGTCGCTGTGGCCGTCGACGATCATCGACACGAGAGTGGGTACGGAACGCGGGTGTTCCCGTCGTCCCAGTGCGAGAGCAGAACTGGTTCGAACGACGTCGTCCGGATCGTCGAGCGCAGCCACCAGCAGAGCCGTCGACTCCTCACCCGCAATGTCCGCCAGCATCCCGATGGCCCGTCGCCTCACCTCCACGTCGTCGGACGACACCCCCCGCACGACGACGGCAATCGCGTCCCCGTCCGCGCGCTCGAAAGCCCAGCGAAGCGCTCCGGCGACGTTCGGATCCGACTCCGTCAGAGCAGCTTCCGCCAGGAGGTCCGCCGGGGCCGATGATTCGAGTGCAGTCTGCAGGCGCCGGTCCGCGTCGGGCGAGGACAGTCGATGCAGGATGTCGACGACGCGCAGGACGCCGTCCCAGTCCTGCGGCGACGACGCGTCGACGGTCCGCAGGCGCGTCAGCAACTCCGTGTCCCGAGCAATCCGGTCCTCGGTTCGTCGAGCAAGGTCGTCGACGAGAGCTGCGGGACTGAAGCCGGGGGCGGCCAACGCGTCGGCAACCTGGCGGAGCGACAGACCCAACGAGCGCAAGCTCTCGACGTGAAAGATCCTGCGAATGTCGTCGCCCGAGTACTCGCGATAGCCGCCCACGGTACGGCCGGTCGGCCTCACCAAGCCGAGCGTGTCGTAGTGCCGCAGCATGCGCGCACTGACCCCGGATCGTGTGGATACCTCTCCGATCAGCACCGGCGCATCGCCTCCTCGAGCAGTGAGTCGAATCCGGCGTCCGGATCCTCGAGCAGTGCCAGTGTCGCGCAGGCGTGCGCCCGGACGGCACTTTCGGCCTGGTCCGACGCGGCCAGCAACGACTCACGCGCGTCGTCCCCCAGGGCGACCAGGGCGCGGGCCAGGCTCCGGTGGACTTCCCGGCTGCCGCGGCCGAGCTGCGTGGCGAGCTCGGCCGCCAGCCACTGTCGTTCGTCGACGGGAACGAGCACCACAGCAGCCCGCCACGCGCTCCGGGCCACCTCGTCGTCGCAGTCACACAGAAGCGCGGGCGTGACCAACGGCCAGGTGCGTCGGTCACCGATCTTCGACAGCGTGTGCAAAGCCTGGCTGCGTCCCTGCGCCCGGTCGGAGGTCAGTTCGTCGCGCAGCATTTCGATCACTGCGGACGCCGACTGGCGCGTCAACGCCCAGGTCAACGTGTCGCGGACGTAGAAGTCGGGCTCGACGGCACACCGCTCCACGAGGCTGGGGACGAGGGTGGGATGCGGGTCGATTCCGGCGGCCATCGCCGCGCGAAGTCGGGCGGACGGGTCGGCAGCGTCCAAGCGGAGGGTCGGCGTGTTCACGTCTCGAATCCAAAACCCTGACACTGTGTCGAGGTCAAGCGTCCGCTCGGATTCGATCGATGTCGTCAGGTTCCCGTAATCTCGCCCCGGTGAGCGCCGAGACCGTCTTGTTACCGAAGACGGCAGAGGACTCGGTTCGAGTCGACGCGGGACGGTCCCGAGACGTCCTCGTCGCCGCGTTGTTCACGGTGCTCGCGGTCGCCGTCATGCACAACCAGTGGCAACACCTCGGCGACGGCTACATGCGCAACAGCGGCCAGGACCAGACGATGTGGGAGTGGTTCTTCGCCGTCGCCGCACACTCGGTCACCCATCTCGACAATCCGCTGTTCAGCGATCTGCAGAACACCCCGCTCGGCGTCAACCTGATGGCCAACACGGCCATGCTCGGGCTCTCGATCCCGCTCACTCCCGTGACCGTGCTGTTCGGACCCACGGCAACCTTCGCTCTCGCCCTCACCCTGGGCCTGGCCACCACGGCGTTCGGTTGGTACTACCTGTTCTCTCGCACGGTGGTCACCCCGCGGGTGGCCGCAGCGGTCGGCGGGCTGCTCTGCGGATTCGGGCCGGGCATGATCTCCCACGCCAACGCGCATCCCAACTTCGTGTTCCTCGGTGTTCTGCCGGTGTTGGCGCTGCTGGCCGTGCGGATCACGCAGGGGCGGCACATCAAGCGCAACGCCGTCGTTCTCGGACTCCTGGCCGCGTGGCAGGTGATGTTGGGCGAGGAGCCGCTGCTGATCTTCGCCATCGCACTGGTGGTCTACGGCGCCGTGTTCTATCTCGGCACGCCGCGCGCATTCGTGCCGGCGATGCGGCGGCTGGTTCCCGCAGGTCTCGCAGCCGGAGCCATCACGGCAGTGCTGATCGCCGTCCCGTTGTGGTGGCAGTTCTACGGGCCGCAGAGCTACAAGTTCCTCGACCACAACCTCCGCGCCAACGACTTGAAATCGATCACGTCGCTGCCTCCGCAATCGATCGGTGGCCGCATCTGGCCGGGGCCGGACTACTCGATCAATCTGACCGAGCAGAACGCGTACTTCGGACTACCGCTCCTGATCGTCGCGGCGGTCTGCGCGGTGTATCTGTGGCGCAGCTCGGCTGCGCGCGCGGCCACGGTCACTGCCCTGGTGGTCGGGGTCCTGTCCATGGGCGCCGCCCTGACCGTCGACAGTGTCGCCACGTCCATCACGCTTCCGGGCAAGAAGCTGCACACGTACCCACTGCTCGAGTCGGTACTCGAGACCAGGTACGCCCTGGCGGCGGTGCCTCTGCTGGCATTGCTGCTCGCCATGACCACCGATCGGGTGCTGCGGCACGGGACTGCGCTGAAGGCCGTGTGGACGGTGGCCCTTCTCGTCGCCCTGGTTCCGTTGATTCCGGTGCCCCCGCCCGTGGCAGCGAAGACGCCGACCCCCGCGTTCTTCTCCGACGGCGCCTGGCGCGACTACGTCGACGGAGGGAGTGTGGTCACCGTCCCGCTCCCCGGCACCAGCGACGCGTCGCCCCTGCGCTGGCAGTACGAGTCGAACTTCGATTTCCCCATCGCCGCGGGCTATTTCGTGGGCCCCGGCGCGAAGGACCCCGACGAAGCGAAATACGGCGCCATCGATCGACAGACCGCCCTTCTTCTCGGTGGTGTCGCCGACTCCGGAGCCGTCCTGACACCGACCGCAGACCAGATCGCCACGGCCCGGACGGATCTGGACTTCTGGAACGCCGACGTCGTCGTCCTGCCTCCCGGCAAGAATGTCGGCGCCCTGCGCGAGACCCTGAACGCCCTCCTCGGGTTCGCCGGCCAACAGGTCGACGGCTCGTGGGTGTGGGACGTCCGACGCCGCTGACCTCCGCTTTTCGTTTCGGTCGATGTCACAAAGGCGAGCCCATAGGAGTTGTGGCGTGCCGAGACACTCCCGCACCGATGGCTGGAAACCCATCACGGTCGCATAACATCGGTAATCGTGCCCGATGTCGTTTCCTCTCCACCCGCCGTACCCGCTTCTCCGCCATCGGGCCCGCGAGCAGCAGATTTGCGCTCCCAGTACAAGACCGCACGGCTCATCGCCATCGTCACCGGGCTCCTCGGAGTTCTGTTCGCCGTTCTCACACCGTTCCTCCCCGTCACGCAGACCACCGCAGCCGTCTCGTGGCCCCAGAACGGCCAGATTGCCGACGTCGAAGCCCCGCTGATCTCCCAGGTTCCCGTCGACCTCACCGCCTCAATTCCCTGCTCCGCCGTCAACGCTCTGCCCGGCGGCGGGATACTGCTCTCCACCGCCCCCGCCCGCGGTGAAGGAGCGCCGCTCAACGCGATGTTCGTGCGCGTGGGCGCGGACACCGTCGACGTGCTGGACCGCAACGTCGTGGTCGCGTCGGCGCCGCGCAGCCAGGTTGTCGGCGGCCAGTGCAGCGCGATCGAGTTCTCGTCGACCATCGACCGCACGACCGCCGAGTTCGTCGGGCTGACCGACGCGCAGGGCAACCGTCGCACCGGCCAGCTCGACGGTGACCTGCGACCGCAGGTCGTGGGCGTCTTCAGCGACCTCAGCGGGCCCGCGACGTCGCAGCCCGGACTGTCGTTCGAGATGACCGTCGACTCCCGCTTCTCCACCAGCCCGACGATCCTCAAGCTGCTCGTGATGATCTTCGCGGTGATCTTCACTTTGATCTCACTCGGCGCACTGAACCGCCTCGACGGCATCGACGGCCGCGGACACCGCAACGTCTTCCCGTCGAAGTGGTGGAAGTTCACCGGCGTCGACGTCACCGTCCTCGCGACGCTCGTCGGCTGGCACTTCGTCGGCGCGAACACCTCGGACGACGGTTACCTGCTGACCATGGCCCGTGCCTCCGAGAAATCCGGGTACATGGCCAACTACTTCCGGTGGTTCGGCGTCCCCGAGGCTCCGTTCGGCTGGTACTACGACGTCCTGGCGCTGTTCGCGAAGGTCTCCACCGCCAGCCCCTGGATGCGTCTGCCCGCCCTCGTCGCCGCAATCCTCTGCTGGATGGTGATCAGCCGCGAGGTGGTGCCGCGCCTGGGCCGCGCCGTGCGCAACAGCAACGTGGCCCTGTGGACCGGCGGACTCGTCTTCCTGGCGTTCTGGCTGCCGTACAACAACGGGTTGCGTCCGGAGCCGATCGTCGCGCTCGGTGCGCTGCTGACGTGGTGCTCCATCGAGCGTGCGATCGCCACCGGGCGACTGCTTCCGGCTGCCGCGGCCGCCATCATCGGCGCCTTCACGCTCGCCGCTGCGCCGACCGGGTTGATGTGTGTGGCAGCGATTCTCACCGGAATTCGCCCGCTCACCCGCATCGTCGTCAAGCGTCATCGCCAGGTCGGCACCCTCGCTCTTCTGGCGCCGATCGCCGCAGCGGGCACCCTGGTGTTGATCGTCGTCTACGGCGACCAAACGTGGGCCGCGGTCATGGAGTCGACCCGAGTCCGCACGCTCGTCGGCCCGAACGAGCCCTGGTACAACGACTTCCTGCGGTACTACTACCTCTTCGTCCAGACGGTCGACGGATCCCTCTCGCGCCGCTTCGCGTTCCTGACGATGCTGCTGTGCCTGTTCACGACGCTGGTGGTGCTGCTCCGCCGCGGTCACGTTCCGGGCGTCCCCAAGGGTCCGGCGTGGCGCCTCATCGGTGTCGTCTTCGGAACCATCTTCTTCATGATGTTCAACCCCACCAAGTGGACTCACCACTTCGGTGCGTACGCCGGTATCGCCGGATCGCTCGCAGCTCTGACCGCTGTCGCCGTGTCCGCGTCGGCCCTGCGCTCGCGGCGCAACCGCTCGGTGTTCGGTGCGGCCATCGTTTTCGTTCTGGCACTGTCGTTCTCGGGCATCAACGGATACTGGTACGTCTCGAGTTACGGCGTGCCGTGGTTCGACAAGGTCGTCTCGGTCAGCGGCCAGCAGTCCAACTCGTACTTCCTCGCACTGTTCGGACTCGTGGTGGCGCTCGGCGCCTGGCAGTACCTGCGCGAGGGTTTCGCCCCGCCTCCTCCGCGGGCCGGCACCGCCCGCGGCAAGCGCATCCGCAAGTTCGCGGCCGCACCGCTGACCGTCGTCGCGGGACTGATGGTTCTCTTCGAAGTGCTCTCGATGGTGAAGGGCGCCGTCTCCCAGTACCCGGCGTACTCGCTGGGCCGGTCGAACATCCAGTCGCTCATGGGGAACACCTGTGGACTCGCCAACGACGTTCTCGTGGAATCGAATCCGAACGCGGGCATCCTGACCCCGATCGTCGACCCGGCGTCACCGCCCGACCCGACCACCGGCGTGCTGGGCGGATCGTCACCGGTCGGCTTCACCCCCAACGGAATTCCGACGGACCTCAGCGCCGACGCCGTGGAAGTCAAACCGGGACAGGGAAACACGGACCAGCAGAGCGTCGGCGGCAACTTCGAGGAAGGCCAGTCGTCGGGCACCGGCGGTGGCGTCGGCGCGGTGGGCGTCAACGGCAGCAACGCGCAGCTGCCGTTCGGCCTCGATCCGGCCACCACTCCCGTCCTCGGCTCCTACCAAGAGGGACAACAGGAACCGGCCTACCTCACGTCGAGTTGGTACGGACTCCCGGCCGCCAGTGAGCAGCAGCCCATCGTCGTCGTCACCGCCGCGGGCCGAATCCTCTCCCGCGACTTGGAAACCGGCGAACTCACCTACGGGCAGTCGCTCGTCGTCGAATACGGCAAGCGGCAGCCCGACGGATCCGTCGTCTCGGAAGGCACCTACCTCCCGAAGGACACCGGACCCGCACCGTCGTGGCGAAACCTGCGCATTCCTCGCGACGAGATAGCACCCGACGCCGACGCGGTGCGCATCGTCGCGAACGACCCCAACCTGACCGGTGACCAGTGGCTCGCGTTCACGCCGCCGCGCGCGCCGATCGTCGAACCGCTCAACACCGTCATCGGCACCGAGCAGCCCGTTCTGCTCGACTGGGCTGTGGGACTGCAGTTCCCGTGCCAGCGCCCGTTCGACCACAGCTACGGCGTGGCCGAAATGCCCAACTACCGGATCCTGCCGGACCGCCCGCTCGCCGTGTCGTCGACGGACACCTGGCAGGCAGCCGAAAACGGTGGGCCACTGGGCTTCTCGGAAATGCTGGCGTCCTCCACCACCATCCCCACCTACCTCAACCACGACTGGGGACGGGACTGGGGCTCGCTCGAACGGTACGACCGCTACTACCCGGACGCGTCCGCTGCGACCGTGGACACCGGAACGGCCACGCGGTCGGGGCTGTGGGCGCCGGGGACTTTGCGGAAGTACTAGCTCTGTCCCCGCTCCCAGTGGACCCAATGTGACGTTGGGTCCATATAGGAGACCGAATGCGTCATTGGGTCGCGGCACTGGGATGACTGCTGGCCGTACCCAATGTGACGTTGGGTACGAATACACGACCCGATGTGTCATCGGGTCGGAAACGCGGTGTTGGACGTCCACCATCCACAGGACGCACATCTATCCACAGCGGACCGCACAGGGGCTGTGATCCGAGCTCGCCGTGAGCGACTCTGTTTCCATGCGCCGGTCGATGTTCACGCTCCTTCAAGATGCCAGCACCGACTGTGTCGCGACCACCGCAGACTTGAAGTCGGTCGGGGTTGCCGCAACGGCGATCGTGCGCGAGTGCGGTGCCGGTGGTTCGTGGCAGCGCATGCTTCCGGGAGTTGTTCTCCTGCACAACGGTCCGCCGACAGTCCATCAGCGACTGGTCTCAGCGCTCCGCTACGCGGGCACCGAGGCACAGCTGACCGGTCAGGCAGCGCTGAACCTGCATGGCTACACGTCGACGGTTGCAGGGAACATCTTGATCCTGTTGCCTCAGCACAGAAACAAGAAGAGCAGTGGTTTCGTCACGGTCGAACGCACATGGCGGCTACCCGAGCCGGTCGAGAGGTCCGGCCTTGTGTGCGCACCACCGATACGCGCGACACTCGACGCCGCGCGCAGGGTGTCGGACCCGAGTGCATGTAAAGCGCTGATGGCACACGTCATTCAGCGCGGAGGCGTGACCGTGGAGCAACTCGCAGCCGAGTTGAGCGGCGGCAGTGACCGCGGAAGTGCTCTCCCGCGGGCGACATTGCGCGAGCTCGGTAAGGACGCGCACTCGGTCGCAGAGATTGCCGCTCAAAAGCTGTACTCCGAAGCGGAGCTACCTCTCATGGTGCACAACCGGGAAGTGTTCGATTCGCATGGCCACTTCTTGTGCAAGCCCGACGGCTGGATCGATGACCTCGCGCTTGCATGGGAGATCGACTCGCTCCAACATCACCTCACTCCGGCAGACCACGAGCGCACGGTGCTGCGTCGCCAACGAATGGAAGCGGCCGGCGTTGTGGTCGTGGCTCACATGCCGAAACAGATATTCCGAACTCCTGCAGTCGTTCTCGAACAGCTGCGGAGAGCTGTACTGCGCGCTCGTGCGCGGCCGAGACCGGACGTTCGTCTTCGATAGCAGCCGCCAGTGGTGAACCCAATGACACATCCGGTCGGATATTTGGACCGAACGTCACATTGGGTCGGGCGGGGGCGATCCGCTAACTCGGACCCAATGACACATCCGGTCGCCTATATGGACCGAACGTCACATTGGGTCCAAACCAGGCCAGGGACGGGGGCCGGCAGACCGCACTAGATCGGGAACAGCGTGTGCTTCCTCGGGTTCGGCTCCACCGTCTTGTCCCGCAGCAGATTCAGCGCCCGGCGAATCTCCAGCCTCGTCGCGGACGGCTCGATGACCGCGTCGATGTAGCCACGCTCCGCAGCGATCCAGGGCGTCGCAATGTGCTCGTTGTAGAAATCGATGAAGCCCTGGCGCACGGATGCGGCGTTGTCACCGGCCTCGGCGAGCTGCTTGCGCGCCATGATGCTGACGGCACCTTCCGCGCCCATGACGGCGATGCGGGCGGTGGGCCAGGCGAGGTTGACGTCGGCTCCGAGCTGCTTGGATCCCATCGCCGCGTAGGCACCGCCGTACGACTTACGTACCACCACAGTGACTTTGGGAACGGAGGCGCAGGCGTACGCGAAGATGAAGCGGCCGCCGCGCTTGATGACGCCCTGCTTCTCCTGATCGAGTCCGGGAAGGAAGCCGGGTGTGTCCGCAACGAAGACGAGCGGGATGTTGTACGCGTCGCACAGCCGAATCCAGTGGGCGCACTTGTCCGATGCGGCGGCGTCGAGTGACCCGCTGAGCATCAGCGGCTGGTTCGCGACCACACCGACGGGACGGCCGTTGACACGCGCGAACCCGACGATGACGTTGGTGGCTGTCTGCGCGTTGACCTCGTGGAAGTCGCCGTCGTCGAAGATGCGCAGCAGGATGTCGTGCATGTCGTACCCGGCGTTGTCCGAGTCGGGCATGAACGTGTCGAGTTCGAGGTCGTAGCTCGTCACCTCGGGTTCGAGACCTTCGTTGACGATCGGCGGCTCCGCCGTGCAGTTGGACGGCAGGAACGACAGGTACTTACGCACCCAATCGAAGGCTGCTGCTTCGTCTTTCGCGACGTGGTGAATGTTGCCGTTCTCGGCCTGCTGACGCGCGCTGCCGAGATCGTGGAGGCTGACGTCTTCGCCGGTGACGGACTTGATCAGGTCCGGCCCGGTCACGAACATGTACGCCTCTTCGGTGGCGACCACGACGTCGGTGTTGATCGGTGCGTAGACGGCGCCGCCGGCGCATTTGCCCAGAATCACCGAGATCTGGGGGCAGAAACCGGACAGTGGTTCCTGTCGCCTGCCCAGTTCGGCGTACCAGGCCAGCGACGTCACGGCGTCCTGAACCCGCGCGCCACCCGAATCGTTGATGCCGATGCACGGGCAGCCGATGTTGGCCGCGAACTCCATGATGTGCGCGACGCGTCGACCGAACATCTCGCCGACGGTTCCGCCGAAGACGGTTTGGTCGTGGGAGAAGACGGCGACCGGACGGCCGTCGATGGTTCCGTGCCCGGTCACGACGCCGTCGCCGAACAGGGCGTTCGGGTCGCCGGGCGTGCGGACCAGGGCACCGATTTCGACGAACGAACCCGGGTCGAGAAGCATCGTGATGCGCTCACGCGCACTCGGGATGCCCTTCTTGGCGCGTTTGGCCAGGGCAGCGTCCCCGGCGGGTTCGCGAGCGAGTTCGAGTTTGTCGTGCAGTACCGCCAGCTTGCCGGCAGTCGTCGAGGTCACGAGTGCGACTCTCCTCCTTGCGCCGCCATCGACGCAGTAAGCCCCTGCAATTTGCCCGCCAGATCGGCCCCCACCTTGGCAATGAACGGTTCGTCGATGATAGCGAGGTGGTCGCCTCCGACGTGAACTATCTCGAGGTTCGGCGCGTACTCACCCCAGCCACCGTGCTCGTGACGCTTGCCCAGTCGCGGTTCGAGGGCGATGGCGTCGTCGTGATACTTGTCCGCCATGTACAGCGTCACGTCACCGTCGTAGACCGTCGGCGACGCCGTCTGAATGGCACGGTTGTCGAGCCACGACGTGCGCTGGTGCTCGATGATGCCGCTCGGAATCTGCGCGCTGCTGAGCTTGACCAGGTCCATGATGATGCGGATCTGACCGTCGTCGTCGGCCTTGGCGAGCTTGTCGTACGGCAGCGGGTAGTCGACGTTGTAAAGCTTCTTGCCGACCTTCGCGTACCGCTTCCACCGCAGCTCGATCTCGTCCGGGGTGTCCGGGATCGGCTCGTAGGGCATGACGGTGTCGATCAACCCGACGACGCGCACGTCGGCACCCTGCTCGCGCAGAAGCTGCGCGACGGCGTAGGACAGCACACCACCGAGCGACCACCCCACCAGCACGTACGGACCATCGCCCTGGATCTCGCGGATGATCGGCACATACGCAGCGGCGCGTTCGGCGATGGAGCCTTCGATCCGCTCGAGACCGTACATCGGAGTTCCCGCCGGGAGACGACGCAGCAACGGCTCGTAGACGACGCACGAGCTGCCTGCCGGATGGAACACGAAGACCGGCACGGCATCCGAACCCTCGTCGCGTCCACGCAGGGTGCGCACGACGCCGACCACGTCACCCGCTTCGAGATGCTCACGCACCACGTTCGCGAGCGCTTCGATGGTCTCCGAGTCCAGGACGTCGTCCAGCGTGATCTCGCCCTTGGCACGCTCGCTGAGACGCTCCGCGAGCTTCTCCGCCGTCGGATCGTCCAGCACGGGAAGGGTATTGAAGATTCCCTTGGCCGACTCGCCGGTCACCACGGCCCACGTCGCGAACGTCAGGCGCTCGGCCGCATCGCGCGGCGCGACGTCGGTGCCCGCTGCCTCGCTGAAGGATTGGGCATCGCTGGCGACGGATGCAGCCGGCGTCTCGGCGACGGGGGGCTCGGCCTCGGCTTCTGCCGGGGCGGTCGTGTCGGCGAACTCGAACGCGGTGTCCGACTCGGCTTCCGCTGCCTTTTCGGCCTCGGCGTCGAGCTTCTGCTGAGCCGCCAGCGCCTCGACCTCTTCACGATTCTCGACGGCGTAGCGGAGGTACTTCTCCACTTCCTTCAAGCTCGCGTCACGGACGGCCGCCAATTGCAGCTGCGGAATCTCGAACTCGAATTCGACGCGGTTCTTGATGCGCACCGCCATCAGCGAATCCAGACCGAGCTCGACGAGCGGAATTTCGGCGGGGAGGTCTTCGGGGGCGTATCCCATCGACTCGGCGACGATCAGCGCCAGCCGGTCCTCGAGCGACTGATCGCCGTTCGGATCCCACCGATCGGCGAAGTCGTCGACCACCTCCGGTTCCTGCTCCACCGTGTCCGACAGTTCCGAACTCGACAGGCTCGGCGCCGCAACCGCTGCGGGCGCAGTCGATTCCACTGCCGGCCCTGCCGTCACGACGGCGTCGGCCAGCAGCACGAAATCCGAGCCGGTGCGCGAGTGCACCGTCAGCGAGGCACCGCCGGGATGCGGCGTCAGGGTGGTCGTCAGCGTTCCCGACGTCGGCACCCCGCCGCGGGTGACGACCGCACCGACGGTGACGTCGGCCAGAACCTGCGTGGCAGCTGCGGATACGAGAGCGTCGATGCTCGTGACCGCACCGGCCTGCGCCTCGAAGACGTGCCTGCCGTCGGGGAGCGCTACGTGCGAACCCGGAAGGGGCGCAGCGGACGCCGTCAACACGCTGACCGTCGTCTGGATCCAGAAAGGCTTGCGCACGAACGACGTACGCGGAATCGGTGCATACGCACCGTCCCCGAACAGAACCGGAAGCGAGACGGCGTGACCACGGACGTACAGCTCGGCGAGTGCGGTCAGGAAGGTGTCCGGCTCACGCTCCTTGCGCTTGAGCGTCGGCACCAGTGTCGCGTCGGGAACCCCTGCGGCCCACGCGGTCGCGGCAATCGACATGAGCGCCACCGGATTCGGCGACAACTCGACGAAGGTTGTGTAGCCCGAGTCCACGGCATTGCGGACGGCCTGCGTGAAGTAGACCGAGTGCCGCATGCCCTTGACCCAGAAGTCCACGCCGTGAATCGGTTCGTGTCCGGCCTTGTAGAAGGCACCCTCGTCCACCGACGAGAACGCGGCGACGCGAAGCTTCGACGGCTCGATACCCATCAGCTCGGCGGAGAGCTCACCCAGCAAGGGGTCGACGGCCGACGTGTGGCCGGCGCCGCGAACATCGAGAATGCGGCCCATCTTGCCCAGCGACACGGCGTGATCCACCAGTGCCTGCACCGGCGCAGCGGGACCGCCGACGGTCGTATGTGTCGGCGCCGCATACACACTCGCCTCGACACCGGGGAACTGCTCGGCCAACTCGACGACCTCGGCGGCGGAGAACTCGACCAGCGCCATGGCGCCGGCTTCGGCGTCGCCGAGACCTTCCTGTCCCTCACCCAGCAGGCGCGAGCGTGCACAGATGATCCGCACAGCGTCTTCGAGATTCAGCCCGCCCGACGCGTACGCCGCGGCCACCTCACCCATCGAATGGCCCACCACCGCAGCGGGTTCCGCACCGTAGGCGTAGAGGGTCTCGACGAGCGCGACCTGGATCGCGAAGATGCCGACCTGTGAGTTCTCGAACTCGTAGTTGAGCGAGTCGTCGAGCACGATCTCCTTGATGGAGTATCCTGCCTCGTCCTCGATCAGGGCGTCGACACGGTCGAACGCGGCAGCGAACACCGGCTCGGATCCGTAGAAGTCCTTCGCCATCTTGCGGTGTTGCGCGCCGAAGCCGGAGAAGACCCACACGGGTCCGTTGGACGCCGGCGAGTCCGCGGAGAGCACACCGGGTCCCGGCTTGCCCTGGGCCACCGCGCGCAGCCCGGAGATCGCCTCCGCGCGACTCGACGCGAGAACCACTGCGCGAGAACGGCCGTGGTTGCGCTTGGCGAGCGAGCGACCGACGTCGGCGAGTGGGGTGTTGCTTCCCTCTTCGCTTTCGAGCCAATCCGCGAGTTCGGCAGCGGCACGTCGCCGACGGGACGGCATCGAGGCCGACACGGCGAGCAGAACCATTCGCTGCTCCGACTCGAGGGCACCCTGAATCGATGCGGCAGGCGCGGCGGGAGCGGCGGCGGGCGCGGGCACTACAGCGCCCTCGTCCTCCGTCACCACCGCGTCGTTGATCGCGGCTTCCGGATCGACTGCGGCGGGGTCGAATTCGACCCCGGCTTCCGACCGAGGGGCGCCTTCGGTCGATCCAGCGGTATCAGGGTGCCCCTGAGTCGCAACAGGGGCAGAAGCAGCAACAGACGAGCCGGGCACGTACTCCGTCACCACCACGTGCGCGTTGGTCCCGCCGAAGCCGAAGCCGGAGATCCCGGCCACGGCCTTGCCGGAGTACCGGGGCCACGACGCACCTTCGGAGACGACCCGCAGGTGCGCGTCGTCGAAGGGGATGTACGGGTTCGGGCCGGCGTAGTTCAACGACTTCGGGAGCCGGTCGTTCTGCATCGCGAGGACGACCTTGATCAAACCTGCTGCGCCTGCGGCGGATTCGAGGTGTCCGAAGTTGGTCTTGGCCGAACCGAGCAGGGCCGGCTTGTCCGCGTCACGTCCGCGGCCGACGACACGGCCGAGGGCGTCGGCCTCGATCGGGTCGCCGAGGATGGTGCCGGTGCCGTGGGCTTCGATGTAGTCGACCCCGGTGGGGACGATGCCGGCGTCGCGGTACGCCGAGCGCAGCACGTCCGCCTGTGCGTCGGGGTTGGGGGCGACGATGCCGTTGGAGCGGCCGTCCTGGTTGACCGCGGACCCGGCGATGACGGCGAGGATCGAATCTCCATCTCGCTCAGCGTCTTCGAGGCGCTTGAGCACGACGAGACCGCCGCCCTCGGAACGGATCATGCCGTCGGCGTCGGACGAGAATGCTTTGATCCGGCCGTCGGGTGCGAGGACGCCGGTCTGCCCGAAACCGAGCGTCGGCAAGGGCGAGAGAAGCATGTTCACGCCGCCGGCGAGAGCGACGCTGGATTCACCACTGCGCAGACTCTGCACGGCCTGGTGCACGGCGACGAGAGACGACGAGCAGGCGGTGTCCAGTGCGATGGACGGGCCGCGGAAGTCGAAGTAGTAGGACACCCGGCCCGCCACCACGGCGGTCGAGTTGCCGGTGAGCGCATAGGGATGCGGCTCGGGGTCGCTGACCACGATCATCTGGTAATCGTTGGTCGAGGTGCCGATGAAGACACCGACCTGCGTGCCCTTGAGTTCGCTCGCGGGGATGCGTGCGTTCTCGAGTGCCTCCCACGTCAGTTCGAGCGCAAGACGTTGCTGCGGATCGACATTCACCGCTTCACGCGGGGACATTGCGAAGAACTCCGCGTCGAAACCCTTGACGTCGTCCAGGTAGCCACCGCGGGTGACCGTCGCCGCGATGCGTTCGGCCAGTCGAGCGTCGCCGGTGAATTCGGACCAGCGACCGTCGGGAAGGTCGGAGATTCCGTCGCGGCCCTCGTCCAGCATTTCCCACATGGACTCCGGGGTGTAGCCGGCGCCGGGGAAGCGGGTGGAGAGACCGACGATGGCGATGTCGTGCGACCGGTCGGACGGCCCGGACAGGTAGAAGGCGTCGTCGGTGGTTCCGGACTCGGACTCCGGCTCGCCCTCGATGATGCGTGTTGCCAGGGAGGCGATGGTCGGGTGCTGATAGGCCACCGTCGCGGTGAGTGTGACACCGAGCAGCTCTTCGATCTCACCGCTGAGCGCCACCGCGTCGCGGGAGCTGAGTCCGAACTCCTCCATCGGGCGGTCGTCGGAAATGTCGTCGGCCGACTGATTGGTCGCGTCGGCCACCCAATTTCTCAACCACTCACGCAGCTGCGCGACAGTCATGTCCCCGGAATTATTGTCGTCAGCCACTGAACCCACCCAACCAGTCGGAAAGAAAAAACGTCACTCGTCGACGCTGTCGGGGAACGCAGTCTGCGTGTACCCCCCGCGAAGAGTGCCTTCGATGTACGCCGCCTTGCACGCCCGCCGCGCGATCTTGCCGCTCGAGGTGCGCGGAATGGAGCCGGCCGGGACGAGCAGCACGTCGCGCACTGTCACGCCGTGGCGAATCGAGATCGCCGCTCGGACGGTGTCCGCGATCGGCTGCGGATCTGCTTTGCCTGCGCCCGGCGCACGCTCGGCCACGATCACGAGTTGCTCCGAACCGTCCTCGGGGTCGCGACGGAGTCCGCTGCCGCCGTGCTCGAACACGAACTCGGGGAGCTGGTTCATCGGAACCGAGAACGCCGCGACGAACCCGGGACGCAGCGCGGTGGAGGACTCCTGAGCGGACGCCTCGAGGTCCTGCGGGTAGTGGTTGCGGCCGTCGACGATCACCAGGTCCTTGACGCGACCGGTGATGTAGATTTCGCCGTCCACGTAGACGCCGTAATCGCCCGTGCGCATCCAGTTGGCGTCGTCGTCGGCACCGTCGGCGTGGCTTCCTGTCTCGAGACGCGAGACCAGCTTGTTGTGGAACGTCTCGGACGTCTCGTTCTCGCGTCCCCAGTAGCCACGGCCGATGTTCTGTCCGTGCAGCCAGATCTCGCCGACGTGATTGTCCGGCACTTCCGAGCCCGATTCGGCGTCGACGATGGCTGCCCACTGGCTGCGCGCGACGTAACCGCACGAGACCTGCGGGATGGCACCGTCGGCGTTCTCGTCGACCGGGACGACGCGGCCGTTGTTGAGCTCTGCGCGGTCGACGTAGATGACCTTGGCTTCGTCGGAATGCCGTGTGGTCGAGACGAACAGCGTTGCCTCGGCCATGCCGTAGGACGGTTTGATCGCGGTCTTCGGCAGGCCGTAGGGACCGAACGCGTCGTTGAACTTGCGCATCGAGGTGGTGGTCACCGGCTCGCTGCCGTTGATCAGACCGATGACGTTGGACAGGTCGAGGGACTCGCCGTTCTTCGGCAGACCACGCTGAGCGGCGTGTTCGAAGGCGAAGTTGGGGGCGGCGGCGAACGTGCCCGCTCCGTCCGACACCGCGGCGAGTTCCTTGATCCAGCGGTACGGCCGCTGCACGAACGCACGCGGGCTCATGATGGTGATGTACTTGCCGCCCAGCGCGGGCAGGATGACGGTGAGCAGTCCCATGTCGTGGAACAGCGGCAACCAGGTGACTCCGCGTGAGTCCTCGGTGATCTCGACGCTGTCGACCATCTGCAGGGCATTGACCCCAACGGCGCGGTGGGTGATCTCGACACCGGCGGGCGTCCGGGTCGATCCCGACGTGTACTGCAGGTAGGCGATGTCGTCGAGGGTGGCGTCGGGCTCGGTCCAGGTCTCGCCGACGCTGTCCGGGACTGCGTCGACGGCGATGATGCGCGGACGCTTGGCGGCCGGGAGCGCCCGGAAGAACTGGCGCACACCTGCGGCGGAGTTGGTGCCGGTGAGGATGGCGGACGGCTCGCAGTCGCCGAGCACAGCGTGGAGGCGATCGCTGTGTCCGGGCTCGTCCGGATCGAACAGCGGAACAGCGATGGTGCCCGCATAAATCGCCCCGAAGAACGCCACCACGTAGTCGAGGCCCTGAGGGGCGAGGATCGCGACGCGGTCACCCTGGTTCGTCACCTGACGAAGGCGCGCACCGACGGCACGCAGACGAGCGCCGAACTGCGACCAGGTCAGCTCGTGAACTTCACCGTCGCGCTCGCGGGAGAAGTCGACGTAGCGGTACGCCAGCGCGTCACCGTTCTCCGCGACGTTGCCCTCCACGTGCCGGACGAGCGTCATGCCCTCGGCGATCGTGATCTGGCCGTTTTCGTCGATATAATCGTCGAACGATCTCGTCATTTCATCTCCTCCGAAGCGTCGCGAAGCCACGCCTTCGATCTCGTCGGCGCCTGCATTCCAACTGCCTCATACATTCGAACTGCCCGTGCTGTGCTCGACCGTGGCGCACCAGAGGCTACCTGCGAGTACGTCGTCCAAACCGTTTGGCTCGAATCGCTGTACAAACCACAAAAATTGTACCGACACGGTGTCGCACTTTCGGCGGACACCGCCGCTGACCAAGCACTCATTCGCCGGACAAGAGGGGGATCACCGGCGCGAAGGCCTCCATCTGTGTCGGATAAACGCCCACATAGGACATCGACGTCTTCGACCGCACGGTTCGGATCTGCTCGGCGATCTCCTCGAACGTCCCGATCGCGGCGTACGGCGACTGCAGAATGTCGTCGACCGTCAGCTCGGCGTCGACCTCCATATTCGGCAGCATGCCATTGGCAATGGCTGCGAGAGCCATTTCCGCCGTTTGCTCGCGGTCGTCCGAGACGACCACCATCGAGATGGTCCAGTTCAGTTCGATCTTGTCGAACCGGTCTCCGGCCGCAGCGCGAATCTGCTCGACACGCTCGATGCTCTTCTCCAAGGTGATCTCGGAGAGCCTGAGTTTGCCGTCGAGCGTGGTGCTGGGAACCAGCGACGCGATGTCGGCGTGCTTGGCCATCAGCTGCATCATCTTCGGCCCACCGCCGCCGACGGCGATCGGCGGCCGCGGTCCCTGCCGTGGCCGCGGGCTGCCCTGCAGTCCGTGGATCTGGTAGTGCTTGCCCGAAAAATTGCATTCCTGGCCGCGCATCAGCGTGTCCAGAATGGTCAGCGATTCGTCGAGCTTCTCGAGGCGCACCGCCGGGCTCTCGTAGGGGAGTCCGCTCTTGACGTACTCCTCTTTCATCCACCCGGCGCCGATACCGAACTCGAGGCGGCCCTTGGACAGCTGGTCGATCGTCGTGACGTCCTTGGCCAGGATGGCCGGGTGCCGAAACCCGTTGGCCAGGACGGCGGCACCGATACGAATCTTCTCCGTCGACACCGCCAACGCACCGAGGGCCGCGATCGGCCCGACCTGGTTGCCCAGGTGGTCCGGAATCATGAAGCTGTCGTAGCCGAGCGACTCCGCCTTCTGCGCGAGCGCGACGAACCGACGCGCGCCGCCCTCGGCCGGGTTGCCTTCGCCGCCCGCCGCGAAACGGAACTTACGGAGCGGTGCCGCTTCGGCAGAGCTCATGTGTGTTTTTCTCCTGAAGCCGGGGACGAAGAGGTGGACCCCTTCGGGCCAACGAGCACTCTAGCGTCTCGATCCGGTAACGCTCGAATTGCGCTCGTCAACCCCGACCGGCCTCCGGCCTTCCCGCAGTCAGGAGTGGGCCGGGACGGGCGCGTTCTCGATCAAGCCCGCAGCCCACTGCTCCGTCCACTGTGTTGCCGTGGTCCCGTTTCCGTCCACGACGTACGACGCGTACTGCGCGTGCACCGGATTGCCGGCCGCGCCGACGAGAGCAGCGAGACTCGACGGAATGTTCCTCAGCGACAACGCATCCGACGGCGCAGCGCAGATGAGATCACCCGGCGCGCAGATGGTGTTGGTGCGATCGGCGAGCGAACCGAAGCCGCCCTGGCGCGGCCCGGTCATCGTGATGCCGGGCAGATCGAGGCCCCCGAGGGCCACCTCCGCACCGGTCCCGTCGACGGCCGGACCGACTTCGTTGCCGCTCGTGCCGTCACGACGTCCGTCGGCGATCAAGGTGACGCCCAGAACCTGGTCGGCCGGAACGGGGCCGTTGCCCGCGCCGATCGACGCGGCGATGTCTCCGGCGATGACAGCGCCCTGCGAGAAGCCCGCCAGTACGTAGTTGGTGAGCGGGCAGTCCCGGTAGGTGCTGGCCAACGCGTCGGTGGCCTTCGTGGTGCCTTCGCTGCGGCTGACGTTGTAGGAGGCCTGGCCGTCCGGCGGGATCGCCACCGGGTTCGAGAACTGAGCGACGTACGGGACGGTGTAGACGGTGGCGCGGCCCGGAGGGAACTGTCCCTGCAGCGGCTTGCTGACGTTCAGCATCAGGGACGCCGGGTTGGCCGTCGGGTTGTACGGGTCGTCGGCGGCGTTCGACTCCCACGTTCCGGGGATGGACATCACGAACACGTCGGGGCAGCTCGCCGGCTGGGACTGCGGCTTTCCGGGACCGGGCGCCGGGCCCGGTGACGGCTCCTTCAGTCGGCCCGCGAGGAGGTACCAGAGGGCGACGATCACGATGATCACCACGACGATGGCGGCGATCACCCCCAGGAACACCTTCAGCGGCGACCTCTTGCGACGCGAGCCCGTGGTCATCGAGATCAGCTGCAGTACTTCGCCGACGCGGCGTCGATGTAGGTCTGTGCGGTGGCGCCTGCCTGCTCGGCGGTGATCTCCGCGCCGGAGGCGGCCGCTTCGGATCCGACGTTGGCCGTCACGAACGTGCTGATCTGATCGTTCGGCACACCCTGCTGCTTGGCCGCACAGATGTAGTTCGCTGTCGAGATGGCGATCTCACCGTCGCCGGCCACGGTGACGCCCTTGGCCTTCAGTTCCGCCAGGAACGCCTGACCCCGTGCGTCGACGTTGGGCGCTTCGGTGGGCCCGGGGAAACCGCTCGGAACCGGCGTGGCCTGCTCCGGCGCCGTGGCGGCCGCACCGGGGCTCGTGGGAGCTGCCTGCGTGGTCGACGATGCGTCCGGCGCGGACGACGGGGCCGTCGTCACCGCCGCCGCCGAAGTCGCCGAGGACGTGAAGCTCGGTGTGCTGCTCGCCGAGGAGTCGTCGCTTCCGCACGCCGCGAGCGACGCGCCTGCGAGCAGCACGAATGCGCCCGTACTCACGACGCGAACCATCCGGGAACTCACTACGCACACATCCTTTTCCAACGATCGACGGATCACCGGAACGCTACCCGGGGGAACTGAGAGAACTCTGAGCCCCTGGGCGGTCCGGCCGGTCTCTACGGGAAGATCTGCGCCTGACCGTTCTTCACGGTGATCCAGCCGAACTGGAAGTTCTGCTGAACGCCACCGTCGATCGGGAACTGGTCGCTGGTCACGAAGCCGAGTCGTCCCGTCTCGTAGCCCACGCTCTTCCAGGCGTCGAAGATCGGTCCGTTCTCGATGGCCCAGGCACCCGTCGCGGGGCTCCAGTAGATGTTGCCGCCTTCGAACTGGTTGAAGCGGCCGCCGTCCTTGACGCCGATCTCGCTGGTCTTCGGGAATCCGAGCGCGCTGTTCTCGTATCCGAGGCTCGCGTACTTGTCCATGATCTTGCCCTGGACGGCGTGCGTTCCGTTGGCCGCGCTGTAGTACATGGCGCCGATCTCGAAGCCCTGCACCGCACCCGGCTTGTTCGGTGTCTGCACCTCGTCGGCCGCCGGGTAGCCCAGCGGTCCGCGCTCGTAGCCTTGGGCCGCCCACTCTCCGAGGATGGCACCGCGTACCGCGTGCGCCTTCGTCTGCGGCGTCCAATAGATCATGCCGTTCTGGAACGAGTTGAACCGTCCACGACCGTCCGCGACACCGATCTCGCCGCTGGTGGGGAGGCCGAGGATGCCGTCCGCGGCCTTGTAGCCCTGGTAGACACCGCCGATCGCGCCGGCCACCGGGAAAGTACCGAGGTTGGACGAGAAGATCCGTCCGAACCGGAAGTCCTGAGCCGTGCCGCCGGTGACGGCGTACGAATCGGTCAGGCAGTCCGCGAGCCAGTTGTTCGCGGACTGGACCGCTGCGAACCCACCGGCGATGGTGCAGGCCGGCTTGTCGGCGGGGACGCCGAGCGCGGTCGCGATCTGCGGCCACGCCTGCTTGAGCTCGAACTGCCAGTACGGCCACGAGTGCGTGCCCGACGGCCGGTAATTGATCGAGGCGGGGATGCCGAGCTTGTTCAGCTTGGTCGCGAAGGTCTGAGACGTCAGACGCGACAGAATTTCCAGGCCCATGCCCGCGTAGTTGGTGCTGACGCCCGGGATGCCCGACGGCTGGTCGTACGGCCCGGTCAATCCGCTGCCGCTCGAGACGTAGAGGCTGGTGCCCTTGAGCTTCTCGGCGAGAACGTACGGGTCGTGTTGCGCCCAGAGATCCGACGTCGGTGCGCCCCACATCGCGGTGGCGTCGAAGCCGCCCGCGTCCTGCATGGCGTAGGCGATGGCCTGCGGCATACCGAGTGTGGTGGTGGCGAGAATGCCGGAGAACGAGCCGGCGAACTTGAAGAAGCCGGGGTTGCGCGCCGCCAGGGTCATGGCGGCGGTGCCGCCCATCGACAGCCCGGCGACGGCGCGTGTCTGGTTCGTGCGCCAGTCACGTTCGAGAATCGGCGGGAGTTCCTTGGTCAGGAACGTCTCCCACTGGTAGTTCTTGCCGTTGTCCTGATCGACCCAGTCCGAGTAGAAGCTGGACTGTCCGCCCACCGGGAGGACGACGTTGACGTTCTTGTCCGCGAACCAGGATTCGGCGTCGGTCTCGGCCGTCCAGCCGTTCTCCTGATCGGTGGCGCGCAGACCGTCGAGCATCCACACCGACGGGAACACCGCCTGCGGGTCCTTGTTCCAGTCACGCGCGAGGAGCAGCTGCACCTGAATCGGCGTGGCCATCGACGGTGAATCGACCCACAGCGCCACCCGCCGGTCCGACAGCCAGTCGACCCTCGACACGACCGCACCCGACGGCGCCTGCGTGGGGGCCGGGGCGGTAGCCGCGGGCGCGGCGTGCACCGCGGGCGTCGCGGTCGCGGTGGCGACGATCGCACCTCCGGCCAGCGGAAGCACCAGCCCGGCGGCGATGGCCGCGAGCACCCGCGTCCGCCCGCTCGACGTTCGGCGTCTGTCGGCCTTACGCAGCTGCATCGTCCTCGTCACCACTCTCATCTTCGATCACAACACTGTTCCTGCTCGAACAGCCGGGTAGGCCGGAGGCCGGTCGTCAGTTCCCCGGGTAGGCCGGAGCCGGTCTCGAGTTCGCACAGGAGGTCTGGCTTAGTTGTACACGGTGACGAAGAGAGTCTGCGGCAGCCACGCTGTTACTGGTGGTGCAATTGTTACTGGGAACTCAGGCACCCAGAGCGTCGAGAATCTGACCGCGGGCGTTCCACAGCTGAGCTTCCCAGTTGGGCCAGTTGTGGATACCGGCGGCGGGGAACTCGTAGCGAGCCGGGATGCCGAGCGCAGTCATCCGGACCTGGAACGCACGGGTGTTGGCCAGCGCGATGGCCTCGAGCCCCATTCCGTTGGCCGTGTTGTAGACCCCGATGGGCGAATTCGGGCGATCCGTCGGGCCGGGGAGCCCACTGGACGCGGCGATGTAGAGCGACAACCCGCGCAGCATCGGAGCGAACACGAAGGGATCGTTGCGCAGCCACGCCGGATTCCACGGCGGACCCCACATCGAGTCGACGTTGAAGCGGCCGGCGTCGAGCATCGCGACGCGGATGGCCTCACGCATTCCGGGAGCCGAGATGTTCAGGTAGCCCGACAGCGAGCCGGCGAACTTGAACTGATTGCGGTGGTAGGCCGCCAGAGTGAGCGCAGCGCTGCCGCCCATCGACAGTCCGAGGATCGCATTGTTGGAACTGGAGACGCCGAACCCTTCGAGGTAGTCCGGAAGTTCCTTCGTCAGGAACGTCTCCCACTTGTAGGTGATCTTCTGGCCGTTGAAGTTCGACGGCGCGTACCAGTCGGTGTAGAAGCTCGACTGGCCACCGACCGGCATGACGAGCGTGACGTTGTCGTTGGAGAACTGCTGCATCGCGTTGGTCTCGAAGGACCACGCGTTGCGGTCGTCGCGGGCGCGCAGTCCGTCGAGCAGGTAGAGCGCCGCGCTGCCTCCGCGAGCCGCCCACTGGACCTGAACCTTGATCGGACCCATCGACGACGGGACGAACAGCTCTTGATACCCGCCGCTGGGCGCGCGATGTGCGATCGGCGCAGCCGACGCGATGGACGTACCGGCGAGTCCCAGTGCAGCGGGAACCACCATGAGAGCGGCGAACATGCCCGCCAACCTGCGCTTGTAACCGAACTGCATGGGTCGAGCCTCTTTCGCCTGTGTCGTCGACCGACCGCTCAGCCGATTCTCAGACTGGACCCTAGAACACGAAACGACCCCGGGACAAAACCTTGTGAGAGGTTTTGAAACCCGGGGCCGTCCGCCGAGATTGTTTGTCGAACTTCCTAAGGACTCCGACCGTCCTCCGGACTACCCGCTAGCCGATGTTGGCGTACAGGTCGTTCTTCATGTTGTAGATCTGGTCCTGCCAGTAGCCCCACATGTGCGTTCCCTGCGCCGGGAAGTTGTAGGTCACGTTGTTGGCACCGATGGACGCCATCCGGACCTGGAACGCGCGGCTGTTGGCCAACGCGAGGGCTTCGAGGCCCATTCCGGTCGCGGTGTTGAAGTAGTCGATCGGGGTCTGCGGGGTGTTGTACACGCCCGGGAGACCGCTGGCCGCCGAGACCCACACGCGAGTTCCGTTGTCACGCAGTCGCGGCGCGAACACGAACGGGTCGTTGCGCAGCCACGCCGGGTTCCACGGGGGTCCCCACATGGAGTCGACGTTGTAGCCGCCCGAATCGAGCATCGCGACGCGAATGGCCTCCCGCATGCCGGGGGCCGAGATGTTCAGGTAGCCCGACAGCGAGCCGGCGTAGCTGAACTGGTCCGGGTGGTAGGCCGCCAGGGTGAGCGCAGCACTGCCGCCCATCGAGATGCCGACGACGCCGACGCGCGAGCGGCTGAATCCGAGATCCGGTGCCGCGAGACGGTTGGGAAGGTTCTGCGTCAGGAAGGTTTCCCACTTGTAGGTGGTCTTCTGACCGTTGAAGTTCGAGGGTGCGTACCAGTCGGTGTAGAAGCTCGACTGTCCGCCGACGGGCATGACGACGTTGATGCCCTGGCTCGCGAGGAACGGTCCGACGTTGGTCTCGATCTCCCAGCCGTTGAGGTCCGTGCGTGCGCGGAGTCCGTCGAGGAGGTACACGACCTTGTTCCGGTTGCCGTCGCTCGCGCGCCAGACGCGGCTCTTGATCGGACCCATCGAGGAATCGGCCCAGACGTCCTGCGCGGCCGGATCGAATGCGGCGTTGGCCGTCGGTCCGACGGCCACCACTGCCAGACCCAGTGGGAGAGCGACGCTCAACCCCAGTGCCACCGCTGCCTTACGCAGGCGACCGAACCGCTTGCGCGGACGGACCTCGCTGACACTGTGCTCTTCGTTCGCTGTGTCCCCGAGGACAGTCACGGACCCGTCACGCATACATTCGGCCTCTCAACTTCGTACGGCCGGACGGCCGTGCGCACTTCGACATATTCGTTCATGGAACTCGGGGTGCTCGGGTTTTCTCTCGCGCACCCGTCGCGGGTCGGCGGTGACAACGCCACACGACGACCCACATCATTTCCACATATCCCCGCAGACTGTGCCAGCGTTACACAAACGAGACGGAAGAATCCAGACGGGATGACTGATTCGGTGCACCTCCGAGACCGAATCGCCACCTCGCTGCCCACAAGCTGTGTTGTGGATCACACGCATGGCGGAAATCATTTCGCCGTCCCGTTCGGAGGCGGTGTCAAATTACATTCTTGTAGTTCGTACGCAGGTACCCGGTCGAAGCGGAACGCGGCGAACTCGAAGGCGTGCTTGAAATTCTGGACGAAACGCGCACGGGTGAGGTCGGACCGGTAGGACGTCAACAGGTCCTGAATCTGCGGACACTGCAGTGCGGCCTTCGCGTCCGCGACCCATTCCTCGTCGAGATAGGGCGGCATGAACGGGTGGACGTCGACCATCCCGGTGTCCGCGACGACCCAGTCGGGATAGAGGTTCTTGTCGTGACCGATTCGGCCGTCGTCGAGACGCTCGGTGTGCGACGCCAGCGGATACGCCAGGCCCATCTGATCGAGCACGCGCACGTCCAGTCCGACGTTCATGCTCGTCATGCCCAGATTCAGGTAGTAGACGATGTGCTCGGCCCCGCCCGGCGGGATCGGGAGCGGCGGCGGAACGACGTCCCAGTACGTGTACGCCGCTGCCGGCAGGAGCAGGCCACCGTCGGGGGTGTTCTCGATGGTCTGCACCATCGCACGCATGCGCGGGTAGTCGAGGTAGTCGCTCGCCAGGATGGGGTGCTCGTGGCCGGTGTTGAGGGCGTAGAAGGCGCGCTCGTCGACGATGCCGGAGCGCCCCACCGTGGTGCCCTGCGGCATCCCCAGCGTGTTGGCGGCGAACCCGGCCCACACCACGACACCGAGCCACAACACGAACCCGACGGCACCGGCCTTCGACAGGCGGATCGGCACCACGGACACGGGAAGCAACAGCAGGAACAGAGCCGGCAGCAGCGTGCGGCCGTGCATGAAGTCGCCGCCGACTCGCACCGCGTAGACCAGCGATATCAGTCCGCAGATCAACGCGAACGCGATCACGGCCGCGGGCGTCCTGATCCAGGACAGTGCCGGCCGCGACCATCTCACCCGCCGAGCAGTAACCAACGCGGCGACGATCAGGAGCGTCAACGGAACCCAGAGCGCGTACGGCCCGACGAGATTCCACAGGTACGTCATTCCTTGCGCCCACTTCGCACCGCCGGCGTCCTTGGACACGGCGGTGTTCGGATACGGGAGCGCGTAGTAGCCCATACGCCAGATCTGGTAGCCGACCGGGACCGCTCCGGCGACGACAACGATCGCGACCTTCGCGCGCAATCCCGGCGTCGCCAGGAAAATCATGACCAGGGCTATGCCGCCGACGATGACGAGTTCCGGCCGCACCAGCGGCGACAGGCCGGCCCAGAACGCCAGCCACAGCACCGACCGCGTCGACGGCGTTCGATCGCGTTCGGACCAACGGACCATCAGCAACCAGGTGACCGCCAGCCAGAAGATGACGAGGCAGGTCTCGAGGCCGGACGTCGAGAAGTCGCGCGCCGGCGGAACCGCGATGTAGACGAGGGCGCCGGCGGGTAGCAGCACAAGCGACTGTCCCCGGTACAGGCGAGACGTTCCGATCATGGCGACCACGACCGCGGCGGTGGTGAGCACCAGCGCGATCGTCAGCACCACGTATTCCAGGCGCACGCCGCTGAGCCACCCGAAGAACCAGACGACGAAGGTCCAGGCGGTGCTCGTGTTGGTCTCGACGCGCTCCCCGGCGTTGAAGACGGGTCCGTTGCCGGCCAGAAGATTGCGCACGGTGCGCAGGACGATCAGACCGTCGTCGGCGATCCAGCGCCGGTCCCACGCGCCGATCAAGGTGAGAACACCGGTCACGACGATGCCGAGCGCGCCGACGGCTCGGCTGAGGCGCTCGGGAGTGAATCGTGACGGGGATGAGGCAGGGGGAGGCGTGTCCGTCAGCTCGTCATGCGAGGTAGACAGCGACACCAACCACTCCGATCCACGCGATGGCGAGCAGTTGGAGCACCCGGTCGCCGAGGGCGATCTCTTCCGGTTCTCCAGCGACGCCGCCGTCGACATCCACTGCGTATCGCAGGATAGCGACTGTGAACGGAACCATCGAGATGGCGTACGCACTGTTTCCGCTGATTCGGTCCTGCTCGAACGCCCAGAGGCCGTAGCAGATCACCAGCGACGTGGCCGCGAGAGTCCACACGAACCGCAGGTAGCTGGTGGTGTAGTTCTCCAGCGACTTACGGATCTTGGCGCCCGTGCGCTCGGCCAGCTGCAGCTCGGCGTACCGCTTTCCGGCGGCCATGAACAGCGATCCGAAGGTCATGATTAGCAGGAACCACTGCGAGAGCGGAATGTTGGCCGCCACGCCGCCGGCGATGGCGCGCAGGAGGAACCCGGAACTGACGATGCAGATGTCCAGCACGGCCTGGTGCTTGAGTCCGAAGCAGTACGCGAGCTGCACGCCGATGTAGACGGCCATGACCACGGCGAGGTTCCAGTTGGCCAGGAACGACAGAGCGATGGATCCGGCGAGCAGGACCACGGCCATCGCGTACGCCAGCCCGACCGGCAGCACGCCGGCCGCGATGGGGCGGAACCGCTTCGTGGGGTGCGCGCGGTCGGCCTCGACGTCCATGGCGTCGTTGACCAGATAGATGCCCGACGCGGCCATGCAGAACACGACGAACGCGAGCGCGACGGGCAGCAGCACGTCCGACTCGGTGATCTGGCCGGCCGCCATCGGCGCGACCAACACCAGGACGTTCTTGACCCACTGGCGTGGGCGAACCGCCTTGACGATGCCGGTGGCCAGGTTCTTCGGCGGCGCACCTTCGACGGCGGGTTCCTCGCTCATGACGCTCCATACCTGTGTTCGAGTTTCACAACTGCAGCTGCCGAGGCGGCGCCCAGCGCTGCCCCGACGAGAACGTCCGACGGGTAGTGCACGCCGAGGACGAGACGCGAGAGCATCATCGGCGCGGCGATGGCCACGGTAACGGGCTTGCCGGTGACGTGTGCGATCAGGACGGCCGCCGCGGTCGTGGACGTGGCGTGCGACGACGGGAAGCTGAACTGGCTCGGCGTGCTCACCCCGACCTTCACCGACGGGTCGCTGGGACGGCGTCGACGCGAGATGCGCTTGACGACGATGGACGCCGCGTGGGCACCGACGGCACCGACTCCGACGGCGGCCCATTCACGTCGGCGAGGCGCATCGAGTGCCGCCCCGGCTGCCGAGATCGCCATCCACCCGAGCGCGTGCTCCCCGAAGTGCGACATGCCGCGCGCGATCGACGTGGCACCCGGCGCAGCGCCGATGGTCGCCTGGATCGCGGCGAGTGCCTGGATTTCGAGACCGGGCGTCGGCCCCCGCCCCTTACGCCTGGTAACCAAAGACATTTTCCCACCGCTTCTGACTCGTGAGTTCGGGCACGGCGAGACGGTACTGCTCCGCGACCTCCGGGAACCGATCGTTCAGTTCCTTGCGAAGCCGGATCGCTTCCGAGAGAAGCGCTTTGGCCAGCTTGGGATCACGCTTGCGGTAGACCACGCCGCGGCCGTCCGCCGTGGTGACGGTGACGCCGTCGACCTGGGAGAGCAGGTACCAGCGCGCGTCGATCGTCGGAACGTTCAACTGCGGACGCTCGTGGTGCTCCGGCTGCGCGGGCTTCGCGTTGCGCAGCACGCCCTTCGCCAGGCGCTTCACTTTCGCTGCAGCGCCGGTGGGTTCGCCCACCGCCGGCACTCCGGCACCGCTGGGAGGCGGCAGTTCGGTCGACGAGCCCACCACGACGGCGTCCGAGAACCGCTTGCGGGTTGCGTGTACGTCGCCGAGCGCGGTGGGGAGGATCGAGAAGATGTGTTCCGGCCCGGCGAGGAAATCGCGGATGGCCATGTTCTGAATCGCGACGGTGGAGTACTCCAGGCACAGCAGGTGTTTGAGCGTCGCCTTGACGGTGTTCACCACGAGTCCGCGCGCCGGACCCGGCATGTGAAGCGAGGCAACCACCAATCGGTTGCGGAGGTGGAAGTACGCCTGCCAATCGATGGCGTCGTCCTTGTCGCTCCAGGCCATGTGCCAGATTGCGGCACCGGGAAGGGTGACCGTCGGGTAGCCGGCTTCGCGTGCGCGCAAGCCGTATTCGGCGTCGTCCCACTTGATGAACAGCGGAAGCGGCTGCCCGATCTCCTCGGCGACGACGCGCGGAATCATGCACATCCACCAGCCGTTGTAGTCGACGTCGATCCGGCGGTGCAGCAACTTCGCTTCGCGCAGAGGCTCTTCCGAGAAGTCGTGGTCGTACTCGACGTTCTCGGCGCCGCCCCACATGAAGATTCCCATGTCGATCTTCTCGCCCATGACGTGAAGATGACTGCGCGCCTGCAGATTCAGCATCTGGCCGCCGACGATGGTTGGGACCTTCGCGAAGCGCGACATCGCGAGGGCACGCAGGATCGAATCGGGTTCGATCTCGATGTCGTCGTCCATGAACAGGATCTGTTCGCAGTCGGTGTTGTTCAGCGCCTCGTACATGATGCGGCTGTATCCGCCGCTGCCGCCGAGGTTCGCTTGATCGTGGATGGCGAGTCGGGAGCCGAGAGCAGCTGCCGCGGACTCGAATCCGGGCTCGTCACGCAGCTTCTTCGTGCCCTGGTCGGGAACGATGATGTTCTTGACGACGCCCAGAACCAGCGGGTCCGACGCGATGGCCTGGAGCGCCTTCACGCAGTCGGCCGGTCGGTTGAACGTCGGAATGCCCAGTGCCACATCCGCTTTGCCGGGCGCATCGGTGGGCGCGAACCATCCGGCACCTTCGACGACGACGTCGGTGTCGGAGGTGACGTCGAACCAGATCCAGCCGCCGTCCTCGAAGGGTCCGAGGTCGATCTCGAACTCCACCGGCGAGTCACCGACCTCGCGGCCCTCGACGTGGATGCGCGACGCGTCGGCCTTGGATCGGTAGACGTCGATGCGGCAGTGGCCGGTGACCTCGACGCGCAGGATGACCGACGTCAGGGTGCTGTAGCGCCGCCAGTAGCTCGCGGGGAACGCGTTGAAGTACGTGCAGAACGACACTTCCGACTCGGCGCCGATCGACACCGACGTGCGGGACGTCGAATGTGCCCGTCGCGCGTTCGTGGTGGCTTCCTCCAGGTACAGGGTGCGCACGTCGAGCGGCTCACCGGCACGCGGAAGCAGAACCCGTTGCAGCAACGCCTTACCGATCAAGGGCTGCTTTTCGGTTGCTTCCGACCGGCCTCCGGCCTGCCCGCTCAGTGGCTCCTGTTCGGACAGGGTGTGGCGAGCGTTCACAGGTCGGACCCAGCCGAGAGCGCGGTGCCGGTCTCGAGGTGGGGACGCAGAACGTTCTCGAACGTGGTGAGGGCACTCGCGATGGCCATGTGCATGTCGAGGTACTGGTACGTGCCGAGCCGGCCGCCGAACAGCACCTTGTTCTGCGCCGTCTCCTTCTTGGCCAGATCGCGGTACGCGGACAGCTTCGCGCGGTCGTCCGGGGTGTTGATGGGGTAGTACGGCTCGTCACCGGACTCGGCGGCTCGCGAGAACTCCCGCATGATGACCGTCTTGTCGGCCGGGTACTGACGCTCGGGGTGGAAGTGCCGGAACTCGTGGATACGAGTGAAGGCGACGTCGCCGTCGTTGTAGTTCATCACCGGGGTGCCCTGGAAGTCTCCGGTCGGCAGCACTTCGGTTTCGAAATCGAGTGTGCGCCAGCCGAGTTCGCCTTCGGAGTAGTCGAAGTACCGATCGAGCGGGCCGGTGTAGATCACGGGTGCGTCGGGGTTGGCGGTCACGATCTCGTCGCGGACGTCGAACCAGTCGGTGTTCAGGCGCACCTCGATGTTGTCGTGGCTAGCCATGTTCTCGAGCCACGCGGTGTACCCGTCGACGGGCAGCCCTTCGTAGTCGTCGTTGAAGTAGCGGTTGTCGAAGGTGTAGCGCACGGGCAGGCGGGTGATGTTGCCCGCGGGAAGCTCGCGGGGGTCGGTCTGCCACTGCTTGGCGGTGTAGTCGCGCACGAACGCCTCGTAGAGCGGGCGGCCGATCAGCGAGATGGCCTTCTCTTCGAGGTTGGTCGCGTCCTTGGAGTCGAACTCGCTGGACTGCTCCGCGATGAGCGCACGCGCCTCGTCCGGCGAGTAGTACTTGCCGAAGAACTGCGAGATCAGGCCCAGACCCATCGGGAACTGGTACGACTGGCCGCCGTGCAACGCGTAGACGCGGTGCTGGTAGTCGGTGAACGAGGTGAACCGGTTGACGTAGTCCCACACCTTCTTGTTGGACGTGTGGAACAGATGCGCACCGTACTTGTGCACTTCGATGCCGGTCTCGGGCTCCGCCTCGGAGTACGCGTTGCCACCGATGTGGTGGCGACGGTCCAGCACGAGAACCTTCAGGCCCAGTTCGGAGGCGGTGCGTTCGGCGATCGTCAGTCCGTAGAAACCGGACCCGACGACGATCACGTCGTACCTACCTGGCTCGAGATCAGTCACGGGCAATCAGGGTATCCGACGGATCGAGTCTCCCACGCCCACGAGTCGTTCGAACACACCGTCGAACCCTCTACTAATGGTTGAGAGTTGGTGCTTGTGTGACTAATGTGGCGTTTACTGCGCAACATCAATCACTTCCGTCACATCCACAACATGGGTGACGACGTCGCAGCATGCCGACCAGGGGAGCCAACACCAGTGCATCGTCGACCGAAACCATCGCTGATCCTGGGCACCGTCGCCGCGCTCGCGGTCACCGGCCCGATCGCGGTCTACACCGCGATCGGTACCAGCTCGGACGTTCAGAAGACCAACGAGAGCACCACAGCGATCCCCACCACCATCGCGAAGATCGCGCTGGCGTCCGCACCGGACATCACCATCTCGCTCAAGGACCTCACCGGCCTGAACCTGCCCGACCTGAACCTCGGCAACCTTCGGGATCTGAAGCTGCCCGACACCATCAACGTTCCGAACATCCCCGGACTGACGCCTCCGAGCTCGCCGTCGGCTCAGGCCCCGGTTCCCCCGGCTCCGTCCACACCGCTGGACAGCATCACCGTCCCGGCCGGAGCGGTCGTGAAAGAGGTCAAGCAGGACAGCCCGTTCAGCATGGTCGCGCTCACCACGGACAACATCGACGACGCCGTCGCCCAGGTTCGCGCGCAGCTGCCCGACGGCTCGTGGGGACCGTGGAACTCGACGACGGCCATCGACACCGGTCCCAGCGACGCCTCGGATACGGACACACCGGCCACCGGCGGGCAGGCCGGAGGCCGGTCGGAGACAGTCGGTACCGAACCGGTCTACGTCGGATTGACGAAGGCTGTGCAGTTCCTGCTGACGCCGAAGGCCGCGCCGACCGATCCGGCGGCCGCGCCCGCTGCCACTGCTGCGCCTGCTGCTCCAGTGGTTCCTCCTGTTCCCGCGGCGCCGGCCGCGCCGGCGGCACCCACGGTTCCGCCGGTGCCGGACGCGCAGCCGCTGGGCTACGTCCCGGCATCGAGCTCGTCGCCGTTGCGCACTCAGGACCAACCGCTGATCGACACGCTCGCTCAGGTCGCGGCCGCGGCCACCGCCGTGCTGATCACGCCGGGAACCTCCGAGACAGACGGCGCGCTCGCGGAATCCGCGCCGCCCGTCGCGGGCAACGGCCCGCCCGTGATCACTCGTGCCCAGTGGGGCGCCGACGAGTCCAAGCGGTGCAGCACACCCACCATCGACGACTCTCTCGGCGGGGCGACGATCCACCACACCGCCGGAAGCAACGACTACACCAAGGACGAGTCCGCAGGCATCGTGCGTGCGATCTACGCCTACCACTCCCAGACGCTGGGGTGGTGCGACATCGGCTACAACGTCCTCGTCGACAAGTACGGCCAGATCTTCGAAGGTCGCGCCGGCGGCCTCGACAAGAACGTCGAAGGTGCCCACGCGGGCGGTTTCAACGAGAACACGATGGGCCTCGCGCTCATGGGTGACTACTCCACCGAGAAGCCCAGCCAGGCCATGCTCGACGCGGCCGGCAAGTTCCTCGGATGGCGCCTCGGGCTCGCGGGTCTGAACCCCAAGGGCCAGACGACGATGACGTCGGAAGGCACGCGGTACACCCCGTACGCCAAGGGTCAGAGCGTCGACCTGCCGATCATCTTCGCGCACCGCGACGTCGGCAACACCGAATGCCCCGGCGACGCCGCGTACAGCGATCTGCCGCAGCTACGCGACATCGCCGAAGCGAACCTGAACGGCGTGGCCGCACCGTCGGCACCTGCCGAGCCTGCCGCACCCGTCGATCCGGCTGCACCTGCAGAGCCGGCGGCACCGGTCGATCCGGCGGCCCCCGCACCTGCGGCTCCGGTCGAACCCGCACCGGCAGGACCGCCCGCCGAGACGCTGGCGTCGGGCGCAGCACCCGGTGCCGGGGTTCCCGCGCTGATCGACGAGCTGGTTCGCCTCACCGACCCGAACCCCGTCGCGGCGAAATGGTCGTCCATGGGCGGCGAGCAGGGAGCACTCGGACCGGCTGTCACCGGTGTGTTGCCGGCCGCCGAGGGTGGTCAGCGCGCGGACTTCCTCAACGGCACCATCGTCGCCAACCCCAGCGGACAGGCGTTCTCCGTCATCGGCGAAATCTTCAAGCAGTTCGTCAAGATGGGCGGCGACGGCGGCTCGATGGGCCTGCCCACCAGCGACGAGTTCAAGATCCCCGGTGGATGGCAGTCCAACTTCGAGAAGGGCTCGCTGATCTTCAACGAGGTGACCGGCATCGTCACCGCCGTGCTGAAGGCCTACAACGACACCTATACGGAGCAGATGAACCAGGCGCCGGCGGGATAGGCGCACCTGGCTTGCGGTGATCACGGTGCCGGTGTGAACCACCGCTCCAACACCTGCGCCACCCCGTCGTCCGCGTTGCTGGCGGTGACCTCGTTGGCCGCCGCGATCGCGTCGGGGTGGGCGTTGGCCATCGCGACACCGCGACCGGCGTAGGCGAGCATCGGCACGTCGTTCGGCATGTCCCCGAACGCCACGATGTAGGCCGCGTCCACCTCCAGTAGATCGGCGACGATCTTCAGTCCCGACGCCTTGGTGACACCCGGCGCCGACAGTTCGATGAGCCCGTTGTCGGTGGAGAAGGTGATGTCGGCGACGCCGTGCACGTGCGGCGCCAACTTGGCGGCCATGTCCCCGCTGGACATCTCCGGGCAGCGGATCAGGAGCTTCACGGCGGGGGCGGCGAGCACCTCGAGCGCGGACATTTCCGTGTTGTCCGGGTTCAGCCACGCATGTTTGTAGCCCGGTGAGCTGACGAACTGCGGCGTCGCGGCGTCATGCGCGCTCTCCCCCACACGTTCGGCGGCCAGTCCGCAGTCCTCGAGAACCGACTCGGCCGTCTCGGCGAGCTCCGCGAGGACGTCGACCCCTAGCGTGATCGCGCTGACGACGCGATCGGTCGAGGCGTCGTAGATCACGGCGCCGTTGGCGCACACCGACATCGGGGCGTATCCGAGTTGTTCGACGACGGGAGTGATCCACCGCGGAGGCCGTCCCGTTGCCAAGACGAACGTCGCACCGCCCGCGAGCACCGCATGCACGGCTGCCCTCGTCCGATCGCTGAGCCGCTCGTGATGATTGAGCAACGTGCCGTCGACGTCGCTGGCGACGAGGCGGGGTGCTGGCTGCGTTGGGTGGGACATCGCTGTCATTCTGCCCTGCCGCCCCTAGGGTGGCCTCTTGTGGCTCATCTCGAAGTGACCGACATCGACTACTTCCTCCCCGACGGGCGGCAGTTGTTGAACGGCGTCGGTTTCCGGGTCGGCGACGGCGCCAAGACCGCGCTGATCGGCCCGAACGGAACCGGCAAGACCACGCTGACCCGGATCGTCGCCGGTGATATCTCCCCCGACGACGGATCCGTGACGCGGTCCGGGTCGATGGGCGTCATGCGTCAGTTCGTCGGGCAGGTTCGTGACGAGTCCACGTCCCCGGCCGGCCTCCGGCCTGCCCGCACGGTTCGAGACCTGCTGCTGACCGTCTCCGCACCTGCCGTCGCCGACGCCGCGCGAGCTCTCGACGACGCGGAGAACGCGCTGATCGAGAAGGACGACGAGGCCTCGCAGCTCGATTACGCTCAGGCCCTTGCGGATTGGGGAGATGCCGGCGGTTACGACATCGAGCCGTTCTGGGACAAGGTCACCATGGCCGCACTGGGGATGCCGTTCGAACGCGCGAAATGGCGCCAGGCGTCGACGCTCAGTGGCGGCGAGCAGAAGCGACTCGTTCTGGAGGCGTTGTTCCGCGGATCCGATCAACTGCTTCTGCTCGACGAGCCCGACAACTACCTGGACGTGCCCGGAAAGCGGTGGTTGGAGAAGACCATTCGCGAGTCGGACAAGTCGGTGCTCTTCATCAGCCACGATCGTGAACTCCTTGCCAACGCCGCGACGCGCATCGTCACGCTCGAACCCGGGATCAGCGGCGCGACGGCCTGGGTGCACGGCGCCGGCTTCGACACCTACCGCGACGCGCGTGCCGACCGCAACGCGCGACTCGACGAACTACGCCGCCGATGGGACGAAGAACGAATCAAACTGCGCGCGTTGGTTCTTCGGCTCCGCGAGAAGGCGAAGTTCAACGACGGAGTGGCGTCGCGCTACCAGGCCGCGCAGACCAGGCTGGCCAAGTTCGAAGAGGCGGGACCTCCCGAAGCAGTTCCCATCAGGCAGAAGGTGACGGTGCGGCTCGGCGGTGGACGCACGGCCAAACGGGCGCTGGTCTGCACGTCGCTGGAACTGACCGGGTTGATGAAACCGTTCGATGCCGAATTCTTCTACGGCGACCGAGTCGCGGTGCTCGGGTCCAACGGCTCCGGCAAGTCGCACTTCCTGCGACTGCTCGCACGCGGCGGAACGGACCCCGAGCGTGAGCACCAACCGGTGCAGGAACTGGTCATCGATCCGGTTCCCCACACGGGCACCGCGGTGCTGGGCGCCCGTGTGCGCCCCGGATTCTTCGCTCAGACGCACACCCGGCCCGACCTCACGGGAAACACCCTGCTCGACATCCTGCACATGGGCAACGAACATCGCAGCGGCATGGGCCGCGAGGGCGCGTCGCGGGCACTCGATCGCTACGGGCTCTCCCGCGCCGCCGAGCAGAAGTACGACGACCTCTCGGGCGGGCAGCAGGCGCGACTGCAGATTCTGCTCCTCGAATTGTCGGGCGCCACAATGCTTCTGCTCGACGAGCCGACGGACAACCTCGACCTCGAATCGGCCGACTCGCTCGAGGAGGCGATCGCCGAGTTCGACGGAACCGTCGTCGCCGTCACGCACGATCGCTGGTTCGCACGCGGCTTCGACAGGTTTCTCGTGTTCGGATCGGACGGGCAGGTGTACGAATCCGACGAGCCGGTGTGGGACGAGAAGCGGGTCGCGCGCAAGCGATAGGGGCAATCGGATGCATGCGCGGTGCCGAATGAATCGTGTCCGTCGTCTATCCAGGGAGATCTTGTGCCGATCGCAGCAGTCGATTACAACCACGTCCGCCTCACCGTCACCGACATCGAGAAGTCCCGAGCGTTCTACGACTCGGTCTTCGGCTTCGAGGTCGCGTTCGAACTTCCGCCGAACCCGGACGAGGCGACCAAGGAGGCACTCGGGTTTCTCTTCGGTGGCGTCATCTACAAATTCGGTGGCGGCCTGCTCGGTCTCCGGCCGGTGTCCGAAGGTGCGTTCCACGAGGACAAGACCGGTCTCGATCACCTGAGCTTCTCGGTGGCGTCTCTGCAGGACCTGCACGACGCTGCGAAGGTCCTCGACGACCTCGGCGTTGCACACGAGGGTGTGAAGGACCTCGGTGACGCCGGGATGGCGATCCTCGAGTTCCGCGATCCCGACAACATCGCGTTGGAGATTGCGGGTCCGAACAAGTAACCACCCCTGTGCGCGAAAACCGCCCTTGGAGGGGCGGTTTTCGCGCACAGCTGGCTTAGGAATCTACTTTCCTCAATGGAATGTGGGTGCTATGTTGGCAACATGGAACGGAACGAAGCCCAAGAACAACTGGCGGCGTTGAACAAAGCGCAGCGCGCCTCCGGTCGGCCCCCACTTCCTCTCGCCGTCACCATCGCCTCGTCGCTCGCGCTGGGTGTCGGCGTTGCCCTTCTAGGCCACGGCCCTTCCGGATTCTGGACCCTCGCGCTCGCAGCGGTGCTTCTCGCGGTCGCCTATCTGCTACCCGCGAGATATCGAAACAGGAAGGGCCTCTTCGGTTATCGGGGCCGAGTCCATCGAACGAACGTCGTCTGGGCGCTCGTGCTGGTCACGCTGTTCGTCTGCGGACTGAACGCCGACTCCACGCTCGCGGCGATCTACGTGGGCCTCGGCGTCGTGGCTGCCGCGACGTACTTCTTTGCACTGCGCGGTTGGGGAATGCCGAAGTGACGCCGAAACTCGACGACTCACTCGCCGCGCCGGCACGGCTGAAGATCTGCGGTTACCTGTCCGGCTGCGCCGAGGCCGATTTCAAAGTTGTTCAAGATTACTGCGAACTCTCTCAATCGAGCCTGTCGAAACACATCACGACGCTGAGCGACAAGGGCTACGTCGACATCAAAAAGGTGAGTGCGGCTCGCTACACGAAGACGCGACTGAGTTTGACGGCCGCCGGGCGAGACGCGCTGGACAGGCACGTCGCCTACCTGCAGTCGATAGCCGGGTCGCCGCTCCCCCGAGCGTGAAATCCGCACTGTGCGCGAAAAACGCCCCTCCAGGGGCCTTTTTCGCGCACAGCGGTGGCGGCTACTTCCCCTTCGCCTCCCGCGACGCCTTGCGCGTGTCGACGTCGGCCTTGTCCATCACATCGGCCTCGGCCAACGTGGGCGCACTGCCGCCGAGCCGCGCCGGCACCCAGTACTCGCCGGGCGGGTGGTGGTAGTTCTTCTGCAGTTCCGCGAGCATTCCCTGCATGGTCGCGCGCAGCAGCGCGGTCAGCTCGGGGGCCGGAAGGTTCGGCGGAATGGGCTCGCCGACCGCGATCGAGATCGGCGTGTTGGTCCGCCCGAGCCGCTTGGGGAATCCCTTGGTCCACACCCGCTGCGCGCCCCAGATGACGGTCGGAATGATCGGCACCTGCGCTTCTATGGCCATGCGCGCGGCGCCGGACTTGAATTCCTTGATCTCGAAACTGCGGCTGATGGTGGCCTCGGGGTAGACGCCGACCAACTCGCCCTTCCTCAGGTCCTCGACGGCGGCGCGGTACGAATCGGCGCCCGCTGCCCTGTCCACCGGAATGTGCTTGAGCGCCCGCATGATCGGGCCGGAGATCTTGTTGTCGAAGACTTCCTTCTTCGCCATGAACCTGATGTAGCGCTTGACGGCCCGCGGTGCGATGCCGGCGTAGGTGAAGTCCATGTAGCCGGTGTGGTTGACCGCGATCACCGCGCCGCCCGTGGCGGGGATGTTCTGCTCACCGGTGATCGTGAACTTCAGGCCCTGCGCCGCGAAGACGGTGCGGGCGACGCCGATGATTGTCCGATACACAGGTTCCACGAAGGAAGAATAACCGCTCGTCGATCCCCGTCGACGGCCCTTCGACGCATCTACCCGTCGACGCCGCGTGGCACCCACCTCGGTGCGACGAAACACAGGGCAAGGGTGGGCACCGCGAGCGCACCGACGACAGGGATCAACGAGGTGACCGTCGACCCCGTCGCCACGTAGGCGAACACGGCGACCGCGACCGCTTCGGACAGGAAGCCGGACACGGAGGTGACCGTCGCACGCGCGTCGCCCTCGATCGAATCTTGCAGACGCGCCTCGGCGACGATCACCACGTTGTACATCAGCCCGTACGCGAGTGCGAGAGCGACGAAGCTGCCGAGTGTGCCGCCGACGGGCACCACCGCGAGCGCCGCGGCTGCGACGCCCAGCATCACCGCGATCGTGCGACCGGACACGCGCGACGTTCGCCCGGCGAGCGCGGTGCCGAGCGCCTGGGCTGCAGCGGGCAGCGCGACGAGAAGCGCGACGCCGGTGTGCGATGCGCCGTCGTCGTCCGCCGCCAGCGGGAAGTACTCGTCGAAGGCGAGCAGGCCGGTCAGCATCGCGACGAACAGCACGGCGCGTCGCACGGCCGTGCTTCGCGCCGCCTCCGACACCCCCTCCCGGAGCATGTCGACGTACGAACCGGTCGCGTCTGTCTCGTCGGCAACGGGGTCGGGGAAGCCGGCCGCGATCGCAGCCTGAACCAGCACGACCGCGACGCTGATCCATCCGACGATCTGCACGCCGTGTTCCAACGTCAGAAGAGGAGCCGCGACGAGGTAGGCGAGCACCGTCGTCACCATCGACGCCGCTTCCGCGATGCCCATCAGCCCCGCGTAGGCGTCGGATCGCCCTTGCCGGGTCAATTCGTCGTACACCAGAGCCTGGTAGGTGCCGGACACGACGGCGGTACTCGCGCCCCACATCACGAACCCGGCGGCGAACCACCAGTACGACGTACCGATCGTGAAGAGGACGAAGGCTCCCGCCACGAGGAACGACGCCAGGACCAACAGGGCACGGCGAGAACAACTGTCGGCCCATGCACCGGAGGGGATTTCGAGAGCGAATGCGGTCACCGACCAGATTACGAACAGCGTCGAGATCTGCGCGACGCCGAGTCCGTTCTCACGAAAGACGATGGCGTACACCGCATACAGCGGCACGATTTCGCCCACGGCCGAGTAGGCGACCGTGCGCACATCGAAGACATCGGGTCGGCGGCGTCAAAGCATGTACAGATAATAGGACTTTCGGGTCCGCCCGGCGAGGGGTTTGTAGCGTGGTGTTCATGGCTACCGATCCCCGCACCGCTCGTGAGCGCATGGCTGCCGGCGAGAGTTACCGCACCGCGGGAACAGAACTGATCGAAGACCACTGCGCTGCAGACGAACTCACAGCCGAGTACAACGCGACGTCGGCTCGGCAACGGGCCGAGCGGCGGGACATTCTCGGCCGACTGTTGGCCGAGGTCGGAGACGACGTGTCCATCCGCCCGCCGCTGCGGGTCGACTACGGCTACAACATCCGAATCGGGTCGAGAACGTTCGTGAACTTCGGCCTCGTCGCACTCGACGTCACACCCATCACGATCGGCGACGACGTGCAGATCGGCCCGAACGTCCAACTCCTGACGCCGACGCATCCCCTCGACCCCATCGAGCGGCGCGACGGCTGGGAGGCCGGCGCCCCGATCACCATCGAGGACAACGTCTGGCTCGGCGGCGGTGTGATCGTGTGTCCCGGAGTCACCATCGGTGCGAACAGCGTGATCGGCGCCGGATCCGTGGTCACCCGAGACATCCCGGCCAACTGCGTTGCGGTCGGTAATCCGGCGCGGTTGATCAAGACGATCTGACTCGGTACCTATGCTGATGTGACTGGCATCACATCAGCTGCTCGAGGAGAAGAACATGGCCATCGCCGACGTCAACGGAACGCAACTGTCCTACATCGACGTGGGGCCTCGGGAGGCTACACCGATCGTCTTCAGCCACTCGTTGTTCTTCGACCACACGATGTTCGCGGCATTGATCGACCGTTTCTCCGACGACTACCGAGTGGTCGCCTACGACCACCGCGGCCAGGGCTCCAGCGCCCCCGGAACCCGCGAGGAACTATCGGTCGACAACCTGACTCTCGACGCGGCAGCGCTGATCGAACACCTCGAGCTGAGCCGGTGTCATGTCGTCGGTAACTCGCTCGGAGGATTCGTCGCCTTACGGCTGGCCGCTCGTCACCCGGAGTTGGTCCTGTCGGCGGTCGCAGTCGGGTCGTCCGCGGAGGAAGAGCACAAACTCGACGAGTTCGCGCCGCTCGTCGACCACGTGGCGGCGAACGGTGTGGCCGACGTGCTGGACACCCTCGTGTACATCATGTTCGGCGACACCAGCATCAGTGAGGGTGGTCCTGCGCTGCTCGAATGGCGCGGCTGCATGTCCGAACTCGAACCTCGCATCGCCGACGCCGCCCACGGAGTGATTCACCGCACGAGCATCGTGTCCGAGTTGCAGGGCACGTCGGTTCCGATTCTTGCGATCGCCGGCGCGGAGGATCACGCTTACCCGCCACCGATTTCGTCGACGAACATCGCCGATGCATCAGGCGGTCGTCACGTCACTGTCGACAAAGCAGGGCACTCCGTGTCGCTCGAGCAGCATTCGCGCGTCGGAGACATTCTGGCGGAACACTTCTCGCGCGTCGTGGCAACCACCTGACCCGGCGACGGTGAGCCGCTCACCGAGCAGCCCACCGTCAGTCCCGTCACTCACCGAGGCGCACTGGCCAGTCCCGCGCCGACGTCCAAGGCCGGGAGCGCCAACCGCTCGGCAGAAGACGTCAGCACCTCCCAGAGCTCGCGTCCACGCTTGCCGGTGGCCTGCGCGTACATCGCAGCGATGCCCGCCACATGCGGCGTCGCCATCGACGTCCCACTGATCGATCGGTAGCGGTCCGGCATGGGCCACGACGAGTAGACGTCCAGGCCGGGGCCGGCGATGTCGATCTCACCACCGCCGATCGGATTGGTGCGCGCCGAGAAGTAGGCGATCCGCATGTCCGACGCGAGTGCCGCGACGGCCATGATGGTGGTGGAGTTCGCGGGGCTACCCACGAACCCGGGGTCGCCCGGCCGGTGTGCGTTGTTGCCTGCCGCCGCGATGATGAGCACGCCCGCGGCGAGCGCCCGGCGTCCGATCGTCTCGTACGCCTGCACCTGCTCGCGCACGTCCGCGCCCAACGACATCGAGATCACCGCGCATCCTTGCGACATCGCCCACTCGATCCCGGCGATGATGCCGGTGTCGGTTCCGGATCCGGCGTTGCTCAGAACTTTGCCGACGTGGATGGACGCGCCGGTCGCGACGCCGTAGCGCCGCCCGGTGCCGGGAACCTCGGGCCCGCAGGAGGTTCCGACGCAATGGGTTCCGTGGCCGTGCCCGTCCTGGACGGCCTCGCCGGGCACGAACGATTGCGACACGATGGGCCGACCCGCGAAGTCCGGGTGCGTCAGGTCGAATCCGGTGTCGAGGATCGCCACCTTGACGCCGCGACCGTCGTAGCTCGACGAGGCGGCGCGGGTGGCCTGCAGACCCCACGTGATGCGGTTGGTGTCCGACAGGTGGGTGTCTGCTGCGGCGGCGGACGTGGTGACGGTGCCGACGGTGGCCGGCACCTCGAGAGCACGGACGACGTGCTCCGGCTCGACGGCGACGATCACCGAATCGCCGTCGACGTCCAGCGCTTCGGCCCCCGACGCGGAGACGGCCGCAACCGCGATGCCGAGCTGCTCGAAGACGACGGCGTCGGCGGGGGGCGGTTGCGAACCGCCGAGCGACTCCAGGTCCAGTGCGCTGGACGACGCGACGGTCGACACTCCGGAGATGCGCCGCAGAGCCGCGGCGCGTTCCTCGGACGTGCTGTCGTCGGTGAAGGTGACGATCTGCCGGCCGGTGGGTTCGGCTGCAGGAGTGGTTGTTTCGGTATCCATCATGATCGTGTTCCTTGTCGTTCGTGGTGTCGACCGGTCGAGGCCGGTCACGCGGGCCAGGTGGTGTAGCCGTACTTGATGAGGTCGACCATCGGGCTGCCGCCCGCGAAGACCACACGGGTCGGGTCGAGCCCGTCCTTCTCTTGGCCGCTGCAGACCGCGACCACGGACGGACCTTCGTTCGGAAGCCACAGCGGCCCGCCGGACCAGCCGGGGCCCAGGTCGGGGCGGGTGGCGAATTCCAGTTCGCGGCCGGGGTTGTCGTCGTCGATGTCGCGGATGCCCATGTCGAGCTCGACGGCGGGGCGTCCCCCGTACGTGCCCGGGTAGCCGGACGAGACGTAGCGCCGCGCGTACAGCTCGTCCTCGGTGCGGAACGACTTGGCTCCCATCCACCCCAACGCGCGGCCGAGCGGCTGGTACAGCTTGCAGATGACGTAGTCGTGTCCGTTGGGGACGTCCTGCGGGCTGTAGCCGTGGAACGTCTGCACGTAGGAGCTACCGAACGGCGCCGATCCGGTGCGGTATGCCGGAGTGAACTCCATGAACCAGGACCCGGCTCCCCAGGGCGCGACGTGCCCGGCGGTGAGCAGCAGGTTCGGGCCGACGAGCACGCCGGATCCGCTCTTGCCGTTGCTGTTTCGGACGTAGCCGACAGTGCACATCGGGTAGATCAGCGGGTTCGGCTCCTCGTGCACGAGAGGCTCGTAGTACGTCCGGCCCTCTACCTCGACCGTGTCGGCCGCGGAGGGTGATCGGTGCCGAGCCCACGGCGGGCAGAAGCCGTCGATGCTCGTCTCGAACGCATCGGTTCGAATCAGCGACGCTCGGGACTGCTCCTGCCCGGGAATCACGGACAGGAGCTCCCGGATGTCGTCGGGGATCGAATCGAGTTCGGCCAGTTGGTCTGTCGGTGAGGTGGTCATCGAAACTCCTACTCGTCGGGCGCCACCGGGCGGTGACGACTACGAGTGTGAATTTCGCTACGGGTCCGAGCACGGGTAGTGCACTACCCGACTCTGAGCACTGTTCCCCGTGCTACCTCGTCGGGCGCAGGACATCGGTCCCGACGAACGGCTGCAACGCTTCCGGAATGCGAACGCTGCCGTCGGGCTGCTGGTGGTTCTCGAGAATGGCCGAGATCCAGCGCGTCGTGGCTAGCGTCCCGTTCAATGTTGCTGCGGTCTGCGGCTTTCCGGTGTCGTCGCGATACCGAACCGACAACCGCCGCGCCTGGAACGTCGTGCAATTGGACGTCGAGGTCAGCTCGCGGTAGGTGTTCTGCGTGGGAAGCCATGCCTCGCAGTCGAATTTGCGAGCGGCAGACGAGCCGAGATCACCACCGGCGGTGTCGATGACGCGGTACGGCACCTCGATGGCGGCGAGCATCTCCTTCTCCCACCCCAGCAGACGCTGATGCTCGGCATCGGCGTCCTCGGGACGGCAGTAGACGAACATCTCGACCTTGTCGAACTGATGCACGCGGATGATGCCGCGGGTGTCCTTGCCGTAGCTGCCGGCCTCGCGCCGGAAGCACGACGACCATCCGGCGTACCGCTTCGGACCGTCGTTCAGTTCGAGTATTTCGCCCGAATGGTAGCCCGCCAGAGGCACTTCCGACGTTCCGACGAGGTACAGATCGTCTTCGTCGAGGTGGTAGATCTCGGCCGAGTGCGCCCCGAGGAAGCCGGTGCCGGCCATGATCTCCGGCCGCACCAGCACGGGCGGGATCACCATGGTGAAGCCGTTCTTCACGGCCTTCTGCGCCGCCATCTGCAGCAGCCCGAGCTGAAGCAACGCGCCATAGCCGGTCAGGAAGTAGAAGCGCGCGCCGGACACCTTGGCGCCGCGCTCCATGTCGATGATCCCGAGAGCCTCGCCGAGCTCGAGGTGATCCTTCGGATTCTCGATCGCCGGCGGCTCACCGACCGTCTCGAGCGTCACGAAGTCCTGCTCGCCGCCCGCCGGGGCTCCGTCCTGCACGATGTTCGAGATCGCACGATGCGCGGCGTCGAGCGCTGCGTCGCCGGCGCTCTGCGCGGCCTCGGCTTCCTTGACCTTCGCGGCGAGTGCCGACGCGCCCTCCAACAGAGCGGGCCGTTCCTCGGGAGTCGCTTTGCCGACCTTCTTGCCGAGAGCCTTCTGTTCGGCGCGGAGATTGTCCGCCGCCAGAACTGCCGCACGGCGAGCGGCGTCGGCGTCGAGCAACGCGTCGACGAGGGAGGGGTCCTCCCCGCGCGTGCGCTGCGACTCGCGGACTGCTTCGGGGTTCTCGCGTACGAATTTGAGGTCGATCACGGCGACGAGCCTAACGAGTCAACAAAGCCAGGTAATCCTCGCGGCCGAACATACGGGCAGCGTCGACGGCCGTCGGACTCCCGACGGTGGCGTCCGCCCCCGCTTCCACCAAGACATGCACGACGTCGTCCTCGCCCTTGAACACCGCTCCGGCGAGTGGGGTCTGACCCTTGTCGTTCGCCAGGTCGACGTCGGCGCCGCGCTGGACCAGGGCGGTGACCGTCTCCGCATGGCCGTGGTACGCGGCGAGCATGACCAGCGTGTCGCCCGATTGGTTCGCCATGTTCACCGGAACGCCGGCGTCGACGTAGGACGCGAGCGTGGTGGAGTCGCCGGACCGGGCCATCGCGAAAACACGTGTCGCGAGGTCGACCACGTCGTCGCTGTCCTCGTCGTGACCGGTCATACCGGCACACGGTACCGGCAGGCATGATGGTGGTGATGTCCACCAACCCTCCGCCGCCGACCAAAGGACGCCCGGCCTCCAGACTGCCCGGCCTGAAACGACCGGCCTCCGGCCTGCCCGCCACCTCAGCCGGCACAGCCCGCCTGGTGCTGGCGCTGTTCGCTGTCGGAGCCATCGTCGCCGCAGTGGTGACACTCGTCGTCTCGGGTGGATTCGGACAGGGAACGTCGTTGGCGACGGAGGCGGGGCCCGCGGCGGTCGCCGCCAAGGACAGCTCGTTCGGATCCGCGGAACCCGGCCAATGCCTGCAGTGGACGCCGACGGACGACCCCAACACCGACCGTCAGGACCTCACGACCGTCGCCTGCGCCCAGCCGCATCGGTTCGAGGTGGCGTCCAACGTCGATCTCTCGGTCTTCCCCGGGGCCGAGTTCGGGCCCACCGCGCCGTATCCCGACGGAGCTCGCTTCGCGTCCCTGCGCGACGAACACTGCGTCTCGGCCGTCGTCGAATACATGGGTGGCCGCTTCGATCCGACGGGAAAGTACAGCGTCGGGTTGATGTATCCCAGCCAGGCCGGATGGGCCGACGGCGAGCGCAGCATTCGCTGCGGAATTCAGCAGAGCGGCGCCACCAGCGCACTGCAGACCATGGTCGGCGGAGTGGCGGACCAGGACCAGTCGACGGTCTGGGACGCGGGAACGTGCGTCGGAATCGCCGCCGGAGTGCCCACCGACCCGGTCGACTGCTCACAGCCGCACGCGTTCGAGGTGGTGTCGGTGGTCGACCTGACGCCTCAGTTCCCGAACGGGTTGCCGTCCGTCGAAGACCAGGACAACTACCTGGAGCAGACGTGCACCACGGCCGCGAACGACTACCTCGGTGACCCGGAGGCGCTCCGCAACAAGACGTTGACTCTGTTCTGGGACAACGTGGACGCGTCGAGCTGGTTCGCCAACAGCCGGCGGGTGAGCTGCTCGATCGGCAAGGAACTGCAGTCCGGCGGGTTCTCGACCATCGTCGGATCCGCCAAGGGCGACATCACCATCGACGGCGCCGCTCCCGTCGCTCCGCCGCCCATCGCCGACGGTCGACGCCTCCCCACCCCGTTGCCCGGGGCCGCACCGTTCCAGAACGGGAACTGAGATGGCGGTCGAGATGACCGAGGCGGATTTCGAGAACGCCGTCGGCGACGCCCTCGACACGCTGCCCCACGAACTCGCCCGCTACATGGACAACGTCGTGATCCTGGTCCAGGACCAGCACCCGACCGAAGACCTCCTGGGGTTGTACGAGGGCGTCGCGCTGACCGATCGGTACGAGTACAGCGGTCACCTTCCCGACGTCATCGCCATCTACCGACTCCCCATCCTCGACATGAGCGACGACCTCGAGGACGCCAAGCGCGAGATCGCGATCACGGTGGCCCACGAGATCGGTCACCACTTCGGGATCGACGACGAGAGGCTGCACCAGCTCGGTTTCGGATAGGCGGAACCGTCTCGAACTCGCGCGCGTCCAAGTGGGTGAGAGACGAAACGGGGTTCGTTCATGTCCGGTCACATCCTTGTCCAACCCGAGGCCCTTCACGCCGCCGCAGCCGAGCTGGACGCCGTGGCCGCGCGCCTCGAAGCCAGCCTGACCGTCAACACGGTGGCGCTGCGCCCACCTCCGTCCGGCTCCGAGGAAGTGTCCCTGCTGGCCGCCGGGTACTTCGGTGCGCTGGCCGACGAGTTCGTTCCCGCCGCCCTCGCCTCGATCGCCGAATTACACGACGCTGCCGCCACGCTCCGAGCCCAGGCCGAGGGCTACGCCGACGGTGACCGTGTGTTCGGGCAGGCACTCGCCACCGGGGGCCCGCAGTGACACTCGGAGTGACCGGCGTCGTCTGGCTTCCGCGCACCGCGACGGGCAATTCGACGACGCTGATCGCCGGGGCCGGGCCGGTCCCCCTGTCCGCCGCCTCCACGGCGTGGACGAACGTCGCCGCGTCGTACACCGACGCGGCCGCCACCGTGTCGAGGGTGATGGCCGAGCTGGTTCCCTCGTGGGAGGGCGCCACCGCGTCCGCCGCGCAGTCCCGCCTGAGTGCGTTCCTCGCCTGGACGCATTCCACCGCCGAGCTGGCGGCCGAGTCCGCGGCGAAGGCGAGTGCCCAGGCCGCCGCGTACACCACCGCAGCGTTGGTGATGCCCAGCCTGCCGGAGATCGCCGCGGTGAAGGCGACCAAGGCGTCGGCGTACGGATCCGGAGGTGCCCTGAACGGGTCCGCCCAGGCGGCGGAAGCGGCCGACAAGGCACTCGACATCCGCGCCGCGCTGGTGATGGAGGGCTACGAAGCTGCCACCAGCACCCTGGCGGTGCGGCGCGCCGTCCAGCCGCCCCCGCAGATCACGCTGTCCGTCGGCGCCGGTACGGGCACGGGAGTCGGGGCCACCGCACGCTACAGCGACAGCGAGCACGACGTCGACACCCGCCCCGAGTCCGCACGGACCTCGCCGGCGCAGTCGACCATCGCTACGGCAATGTCCAGCACGCAGAACCCGGCCGCGATGCAGACCGCGGCGTCGCAGGCGGCGAGCGTCGGCAGTAGTGCCGCGAACAGTGTCGCGTCGGCAGTCAGCGGGGTCGGGTCGTCCGCGATGTCGGCCGCGGCGGGGTCGAGCAGTACGTCCGGCTTCGCGTACGCAGGGTCTCGGGCGGCGAGCACGGCTGTCGCAGGGTTCGGTGGTGGCACGGAGATCGCCGGCGGATACGGCGTCGAGCGGACACCCGGTTCGTTCGCTACCGGTCCGGCGCTCCAATCCGACAGCCGCGGTTCAGCTTTCGGCGGCGTGATCGGAGCGCCCGACAGCGCGGGGCACGGAAGGGTCGGCGGCGCAGCGCTGCCCGCGTCCAGCGTGCGGTCAGACGACGACCACGAGATCCAAACCCGGTTCGCCGACCGCGTCAGTCACGATTCCGACGGTGTCGCCGTGATCCCGCCGGTCATCGGTTCCGATCCGGACGTGTGAGATGGCAGTGAAGGACGGACTGATCACCGTGGACGCACCGATCGACGTGCACCTCGACGACCACGAGATGGCCTACGTCATGGACAGCCTCGGCATCGACGAGCTGCCCGGCGTCTTGGACTGGCGACCGCAGTACTGTCACGACGACGAGCGTCGCGCGTTATTCGAACTGGCTCTGCCGGAGCTGCGCACCCGCGGGGTCGTGGGCGACACAGGCTTTGTCGATCCGTCTGTTGCACAGTCCTTTCGAACGCTGTCCCGGTCGACGTGGGATCTCGAGATACGTACCGTCACCCGTTCGCAGAGGGTGCCGGTCGTGGATCGTCGATGCCTGTCGGCCGGTGCACACGGACAGGTTGTCGCCGACCGCACTCCGACGGGGTATCACCTCCGTACGTACGACGGCAGCGCAGTGGTCAACCCGGCTGCCCCGCTTCGTTTTACGGGTGTATCCGCGCCGCGCGAGACCATGGCGGTGGCGCTCGACCGACCGCGACCATCGACGTGGATCGCGATGGGATGCGACGACAGCACCACGAGCGTTCTCGGAGAAGCGTTGTCCACGTTGACCAGTCATGTCGAGATCGTGCTGGTCGGTCACCGCGGCGTGGTGCCGGAACGGATCGGTGCGCCCATCGCCTTGTACGACACTCCTCGCGGCCGGATACTGGCCACCACGTCCCACGCGTCGGACGACACCGCGTGGACTGCGTTGGCGCCGGGCACCGACACTCGTGTTCGGTCCGAGATTCAGACGTTGATCGAGCTGTGCCGGGCATGAGGAAGCTGGGGGACTTCACCGACATCGACGACCGGCAACTGGTCGCCGACGCCGTCGCGCTCGCCGAACGCGAAAACACCCTCGCCGCATCCACACTCGCTGCCCTCGCCGAAATCGACCGCCGCGGACTGGCCCACCAGCTCGGCGCCTCCAGCATCGCCCGCTGGTGGGCAAGGGGCACCCGCGTCACCGACGGCCACGCCGCCCGGCAACTCGAACACGCCCACTGGCTCACCGCCTTCCCCGACGTGCAGCAAGCGCTGTACGACGCCGAGATTCACCACGCCCACACCGTCGCCATCCACGACGGACTCGACGCCGTCACCGCCGCCGATCACCTGACCACCGATCGGCAGACCGCGGTCGTCGCGGACCTGCTCGACGTCGCCCGCACCGGCACCACCCACACCATTACCCGCCGAGCCACCACCCTCGCCCTCGCCGCCGCACACGACGCTCACGCCCGCGCCGAGCAAGCGCGAGCCGACGCCGAGTCCGTCCTCACCGACGAGTCGCTCCAACCCTTCGACACAGACGTCGCGCCGAATCCCACGCCTGCCGAACCGAACCCCACATCCGAGCCCACTCCCCCGCCGGTCCCGCCGTCCGAGAACGCAGCACTGAACCGGCTCACCATCACCGCCCTCCCCAACGGCCGCAACCACATCGACGGCAACTTCGACACCCTCACCACCCACCACCTGCGGGCCGCGCTCAACGAGCACTCCGCCCCCGTCCCCGGACCCGACGGCCAGCGCGACCCCCGGCCCGCGGCCCAACGCACCGCCGACGCCCTCACCGTCCTGCTGCACAGAAACTTCGCCGGCACCGGACGCCCCACCTTCGCCGGCACCCTCGACCTCACCGCACTCGCCCAACGCAGCGCCGAACCGAAACCCGCTGCCCCACCCGCCAGCCCTGCCCCACCCGACAACCCTGTCCCACCCGGCGACCGCACTTCCGGCGACTGGCCCTTTCACCTCACCTGGTCCGGGCCGATCTCCCACGCCCTCGCACTTCTCGTCGCCTGCGACGCCCAGCTCAACCCCACCATCGTCGACGGCGCTGGCGTACCGCTCGCCATGGGCCGGACCGTGCGCACCGTCACCGCCGACCAACGCACCGCCGTCACCGTCCGCGACCGCTCCTGCATCATGTGCGGGCGCCCACCGCAGTGGTGCCAGGTCCACCACCTGACCCACTGGGCGCACGGCGGAACCACCGACCTCGACAACCTTGCCCTGCTCTGCGGCGAATGCCACCGACACGTCCACCAATACGGCTACGACATCGTCCTCGGCGACGACCGGCACCCCAGAATCATCCCGCCCACCACCCACGACCCACGCCGACAACCCCACGAAACCCACCACCGACAACAACGACGGCGCCGAGCGGCGTAACTCAGCCCATCGGGTCGTCGACGTCGGCCCCCGACGGAACGGGGTCGAACGGCGGCGTGAACGTCGACCACCGAACGCAGTCCCACCCGTCGGCGGTGGGTACGAGCTCCACCGTCTCGGTGTTGGCGAGGTGGTTGGCGGCTGCGAAGTCGGCGCCCACTGCTCCGATCTTCGCTGCCACCAAGCGAATTGCCGCGCCGTGGCTCACCACGTAGACGGTGCCGGCCTCGGTCCGCTCACGCAGCCCGTCGAGGACCGGAAGGTAGCGATCGAACACGTCTCGGGCCGATTCGCCCCCGGTCAGTCGCGCGTCGACGTCCCCGTCGAGCCATCGTCGATACACATCTTGGAAGGCCCCGTGCGCCTCGTCGTCCGTTCGGTCCTCGAACTCACCGACGTACGTCTCCTGCAACCCCTCGAGGACCTGCAACTCCACCCCGGCAGACTCTGCGAGATACCCTGCAGTCTCCTTGGCGCGCAATGCAACCGACGAGACGACCGCCGCCGTGGGACCGGTGACGGTGCCGGCGAACGCCGCGGCCTGCGCATGACCTTCGGGCGTCAACGCGGCGCCCGGAGGCAGTGTGTCGAGCCGTTTCGCCACATTCGAGAAGGTTTGACCGTGACGCACCAGAACGAGTTTGCCCGTCACTTGTCCACGTCCCGACCTGTGCGCAGGCCGTCGAGCCACGCGGCGCCCGTCGTGTCGGTCGGCGGACCGCTGCCATTGCCCGCACTCGTCGTCGACGGCCACGATCCCAGGAATCGGGTCGGCATCTTGCGATGCAGGGCTACCAGTGCCGCCGCCACTTCCGAGTCGTCGATGTGCCCGACGCAGTCGACGTAGAACCGGTAGGTACCGAAAGACGTTCGCGTGGGCCGTGATTCGATGAAACGGAGGTCGATGTCGCGCATTCCGAATTCGGCGAGCGCGGTGTGCAGGATGCCGGGCACGTTGTCCGGCTTCAGCACGATCGCGGTTCGGTCGGAACCTGTTCGCTTCGGCGGCGTCTGGGGCCGCGTGACGTAGACGAAACGCGTCCGCGCGCCGGGAACGTCGGCCACGGATTCGGCCAGCGACTGCAATCCGAGACGCTCCCCCGCCAACCCCGTGGACACCGCGGCGTCGGCGAGCCCGGCCGCGACGTCCTCCGCGGCGCCCGCGTTCGACGACGCGAATTCCACGACGGCGTTCGGCATGTTCTGCTCGACCCACAACCGCACCTGAGCCGCGGCAACCGGATACGCACGAACGGAGGTGGCGTCGGCCAGCGTTACCCCCGGCCGCCCGAGGATGGAGAACGACACATCCAACTCTGTCTCCGCCATGATCTGCAGGCGGTCGCCCGTCACCAACGCGTCGAGCGTCGGATGTACGGAGCCCTCGACCGAGCTCTCGATGGGGACCACCGCCCCGTCGACCGAGCCGTCGCGCACGAGTTCGAGGGTTGCCGGCGGACTCTGCGCACTGACGCGTTCGACAGCGGCCCCGAAGGCGTCGGCCTCTTCCAGCTTCGCCAACGCCATCTCGGTGAAGGTTCCCGACGGTCCGAAGTAGGCGATACGCACACCCGAAGGTTACGTGCTCCGCCCCCGCGCACCGGCGATTACAGCGTCGAGAGCGGTTGCGATCTCGAGGGCGTGGTCGGTCTCGATTCCGAGCAGAACGGTGCGCGTCGCGGCGGCGGCGTCCGGGTGCAGCGACGTGAGCACGTCGATGTCCGGGTTCGCCAGTCCGGTGGGGATGTCGTCACCGCGTAGCGCGGCGACGGTTCCCGAGATCACCGACAGCACCTCGTCGGCGGTCGCGCATCTCGCGACGAAACCGCCGTCGAGGTGCGCGATCACGGCCAGGAACTCGGCGTGGCGGTCGATCGGGCCGGCGGCCAACCCGGGCGTGTGACCGGCGGCGGTGATCGAGGCGACACCGGCTCGCGGCGAGAACACCGTGAGGGCGGGCGTCGGTCGGAGCTCCAAGACGTCGGCCAGAAGGTCCTCCGGAACGTCGACGGTCATCCGCTCGACACCGACCAGATCGAGAGTCGACGGATCGACGTCGAGCGACATCCGCGTGACGGCGGGCCCGATCATCGGATGGTCGGTGGACTGGGGTGCCGTGGGCCAGAGAAGTTCTTCGAACAGCGCTCGCGGGTCGCGGCGAGGCCGCACACCCAGGGTCAGCATCGTCGGCACCGGACCGATTCTAGTCGTAGCGCTTGCGTGCGAGACCCCACGTAACTTACGTTAGGCATACCTAATTAACAGTTCTTGGAGGTCGTATGACCAGCGTCGCCACCCTCGGCCCGTCCACCGCCGAACGCGTACGCAGCGCGTGCCTGCGGGCCGAGCATGCCGTACTCGCCGCCGAGGGCAGCGCACCCGTCCTCACGTCGGTCCACCACCTCCGCGCCCCCGGTGAGATGGTGCTGGTGGTGCCGTCGGGGTCGACCGATGACGGGCCGGCCGTCCTCGAACTCACCGACCACGCGCCCGTCGAGCTGCGTGAACGCGTACGATCGCTCGTCTGGATCAGCGGGGACCTGTGCCAGGTACCCGACTCGGTCGCGCGGTCCGTCGCGTCCGCGGTCGCCGCCGACTACCCGCATCCCGGGCTGCTGGACGTCGGACACGGCAGCGCCCTGCTCCGGCTGATGATCAACTCGGTCGTCGTGGCGGACGGGTCCGGGGCCGAGGCGGTTGCGGTCGAGGACCTCCTTCGGGCCGAACCCGACCCGTTCTGGGAGGTCGAGACCGGCTGGCTGCAGCATCTCGACAGCGACCACTCCGAGTTGGTCGCCAAGATCGCCCGACGTCTTCCGCCGTCGATGCGTCAAGGAGTCGCCCGCCCGCTCGGTATCGACCGCTACGGCGTCCGCCTGCGGATCGAGGGTCCCCACGGTGACAACGACGTCCGCATTCCCTTCGCCGCGCCCGTCCACGATGTTGCGGGGCTGAGCCAGGCCATCCGAGTCCTGATGGGCTGCCCGTTCCTGAACGGCTTGCGCGCCCGAGACTGACCCCGCTGTGGGGGAGGGTGGGCATACTGGAAATCGTGACCCGCCGCGCCATACGCATCGAAATCGCGGTCGTCCTGATCGTCACCTTCGCGCTCAGCGTCGCGTCGAGCGTGTTGTCGCTGATCGAGGCGGCGATGCAGCCAGGCTCGCTGAGCGACCAGACCGTCGCCATCAACGTCACCCAGTCCAACCTCGGGATCATCGACCTGCTGCGGCAGCTTCTCGGGATCGCGAGACTGCTCGCGTGGGGAGCGCTGGGCCTGTACCTGTTGTGGCGCAGCGGAATCGGACCCAAAGCCATCGGTCTGGCGAAGGCGAGACGGAAGGACATCCTGCACGGCATCGCCCTGGCGGCCGGCATCGGCATCCCCGGTCTCGCGTTCTATCTCGTGGCCCGTGCGCTCGGATTCAACACGACGGTTCTGCCGAGCACCGTCAGCGACTACTGGTGGCGACCGGTCACGCTCACTCTGTCGGCGATCGCCAATTCCTTCGCGGAAGAAGTCGTCGTGGTCGCGTACCTGATCACGCGCCTGAAGGAACTCGGCTGGTCGCGCAACCGTGCGCTCGGCGCGTCCGCACTGCTGCGCGGTAGCTACCACCTCTACCAAGGGCTCGGCGGCGGGGTGGGCAACCTGATCATGGGCCTGATCTTCGGCCGGTACTTCCAGAAGACCGACCGGCTGTGGCCCCTCGTGATCGCTCACGCGCTGATCGACGTGGTGGCGTTCGTCGGTTTCAGCCTGCTCCGCGGGCATGTTTCCTGGCTCCCCGGTTAGGCGCGATTACAGTTGCTCGGATGAACGACCGTGAGGAACCACCCATCGCGCGTCGGCGCGGTGGGCCGCCGCAGTGGTCGAACCAACCCCCGCGGTCGAACCAACCCCCGCGGTCGAACCAACCCCCGCGGTCGAACCAACCCCCGCGGCCCAGCCAGCGCCCGAACGAGATCCCCCGCGCGTGGTCCGACGCCGCGCCTCCGCGCCGCCCGGACCCCTATCGCCAACCGCCTCAGTACCGCGAACCACAGCCCTACAGAGAACCCCCTCGCCGAGACACACCGATCGCCAAACCCCGGAAACGACGCCACTGGGGTCGGCGGATCGGCCTCACACTGCTCGTTCTGCTTCTGCTCGTCGTCGGCGCGGGCGTGTGGGCGGACTCGTCGCTGAACCGCGTCGACGCTCTGACCAACTACGAAGGTCGCATCGGCGACACACCGGGAACCAACTGGCTGATCGTCGGATCCGACAGCCGCGCCGGACTGACCGCCGACCAGGAATCGCAGCTCGCGACCGGTGGTGAGGTGGGCAACGGGCGCACCGACACCCTGCTGCTGGTCCACATCCCGAAGTCCGGCCCGACCACCATGGTCAGCTTGCCCCGCGACTGGTACGTCCCCATTCCGGGCAACGGCACCGACAAGCTCAACGCTTCGTTCGCGATCGGGGGCGCACCGCTCACCGTCCAGACCGTGGAGAACGCGACCGGTCTGCGGATCGACCACTACGCCGAGATCGGGTTCGGCGGCTTCGCCGGGATGGTCGACGCCATCGGCGGCGTCGACGTCTGCGTTCCCTACGCCATCGACGATCCCCTCGCCGGCCTGAACGTCGCCGCCGGGTGCCAGACGCTGTCCGGACCGCAGGCTCTCGGCTTCGTCCGCAGCCGCGCCACCGCGCTCGCCGACCTCGACCGCATGAACAACCAGCGACTGTTCTTGTCGGCGCTGCTGTCGAGGGCGACGAGCCCGTGGACGCTGATCAACCCGTTCCGGCTGTGGCCGCTCGCGAGCGACACGGTGAAGTCGTTGACGGTCGACGACGGCGACCACATCTGGAACCTCGCCGCGCTCGCCTGGGCGCTGCGCGGGGACATGGTCACCACCACGATCCCGGTCAGCGGTTTCGAGGACGTCGACGGATCGGGCAACGTGTTGCTCTCCGATCGCGATCGCGCGTCCCAGTTCTTCCAGCTACTGGCCGACGACCAGCAAATTCCTCCGGAGCTGAGAACGTCGGGCTGACGGGTAACCTGCTCACCATGACCAGCACCGTGCAGAACAGCGATTTCCACGTCTTGCTGCGTGAGCAGGTGCGCCACGAGTTCACCGCATCGCAGCAGTACATCGCCATCGCCGTCTTCTTCGACGGTGCCGATCTGCCTCAGCTCGCCGCGCGGTTCTACGCGCAGGCCAACGAGGAACGCGGCCACGCGATGATGATGATCCAGTACCTGCTCGACAAGGACCTCGAGGTGCGCGTTCCCGGCGTCGACGACGTCGTCTTCGAATTCTCGAAGGTGCGCGAGCCGGTGGAGTTGGCGTTGGAGCAGGAGCAGAAGGTGACCGAGCAGATCACCACCCTGGCTCGCACCGCCCGCGACACCGGCGACTACCTCGGTGAGCAGTTCATGCAGTGGTTCCTCGCGGAGCAGATCGAGGAGATGGCGGCGATGACCACGTTGCTCACCATCGTCGACCGCGCCGGTGACAACCTCTTCCACATCGAGGACTTCGTGGCACGCGAGATGAACAAGGGCGCGGAGAAGTCCGTCGGCGCCCCTCGCGCCGCCGGCGGACTCGCCTGAAACGAAGCGCTGGCTAACGCAGCGTGACCTGACGACTCCGCAGCCCGTCGCGCGCGCGACGTTCCTCGGTCGTCATCGGCGACGTGTCCGCGAGAGCCTCGTCGAGTCGGCGACCCAGCTCCTGCGTACCCGTCGCCCATTCGTCGGGGTGGAGTTCCGGGTCCAGGTCGAACACCGGGACCAGCAGACCGTGCGTGCGGAACGACCCGGCGAATCGCGATCCCTCACCGAGGTCGAGGTGCCCTGCCGCCTGCAGTCGGGCGAGCGCGTGCATCAACGCGTCCTCGTCCTCGGGGCGAACCCACCGCAGGTGCGCCTTGTCGCCCGCGTCCACCCAGTACGCCGCGCTGACTCCGTCGGCGGTGATACGGGCCGACGGAAGGATTGCCGAGTTGGCCTGCTCGATGGTGGCAGCCACGTCGTCGTCGGGGGTGGTGCCTTCCGGGATCCACCATCCGAAGTCCTTGTGCACGGTGATGTCGAGCGGGGCCGATCCGTCGACCACGTCGATCAGGCGCGGGCTGCTCGCGGTTCCCGCCTTCAGCGACTGCCCGGGCTCCGCGGTCTTCGCCCAATCGATGGACGCGCCGATGTCGAGCGAGAGATCGTTGGATTGCACCTGGACTTGCAGGGCGACGAAAGCTTCGTCGTCGCGGACGAGTGCGGCCACCGCGCCGGGCAGAACCGAGGCGAGGGTGAACGGCCGATCGGTGTCGGTGACGGGGAGCGGCGCCGTCGCGGACGCCACGAACTCACGGAGCGCTATCAGGTCGCACTCGAACGCCAACCCTTCGAAGGGCCGCACGGGTGCGGTGGCGAGCGCCTCGCGCTCGGCCTGCCGCTGCTCTTCGAGTGCCTTGCGCGCGCTGTTCTGCTTCGGTCCGCTGTTTCTCTTGCTCTTACCCACGAGCACTGAACTTACAGCGCGGCGCCGTCCAACCACGCCGAGGTTCGGCCGGGGTGGTTCGTCGCCACCCAGCGGACGCCGATGTCGCGGCAGAACTCCAGATCGTCTCGATCGTCGACCGTCCAGCAGTAGGTGGCGCGGCCGGCCGCCGCTGCGCGGTCGACCAGGTCGGGGTGCTCACGCAGCGTGCGAATCGACGGACCGATCGCCGTCGCGCCGACGGTCGTCGCCGCGCCGCCGCCGACGTAACGAGACGCGTTGCCGAGGAGAACGGTGGGAAGCAGCGGCGCCGCGCGGCGGATACGCCACACCGCCGACGGGGCGAACGACATGATCACCGCGCGCGACAGCGTCGCCGATCCGGGACGGGCGATGCCGTAGCGGTGCAGCTCGGCCAGCACCGTGTTCTCGATCAGACCGCCGTAGCGCACGGGGTGCTTGGTCTCGATGAAGATCTTGGCGGGCTTGGTCTTCCAGTCCAGCACCAACTCGATGAGCTCGGAGAGCAGCAGAACGTTCGCCGGATCGTCCGCGGTGCCGTAGTCGAATCCGTTGAGCGATTCGTACGTCATCGCGCTGACCGTTCCGGTGCCGTTGGACGTGCGGTCGATGGTGCGGTCGTGCACGCACACCACCTTGCCGTCCCTGGTCAGACGGACGTCGCACTCGAGACCGTCGGCACCTTCGCGCAGCGCCTGCTCGTAGGCGGCGAGCGTGTGTTCGGGCCGAGCGGCGGACGCGCCGCGGTGCGCGACGACGAGGGGAGTCATGCCGGGGTGTGTCACGACACTGCCACCGTCCACCGCGTGATCTCCCGCACGTGACCGCGGAAGCTGCGGTCCTGCACGCGCCGAATGACGAGAAGCGTGAGCGCGGCCGTCCCCGCGGCGATCAGATCCGCGATCCCGGTGAAGAGGACGCCGTACGCCTGCGCTGCCAGTCCGTCGCGCAGGCGCCACAGCACCACACCCACCACCACGAACCAGTTGAGGACCCAGGCGGCCCACCACCATCGAACGACGCGATGACGCGTCAGTTCGGTGAGGAAGACGCCGGGCATGACCAGGTTGAGGACCGGGACGAGCGAGCCGACGACGATGACCCACCCGCGACGCGGATCGAGTTCACCGTCGGCCGCGAACATGTCGCGGCGAGCCACCCGAAGCCAGCAGACGGACGCCACGATCGCGATCGCACCCACGATCACCGATGCCACCGACAGGCACACCTCGGCGGCGTCGGACACGGCGAGCTCGAGCGGGGAGATCAGGCGGGTGCGGTTCTGCAGGAGAACACCGAAGCGGAAGAACTCGGCGAGTGCCGCCGCCACGAGCAGCACGATCGCGGCGACGAGATAGCGCGGCGCACGCTGCGCCATGTTCTCGAGCCATGTCGGCGTCGTCGGCGCCTCGGTGCGGGGCGTGTCGCGCAGGCCCCACTGCGGTGTCTCGCGGTAGGACGGGGTGGGCTTCGGAGAGGCGACACGACGCCGTGGGCGCGACGGAACGGGACTGCGAGCGACCCACCTGAACCCGTGGACGGGCGCACGACCGCCGCGTGCGGACATTCCGGACGCGGGCCGGCGACCGTCGGTCGGCGCGAGAAGCACCCCGTTGCAGCGGCGGCACCAGGTGGCCGGCACCGCGCCGACAGCCCAACGGGTACCGCAGCGCGCGCAGACCTGGAAGTAACTCACGGGCGCGGTCAGTACACCGACGCGGGACGGCCGTCGTCCGTGGTCAGCGGCCGCCCGGCCGCCTGCCACGCCGCCATGCCGCCGTCGACGTTGATCGCCTCGATGCCCGAGTGCAGCAGAAACCGCACTGCCTGCGCGGACCGTCCACCGACCTTGCAGACCACGTAGAGATCGGTGTCGGGGGCGATTTCGCTCATGCGCGCGGGGATCTCGGCCAGCGGAATGTGGACGGCGCCCGGCGCATGTCCGTGCTCCCACTCGTCGTGCTCGCGGACATCGAGCAGAGTCACCGTGGGCGACGGGTCGGGTACGTCTGCGACGTGCACCGTCGGTACGCCTCCTGAGGTCACCCCACGATCCTGTCACGACCCTCGTGCACCCTGCCACCGGCCGTGCGTCGACACTGCCTGCGGTTATCCCCAGTTTCCACAGGTCGATCCACAGAAACCGGTAACGCGCAGGTTTCCATCCCCAGACCCCGCGGTCCGGTATGGGGCACGGCTACAGTTTTTCTCATGGAATTGCGAATCTTCACCGAACCACAGCAGGGCGCGACCTACGACGATCTGCTGCGCGTCGCCACGGCGGCGGAGGAGCTGGGCTACGGAGCGTTCTTCCGATCCGACCACTACCTCGCGATGAGCGGCGACGGCATGCCCGGCCCCACCGACGCCTGGATCACCTTGGCCGCGCTTGCGCGGGACACCTCGACCATCCGGCTCGGGACCCTGGTCACGTCCGCGACGTTCCGCTACCCCGGCCCGCTCGCCATCTCGGTCGCCCAGGTCGACGCCATGAGCGGCGGACGTGTCGAGCTCGGCCTCGGCGCCGGCTGGTTCGCCGAGGAACACGCCGCCTACGGGATTCCCTTCCCGTCCGTCGGTGAACGGTTCGACCGCTTCGAAGAGTCGCTGGCCGTCGTGACCGGACTGTGGAAAACGCCTGTGGGAGAAACATTCTCGTTCGACGGCACGCATTTCCCGATCACCGATTCGCCCGCGCTCCCGAAGCCCGCGCAGTCGTTCCCGCCCATCGTGATCGGCGGGATGGGCAAGAAGCGCACCCCCGAACTCACAGCGCGATACGCCGACGAGTTCAACCTTCCGTTCGCCTCGGCCGACACCGCGTCGGCGCAGTTCGACCGTGTCCGCGCCGCCTGCTCGACCGCCGACCGCGATCCGGCCTCGATGATCTTCTCCAACGCACTCGTCCTGTGCTGCGGCGCGACCGAGGCCGACGTCGTCCGTCGCGCCGGTGTTCTGGGGCGTGAGGTCGACGAGTTGCGCGCCAACGGTGCCGCCGGGTCTCCGGCCGAGATCGTCGACACGATCGGCAGGTTCGCCGAGCTCGGATCGTCGCGCATCTACCTGCAGACGATGGACCTGACGGACATCGACCAGCTCGAACTGGTGGCGAGCGAGGTCATGCCGCAGCTGTGACGGCGGGGCGGCGGCCGGACCACCGCGCGGTGATCCACCGCGCGGCCGGCACCTCGACCCAGCGGTACACGGCGTCCGCGACGAGGCCGGTGATCAGCAGGAACACGGCCACCGCCACCGTCGACCCGACGTGGGGAGCGAGCAGCGCGTAGATCCGGTACAGGACGAGCGTGTGCAGGAGGTAGATGGTGTAGCTGCGCGTCGCCATCCAGTCGACGATGCGCGAGCGGGCGAACCGGCCGTCGTATCGCGCGAGCAGGAGCACGGTCCCGGCGATCAGCAGCACCGTCCACAGGTGGGCGTGCTGGCCGACGTGGAACGCGTCGATGTCCGTAGCGAAACGAATGACCTCGAACTGAGCGAGCCCGGCGGCGACGGCCCACCGCCACGACACCAGCCGCGCCCACGCCAGGTAGAAGATCTGGCCGAGGAAGACGGTCGGCAGGGTGGCGGCGATCTTGTCGAGCATCGGCAGCGTGTACTCGACCGGGACGTTCGCCGTGTAGACGAGCACCGCGAAGCACACGGCCGCTCCGATGAGCGGCGACACGATCGGGCGGCTGAGCAGCAACCGCCGCGTCGCCACGCAGTAGAGGTAGAAGAGGATCTGCACGCTGAGCGTCCAGGTGACACCGAGCACGACCACCTCGGGACGCTGGAAGAACCCGACCAGGAAGAAGCTGCCGACGGCGTCCGCGAAGCCGATGCCGTCCTGCCGGGAGAACATGCCGTTGACCCCGAGACCCACCAGCAGAATCGCCAGCGCGACCGCGAACCAGAACGCGGGGATCAGCCGGGCCCCTCGCGCGATCAGGTACTGCCGGGGCGAGTGCCGCATCGCGGACGCCGTGGACACCAGCCCCGTGAGGATCATGAAGAACGCGACGCCGACGAACGACAGGTGCTGATTCAGCCCGCCGTACTTCACCAGGCCGACGGCGACACCGTCGATGAGCCACCAGCTGGTCTGCAGGTCGTCGACCAGGTAGTACGACACGTGCGAGTAGACGACGGCCAGCACCGCACCCGCTCGGAGCAGGTTCACCCCCGTGAACTGGATCCGGGGAACGGCGTCGGCAGACATTCAGCTGATTGTATGGTCCCGTTCACCTTCCCGCGGACCCCGGCGGTGGTGTTGTTGCGCGAGGTGTACGAATGGGATTGGCTGGGTACTTCCGCAGCTGTTCAAGGTTAACGAGCAAGAGAAGGGAACCACGTGTCCGAGTACACACTGCCCGACCTCGATTACGACTATGCGGCACTCGAGCCGCACATTTCGGGACAGATCAACGAGCTCCATCACTCGAAGCACCACGCCACCTACGTCGCCGGCGTGAACACCGCGATCGAGAAGCTCGCCGAAGCGCGTGACAAGGAAGATCACGGCGCGATCTTCCTCTACGAGAAGAACCTTGCGTTCCACCTCGGTGGCCACGTCAACCACTCCATCTGGTGGAAGAACCTCTCCCCCAACGGTGGCGACAAGCCCGAGGGTGAGCTCGCAGCCGCGATCGACGATCAGTTCGGATCGTTCGACAAGTTCCGCGCGCAGTTCACCGCGGCCGCCAACGGTCTCCAGGGATCCGGCTGGGCCGTTCTGGGCTACGACACGCTCGGTAAGAAGCTGCTCACGTTCCAGCTGTACGACCAGCAGGCCAACGTGCCGCTCGGGATCATCCCGCTGCTGCAGGTCGACATGTGGGAGCACGCCTTCTACCTGCAGTACAAGAACGTCAAGGCCGACTACGTGAAGGCGTTCTGGAACGTCGTCAACTGGGCCGACGTTCAGCAGCGCTTCGCCGCCGCGACCTCGCAGACCTCGGGGCTCATCTTTCCCTGATCTCATCGCGCCGACAGCCGCATCCGAGTACTTCGGGTGCGGCTGTTTTCGTGGTGCGGGTTGGCACTCGTGTGGCCTTGTGTGCCAGGCGGTGTTCATGGAAAGTTCTTTTGACCCAACGGAGTGTGTTGCTGTCCGCTGGAATCGGTAGGAGAACGACATGAACGCTCGCGGTCACATCGGGGTTGCTCCATTTCACTCGGCGGGATCCCTGCGCGGGTTCGTCATCTCGGGCCGCTGGCCGGACACCACCAAGGAGTGGGCGCAGCTCCTCGCCTTCACGGTGCGTGTCGTGTCGACACCGGGTCTTCTCGGAACGTCGACCGTCTTCGGAGTTCGTGAGGAACTGCCCGACGATCCGCAGCCCGGCACCATCGGCCTGGTCATGGCGGAGGGGCCCGTGATCGGCGAATCTGCCGTCGGCCCGGGGCGTTTCGCGGATCGGCAGCCGTCCGCTCTGCTCATGCTCCATCCCCCGTCGGAGACCATGCCGTCGCTCCCCGAGTGCGTGGGTGCGGCATCGGGGTGTGTGCTTCTGCCGGGACTGCCGCACCTAGGTCTCGAGCACCGCGCGGCGTGGGTGGAGGCCGAGGCCGACGGCACGGTGACGTCGATGGTGAGCCGGGTGGGTCTCGATCCGATCAGTGATCCCGACACCGCAGTTCTGGCCATGCTGCTCGCATCCTGAAGGGTACCCTCAGTCGCAAGTTCGGGTCCCCAAACTTATTGCAGGAGTTGCACTTTCGAAAATCGGTCCTTATTGTCGTCTTCAGCGAAGGGGAGTAGCCCCCAATCGCCGCGTCGACATACTGGCCTCGTGCCCGGTGCGGTGAACCCGCCTGTGCGTGAAAACCGGCCCTCCAGGGGCGGAATTCGCGCACAGGGGGTGGGCGAGACCTTCGGTCCCTGACCGAAGTGTCCTCTGGAGGTTCTCGATGTTCGCTGCTCTACTGCTCAGTTTCGGTGTCATCTTCGTCGCCGAGCTCGGTGACAAATCCCAGCTCATGGCCATGACGTTCGCGCTCAAGTACCGCTGGTGGGTCGTCATCTCCGCCATCACCGCCGCCACGACGGTCGTGCACCTCGTCTCGGTCGCCGTCGGCCACTTCCTCGGGCTGTCCCTGCCCACGAACCTCATCGGGATCGTCGGCGGCATCGCCTTCCTGATCTTCGGCCTGTGGACCCTGCGCGGAGACTCCCTCAGCGACGACGAGACCACCAAGGCCGACAAGGTCACCAAGTCCGCCTTCTTCGCCGTGGCCTCGGCCTTCTTCCTCGCCGAACTCGGCGACAAGACGATGCTCGCCACCGTGACCCTCGCGTCCGACAACAACTGGGTCGGCGTCTGGATCGGATCGACCGTGGGCATGGTCGCGGCCGACGCCCTCGCCATCGTCGTCGGCGCCGTGCTCGGCAAGCACCTCCCGGAACGCCTCATCCAGTACGGCGCGGCCACGCTGTTCTTCGTCTTCGGCGTGTGGCTGGTGCTCGAGGGCCTCTACCCCGAGACGTCCGTCGGCGTCGTCGCCGCGGTGGTCACCTTCGTCGTCGGCGCGGCGCTGACGTGGCGGCGCCTGAGTGTCGAGCGCGCCCGTGCCGACGCGCTCTGAGTGACGTCCGACCGGCCTTCCCGTGACATCCGACCGGCCTCCGGCCTTCCCGCCGTTCGTCGCGGCGGTCCTGACCAACCCGATCAACGACGCGATCCTGGCGCGTGGCCACGAACTGGGCCACCCGGCCTGGTACCTCGCCGGCGGTGCGGTGTTCCAGACGGCGTGGAACCACCTCGACGGCCGTGATCCCACCGCCGGCATCAAGGACTACGACCTGTTCTACTTCGACACCGACCTCTCCTACGAAGCGGAGGACGCGGTGATCACCCGCGCCCGCGACCTGTTCGCCGACATCGATGCCGACATCGAGGTGAGAAACGAAGCGCGCGTTCATCTTTGGTACGAGGAGAAATTCGGTACACCCGGACGGCAGTTCACCTCGTGCGAGGACGCCATCGATCACTTCGCCTCCCCGGTCTGCTCCTTCGGCGTGCGCAGGGACGCCGACGGCACCGTCGCGGTCCACGCACCATTCGGATACGACGACCTCTACGACCGCGTCGTGCGGCCCAACCCGGCCCTCGTCACCCGTGAGGTGTACGAGGCGAAAGCTGCGCGGTGGGCGCGGGAGTGGCCGGGGGTGACCGTCGTAGGCTGGCCGTGATTCAGTCGACGACGAAGGGAAGTTCAGTGGAGATTGCGGGAACAGCGGCACTGGTCACGGGAGGCGCATCCGGTCTCGGAGCCGCCACGGCCGAGCGACTGGCCGGACAGGGCGCGACCGTCTTCGGTCTGGACCTCGCCGCGTCGATCGAGAAGGCAGCCGGATCCGTCCCGGACGGCGTCACCCTGATCGAAGCCGACGTCACGAGCGACGAGGGTGTGCGCGCTGCGATCGCGCAGATCGCCGAATCGGGAGTGCCGTTGCGCATCGTCGTCAACTGCGCCGGCGTCGGCTGGGCCGGACGCATCCTGTCGAAGAAGGGGCCGCACGATCTCGAGCTGTTCCGCACGGTGATCACCATCAACCTGCTCGGCACCTTCAACGTGATGCGCCTCGCCGCGGACCACATGCAAACACTGCCGACGGTCGACGAGTCCGGACAGCGCGGTGTCGTCATCAACACCGCATCGGTCGCGGCGTTCGAAGGCCAGATCGGCCAGATCGCCTACTCCGCGTCCAAGGGCGGCGTGCACGGCATGACCGTCCCGGCGGCGCGTGACCTCGCTCAGTTCGGCATTCGGGTCAACACCATCGCACCCGGAATCGTCGACACCCCGATGCTCGCCGGCGTCGACGGCGAGTACCGCAAGGGACTCGAAGCGGGCGTGCCGTTCCCGTCTCGCCTGGCGAAGCCGAGCGAATACGCGCAGCTCGCGCAGATGATCGTCGAGCATGACTACCTGAATGGCGAGACCATTCGTATGGACGGTGCCCTGCGAATGGCGCCTCGCTAGAAAACTTCTGCAATCGGACCCATCCACCCTGCACGGTGGACCGAATTGCTACCCGAGAGACCCGCTGACGCTGCCGACCCCCGACCGGTAGCTTTGGCGGGTCTCTCGCTTTTCAGCTGCCATTGTCGAACCGTTGACGACCAATTCTTGTCTCACGCCACCGGCACCCGCAGGTCGTCCGCGGTCGGGATCTCCGCGGTCGCACGATCGGCCATCCACCCCCGCAGGGCCCGCGTGGCCTGCACGTCGTCCTCGTTGTACTCGAGCAACCGGGTGCGTTGGGACAGGTCCGATTCACCGTCGTAGCCGACGGCGTCGCGGTACCACCCCATGGACGCCTCGCCGCCGGCCTCGTCGTCGCGCCACGTGAATCCGGCCACCGGCGCCACCTTCTTCAGGCCCTTGCCCGACGGGCACACGAAGTTCTCCGACACCGCGACGTACATGTCCACCCAGTCGGGCCCGTCGATGAACTCGCGAATCTCCGCCTCGGTGGGGACGCCCGGCATGCCGTCGAAACGTCGCGCGGAGTCCAGCAGCCACTTGTCCTCGGCCGACCGCGAGTAGCAGTACGCGGCAAACGTCTGCCCCGCGGCGTGGGCGTCGGCGCGCCGGTCCATCAACCACCCCCAGAACTCGGCGAAGGACCGCGCCTCGTCGAGCGTCGGCACCGGCTCCCAGGTCAGGAACGCGCGGTACTCGGGTTCGGTGCCGTCGCGCCGATCGAGCAGGGTGCCCCACATGTACGCGCCGTGTTCCTGGTAGCTCTCCATGTCGACGTCGACCTCGACGTCGGCGCGCTGCACCGTGATCTCGTCTCTGCGCCGGACCAGTGGAACCTTCGTCAGCCACGCACGAGCCAGCACGATGGCCTCGGCGAAATCACCGTGCGGCCAGTTCTCGGGGACCCCGCCGGTCCACCGCGCTAGCTCGTCGATCGTGCGGATTCCGGCCGCCCGCAGTGCGTCCGCGCGTCCGCCAGGAGCGACGAGGCTCACGTCGTGCGCCTCCTCGAGCTGCGTCTTGCAGTCCGACCACCAGCGACACGAACGGCATTCGCCGACGCGCGACGCTGCCGTCAGCGCCCGGCCCTGTGCCACGGCCAGCCGATCGGCGAAGCGCTCGTCGTACTCGCCCGCGACCGCGGCCAGGTCGTGGACCAGCATGCAGTCGGCTCCGAACCCGATCACGCCCCCGAGGTCGGATGCGCCCGCCAACCCCGCGGCGCCGAGCAACCGATGCGCGTGGACCAGCGCCAGCTGATCACGCAACTGCGACCGCACCTTCCGGGCCTCGTCGACGTGCGGATCCCACACCCCGAGCGGCGACGTGACCGCACCGGAACCGGGATCGGTGACCTTGTGGTTGACGACCAGAACCGGGGCGTAGCCACCCTGCGGGTCAGCCATCAGCATGTCGCAGCGGCCGCGGCGGCCGTCCTCGTCGTCCTCGGCGAACACCGCGCCCCACACGATCGGGGCGCCGCTGCGACACGCGTCGACGGTGGCCTCGATGCGGGCCGAGCGGGGAAGGTCGACGGGTACGACGACGGCGCCGAGGGTAGCCATCTCGTCCCTGATCACCTCGCGGTGCGCAGCGGCCGCTTCCCGGCGCTGAACGACTCCGGCGTCTTCCTTGACCCCGCGCAGCAACGAGCCGTACGCGGTGTCGAGATACAGCCGATGACGGCATCGGGTCAACGGCCCTGCGTCGATCGTCACCCGCGGCACGGCCGGTCGGTGATAGGCATCCGAGGTCATCCTCGCAGCGTAGAACCAGGGGGTGACACGATCGCCGAGACAGCCCGATAGGCTCGTCAACGAGTACCTGTCGCTTCTCGAGCGAAGACTGCTTCCGACCGACTACAGAGGGGGATCGTTCGCGATGGCCTTGTTCCCGAAACGTACCTCACGCTCCAGGCGCAAGGCCGAAGCAAAGGCGCTGCTGCACAAGGCGAAGATCGAAGCGAAGCTCAACGCCAAGAACGAGCGCAAGCAGCTCAAGGAACTCGTCAAGAACGACAAGAAGGCCCTGGCGAATCAGCAGAAGCTGGACCGGGCCGCGCTGAAGACCTACGAGGCCCAGCAGAAGGCCGCCAACGAGGGCAAGCTGACCGTCGGCAAGGTGCGCAAGTACATCGCCATCGCCCGCGTGGTCGCGCCCATCCTGATGCCCATTGCCTACAAGCTGTCGACCGTCGTCCGCGCCCAGCTCGACGAGCGTCGTGCCAGCCGGATCGGCGTCGGAGTCGGCGAGCTCGCCGAGTTCACCGGTCACGGCGCGAAGTTGAGCGCCCGGATCGCCGGTGCGGAGAAGTCGATCAAGCAGATCGAGTCGACGCACGCCGGCGACGAGGTCGGCAAGTTCGTCTCCGCGATCTCGGGTCGGCTCACCGAGCTGAACACAGCCGTCCGCGCCGCCGAGCAGATGCCGCCCGCCCGCCGCAAGATCGCGCACGCCGCCATCGGCAACGAGCTCGACGGCATCGAAGCCGACATCCTCGCGCGCCTCGGCGTCCGCTGACCCCTGCGCAAGCCCGGTAAGACGTAAGAGCCCGTAAGACATGAGAGCTGCCGTGACACGTGAGCTGCGCGGGGGCTGTGTGGGCGCCCTGACCGCCGCTCTCGCCGTCGCAGCGCACGGTGTGGCCGGCGGCGGAGTTCCGTCGTCGACGTCGTGGGTGTTTCTTCTCGCGCTCTGCGTGTGCGTCGGAGTCGCCGCCGCGACCGCCTCCCCGTCGGCACCGTCGTTCCCCGTGCTCGTCGGGTGGCTCGCCGCGGGTCAAGGCGTCGCGCACTGGGCTCTGTCTCTTCACCTAGGCCCGTCCGATGCGGCCATGACCCACGCGGCGATGACCGCGCCGATGTGGGGAGCACACGCCGCAGCCGTCACCGCGTGCGCGCTTCTCGTCGTCGCCGCCGAACGCCTGTACGGACCGATCACCTCGGTGCTGCGCGCACCGTTGCTGACACCGCTCTCCCGGCCCTGGGTGGCGGTGACGCTGCTCCCGACGTCGGATGTCGCCGCAGCGCCGCATCGAACCGACCTCCGGTTCGACATCGCGAGACGTGGACCGCCGGTCGCGTCGTTCTGACGCACCCGTACATCCACCCCTTTCGACGAAAGAACATCGTGAACACCTCTCTTACTCGTGCCCTGAGCACGACCGCACTCACCGCTGCCGCCGTCCTGGCGGGCGCCGGCATCGCCTCCGCCCACGTGTCCGTCAGCGCGCCGGGCGCTGCCCAGGGCGGATACACCGTCCTCGAATTCCGTGTCCCGACCGAATCGGACACGGCCAGCACCACCGCCGTCACCGTCGAGCTGCCCGGCCTCGCCTCCGCTCGCACGGAACCCATCCCCGGGTGGACCGCCACGACCCAGAAGGACAGTGGTGATCTCGTCACCTCCGTCACCTGGACCGCCAACCCCGGCGCGGGCGTCCCGCCGGGCGAGTTCCAGCGTTTCGTCGTCTCCGCCGGCCCGCTTCCAGCGCAGGACGAAGTCGAGTTCCCGGCCACGCAGACCTACAGCGACGGGTCGGTGGTCGACTGGAACCAGGCCCCGACGTCGACCGGGGAGGAACCCGAACATCCCTCTCCCACGCTGGAACTGGCAGCCGGATCCGACAACACTGCCGCGCCGTCCGGCGATTCCGCGTCCGCCGCTCCGAGCTCGTCGGACTCCGACACCACCGCACGGTGGCTCGGCGGAGCCGGCCTCGTCCTGGGGGCACTCGGCGCAGCACTGGGTATCGGCGCGACCGTCCGGAGCCGACGCTCGTGACTCGGATCGCCGCGCTGATCGTGGGGGTGCTCGCGGCGCTCGTCCTCTCGGGCGGCGTCGCGTCGGCGCACTCCGTTGCGGTCTCGAGCTCACCGGAAAACGGCTCGAGCGTCGACGCGGGACCCGCGCAGGTCAGTGTGACGTTCAACGAGGCCGTCCAGTCACAGTTCGCCTCGTTGACGGTTGTCGGTCCCGACGGAAACCTGTGGTCGCGTAGCGATCCCACGGTGTCCGGCGCGACCGTCTCGGTCGACGTCGGTGACCTCGGTCCGACCGGGACCTACACGATCGCCTACCGCGTCACGTCCGCCGACGGTCACCCCGTCAGCGGAACCAGGACGTTCACGCTGACGACGGCCGGCTCGGGCACCCCCGGCCCGGCCGCCGACGCCAACGCCGCGTCGGACTCGTCGTCGGGCGGAGTTCCGTTGTGGCCGTTCCTGATCGCGGCTGTAGTGGTCTTCGCGGGCGGTTTGTTCTTCGCCCTCCGCAAGAAGGCCTGAGCAGGTGGGACGGCGGTACGCGGCCGCGGCCGTCGTCCCCACCGGCCTCGTCGGTGTCGCGGCCGGCTGGGCGCTGTCCCAGCCGACCGGATCCGACGGCGGCAGCGTCGTACGGGTTCTGTCCCTTCTCCTCGGTTCGTGCGTGCTGGGTTTCGCCGTGCTGGGACTGTTCTCCCCACCTCGATGGAGGCCGATTGCGGCGCTGTCCGCCGGATGGGTTGTGGCAGAGGCATTTCTGCTCGTCCTGGCCGCGGCAGACGCGTCGGGGCGTGCGATCTGGTCGGTGCCGGTCCCGGTCTTCGTGAATTTTCTCCAGACGATCTCGGTCGGTCAGATCGGCGTCGCCACCATGGTCTGCCTGATCGTGATCACCGCGGTCGCTGCTGCCGCCGCACGATCGGATGCGCAGTGGTCGACGGTTCTGATCGTCGTACTCGCGTCCTTCGCATCGATCGCCCGCCCCATTTCGGGGCACATGTCGCAGCAGCCGTTCGGGTCGCTGCTCGACGTCTTCCACGTTCTGGCCGCATCGCTGTGGCTCGGCATGCTGCTCGCCATGGCGCTCACTCTGCGAACCAGGCGCGACTGGGCGCAGATGCTCCCGCGCTACTCGCGAATCGCCTTCTGGTGCGTGCTGGTACTGCTCGTCTCCGGGGTCGCGAACGCGCTCGTGCGCATACGCACCGTCGACGCACTTCTCGGAACGGGCTACGGACACATCGTGATCGCCAAGACCGTCGTGACCGTTCTCCTGGTCGCGGGCGGATGGCGATTGCGCCGAATCTGGGTGTCCCGGATCGGCGATCACGGCGTGCCGGACTCCGAATCCTTCCGGCACGCCGTGATAGAGACGTCGGTGATGGCAGTCGGATTCGGGCTGGCGGCAGCGCTCGCGACTACGCCGTAGCGTTTTGTACTGTTCGACGATGAGCCAGAGATGGATACGGACGCACTGGCGTTTGCCGATTCTCGGGATCGCGCTGGTCGCAGCTCTCGCCGTGATCGGAGTCCACATCGCTCGGGATCCCGAGCCTGTGGCGCTACCGCCGCTGGACTTCGCCACCGCGCCGGAGCAGGCGTGGACCCTGTCGAAGGATCGGCTGACGAACGCGGAGGACGAAGTCGTCCTCCCGGCACAATCCACCCTGAACACCTATTACGGCTACGGCTCGCCCATGGCGACGGCGTCGTACATTGTTGCTGCCCTGGGAAAGATCGATCCGACACTCGTGGAACAAGGCGCACCGGTGACCGACGTGACGTTGGTCGGAGTCGATCGGGTCGACGGGTCGTCGCTGTGGCGTACGCCCATAGGTCGCGTCGACCAGTGCTCGATGTCGACCGGCGACTCGTATCTCGCGTGCTGGTCGATTCGCAATGTGCTCTTCGTCGACCCGGAGTCCGGAAACGTCGCGGGCTCCACGTCCACCGACTTCGACATCGGAAGCGTGCAGGTTGCGGACGACACCGTGCACGTGTCCGGAACCGTCACTCCTGCAGGCACTCCGGAGCAGGAGCGCATTCCTGTTCTGACCGTGGGAACCGTGAGCGACATCGACGCCGAGTACTACCGTGAATTCGACCCGCTCGGAGAATACTCGTACGGCTACGCATCACCGAGGACTGGAATGACCACGGTCGGCACGTCCAATACTCCTGCCGGCCCCGCCGTCACTCGGGTCGTCGACACCGATACGGCGGACACACTGTTCACGTACGCTGCCGAATCTCTGATTCCGATGTCGCCCAACTTGGTCCGCGCACAGAACGGTGTGCGCGCAGGACTGGTGGGTACCGAAGAGTTGCTGACACGCGATGGCACATTCGCGACCTCGATCCCGGTTCCGTCGTCGTCAGCCCTGACCTATGTCGGTGCCAGGGCGGACGATTCTCTGCCTTTGTTCCTCGGCGACGGAGCGTACGACGCGGTGACCGGCGCCGAACTGTGGCGAAATCCGGACATGATCGTTCGCGAGAGCGGAGGTCCCACCAGCGCTGTGAAAGCTGTTGTCGGACAGACGATCATCGTGACGTCCCCGGAGACGCAGACCATCACGGGACTGAATGCGACAACCGGCGAGCGAGAGTGGCAGACGCTTTGGCAGGACGCATACTGGGTACGCGACGGAGCTACCGACGGGCAGTACTACGTCTTCTCGGATTACACCGGAACGCACGCCATTCGTGCGCGCGACGGTGTCGTCGTCTGGTCGCTTCCGCTCACGGGAGGTGCCGACCCCCGCGAGGTGAGGGTCGGCACCACTGCCGGGCAGTTGTCGATCTCGTGGCGCAACCAGTTCGTCGTGTATCGGTGACTACCGGCCCGGCACGTACTTCATCGCCCGGACGAAGCGCGGCATGACCTGCGCCCACAGCTTCGGCGGAACCCGGCGCGCACCGAGGTTGATCAGTCGTGTGGTCGAGACCGTCTGCGACTCAGTGTATTTCAGCAAACCCTCGGCACCGTGGCGTCGGCCGACACCCGAGACGCCCATGCCGCCCATCGGCGCCGCGGTGGAACCCCAGGTGGGTGCGTAGCCCTCGTCGACGTTGACCGTGCCGGCGTGCAACCTAGCCGCGATGGCTTCACCTTCGGCCTTCGTGCGCGCCCACACGCTGGCGTTGAGTCCGTATGCGGTGTCGTTGGCCCTCTCGACGGCCTCGTCGACGCTGTCGACCGGGTAGATCGACACCAGCGGCCCGAAGGTTTCGGTTGCGGCACATTCCATCTCGTCGGTGACGTTGGTCAGTACCGTCGGCTCGTAGAACAGCGGCCCGATGTCGGGGCGGGCCTTGCCACCGGCAACGACGATGGCGCCCTTGACCTTTGCGTCGTCGACGTGTCGGGAGATGGTCTTGAGCTGATCTTCGGAGATGAGACTGCCCATCTCGGTCCCGAATTCGTAGTTCGCGCCGAGCGTCATCTTGCGCACACGCTCGCCGAACACGGCGGTGAACTGCTCCGCGACGGCCTTCTCGACGTAAATGCGCTCGATGGAGATGCACAGCTGGCCGGAGTTCGAGAAGCACGCTCGCACAGCGGCATCGGCGACCTCGGCGAGCTTCGCGCCCTTCGTCACGATCATCGCGTTCTTGCCGCCGAGCTCGGCGGAGAACCCGATGAGGCGACGGCCGGTCTGCTCGGCGAGCAACTGCCCCGTCGCGGTCGATCCGGTGAACATCACGTAGTCGGTGTTGTCGACGAGCGTCGTTCCGACGACCGTGCCGGGACCGGGGACGACGGGGAAGAGGTCCTTGGGAAGACCTGCCTGGTAGAGCAATTCGACGCAGGCGAGCGCGCAGTACGGGGTCTGTGTGTCGGGCTTGAGCACGACGGCGTTGCCGGCCAGCAGCGCGGCGATGGCGTCGGACACGGCCAGGGTCATCGGGTAGTTCCACGGGGAGATCACGCCCACGACGCCCTTGGGCTGGTAGTTCACCCGGGTCTTGGTCAGCACCGGAAGCATGCCCTGCACCCGCTTGGTCTTGAGCAGCTTCTCGGCGGTGCGCGCGTAATGCCGCGCCGTCATGGCGATGTCGAGCACTTCCTCCAGCGCCGCCGCCCTCGACTTACCGGTCTCTGCCTGCGCCAGGTCGAGGAGCGAGTTGCGATTCTTCAGAACCAGGTCGCGGTACCGGTGGAAGATCGCTGCGCGTTCGGACACGGGCCGTGCGGCCCACTTCTTCTGCGCGGCGCGCGCTCGGGCCACCGCAGCCAGCGCGTCGTCCGCGGTGCCCACCGGAATCGAGGCCATCTCGCGCCCGGTGAAGACCTCGGTGACGGGCTTGGTGCTCCGCGCCGCGACGTCGTCGATGGATACCAGCCCGGCGAGACGGGAGAAGGTGGCGGTGGACGGCGCTGGCATCGGAACTCCCGGGGGCGGTAGGTGTCGAACGAAGTCACAGATAACTTACTCGTCAGTAGGATAGATGTGACTTGACCCTCACGCAACGACAGGCTGCAGGCTGATTCTCGTGGAAAGCAAAGCAACCGTCGGGGCCGTCGCGAGGCTGGTCGGCATCAGTGTTCGCACACTGCATCACTACGACGAGATCGGTCTCGTCGTGCCGTCCAGTCGCACCGCCGCCGGCTATCGCACGTACAGCGCCGCCGACGTCGAGCGGCTCTATTCGGTGCTTTCGTACCGGGCGCTCGGCTTTCCGCTCGAGGAGATACAGGTTCTTCTCGACGATCCCTCCGTCGATGCCGTCGCGCATCTGAGCAGGCAGAGACGCCTGATCGACGGACAGATCGAACACTTGCAGTCCATGGCGACCGCCCTGGACCGACTGTTGGAGGAGAAGCAGATGGGCAACGAACTGAGCCTGGAAGACCAGCGCGAGATCTGGGGCGACAACTGGCCCGGCGAGGAGTACCAGGCCGAGGCCGAGGAGCGCTGGGGCGACACCGAGGCGTGGAAGCAGAGTCAGGCGTACACGTCGACTCTCACGAAGGACGACTGGAAGCGCATCAAGGCCGAGACCGACGCGCTCGAAGCGTCGTTGGCCGCGGCCATGAACGCCGGGGTGACGCCGGGATCGGACGAGGCGAACGCGCTGGCCGAGGAGCACCGGGCCTCCATCGAGCGCTACTACGCCTGTGACCACGCAATGCACGTCACCGTCTCGTCGCTCTACGTCTCGGACGAGCGCTTCCGGAAGCACTACGACGACATCGCACCGGGGTTGGCGCAGTGGCTGGTCGACGTGGTGAACGCGAACGCACGACGGCACGGCGTCGAGGTCTGACGCTTTTACGTAGTCGCAATGCGACCGACACTGCACGGCAGTCCGGTTTGCGTAGCTTTCCGCGGATGAAAGCACTGAAGCATCCCGCTGCGCAGATCGGACTGGCCGCCGTCGGTGGAGTCGTGTTCGGCCTCGTCGTCGGTGAGTGGGCAGCCAACCTGAAGTTCGTCGGCGACCTGTTCATCCGGCTGATTCAGATGTCCATCGTTCCGCTGGTGATGGCGTCGGTGATCGTGGCGACAGGGTCGATGTCCGGGACGGGCACGGGCCGCATTGCGTTCCGCACGTTCAAGTGGATGCTCGGGTTCTCTTGCGTCGCAGCAGTATTGGCGTGGATTCTCGCCACGGTGATCGCGCCGGGCGCGGGCATGGTGTTCACTCAACCGCCGGACCCGTCGTTGGAGGAATCGGCCGGCGAGGCGTTGGGATGGCAGGACACCCTGCTCGATTTCGTCTCCACCAACATCTTCTCGGCGATGTCGACCGCGACCATGGTGCCGATCATCGTCTTCTCGTTGCTGTTCGGCATCGCGCTGCGCAGCCACATCGCGAAGACCGGCGACACGACCGTCCTGACTTTTATCGACCACGTTCAGCAGATCGTCCTGACCATGATTCGCCTGGTGATGGTGATCGCACCGATCGGTGTGTTCTGCCTGCTCGCCGCGTTGGCGGGCGACGTGGGCATCGCGGTCGTGTCCACGGCGCTGAGCTACTTGGGCACGACGCTGCTCGGTGTTCTCATCCTCTTCGCCCTGTTCGTGGCGGTGGTGACGGTGCGCACTCGCCTCAACCCGGTCAGGCTGCCGAGCAAGCTCACCGAGCAGACGGCCATCGCCGTCACGACGACCAGCTCGGCGGTCACCTTTCCGACCGTGCTGCGCAACACCGTCGAGAAAGTTGGAGTCAGTCAGAAGGTTGCCAATTTCACCCTGTCCATCGGACTGACGATGGGCTCGTACGGCGCAGTCCTGAACTACATGATCGTCGTCGTGTTCCTGGCGCAAGCCGGCGACGTCAGCCTGAGTCTCGGGCAGATCGTGCTCGGAATGGGACTCGCCATCCTGCTCAACATGGGGACCATTACCGTGCCGGGCGGATTCCCCGTGGTCGCGATGTTCCTGGCGACGTCACTCGACCTCCCCTTCGAAGCGGTCGGGCTGCTGATCGCCGTCGACTGGTTCGCGGGCATCTTCCGCACGTTCCTCAACGTCAACGGCGACACGTTCGTTGCGATGCTGGTGGCCAATGCCGACGACGAGATCGACCGCGACGTCTACAACGGAACGAAAACCGTGACCGCCGACGAGATCGACCCCGCCGAGTTCCGCGAGATGGCGGAGCGTGCGGATCGAGCCGACTAGACCAGCCCGGCGATGCGTCCCACCAGGCCGAGTGCGATGAGGACGACGATCACGCCGACGACGACGAGAAACACGACGAACGGCGCCCTGGAACGTTGCGGGGGCTCGTGGTTCGGTCCGGTCGTGGACGCGGACACGGGCGGGGTGTCTCCGGGTGCTACGCCGCCACCGGACTCGAGGCCGGCCACCTCGGCTGGATCTGGATTGGCTGCTGACGGGGTCGTCATGGGGTGTTCCTCACTACGGGGTGTCATCTTGTTCGTGTAACTCACGGATGCCCCCGGATCGTCGTTGCCAATCGTGAGACGGCCACCCTCGGTGACCGAAGTCCGGTTCGTCCGGAGTGCGGCATGCCTCTGAGCAGGGAAAACCGTCGTACTCGTGAGTTTGGTCATCGCAATTCGGGTGATGACCCGGCCGACGGCGCCGCTGATTAGGCTGGGGCGCATGAGCACTCCTACGTTCATCGCCACAGCCGACCTCGCTGACACGATCGGACCCGACATCCGCAGCTGCGACATCCAGTTCAGGCAGCTCGGCGCGGTCACGGAGTTCTCCGGACCCGTCACCACGATCAAGTGCTTCCAGGACAACCTGCTCGTCAAGCAGACCCTGAGCGAACCGGGCAACGGCGGTGTTCTCGTCGTCGACGGCGGCGCCAGCGTGCACACCGCACTGGTCGGCGACATCATCGCCGGACGCGGCGTCGACAACGGGTGGTCGGGTGTCATCGTGAACGGGGCCGTTCGGGACTCCGCGATTCTCGCGTCGCTGCCGATCGGTATCAAGGCACTGGGAACGAACCCACGCAAGAGCACGCAGACCGGGTCCGGCGAGAAGAACGTCACCGTCGAATTCGGCGGGGTCACGTTCGTGCCCGGGGAGTACGTCTACAGCGACGGTGACGGAGTCGTGGTGGCCGCCCAGCCGCTCCCCGCCGAGAGCTGACCCGCGGGCATGACTTCCGGGGCCGACCGACTCGAGATCGTCGATCCGTCGTTCTTCGACGATCCGTACGCGTTCTACGACCGGTGGCAGAGCCAGGGTCCGGTGCATCACGTCCGGCTCGTGAACGGTCGCGAAGCCTACGTCGTGACCGGGTTCGCGGAGGGGCGGGCCGCACTCGCCGACCCTCGGTTGCACAAGTCCAGTGACCGAGCCGCGGAACTGTTCCGGCGGCGATCAGGGGTTCGGTACACGGTCGGCGAAGGCCTGTCCTCGAGCATGCTGAACTCGGATCCGCCGGACCACACCCGGCTGCGAAGCCTGGTGAACAAGGCGTTCACCGCGCGGAGTATCGCCTCGATGCGGCCGCGGATCGAGGCGATCACGACCGAGCTGCTCGACGCGATGGACACCTCGGACACGGCCGACCTCATCGAGGATTTCGCTGTGCCCCTGCCGATCACGGTCATCTGCGAGCTCCTCGGTGTTCCGTACGAGGACCGTGCCGACTTTCGCGCCTGGACCGACACGTTGCTGACCGTCGCCGTCTCGCAGGATCAGGGCCGGGCGGCGCGGGCGATGTCGGACTACCTCGGCGGACTCATCGAGTCCAAGCGCGCGAACCCGACCGACGACATGCTGACCTCGTTGGTCGAGGCGCGCGACGAGGGTGACCGGCTGAGCGAAACCGAGCTGGTATCGACCGCCTTTCTCCTCCTCGTCGCCGGCCACGAAACCACGGTGAATCTGATCGGGAGCGGCGCACATGCGTTGCTGCACAACCCCGATCAGCTGTCGCTCCTTCGCGACGACCCGTCGCTGGTGAGCAACGCGGTCGAGGAGTTCCTCCGTTTCGACGGACCCATCAACTTCGCCACGCTCCGCTACACCACGGAGCCCGTCGTCATCGGTGGCAGCGAGATCCCCGCCGACCAATTCGTCTACGTCGCGTTGCTGTCGGCCAACCGCGACGGGGAGAAGTTCGAGAACCCCGACGTTCTCGACATCACCCGGCCGACCGCAGGCCACGTCGCATTCGGGTACGGCATCCACTACTGCGTGGGTGCCCCGCTCGCCCGGATGGAAGCGCAGATCGCGTTCACGCAACTGCTGCAACGGTTTCCGAACCTCCATCTCGCGACGACGGATCCGCTACGGTTTCGCGAGAGCTACCTCATCCGCGGCCTGACGCGGTTGCCGGTGCGGCTGCGGTAGATCACTCGCGCGCGCTCACCGCCTCGAGCGCCAATCGCCGGATCTCGGCGTACACCCGCTCGAACACGACGGTTCCGATGAGCATCGACTCGACGGCCGCGGTGCGGGTCGGTTTGGCGCGCGCGTACCCCACCTCGAGTTCGGCGGTGGCGTACGCCGAGTCCGCAATCGGATCCAGACTCGACAACGACACATCGAACCCGAAGCGCCGCAGCGTCTCGAGAAGTTCGGCCAGGCGGTAGGGGGCGGGTGCGCCGTCCTCGATGTTCCATCCGCGCCCGCGCAGCCAGTCGTGCACCTCGGTCACATCCGGTTCGACGTCGGGAACGGAGTCGATGCCGTGCATGACCGCCCCGAACGCGTGGTGCAGCGGCTGTGCGTCGTCGTCGATCGCGGCGAGCGTCGCGCGAATCCGTGCGATGGGAAGACCACCGACATCGACGAGCGCTCGGATCAACCGAAGTCGTTGAACGTGCTCGTCGCCGTAAGCCCCCTGCGTACCCGCGGGGAGAAGCCCTTCACGGACGTAGTACTTGATCGACGCGACCGACACCCCGGACGCCCTCGACAGCTCGGACACTTTCACCTTGACATCACAAGTAGATAGTAGCACTATCCGTTTATGACTTCAGTAGCGAACGGCCGCTTCACCGCACAGATCGACGGCGACTTCGTCGTCTTCGTGATCGGCATGCGTATCAACAAGATTCATCGAATCGACCAGTGGATCCGGCCGTTCACGGCCATGCCTAGAATGCTGAAAGAGCTCGCAGCTCATCCGGAGCTCGGCATGCTCGGAGCGAGCTCGTCCCTGAGCGGGCGAACGATCACCATGATTCAGTACTGGCGCAGTTTCGATCAGCTCGAAGCCTTCGCCAAGGATCCCGACAACCCTCACCTGCCCGCGTGGCGCGAGTTCAACAAGAGAGTCGGCGGCAACGGCAACGTCGGCATCTTTCACGAGACCTACCGGGTCGGTGCGGGCCAGCACGAGAGCATCTACGCGAACATGCCGGTCATGGGATTGGCCGCGGCCGGTACGTCCGTGCCGCTCGGTTCGAAAAGCACAGCGCGAGGCCGTATCGCGCAGCGGTGATCAAGCCGGATCGGAACGCGTGACCACCGCGGTGACACCGCCGACGGTGACGACGTCTCCGTCGCGCAACTGTCGGCCGCGTCGCAGCTCCACTTCCCCGTTCACCATGACCTCACCGTCGGCAATCACCATTTTCGCCTCGGCGCCCGAGTCGATCAGGTTGGCCAATTTCAGAAACTGACCCAGCCGGATCGAGTCGTCGCGGATGGGAACGGTCACAGGAACTCGACCCCCTGTGCCAGAGGCAGTTCCGAGCTGTAATTGACGGTGTTGGTCGCGCGCCGCATGTACGACTTCCATGCGTCGCTTCCGGATTCACGACCACCGCCGGTCTCCTTCTCGCCGCCGAACGCTCCCCCGATCTCGGCTCCCGACGGCCCGATGTTGACGTTCGCGATGCCGCAGTCCGAGCCCGCCGCGGACAGGAACCGCTCCGCCTCACGCAGGTCGGTGGTGAAGATGGACGACGAAAGTCCCTGCGGCACATCGTTGTGCAGGGCGATCGCCTCGTCGAGGGTGGAGTACGTCATGACATAGACGATGGGCGCGAAGGTTTCGCGCTTGACGATGTCGGTCTGTCCCGGCATGACGACGATCGCCGGCTGCACGTAGTAGCCACCGAGTTCCTCGGCGATCCGCTCGCCTCCGGCGACGACCTTGCCGCCGTCCTTCGCGGCCTGTTCGAGGGCACGCACGTACCCTTCGTGAGCAGCCTCGTCGATCAACGGTCCCACCAGAGTGCTTGTGTCCAAGGGTGATCCGATGGGCAGCGTCGCGTACGCCGACGACAGCCGCTCGACGAGCGTGTCGGCGACGGACTCGTGCACGATCACCCGCCGCAGCGACGTGCACCGCTGACCCGCGGTTCCGGCGGCCGAGAAGACGATTCCGCGCACCGTCAGGTCCAGATCGGCGGTGGGCGAGACGATGGCGGCGTTGTTTCCGCCCAGCTCCAACAGAACTCGTCCGAATCGCTGCGCGACGCGCGGCGCCACCTCCCGTCCCATGCGGGTGGAACCCGTTGCGGACACGAGCGCCACACGCGGATCGTCGACGAGAGCTTCACCGGCGTCGCGCTTGCCGAGGATCAGTTGCGCGATCTTGGGGTCGACTCCCGCTCTGCGTGCCGCCTCCTCGAAGATCGCCTGCACCGCAACGGCTGTCAACGGCGTCTTCTCCGACGGCTTCCACACGACGGTGTCGCCGGCGACCAACGCCAAGACGGTGTTCCACGACCAGACGGCCACCGGGAAGTTGAACGCCGTGATCACGGCGACCACGCCGAGCGGGTGCCACTGCTCCATCATGCGGTGACCGGGTCGCTCGGTGGCGATCGTGTTTCCGTACAGCTGGCGAGAGAGGCCGACGCCGAAGTCGCAGATGTCGATCATCTCCTGCACTTCGCCGCGACCCTCGCTGACGATCTTCCCGGCCTCGATCGAGACCAACTCGCCGAGGGCGTCCTTGTGCTCGCGCAGCAGCTCCCCGAGTTCGCGAACCACCCCGCCGCGCACGGGAGCGGGAACCGTCGACCAGGTCCGGAACGCCGCCACCGCGTCGTCGACGACGGCCGACGGTTCCGCGGTCGGCTGCAGGTATCCGAGCGTGCCGCCCGTGATGGGCGACGCCGTCACCAGCCCTGCGCCGTCCGAGCTCGCAGCGGCGAGCGGGGCGTCGGCGCCCATGGCGGTGAGGAGCTCGGCAGTCCTGGTGGTCAGGTCGGAGGTCGTTGTCATGTGCTCCATTCTTATCCGTGGGGTCAAGACAGGACAAATTATGGCTCAGCGGTTGTTTGACGAAATATTATCGCGTACGTTGCCGTTCATGACACAAGTCTTACGTCGCCCCCTGTTCCCCGCACGCCAGTCGGTCGACGCGGCCGCGGTCCACGAGGTCATCGGTCGCCACATGCTGGCCGACGGGTTCGAGATGGTGCTGGACCTGACGCAATCGCAGGGATCCACGCTGGTCGACGCGCGCGACGGCACCCGCTACCTGGACATGTTCACATTCTTCGCGTCGAACGCGCTGGGTATGAACCATCCGGCACTGATCGACGACGAAGGTTTCCGCGCAGCCCTGCTCGAGGCCGCTCTGCACAAGCCGAGCAACTCCGACGTCTACACCGAGGCCATGGCCGGATTCGTCGAGACGTTCGCTCGAGTCCTCGGCGACGAGCGCCTGCCGCACCTGTTCTTCGTCGAAGGTGGCGCGCTCGCGGTGGAGAACGCACTCAAGGTGGCGTTCGACTGGAAGAGTCGCTGGAACGAGGCCCACGGCATCGACCCAGAACTCGGCACCAAGGTGATGCACCTCGAGCATGCGTTCCACGGCCGGTCCGGGTACACGATGTCGCTGACGAACACCGACCCGATCAAGGTCGCGCGGTTCCCGAAGTTCGACTGGCCGCGCATCTCCTCCCCCTACATCCGTGACGGCGCGGATCTCGATGCGCTGGAACGACAGTCGCTCACCGAGGCCCGTCGTGCATTCGAAGCCAACCTGCACGACGTGGCGTGCCTGATCCTCGAACCGATCCAGGGCGAGGGCGGCGACCACCACTTCCGTCCGCAGTACCTGCAGGGTCTGCGTGCGTTGTGCGACGAGTTCGACGCCTTGCTGGTGTTCGACGAGGTGCAGTCCGGCGCCGGAATGACCGGCAGCGCATGGGCTTTCCAGCAACTCGGCGTCGTTCCCGATGTGATGTCCTTCGGCAAGAAGACGCAGGTCTGCGGAGTGATGGCCGGCGGGCGGGTCGACGAGGTCCCCGACAACGTGTTCGCGGTGTCCTCACGCATCAACTCGACCTGGGGCGGCAGCCTCACCGACATGGTGCGCTCCCGCCGCATCCTCGAGGTGATCGAGTCCGAGGGTCTGATCGCGCGGGCCGCCGAGATGGGCTCGTACCTCCTCACCGGCCTTCGATCACTTGCATTGCGCCACAGTCACATCGACAACGTCCGCGGTCGCGGCCTGATGACCGCCTTCTCGATGCCCGACGCGGCCTCGCGTGACCGGCTCGTCGAACGCATGCGCACCGAGGAGCACGTCCTGATGCTCGGCTGCGGCGAGCGCAGCGTTCGGTTCCGGCCGGCGCTGACGGTCACCGAGGCAGACCTCGACGCCGCGGTGGCGGCGCTGGACCGGGTGCTCTCTACCCGCTCTGCGTAGCGGCCCACTCCTCGACCCGACGGTTGCTTTCCTCGTCGGAGATGTCCTCGACGCGCGTCTGCACTGCCCACCGGACGCCGAACGGGTCGAGGATGGACCCGAAGCGATCACCGGAGACGAAGGTCTGTACGTCTTCGCGCACGGTGGCGCCGGCCTCCGCGGCGCGCTTCACGACGTCGTCGGCGTCCGTCACGTAGATCGCGAGCGAATAGTTGACGGAGTCGCCGCCCGTCGGGGCGACGAGGCCGTACGTGTCGAGCGGATCGCTCAGTGTCATTCGGCCGGAGGTGAATTCGAGTTCGGCGTGCGCGACGGCGTCACCGAACTTCATGACGCCGAGGACCGTGGCTCCGAACACGTCGCGGTAGAACTCGATGGCCTCAGCGGCCCGAGCGACGACGATGTGCGGGGTCAGCGACGTGCGTCCGTGGGGCAGGCCGTTTGTGGTGTGTTGTCCTGTAGCTGCTGTCATGGAGACAATCCTGCGCCGACGGCAGTGCAGCTGTCTTGAACTTTTGCGACACCCGAGAGCGGTTGGCCACTATCGTTCGCCATACGCGGGATCCCGCGAGTCGCGCACGATAGTGGCCACTCAGTTTCAGGCCGTCACCATCTCCCGCGCAATCCGCGCCACGATGTCGCCTGCCGGTGCGTCGGTGACGGCACGCCATCCGGTGCCGGCCCAGAGGTTGGGAACGTCGGCGCGGCCCGCGGCAGTCGCGGCTGCACGAAGGGGGCCGGTCATCGAGTTGAGCTCCGGGTAGCCGGCGGGAGCGATGCCGGTGAACTTCTCCGCGAACTCGTTCGCCAGTCCGCGAGCCGGACGCCCCGAGAACGCGCGTGTGACCATCGTCCGTTCGTACTCGCGGTTCAGCAGCGCTCGCCTGTGCACCGCACTCGTCCCCGCTTCCGGGCTGCACAGGAACGCTGTCCCCAATTGTGCTGCGACAGCGCCCCATCCGAGGGCTGCGAACACGCCGGAGCCGTCCATGATTCCGCCGGCCGCAATGAGCGGGACGTCGACGGACAGCCCGATCGACATCAGCAGCGACGGCAAGGAGAGGAAGAAACCCCCACGTGCATCGCTGGGGTCGTCGTCGAACACTCCCCGATGGCCGCCGGCTTCGCTTCCCTGGACCACCAGCATGTCCGCACCGTCGGCGACGGCAATCTCCGCCTCCGCGATCGAGGTGACCGTACCGATCATCTGCGCGCCGATCGCCTTCACTCGGTCCGACAATTCGCGGCCCGGGCTGCCGAACGTCACGCTCACCGCAGCGGGGCGGTGCGAGCAGACGATGTCGATCTTCTCGGCGATGTGGTCGTCGTGCCAGGTCGCGGGACCCACCTCGACACCGAGTTCGGCGGCGAGTGGCTGCAGAGCGGACCGGTATCCGTCGAGTGCGTCGTCCGTCGCGATCTGCTTCGACGGCAGAAAGAGGTTGACGCCGTAGGGATTCGACGTCGACCGCTCGACTTCGGTGAGTTGTCGATCCAACTCGTCGGGGGTCAGGATCGCGCCGGCGAGAAATCCAAGACCGCCGGCATTGGAGACGGCCGCGGTGAGTGCGGGTGTCGACGGCCCGCCCGCCATCGGCGCGCAGACGATGGGCAGGCGGGCTGGAAACACGGCGGAGCTCATGCGTTCGACCCTACTTGCGGCCGGCTTTCCACTGAAGGCCGAAGCCGTACATCTTGTCGAGGTCCGCTTGGCTTCCCGTCACGTACTTCACTTCGCGTTGCACCGAGACGGTCTTGCCGTCGCTCTCGATCAGTGCGACCGCGCAGATTCGTGCGTTCTTCTCGGCCGAATCGAGGCGAACCTCGACCTGTGGACCCGACGTCGGGAACAGCGTCACCGCTCCGTCGACGGCGGCCCAGTTAGGCGCACCCTGGTAGATCATGGCGAAAACGAGTACTCGTCGAAACTGTTCCGGCCGTGCGAGATTGATGTGCATGTTCTCGCCCGCCGAGTTGGAGCCGGACCGGTCGTCGCCGTCGAGAAGGATGTACGGCGGCTTCTCCAACGCTCCGAAACTGTTGCCCAGAGCCTGGATCACACCCTTCGAACCGTCGGCCAGTTCGTACAGGCACCCGAGGTCGAGGTCGATCTGATTGGCCGCGGCCGCCAGCTTGGCGAGGAACCCACCCGACGGTTTCTGCGCCGTCCAGTTGAGGTTCACCCTCATGGCACCCTGACCGTCGCCGCCCTTCGCGAGGTTCACGCGCGGCGCGGACTTCGTGAGGCTGATCAGCGACGGGGCAGCGGCCTCCGGCGTCTTCTTCTTGGTGTAGTCGATCGCCATCGCTAGACGTTGACGCCGTAGTCCCGCGCGATGCCCGCGAGACCCGACGCGTAGCCCTGACCGACGGCACGGAACTTCCACTCGGCGCCGTTGCGGTACAGCTCTCCGAAGACCATGGCGGTCTCGGTCGAGGCATCCTCGGACAGGTCGTAGCGCGCGAGCTCGGTGCCGTTCGCCTGGTCGACGACGCGTATGAACGCGTTGCGCACCTGGCCGAACGACTGCGAACGCGTGTCGGCGTCGTAGATCGAGACGGGGAAAGAGATGGTCTCGACGGTCGGCGGTACGGCAGCGAGGTTCACCTTGATGACCTCGTCGTCGCCGTCGCCCTCGCCGGTCGTGTTGTCACCGGTGTGCTCGATGGAGCCGTCCGGGGTCTTCAGGTTGTTGAAGAAGACGAAGTACTCGTTGCCGGGTGCCTTCTTGTCGGCGCCGAGGCCGATTGCGCTGGCGTCGAGGTCGAAATCGGTTCCCGTCGTGGTGCGAATGTCCCATCCCAGGCCGACCGAGACCGCGGTGAGGTTCGGTGCTGCTTTGGTGAGGGAGACGTTGCCGCCCTTGGTCAGGCTGACACCCATGAGAGATCCTTCCGTGCGCGAAATGTCCGTTTTCGGACGTGTCTCGCCAACGAGCGCGCCGCGCGGAAGGTTCCCTACCCGCCGGCCTGGATCGCGACGTCCTGCCATTCGTTCCACAACGCCAACCGCGACTCGTAGTCGGCGGTGGCGATGCCGAGCGGCGCTTCGCCGAGGAAGATGCGCAGCGGCGGCTCCTCGGCGTCGACGATCTTCAGGATCGCTGCACGCGTGGCCTCGGGCTCTCCGCGCTTCGCGGTACGGACGGCACGCTGCTTCAGGGTCTGTTCGCGAACGTCGGCGTACGCGTCGAGCTGAGTCGCGTGCTTGGCGGAATCGCCGCTCCAATCGGTAGAGAATCCGCCCGGCTCGATCAAGGTCACGTGGATGCCGAAGCTCTCGACTTCCTGCGCCAGCGACTGGCTGAACCCTTCGAGTGCCCACTTGGACGCGTGGTACATCCCGAGCCCGGAGAACGCCGAGATTCCGCCGATGGACGACACCTGGATGATGTGACCGCTGCCCTGCTCACGCAAATACGGGAGCGCGGCCTGAGTGACCCACAGGGCGCCGAAGACGTTGGTCTCGATCTGCCGGCGAGCGTCGTCCTCGCTCAACTCTTCGATCATGCCGAACTGTCCGTATCCGGCGTTGTTGACGACGATGTCCAGCGAGCCGAAGTGCTTGTGTGCCTGAGCAACCGCGGCAAAGTCCGCAGCCCGATCGTCGACGTCGAGCTGGATGGGAAGGATGGCGTCGCCGTACTTCTCGACCAGGTCGTTCAGGGAATCCGTGTTACGCGCCGTCGCGGCGACCTTGTCGCCGCGGTCGAGAGCCGCGATGGCCCATTCTCGGCCGAAGCCGCGGGACGTTCCGGTGATGAACCAGGTCTTCGAGGCCATGCCGTGTTCCTCTCGAGAGCCGAAAGATTGGGGACGACGCCCGTGCAAACGCCTCTCGGCGAGTGGTCGCTCGTGGCGACGAATGGGGTGAGGCCCGGGGCTTGCCAACGGACGCCGTCGAGATGTGTAACGGCAGCCCCGGCGGATCTATTCCTGCCGCCCCACCACCCCGTTCTCGTAGGCCCAGATCACCACATGGACCCGCGTCGGAACGTCCAACTTCCGGCAAATATTGCCGACGTGTGATTTGACGGTGCTCTGCTCCAGGTGAAGTGACCGGGCGATCTCGGTGTTCCCCATTCCGCGGGCGAGCAGACGCACCACATCCATCTCGCGTGCCGTCAGATCGTGATCGGGCGTTTCGCGGGGAGCGGGAGCTGTTCTGCGACGGGCGAATTCGGCGATCAGCCGGGGCGTCAGGCGCGGTGAGAGCACCGCGCCACCGTGCGCGACGGTCACGACGGCCCGCGCCAGTTCGTCGGGGTCGGTGTCCTTGAGAAGAAACCCCGACGCCCCGATGTCGAGCGCGGCGAACACGTATTCGTCGAGGTCGAACGTGGTGATCATGATGATGCGGGTGCCGTCGAACCTCGACAGGATCTCGGCGGCCGCAGAGAGCCCGTCTCGATGCGGCATCCGTACGTCCATCAGGACCACGTCGGGCCGCAGTTCCTCGACCTTCTGGACTGCGTCGTGACCCGAGGCGGCGTGACCGACGACGCGGATCTCGGGGTGGTCGGCGAGAAACAGCTCGAACCCCTGCCGTACCACCGGCTGATCGTCGGCGATGAGAACGTCGATCACGGTGCGATCCTTCCGTCGACGGGCAACTCGGCGGTGACCTGCCAGCCGCCGCCCGCGCGTGGGCCGGCGTCGAGTCGGCCACCGAGGAGCATTGCCCGCTCCCGCATTCCGGCGATACCCAGCCCCTGCCCGTCGCCGGCGGCGGGTCCGTCGTGTCCGGTGTCCTCGACCGTCAGATGCACCGACCCGTTCCTGCGTACCAACCGGACCGACGCGTCACTCCCGGGCGAATGGCGCATCGCGTTCGCCAATGACTCCTGCGTGATGCGGTAGCACGCCAATTGCACTGCGCTGTCCACGTTCTCGATGTCGTCGTCGATCTCGACGTCCACGGTGCGCAGCGCATGTCTGGACTCATCCGCGAGTCCCGCGATGTCGCCGATCACGGGCTGCGGAGGGGCATGCTCGTCGGAGGAGTAGCGGAGAATTCCGACGATCTGACGCAATCCGTCGAGCGTGCGCTGACCGGAGTCGATGACGTCGTGCAAGAGTTCTTGCGCCCGAGCCGGGTCGCCGGAGATCACCTTGTCCGCCGCTCGCGCCTGAATGATCATGCCCGTCAGGTGGTGTGCCGCCACGTCGTGCAGTTCACGGGCCATGGTGCGGCGTTCGTTCTCGATCGCCTCCGCGAGTCGCGCTTCGTGTTCTGCCTGCGCGGCCGCGAGGGCCGAATCGCTGAGTTGCGCCTGAGCCCTGTTGTGCGCGATGACTTTTCCGAGAAGAAGAAGAACCGAATAGCTGACCACGATGTTGATGGCCGGCACCACCCACGACGACGCGTTGATGGAGCTGGCTGCGGCGTCGACGACGATCCCTACGCTCGCGCAGGCCACCAGCGCTGCTCCCGACACCCGAATGGCCAAGCCGACGATGGCAATCCAGTACAGCGGAGTGAATCCCAGATCACCGACCGTGACGACGAGTCCTCCCGTGACCGCCACGGTCCCGAGATAGGCGACGATCGGGTAGCGGCGGCGCAGGCATGCTGCGCCTGCCATGACCACCAATGCCCCCGCGATGGCCGCTGCTCCCCAGCTCTGCAGAATCCGTCGGCCCGACTCGTCGGCGATTCCGGTCAGGTACAGCGCGGCCAGGAACAGAAAAGACGCGGCAAGACCGACGCCGGGAACGACCGCGACGTGCTCGGGCCGCCAGCCCCGATAGTTGCGCATGGTGCGCACCACACTAATGAACCTTCGCCCACAGCGGACCGGAGACGAACCAGATGACGGTGATGACGCCGATCGCCGAGACACCTGCTTTCAGCGCCGCAGCCTGCTCCGCGTCGGCCACGGTGAACGCCAGTCCGTACGTCACCGCCAGCGCGATGGCGGCGGCGCCGAGCCATTTCAGGAATAGCGCCTTTTCACGCTCGTAGGCCGCCGGGCCCTTCTTGGGAGGCTTCTCCGGCGGCGGCCCGCCCGCGAACCGGTGGGCGAATCGCACGTCCAACCACCGAACCGTGGAGTGAGCGAACATCACGGTCCATCCCAGATAGATCCCGGCGAGCCGGTGCGCGAACCCCACGTCGCCGCCGCGGTGCAGATCGAGGGCGACGGCCACGATCAGAACGAGATCGAGGACGGGCAGCAGCGCGATCATCACGGTGCTCGCCGTCCGCCGGCGCAACAAGTACCGCACCGCGAGCCCGCCGAGCGTCAGTACCCAGAATCCGACCTCGCACGCCGCGATGGTCAGCAGGATCGGGTTGTTCAACGATGTGGTCGCCATGGCGGTCAGTGAACGCGAATCGGGCGCCCGTTCACCGTAGTGAGGCTCGAACCGGCCGAATATGGACACAAAGGGCGACGAATCGGTCCACCGAAAGTAGGAGAACGAACTCCGAACGCAAGGAGCGTCGTGCTGTCGCTGCGCACGACTACCGTTAGCGCATCGCAGCAGGTGTTCAGTCGCAGGAGGACAGTCGGTCATGGCAACAACGTCGGTGCCGAAACAGGTCGAGGGGGCGCCGCCGAGGCGTAACCGCAAACCGGACGAGAAGAGCCGGCTCCGCGAGGTCCCGCACCTCGCCGGTCTGGTCCTCGGAGTCCTGTCGGTTCTGGTGTTCCTGTGGAGCATCTCCCCCGCGCTGCGCTTCCTCGTTCACGCCCCCCGCAGCTGGGTCGACAACTATCTGGTCGACGCCCCGGACACGTCGCTGTCCTACGCGCTCGTCCTCGCGCTGCTCGCCGCCGCGCTCGCGAGCCGCAAGCGGATCGCGTGGTGGATCGCAACCGTCTACACCGTTCTGTTCGTACTGGGGAACATCGCGCAGCTCGTCGACGACCCCGACGACGTCAGCGCATGGATCGCCCTCGCAATCCACGTCGCCATCGTCGTGCTGCTCGTTCTCGCGCGCCGCGAGTTCTACACCCGGGTGCGTCGCGGAGCAGCGTGGAAGGCGCTCGGGGTGCTCCTCGTCGGACTGGCCGCCGGCACCCTCGTCGGCTGGGGTCTGCTGTGGCTCTTCCCCGGCTCCCTCCCTCGCGACGAGACCCTGTTCTGGGCGCTGAACCGTGTGACCGCGCTGGCCGCCGTCGACAACGAGCAGTTCAGCGGTAACCCGCACGGATTCATGAACTTCCTGCTCGGCTTGTTCGCGTTCCTGGCACTGGCGACCGCGGCGATCACGTTGTTCCGCTCGCAGCGGTCCACCAACGCGCTGACCGGAAACGACGAGTCGCTCCTGCGCGGACTGCTGGAACGCTCGTCGGCCGACGACTCCCTCGGATACTTCGCCACTCGCCGCGACAAGGCGGTCGTGTTCGCCCCCAGCGGCAAGGCGGCCGTGACGTATCGGGTCGAGATGGGTGTGTGCCTGGCGAGCGGCGACCCGATCGGCAACCCCGAGGCTTGGCCGCACGCGATCGAGGCGTGGCTCGAGCTGGCCGGTCGGTACGGCTGGTCGCCCGCCGCGATGGGCGCGAGCGAGGCCGGGGCCACCGCCTACAAGAGAGCAGGCCTGTCGGTGCTCGAGCTCGGCGACGAGGCGGTGCTCAATACCCGCACGTACAGCGTGAGCGGACCGGACATGCGGCCGGTCCGTCAGGCCGTGAACCGTGCACGCGCCAAGGGCGTGACCGTGCGCATCCGTCGCCACCGGGACGTCCCGGCAGAGGAATGGCTGTCGATCATCGCCGACGCGGACGGCTGGCGAGACACCGAGACCGAGCGTGGTTTCTCGATGGCCCTCGGTCGCCTCGGAGACCCGTTGGACGGGAATTGCTTACTGGTGCAGGCAATCCAAAATGACAGCGTGGTGGGCATGCTGTCGCTCGTTCCGTGGGGTTTGTCCGGGGTGTCCCTCGACCTCATGCGTCGACACCCCCAGGCGCCCAACGGAACCGTCGAGTTGATGGTGACCGAACTCGCGACGCAGTCCGATCAGTTCGGCGTCACCAAGGTGTCGCTCAACTTCGCGGTGTTCCGCGCGGCGTTCGAGGAGGGCAGCCGTATCGGCGCGGGACCCGTTCTGCGCGTGTGGCGTTCGACACTCGTCTTCTTCTCGCGGTGGTGGCAGCTCGAGGCGCTGTACCGATCGAACCTTAAGTACCAGCCGGAATGGGTGCCCCGGTTCCTGTGCTTCGAGGACAACAAGGACATCCCCAAGGTCGGTATCGCGTCGGCAATCGCCGAGGGCTTCCTGACCCTTCCCACGTTCCGCGGCGCATCGGCGCACACCGGTGTGCACGAGCAGGTTCCGGCGGGCATCGTCGGGTTGCATTCGGACGGGCGCGCTCCCGACGATACCGAGGACGCCGAGGAGCACGCCGGGCGCAAGCGCCCCGAGCAGGTTCGGGTTCGGATGGCCAAGCTCGAGCGTTTGGCCGAGGAAGGTGTCGACGCGTACCCGGTGGCCTACCCGCCGACGCACACGGTGGCGGCTGCGGTCGGGTCTCCGCAGGGCACCACCGTTCGAATTGCCGGGCGACTGCTGCGGATTCGCGACTACGGCGGCGTTCTGTTCGGGGTGGTTCGGGACTGGTCCGGTGACGTTCAGGTGTTGTTCGATCGCGACCGCGTCGGCGATCGGCTCACCCAGTTCGCTGCCGACTTCGATCTCGGCGACCTCATCGAGGTCAGCGGTGCGATCGGGCGAAGCCGCCGTGGGGAGCTCTCTCTTCTGGCCACCGACTGGCGGATGAACGGCAAGAGCCTGCACCCGTTGCCGGACAAGTGGAAGGGACTCACCGACCCGGAATCGCGTGTGCGCCAACGCTATGTAGACATGGCGATCAATCCCGAGGCGCGCCAACTCATGGTGGCCCGCAGCGCGATCGTGAAGTCGCTGCGCGACTCACTCGGCGACCGCGGGTTCATGGAGGTGGAAACCCCTATCCTGCAACAGATTCACGGCGGCGCGAACGCCGCGCCGTTCGTGACGCACATCAACGCGTACAACCTCGATCTGTACCTGCGCATCGCCCCGGAGCTGTATCTGAAGCGTCTGTGCGTCGGCGGTATGGAGAAGGTCTTCGAGATCGGGCGGGTGTTCCGCAACGAGGGCGCCGACTTCAAGCACAACCCGGAGTTCACCATCCTCGAGGCGTACGAGGCGCACAGCGACTACGAACGCGTGATGGTGATGTGCCGCGAGCTGATTCAGCGGGCCGCGGTGGCCGCGCACGGTCGAGAGATCGTCCTGCGGCCCGGTGACGACGGCAAGATGATCGAAATCGACATCTCCGGTGAGTGGCCCGTCAAGACGATGCACGGCGCCGTTGCGGAGAAGCTCGGTGAGGACGTCTCGCCCGAGACGCCTCTCGAGGAGTTGCAGCGGCTCTGCGATGCACACGACATCCCGTACCAATCCACGTGGGACGCAGGCGCAGTCGCGCAGGAGATGTACGAGCATCTCGTCGAGGACTACACCGAGTTCCCGACGTTCTACACGAACTTCCCGACGTCGATGTCGCCGCTGACCCGGCCGCACCGCAGCATTCCCGGGGTCGCAGAGAAGTGGGACCTCGTCGCCTGGGGTGTGGAACTGGGTACCGCGTACAGCGAGCTCACCGATCCGGTGGATCAGCGGGCTCGGCTCACCGAGCAGTCACTTCTCGCGGCCGGCGGCGACGCCGAAGCGATGGAACTCGACGAGGATTTCCTGCTCGCCCTCGAGCGCGGCATGCCGCCGACGGGCGGTCTCGGCATGGGTGTGGACCGGGTCGTCATGCTCATCACCGGCGGCAGCATCCGCGAGACCCTGGCGTTTCCGCTGGCCAAGCCCCGAACCTGACTCGGGTTGTTTCACATGAAACACACGATCGTCTTGTGCAGCGGGCTCGGCGGCAGCCCTCTCGACTGGCGGGACACCGCCGCGATCCTGCGCCGCGACGGTCACCGCGTCGTCGTGGTGGAGCGAGCGGGCTACCGCCTGGATCACCCCGAGCTCGGCTGGGTGCCTACGGTGCGCGGCGAGGTGGCGACCATCGAGAAGGCCGTCGAGGCGGAAACCGGCCCGGTCGTTCTCGTCGGCCATTCGATAGCGAGCATCTACACCGAGGCCTTTCTCCGGTTGCATCCGGAGAAGGTGTCGCGGTTGATCTTGTTGGACGCCGCCATCGAGAGTGCGCCGCTGGGCGTGCTTCCGCGCGGGCTGCGGCTTCTGGCCGCTCGATGGGGAGCCTCGTTCGCCGCGAACACGGGTCTGCAGTATCTGGGTGCCGCACCGAGCCGAGTCCTCCTGACCCGCGCCGTGCCACCCGACGGATGGGATCCCGACGTCGTCCGGCAGGTGCTCGGGATCTATCGGCGGCCGTCGTTCCTGGCGTCGGCGATGGCCGAGTACGCGGTCTTCTCCGACCTGGCCGACGAACTCGACCAGCTGCGTGGAGATGTGCCGCTGCCCCGGTCCTCGATCATCGTGGTGGCTGCGCACACCGGTGTCCCGACGCCCTGGGGACGGTCGTGGGTTCGTCGTCAGCGACAGTTCGCGCGGTCGCTACGAGCCCGGTTCACGGTGGTCGAACCGTCGTACCACCACATCATGATCGACCAGCCGCGGCGCGTCGCGGATCTGTGCATCGGCCCGACCGTCTGATCGGCCGATCGGGCCGCCGACTGGCAGGATGAGCGCCATGAGACGCCTCGTATCCGCCCGGCTCGACGTCGACGTCCTCGAACCCACGACACTCGAGTTCCAGATCGCCGTCGCACCGCATCCGGGAACCATGGTGAGCGAGACGTTGTCGTTTCTCCTCGAGGGCAACCCGATCTACGCGCAGGAGATCAGCGGCGAGCACGGCAACCGCATCCACAAGTTCGAGTGCGGAGTGGGCAGCCTCCAGACCTACTACGACGCGACGATCGACGGAAACACCTACCCGGCGCCCGTCACCGACTACGACCAGTCCGTCTACCTGCGTCCCAGCCGCTACGCCGAATGCGACAAGTTCTACGGATTCGCCGCCACCGAGTTCGGCGAGTACTCCGAGTCGTCCGTTCTGCTCGAGAAGGTGTCCGCGTGGGTGGGCGCCCGGTTGCAGTACGTTCCCGGCAGCAGCGACCCCATCGACGGCGCCGCCGACACCCTCCTCGCCGGCCGCGGCGTGTGCCGGGACTACAGCCACCTCGTCGTGGCCATGCTCCGCGCGGTCAACGTGCCCGCACGGCTCGTCGCGGTCTACGCACCGGGCTGCGACCCGATGGACTTCCACGCCGTCGCCGAGGCGTTCGTCGACGGGGTGTGGCGCGTCGTCGACGCCACCTGCCTCGCACCTCGATCGACGCTGGTGCGCATCGCGACCGGCCGCGACGCTGCCGACACCGCATTCCTCGACAACCACGGTGGGCAGATCGTCCTGAACAGCGCGCAGGTGACGGCCATCGTCGACGGGGAGCTTCCTATCGACGACATCACCGAACTCGTCTCGATCACCTGACGCCGTGCAACTACTGCTGATCAGACACGCACTTCCGGTTCGATCGACCGAGGACGCCGACCCCGAGCTCGAAGATCTGGGCCACGAGCAGGCGCGACGCATCCCGTCGGGCCTTGCCGCGTTCCGCATCGCTCGCGTGGTGAGCAGCCCGCAGAAGCGGGCGGTACAGACCGCCGAGCCGCTGTCGACGTCGGTGTCCCTCCCGGTGGACATCGTGAACGGGCTCGCCGAGTACGACCGCGACTTCCCCGGATACATGACCATCGAAGAAGCTCGGACGGCTCTGCCGGCGGAGTTCGAACGGATCAAGGCCGGTCACCTGCCCGCCGCCGTCGACGCCGACGCGTTCCGGTCCCGCGTTCTAGGCGCCGTGGCTGACCTCGCGTCGACGTCCGATCACGACGACACGGTCGCGGCGTTCGCCCACGGCGGCGTGATCAACGTCGTACTGGAAGACATCCTGCACACCGAGCGGCCACTGACGTTCCCCATCGACTACGGCTCGATCACCCGCATTCTCTTCTCCCGCAGCGGAAGACGTACGGTCGCCGCGGTGAACGAGACGCAGCACGTGTGGGACCTGCTCCCTCGGAACCGTCCCTAGGTCCGCAGGCTCTGAAAAGATCCACAGTGCTTTCCGAAAGATCCACAGTGCCCTCTTAAAGAGCCTGGTGGGCGGCCTTTATGACGAACAACGCCCTGACAGGGTGCATTTTGCCCATCCGTCACAGGTTAGCCTTGGCCTCATTATGGCCACTTCGTCTGCTCACGGCTCGTCGCCGCGCCCCGGTATCGTCGCGCGGCCGATCGTCGCCGCCCTCCTGATCGTCCTCCCGCTCTTCGTCGCAGGCATCTACGCGCTGGTGAGCGGAAACGGTGTGTCGACGACCTCGTCGGCCGGTTCCTCGGAGACGACCACGTCCCCCGGCGAGGGGCAGAGCACCACCCCCGCCTCCGCGGACCCGTTGGCCAAGACGAGAACCGCCCTGACCAGCGCGTCGCTGCCTCTCACCTTGCTCTCGAGCGGGTTGACGCAGCTCACCGACGCCGCACCTCAGCTCACGGGCGGCGTCACCCAGCTCTCCGACGGGCTCGGACAGGCACGGACCGGTTCGGTGCAGCTCGCCGACGGCGCCGGTCAGCTCGACGCCGGTTTCGGCCAGTTGCGCGGAGGCATCACCCAGCTCGGCGACGGCGCTCAGCAGATCAGCGGCGGTGTCGATCAGGTGACGACCCCGCTGCTCGCCATCGGTGACAAGCAGGCGCAGGTCACCGCCGCGATCGCCGACGTGGCCAACAAGATCGAGAGCGTCAACAACCCCATCACGACCGACGCGGCCAACCAGCTTCGCGGACTCATCGACACTCTGAACACTCAGGGCGTCGGACCCAGCACCGTCAGTCAGTTGAACCAGCTTCGTGACGGCGCGAAGCTGCTCGCGTTCCAGCTCGCCGACTCCTCCAGCGACTTCAACACCGGCGTCTCGCAGCTCGCCGACGGCGCGTCACAGCTCGCGACCGGAAACGCGCAGCTGCGCGACGGCATCGTCCAGCTCGACGACGGCGGCAAGCAGCTCAAGGCCGGCACCGACCAGATCGGCACCGCGGTGACCCCGATCAACGGAGTCATCTCCAGCCTGCAGACCAACGTCAAGACCGCGACGGATTCGCTCCCCGCCGCGTCCGCCACCTCGGCGGCGACCACGACGACCGCCGACGGCCAGACGCAGACCACGCTCGTGGTCGGCAGCGGCGACACCGGATCCCAGAACTACCTACTCGCGGCGCTGATCGCCGTCGGTGCGGTGGCGGGGGTCAGCCTGCTGCGGCTCCTGACCCGCGGTGGCCACCTCGCTCGTCTGGCTCCCGTCGTCGCGGTGCTCACCTTGACCGCCGCCGCGTCGATCGCCTACGTGTACGTCGGCACCGACCTCGGATTCGGCGGCATCGTCGGCGGAATCGCGTTCCTGCTGCTCTCTGCCGCAGCCTTCCTCGCGGCCGCCGGCGCGATCCAGGTGCTGTTCGGCCGCGCGGTGGGTCAGTCGGTGAACCTCGTGCTGCTATTGGTGCAGCTGGTGGTGTGCGGCGCCGCCTTCGTCGGATCGCCGGACAGTTCCGTGTTCGGCAAGGCCGCGTCGTTCACCCCGCTGGGGTGGGTGAGCACCGGGCTGGACCGCATCACGTCCGGTTCCATCGGCGGCACGGGCTTGCTGGCAGTGATCGTGATGGTGGCGATGCTCGGCCTGTCCGGCCTGGTCTACGCCGTGGTCAATCGGTCCGGCGAGCCGCGGGACGTCGAGTACGCGTAGCCGATCCCCCAACGCTGGTGATCACGGCGAAAATGTTCGCTTCCTCGCGAAAACCGAACAATTCGACCGTGATCACCGCGGGGAATTACTGCACCGGCTTCAACGGATGAATCGCGATCTCACCGAGATGCTCACCGGCGGTGGACATGGCCTCCTGAATCGCGGGCGCCGTCATGTGAGCGTCGAGGTCCTCTTGCGACTTCCAGGTCTCGATGGTGACGAAAGTGCCCGGCGCTGCCTGGGATTCGTAGAGAACGTAGGAGACGCATCCCGGCTCGTCGACGGTGGCGGCGGCGAGCTTCGACAGCGCCGCGGCAACCTCCTTCTCGAACCCGGGCTTGGCCGGGATGGTCGCGACGACGTTCAGATCAGGCATGGTTTTCGTTCCCCTCTGCAAGTGAAATAGGCTCGGGGACGAACCTACGCGACGTACCGTCGCAGTCACCGAGAAACGAGGCATCCCCGCATGGCGTCCGCGCAGTCGACCGGTGCCGTCACTCGCGCGACGCGTCGGGAGTGGATCGGGCTCTCCGTTCTGGTTCTGCCCATCGTGTTGGTCTCGATGGACATCTCGGTCCTGTATCTGGCGTTGCCCTCCATCGCGGACGACCTCAATCCGTCCAGCTCGCAACAGCTCTGGATTCTGGACATCTACAGCTTCATTCTCGCGGGACTGTTGGTCACGATGGGATCGCTCGGCGACCGGATCGGAACCCGTCGCCTGCTGATGATCGGGTCGGCGATCTTCGGACTCGCGTCCGTGGCGGCAGCCTTCTCCCATACTCCCGAGGTGTTGATCGCGTCGCGCGTGCTGCTGGGAATCGGCGGCGCCACCCTCGCTCCGTCGACCCTTGCCCTGCTGCGGATCATGTTCGTCGACCCGGTTCAGCGCGGCGCAGCCGTCGGAGTGTGGACGGCCGGGTTCTCCGGCGGCGCAGCTCTCGGACCGGTCATCGGCGGGGTGCTGCTCGAGTTCTTCTGGTGGGGTTCGGTGTTTCTCATCAACATCCCGATCATGGTGGTGCTGTTGATCTTTGCCCCGATCGTGCTGCCGGAATCGAAGAATCCGCATCCGGGCCGCTTCGATCCGGTGAGCGTGATCTTCTCCATCGCCGCGATGTTGTCGATCGTGTACGCCGTCAAGCACGCCGCGCAGGAAGGCGTCGACCTGCAGGCGCTCGTCGTCCTCGCGGTCGGCCTGGTGATCGGAGCGCTGTTCGTCCGCCGTCAGCGGCGCACCACCACGCCGATCATCGACTTCACCCTCTTCCGTGTGCCCGCCTTCTCCGTCGCGGTCCTCGTCATCCTGGTGTCGGTGTTCGTGATCAGCGGCTTCAATCTGGCTCTGTCGCAATACCTTCAGCTGGTCAAGAGGCTCGGTCCACTGGAGGCGGGGTTGTGGTCGCTGATTCCCGCGGTGGTGACGACCGTGGCCTCGGTGTCGGCGCCGCTGATCATGAAAAGGCGCAGCCCGGCCGTGATCCTGGTGGTCGCCTTGGCCGTGATGGGTCTGGGCAGCGCCGTGGTCGCCCTCGTTGCCGTGCCCGGAGACACCGGCTCCGGGTCGACACTCGCCGTCCTGCTGGTCGGTATGGCTGTCGCCGCACTCGGGGTGGGGACCGGCACCACCCTCGGCTCGGACCGAGTGCTCGCGACCGCCGCACCGGAGAAGGCCGGCGCCGCGGGTTCGGTGTCCGAGACCGGCGCGGAGATCGGCGGCGCACTGGGCATCGCGCTGCTCGGATCCATCAGTGCCGCAACGTATCGCATCGCCATGGGCGACGAGGGAACCGTCGACAACACACTGTCCGGAGCGCTCGCCACCGCCCGCTCGCTACCGGCCGACGAGGCGGCCCGCCTGGCCGATCGCGCCCGCGAGGCCTACGTCGACGGCATCGTCGCCGCGGCCGGCTCCACGGTCCTCATCATGGTGGCGGCGGCGGTCACCGCGGTGGTGCTGTTCCGCCGCAGCCCTCAGGCCGCGGCGCGCAAGTAGTTCGCCAGCCAGGACGTGGCCGTGGCCCCGTTCGGGTCGACTCGGTAGTTGCGGTAGTCGGTGTGCACCTGCGACCGGTAGAACGTCTGAATCTGCTTTACCCGGTCCTCGTTGGCCTGGTCCGTCAGCTGACCGGCCAAGGCGGGCAGACCGCCGGCGGCCGAGAGGTCACCGAGGAGCGCCTGCGCTTCGGACACGTACTTCCCCGCCGTGGCCGGCGTCGGATCGGACGACACGGCCAGGAATCCGGCGAGCCGCGCGACGAAATCCTCCCGCGGAGTGGAGCAGTACAGGTCGCCCACCGCGCAGAACGTCCGCGTGACCGCACTGACGTAACCGAACCCGCCGATGCGCGGGCCACCGACGCCGGAGCCGACGACCTTCGGTCCGACCAACGCGTCGGTGTCCGACCGCTTCGGATCCGAGATCAGGCCGACCGCAGCGATCTTGTCCGCAGGCACGATGCCGGCGCCCGTTCCGATGGACGCGGCAAGGTCACCGGCGGCGTCGGCTCCCTGGCTGTATCCGATGACGCCGAAGCGGGTTCCGGGGCAAGCGTCGGCCTTGGCCTTCAACATGCCACCGGCGTTGGCGACGGCCTGCGCCTCGGACGCCCCGTACGCCTCGCCCTCCCAGGGGAAGGCGGTGGCGGGGTAGGTGACGTAGTCCGTCTCGATGTTTCCACCGTCGATCGCGTCGGTGACCGCGGTCAGCATGCCGGGCTTCGGAGCTTCACCGATTCCGGTTTCCCAGGTTCCGGGGATCGCGACGACGTACAGCGCCGGGCACGACCCGGGGTCAGCTTGCGCGACGCCGGTCGCCGCCACCGCAGTGGTCGCCGTGGCAGCGATCACGACGGCTACCGCACCGATCGCCGAGGTCAGGGATGCTCGTCCAAACATGGCCGAAATGATGGCACCGCCATATGAATGCGGCGTTAACGGTCCCCGGGACCGGGCGCCCGGGGCACCCGTAGCCACGAGCCCTCGAATGGCTCGTCGGACGATGCGATGACACACGGTTTCACACCCGTCGGCAGCAAACCCGATACGATCGGTCGGTAATGGCTAGCCCAAAAGTGTTGCGGGGAAACAACACTGAAACTCGTCGACAAACATATCTCGTGGTTTGTTTATTTCCCCGAGGCAGTACGCCGGCGTCTTTCGAGCAGCTTCACAAGACACTCGAGATTGGTATGCGGCGGTGAAAAAAGGACAGGCGGCCATTGCCGGAGCGTTGGTTGCTCTGTCCTGCACGTACGTCACTGCGGCGGTCGGATGTGGGGGTACGGCTACCGACGTGGCTGCTCCGACGAGTTTCGGCACCACCACCTCGGTCGACTCCGAAACTCCCCAGCAGAACTCCCTGAGGTTCGGCGTCAGTACGCCCGGCGGCGCCACGGCAACGCAGCAGTTCGAGCAAGTCACCGCCGCAGCCGGCCAGGCCCCGACCCTCGTGCTGTCCTACGCGGATTTCACCACCGAGCCGCCGATCGCCGGACTCGACGCGGTATCCGAGGCGGGCGCCGATCCGCTGCTGACGTGGGAGCCCTGGAAATGGGAACAGGGAGCGCAATTCGACAGCGCCCGGTTCGCGATGCCCACCTTCGTGCGCGGAGACCACGATCCGTACATCGCTCGCTGGGCAGAACAATTGCGCGACTGGAACAAGACCGTCTACCTGCGGTTCGCTCACGAACAGAACGGCACCTGGTACCCGTGGTCCACCGCCCGCGGCACCGACCCGGCAACGTACGTGGCGGCATGGAAGCACGTCCACGACATCTTCCGAGCGGCCGGCGCCACGAACGTGAAGTGGGTGTGGTCGCCCAACGTCTCCTTCGAGGGCAGTACCCCCATGTCGCAGACGTACCCGGGTTCGGACTTCGTGGATGTGGTCGGTCTCGACGGATACAACTGGGGAACCTCCGCGCCCGACACCAAGTGGACCCCGCCGGCGGAATTGTTCGGGCCGAGCCTGAACGAGGTGCGGGCGATCGCCCCTGCCAAACCCATCGTCATCGCCGAAGTCGGCAGCACCGATCAGGGCGGTTCCAAACCGGACTGGATTCGTGACCTCATCGCGTTCCTCGACGCGCAACCCGATGTCACCGCATTCGTGTGGTTCGACCATGACAAGGAAGCCGACTGGCGCTTCACCAGCACCCCCGATTCGGCGGCCGCATTCGCGGAAGCTCTAGGAAGGACATACCGATGACGACCTTGTCGGATACCCGCGCCCAGATCCCGGACGACGACGCCGAACACGCTCGTCAGCATTCGTTGGACCAGCTGGCGCTGGTCGACACCAAGGGCGAAGAACGGTTCGATCAGATCACCCGTTTGGCCCGCCGCGTGTTCCGTGTCCCCATTTCGACGGTATCGCTGCTGGACAACGACCGTCTGTGGTTCAAGGCAGTCAACGGATTCGATGTGCGGGAGATGCCTCGCGTCGACACGTTCTGTCACCGCGCCGTCGAGGAGGTCAAAGGCGGTCGCGACGACTTGTTGGTGGTCTCGGAGAACACGACAACGGATCCGATCTTCGCGAGCCTCCCCCTGGCGCAGGACGGTTCCATACGCTTCTACGCGGGCTACCCGCTGTTCGGACCCGGCGGCTACGCCGTCGGCATCTTCTGTATCTACGACAGTGTTCCGCGCACGTTCGACGCCGAACAGCGGGCAGCGTTGATCGAGATGGCCCAGTGGGCGCAGCGCGAGCTGACGAGCGGCGACGACCTGCAGCGCGCAGCACAGGTGCAGCGGCAGCTTCTTCCCGAGACGGCGCCGGTCGTCGACGGGTACGAGGTGGACGGCGTCTGCTCTCCTGCGTTCCAGGTCGGAGGCGACTTCTACGACCTGTATCCCGTCCCGGGCGGAATGATGCTGACGGTCGCCGACGTCATGGGCAAGGGCACCGCGGCGGCCATCATCACCGCATCGGTTCGGGCCGTTCTGCGTGGCATCTCGAGGACCGTCGCGTCGACCGGTTTCGGTGACCTGGATCTGGGACGGTCGATGGTTCTGGCCAGTACCCTGCTGCACGACGATCTGGAGCAGACGAGTTCCTTCGTCACGGCCTTTCATGCGCGACTCGAGGCGTCCACCGGCGTGCTCGATTACGCCGATGCAGGCCACGGATTGACCGCAATCCTGCGGTCCGATTCGACTGTCGAATGGCTGCCGTCCGACGACTTGCCCATCGGAGTGCTGGCCGCATCGAAGTGGAAACCGCGTAGTGCAGTCCTTGCCGAGGGCGAGACGGTGCTGTCGTTCTCCGACGGACTCCTCGAAGTGTTCGGTCCGTCCGAACAGGACGCGATACGCCAGATCGAAGTCCTGTTGCGCACACATCCGCGCACCGCGGACCTCATCGACACCATCCATCACCTCGCCCGGTCCACCGAGGCACTCGACGACGTCACGGCGGTAGCTCTGCGCCGACTCGGATCCGCGGACCGATAGGCCGATGAAGGTATTCGGACTGCGTTTGCTGGTTCTGTCGACCGCTGCGCTGGGCATCAACTACATCGTGTGGCGGTGGCTGTTCTCCGTCAATTGGCCCGCATGGTGGATCGCCGTACCGCTCGTGATCGCCGAGACGTACAGCCTCGTCGACTCGTTGCTCTTCGGACTGACGATGTGGCGTCTGAAGAAGCGTCCGCCGCCACCGAGTCCTCCCGACGGGGCCACGGTGGACGTCTTCATCACCACGTACAACGAACCTGCGGACATGGTGATCGCCACCGCCATCGCGGCCGCAGAGATCACCTACCCGCACAACACCTGGATTCTCGACGACGGTAATCGCGACGAAATGCGCACTGCTGCCGAAGAACTGGGGATCGGCTACATCACGCGGTCCATCGAATGGGTCGACAAGCCGCGGCACGCCAAGGCAGGCAACCTGAACAACGCCCTGCTGGTCACCGAGGGCGAGTTCCTGTTGATTCTCGATGCCGATCAAGTGCCGGAGCCGGACATTCTCGACAAGACCCTCGGTTATTTCGCCGACGAGTCGATGGCACTGGTGCAGACGCCGCAGTTCTTCGTCAACGTCACGCCGTCCGATCCACTCGGCAGCCAGGCACCGCTCTTCTACGGTCCGATCCAGCAGGGCAAGGACGGCTGGAATTCGGCGTTCTTCTGCGGGTCCAACGCGGTGCTGCGTCGCGAGGCGCTGATGCAGCTGGGCGTCTCGGGGTACGTGAGTGAAGTAGAGATCAAAGTGCACCGAACGTTGCGATCCGCCGTTGCCGTGGTCGATGCTGCGCGCGCCGAAGTGGACGACAGCCAGCCCGAACTCGCTGCCGCACTGGACTATGTGCGTTTCGCGTGTCGGCAAGCGCGCGCGGAGTTGCGACGAGGTCGCTCGCTGTCCGAGGTCACGTACGAATTCCAGAAACGCGTCGACGCGGCCACCGAACAGCTGGTGCAGGCAGACGCGAAGATGATGGCGGCAGATCTCGCAGCCATCGACGCACTGAACAGCGAGATACGCAGCGAGGAGGCGGGTCTCGCCGCGATGGCTCCGAATGCCCTGGCATTCATGGTCGATCGGTCGTGGTCTCCGCTCGGGGCACTCGAGTCCATTGCCGCGATGATTCGGTCGATCGACACGAGCAACGACGACGAAGCCATTCCGTTGATGCCGCTCGCCACCATCTCCGTCACCGAAGACATGGCAACGTGCATGCGGTTGCACAGCATGGGGTGGAAGTCCGCGTACCACCACGAGGTGCTGGCGTACGGCTTGGCGCCCGAAGACATCGGCACGATGCTCACTCAGAGACTTCGCTGGGCGCAGGGAACCATTCAGGTGATGCTTCGGGAGAACCCCCTCACGAAGAAGGGTCTGAACCTCGCACAGAAGCTCATGTACTGGTCCACCATGTGGAGCTACCTGTCGGGTTTCGTCGCGGTCGTCTACGTGGCCGCCCCCGTCATCTACATGACCATCGGGGTTCAGCCGGTGTCGGCCTACAGCGTCGACTTCTTCGTTCGGCTCGTGCCGTTCCTGTTGGTGAATCAGTTGTTGTTCTTCGTCGTTGGAAGAGGAAGTTCCACCTGGCGCGGTCAGCAATACAGCCTTGCCCTCTTCCCCGTGTGGATCAAGGCCTGCACCTCGGCGTTCCGCAACGTCTATCTGGGCCAGTCCCTGACGTTTGCCGTCACACCGAAAACCCGGCAGGGCGACTCCGATACGCCGTGGCATCTGGTCAAACCTCAATTGATCGTCATGGCAGCACTCGTCATCGCCTCCTGCATCGGCGTCCTTCGGCTGACGCTGGGGCAGGCGTCGGTGCTCGGCGTCTCGGTCAACCTGTTCTGGCTGCTGTTCGACCTCGTGATCTTCAGCGTCGTGATTCAGGCCGTCCGGTATCGCGGGCCTGGCGACAAGGGCGTGGGAACCGCTGTGCCGCGGGTCATCTCGGACACCGGGCAGGGCCGACACCATGGAAACAGAACCGAACAGAACGGAGCTCAGCTGTGATCCAATTCGACACCGAGACGACAGAGGGCGGAGTCGGCATCATTCGTGTGAACGGTCGCCTCAACATGGTCGCGGCCCCGAGGCTGCGCAATGTCGTGACGGAGATGGTGGCCGGTGGTGTGAACCGCATCGTGGTCGATCTGGCGGAGGCGAGCTTCGTCGATTCGTCCGGTCTCGGTGCATTGATATCCGGACTGAAGACCGCGCGGCAGGCGGGCGGTGATCTACGCATCGCCCGGCCCACCGAGCAGATCGAGTCGGTACTTGCACTGACCAACCTCAATCGTGTTCTGCAAGCCGGTAACTCGGTGGAGGGTGCCTTCAGTGGAGCTTGACGGGGGTGGGTCGGCGGACGAAACCATTCGGATCGTTGCGCAGCCCGAGAACCTCGACTCGGTGCACGATCTGTTGGAGAGGCTGTGGGCCGACGACGACTTGCCCGCCACCCGCCGCATGCAGTTCGAACTGGCGGTGGCCGAGGTGGCGTCGAACATCATCGAGCACGCCTCCAGCGGTGAACGCGTGATGCTGATTCTCCGCGTGCGGGGACTACCGGATCGGGTGGAAGCCATCTTCGAGGACGACGGCCGAGCTGCCGATGTCGACTTGACCGACGTGTCGCTACCGGACGACATGTCCGAGCGCGGTCGAGGATTGAGCATTGCGCAGGCGTCGGTGGACACGTTGGTCTACGAGCGCGAGGACTCGGTGAATCGCTGGTACCTCGTGCTGAACCGAACGCACTGACGGTGCCGCTCTCACGGTGGGCATCAGGTGCCCGAGTCGCGTCGATACTGACTGTGGTCGCTGTTCTCTTCGTATCGCTGTCGGGAATGGCGGCGGCGCAGTCGATCCGCGGAATCGAGCCACCGGCGTCGCCCCGATTCGGGCCGGTGCTCGACTGGACCGACGACGGGGCGCAGGCATACTCGAATCGTCTGGGCGTCACACCCTCGGTATACGCACAGTCCGTGCGTTATCCCCTGAACGAAGACGACGCCCTGTATCTTCGCCAATTCGTCGAACAGGCAGCGCAATTCGGTAGCCAAGCCGTCTTGACCTTGGAACCACAGAAGCCGCTCGCCGAACTGACCTCGTCCGACGCCGACGCGCTCGCACGACAGCTCGCCGATCTGCGCGAGAATCTTGGCACAGATTTCTACGTTCGGTTCGCGCCCGAGATGAACGGCACATGGTATTCCTGGGGACAACAACCGGCAGAGTATGTTTCGGCGTTTCGCCTCGTCGCCGACGCGGTGCACTCGGCCGTTCCCACCGCGTCGATGCTGTGGGCACCCGCCTACGGCGCCGGCTATCCGTTCAGCGAGGCGCGCGGTGCAGTGGACGGTTCCGGGCCGCGGACCAGCGCACTGTTGGACACCGACGGTGACGGCACCATCGACGCCACCGACGACCCCTATGCCCCGTACTACCCGGGCGACGGCGTCGTCGACTGGGTCGGTTTGACGCTCTACCACTGGGGAAACCTCGACTCGTTCGGGACCAATGCCGTGCCCGAACCCGGTAAGTTCGCAGCCGAGCTGGACGGCACCTACGGCTATCCGACTGCCTCCGGCGACGGGCGAAACTTCTACCGGGACTACGTCGATGGCCGCGGTAAACCGATGGCGGTCGAGACCGCCGCGTTCTATCAACAGGGCGCGCCCGGAGACGAGAACCAACTCGCCATCAAGCAGGCGTGGTGGGACCAGGTGTTCGGAACGGCAACGCGCGCCGCCTATCCCGGTATCGGACTCGTCACCTGGCTCGAAGTGCAACGCGCGGAGGACGAAGTCGACGGTGCCGTCGTCGACTGGCGGGCAACGGCAGATCCTACGATCGCTGCCGCGTTGCGGGCGGATCTGGCCGCGGACGGCGTCGCAACCGGACCGGTGACTCGGGTCAACGACCCGCAGGCAGGTGTCGCCGCGTCGAAACAGATATACGAAGCAGACCCGGGCAGCAACGACCAGATGGGGTGGATCGTGCTGTCGGTCGCGATCGCGGCGCTGCTCGCTCTGGCATCGTTCGTCGTCGGAAAACTTGTTCCCAGCTGGCGCTACCCGAACGAAATGGACCCTCGCGACCTGCGCATCGACTGGTTACGCGGTTGGATCATGTGCTCGGTGGTGGTGCTGCACATCGAACTCGCGGGCGGACTGAACTTCATCTCGCGCAACCTCGTAGGAGCGATCACCGGCGCCGAACTCTTCGTCGGCCTGTCCGGGGTGGTGATGGGAATGGTGTATTCGGGGGCGATGCGCAAACTCGGGTGGCTCCCGGTCTCCAAAACCATTGTGCGACGGGCAGTTCGGCTCTATTTCACCGCCCTGTTCGTGGTCGTCTCGGTGTACGTTCTCTCGAAGGTCCCCGGACTGAACGGATCGGTCCTGACCACCTTCACCGACCGCGGAACCGGCGAAGGCGGCGAAGGGGCGGCCGGCACCGTGTACGACCTGTACCCGAACGCGAATCTACTGTTCGGCTATCCGCCTCCGTGGTTCGCCGTCCGCGACCTGTTGACCCTCCGCATGGGGCCGTGGGTCTTCAACATCATGGGCCTGTTCGTCGTTCTGTCGCTGCTGGTCCCGATCTTGCTGTGGCTGCTGCGCCGAAAGTTGGTGCTGCCGTTGCTCGCGCTCAGTACCGCCGTGTACGTCGTGGACACCATTCATCCGATGACGCTTTTCCCGTCGCAGTTCGAGGACTCGTTCCCGCTGCTCACGTGGCAGATAATTTTCGTGTACTGCATCGCGATCGGGTACTACCGCCGTCGACTGATCGACTGGGGATCGACACTCGTCGGCAAGGTGGTGATTGCGGTGGCAATCGGTGTCTACGCCGGCGGTCTTACCCTGCTGTGGGCCGCGAACAGGTACGGATTCTCGATACCGATGGTCTCGCCGAGCTTCTACGGCGGGCTGTACGACTCGATGTACACCCGAGTGTTCATGCAGCCCGGTCGATTGTTCGACCTTCTACTGGTCATCGTCGTCGGTCACATCTTCTTGACGTCGTTCTGGAAACCGATGAACAAAGCGCTCGGCTGGCTCTACGTTCCGCTGGGTCAAGCCAGCCTGTACGTCTTCATCATGCACGTGTACTTCGTCTTTGCCGTCGGCAACATTCCGGGCCTGGACAGGTTCAACTTCTGGATCGGAACTGCCATCCACCTCGTTGTGATCGGACTGCTCTGGGTGATGGTGAAGAAGAAGTTCCTGTTCCGATTCGTGCCGACGTAGGCACACGACAGCGGGGCCGAGCACACGATCTGCCCGGCCCCGCTGTTCGAGAGATTTACCGCTGAGGCGCCTGCGTCGGCACGATCGGCGACGGCAGCGCCGTCTTGCCTTCGAGGTACGTGTCGACGGCGGCGGCGCAGGACCGGCCCTCGGCGATGGCCCACACGATCAGCGACTGTCCGCGGCCCATGTCGCCGGCCACGAACACGCCGTCGACGTTGGTGTTCCACTCGTTCGTCCGAGTCACGTTGCCGCGCTCGTTCAGGTCGACGCCCAGGTCGGTGAGCAGACCCGGCTTCTCCGGCCCGGTGAAGCCCATGGCGAGGAGCACCAGATCGGCCTCGAGGTGGAACTCGGATCCTTCGACCTTCTCGAACTTGCCGCCCTTGAACTCGACCTCGACCGCGTCGAGGCCGGTGACCTGGCCGTCCTTACCCGTGAACCGCTCGGTGTTGACCGAGAAGACGCGCTCGCCTCCCTCTTCGTGTGCGGACGACACCCGGTACTGCAGGGGGTACGTCGGCCACGGAGTGGAGTCCGCGCGGGTCTCCGGCGGCTTGGGCATGATCTCGAACTGATGCACGCTGAGTGCGCCCTGACGGTGCGAGGTGCCGAGGCAGTCGGCTCCGGTGTCGCCGCCGCCGATGATGACGACCTTCTTGCCCTTCGCCGAGATGGGCGGCTCGCCGTTCTCGCCGAGGACGTCGTCACCGAGCTGCACGCGATTGGCCCAGGGCAGGAACTCCATCGCCTGATGGATGCCCCAGTACTCGCGTCCCTCGATGGGCAGGTCGCGCGCCTTGGTGGCACCGCCTGCGAGGAGCACCGCGTCGAACTCCTCACGCAACTCGTCCGCGGTGATGTCGACGCCGACGTTCACGCCCGCGCGGAAGACGGTGCCTTCGGCCTCCATCTGCGCGAGACGACGGTCGATGTGGCGCTTCTCCATCTTGAACTCGGGGATGCCGTACCGCAGGAGTCCACCGATCCGATCGGCGCGCTCGAACACGGTGACGGTGTGACCGGCACGCGTGAGCTGTTGCGCCGCAGCGAGACCCGCGGGGCCGGACCCGACCACGGCGACCTTCTTGCCGGTGAGGAACGTCGGGTAGACCGGCGCGACCCAGCCCTCGTCGAAGGCGCGGTCGATGATCTCGACCTCGACCTGCTTGATGGTGACGGGATCCTGGTTGATGCCCAGCACACACGACGCCTCACACGGGGCGGGGCACAACCGGCCGGTGAACTCCGGGAAGTTGTTCGTCGCGTGTAACCGATCGATGCTTTCGCGCCACCGGTCCTTGTACACCAGGTCGTTCCACTCGGGAATCAGGTTTCCGAGCGGGCAACCGTTGTGGCAGAACGGGATTCCGCAGTCCATGCACCGGCTGGCCTGCGTCCGCAGAGTGTCCTTCGAGAAGTCCTCGTAGACCTCTTTCCAGTCCATCAGACGCAGATCGACCGGTCGCCGCGACGGCAGCTCCCGAGCGGTGTTCTTCAGAAATCCCTGCGGGTCACCCACGAGCTGCCTCCATGATCGCCTCGTCGACGTCCGCACCGTTCTTCTCGGCTTCGGAGATCGCGAGCAGTACCTTCTTGTAGTCGCGCGGCATCACCTTGACGAAGTGATTGACCTGCTGCGACCAGTCACCGAGGATCGCCTCGGCCACAGTGGATCCGGTCTCGGCGTGATGACGGCCGATCGCGTCCTTGAGCCAGTTGAACTCTTCGCCCTCGAGCTCTTCGAGGTCGACGAGTTCGGTGTTCAGGTTGGCCTCGAACGTCTTCTTCGGATCGAAGACGAACGCGACGCCGCCGGACATGCCGGCACCGAAGTTGCGCCCCGTGTCTCCGAGGATGACCACCTTGCCGCCGGTCATGTACTCACACCCGTGATCACCGACGCCCTCGACGACGGCGACCGCACCGGAGTTGCGGACGCAGAACCGCTCACCCACGACGCCCCGGATGAGTGCCTCACCGCTGGTGGCGCCGAACAGGATCACGTTGCCGCCGATGATGTTCTCCTCGGCGACGAACCCCTCGGGCGCGTTCAGCGACGGACGCAGAATCAGACGGCCACCGGAGAGACCCTTGCCGACGAAGTCGTTGGCGTCGCCGTGCAGTCGCAACGTCATGCCGCGCGGCACGAACGCCCCGAAGCTGTTGCCTGCGCTGCCGGTGAAGGTGATGTCGATCGTGTTGTCCGCCAACCCTTCCGCGCCGTAGACCTTGGTGAGCTCGTGTCCGAGCATCGTGCCGACGGTGCGGTTGACGTTGGTGATCTTGGTTTCGAACGACACCGCTTCGCCCTTGTCGAGCGCGTTGCGGCTCTGAGCGATCAGCTGCTGATCGAGCGCCTTGTCGAGCGAATGATCCTGCGTACCGGTGTTGTAGAGGTTCTGGTTCATGAACGCGGACTCGACCTCGTCCAGGATCGGCGACAGATCGAGCTTCGACGCCTTCCAGTGCTCCTTCGCAGCGGTCGTGTCGAGCAGAGCGGTCTGACCGATGGCCTCGTTGAGGGTGCGGAACCCGAACTCGGCGAGGAACTCGCGCACTTCCTCCGCGATGTACATGAAGAAGTTCTCCACGAACTCGGGCTGACCGGCAAAGCGCTTGCGCAGCACCGGGTTCTGCGTGGCGACGCCCACCGGGCACGTGTCGAGGTGGCACACGCGCATCATGATGCATCCGGACACGACGAGCGGCGCCGTCGCGAACCCGAATTCCTCACCGCCGAGCAACGCGGCGACCATGACGTCGCGGCCGGTCTTGAGCTGACCGTCCACCTGCACCACGATGCGATCGCGAAGTCCGTTGAGCAGCAAAGTCTGCTGCGTCTCGGCCAGGCCGAGCTCCCACGGCGCACCGGCGTGCTTGACCGACGTGAGCGGTGTCGCGCCCGTGCCACCGTCGTGCCCGGAGATGAGCACCACGTCGGCGTGCGCCTTGGACACACCCGCCGCGACGGTCCCGACGCCCATCTCGGACACCAGCTTCACATGAATGCGAGCCGACGGGTTCGCGTTCTTCAGGTCGTGGATCAGCTGTGCGAGATCCTCGATCGAGTAGATGTCGTGGTGCGGCGGCGGCGAGATGAGGCCGACACCGGGTGTGGAGTGACGAACCTCCGCGATCCACGGGTACACCTTGTGCGCCGGAAGCTGCCCACCCTCACCGGGTTTCGCGCCCTGCGCCATCTTGATCTGGATGTCGGTGCAGTTGGTCAGGTAGTGCGACGTCACGCCGAAGCGTCCCGAGGCGACCTGCTTGATGGCCGAGCGTCGCCAGTCACCGTTCTCGTCCGGGGTGAAGCGCGAGACGTCCTCGCCGCCCTCACCCGAGTTCGACCGACCGCCGAGGCGGTTCATCGCGATCGCGAGGGTCTCGTGCGCCTCGGCCGAGATGGAACCGTAGCTCATCGCACCCGTCGAGAAACGCTTGACGATCTCCGACGCGGGCTCCACCTCGTCGATCGAAATCGCTTCGCGCCCAGCGGTCTTGAACTTGAACAGACCACGCAGCGATGCGAGACGCTCGGACTGATCGTCGACCAGCTTCGTGTACTCCTTGAACACCGAGTACTGACCGGTGCGGGTTGCGTGCTGCAGCTTGAACACGGTGTCCGGGTTGAAGAGGTGGTACTCGCCGTCGCGACGCCACTGGTACTCGCCGCCCGTCTCGAGCTCGCGGTGCGCGCGCTCCTGGCGATTGTCGAGGTACGCGATGTTGTGACGTGCGGAGACGTCGGCTGCGATCTCGTCGAGACCGATACCCCCGAGCTGCGAGCGCAGCCCACGGAAGTATTCGTCGACCACGTTCTGCGACAGGCCGATCACCTGGAACAGCTGCGCTCCGGTGTAGGACGCGAGCGTGGAGATGCCCATCTTGGACATCACCTTCAGCACGCCCTTGCCGGCGGCCTTGATGTAGTTCTTCACCGCGGCGTCGTATTCGATACCGGTGATGGATCCGCGATCGATCATGTCCTCGATCGACTCGAACGCCATGTACGGGTTGACCGCTGCGGCACCGAAGCCCACCAGCGTGGCCATGTGGTGCACCTCGCGGGCGTCACCGGCCTCGATGATCAGGCCCACCTTGGTACGCGTCTTCTCGCGGACCAGATGGTGGTGAACCGCGGAGACGAGGAGCAGCGACGGGATCGGCGCGAGCTTCTCGCTGGACTCACGGTCCGAAAGGATCACGATTCGCGCGCCGCCCGCGATGGCCGACGAGACCTGTGTCCGAATGGTTTCCAGCGCCGTGGCGAGACCTTCGCCGCCGTCGCCGACCGGGTACAGACCACGAACGACGACCGAGCGCAGTTCGGGCTGACTGTTGTCGTCGTTGATGTGCACGAGCTTGGACAGCTGATCGTTGTGCAGGATCGGCGAGGACAGCGTGATCTGCTTGCACGCGTCGGGACCGGGGTCCAGGACGTCGCCCTCGGGGCCGATGGTTCCGCCCAGGCTGGTGACGACCTCCTCGCGGATCGCGTCGAGCGGCGGGTTCGTCACCTGCGCGAACAGCTGCGAGAAGTAGTCGAAGATCAACCGCGGCCGGGTGGAGAGAATCGCCACCGGGGTGTCGGTACCCATGGATCCGATCGCCTCGGCTCCCGACTTCGCCATCGGCGCGAGGAGCACGTTCAGCTCTTCGGTGGTGTACCCGAAGATCTGCTGACGGATCAGGACCCGATCGTGCGTCATGTGCACGTGCGGGCGTTCCGGGAGATCGTCGATGTGGATCAGGCCGTCGTCGAGCCACTGCTGGTACGGGTGCTCGGCGGCCAGCTCGTCCTTGATCTCCGAGTCGGACACGATGCGGCCCTGAGCGGTGTCGACGAGGAACATCCGGCCCGGCTGCAGACGTACCTTGCGGACGATCTTCGACGGCTCGATGTCCAGTACGCCCACCTCGGACGCCATGATGACCAGGCCGTCGTCGGTGACCCACAACCGGCTGGGGCGCAACCCGTTTCGGTCCAGAACGGCGCCGATGACGGTGCCGTCGGTGAAGCAGACCGACGCCGGTCCGTCCCACGGCTCCATCAGTGCGGAGTGGTACTGGTAGAACGCCCGCCGAGCGGGGTCCATGGCGTCGTTGTGCTCCCACGCCTCCGGGATCATCATCAGAACGGCGTGCGGAAGGCTGCGCCCACCGAGGTGGAGGAACTCGAGCACCTCGTCGAAGCGCGCGGTGTCCGACGCTCCGTTGGTGCAGACGGGGAAGATCTTCTCGAGGCTGTGCTCGCCGAACACGCCGTCCTGGATCAGCGCCTCACGCGCGCGCATCCAGTTCTCGTTGCCGGTGACGGTGTTGATCTCACCGTTGTGGGCGACCCGACGGAACGGGTGCGCGAGCGGCCACGAGGGGAAGGTGTTGGTGGAGAAGCGCGAATGCACAAGTCCCAGAGCGCTTTCCATGCGCTCGTCCTGCAGGTCGAGGTAGAACTGCTTGAGCTGCGGAGTCGTCAGCATGCCCTTGTAGACGATGGTGCTCGCCGACAGCGACGGGAAGTAGACGGACTCGCGACCCGGTGCGTCCCGGCCGGGACCGTCGTGGCCGAGCTCGTGCTCGACGCGCTTGCGGACGACGAACGCGCGACGCTCGAGGTCCATACCCGACAGGGAGCGGTCCTCGGAGCCGAAGAAGAGCTGGCGGAACGTGGGCATCGCATCGCGGGCGAGAGCTCCCAGCGACGAATCGTCGGTGGCGATCTCGCGCCAGCCGTACACGGCGAGACCTTCCTCGGCCAGAATCTTCTCCACGCCGCTCACGGCAAGGGCCACCTCGGCGCGAGCCTGGGGCAGGAACGCGATGCCGGTGGCGTACGACCCTTCCGCGGGCAGCTCGAAGTCGACGACCGCGCGGTAGAACGCGTCGGGGATCTGGATGAGGATGCCGGCTCCGTCACCGGTGTTCGGCTCGGCCCCGGCCGCGCCGCGGTGTTCCAGATTGATCAGAGCGGTGATCGCCTTGTCGACGATGTCTCTACTACGCCGTCCGTGCATGTCGACGACGAACGCGACGCCGCACGAGTCGTGCTCGTTGGCGGGGTCGTAGAGGCCGCGAGCTGCTGGATAGCGGTGGCCGGGAAATTGCATGGTGCCTTGCCTTCGTCACTGGTCGAACGGTGGTCCGCGGCGGCACCGAAGAGATCGGAGACGACGCGGATCGAAGTGAATGGGGATTCGCCGTTGAATCAGCATTCGGATCTACTCGGCAGTTGCGGCAGACGATCGGTTTCCGCTTCCGTGCCGACATGGTTCGGGCAGGGCTGAAACCGGTGGGTCCACCCCGTACAGCGAAACGATAAGTCAGAAGTAGGCGATTTCCACAAATAAGGGCACGCTAACGGTGCTCGGGGCTGCGGCTCCGACAAAAAGGGCCGCGATCTCGTCGGAGATCGCGGCCTCTTTTCGAACTGTGGGCGAAGGGGGACTTGAACCCCCACGTCCCGAAGGACACTGGCACCTGAAGCCAGCGCGTCTGCCATTCCGCCACTCGCCCGAGCGACCGCACGAGGCTAGCACGGGGCCTGCGGCGGCCCGAAATCCGCGGCCCAGCGGCAGGGGAGGGCGGGCCGTTACGTATATCATGCGAGAGCAGTAGTGAGCTCGAGACACGCTCGGCTTCTATCGAGAGGGACGGGGAGGTCAGTCGTGGGAATGGTCCAGAGGTTCGAGCGGAAGCTCCAAGGAGCCGTCGGCGACGCCTTTGCCCGCGTTTTCGGCGGTGGAGTAGTGCCACAGGAAGTGGAAGCAGCTCTGCAGCAGGAAGCGACCGATCAGGTCCGGGAGCTCGACGGAGGGCATCTCCTCGCCCCCAACGCCTACGTCATCACCATCAACGAGTCCGACCACGAGAAGCTGTCGCAGGACCGCGAGCTCACCACCAAGGCCTTCTCTCGCCACCTCGACGGGTTCATCCGCGACCAGGGGTGGCAGACGTACGGGGACATCTCGGTTCGCTTCGAGGCCTCCCCCACGCTGCACACCGGACAGTTCCGCACGCGAGGTTCGGTGGACCCCGATGCGGGACGTCCGCCCGTTCCGCCGGCCCCGAGCCGACCCGTTCCGGCCGCACCCGTCGCGGCCAGGCCTCAGCCCGCAGCTCGCCCCGAGCCCGCCGCAGGGCCCCATCCCGCAGGTCCCCAACCCGCCGCAGGTCCCCAGCCCGCCGCAGGTCCCCAGCCGACGGCGCGCCCCCAGCCTGCCTACCGCCCCCAGCCTGCCTACCGCCCCCAGCCGACCGCCGGACCCCAGCCGCCGCTGAGGCCGCAGCCCGCCACTCGTATGCCCCCACCCTCGACGATCCCCCCGGCCGCCGCTCCCGCCGCTGCAGTCGTACCGGCCGCAGCCGCCGTACCCGCTGCTGCCGCAGCCGTGGCACGGTCTCGGGCCGAATCGAAAGCCGAACCCGAGGCCGAAAAGAAATCAGAATCGCCCGTGGCCGAAGAGGTCTCGGACGCCCCCGCGGCCGAAGCGGCGGTCGAGGCGCAAGCCCAAGCGACCGACACACCCGACCCCGCCGTCGAACCCGAGGCAGCAGTGGAGCCAGTGTCGTCAGAAGAACCGGTGCCGTCAGTAGAGACGGTGTCGTCACCAGAGCCAGAACCGGCCGCACGACCCGAGCCGGCCGTTCCACCACAGGCGGCGGTTGAACCCCAACCGGCCGTAGTACCCCCGACCATCAACCCGCCGTCGATCACAGGAGCGCGCTCGATGCCTCAGAACCCCAGCAACGACCCCGACCGCGACGACGACGAGCGGTTCCGGGGCGAGCGCCCGGAGGGTTATCCCGCTGCCGCCGCGGCTGCGCAGAACGGCAGCTACCGCAACGGCAGCAACTACGGCGGCGCTCCCTACGGACCTCCTCCCGGCCAGCCGTACGCCGACGCGCGCGGAGGTGACGGATACCCGGAGCAGGGCGGCCACGATCAGGGTTACGAGCGTCGCGGATACGACGGTGGCCGCGAGCAGCCGTCCTACGGCCAGCCCGCCTACGACCCGCCTGCCTACGATCCCCGTGGCTACGACCCCCGTGCGTACGGTCAACGGCCGCAGGGCCCGCAGGGCTACGACCCGCGCGGCCGTGACCAGCATTACGACCCCCAGAGCTACGACCAGCAGGGTTTCGATCAGCACGGTTACGACCAGCAGGGTTTCGACCAGCACGGGTTCGATCAGCAGGGCTACGACCAGCACGGCTACGACCAGCGTGGATACGACCGTCAGGGTCAGCAGTACGACCAGCGGGCGTACCAGGACTACCCGCCCGCGCCCGGTGGCGCTCCGCGCGGTGGCTACCCGGCGCAGGACTACGACCGCGGCTACCGCGGCGCCCCGCGTCCCGCGTACGACCAGCCCGCCTACGACCAGCCCGCCTACGACCAGCGCTCCTACGCACCCGCACCGGCGTACGACCCCGCCGGTCCTCCCACCGCCGGCTACCAGGCACCCGCGTACGGCGCGGACGACTACGACTACGCCGATCAGGACTACTCGGCGCAGCAGGGTCTGTCGGTCACCCTCCAGCTCGAGGACGGCAGCGGCCGCTACTTCCAGCTGCGTGAAGGCAGCAACGTGATCGGGCGCGGCCAGGACGCGCAGTTCCGCCTCCCCGACACAGGCGTCTCGCGTCGCCACATCGAAATTCGGTGGGACGGCCGCGTCGCGATGCTCTCGGACCTCGGCTCCACCAACGGAACGACGGTCAACGGCGCACCCGTTCAGGACTGGCAGCTCGCGGACGGCGACGTCATCCGGGCCGGCCACTCCGAAATCCTGGTGAGAATCGTCTAGACCCCAGCAGTCCGTAAATCCCCTCGAGGTGACCCGCCCATTCGGCGTCACCCTATGATGCTGCGAGTAATCGATGCCCGCGATACAAGAGGAGGTGAACCGCGTTGCAAGGGTTGATTCTGCAACTCACACGAGCGGGGTTCCTTCTCGTGTTGTGGCTCTTCGTGTGGAGTGTTCTCCGCACGTTGCGGTCCGACATCTACGCGGCGTCGGGCATGCGAGTTCCCGCTCGGGGCTCGCGCAAGTCCGCCGTTCCGGGGGCGCTGCGCAGCAAGCAGAAGGTCGCCAAGTACCTCGTCGTCACGCAGGGATCCCTTGCGGGCACCCGCATCACGCTGGGGACGCAACCGGTTCTGATGGGTCGCGCCGACGACTCCACGCTGGTGCTCACCGACGACTACGCGTCGACTCGGCACGCGCGCCTGTCACCGCGCGGCGGTGACTGGTACGTCGAAGACCTCGGCTCCACCAACGGCACGTACCTGGATCGAGCGAAGGTGACCACCGCCGTGCGCGTCCCCCTGGGTACGCCCGTGCGGGTGGGCAAGACCGTGATCGAGCTGCGCCCGTGACCCTGGTTCTTCGCTATGCGGCCCGCAGCGACCGCGGCCTCGTTCGGTCGAACAACGAGGACTCCGTCTACGCCGGCGCTCGCCTTCTCGCCCTCGCCGACGGTATGGGTGGCCACGCGGCCGGCGAGGTCGCCTCACAGCTGATGATCGCCGCCCTGGCGCACCTCGACGACGACGAGCCGGGCGAGGATCTGCTCGGCAAACTCGAGGACGCCACCCGTGAGGGCAACGCATCCATCGCCGAGCAGGTCGAGGAAGACCCCGAACTCGACGGGATGGGCACCACGCTCACCGCAATTCTGTTCGGCGGCAAGAAGATCGGGCTCGTCCACATCGGCGACTCGCGCGCCTACCTTCTGCGTGACGGCGAGCTCACCCAGATCACCCGCGACGACACCTTCGTGCAGTCCCTCGTCGACGAGGGGCGTATCACCGCCGAGCAGGCGCATTCGCATCCACAGCGATCACTGATCATGCGAGCCCTGACCGGCAACGAGATCGAACCCACCCTCACGGTGCGCGAAGCTCGCGCGGGCGATCGCTACCTGCTGTGCTCGGACGGTCTGTCCGACGTCGTGAGCAGCGAAACCATTGCGGACACGATGCGCGAGGGCGAGAACGACGAATGTGCGGACCGGCTCATCGAGCTGGCTCTGCGCAGCGGCGGCCCGGACAACGTCACCGTCGTGGTGGCGGACGTGATCGACCTCGACTACGGACAGTCGCACCCCATCGTCGGCGGAGCGGCATCGTTCCACGACGAAGAGGACGCACCGCCGCCCAACACCGCGGCCGGTCGCGCCGCGGCGATGCGGCCACCCCGCACCCAGCCGAAGCGCGTCGTCACGCCCCCGCCCGAGCCGGAAAAGAAGTCGCACAAGCTGCGCTGGACTCTGGTCGGTCTCGGACTGGTGGTCGTCGTCGCGATCGCCGGCGCCGTGGGGTACTACCTTCTCCGCAGCAACTACTACGTGGGCGAGGACGAGAGCCGCGTGGCCGTCATGCGCGGCGTGCCCGGCTCGATCCTGGGGTACTCGTTGCACGACGTCGACCTGGTCGGGTGCGTCCAGGAGACCACCGCCGGCACGGTCGACTCCCGGACCATCGACTTCCGCGCACCGGCCGACGCGAACCGCGGTTGCTCGGTCCTGAGCATCGACGATCTGCAGCCCTCCGCTCGTGAGCAGGTTCGCTCCGGTCTCCCGTCGGGCACCCTCGACGACGCGAAGCAGCAGGTGTCGCGTCTCGCGTCGGGCGACCTCCTGCCGTCCTGCGACTCACTCACCACGACCACCACACCTACGCCGACTCCGGCACCTCCTGCCACCACCGAAGCTCCCCCGGTGCCGCCGACGGCGGAACCCGTTCCCAGGGACATCCCCGCACCGGCGCCCACGACGGAACCGGCCGCGACCTCGGTGCCGACGCAAACTCCCGTGCCAGGAGTGACGTGTAGGGCAGGCCGCTGATGTCGGTTCCGAACCCACCCGCCTCACCGACGCCCGCCCCGAACCCGTCCGGATCGTTCCCCAGCCCGGCCGGTGGCTTCGCGCCGGCGCCGTTGCAGTCCACCAAGCGCGGCGTCGAGATGGCCCTGCTCGGCGGGGCCGTGCTGGTGGTCACCCTGTCGCTGATCCTCGTCGAGGCAAGTCAGGAACAGGCGATCACCTGGGATCTCGCGAAGTACGCGCTCGCCTACCTGGCGTTGTTCTCGATCGCCCACCTGGCCGTGCGCCGGTTCGCCCGGCACGCCGATCCACTGCTGCTTCCCATCGTCGCGATTCTCAACGGCCTCGGTCTGGTGCTGATTCACCGTCTGGACCTGGCCGACCAGCAGACGGCGACGTACTACGGACTTCCCATCCCGTCGCCCGACGCGAACCAGCAGGTCCTGTGGACGGGTCTGGCGATCGCCGGGTTCGTCGCCGTTCTGCTCCTGGTTCGCGACTACCGCACTCTCGCCCGATACGGATACACGCTCGGGTTGGCGGGCCTCATCTTCCTGGCCATGCCGGCGGTCCTCCCGGCGTCGTTCTCCGAGGTGAACGGCTCCAAGATCTGGATCCGGTTGCCAGGCTTCAGCATTCAGCCCGGCGAGTTCTCGAAGATCCTGTTGCTCATCTTCTTCGCCTCGGTGCTCGTGGCCAAGCGGGAGTTGTTCACCACTGCGGGCAGGCACGTCCTCGGCATGGACTTCCCGCGTGCCCGAGACCTCGGTCCGATCCTGGTGGCGTGGGTCGTGTCGATCGGCGTCCTGGTCTTCGAGAAGGACCTCGGAACGTCGCTGCTGATCTTCACCACCGTCCTGGTCATGATCTACATTGCGACCGAGCGCGTGAGCTGGCTGGTCATCGGCCTGACGTTGCTCCTGGTCGGCTTCTTCTTCGCGTACCAGTTCTTCTCCCACGTACGGGTGCGCACCGACACCTGGCTGGACCCGTTCGCCGACTACAACAACACCGGCTACCAGATCTCGCAGTCGCTCTTCGGCCTCGCGACCGGCGGGCTGTTCGGCACCGGACTCGGCAGCGGCCGCCCGTCCCAGGTGCCGTTCGCCAAGACCGACTTCATCGTCGCCACCATCGGCGAGGAGCTCGGCCTCGTCGGGCTCGCCGCTGTCCTCATGCTGTACCTGGTGTTCGTCCTGCGCGGTCTGCGCACCGCGCTGGCCGTCCGCGACAGCTTCGGCAAGCTGCTGGCCGCCGGCCTCTCCTTCACCGTGGCGGTGCAGCTGTTCGTCGTGGTCGGCGGCGTCACCAAGCTGATCCCGCTCACCGGTCTGACCACTCCGTTCATGTCGTACGGCGGATCCTCGCTCCTCGCGAACTACGTTCTCGTGGCGCTGCTCATCAAGATCTCCGACGCCGCGCGAGCTCCCGTCGTGCCGCAGAAGAAGGGTCCCGCACCGATCGCCGACGCACCCACCGAGATGGTGAAGCGCCCGTGAACACTCCACTTCGCCGCGTCGCGATCGCCGTCATGGTTCTCGTGGTGGCACTGCTCGCCAACGCCACCTACGTCCAGGTGATCAAGGCCGACAGCCTCCGCACGGACCCCCGCAACTCCCGTGTCCTGCTCGACGAGTACTCGCGTCAGCGCGGCCAGATCTCGAGCGGCGGGCAGGTGCTGGCGGCGTCGGTCGCGACCGACGATCGCTACAAGTACCTGCGCACCTACCCGGCCAATCCGGCGGCGCCGTCGAGCCCGTTCGCGAACGCCCCCGTCACCGGCTTCTACTCGATGCTCTACGCCAGCAGCGGACTCGAGCGCTCCGAGGACGAGGTGCTGAACGGCTCCGACAACCGCTTGTTCGGCAAGCGTTTCACCGATCTGCTCGCCGGCCGCGATCCACGCGGCGGCAACGTCGTCACGACAATCGATCCGGTGATGCAGCAGGTCGCGTACGACCAGCTCACGTCCAAGGGGTACACCGGCTCGGTCGTCGCCATCGAACCGTCCACCGGCAAGATCCTGACGATGGTCAGCACTCCCAGCTACGACCCGAACCTGCTCTCGAGCCACGACGGAACGCAGAGCACGCAGGCGTGGGAGGCACTGCAGGCCGACCCCGCCAACCCGTTGGTCAATCGTGCTGTGTCGCAGACGTATCCGCCGGGGTCGACGTTCAAGGTGGTCGTCACCGCTGCGGCCCTCGCGGCCGGCGAGACACCGGACGATCAGCTCACCGCGGCGCCCAACATCACCTTGCCGGACACCAGCACGACGCTCGAGAACTACGGCGGCGAATCGTGCGGCGGCGGGGCCACGGCGTCCCTGCGGGAGGCGTTCGCACGCTCCTGCAACACCGCCTTCGTCGAACTCGGCATCAAGACCGGAGCCGACGCCGTCAAATCCACCGCGTCCGCGTTCGGCATCGGGCAGGACCCTGCCGGTGTGCCGATTCCCGTGGCAGACAGCACGGTCGGCGAGATCCCCGACGACGCCGCGCTCGGGCAGAGCAGCATCGGTCAGCGCGACGTCGCCCTGACGCCGCTGCAGAACGCCGAGATCGCGGCGACCGTCGCCAACGGCGGCGTACGCATGGCGCCCCACCTCGTCGCGTCGCTTCAGGGTCCGGATCTGTCGACCCTGTCGACCACCGATCCGCAGTCCCTGGGGCAGGCAATTTCGCCCGAGGTGGCGTCGACACTGACGTCGCTGATGGTCGGGTCCGAGAATGCGACCACCGGAGTGGGCAAGATTGCAGGTGTGCAGATCGCGTCCAAGACCGGAACGGCCGAGCACGGCAGCGATCCGCGCAACACGCCGCCACACGCCTGGTACATCGCATTTGCGCCCGCGGAAGATCCGAAGATCGCGATTGCCGTGATCGTCGAGGACGGCGGCGATCGCGCGTTGGCCGCCACCGGCGGTTCGGTTGCCGCACCGGTGGCGCGTGCCGTCATCGCAGCTGGATTGCAGGGGAGGTGAACCGATGACCAGTGGACTCGGCAACGGAGCCATGATCGCGGGGCGCTACCGCCTCCAGCGGCTCATCGCGACCGGTGGCATGGGCCAGGTCTGGGAGGCGATGGACTCCCGGCTGGACCGTCGCGTCGCCGTGAAGGTACTCAAGCCGGAGTTCTCGGACGATCCCGAGTTCCTCGAGCGCTTCCGCACCGAGGCGCGCACGACGGCTCTCCTCAACCACCCCGGTATCGCGAACATCTACGACTACGGCGAGGTACGCGACCGTAACGGGCAGTCCGTGGCGTACCTGGTGATGGAGCTGGTGATCGGCGAGCCCCTCAACGCGGTGCTCTCACGTATGGGCCGGCTCCCGCTCGTGCACGCCCTCGACATGCTCGAGCAGACCGGCCGTGCGCTGCAGGCCGCACACACGGCGGGGATCGTGCACCGGGACGTCAAGCCCGGCAACATCATGATCACCCCGACCGGACAGGTGAAGATCACCGACTTCGGTATCGCGAAGGCCGTCGACGCGTCGCCGGTCACCCGCACCGGCATGGTGATGGGCACCGCGCAGTACATCGCGCCGGAGCAGGCTCTGGGGCAGGACGCCACCGCCGCGTCGGACGTCTATTCGCTCGGCGTGGTCGGGTACGAGGTCGTCGCCGGAACGCGCCCGTTCGTGGGTGACGGCGCGCTGACCGTGGCGATGAAGCACGTGCGCGACGTCCCGCCGCCCCTGCCGACCGACCTTCCCCCTCAGGTCCGCGAACTCATCGAGATCACGATGACCAAGGACCCTGCAGCACGCTACGAGAACGGCGGCGAGTTCGCCGACGCCGTTGCGGCCGTCCGCGCGGGCAGGCGCCCACCGGCGCCCGGTTCCGCGCCGAGCGGTACCGCTCGCGTCATCCCGCCCGGCGTACCGACCGCCGGTGTGTCGAGCACGCGCATGATGTCCTCGCCCACCGGTGAGTACAAGGCACCTGCGCCCCTTCCGGCCGCAGCCGCCGAACGCGTCGGCATGACGCCGGGTCAGAGGGCCCTCGCCTGGGCGGCGGGCGGTCTTCTGGCACTGGCCGCGATCGTCGCAGCTGTGCTGTTCGTGATGACGAGCGGTGACGACTCACCGTCCGTTCCGCCGGTCACCACCACGGTGCCCGCTCCCACGACCACACAGCGGACGACGACCACGCAGCCCACCACGACCGAAGAAACGACGACGACCGAGCCGACCACCACCACGACAACGACCACCACCACGACCACCACGGAGCCGACGACGACCACGACGGAGCCGACCACCACCACGACCACCACGAACGGCGGTGGCTTCCAGTTGCCGACGCTGAACAACCCGTTCAACCCCGGCGGTGGCCGATGACGACTCCACGCGAGCTCTCCTCGCGCTACGAGCTCGGCGAAATCCTGGGGTTCGGCGGAATGTCCGAAGTGCATCTCGCGCGCGACATTCGGCTGAGCCGGGACGTCGCGATCAAGGTGCTCCGTCAGGATTTGGCGCGCGACCCTACGTTCTACCTGCGATTCCGCCGGGAAGCGCAGAACGCCGCGGCGCTGAACCATCCGGCGATCGTCGCCGTGTACGACACCGGTGAAGCCGAGACGGACACCGGTCCCCTTCCCTACATCGTCATGGAATACGTCGACGGCGACACCCTGCGCGACATCGTCCGCAACGAGGGTCCGATGCCGCCGAAGCGCGCCATGGAGGTCTTCGCCGACGTCTGCGCGGCGCTGGACTTCAGCCATCGCAACGGCATCGTGCACCGCGACGTCAAGCCGGCAAACGTCATGATCAACCGCGCGGGCGCGGTCAAGGTGATGGACTTCGGCATCGCGCGAGCGATCGCCGACAGTTCCAGTCCGATGACGCAGACGGCAGCGGTCATCGGCACCGCTCAGTACCTCTCGCCCGAGCAGGCCCGAGGCGAGCAGGTCGACGCGCGCTCGGACGTGTACTCGCTCGGCTGCGTCCTGTTCGAAATTCTGACCGGGGAACCGCCGTTCACGGGCGACTCACCCGTCGCCGTCGCCTATCAGCACGTCCGCGAGGATCCGCCGCTGCCGTCGTCGGTCAACTCCGGCGTTCCGCGCGAGCTGGATTCGATCATCCTCAAGGCGATGAGCAAGAACCCGGCCAACCGCTACCAGAGCGCCGCGGACATGCGCAGCGACATCGTCAAGGTGCTCAGCGGTGGACGACCCAACGCACCGATGGTGATGAACGACGAGGACCGCACCACCATCCTCGGGTCCGTCGACGCTCCGCGCTCGCGCCACTCGGCAGTCGATGCCGATGCGGCACCCCGCGTCGTGGCACGGCACGGCCGGGACGACGACGATGACGAACCCGGCAAGCGCAGCGGACTGAGGGTCGCGCTCTACGCGTTGGCGGCCATCGTCGTCGTGGCGATCGTGGGTGCATTCCTCTGGTCGCTCGGCCCGGGTGCCGGCGCGAAGCAGATCACACTGCCCGACGTGTCGAATCAGTCGTCGGAACAAGCGCAGTCGACGCTCAACGCGGCCGGCGTCCGACCTCAGATCGAGCAGAAATCGGACTCGACCGTTCCGTCCGGATCCGCTATCGACACCCGTCCCGTCGCCGGTGCGTCCGTCGAGGAGGGCAGTTCGGTCGTCCTCGAGATATCGACCGGCCCGGAGCAGATTCAGGTTCCCCAGCTGGCCGGGTTGTCGCAACAGGCTGCGGCGCAAGCACTCTCGGATGCGGGGCTCGTTCTCGACGGCACCGTGGCGCGCGCACCGTCGGCCCGCACGGACGTCGACAAGGTGATCCGGCAAGAACCGTCGACCGGTTCCACGATGGCCGCCGGGTCGTCGGTCCGCATCACGCTCGGCTCGGGGCCCGAGCAGATTCGTGTCCCCGACGTCACCGGGCAGGCGATCACCGTCGCGCAGCCGAACCTCGAGGGCGCCGGATTCCGGGTCAAGGTCGTGCAGGTGGACTCGCCTCGACTGAGCGGCGACGTCGTCTCCACCAACCCGGCCGGCGGATCGACGGCAACCGACGGTGACGAGATCACCGTCAACGTCTCCAACGGAAGCCAGTTCTCCATGCCCTCGGTGGTCGGTCTGACGCTCGCTCAGGCGGTGGAGGCGATGCAGGGCGCCGGGTGGACGGGAACCGCGGCGGACATCGACCAGAACTTGGTCGGGACACTCGACACCTACCAGGTGGGCAAGGTGCAGGACCAGAGCGTCCCGCAGAACGCCGCGATCGCCAAGAACTCGCGGGTAACGCTGACGATCGGCCGCCTGGGTCTGTAGAAGACCCGGAGCTGTAGAAGACCCGGCGGCTAGGTAGCGGGAACCAACGCTTCGAGCGTGCGCACGAGCTGCTCGGACGGCGACTCACCGCACACGGCCAGCCAGTTGGCGAGCATGCGGTGTCCGCCCTCGGTCATCACCGACTCGGGGTGGAACTGCACGCCGTGGATGGGGAGTTCGCGGTGGCGCATGGCCATGACGATGCCGCTGTCCGTGCGTGCGGTCACCTCGAGCTCGTCCGGAATGGTGTCTTCCCGGACGGTCAAAGAGTGGTAGCGCGTCGCGCGGAACGGGTCCGGCAGACCGGCGAGGACCCCGCCGCCGCTGTGGTGGACGATGCTCGTCTTGCCGTGCAGCAGCTCCGGGGCCCGTTCGACGGTTCCGCCGAAGGCCGCCCCGATGGCCTGGTGGCCGAGGCACACCCCGAGCAGCGGGGTACGCGCCGCGGCGCAGGCACCGACGAGATCCATGGTGACGCCCGCTCGGTCCGGTGTTCCCGGTCCGGGGCTGAGCAGAACTCCGTCGTACTCCTTCGCGACGCTCTCGACGTCCAGAACGGCAGGATCGTCGTTCCGCAGTACCGTGACGGTTGTTCCAAGTTGCCCGAGGTACTGCACCAGGTTGTAGACGAAGCTGTCGTAGTTGTCGACGACGAGAATTCGCATACGGCCAGCGTAGTGGGTCCGCTGATTCGGTAGCGTGTACGCATGCCCAAGTCCAAGGTCCGCAAGAAGACCGACTACACGATCAACCCGGCGTCGCGCACGCCGGTGAAGGTCAAGGCCGCGCCGTCGAGCCCGATCTACCTCACCGTCATGTTCGGTCTGATGGTTCTCGGGCTGATCTACCTGATCGTCTACTACCTCGCGCAGGACGACATCGGCTGGATGAGCAGCCTCGGTGCGTACAACCTGCTGATCGGCTTCGGCTTCTGGATCGTCGGGCTGATCATGACGATGCGTTGGCGCTAGAAATTACACGCGTGTCATTCATCCACAGTGTGGATAACTCCTGTGGATAAACCGTCTTGGGCGACTCCGCTGCCGGCGGTGGTGTTCCTCTCGGTCGGTGCGGTCGCCATGGTCGGCGCCGCCCTCTTCTCCGGAACCGACACCGCGGGCCGCTTCATGATCGGCATCGCGGCGGTGGCGCTGGCCGCACTTGCCCTGCTGGCAGGGCTGCAGCGGCCGCGACTGCTGCTCGACGGCGACGAGCTCGTGGTCAAGTCGCTTCGCGGCGTTCGCTCGTACCACCGCTCCGACATCGACCGCGTCCGCATCGTTCCCTACCCGCGCATGGGTCGACGCGTTCCCATGCTGGAGATCGACATCGAGAAGCCCGAAGAACGGCTGATCATCTTCGGGCGGTGGGACCTCGGGGAGGATCCGCGCGGCGTGTTCGACGTACTCGACGCGCGAGGGTTCGTGCCGGACGAGTTCTCCGAGCGCTGAGCTTCCGACCTACAGAACCGCCGACCTAGAACTCCCGACCTACAGGCCGAGTTCGGCTCGCAACGTCAACGCCCGCAGCAGAATCACCGCGACCGCGACGGCCGCAACGGCCCCGATCGCAACCCAACCCAGCGCGCGGCCGTGCCGGGGGTCGGATCCGGTGGTGTAGAGCACGCCGGCCGTGGCCAGCGTGCCGGCGGCCAAGCCGCCGAGGTGTCCCCAGAGCGAGATCCCGGGGATGGAGAAACTGATGACGACGTTGATGCCGATCACGATCAGAACGGGCGTCGGGCTTCGCTTCAAGCGGAGAAGGATGGCGACCTGTGCGCCGAGGAGCCCGAAGACCGCGCCCGACGCTCCGGCCGTCACCGCGTTCACCTGGAACACCATGACCGCCGCGGATCCACCGAGGATCGACACGGCGTACACGGCGAGGTAGCGGGACCGGCCCATGATCAGCTCGCAGTCGCGACCGATCACGTAGAGCGCGTACATGTTGAGCGCCAGGTGAAGCGGGCCGAAGTGCAGGAATCCGGAGCCGATCACGCGAACGAAGTCGCCGTCCGCGACGGCGGGTGGGTACAGAGCCCACGCGGTGAACAGCGAGCTGACCTGATTGCGCATCGGGTTGCCCGCCTGCACGGCCGTCAGGGCGTACACCAATACGTTGAGCGCGATCAGGGTGTACGTGACCACCGGTGTCCCGGCCCTCAGGCTTCCACCGGCGACGGTGCGCGCCGTGCGGACGGACTTGTTTCCCTCCGCCACGCAGTCGACGCAGTGCTGCCCCACTGCGGCGGGGCGTAGGCATTCCGGGCACGCCGGCCGCTCGCACCGCGTACACGACAGCGCCGTGGGACGGTCCGGATGCCGGACGCACCCGGGCTGGGGTGGCGTCGGAGGCGCACCCCAGCCGGGTTGGGTCATGAGTCGAATTCTCCGGTCGGTCGAATTCGTCAGGCGACGGTGATCGACTCGATCACGACGTCGTCGACCGGGCGGTCGCCACGGGCGGTGGGGACGTTGCCGATCTCGTCGACGACCTTCTGCGAGGCCGGGTCGATGACCTCTCCGAAGATGGTGTGCTTGCGGTTGAGGTGCGGCGTCGGGCCGACGGTGATGAAGAACTGCGATCCGTTGGTGCCCGGGCCGGCGTTGGCCATGGCCAGCAGGTACGGACGATCGAAGGTCAGCTCGGGGTGGAACTCGTCGCCGAACTTGTACCCGGGTCCGCCGGTGCCGGTGCCCGTGGGGTCACCGCCCTGCAGCATGAAACCGCTGATCACTCGGTGGAAGATCGCGCCGTCGTAGAACGGCCCGTCGGACGTTCCCTTCGCGTTCTTGGTCGAGTAGTCCTTGGTTCCCTGCGCGAGGCCGACGAAGTTCTCGACGGTCTTGGGCGCGTGGTTGCCGAAGAGCGCGATCTCGATGTCGCCCTTGTTGGTGTGCAGCGTTGCCGTTTGGGTCTGATTCGGTGAAGTCACGCCCACCATCGTGCCACTTCCCGATCCGATGCCGACTTTCCGGGCGGCGCGTGCGGTGTGTGGAACAGTGGTCCCATGACGCCCACTGTGGATACCAAGACGGTCAAGACGGCACTCGGATTCGCACAGGAAGCGGCCCTGACTCTGGCGAAGGGCCCCGCCGCGACAGGTTTCGTCGTCACCAAGAAGGGCGCGGGCGCCCTGCGCGACCGGCGCAAGGCCAAGAAGGCGTCGCGTACGCAGTCCTCACGGCGGATCACCCCGGTGCGCGCGCTGGCCGTCGTCGGCGGCGTGGTCGTCGTGACGGCCGGAGCGGCCGCGCTCGGACGACTGCGGGGACGCGAACTCCCGCCCGTCGCCGACGCGCCGCCGAGTCTGGGAGCGCCGTCGACCAACGGCACGGCCGCGGCACCGACCACGCCCTCCGAAGGTCAGTCGCACTAGAACGCCAGCCCCAGGAGCACTCGCACCACGTCGCCGGCATCGACGGGCACGGCCGCGGCCACGGTCGGAGCGCCCGCGACGACTGCGGCGACGTTGGCCGCACTGGTGGTGCCGGGGTCGAGGTACTGACCGTGTCCGTCCGCCCCGGACGACGCCAACACCTCCACTCCCGGAAGCAGATTCGGATCGCGGCCGAACCATCCGGTGTCCGCGACGACATCGGTCGGGGACTCGAGGACGTACACGTGCTCGGCTCCGAGGTCACGGGCATCGGAGACTCCGATACCCGGAGATCCCATCAGCACCACGTCGTCCACCGAGGTTCCCGCCGTCAGTGCGTCCGCGGCCACCACCGAGCCGTAGGAGTGCCCGACGACGGTCGTGTGCGCGTCGGTCGGTATCGCGTTCAGGAACGACGCCAGTGCGTCGCCCGCGGCGTCTGCCGAGCGGTTCGACAGCACGCTCGTGTCCGGGTCCAGTAGACCCCAACCCAGTTGCGGCGCTTCGTAACCGAGCCACGTCACCCCAGCGTCGCCCGGGCCCACGATGCCGTCGAGGTCGGCGTCGTACCTGTCCATGCTGTCCTGCACCGTCGACCCGAGCCCGGGTACGAAGACCGCGACGTTCGCTGCGGCGTCGATGTCGCCGATACCGATCGCGGCAATCGTCTCCTTCTCGCCGGTGTTGTCCAGAACCAGTAGTTGTCGGTTTCCCTTGTCCAGCACCGCTTGAACGGCATCGAGAGCCTGAAGCCGTTTCTCGGTCTGCTCCAACCCGGCATCGGCGTTGCTGAGCCATCCACCGAACATGTTGTGCTCCAAGATGTTACGTAGTCGTCGGGCCTCGGCGAGGAGTCGGGCCCGTTCGGTCACGAGGTGTTGCCGATTCTCCGCGTCACGCGCTGCCGCCGTTGGCGTGTCCGGGTCGACGGCCGCCAGCGCGGCCACGAGCGCATTCTCGACGACGACCAGTTGCGCGAGCGCGGCCACGGCCCGCCCGGCGATCCCGAACGACAGGATGGCCTCGATGTCGTCGGCCGCGACGTCGAGGGCGCTGCACAACGAGTGCGCGTCGTGAACCGACTCCCACAGTTCGCCCACCACCTCGGTCACAGCCGCACGCGCCGCATCCGCGGCAGCACCCTCCCACCCGGCGAGGCGCCCGACGTCGGAGAGTCGATCCGTGAGAGTCACCAACCTGCGGCGACCGTCGTCGACTGTCGCCGATGCACCACGAATGGTCTGAGGCGCCCACCGGCGCGAATCAAGAATGTTCTCGGTCATGATCCGAGTAGACGACGGCTGTCACGAGTCCCGCCGACTCTTGTCCACAGGGTCGTGTGTCACCGCGACGTCCTTATGTCACCGCACGTCGGACTTTCCGGGACGAGCCCGCTTCGCTTTGTACAGCTCCGCGTCCGCGGCGCGATAGATCTCCGACCAGCGGCGGACCGTGGGCATGCACACCAGCCCGAAGCTCCATTCCGCCGGATGCGATTCGCGCAGAGCGTGCAGAAGCTCCCGTGCCTCGTCGTCGCGCGAGCCGGGCATGAACAACACGAACTCGTCGCCGCCGAGGCGGCCCAGCACGTGCCCGCGGCGCAGCTTGGTCCGCCACGCGCTCGCGACGCGGTTGAGCAGAACGTCGCCCGCGATGTGCCCGTACTCGTCGTTGATCGTCTTGAAGTTGTCCAGGTCGAGCACGGCCATGCTGACCGGGAGACCCCGCGAGGCGTACATGGGGAGCGTTCTCTCCACCTCGCGTTCGAGTCCCTGGCGGTTCAGCAGACCCGTCAGTGGATCGTGCGAGGCGGAGTGGCGCATCTGTCGTGAGAAGGCGCCGAACGTCTCGGCCGATCCGACGACCGCCAACGCGATCAGCGGGTACATCACCCACGGGGTGTCGAACGACGAGTACGCCGCCGACACGAGCACCGCAGCGGTCAGCACCGACGTCCACGCCCACCCGGACCGCTCGGGCCAGTACGCACCGACGTGCATGCCCAGGAACATTGCGGCAAGGATGCACGTCGTGGTGGCCACGTAGTCCTCCGCGGCCGAGAACGCGATGCAGAGCGCGACGATCGCGACCACGGTCGCGGCACCCAACACCTGCCCGCGGCGGGTTGTGGACCCGAACCAGACCGCGGTGGCCGCGACCGTACCGAGAGAACCGGACAGCACGAGTCTCCACCCGTTCGCCATCAGGCCCGATCCGAAGAAGGATGCCCCCAGAGCGAAGAACAGGACGGACGTGACGAGGAGGTAGCCGATCATGGCGGTTGCGGCGTCGCCCAGCCGGCTCGGTATCACGGCATCATTATCGGGGAAAATCTGCGTTTGCGACGCCAACGGTGAAACAAAAATGGCCCCATTGTTGTGGGAGACCATTCTTCGTGCGAGTGGAGCCTAGGAGATTCGAACTCCTGACATCTGCCTTGCAAAGGCAGCGCTCTACCAACTGAGCTAAGGCCCCGGGTCGGCGTCCGAAAGACGATGCCACACAGCTGATTCCGCTCGAACGAGTCGGACGGCAGCTACGGTGATCGCTACTGACACCACGGCCGATACCGAGAAAAGGACCTTCATGGAGGACGATCCTTTCTCGGCGACGAACCGCCGGGTGGGCCTAGGAGGACTTGAACCTCCGACCTCTTCCTTATCAGGGAAGCGCTCTAACCGCCTGAGCTATAGGCCCGTAATGCATGGATCGTGACGTATCTCGAACCGAGGGACGAGATTACCGCACGGGTGGCGCGAAGACCAAAACGCCTCAGTCCCGGTCGGCGAGCGTCACTTCCAAACCACCGACCAGGTCGGACGACAGGTTGTAGATGAACGATCCGATCGTCGTGAGGGCTGTGAACAGCACCACGTTGATCAGACCGATCACGGCCGCGTAGCCGAAGATCTGGCCGGCGGACACCAGGCCGGAGTCACCGGAGTTGGCGACGATGTCGGTGAACGCATTGTTGAGTCGATCCCACACGCCCATGCCGTCGAGCACTGCGTACAGCAGCCCGACGGCCACCATCCACACGAAGAACAACGACACCGAGATCACCAGCGACAGCTTGAGCATCGACCACGGATCCAGCTTGCGGATCTGGACGGTCGCACGCAGCGGGTCGCCCGCCACGTCCGGCGCGACCGTGGCCGCCGCAGGGCGGGCCGCTTTCGGTTCCGGCGACGGGTGGCGAACCGAGGAGAGGTCCGGCATGTCCGTCGGAAGATCGTTGCGGGCGATGTTGCGGGTGGGCCCGTCGATGACCGCCGCCTTGGTCCTGGCTTCCTCGCGGCTGCGGTCGCGCGTCCGCTCGTCGGCACCACCCGCGGCGGCGTAGGGCGCCTGACCGGGAGCAGACGTCGTCCGCTGCTGCAGGTTCGTCTGCGGCTGCTGCTGAGTGGGCGGTGCCTGGTTCTGGGGTGCCTGGTTCGGTGCGCCCTGTGCTGGTCCACCCTGCTGCGGGCCGCGCTGCCACGGCGCCGCACCACTGGACGTCGACGGGTTCTGCTGCGGCTGGGGACGCTGCTGCGGAGGACCCTGTGGAGCCGCACCCTGGGACGCAGGGCCCTGCTGAGGAGCACCCTGCTGGGGAGAGCCCTGATCTCGGCGAACCTCGGGCGCACCCTGCGGCGGACGCGGCCGACTCGCCGGTCGCTGTCCCGGCGGCGGACCCTGGTGGGCCGGCAGCGACGGAGCCGGCGCCGCTGCCTGATCGCTCTCGCGTGCGGGCTGCTCGGGCTGCGGCTCGCTGCCCGACCGTCCGTTGCTCGGCTGGCTGGGAGTGCTGCTCGGCTGGTTGGAACTCACCTACGACCCCTCGACTTCGTCGACTTCTTCATCGGCATTACGTGCGATCGCAAGAAGGGTGTCGCCTTCACCCAGGTTCATCAACCGGACGCCCTTGGTCTGGCGCCCTGCCTTTCGAACCTGCTTCGCGGCGGTGCGGATGACACCACCGCTCGACGTGATCGCGTAGAGCTCGTCATCGTCGTCGACGATGAGCGCGCCTACAAGAGTGCCACGGCGGGGGTCGTACTGAATCGTCAGCACTCCCTTTCCGCCACGTCCCTGCTGGGGGTAGTCCTCCATCGAGGTCCGCTTGGAGTAGCCGCCCGACGTCGCCACGAGAAGGAACATGCCCTCCTTGACGACGTTCAGCGACAGCAGTCGATCGTCACCGTTGAAACGCATTCCCTGCACGCCGGACGTGGCGCGACCCATCGGGCGCAACACCTCGTCGGTCGCGGAGAAGCGAATCGACTGACCGAGCGCGGACACCAGCAGCAGGTCGTCGTCCGAACTGCACAGCACGGCGCCGACCAGCTCGTCCTCGCCGCGCAGGTTGACCGCGACGATGCCGCCGGAGCGGTTGGAGTCGAAGTCCTCGAGCTTGGACTTCTTGACCAGACCGCCCTTGGTGGCGAGCACCAGGTAGGGCGAGTCCTGGTAGGTCTTGATCTGGATCACCTGGGCGATGCGCTCGTCCGGCTGGAACGCCAACAGGTTCGCGACGTGCTGGCCGCGGGCCGTGCGGCTGGCCTCGGGCAGCTCGTAGGCCTTCGCGCGGTAGACGCGACCCTTGGTGGTGAAGAACAGAATCCAGTCGTGCGTCGAGCAGACGAAGAACTTGCTGACGATGTCGTCCTGCTTCAGACCAGCACCCTGCACGCCCTTGCCGCCGCGCTTCTGCGAGCGGTACAGATCGGTTCTGGTCCGCTTGGCGTAGCCGGTCTCCGTGATCGTCACGACGACCGATTCGCGCGCGATCAGGTCCTCGTCGGTGACGTCACCGTCGGAGGCGATGATGCGGGTACGGCGATCGTCGCCGAACTTGTCGACGATGGCCTCGAGCTCGTCGCGCACGATCGCGCGCTGACGTTCCGGCTTCGCGAGGATGTCCTCGAGGTCGGCGATCTCGAGCTCGATCTCGGCCAACTCGTCGATGATCTTCTGACGTTCCAGCGCAGCGAGGCGGCGCAGCTGCATCGCGAGGATGGCGTCGGCCTGGATCTCGTCGACCTCGAGGAGCTCGATCAACCCGGCCTTCGCGCCTTCGACGTCCGGTGAACGACGGATCAACGCGATCACTTCGTCGAGCGCGTCCAGAGCCTTCACCAGTCCGCGCAAGATGTGCGCGCGCTCCTCGGCCTTGCGCAGCCGGTAGCGGGTGCGCCGGACGATCACGTCGAGTTGGTGCGAGACATACAGACGAATCATCTGGTCGAGGCGCAGCGTGCGCGGCACCCCGTCGACGATCGAGAGCATGTTCACGCCGAAGCTCGTCTGCAGCTGGCTGTGCTTGTAGAGGTTGTTCAGCACCACCTTCGCGACGGCGTCACGGCGGAGCTTGACGACGATGCGCATACCGACGCGGTCCGACGACTGGTCCTCGATGTCGGAGATGCCGGCGATCTTGCCGTCCTTGAGCTGCTCGGCGATCGAGGCGATCATGTTGTCCGGGTTCACCTGGAACGGCAGCTCGGTGATCACGATCGTCGTGGTGCCGCGGCTGTCCTCTTCGATGTCGACGACACCGCGCATTCGCACCGATCCGCGGCCCGTGCGGTACGCGTCGTCGATGCCCTGGCTGCCGACGATCAGTCCGTGCGTGGGGAAGTCGGGGCCCTTGACGCGTTCCATGCACGCTTCGAGCGTCTCTTCTTCACTGGCTTCGAAGTTGTCGAGCGCCCAGTAGACGGCATCCGCAAGTTCCCGAAGGTTGTGCGGCGGAACGTTTGTCGCCATACCGACGGCGATACCGCCGGAGCCGTTGGCGAGAAGGTTCGGGAAACGGCTCGGGAGCACGGTCGGCTCGAGGGTGCGGCCGTCGTAGTTCGGCGTGAAATCGACTGTCTCCTCGCCGATGTCGGCGAGCATCTCCATCGCGAGCGGGGTGAGTCGGCACTCGGTGTAGCGCATCGCGGCCGCGCCGTCGTTGCCGCGCGAGCCGAAGTTGCCCTGCCCGTCGACGAGCGGGTACCGCAGCGACCACGGCTGCGCCATGCGCACGAGGGTGTCGTAGATCGAGCTGTCACCGTGGGGGTGGTAGTTGCCCATGGTCTCGGCGACCGGTCGGGCCGACTTCACATATCCGCGATCGGGCCGATATCCGTTGTCGTACATGGCATAGAGCACACGGCGGTGCACGGGCTTGAGGCCGTCGCGAACCTCCGGGAGCGCACGACCGACGATCACGCTCATGGCGTAGTCGATGTAGCTGCTCTGCATCTCCTGCTGAATGTCGACAGGTTCGATGCGGTCCGAAGTGGGTCCGTCTCCGCCGGAGGGCGGCAACGTGGTGTCGGTCATGGAAACAACTCCTTGGTGCGGCTCCACCCCTGTGCGTGAATTCCGCCCCTGGAGGGCACTGATTCACGCACAGGGGCCGAGCGCCTATACGTCGAGGAAACGAACGTCCTTGGCATTACGGGTGATGAAGCTGCGGCGTGCCTCGACGTCTTCTCCCATGAGGATGGAGAACAGTTCGTCGGCGGCAGCGGCGTCGTCCAGGGTGACCTGACGGAGCACGCGAACACTGGGATCCATTGTCGTTTCCCACAATTCCTTGGCGTTCATCTCACCGAGGCCTTTGTAGCGCTGGATGCCGTCGTCCTTGTTGATCTTCTTGCCCGCGGCCAGGCCGGCTTCGAGAAGGCCGTCGCGCTCGCGGTCGGAGTACGCGAATTCCGGATCCGAACCGCGCTGCCACTTCAGCTTGTACAGCGGCGGCATGGCGAGGTAGACGTACCCGTGCTCGATGAGCGGGCGCATGAAGCGGAACAGCAAGGTCAGCAGCAGAGTCGAAATGTGCTGACCGTCCACGTCGGCGTCGGCCATCAGCACGATCTTGTGGTACCGGACCTTGGTGATGTCGAACTCGTCGTGGATGCCCGTGCCGAACGCGGTGATGATCGACTGGACTTCGGTGTTCTTCAGCACGCGGTCGATGCGCGCCTTCTCGACGTTGATGATCTTTCCGCGCAGCGGCAGGATCGCCTGGTACATCGAATCGCGGCCCGATTTGGCCGAGCCGCCGGCGGAGTCGCCCTCCACGATGTAGATCTCGCACTTGCTCGGATCGTTCGAGCGGCAGTCGGCGAGCTTGCCCGGCAGGCCGCCGATTTCCGTTGCGCTCTTGCGCCGCACCAGGTCTCGCGCTCGGCGAGCAGCGGTCCGCGCCTGCGCGGAGGACACGGCCTTGTTGATGATGGCCTTCGCGTCGGCAGGATTGGATTCGAACCAGTGCGAAAGGTGTTCGCCGGCTGCTTTCTGGACGAAGGACTTGACCTCGGTGTTGCCGAGCTTGGTCTTGGTCTGGCCTTCGAACTGCGGCTCACCGACCTTGACGCTGATGATTGCGGCGAGACCCTCACGGATGTCGTCACCGGTGAGCTCGGTGTCCTTCTCCTTGATGAGCTTCTTCTCTTTGGCGTACTTCTTCACCACGTTGGTCAGCGCTGCGCGAAAACCCTCTTCGTGCGTGCCGCCTTCGTGCGTGTTGATCGTGTTCGCGAAGGTGTGTACCGACTCGGAAAAACTCGAGTTCCACTGCATCGCGACTTCGAGCTCGTGCCCGGTTCCCTTGGCGGTGAACGAGACCACCGAGCTGTGGATGGGCGACTTGGACGACGACCGGTTGATGTGCTTGACGTAATCCTCGAGGCCACCGGGGTAGTGGTAGGTCTTGGTCTTGGCCTTGTGGGGTGCGCTGGATTCCGCGGCCTCTTCGCTCGCGCTCTTCGGCGCCTCGGCGACGTCGCTGTCGGCGACCTGGTCGGCAACCACTTCGACGTCGCTGGCGCGCTCGTCGGTGAGAACGATGGTGAGGCCCTTGTTCAGGAACGCCATCTCCTGCAACCGGCGCGCGACCGTGTCGAAGCTGAAGATTGTCGTCTCGAAGATGTCGGGATCGGCCCAGAAGGTGATCGACGTGCCGGTGCGCTTGGTCGCCTCACCCTTGATCAGGGGCCCGGGAACGGACATGTCGTACGTCTGTTCCCAGTGGTAGCCATCGTTGTCCACTTCGGCCAGGACTTTGGTCGAGAGAGCGTTGACAACGGAGATGCCGACGCCGTGCAGACCACCGGACACCGCGTAGGAGTCGGAGTCGAATTTGCCGCCGGCGTGCAGCTGCGTCATGACCACCTCGATGGTCGGGATTCCGGAGGCGTGCATGCCGACCGGAATTCCTCGGCCGTCGTCGACGACGCGCACTCCGCCGTCTGCGAGAAGGGTGACTTCCACCGTGGTGGCGTACCCCGCCATCGCCTCGTCGACGGAGTTGTCGACGACCTCCCAGATCAGGTGGTGCAGGCCTCGTTCACCGGTGGAACCGATGTACATGCCGGGACGCTTGCGTACCGCTTCGAGTCCTTCGAGGACCGTGATCGACGACGCGTCGTATTCGTTCTTCTTCGCGCTCTTGCCTGAATCCTGGGCAGCCACTGTTAGCCGGTTCTCCTTCTCGCCTCGTCCACTCGCGCGCACACGCGCAGCGGCGGTGGCGACAGTGAAGATTTCGACCCGATCCGCGTCGGCGGTTCCAGTACCGCTCCATACTACCCGTACGTGTACGCGAGGGTTGCACGATGACACCCCGAAAGGGTGTCTCATTGCCTCACAGACGGATTTTTTTCGGGTTCACCGTCTCGAGATGTGGGTGGAACCGGGAGAAGGGCAGCTGCGTCTAATCCCTGTCCGATCCCTACAGGTCGACGACGAGCCGTCGGCCGTCCGAACGCGAGACGCAGGCCAGCATGTGATCGGCGCGTTCGTCGTCCGTCAGACGTGTGTCTCGGTGCTCGGGACTTCCAGCGAGAACCCGCACCCGGCACGTGCCGCAGAAACCCTGCCGGCACGAATAGGGAACCGACGGCAACACTTCGGCGATGGCGTCGAGCATCGAACGATCCTCCGCCACCTCGACCACGGCTCCCGTGCGCGCCAGCTCCACCTCGAACGCGGTGCCCGCGACGACGGGCGGCGCGGAGAACCTCTCGTAGTGCAGATGAGTGGCTTTGGTGGACGCGATGGCGGCGCGAACCTTGTCGATCATCGGCGGCGGGCCGCAGCAGTAGACGGCTCCACCGTCCGGGGCATCGGCGAGCAACTCGTCCGCGTCGGGGAGTCCGTGTTCGTCGTCGAAGCGGACGGTCACTCGGTCCGGCTCCCACAGTTCGACCTCGTCGAGGAACGGCAAGCTCGCGCGGGTGCGGCCCGAATAGACGACCCGCCAATCCATTCCGAGCTCGCGCGCTCGCCGCACCATCGGAATGACGGCGGTCATGCCGATGCCGCCCGCAACGAAGAGCGCGGACCCATGGGCGACGAAAGGAAAAGCGTTGCGCGGCCCGGTTACCAGGACCCGATCACCGATCCTCAGCCGGTGCATCTCGACGGATCCGCCGCCTCCGTTCGGTACCTCGCGCACCGCGATCGTGTAGGCATCGGTCTCACGTGGATCACCGCACAGGGAGTACTGACGACGACGACCCGACGGCAACAGCAGGTCGAGGTGGCTTCCCGGCGTCCACGACGCCAGCGCACCTCCCTCGGGAAGGCGGAACGTCAGGCGGACCACTTCTTCGTTGTGGCACACCACATTTCGTTCGGTGAGCACCATCGTTTGAGTGTGCACACGATCGGGGGCGGGCACCGCTTTGTACTCCGAGGTGTCCAGCGCTGCGAAGACACGATCGAGACCGTCCGTCATCTGCGCGAGCATCGCGTCCATCTTGCTGCGCCCGTGCAGATCGTTCGGGATCTCGCGGCCGACCCGGAATCCTTCGACGAGTTTCTGGACTCCGCGGAACGTCGCCATCAGGCCGATGCGGCGCGTGCAGCCGGCGACGACGCCAGATACGCCACTGCGACGTCCGTCGAACCTTCCTGCGACGGGTGATACGACTTCGAGAAGTAGTGCGTGGACACCTTCAGCACGTCGCGCATCGACGGAAACAGCCCACGCGCGGTGACCGAGCGGAACTTCTTGGCGTCGAACGTGCGCTGCGAGTCGGTGAGAGTGGGGTCGTTGGCGAGGAGGAATTTCACGCCGCGCCGCCACATGATCACGACCATCGGCAGCACCTGCAGGTACGTCCGTATGCGTCGTGCACGGCGGGTGTCGAAGTACTGCAGCACCTCGAATGCGACGGACCGGTGCTCCACTTCTTCGGCGCCGTGCCAGCGAATCAGGTCCAGCATTGTCGGGTCGATGTTTGCGGAGTCCAGACGCTTCTCGGTGAGCACCCAGTGCCCGAGGAACGCGGTCAGGTGTTCGATCGCCGCGATGTACGACAGGCGCTCGACGAGGCTGTTCTTGGTGTCGGTGTGCCGTTTGCCCAGCGCCGTACGGAAGATGTATTCCATCTGCTCGACGTACTTCGTCGGGTCCAGACCCTTCTCGGTGAGGAACGTGTGTACACCGGAGTGGGCCTGCGCGTGCATGGCTTCCTGCCCAATGAAGCCCACGACGTCGCGCCGCAGCTTCTCGTCGTTGATCAGGGGCAGCGCTTCCTTGAACACCCGCACGAACCATTCCTCGCCCTCGGGGAGAAACAGGTGCATGACGTTGATCAGGTGAGTGGCGACCACGTCGTCGTCGAAGTAGTGCATCCGCATGGCCGACCAGTCGAAAGCGACGTTGCGCGCGTGCAGATCCACCTCACCTGGATCCGTCGCCGACGAGGAGGTGGCGTCGACACTCGCAGCACCGGTCTTCTTGCCGATCGCCTGCCGGATCAGTGGCTGAGATTTGATTGCCATTCGCCAATCGTCCTTTCGGATGACGTGTCGTTCACGACACCGTCGCGTCGGGCCTCGGAATGCGGCGACACCGCTCTTCCCGCAGCGACCGGCCGATCTGTTTCAGCGCGTCGCTCCCCCGCTCGTTCGCTGTACCCGAGTGTATGTCGAATCAACACTGTACTAAACAGTTGTTGAGTTTGTTTTGATTGATCGAAAAAGACTCGTCATCCGTAGGTGTCCCGAGGTCCGCGCCCGGACACGTGCCGGTCACCCTTGCGCCAGCTCGGAGGGGTGGGCCCGGTGATCCTCAACTGCTTCACCACACCGTGTCCGACCGCGTCGGCGATCTTCGCCAGAATCTGCGACTGCATCATGCGCAGCTGAGTCGCCCACGCGGTGGATTCGGCCGACACGCCGAGGATGCCGTCACGCAGTGTCGTCGGCTCTGCGTGCGATGCGATGTCTTCACCGACCACGTGCGCCCAGCGTCCGAAAACCGTTCCCTCGCTGACCTTCTCCGACCAGCCGCGGTTCTTCGCGATCGACGAGGCCAAAGCGCCGAGTGCCTGCGGGTCGCGATCGTCGGCGCGCGGTCCCGACCACGTGCGCCCTCTCGATCGACCTCCCGTCCGCAACGGGGACGATCTGCCCTGTCCGACAGATTTTCCGCTCGCTTTGGCCGCGGCACGTGCGTCCTCGAGAGCTCGACGCGCAAGGTCGATACCCTTGAGCTCCGGCTCGGGTTCCCCCTCGGATCCGGCAGTGCCTGGTTCCGCGCCGTCGCTCATGCGTCCTCCCGTTGGTCCGGGTCGATTGTAATCTCGGAGACCCGGCCGCCATCGATGTCTCGAGCACGGACGCAGAGGTGCCGGGCATCGAGTCCGCCAGGGATGTCCTCCTGTACCGCGGCAGTCACCAGCACCTGTTCCGCCGTCCGCGCCACCGAGGCGAGTGCTTCGCGTCGCGTCCTGTCGAGTTCGGCGAAGACGTCGTCGAGCAGCAACACGGGATCGCTCCCGTCCGAGCGCAACAACTCGAAAGCCCCGAGCCGCAGGGACAGAGCGAAGGACCACGATTCACCGTGACTGGCGAACCCTTTGGCGGGGTCGGACCCGAGGACCAACTCGAGATCGTCCCGATGCGGACCGACCAGACAGACTCCACGCTCGATCTCGCGCTGACGCACAGAGGACAGCTGCAGCAGGAAACTCGCTTCCAGGACCTCGACGTCGTCGTCGGCCGGCTCTCTGTCCGGGTCGGAGAACTCCGGCGGCAGAGCGTCGCCCAGACTGCACCGGTACGCCACGTGAGCGGGTCTCGACGCGGGTGCGATCGACGTGTAAGACCGTGCGACGAACGGCGCCACGTCGTGTACGGCGCGCAGTCTCTGCTCGAGCAGTTGTGCGCCGAACGCGGCGAGCTGTGCGTCCCAGACATCCAGTGTCGCAAGCGCATTCGCTCCGTCCGACGACGACCGTCCTCGCCGGAGCGCGCCGCCGGCGGTCTTGAGCAGAGCTGATCGCTGACGCAGCACTCGCTCGTAGTCGGCGCGCACGGCGGCCATCCTCGGCAACCGCGCAGTCAGCAGTTCGTCGAGGAATCGACGTCGTTCTCCGGGGTCTCCGCGCACCAGCGCCAGGTCCTCCGGCGCGAAGAGGACGGTGTTGAGAATTCCGAGGATCTCGCGCGGCCGCCTCGTGGGCGAGCCGTTGATCTTCGCGCGATTGGCCTTACCGTTGTTGATCTCGACATCGACCGTGAGTTCGCGTCCCTGATTGACCACCGCGGCACGCACCACGGCACGTTCGGCTCCGGTGCGCACGAGCGGTGCGTCCGTCGAGACTCGATGAGAGGAGAGCGTCGAGACGTACCCGAGGGCCTCGAGAACATTGGTCTTACCGTGCCCGTTGGGCCCGACGAACACCGTCACACCCGGTTCGAGATCGACGGACAACTGCGTCCACGACCGGAAGTCGAGCAGAGACGCCGAGCGAACGAACACTTACGCGCCGGTGCCCTCGGTGTTCGGCGCACGCTGAACAGCGTGACCACCGAACTGGTTGCGCAGAGCCGAAACTGCTTTCATGGCAGGCGAATCCGCCTGACGGGACGCGAACCGCGCGAACAGCGCAGCCGAGATGACAGGTGCGGGAACCGAATGACGGATGGCTTCCTCGACGGTCCAGCGACCTTCTCCGGAGTCCTGCGTGAACCCGGAGATGTCCTTGAAGTTCGGATCCTCCTGCAGTGCCTTGACGAGAAGGTCCAGCAGCCAGGAGCGCACCACGGTTCCCTTGGTCCAGGCACGCACCACACCGGTGACGTCGGTGATCAGCTCCTCGGCGGCGAGCAGCTCGTACCCCTCGGCGTACGCGTGCATGAGGCCGTACTCGATGCCGTTGTGCACCATCTTGGCGTAATGCCCGGCGCCGACGGGACCGGCGTGCACGAACCCGTCCGCTCGGTCACCTTCGGGCCGCAGCGCGTCGAAGATGGGAAGGGCGCGCTCGACGTCGGCGTCGTTGCCGCCGACCATGAGCCCGTAGCCGTTCTCCAGACCCCAGACACCACCGGAGACGCCCGCGTCGATGTAGCCGATTCCCTTGGCGTCCAACAGTTCTGCGTTCGGACCGTCGTCGGTGAATCGCGAGTTTCCGCCGTCGATCACCAAGTCACCGGGCGAGAGCACACCGGCCAGATTCTCGATGGTCTGACGGGTGATCGGGCCGGACGGCACCATGACCCACACGATGCGCGGAGCGGGAAGTGCCTCCGCGAGCGCCTCGAGCGACGGCACATCCGTCACCTCGGGCCGCGGGTCGTAACCGACCACCTCGATGTCGTGACGACGCAGCCGCTCGCGCATGTTGAAACCCATTTTGCCGAGGCCGATGAGTCCGAGTTGCATGGTCGTGGATCCTTCGATCGTGGGTCGTCAGAAGATGAATCAGCCCGGAAGCCGTACCGGCATCAGGAGATACGTGTACTCGCTCTTGGGAGCGGTGAACGTGCCCGACGCGTCCGGCTCGAGCGGTTCCTCGCCGGCCGGTCGCAACACCGCGGGCCGGCTCGGGGTCGTGAAGCCGAACGAGACGTTGTCGGAGTGCAGCGAGTTCAAGCCGTCGATGAGGTAACCGGGGTTGAACGCGATCACGAGCGGCTCACCTTGGAACTGCGCTTCGATGGCCTCCTCCGCGCGGCCCGCGTCGTCCCCACCGGCGGACAACATGACCCCGCCCTCGGAGAACTCGAGCCGGACCTGCGCTCCACGCTCGGCGAGGAGCGCGACGCGCTTGATGGCCTCGAGCAGCGGGGCGATCGGCACGGTGGCCACCGCGGTGTGCTCCGCCGGAAGAAGCTGACGAAACTTGGGGAACTCGGCGTCCAGCAGACGCGTCGTGGTGCGCCGTCCGTCGCTGACGATGCCCAGCAGACCGTCGTTTCCGACGTGTGATCCGGATCCGAGTGCCAGCTCGACGGCGGACTCTGCCCCTCCGCCAATGGATTTCGCCGACTCGGAGAGCGTCTTCGCCGGAATCAGCACGGCGGCGGACGTACCGGTCGCGGCGGGTGACCAGTCGAGTTCACGCACGGCGAGGCGGAAGCGGTCGGTCGCAGCCAACACGACGGACGACCCGTCGATCTCCATCCGGATGCCGGTGAGCATCGGCAGCGTGTCGTCGCGGCCGGCGGCGACGGCGACCTGCCCGATCGCTTCGGCGAACAGATCCACGGGGACGGTGCCGGTCTGCTGCGGCAGTTCCGGGAGCTGAGGATAGTCCTCGACCGGCATGGTCGGCAGCGAGAACTTGGCGCTACCGCAGGTGATGATCACCTTGGTGCCGTCGGTGCCGACGTCGACGGGCTTGTTCGGCAGCGATCGGGTGATGTCCGCCAACAGTTTTCCCGAAACCAGGACCTGTCCGGAGCCGGCGACCTCCGCGGGAACGCGCACCTGAGCGGAGACCTCGTAGTCGAAACCCGACACGGTGAGTCCCTGATCGTCGACCGTCAGCAACACCCCACCGAGAACGGGGACTGCGGGACGGGACGGAAGGGAGCGGGCGACCCACGCCACCGAATCCGAAAAATCTTCCCGAGCAACTCGAAACTTCACACTGCCAAGCTCCATCGCCCGGTTGATCCTCTCGATCGAACATGTTCGGCCTGTGGACCCACAGGCACCCAGCACAACGCCTGAGCCCAGCACACCGTATGCCTTCGTGAGCGTAGTGGAAAGCCGAACGGGCGGCGCTTGCACGGTCCTCGGATCACCGATCGGGGACTGTGAACGGATCCTTCCCCGGGTGCTGCTTTTCAAGAGTCTTCTCTAGATGAAAACAAACAGTAGTAATAGGTCCTGTGGAATCTGTGGACGAACGATCGTCGTCGCAGGTTGCCGCGCGTGGTGTCCTCTGGATGAACAGTGGACGAACCACACCGTGTGCGGGGCCGGCCTGTGCACAGATCGCGACCGTGTTGGGAACTTCAGATTTCATCCCCGGGTAACGCACGTTGTTCACAGTGTTATCCACAGGTGTGAATCATTCGTTCGGAGGATGGTTTCGCGTAGAAAATGCGCGCAACCGGTCGCCTCCGGAGCCGACGAAGGCCGACGGGTAGGTCCGTGGACGCGTGAAGTCGAGCGGTGTCAGCGCTTGGAGCGCTGCTTCACCCGCGCCGTCAGCTCCTGCACCTGGTTGTAGACCTTGTGGCGTTCGGCCATCTCTTTACGGATCTTCTTGTCGGCGTACATGACCGTCGTGTGGTCCCGGCCGAAGGTCTGACCGATCTTCGGCAGCGACAGATCGGTGAGCTCGCGGCACAGATACATGGCGATCTGCCGGGCCTGGGCCAGCGCACGCGCCTTGCCCGGCCCGCACAACTCCTCGATCGTGGTGTCGAAGTACTCCGCGGTGACGGCCATGATCGTGGCCGCGTTGATCTCGAGCGACGCCGAATCGGGGATCAGATCGCGCAACACCACTTCGGCGAGCGCGCGATCGAGCGATTGGCCGTTGAGCGACGCGAAGGCCGTCACTCGGATGAGCGCACCCTCGAGTTCCCGGATGTTGCGCTCGATCCGGCTCGCGATCAGTTCGAGGACGTCGTGCGGGACGTCGAGCCGGTCCATCTTGGCCTTCTTGCTCAGGATCGCGATGCGAGTCTCGAGCTCGGGAGGCTGAACGTCGGTGATGAGGCCCCACTCGAAGCGCGTCCGCAGTCGTTCCTCGAGGGTGGCGAGCTGCTTCGGAGGGCGGTCGGACGAGACGACGATCTGCTTGTTCGCGTTGTGGAGGGTGTTGAAGGTGTGGAAGAACTCCTCCTGAATACCCTCCTTGCCCTCGATGAACTGGATGTCGTCGACGAGAAGGACATCGGTTTCGCGGTAACGCCGTTTGAAGGCCACCTTGCGGTCGTCACGAAGGCTGTTGATGAAGTCGTTCGTGAATTCCTCGGTGGAGACGTATTTGACGCGCATGCCGGGAAAGAGCCGTTGTGCGTAGTGACCGGCGGCGTGCAGTAGATGCGTTTTTCCCAAACCCGAAGCGCCCCAGACGAACAGGGGGTTGTACGCGCGGGCCGGAGCCTCGGCGATGGCGACTGCGGCCGCGTGGGCGAAGCGGTTCGACGCACCGATGACGAAGGTGTCGAACGTGTACTTGGAATTGAGGCTGGTACTTCCCGACGGGGTCGTGGCGGTCCGCGGCGGGGCCGTGTACGACGTCGGCCACGAGTTCTGCACGCTCGTGAGTGCGTCGCGATCGTCGTCGACTTCTTCGTAGTCGCCGTAGTCACTGCTTTCCGAGTCCGACGGCTCGCCCGTTTCCGATGCCTCGGTGAGCAGTCGTCGACGATAGACCGGTCCGCTCGGCGTCTCCGGCATGGGCGAGGTGTGCAGGCCGGTGTCGGTCAGGGTCTCGAGGTCGACCCGTTCGATGTCGTCGACGACCATGTCCTCACGGCTGGCGAGCCGCACTCCCAATCCCTCGACGCTCTGGCCGAGGTGACGGCCGAGAGCGGTGAGGATGGGTTCTCGCAGTCCTCGTTCGACCGCTTCCTGCACGAACGGAGAGGGGACGGACAACAGCGCGAAACCCTGAGCCAGTGTCAACGGTTTGACGAGGGCGAGCCATGCCTTCTGGGATTTCGACAGCGCGTCGTCCGAGAGGGTGTCGGAGGTCAGCTCGGCGACGACGCGGGGCCAGACTTCTGCCAAGCGATCGGGGTCGTCGTCCACGGTGCCTCCAAGTCGACTCGCCGCCGGAAGACAGCTGCTCCTACTGTGTGGAGAGCGTAGGCGTTCGGTGGACGCTCTGTAGCGACGGTCGAAGCTCGAATATGCCACCCGACCAGTGTTTCCACATAATTATCCACAGCTGTGGACAAAGAACACCGGTGTAGCTCACCGCCGGCGCCTCGGGTCGTTATCGCCTCTGACCTGCGTATATCGATCGTCTCGCAGACAACTGCGGGCTCGCGGACGGAGGTCGTCGGAATGGCGTGGGGACCGATTCGACGATATCGACCGCATTCTGGTACGCGTGTACCAGAAGCCTGTGCACAACTGCACCTGCTCGACAACGTCCGATCGACCCCGCGGTAGAAGGTAACAACTCACCAAAGAATCGACAAGACTTTGGTGACAGTCCAGTGGGCATCGGGTGAATTCGAGTCCGCGGTGGTCGAGTTTGACCTCGTCAGTCGCCGTAAGTACCCTCGAACGGTCACCCGAAGGCGAGGTGATGTTGTCGTGCTGCGGTGGTGTCGTTCTCGAATCGGACATCGGTTGTGAATCACACTGCACGGGCCCAACGTCGTCGCCACCGGTGACCGCCGACTCGAATCCTCCCGGATTCGCGATTACCTGCACATCCCGATGTCTCGCGACATCGAACTTTCGAGGAGTATCACCGTGGCCAAGGGCAAGCGGACGTTCCAGCCGAACAACCGGCGCCGTGCACGTGTGCACGGTTTCCGTCTGCGTATGCGTACGCGTGCGGGCCGTGCCATCGTGTCGTCGCGCCGTCAAAAGGGCCGCGCTTCCCTCACGGCCTGACGACTCGCGACGCGGAGGCTCGGGTGTTGCCCGAGCCGAGCCGCCTGCATCGCTCGTCCGAATTCTCGGACACGGTGCGGCACGGCCGGCGCACAGGACGACGCGACGTCGTGGTGCACGTACGCACCAGGGACGACGCGAACACTCTGGTGAGCCCGCGCGGTGCACGTTTCGGACTGGTCATCAACAAAGCTGTCGGGCCGGCGGTGATTCGACATCGAGTCGCGCGCCGGCTTCGTCATGTCTGCAGTGCGTTGATCCCGTCGGTCTCCTCGGATGTGGATGTCGTGCTGCGTGCCCTACCCGGCTCCGCCACCGCAACCTCCGCCGAACTCGAACGGCAGGTCACGTCGGGGCTTCGCAAGCTCGGTGGTTTCAGCGCGTCCGGGTCGAGCGACAGTGAGCGGCCATGACGGCCCTCCGCACGCTCCCCGCACGAACGCTCATCTTTCTGATCGAGCTCTATCGCACCTATGTCTCTCCCCTGCGGTTACCCACATGTCGGTTCACTCCGACGTGCAGCGAGTACGCGGTGGATGCCCTGCGCGAGCGGGGGCTGATCGTCGGGTCCTTTTTGGCAGCCGTACGGCTGCTGAAGTGCGCACCCTGGCACCCTGGTGGGTGGGATCCCGTTCCGCAACGCAAACGGGATCGACTTCGCACCGCGGACGACCGAGCTTCACAGCAGGACCACGCTTCGGCGATGGCGAACGAACAGAGGAGTACATAGAGCCGTGCTCGACATCATCTATTACCCGGTCTCCTGGATTCTGTGGTTCTGGCACAAGGCCTTCGGCTTCGTGCTGGGCGCGGACAACGGGTTCGCGTGGGCGCTGTCCGTGGTGTTCCTGGTCTTCACGCTGCGCCTGATTCTGTACAAGCCCTTCGTCAAGCAGGTGCGCACCACCCGCCAGATGCAGGAGTTGCAGCCGCAGATCAAGGCGCTGCAGAAGAAGTACGGCAAGGACCGCCAGAAGCTGGCGACCGAGATGCAGAAGCTCCAGAAGGAGCACGGATTCAACCCGATCATGGGTTGCCTTCCGGTGCTGGCTCAGGCGCCGGTGTTCATCGGTCTGTTCCACGTGCTGCGTTCGTTCAACCGCACCGGTACCGGTGTCGGCCAGCTCGGTCTCGACCCGGCCGTGAACCGCACGATTCCGAACTACGCGTTCGACGTGGCCGACGTGAACTCGTTCCTCGACGCGCGTCTGTTCGGTGCTCCTATCTCCGCGAACATCACGATGCCGCGTGCGCAGCTCGATGCCTACGCCAACGTCGAGAAGATGCTGGGCATCCCGTCCATCTGGGCCATCGTCGCCGTGTCTGTTCCGCTCATGATCATCGCGAGTATCGCCACGCACCTGAACTCGCGTGCATCGGTGGCACGTCAGAGCGAGGCTGCACTGGCCAACCCGCAGTCCGCGATCATGAACAAGCTGGCGCTCTACGTCTTCCCGCTCGGTGTACTCGTCGGTGGTCCGTTCCTGCCGATCGCCATCCTCTTGTACTGGGTGAGCAACAACATCTGGACCTACGGTCAGCAGCACCTGGTGTTCGGAAAGATCGACAAGGAAGAGGCGGCCAAGAAGGAGCTCGCTCTCGAACGCCGCGTCGAGAACGCCCCGAAGCCGGGCGCGCGCCCCGAGGCTCGGAAGAAGAAGCCGGCACCCGGAGCCAAGCCCGTCACTCCCCCGAAGCCGTCGCTCGAGAAGACCGCACCGTCCGACGAGTCCACGGGTGTGGACAACGCGAACACGGGCACCGACAGTGAGGCACCGAAGAAGCCGGCGCGCCGCAAGCAGGTCCCGCGATCGTCCGTCACCAAGGCGAACGGATCGAACGGCAAGCCCCGGCCGACGAAGGCGTCGCCGGGTTCGTCGAAACCGCGCGCCCGCCGGCGTAACCCGTGAGTGACCCTGCCATCATCACCGAAGTGCCCATCGAGAAAGGAGCCGACGACATCGTGAGCGTCGACGCTGAGAAGACCGAGACCGACAAGATCTCCCCCGACGCCGTGAGTGCCGATGTCGTGGAGCCCGACGACGAGGACGGTGACGACTACCTGGTCGAGGAAGGTGAGATCGCCGGCGACTATCTGGAGCAGCTTCTCGACGTACTCGATTTCGACGGCGACATCGATTTGGACGTCGAAGGTGACCGAGCGGTGGTGAGCATCGACGGTGGGACCGACTTGGCCAAGCTGGTCGGACGCAAGGGTGAGGTTCTGGACGCGTTGCAGGAACTGACTCGGCTGGCGGTTCAGCAGTCGACCGGCGAGCGCAGCAAGCTGATGCTCGACGTGGCCGGTTGGCGTGCGGCCCGTCGGACCGAACTCACCGATCTCGGTACCGCGGCAGCGGAGCGAATCTCTGCAGCGGGCGGTCGCGAGGAGTTGGCTCCGATGACTCCGTTCGAGCGCAAGATCGTTCACGATGCCGTGTCGAAGGTCAGCGGCGTGACGAGCGAGAGCGAAGGTGTCGAGCCGAATCGTCGAGTGGTTGTCGTCAAGGAGTGACACCCTCCAGCACGTAGACAGGAGAGGCCCCCGGCGCAATCGTCGGGGGCCTCTCCTGTGTGGCGGGCACGAATTACGTCGGTGTGATTCCGTAGAAGAAATCATCAGCCCTATCCGAACTTCCGAAGGATGTTTCACGTGGAACACGCGCAGCCCGAGTTCGACAGGTCCGAAGAAACTCCCGAAGTCACAGAGCGAATCACGGCGGTGTTCGGCGACCGCGAGTCACTTGCCCGCGCCTATCACGCCTCCTTGGCCACCGATGGTGTAGAGCGAGGGCTGATCGGGCCGCGCGAGGTACCGCGTCTCTGGGAGCGCCATCTGTTGAATTGCGCGGTCGTGGCCGAGCTGATTCCGCACGGCGCGTCGGTCGTCGATATCGGTAGCGGTGCCGGACTGCCCGGTATCCCTCTCGCCATCGCGCGGCCGGATCTCAAGGTGTCTCTCGTAGAGCCGTTGCTGCGCCGGACCGTCTATCTCGCAGAGGTCGTCGAGAGCGCCGGACTCGATGTGCACGTGGTTCGCGGTCGCGCGGAACAACCAGGAGTCATCAAGGAAGCCGGCGGGGCCGACATCGTGACATCGCGAGCGGTCGCGCCTTTGGAGAAGCTGGCGGGTTGGTCGTTGCCGCTGATTCACGACGGCGGCGTGATGCTGGCGATGAAGGGATCCACCGCGGAGGAAGAAATCGCTCGCGACGCCGCGGCGCTGGAGCGTCTCGGAGCGAGAAATATCAGCGTCGTGCGCTGCGGTGAGGGAGTTGTCGGTTCACCGACTATCGTGGTCCGTGCAGAGCGTCGTCCACGCGGTAAGCGTGCTTCCAAAGTTCTGCGTTCCCGGTGAGCCGCGTGGTTCGGTCGATGGGTAATCGAAGGAGAATGTGATGTCGGGTGAATCCGAGGGGCTTGTTTCACGTGAAACACCCGAGTCGTCAGGAGCCGAAACGAAGTCCGCTCCGTTCGCGCCCTACTCCCCCATGTCGGTGGACGACACCCCCATCGGAGCCGCAGCGCAGCGAGCAAGCCAGGTTCTCCATCCTCAGGGAACCGCGTTGCCGAAGCTGAAGGAACGTCGGATTCTGACGATCGCGAACCAGAAGGGTGGCGTCGGCAAGACGACCACTGCGGTCAACATTGCAGCGGCGTTGGCCATCCAGGGACTCACCGTCCTCGTCGTCGATCTCGACCCGCAGGGGAACGCCAGTACGGCGCTCGGGGCCGACCACCAGTCCGGCACACCGTCGAGTTACGAGTTGCTGCTCGGTGAGGTACAGGCGAAGGACGCGATCCAGCGCAGTGCCCAGAACGAGCGCCTCATGTGCATTCCGGCCACGATCGACCTCGCCGGCGCCGAGATCGAGTTGGTCTCGATGGTCGCGCGCGAGGGGCGCCTCAAGACTGCGCTGTCCGAAGAAGCGCTCGAGGGACTCGACATCGACTTCGTCCTGATCGACTGCCCGCCCTCCCTGGGTCTGCTGACCGTCAACGCGATGGTCGCCGCCACCGAGGTGTTCATCCCGATCCAGTGCGAGTACTACGCGCTCGAAGGTGTGGGTCAGCTGCTGCGCAACATCGATCTCGTCCAGGCGCATCTGAACCCGGCGCTGCATGTCTCGACCGTCATTCTCACCATGTACGACGGCCGCACGAAGCTCGCCGACCAGGTTGCCGAGGAAGTCCGCCGCCACTTCGGTGACGCCGTTCTTCGCGCCGTCATCCCTCGAAGCGTCAAGGTCTCGGAGGCACCGGGATACGGTCAGACCGTGCTGGAATACGACCCGGGTTCACGTGGAGCGATGAGTTATCTCGACGCCGGTCGGGAACTGGCAGCACGCTCCGGGCTCGCCGACACGACAACGCGGAAGTAGTGACACCATGAGTCAGTCCAAGAAGGGTGGCCTCGGGCGCGGCCTGGCGGCGTTGATTCCGACGTCGCCCGCCCCCGGATCCGGTTTGGGATCGGCGGCGGCGGACGTCGTCATCGGCCGCGACAGCGGTGCGCCGGCACCCATTCCCCCGCAGCCGGTGGAGGAACTGAGCGAGACCGGCGCGGTGTACCGGGAGATCGCACCCGGCAAGATCGAGCCCAATCCCAAACAGCCACGCCACGTCTTCGACGACGAAGCGCTGGCGGAACTCGTGCACTCGATACGCGAATTCGGCCTCATGCAGCCGATCGTCGTCCGGGAGATCGCACCGGACAAGTACCAGCTCGTCATGGGCGAGCGCCGCTGGCGCGCGAGCCAGGAGGCCGGCCTCGAGGCCATTCCCGCCATCGTCCGCGAGACGGCGGACGACACGTTGCTGCGCGATGCGCTGCTCGAGAACATTCACCGTGTGCAACTGAACCCGCTCGAAGAGGCGGCGGCGTATCAGCAGCTGCTCGAAGAATTCGGCGTCACGCACGAGGAACTAGCCACCCGACTCGGTCGCTCCCGCCCGGTGATCACGAACATGATTCGGCTTCTGCGTCTACCCATTCCGGTGCAGCGGCGGGTGGCTGCCGGTGTCCTGTCCGCAGGGCACGCTCGCGCACTGCTCTCCCTGAAATCCGGTGCCGAAGCGCAAGAGGCGCTCGCCGCTCGCATCGTCGCGGAAGGGTTGTCGGTGCGGGCGACCGAAGAAGCCGTACTGCTCGCGGACCGCGGCGAGGACGGGTCCCCCGCTCCGGCCCCTCGGCGGAAACCCATTCAGATGCCCGGCCTCCAGGACGTCGCCGAACGGCTCTCCGAGTCCTTCGACACCCGGGTCACGGTGAGCTTGGGCAAGCGCAAAGGCAAGATCGTGGTCGAATTCGGGTCGGTGGACGACCTCCAGCGGATCGTGGAGATGATGGAGCGCCAGAAGTCGGTGTGACCGCTGCGTAGCAACGTACGGACACCCGCGGGTGTTTCGTCACTGTGACAAAGGTGCATCGCAAAGCTCCAATTCCGTTGCAGCACAGAGTTTCTCGGAACGAGCGCTGCGCATCGCACGTGCGACACGCGGATCACCTATTGTGTAACGGAACAGCAGTTGCGGAGGGGCTCGAATCCCTCCGCGGCGTCGGGACGGCCGTAGGCCGGTCTGTGTCGAGTAGGGCTTGGAGGCTGGAAACGCTGTGTCGACGCTCGTCTCCACCCTCACGCTCGACAACTTCGACACCCTTCCCGCGCACGATCGTCAGTGCGTCTTCTGGACCATGGACCCCGCGGCCGTGGAGTCGTCCAAAGGGTTCGCCGATCCCGAGTTCGAGAAGGAAGCATGGCTGTCGATGGTCATGCTCGAGTGGGGACCGTGCGGACAGGTCGCGGTGCGCGACGGACTCCCCGTCGGCTGCGCGTTGTACGCCCCGCCCGACGTCGTCCCTCGTGTCGCATCGTTCCCGACCGGGCCGGTCAGTCACGACGCCGTACTGCTGACGTCTGTGCGCGCGGTCGCCGACGACTCCGACGGGCTGCGGACGTCACTGCTTCAGGCGGTGGTTCGAGACCTGGTCAATCGCGGCGTCCGTGCGCTCGAGGCGTTCGGCGTCCGCCTGACCGAAGAAGAGACCGACGCGCGATTCGCCGCTCCGACCTCTCCGCGTGACGCACCGTGCTCGGACGGAACCTGCATGGTCGAATCCGACTTCCTGGAGAAGTTCGGCTTCGAGGTCGTTGCTCCGCACCACCGCTTCCCCCGGCTGCGTCTCGAACTGGACAGAGACCACGGGTGGAAGGAAGACGTGGAGGCGGCACTCGAGCGGCTCCTGGCCGCCGCGGAACTGACCGTGACCGAGGCGGACCCCCGAGTACCGGTAGGCGCGCGCTAGGGCTACGAGGCAGTCAGGACTTGTGTGGTCAAGACTGCGCTTGTCTCAGGACTGCGGCGTCGCCGCGAGCTCGTACGCCAGCAGCTCGGCGAACGTGAACGTGCCGGTGGGCTGATCGTCCTGGCCCAGCAGATACAGCCGCTTCACCGCGACGAGGATGGCCTCGGCGATGACGTCGCGCGATCGTGCGTCCGTGAGCACCTGTGCGTCGGATTCGTTGGACAGGTACCCCACGTCGATCTGAATGGTCGGCATGTTCGTCATGCGCAGCAAGTCCCAGGTTCGGCCGTGACTTCTGCAGTCCTGCAACGGAGTTCGGGCCACGATCTCACGCTGGACGTAGCCGGTGAGCACCTGCCCGATGAGCGAGGTGGAGCCGTGCGAGTTTCCGAAATGGAAGCTGGCCACACCCCGCGCCTCGGGACTGCTGTGGGTACTGGCCCGCAGCGAGATCAACAGATCGGCGCCGATGCTGTTGGCGGTGTCGGCCCGCTCTGCGTCGCTGGGATTGTTCGAGCGGCTACGGGAGAGGTACGTCTCCATGCCGGTGGCCGCCATCCGGCCCTCGAGGCGACTCGCGAGATCCCACAGGATCGATTCCTCGGTGACGTCGCCGTCGGGCGTCGAGACCACCGCACCGGTGTCCTGCCCGCCGAGACCTGGATCGATGACGATGCGCTTGCCGGTCAGCTGCGGACCGGAGCGGCGAACCAGCTCTTCCTCGCTGATGGCGTGCGGTGATCCACCGGTGACCCGCGCGCCGAGCAGTTCGAGCGATCGCAATGTGGCCGGCCCGCAGATCCCGTCGGGCGAGAGGCCGATCTCGCGCTGGAAGGACGACAGACCGTCGTGGGTCTGCGGACCGAAGAAGCCGTCGACCCGTCCGTTGTAGAAGCCGAGGTCCTGCAGTCGCGTCTGCAGCGTCGCGACGTCGTCTCCGTAGAGCGGCGCGGACAGCTGGTAGATCAGGGTGCGAGCGCCGAGACGATAGGACGCCTCACGAATCGATCGGTACGTTGCCTGGTCCACGACACCGTCGACAAGAAGACCCCGATGCTGCTGAAACGCGCGCACCGCCTGATCCATACGCACGTCGTACACCGGACCCGGCTCGGTCCAGGGCGATTCGGCTCCGTCGTCCGTGGTGGGCACCGTGAGGTAACCAAGTCCGACGAGTATGTCCCGCAGTTCCGCGACGGCAGGTCCTCGATCGCCGCGACGGAGTGAATGCATACTCGTCAAACCTTTCCTCTACCGACGCCCCCACTCGGGCGCATTCGACGATTGTCGCAGAATTGGCCCTCCATATGACAATTCCACGGCGATCGGCGGCGAGTCAGGACCGACAGTGACTCAAGAAAGGACGCCGTCCAAATCCTTCAGCAGTGCGGCCTTGCCCTTGGCCCCGACGATCTGCTTCACGGGCTTCCCGTCCTGGAACAAGATCATCGTCGGGATCGACATGACTTTGAAGTCACGCGTGGCCTGCGGATTCGCATCGATGTCGAGCTTGGCGATGGTCAGTTTGTCGGAGTGCTCCGCGGCGATCTCCTCGAGCACGGGGGCGACCATCTTGCACGGGCCGCACCATTCGGCCCAGAAGTCGACCAGGACTGGCTTGTCGCTGGACAGGACGTCCTGGTCGAACGACGCATCGCTGATGGTGACGGTGTTCTTCTCGTCGGACATGAGTGCTCCTTCTATCGAGTGGGGGGTCAGACGCTGACTGCGTCGACGGGCTTGTCGGCGTTGGACAGGGTGTTGTCGGTGATGTCGCCCTGCTCGGCGAGCCACCGCTCGGCGTCGATCGAGGCCGTACATCCGGTACCGGCTGCCGTGATGGCCTGTTGGTACACGTGATCGACCAGGTCGCCGGCGGCGAACACACCCTCGACGGAGGTGGCGGAGGACGGCGACGCGACCTTCACGTAGCCGGCGTCGTCCAACTCGACCTGTCCGCGAACGAGTTCGCTGCGCGGATCGTGTCCGATGGCGACGAAGACGCCGGTGACGGGCAGAACGCGGGTCTCCCCGGTACGCGAATCCTTGACGGACAACCCGGTCACGCTGGTCTCACCTTGCACCTCGAGAACCTCGGCGTTGGTGATGAACGTGATCTTCTCGTTGGCCTTGGCGCGCTCGAGCATGATGCGCGATGCGCGGAACTCGTCGCGGCGGTGAACGATCGTGACGCTGCGGGCGAAGCGGGTCAGGAAGGTGGCTTCCTCCATCGCGGAGTCGCCACCGCCGATCACGGCGATGTCCTGGTCACGGAAGAAGAAGCCGTCGCACGTGGCGCACGCGCTGACGCCGCGTCCCAGCAAAGTCTCTTCACCGGGGACGCCGAGGTACCGCGCTGCGGCACCCATCGCGAGAATGACGGCGCGGGCGGCGAAGGTCTCGCCGCCGACGGTCACCGTCTTGATGTCGCCGGTCAGAGACACTTCGTCGACGTCCTCGGTGCGGATGTCGGCGCCGAAGCGCTTGGCCTGCTCGCGCATCTGCTCCATGAGGTCGGGGCCCATGATGCCGTCGCGGAAGCCCGGAAAGTTCTCGACCTCGGTGGTGGTCATCAACGCTCCACCGAACTGGGTTCCCTCGAAGACCAACGGAGAAAGTTCCGCACGTGCGGCGTACACCGCTGCGGTGTAGCCGGCCGGACCGGATCCGACGATGATCACTTCGTGAACGTCTGGAGAAGTCATCTCCACCTTTCCAAAACTTGCCGAGAATGGCCGTGCAATGACACGCCTGTACAGGGCTTCAACAGTAGAGGACGTTGCAATGTTCCGACGGTCCTCGGCGGACCGTCCGGATGAGGCTCAGCCCACGTCCCGGCGGGACACGGTGTCGGGCGATCCGGCGCCGCAGTTGTCGCCGACGGCGAGCGCGGTCAGGGTCGGAGGAACCGAGCCGGGAACGATCAGAAGCGTGGCTGCTCGGCCGTCGATAGTGATCGGCGAACTACCGAGTAACGGCATTGCCGGGTTGATTCCGTTGGCCTGCAAGCAGTCTCGCAAAACCTCCGGGTCGGCCAACCTACCCTCGTCGAAACGTCCGATCGAGGCGGACACCAGGGCGCCGTCGATTCCGCTCGAGGATCCGTCGGCCAGGACGGGCGGAGCCTCGGAACTTGAGGTCGACGCGTACACGCCTGCTGCACCGGCGACGATCACCACTGCCGCGGCGGCGGCGAAGGACACTGCGGCTGCCTTCGTGGTGAACCACCGCTTCGGCGTGCTCGCCTCGGCAAGTGTCGAATCCAACCGGGCGCGGACGTCGTCGGGCATCTCGGCTTCTGTGTCGAGGTCGCGACCACGGGCGCCGAGCAGGGACACCACGCTGTCGAGCGAGGCGATCACGTCCCGCGACGCGGGGTCGGCCTGCACCACCGGCCACAGCCGTGCGGCCAGCTCGGGGTCGAGGTTGTCGGCGTGCAGATCGGCAAGCAGCTCGTCGGAGAACGGAGGCTCGGGATCGGCTGCGATCTCCCGATCGACCATCGACCCACCTCACCTTCACCACTGAACCTTCGTCACGAACGGAAGCCACTCACAGACTTGGACGTCTCGCGGCTACGTACGGTTCCCGTGATCTTTCAACGACTTCAGCTCGATAGCCAATTTCTGCCGCCCACGAGCGCAGCGGCTCTTGACGGTCCCCACCGGAACACCGAGCCGCTGGGCTGCCTCGGCCACGCTGAGACCCTCCATGTCCACGGCGACGATCGCGGCACGTTGTTCGTCCGGCAGCGCGAACAGGGCCTTCTCGACCACGATCTGCATTTCCACGTCCGCGGTCCGGTTCCTCGGTTCGGGAGGTTCGTGGCCGTCCTCGGCGAGGGGAATGGTGGGTCGGACCCGGTTGCGCCGTATCCGGTCCAGGCAGGCGTTGACGACGATGCGATGCAACCAGCTGCGGACGGCAGCGTCGGCTCGAAACGATCCGGCGGTGCGATGAGCGGACAGGAGCGCTTCCTGCAGGGCGTCGGCGGCGTCTTCGGGTGAGTAACTGGACCGCCGCGCAGTCAGCCACAGATGGTCGTAGTGACGCCGGACGAGCACGCCGAACGCCGCGTCGTCCCCCGCAATGTGCGCCGCCAGGAGTTCACCGTCCGTGGCGTCGTCCCCGGCGACCCCCCGATTGAATCGCACCCGCGGATGTTAACCGACGATCGGTCTGTTTCGTCCGCTGAACAGGGCATCCGGTCGGTTGCGACCGAACACCGGCCGATCAGTTGGTACCGGTCACTCCGATGTCGGCGATCGTGGAGCGATTGTTGCCGCCGGCGGTGCTCAGGTCGGTGATCCAGAACAGGACGTGATCGACCGGGCCGTCGGGCCTGACGGAGATGTCGTTGAGTCCGTTCGTCAACGTCGCCGACCCGATGACCTGCGTCTGATCGAGCGTCGGCGACGACGAGGTGGCCGACCGGATCTCGACGACCGTTCCCGGCGACGGCGAGTTGATGTAGACGCTGGAGATGTTGCTCGGCCGGTCCAGAGTGGTCAGCAGCCCCACACCGTTCTTGAGCGAGGGGAACGGCTGGAAGTACGAATCCGTGTCCCACACGGTCGACGGATTGTTGTCCAGCACGTTGTCGACCGTTCCCGGGTTGTCCGCACTGCCCTGCGGCGAGAACACCTCGACGGACGCGATCGGGATCGGTGTCGCCGCGGGCGCCGCGGGCGCGGCCGTGTCACCGGGCGCCGCCGGAGCGGCGACGGTGGTGGTCAATCCGAAGTTCTGCTGCGTGAGCGGAGCGTCCGAGCTGCCACCGGCGAAGAAGTTCGCGATCCACCACCCGAGCAACCCGAGGATGATGACCACGACGGCGCCGAGGCCGACCATCGCCGCGATCATCAGATTGGACTTCTTCTGTTCTGCCGCAGCATCTTCCGGGTCGGCAAGTGCATGACCGGATGCGCCGGGTGCGCGTTGGCCGAGACGCAACGCGGGGATCATCTCGGTCTGTTCGTTCACCACCGCGGCTTGTCCGAGGATGTGCTGAACGGTTGCCGCAGTACGGATCCCGGTGTTCTGCTCGAGGGCTCGAACCGCGACGGCCGAGATTTCGAACGGCACGTCCGGACGGATGGCGCGCGGCTCGACGGGAGCTCCGACACTGGTGCGATCGGCCAGGGCCATACCGCCGACGGTGCGTGCTCCCTTGCCCGGAGTTCCGTCGGCGCTCGCCGGCTCGCCGAGGGGCCAGCGGGCGGTGATCAGCGCATAGAGCATCGCGCCGAGACCACGTACGTCGGCGCCGGGATCGGCGTCACCGAGCGTGGCCGGAAACGCAAGTACCGCATCGCCTTTGGTGCTGATACGCACGCGGTCGGGATGATCGATCGACAGGGCGCCGCCACCGCGGTGAGCCGCTTCGGCTGCCGCGGCGAGGGACTTGATGGCGTTCGCTGCGCCGATGGGCGACGGCACCGTCTCCGCCATCTCGCGCAGCGATCGACCACGCGTCCATTCGGCGACGACGATTCCGCCCGAACTCCCGCGCACGACATCCAGAACGCGGGCGAGGCCCGGCGAGGTGATACGGCCGAGCCGCAGCGTGCGCGACAGCACGGCCTGGGGGCCGTCGTTGTCTCCGGCCGGTTCTCCGGCGGCACGCTGATCGGCGTCGACGAATGTCAGCGCCACCTCGCGGTCGAGCTTGACGTCGTGGGCTTGCCAGAACTTGAGGCCGCGTGCACCGCCGTGCGGAGCGAGCAGACGGTAGCGGCCACCGGCGACGGAGGCACCGGGAATCAGCTGCGGGCCGCGCAATGTCGGCCGCGGGTGGTCGGGACCACCCATCGGCGGCATCGCGGGTGCGCCGGTCGGAATCATGCCGGTGTCGACGGACGTCTCGCGGGCCAGCTCCGCGGATTCTTCCGTGCGGTCGGCGGCCTGGTCGTCGTCGGGCGAGGTCGCCGCTTCCGACTGTGCCTCGTCTGACTTCGCTGTCTCGTCTGTCTTCGCTGCCTCGTCTGCGGCTGCTGCGCGGGTGTTCGCTGCCGCGTGGACCTGACGTTCGTCGGTGTCGGTGGACACCCCGCCGGGAGCCGTGTCGGCTCCGGTCTCGGAGGGAACGCGCCCCCCCGCAGCCTCGTCGTCGGTCAAAGCAGCTCCTTCACCTGTGATTCGTGCGTCCGTGTCGACGAACGCAGGAAGGACCGTCGTTTCGGAATCGTCCGCCGGTCCGCTTCGGGGACCAGGGTACGGGAGTGCCGCCCCCGGGGTGACCGGAGTGGAGCCTGCGGAACGGCCCGAGCTACCCGGAGTGGAGCCGGCGCCATCCATGCGTAGAACAGGCAAAAGGTCGGTTTCGGCGAACATCGGATCGGGTGTCCGCATCGTGGTGGTGACCACCTCGTCGGGGAGCGGTGTGCCTCGGCCGAGCTTGCGGTTGACGGTCGCGACCACGGCCACGATCTCCGGAATGCGAGCGAAGTAGAGGATCGCGAAGACGATCAACATCATCAGCGTTCCGTCGAACGCGACGCGCACGAGCGACGCCGCACCCGACGTCAGGTTGTTCAAGCCCAACAGCCGGTCGGCGCCGTACATGACGGCACCCGCGAGGACCGTGGCTCCGAGCACCACGCCGACGGTCCGCTGCACGCCCGCGAGCTTGAGGTCGGCAAGGCTGCGGCGAAGCAGCATCCACCCGATGACGGCGCCGGCGGTGTATCCGAGACCGTTGGCCACACCGAGGAGGAGAACGACCTGGCTGTCCGACGTCGCGAGCACGGGTGCGAGAGCGGACAGCGCGATCTTCACCGAGGTGATTCCGATGACGATGTAGGTCGGGGTCCAGGCCTGCTCGCGGGCGTAGAAGACGCGCAGGTGGATCAGGACCAACGAGTACGGGATGAGGGTGAACGCCGAGTAGCTGACCGCTTCGCCGAGGCGGCCGGCGTCGGTCCCGAAGTTGCCGTAGCCGTAGAGCGCCTGGCCCACCTGCGGTCCGGCCACGGTGAGGAAACCGATGACGGGGATGAGCGCCAGCATCGTCAGGCGGGTGGCGACGGACAGGTCGTCCACCACCGCAGGAGTGTCCTTGGCGGCGGCGTTTCGACTGAGCCGCGGCATGATCGCCGTCAGCAGTGTCACTCCGAGGACGCCGTACGGCAGCTGCAGAAGTAGCCAGGCGTTGTTGTAGATGGCCGGTCCGGCGACGTCGGCGGTGGACGAGACTCGGGTCGCGAAGATCATGCCGACCTGGCTGATCATCACGTACAGGATGATGGCCACGGCCATCCCGCCGAACTGCTTGAGACGAGCGTCGAGCCCCCACAGCGGGCGTAGGTCGATGCGGTTGCGACGCAGCGCCGGAACGAGCGTCAGGACCTGCACCACCACGCCGGCAGTCACACCGAGCCCCAGGACCAGCAGTTTCGGATCGCTCAGTCGAGTGGGGTCCAGCGAGATCTCGCCGGGAACGAGCAGGTAGACCACCAGCACGATCAGGACGACGACGTTGTTGAGTACCGGTGCCCACGCACCGGGCTTGAAGTTCTGCCGCGTATTGAGGATGGCGGTGAAGAGGGCAGACAGGCCGTAGAACATGATCGCGGGCAGCAACAGGTACAGCAGTGCCGTCGTCAGACCGATGTTGCCCTTGCCGTCGGAGGCGAGAAACAGGCTGGTCAACACCGGTGCGGCGGCCGTGGCGAGGGCTGCGGCGAGAACCAGCATCGTCAGCGCGGCGGTGAAGAGTCGCCGGACGAAGGCCGCGCCCTGGTCCTCGTCCTCGCGTTCGGCTCGCACGAGTACCGGAACGACGATGGCCGTGAGCACCGCGCCGAGGACGAACTCGGAGATCATGTTCGGAATGACGCTCGCCACGGTGTACGAGCTGGCGACCAGCGGGCCCAGGACCGTGAGGAACATGGCTTGCTTGAAGAAGCCGGTGATGCGGCTCAGCAGGGTGGCGATGGCGATGGACCCGGTTGCCGCGAGGAGTTTCGAGGTCGACTGGGTGCTCTGCACCGGCGGAGGAACCGGCACAGGAGCGGGCGGCGGGCGGGGAGGCTGGCGCAGCGGCGGACGCGGCGGTTCGATCGGCCTGTCGAGCGGAGGTCCGGGCCGTCCCGTCCGAGGCGGAAGCTGCTTCTCCAGCCCTGTCGCGACCTGGATGGGAGGCGCGTCCGAGTAGTACGGGTCGTCCGGGCTGATTCGCTGCGGCATGGCACGCCTGGTCGGCCCGTCGGTGCGGGCGACGCGCTCGGACGGGTTCTCGACCGGTGGTAGCACCGGGCGTTCCCACGGTGCCTGCGGAGCAGAACTCGCGCGGTCTCCGCGTGGTGTGCTCCCCGTCATGGACTTACCTCTTACCCTTCGTCGGCTGGATCCGGCTGTCCCCGGAATCGGTGCCAGAGGCGCCGACCCGCGAGGAGCAGCAGGAGAACCCCGGCCCCCGCTGTAATTATGGCCAAAGCTCGACCGTACGCATTGGAACGAACGTTCACGGTGGCCGGTTCGCCCAGCACCGTGCCGTCGGCCGTCGTCAGTCCGATCTGGACCACCATCTTCTCCGAGTCGCTGACGCGCGCGGGCACCTGCAGCGAGCGGCTTCCGCGCGGCGGCAGCAGGGTGGGTCCGATGTCGTCGACCTCCATCGCGGGCGGCGCGTCGACGGCGAGTCGGACGGTGATGCCGATGGGTAGGTCGTTGCGCGCCACCAGCAGAAGCGGGCTCTGTTCCGACGCAAGGGTGAACACGCCGCCCGGAGCGATGATGGACACGGACGCCAGCAGATCGTCGACTTCGGTGCGGACGTTGGCCACCCGGATCGCGGCCTCGGTCTCGGCGTCGGTACGCAGGGCGCCGCGTCGGTCGGTGGTGGTCATGGCTCGGAGCAGATCCTCGCGCATCGGGTTGGTGAACCGCGCCGGAGTCAGGGCGTTCTGCGGGTCGTCGACCAGTGCGGCCATCATCGAGTCGATGCGCCCCACCTGCCCGGCCGCGCCACCTCGTATCGACTCCGGTGTGCCGTCCGCCGATGCGGCGGCCGGGTAGGACGGCGTCGTCGCAGGCGTGGTGACCGTCCGGCTCAGGAACACCGACCAGGGTCGTGGGGACCCCAGCCCGGACCGCAGCATCGCCGACACGGTTCCCAGCACGGCGGCTGCTTCGTCGCCGTCCGCGGTCCAGCCCTGCGGCGGAACCACCGTCAGGGTGCGTTCACGACCCGGTGTGGGGGTCAGGGATTCCCAGGTCAAGGCACCCAGCGCATCCTGCAGACGGGCGGTGCGCGAATCCTTCGCGAGGTCGTACACTTGGTTGACGGGTGTGAACGACGGTGTCTGCGGCTGGTCACCGATCGCCGCGAGCGCGGTGGCCGACGCCGGATCGAACAAGGCTGCCCGTATCGACCCGGTCGACGAGCCGGGCACGGCGACGTCCACGAGATCCTGTGGCTGGTCCCCGGCGACGGTGTTGGCTGCGACGAGTGCAGTGTTCTGACCCTGCCCGGCCAGCAGCGACGCGGTGGCGGTGTCGACCGCGCCGGCATCCGGCCAGGTGAGGCCTCGGCGCGAGGTCACCCCGAGAATCGTGTCCACGACGTCCGACGGTGTCGTCACGGCGCTGGTGGAGAGCAGGCTGTCGCCGATCTCCGCGACGGCGGACAGGTCGGTACCGGCGAACGGAACCGCCGTCACGCACAGCTTCGACGCCAGTGCGCGAACGCGCTCGAGCCACGCGGATGCGGCGTCGGCGCCGGTGCCGTCGTGCGACGGACCGGTCGGGTCGGCCGGGTTGTCGACGACGAGGTAGCCGCGCGTCATGTTGGAGACGGTGACGAGCAGATCCGGGTCGACGGCGAGGCAGACGCTGTTCGCCAGCGCGCCGCCGGGATCGACGGCGCTGCCCGTCGCGAATTCGAGAGCCGAGACCAACCCGTCGAGCCGACCCCCCGACGCGAGAGACGTGGCGAGGTCGTCGTCGACCAGCCGCACCTTTTCGTCGAGCGATCCGGGGTTGCCCGCGGCGAGGCGAGGACGATCTGCGAGCGGCCACATGACCGACACGGCGAGGGGGTTCGCGATGTCCGGGGCAACGGGTGTGGCCGTCGGCGCGGCCGGATCAGGAGCGAGGGGATCACGCGGGACACCGACCACGGGCAGAAGGAAGCGGGCGTCGTCGAGTCGGGCCTGCTGTCCGTAGTCCGGGGCGCCGTTGACGTTCACCAGCATGGGGTAGACACCGGGCGCGTTGATGTCGAGGGACGGCCCGGACGGTCCGCGCAGCGGCATGGACAGCGTGAAGGGCACCGATTGCCCGACGTCGAGCTTGTCGGTGAGGGTCTCGAAGTCGCCGACGGTGTCGAACACGTTCTGCTCGAAGGTCAGGGACGTGCGCAGTTGTTCGGCGGAGGACACGGGTGCGGCGCGTTGCAGGCGAACCGCCACCTCGTCCACCGCTCGGTCACCGACGTTGCGAACGGTGCCCGCGACCGTGACGGTCGACGGGCTGCTGGTGGTGACGGTGGTCGGGCCGACCGTGTCGATCGACAGCGCGAGGAATTGCGCGTTCTCCGATTCGGCGGAAGCCGGCTGCGCGTCGGCGGGTGCGGCGGCGAAGAGAACGAACACGAGCGCGACGACGACGGCCGACAGCGTTCTGCGGCAGGAGAACCCCGGACTCATTCGGCCGTGGGACGGTCTGGACCGGTATCGGAGTCCATTCGGGCGATCATTTCGCCGGCCAGCTCGGCGAGCTTGCGTTCGTCGGCGTAGGCGAGTTTGGACTCGAGCTCGGCGAGCGGCACCCAGGCGACCTCGGTGACCTCGACGTCCGCGTCGGAGAGTTGACCACCGAGAAACCGCAGCAGGTAGTGGTGGACCGTCTTGTGTACACGGCGGCCTTCGGTGACGAACCAGTAGTCGATGCTGCCGAGGGGTGCGAGGACCGTGCCGCTGATGCCGGTTTCCTCGGCCACTTCGCGCATGGCGGTCTGCTCGGGCGTTTCACCCGATTCGATGTGTCCCTTCGGTAGCGACCACAGCAGCCGGCCGCGGCGATCGGTGCGTCCGATCAGGGCGGCGCACTGCTTCTCGCGCGGTCCGTCGAGACCGTCGACGACCAACCCACCGGCCGAGGTTTCCCGGACCGTGCGCAGCGTCGGTTTTTCTCCGGAGCGAGGTCGCCGCCGAACACCTCGGCGGTTCCTGTCAGCTCGCTCGGCACCGGACACCCGCCCGATACTAGTTCTTTCTCCGTCCTCACCTTCTCGTGCCGCGCCTGCGACCGCGTCCGGAGCGGTGTGACCACCTCGGTAGGCTGCGTCGTCGTGGCCGATTCGTCCTTGACTCCCGACGTCGGTCGCCGCGACCGCCTCCTGGCCTCGGCGACCGTGGCTCTGCGCGAGCACGCGGACGTCCTCGGCCCGCTCGGCGCTCGATTCGCCGAGAAGGGGTTCGAGCTGTATCTCGTCGGCGGCAGCGTGCGCGATGCCCTGCTCGGGCGACTGGCCGACGATCTCGATTTCACCACGGACGCCCGGCCCGCGGACGTCCAGAGCTTGCTCGCCGGCTGGGTCGACCACCAGTGGGACACCGGCATCGACTTCGGAACGATCAGCGCCGTATTTCACGGCAAGCAGATCGAGATCACGACGTTCCGTGCCGACCAGTACGACCGCGTGTCGCGAAACCCCGTGGTCACGTACGGTTCGTCGCTCGAGGACGACCTGGTCCGCCGCGACTTCACCGTCAACGCGATGGCCGTGCGCCTGGGCGCGGACGGATCCCAGGAGTTCGTCGACCCCCTCGGCGGACTGGACGCGCTGCTCGACGGGGTGCTCGACACCCCCGGTGCGCCGGAGACGTCCTTCGACGACGACCCCCTACGGATGTTGCGGGCCGCCCGGTTCACCTCGCAACTCGGCTTCACGCTGCTTCCGCGGGTGTTCACCGCGATCACGGAGATGGCCGAGCAGATCGACCGCATCACCGTCGAGCGAATCACCGCCGAGCTGGACAAGCTGATCCTCGGTGAGTTCGCGGTCGACGGCATCGAGGTCATGTGCGAGACCGGGCTGGCGGCGCGCATCCTGCCCGAGATTCCCGCGATGAAGCTCGAGATCGACGAGCACCACCAGCACAAGGACGTGTACTGGCATTCGCTGACCGTCCTCCAGCAGGCGATCGACCTCGAGGACGGCGATCCCGACCTGGTGCTGCGGTGGGCTGCGCTGCTGCACGACATCGGCAAACCCGACACCAAACGCAACGAGCCCGGCGGCGGAGTCAGCTTTCACCACCACGAGGTGGTCGGGGCGAAGATGGTGCGAAAGCGGCTGCGGGCGCTCAAGTTTCCGAAGAAGCTGACCGACGACATCGCTCAGCTCGTCTTCCTGCACCTGCGCTTCCACGGGTACGGCAAGGGGCAGTGGACGGATTCGGCGGTGCGCCGCTACGCCACCGACGCCGGCGACCTCCTCCCCCGGCTGCACAAGCTGGTGCGGGCCGACTGCACGACGCGCAACAAGCGGCGCGCGGCCGCGCTGCAGGCCACGTACGACGACCTCGAGCAGCGGATCGCGCGTATCGAGGAGCAGGAGGATCTGGCGCGCGTGCGCCCGGACCTCGACGGGAACGCGATCATGGAGTTGCTGGGCATCCCCGCGGGCCCTGAGGTGGGCAAGGCCTGGAAGTTCCTCAAGGAGCTGCGCCTGGACCGGGGACCGATGGAGCGGGACGAGGCCGAGCGCGAGTTGTTGGCGTGGTGGGCCGCTCGATCGTGAGTTCTGGGTGTATTTACGTGCGCTGAGCGCACGCACTGGCACCCAAACTCGCCAGATACACGGCGACCCCGACGTACACCAGCGTCTGCGGGTGGTCGGCCACGGTCGCAGCCACTGCGATCGCGCCCACGAACGCCACGTTGAAGACGGTGTCCTGCAGCGCGAAGACGCGTCCGCGGTGGGCGTCGTCGATGTCGAGCTGCATGGCCGCGTCGCCGGTCAGCTTGATCGTCTGACCGGCGACACCGAGGACGAACGCGCCCACCACGATCACGTCGGGCGTCAACGTCGCGATCAGCAGCCCCTGGGCGGCGGCCGCGACGATCAGGGCAGCCGCGATGGTGCGCCCACGACCCACCTTGGGAATCAGCAGCGGTGTGATCAGGGCGGCGAGGAGCATGCCTGCCGCCGTCGCGGTCAGTGCCACTCCGAATCCGGCGAATCCGGCCGGTACGAACCCGTCGGAGGTGTTGCCCCGCAACAACAACACCATCACCAGTGTGTCGATCCCGAACACGATGCGGTGCGCGCCGATGCCGAGCATGGCGGCCAGTACCGATCTCGCGCGCCACACGGCGGATGCGGCCGAGGCGAAACCGCGCAGTACGTCCCCGACGGCGGAGGTGGTGCTGTCGACCCCTCGGCCGAGGACGCCGGCCTCGAAGCCCGCTGCCGCGACGACGCCGATCACGGACCCGACGATCGAGAGGCCGGTCGCGATGGCCCCCGCCGCGTCCCCTGACCCGACGACCGCGATCACGGCCACGGCGACGCCCGCCCCGGCGGCGGAGACGCCGGAGCCGACCGTGGCGAGGACCGAGTTCGTGGTCACCAGCCAGGACGGGCGCACCACGTTCGGCAGTGCCGCCGACACCCCGGCCAGAACGAATCGGCTGACACCGACCGCCGCCAACGCCGTGACGAGCAGTGCAGTGTCTCCCCCGCCCGTGGCCAGCAGCAGCGCGGCAACTCCGATCAGGATGCCGCGCAACAGGTTTGCCCACAGCAGGACCGATCGCCGGTCCCAGCGGTCGAGCAGCGCGCCGGCGAACGGGCCCACCAGTGAGTAGGGCAGCAGAAGCACCGCGAATCCGGCGGCGATGGCCAGGGGGTCGGTCTCGCGCTCCGGGTTGAACAGGATCGCGCCGCCCAGCGCCGCCTGGAACATGCCGTCCCCGAACTGGCCCGCGAACTTCACCGCGGTCAGTCGAATCGCCCCGGGCGACTGGCGCAACCGGGTGCGCACATTCGTCTCGGCGGACATGACGAGACACTATCTCCCAGCCAATCCCGGTTGCCGGTGCGATGATGGATGGCGTGGGATACGCGGAGGAACCGGAGGACCGTACGGCGTCGACCGATCACGTCGTTCGTCCCGGAAGTTTGCTGGTCTCGTCGACGGAGCTGGTGGAGCCGACGTTCCGGCGCACCGTCATCTACGTCATCGAGCACAACGACGCGGGCAGCCTCGGCGTCGTGGTGAATCGGCCCAGCGAGACCGCGGTACGCGGCGTGCTGCCGCAGTGGGCCGATCTGACCGCCCAGCCGAAGACGCTGTTCGTCGGTGGACCGGTCAAGCGTGATTCGGCGCTGTGCCTGGCGACGCTCCGCCGCGGCGTCGACCCGGACGGCGTCCGCGGGATCCGCCGCGTCGACGGCCGAGTGGTGATGGTGGACCTCGACAGCGATCCCGACGACATCGCCCCGATGGTCGACGGCGTGCGCATCTTTGCCGGGTACTCCGGCTGGTCGCTGGGCCAGCTGCACGGTGAGCTGGAGCGCGACGACTGGATGGTGGTCTCCGCGTTGCCGTCGGATCTGATCGGCCCGCCGCAGACGGATCTGTGGGCCCACGTCCTGCGGCGGCAGCCGATGCCACTCGCGATGCTGGCCACGCACCCGGTGGACGTGACCAGCAACTGAGTCAGTGTGCGAAGGGCTCGACCTTCGGATGCCGGTGTCCTGCAACGCGTTGGTGCAGGTCCGACACGACCGCGTCGATCGATTCGCACAGCAGCCGGCCGAGGTCGGCGCTGAAGGCCTCGCGCACGACGATGCGGAGCACTTCCACGTCGGTGGCGTTCTCCGGCATCGTGTAGGCGGGCACCTGCCATCCGCGGGCGCGCAGTTCATGGGAGATGTCGAACACCGAGAAGCCGGGATCGCCGCGGAGCATGAACGACACCACCGGGATCGCGCTCCCGTCGGTGATCACCTCGAAGTCCTCGTGCTCGCTCAGGTGCTGTGCGACCCGGGTGGCCGTGTCGCGCAACGCTTCCATGATGCGGGTGTAGCCGCCGCGGCCGAGGCGCAGGAAGTTGTAGTACTGCCCGATGACCTGGTTGCCGGGTCGTGAGAAGTTCAGCGTGAAGGTGGGCATGTCGCCGCCGAGATAGTTCACCCGGAAAACCAGATCCTCGGGAAGGTCCTGCGCGGTGCGCCAGACGACGAAGCCGAGTCCGGGGTAGGTCAGTCCGTACTTGTGGCCGCTGGCGTTGATGGACTTCACCCGCTCGAGCCGGAAATCCCATGCGAGGTCGGCGTTCAGGAACGGCACCACGAAACCACCGCTCGCACCGTCGACATGAATGGGCACGTCCGGCCCGCCCTTCGCCGCGAGATCGTCGAGGGCGTCGGAGATCTCGCCGATCGGCTCGAGCTCGCCGGTGAACGTGGTCCCGAGAATCGCGACGACGCCGATCGTGTTCTCGTCGACCGCCGCCGCGACCTGCTCGGCGGTGATGACGTAGCGGCCCTTCTCCATGGGCAGGTACTTGGGCTCGACGTCGAAGTAGCGACAGAACTTTTCCCACACGACCTGAACATTGCTTCCCAGAACGAGATTGGGACGGGAGGTGTCCGCGCCCGACTCTCGGCGCCGCGCGCGCCACCGCCACTTCAGGGCCAGTCCCGCGAGCATGACCGCTTCGCTGGATCCGATGGTCGACACCCCGGTGGCGGACGACGAATCCGTCGGTGACAGGTCGGGCGCATTCCACAGCGCGGCAACCATGTTCACGCACCGCTCCTCGATCGACGCGGTCGCGGGGTACTCGTCCTTGTCGATCATGTTCTTGTCGAAGGTCTCCGCCATCAGCTTCTCGGCCTCGGGGTCCATCCACGTGGTGACGAAGGTGGCGAGGTTGAGCCGGGAGCTGCCGTCGAGCATCAATTCGTCGTGAATGAACCGATATGCCGCATTCGGGTCCATCGAGTCGTCCGGGAGTCGTAGCGCCGGAATCGGATCGGTGGCCAGCCGTCCCGTGTAGGCAGGCCTGATCACACCGTCGGGATGGTCGAATCGCGTCATGATCGTGACGGTAGACCGGATTCCTGAGAGAAGGCACTTGTTATACTAAAACTAGAACTATACGATGACGATGTGTTCATTCGAGTCGATCCCTCCGCACCGGAGCCGCTCTTCGCCCAACTCGCCGGCGCGATCCGCACCGCGGTGGTGCAAGGCGACGTCGTCACCGGCGAGCGACTGCCGTCGGCGAAGGAACTGGCGGCGTCCCTCGACGTCAACGTGCACACGGTCCTTCGCGCGTATCAAATCCTGCGCGACGAAGGGTTGCTGGAACTGCGGCGCGGGCGCGGCGCCGTCATCAGCGCGAGCCCCCACGACTGGACCGATCTGCAGAAGGCACTCGAAGTCGTTGCGGCCGAATCGGTTCGGCTCGGCCTCTCCCACGACGCCACCACGTCGTTGGTACGTTCCGCCATCGAACAGGAGTCGTCATGACCACAAGAATGCGTTCGCTGCTGCTCGTCGCCGGCTTGCCGGTGCTGGTGATCACCACGGCCGCACTGGCCGCCGCGTTCTGGCCCGGCGATCTGCCGAACACTCTCGTCACCGGTGAGTCGCGCACGACCTCGCTGAACACCATGATCGCGGTGTTCGCCCTCACGACACTGGTGTTCTCCGGAGTTCTCTCGGCCTTCCTTCTTCGCGCGACCCACGTCGACCACCTCGTCCGCGCCCTCCTGGCGTCGGTGTCGGTGTGGCAGGCTGTCTACCTCGCGGCCGTGCTGGTGGGTACCGTCGCCGTCCAGAGTGGCGGTGCCGCAACGGAATCGATCGACGGGGTCCTGATCGTTGCCTTCGTTCTCGCGATCGCGGTGGCCGCGGCGGCGTGGTATCTGACCCCGCGGGACGACCCGCGGCCCCCCGCCTCGGCGCTGCCCGCCGACGCGTCGCGAATCGAGCTGACGGCAGACGAGACGGTCGTGTGGACGCGCACCGCGTCGAGCCGGACCGGAGTCGCCGTGGCCGTGGTGGCGTTCATGGTCTGCGTCGCGGCCTCGGCCATCACCGGAACGTGGTTCGCGTTGCTGATCGGCCTCGTCGTCCTGGCACTGGTGGGAAGTCAGATGACGTGGCGAGTCACCGTCGATCGCCGCGGGCTCACGGCGGCACCGCTTCTCGGCTTCCCCACCATCAGGACCCCGCTCGCGGAAATCGACTACGCCGAGTCCACTACCGTGGGTGCGTTGCGCGAATTCGGTGGCTTCGGTCTACGACTGGGACGCAAGGGCCGCACCGGTATCGCGCTGCGCAGCGGAGTTGCGCTCGAGGTCCACCGCACCGACAACCGGCCCCTGGTGATCACCGTGGACGACCCCGACACCGCCGCGCAGTTGCTGAACGGACAGATCGCTCGGTCCGGTCGGTCGTAGGCTGTTCCCATGGACGATGTGGACCACCTCGGGGACGACGAACTGCGGGCGCTCATCGTGCGCGTGACGAGTACGCGACCCGCGCTGCGCGACATCTACGACGTGGCGGCCGGCGTCGTGCAGGCGGATGTCGTGCAGGAGGAAGTCGACCCACCGATGGTGATCGGTCAGGGGATCACACAGCCTGGTTTTACACAGCCTGGATTCACACAGCCTGGATTCACACAGGATGGATTCACACAGGATGGATTCACACAGGGCGGCGTTCCGACCTTCGACTCGGTACGCGAGCGCATCACCGGCCGCGCCGGATCCGCGGCCGGACAGCGCGAGCTGGACAGCCCCACGCTCGAGGAGCAGGTTGCGGCGCGTGACGAGGCGGGACGCAAGAAGCTCGAGGAGATTCGGAAGTCGATGCGCGGCTGAGCCGGTCACACGACCGATCGACGCGCGGGCCTCAGCACCATCGTGACCACGACGACGACCAACGCCGCAGCCGTGACGATGCCCGACCCGGGCACGAACGCCGACGCCAGGATCACCACCGCTGCGAGCGGAACGCAGACGTTCACCAGTGCGGACGCGCGCGGTCGAATTGCCAGGGCCCAGAACGCAAGCAAGAAGACAGCCACCGGAACCACGAGCACCGCAGCCGCCTGGAACTCGGTCAGGTCACCCGGGTGCTCGATGTGCGCGACCGCAACCTCGATGCCGGACGACACGGCGCCCGCAGCGGCGAAGATGAAGTAGTGCGCGTACCCGAAGGTCAGCGAACTACGTATCGACCCCACCGAATCATGTTGCGGGACATCGAAGTAGATCCACCACATCGAAGCGACCACGATCAAGGCGGTCACCGCCAACGAGATCAGCGGCATCAGGTGGCCGTCCTCCTGCAACGCTCCGACGACCGCCGTGGCCGAGGCGAGCAGTGATTCACCGAGCAGAATCAGTGTGAAGAGTCCGTACCGCTCCGCGATGTGCTCGGCGTGCAGCGGTGTCTGGCGCGCGCGCTCCGCGACCACGGGCACAGCGATTTCGGCGACGACCAGTACCAGGAACCCGATCAGTGCAAGCCCGTCGGGCAGGAACAGCCGCAGTATCCAGAACACCTGCACCACCGTGATGCCGGCGGCATAGCGCAGGGCGGTCGCCCGGTACTGCGCGTTGCGACGTGCGGCGCGGAGCCACTGGCTGACCATTGCCAACCGCATGATCACGTAGCCGATGGTCACGAGGGTGAAGTCGGAGTCGTTCATGGCGTCGGCAACCCCGGCTGCCAGCACCAGGACTCCGGCCATCTGCACGATCGTGGTGACCCGGTACAGCCAGTCGTCGGTGTCGAATGACGTTGCGAACCACGTGAAGTTCATCCACGCCCACCAGATCGCGAAGAACACCAGCGCGTACGAGAGCACGCCGTCGGCGATGTGATCGTCCTCGATCATGTGGGCCAGCTCGACCGAGGCGAACGACACCGCGACCACGAAGACCAGGTCGAAGAACAGTTCGAGCGAGCTGGCCGTGCGATGCGGTTGGCCCGGGTCGCGCGGATGCATGGGCCGAAGAGCGAAGCGGGAGCCGTCCGTCATGGGAGTGGAGAATAATCCACTCCCATGGACGCCGTCTTACGTCGTCAGGGGGTCAAGGTCACAATTGGGACGATCTCTCGTACCGCCCGGCGAGAACCGCGCAGACGATCAGCTGGATCTGGTGAAAGATGAGCAGCGGCAGCGCGATCAGGCCCACCGGCTGACCCGCGAACAGCACCGACGCCATCGGCAGCCCACTGGCCAGACTCTTCTTCGATCCGCAGAACAGCACGACGATGCGATCCGCGCGGTCGAACTTCAGCGCCCGACCGATCAGCGCGGTGAGCCCCAGGATGATCGCGAGGAGCACCCCGCACACGACGACGACCGCGACGACGTGCCACACCGATTCCGACGACCAGACGTGCTCGTTCATGCTGGCGCTGAACGCGGAGTAGACGATCAGCAGGATGGACCCGCGGTCGACGATCTTCGTCGGTGCCGAGTGTCGGCTCAGCCATCCCGACACCAGGGGTCGCAGCAACTGCCCGACGACGAACGGCAGCAGGAGCTGAAGCAGGATGTCGCCCACCGCGGACGCCCCGACGGTCGCCTGACCCGAGGTGTTCATGAGCAAGATCACCAGCAGCGGAGTCACGAACACGCCCAGAATGTTCGACAGCGACGCACTGACGACCGCTCCCGCAACGTTGCCTTTGGCGATCGAGGTGAACGCGATCGACGACTGAATGGTCGACGGGACCAGACACAGATACAGGACGCCGGTGTAGAGATCGTCGGTCAGAACGGTCGGCACGAGGATCCGCAGCGCCAGCCCGATCAGTGGAAAGAGAATGTAGGTCGCGGCCAGGACCACCGAGTGCAGTCGCCAGTGTCTGACACCGTCCAGCGCCTCCTTCGGCGACAGCCGCGCGCCGTAGAGAAGGAAGAGCAGCGCGACGCTGATCTTGGTCACCCACGTCAGGACATCTTCGGACGTCCCCGATGCCGGGAACATGCTCGCGAGGACGGCCGCGGCAATGATGCCGAGAACGAAACCGTCGAGCTTGACCGCCGCGAGTTTGGAAGAAAGTCCCACGTCAGGAGGGCTGGCACGCGTCCTTCAGGCTGCACGACGTGCACGAGTGGCCGCACCCCGCGGCTTCCGGCTTCGGCAGTGCGGCGGCGGCGCGGGCACCCGCGGTACCGCCCATGCCGGCGATGACGACGGCAGCGGCAACGCAGACCACGATGGCCACGGCTGCTGCCCACCCACCGAACGCGAGCGAGGCGATCGCGCCGAAGAGCAGGAAGAGCGCTGCTGCGGCGGTGGTGGGTCCGGCGACGCGGTTGGCGACGGTGAATGCGTCGTCGGAGCTCATCGCGGCCGGAGTGCGGACGCCCGCGAAGCGGTTGCGAGGCAGCTTGCGTGTGAGAGCGAGGACGGCGACGGTCCCGACGAATACAGCGGCGACGAGCAAGACGATGGCAGCAATCACGTAGCCCAGGATACGTCGGCGCAGGCGGTCGTCCGGACGGGGACCGTCACGCTTTAGGCTGGTGAAGTGACCGAGCAACAGGAAACTGCACCCGAATTTCGCTATACCGCGGACCTGGCGGGGCGTATCGAAGCGCAGTGGCAGGAGCGGTGGGCTGCGGAGGGGACGTTCGACGCGCCCAACCCGGTGGGAGCTTTGGCCGGCTCGGTCCCGGACGACAAGCTCTTCGTGCAGGACATGTTCCCGTACCCCTCCGGTTCCGGCCTGCACGTCGGTCACCCCCTCGGGTACATCGCAACCGACGTGTTCGCTCGCTACCACCGCATGCGCGGACGCAATGTTCTCCACACGCTCGGGTACGACGCTTTCGGCCTCCCCGCGGAGCAGTATGCCGTGCAGACCGGCACGCACCCGCGCACGACCACCGAAGCCAACATCGCGAACATGCGGCGCCAGTTGGGTCGTCTCGGACTCGGGCACGACACCCGGCGCTCGCTCGCGACCACCGACGTCGACTTCTACCACTGGACGCAGTGGATCTTCCTGCAGATCTACGGTGCCTGGTACGACGCCGAGGCCGGTCGCGCGCGTCCGATCACCGAACTCGAGGCCGAGTTCGCGGACGGGTCGAGGTCGCTGGACGACGGACGGGCCTGGAGCTCGTTGACCGCCGAGGAGCGCAAGACCGTCGTCGACGGCTATCGCCTCGTCTACCAGTCCAACTCGCTGGTGAACTGGTGCCCCGGTCTGGGAACGGTGCTCGCCAACGAGGAGGTCACCGCCGACGGACGCAGCGATCGCGGAAACTTCCCGGTGTTCCGAAAGAACCTGCGGCAGTGGATGATGCGTATCACCGCCTATTCCGACCGTCTGATCGACGACCTGGACCTGCTGGACTGGCCGGACAAGGTCAAGTCCATGCAGCGCAACTGGATCGGCCGCTCACGCGGCGCGCGGGTCACATTCGTCGCCGACCTTCCGCACGGTTCGGGCAGCGAGCCGATCGACGTGTTCACCACCCGGCCGGACACACTGTTCGGCGCGACGTATGTCGTTCTCGCGCCGGAACATCCGTTGGTGGACGACATCACCGCCGTGGCGTGGCCGACCGACGTCGACGAGCGCTGGACACTCGGTGAAGGCACTCCGCTGTTGGCCGTCGGCGAATATCGCCGAGCGATCGCCGCGAAGTCCGACCTCGAGCGCCAGGAGAACAAGGAGAAGACCGGCGTCTTCACCGGTGCCTACGCGACCAATCCGGTGAACGGGCAGAAGGTTCCGGTGTTCATCGCCGACTATGTCCTCACCGGATACGGGACGGGCGCGATCATGGCGGTGCCGGCGCACGACCAGCGCGACTGGGAGTTCGCCACCGCGTTCGGCCTCCCAATCGTGGACGTCATCTCCGGCGGAGACGTCACCGAAGCGGCGCACACCGGCGCGGGTGAGCTGATCAATTCCGAGTACCTGAACGGACTTTCGGTCGACGACGCGAAAGCCGAGATCGTCTCGCGCCTAGAGAAGGACGGCACCGGGCAGGGCACCATCCAGTACAAGCTGCGCGACTGGCTGTTCGCGCGCCAGCGCTACTGGGGCGAGCCCTTCCCCATCGTGTACGACGCGAACGGCGAAGCTGTTGCGTTGCCGGAGAACATGTTGCCGGTCGAGCTCCCCGAGGTCGAGGACTACGCACCTGTTTCCTTCGACCCCGACGACGCCAACAGCGAACCGTCGCCCCCGCTGGCGAAGGCATCGGACTGGGTCGACGTCGAACTCGACCTCGGCGACGGACTGCAGACGTACCACCGCGACACCAATGTGATGCCGCAGTGGGCCGGAAGTTCCTGGTATCAGCTGCGATACATCGACCCCACGAACTCCGATCAGATGTGCGCGCCGGAGAACGAGGCCTACTGGATGGGTCCGCGCCCGGACGTCCACGGCCCGAACGACCCCGGTGGTCTTGATCTCTACGTCGGCGGTGTCGAGCACGCGGTGCTGCACCTGCTGTACGCGCGGTTCTGGCACAAGGTGCTCTTCGACCTGGGCCATGTCAGCTCTCGTGAGCCGTATCGGCGTCTCTACAACCAGGGCTATATTCAGGCATACGCCTATACGGATGCTCGCGGTGTCTACGTGCCCGCCGAAGAGGTGACCGAGGAGGGTGGCAAGTACTTCTACGAGGGCGCCGAGGTCAACCGTGAGTACGGAAAGATGGGCAAGTCGCTGAAGAACTCCGTCTCACCGGACGAGATCTTCGAGCAGTACGGCGCCGACACTCTGCGCATGTACGAGATGTCCATGGGTCCTCTCGACACCTCACGACCCTGGGCCACCAAGGACGTCGTGGGAGCGCAGCGCTTTCTGCAGCGCGTGTGGCGTCTGGTCGTCGACGAGGAGACCGGTGCCCTCCGCGTCACCGACGATGCCCTGTCCGACGACACCCAGCGTGCGGTTCACCGCGCGATCTCCGGCGTCGACGCGGATTACGCTGCGCTGCGCGACAATACGGCCGGCGCCAAGTTGATCGAGCTCACCAACTACCTCACGAAGGAGTACCCGAACGGTGCCCCGCGCGGCGCGGTGGAGTCGGTGGTTCTCATGCTTGCTCCCCTGGCTCCGCACCTGGCCGAGGAGCTGTGGAACAAATTGGGGCACAACGAGTCCCTCGCCCACGGCCCCTTCCCCGTCGCCGAGGAGAAGTGGCTCGTCGACGACACGGTCGACTACCCGATCCAGGTGAACGGAAAGGTCCGAAGCCGGATCACGGTATCCGCCGACGCATCTCGCGAAGACGTTTCTGCGGCTGCGCTGGCAGAAGAGAAGATCGTGGCAATGTTGGACGGCAAGGAGCCGAAGAAGGTCATCGTGGTGCCGGGCCGGATGGTGAACGTCGTCCTGTAGGCGGCTTCGCCGCTGTGCGTGAATTAGTGCCCTCTAGGGGCGGAATTCGCGCACAGCGGGTCAGGCCAGCTCGGGATTCATCTCCCAGATCAGGATCTCGCACGCCGTGACCGCCGTGACCGTCTGACCGCCGCTGTCGGTGAGGCGCATCGCGTCGCCCTGCTCGATCGGTCCGAACTCGTCGAACTCGGCAGAGCCGTCCGCGACGAACACGTGACCGAAGGGTGAGGTCGGCACGACGATCGACTGCCCCGGCTGCAGCCGTGCAACATGAAACGCTGCCCCGCTGTTTCCGATCGTGACCGCCGCCCGGCCGCGGTCACGGTCCATCCCGGAGGCGACGACGACGAGTTCGCCGCCCTGCAGCTCGGCGCTCACGTCACGTTCCTCGTACGACGGCTCGGTATCGGCGACGCTCGGCGGAACCCACATCTGCACCACGCGCAGCCGTCGCCCCGAGGAGTACCCGTTGTCGTTGCGCTCGGAATGCAGAACGCCGGTGCCGGCGCTCATGCGCTGCACCACGCCGGGACGTATCACGCCGGTGTTCCCGACCGAATCCTCATGCTGCACTGTACCTTCGAGAACCCAGGTGACGATCTCCATGTTCTCGTGGTGATGCCGGCCGAACCCTTCACCTGGTGCGACGGTGTCCTCGTTGTGGACCAGCAACAGCCCATGGGCGTTCGCTGCCAGATCGAAGTTCCCTGTGGCGGGGAAGGACTGCCATGAGTCGAGTGCGCTGTCCCACCAGTGCTTTCGGTCGCTGCTGGGCACGAGTGTGACGGTCATAATCGGTAAACGGTGTGCTGTGCGGGGGCATTCCCCCGACCGGGGTCGGGGCCCGGTTGGGGATGCCGAAAGCGGCGAAAAGACGAGTGCGACAACCCGACCGGACCCGAGGTCGACTTCCGGACTCGGGTCCTCGCTCGTTCGAATCACGTCTGGTAAGCACGCACCATGGTCACGATCCACCAGAGCGCGCACACATCCGACAGCACCGGAGAACGACGAGTGGCGCGGATGATCGTCGTGCTGGCGGTCGGTGCATTTCTCGTCAGGGGCCTGAACCGATCTCTGTACCCGGTCCTGTATGCCGAAGACGGCGCCGAGTTCTTCGCTGGAAGCCACGAGCAGGGCGTGGCCGCGCTGTGGAGACCGTTCGCCGGCTACCTCCACGTCTTCCCGCGCATCATCGCACTTGCGTTGTCCCCTTTGCCGTTCGATCTGGCCCCGGCTGCGTACGTGCTCGCGGCGATCGCGGCGTACCTTGCCGTTGCGTCGCTGGTTCTGTCCAAGCGGGTGTGGTTGCTGCCCTCCCCGGTCGCTCGAGCGTCGACATTCGCCCTGCTGTGTGTAGCCCCCACCCTGGCCGAGGCCTACGGCAACATCGCGAACCTAATTTTCGTCGGTGGGTTCGGTCTCGTTCTGATCGCGTTGAGCGACGATCCGCGATCGCCAGGAGGGCGCGTCCTCGAAGTCGTCGCAGTCCTGGTCCTGGGTCTGAGTGGGCCCGTCGTCGTGATGTTCGTCCCGCTGCTCGCGTACCGATGGTGGCGCAGCGGACGCTCCGCACAGTCGCTTGCGGTGGCCGCGGCCGGAGCGACCGCCGCCCTCGTGCAGATCGTCGTCTACCTGAACTCCCCCCGCACGACCGACGGCGGCTGGACGGTCGGCATCTTCGTTAGGTCGTTCTCCGAAAGAATCGGGGGTGTCTGGATTTTCGGAACGGCAGACGTCTTCGGTCCGCAAACGTCAGGGGTGCCGGCCGTCGTTGCCGCGGTCTGGATCGTCGCGGTGTTCGTGGCAACCATGTTCGCGCTGCGCGGAGTCGCGGCGGCGTGTTGGGCCACGATCGCGCTGCTGTTGGCGGTGGTGACGACGGCATACGGAGAATTGTTCGTCAGCGGACCTGTCGTCTTGGGCCGGCACCTCGTCGTGCCGGTCGCGATCATCGTGGTGCTTCTGGTGGCTACGCTCGCCGCACCCGCTCCGCGGTGGACGCGGGTAGTTTGCGCACTTGCTCTCCTCGCCGGCGCCTGGGCAGTGGTCGTGATGTTCCTGCCGAAGGGTTACACGGATCCGTCGGACATGACCGGCCTGCAGACCTGTTGGGAAGCAGGGCTTCCGTCCTGCTCGACGGACATCTACCCGCCCGGATGGACCGCTGTTCTGACGCGGTGACGCGGCTCCCTCACCGCGCGACCGGCCGCAGCACGATCTCGACAGGATGCGCGTCGGCCGGGGTGTCGATCGCCTGTCGCACCGCGGCTGCCACCGTCTCGGGAGTCAGGAACTTGCTCGGGTCGTACTCGTCACCCTCGCTCGCGACGATGGCCCGTTGCATGTCGGTGTCTATGCGACCGGGGTGAACGGATGTGACGCGGATCGACGGTTCCTCTTGCCGCAGCGCGTCCCCGAACGCGCGTAGCGCGAACTTGCTGGCGGCGTACGCACCCCACCCGGGGTTGACTCGAATGCCCGCGCCGGAGTTGACGAGCACCACGTGTCCGCCGGCCGCTCGAAGTGCGGGCAGGAGAAGGCGAGTGAGTTCGGCAACCGCGATCACGTTGGCGTCGAACGTCTTACGCCACATGTCGACCGACGTCTCGGCGATATTTCCGAGTTCGGCCACGCCCGCGTTGTGTACGAGGACGTCGAGTTCGGTGATGCCGTCGACCGCCGCAGCCACGGCCGCCGAGTCGGTGAGGTCCACCGGCCAGGGCACGCTTCCGTCGAGTTCCGCGGCGACGGCGGCCACCGACTCGGATGTCGAGCCGCCGAGATAGCAGCGATGGTCCGGAGCCAGGGAGCGAGCGATGGCGGCCCCGAGTCCGCGGCTCGCCCCCGTGATCAGAGCAGTAGGCATGACGCCGACACTACCGAGGCGCGTTCTCCGGGTTGAGCCGCGAGTGCTTGCGCGAGTACGTGAAGTACAGCAGCGCGGTGGCCGCGAGCCAGATCGCGAACAGCAGCCAGGTCAGCAACTTCAGCTGCGAAATCAGGTAGATGCAGGCGGCCACGGACAGCAGCGGAAGCACCGGGTACAGCGGCACCTTGAAGCCGCGATCGAGGTCGGGTTCGCGGCGACGCAGGATGATGACGCCCACGGACACCACCATGAACGCCACCAGGGTTCCCATGCTGACGAGGTCGGCGAGGAAGTCGAGCGGGATGAAGCCGCCCATCAGCGCGACCACGATGGCGACGATGATCGTGTTCTTGACTGGGCTGAGGCTGCGGGGGTTCACCTCGGAGAACACCTCGGGAATCAGTCCGTCGCGACTGACTGCGAACAGCACCCGCGTCTGTCCATACAGCGTCACGAGCGTGACCGAGAAGATGGAAATTACTGCGCCCGCGGACAATACGATCGACGGCCAGTTCGAGCCGGTGACCTTTTCGAGGATGGCGGACAGGCCGGCTTCCTGCCCGGCGAACTCGTCCTGCGGCTGCGCACCGACGGCCGACAGTGTGACGGTCAGATAGATGACGGTGACGACCAGGAGAGCGCTGATCAGAGCGATGGGAAGAGCCTTCTTGGGGTTGTTCACCTCTTCGCCGGCGGTCGACACGGCGTCGAGTCCGATGAAGGAGAAGAAGATCAAGCCCGAGGCAGCACCGACACCGGCGACGCCGAAGGGAGCAAAGGGTTCGAGGTTGTTGATATCGAATCCGAAGAATCCGACGATGGCGAACATCGCGAGAATGCCGATCTTGATGACCACCATGACGGCGTTGACCCGCGCCGACTCGCTCGTTCCGCGAATCAGAAGAATCGCGCACAGCGCGACGAGAATCATTGCGGGAAGGTTGATTCCGAAGCCCATGCCGTCACCCGGCGCGTGCGAGAGAATGTCCGGTATCTGAACACCGAAGATGCGATCGAGCAGGTCGTTGAGGTACTGGCTCCACAACACCGACACCGCGGCGGTGGACACCCCGTATTCCAGAATGAGGCACGCCCCGACGAGCATGGCGATGAATTCGCCGATGATCGTGTACGCGTAGGTGTAGGTCGAGCCGGAAGCCGGGATGCTGGAGGCCAATTCGGCGTAGCAGAGCGCGGTCAGTCCCGCAGTGATCGCGGCGATGACGAACGAGAAGATCACGGCCGGACCCGCCGTGGGCACCGCCTCGGAGAAGATGAAGAAGATTCCGGTGCCGACGGTGGACCCGACGCCGATGCAGGTGAGCTGGAACGTCGACATGGAGCGTTTGAGCTGCGTCTCGACCTTCGCGCCCTCCGCCGCCGGGATGGCGCTGGTGGGCTTTCTGCGCATGATGCCGACGGGTCCGGTCATGAATCCTCCAGTACTGGAACGAGGTTCGTTGTTGGAATGAAGTTCGTCGCTGGAACGAGGTTCGTCATAGGAACGAGGGTCATCGCGCGAGACGACTTCCGCGGGGCACGATGAGCAGCGGTACCGGGCTGTGCCGGACGATCTTCGAGGCCGTCGACCCGAGGAACACCCGGGCCAACGGTCCGAGGCGCGAGGACCCGACCACGAGCAGATCACCGTCGGTGAGCGAGATCGAACTCATCACCTGCTCCCAGTCGGATCCGGCGCCGACGGCGAACGTCGGGGACAGCGAGGGATGCCGCCCGGCCACGTCCTCCCGTGCTTGCGTCAGGAGCGCCTCGGCCTGACGGAACCACTGCGCCGTCACCTCGTCCTCGGCCCCGTAGCCACCGAACGGCGGGTACGTCGTCGCCCGTCGTGGAGCGAAGGCGACGAGATGTAGGTCGATGTTCCAGATGGAGGCGAGTGCGGCGGCCGATTCGAGCGCGTCGTTCGATTCGGTTGTTCCGGTGTACGCACAGGTGATTCGGGTGAAGGCGACGGCCTTGTCGCGGGTTCCGCGCGGCGCCAACGCCAGCGGCACCCGCGACGAATGCAGCAGCGTCTCGGTCGTGCTCCCCGCGACGAACCGGCCGTCGGGCCCGGCGGTAGATCCGAGGACGATCAGATCGCTGCCGATCGTGCCGGCCGCCTCGGTCAGTGCGGCCGACTCGGCGGTGTCCTCTGCGAAGAAGGCCGCGGGGTCACCGATCTCGTCGGGCTCCAAGCCCTCGGACATCGCGGCTTCGGCGTTCGCGACCGACGTTTTGCCCTGCTCCTGAAGCCAGCCCTTGTACTCGGCGTCGACCTTGGCCATCGACGGAAACGGCCAGGTGCGCGGCAGCACCGTGCAGGACTGCACGGTGACCGTCGTATCAGATACCGGGCGGGCGGTGCGGGCGAATCGGACCGCGAGGGCGAGGGCGTCGCGTCCGGACTCGTCGGGGAGCCACCCGACCAGTGCCTTCGTCGAACCGACAGTCACGGATCCCCCTTCACCTGGCGAGTTCGATCAGTATGCGACGCTCCCGCCGTTTCCGCCCTCCGAATGTGCGGGATCGCCGAAGTGGCAGCAAACTACCGGTATGAGTGCCACCGGCTTCACCCCGACACAGCTCGCTGCCCGCGCCGCGTATCTGCTGCGCGGCAACGATCTGGGCACCATGACCAGCGCCGCCCCGAGGCTGTACCCGCACATGTGGAGTTGGGATGCGGCGTTCGTGTCGGTCGGTCTCGCTCCGCTCAGCGTGGAGCGAGCGGTGGTCGAACTCGACACGCTCCTGTCCGCACAGTGGCGCAACGGGATGATTCCGCACATCGTCTTCGCAAACGGGGTCGACGGGTACTTCCCCGGTCCCGCTCGGTGGGGCGTGCGCGACCTGGCGGCCGACGCCCCTACCGGACTCCACACCTCCGGAATCACTCAGCCGCCCGTCCACGCGATCGCGGTGCAACGCATCCTCGATCACGCTCGCCGACGCGGACGGACCACGCGCGGGGTGGCCGGAGAGTTTCTCGACCGCCGCTGGCCGGATCTGGTGCGGTGGCACCGCTGGCTCGCGCGCGCTCGCGATCAGCAGGAACGTGGCCGCATCACCCTCTATCACGGGTGGGAGTCGGGCATGGACAACTCACCACGCTGGGATGCGGCCTACGCCAACGTGATTCCCGGTGACGTCCCCGCTTACGTGCGTGAGGACCAGATGGTGATCACCGACGCGTCGCAGCGCCCGAGCAACGTCGAGTACGACCGGTACATGTGGCTCGTCGAGGAGATGAAGGCGGCCAGGTACGACGACATCGCCCTGCACGGGGCGATGAGTTTCGCCGTGGAGGACGTCTTCGTCTCGGCCGTCTTCTCCGTGGCGTGCGACGTGCTCGCGACGATCGGCGAGGAACACTCGAAACCGCACGCCGACGTGCGGGACCTCCGGTCGTGGGCCGATCGCTTCCGCAACGGAGTCATCGCGACCACCAACGAAAGGTCGGGCACTGCACGCGATTTCGACGTGCGGTCCGGGCGCTGGATCGGCACCGAGACGTTGGCGATGTTCGCGCCCCTGCTCTGCGGCGGGCTCTCCCGTGACGTCGAGCGTAATCTGTTGCGACTCTTCGACGGACCACGCTTCTGCGGCCATCCGGACTTCAAGTTCGCGCTGCCGCCGTCGACGTCGCCGGTCGCCCGCGACTTCCGCGCGCGCGAGTACTGGCGCGGGCCGGTCTGGCCCGTGATCACCTGGTTGTTCTCGTGGGCGTTCGGCAGGCGCGGGTGGACGGAACGCTCGCTCATGCTGCGGGAGGAGGCGCTCCGCCAGGCCAGCGACGGCAGCTTCGCCGAGTACTACGAGCCGTTCACCGGTGAACCGTTGGGCAGCATGCAGCAGTCGTGGACGGCGGCGTCGGTGCTGGACTGGCTGGGCTGAAAGGGGTTAGACCTTCCAGACCGCCACAACCGACGGCCGGGGCTGGGAGTCGCCGCCGTCGGGCCAGTGTGAGACCGGGGCATCGGCGGTGGCGTCGTCGACCTCGCCCGGGTGCTGGACCGAGACCACGACGCGCTGTTCCTGAATGATCGGCCCGCATGTCTCGGCGCCGGCCGGCACGGTGAGGAACTGCTGAGTGTCACCGCGGCGGTCGCCGTCGAGCACTACCCGAAACAGACCGTCGTTGGACTCCAACGCATTTCCGTCGGTGCTGATCCACAGGTTGCCCGACGGATCGAACGCGAGGTTGTCCGGGCACGAGATGGGACTGACCTTGGTCTTGTCGAACCCACCGAAGTACGTGTCGGCCGCCGACGGATCCCCGGCGACGATGAGCAGGTTCCACGTGAACGACGTTCCGGCGTGGTCGTCGTCGATTTCGAGGACCTGGCCGTTTTTGTTCTTGTTGCGCGGGTTCGCCTCGTCCGCAGCGGCTTTGCCCTCGGTGCCGCGGTTGCTGTTGTTGGTCAGCGCGACGTAGACCTTGCCGGTGACCGGGTTGGGCTCGAAATCCTCCGGGCGGTCCATCTTGGTGGCACCCACCGTGTCGCCCGCGAGACGGGTGAACACGGCCACTTCCTCGGCGCTCATTCCGTCGACGAGGGACGTGCCCTTGCCGTCCTCGCCCGTGCGCAGGATCGGGATCCATTCGCCCTTGCCGGCGAATGCGCCCGAGGCTGGGAGCTTTCCGCTGCCGTCGATCTGATCGGGTGAGTCGCCGGTGAGCTTGGCGACGTACAGGGTGCCGGCGTCGAGCAGGGTGACGTTGTTGCGCAACGCGGCTTGTCCGTTGCCGGACATCATCTTTCGCGTCGAGACGAATTTGTACATGTAGTCGAAGCGCTCGTCGTCGCCGCTGTAGGCCACGACGGTGTCGTCGTCGGTGACGTAGATGGTGGCGGCTTCGTGCTTGAAGCGCCCCAGCGCGGTGTGCTTGATGGGTGCGGCGGTCGGGTCCCACGGGTTCAGTTCGACGATCCAGCCGAATCGGTTGACCTCGTTGGGTTCCTGAGCCAAGTCGAACCGCTTGTCGAAGCGCTCCCACTTGCGTTCGCTGGCTGCTCCCTCCACACCGTAGCGGGCCAGACGGTCCGCAGCGGTCTTGTCGGTCACGGATTCCGCGTTGGCGAAGTACTGGTTGAAGTTCTCCTCACCGGAAAGCACTGTGCCCCAGGGGGTCACGCCACCGGAGCAGTTGTTGAACGTGCCGAGCACCTTGGTGCCGGTCGGATCGGCGGACGTCTTGAGCAAGTCGCTCCCCGCGGCGGGGCCGGTGACGACGAACTCGGTGGTGCCGGTGATCCGGCGGTTGTACTTGCCGAATGCGGGGGTGAGCTTGCCCGAGCCGCTCTCGCCGGTGACCTGCACCACGGTCAGTCCGTGGGCGGCGAGTGCGATGGCGAACTGTTCCTGCGTCGGGTTCTCGGCGTCGTAGCCCTTGAACATCGCGGGCTCGGTCGTGTACTCGTGGTTCGTGACCAGGAGGTAGTCGGTCGACGATCCGTCGATCGGGAGCAGCCCGGCGAAGTCGTTGTTGAATCCGAACTGCATCTGCTGCGCGGCGGCGGTCTGGTTGTCGAAGTCGAACGCCGGTGCACCGTCCATCACGGGGTCACCCCAGCGGATGACGACGGCCTGCTCGTATCCGTCCGGCACCACGACGGCATCCTCGGTGTTGGGTGCCACCGCGGTGAAGTCGAAGCCCTGGACGGGCGTCGCGTCGCCGGTCGTGGCCGCGCCGCCCGTTGCGCCCGGCTGGTCCGTCGAGCATGCAGCCAGCAGACCGCCCGCGCCGACGGCGAGGACGGTCATCGCCCCACCCTTGAGGATTCCCCGGCGTGTCATCGCGGTCTTGACGATGTCGCCGAAATACTCGCCCTTCGAGGTGTTGGGAACCTCGTGGAAGCACGCGTCTCCGCACTTGTATCTGCAGGTCAGCGAGGAGCGAGCGGACGAACCGTCGTGGACGGAGATCAGGGGCAGCTGTATCGAAGTCACCCGCGGACCGTAGCCAGGTAAAGAAACGGTCAAGTGAACACAAGGCCAACTCCAACGCCGGTATCGACTAGAACGCGTCGAAAGTGGGTAGTTGACTCGTGAACTGTTTAACCGAAGCGGAGGTACTCATGCCCATCTTGACCGTCGGCGCCGAAGGCCAGAACCCCATCGAGTTGCACTACCAGGACTACGGAAGCGGCAAGCCCGTCGTTCTCATCCACGGGTGGCCTCTCAGCGGCCGGTCGTGGGAAGCGCAGGTACCCGCCCTCGTCGAGGCCGGTCATCGCGTGATCACGTTCGACCGACGCGGATTCGGACAGTCGTCGCAGCCGTGGGACGGATACGACTACGACACCTTCGCCAAGGACCTGTCGGTACTGCTCGAATCTCTCGAGCTGACCGACGTCACGCTGGTCGGCTTCTCGATGGGCGGCGGCGAAGTCGTGCGCTACATCGGCAAGTACGGAACCTCTCGGATCGCCAAAGCGGTTCTTGCCGCGGCTGTTCCGCCGTACCTCTACAAGAGCGACGACAACCCGGACGGCGGGCTGGACGACGCAACCATCGAGCAGTTCCAGAACGGTGTCAAGACCGATCGGGCAGCGTTCCTCGACGGGTTCGCCACCAACTTCTTCAGTGCCGGCGAGACGCTGGAAGTCAGTGAGCCGCAGCGTCAGTACGCGATCTACCTCGCGTCCGGTGCGTCACCCAAGGGCACGCTCGACTGCATCGACGCGTTCGGCCGCACCGACTTCCGAGGCGACGTCGCGAAGATCGACGTCCCGACGCTCGTCATCCACGGCGACTCCGACGGCATCGTCCCGTTCGAGGTGAGCGGTAAGCGCTCGCACGAAGCCATCGAGGGCTCGGAACTGCACCTGATCGAGGGTGGGCCGCACGGCATCAACGCCTCGCACGCCGAGGAGTTCAACAAGGTGTTGCTCGAGTTCTTGGCGAAGTAACCCCCCTGTGCGTGATTTCCGCCCCCTGAGGGGCGGAAATCACGCACAGCTCAGGCGGCCCCCAACAAACCGTGCGGATCGAGCACGAACTTCGTCGCCTCACCCGAATCGAAGTCCGCGTACCCTTGCGGCGCCTGCTCGAGGCCGATGGCGCGCGCGTTGACCGCCTTCGCGATCTGCACCCTGTCGTGCAGGATCGCCATCATCAACCCGCGGTGGTATTTCATGGTCGGGCATTGACCGGTCGCGAACGACAGCGACTTCGCCCAGCCGGTGCCGAGGCTGAGCGAGAGCGCACCGACCTTCGCCGCCTCGTCCGAGGCGCCCGGATCGCCGGTGACGTAGAGGCCGGGAATGCCGATCGCTCCGCCGGCCGTCGTGACGTCCATGAGTGAATTCAGCACTGTCGCAGGCGCTTCGGTGGCCGAGTTGCCGCCGTGGCCGTGCGCTTCGAATCCGACGGCGTCCACGCCGCAATCCACTTCGGGCACCCCGAGGAGCTGCTCGATCTGGTCCTGCGGGTCGCCTTTGCTGACGTCGACGGTCTCGCATCCGAAGCTGCGTGCCTGCGCCAGACGGTCCTGGTTGAGGTCGCCGACGATCACCACCGCGGCACCGAGCAGCTGTGCACTGGCCGCGGCGGCCAGGCCGACGGGTCCGGCGCCGGCGATGTACACGGTCGAGCCCACACCGACCCCGGCGGTGACGCAGCCGTGGAAGCCGGTGGGGAAGATGTCGGAGAGCATCGTCAGGTCCAGGATCTTCTCCATCGCCTGGTCACGGTGCGGGAACTTCAGCAGGTTCCAGTCGGCGTACGGGACCATGACGTATTCCGCCTGGCCGCCGACCCACCCGCCCATGTCGACGTATCCGTACGCCGCGCCGGGTCGATCGGGATTGACGTTCTGGCAGATTCCGGTCTTGCGTTCCTTGCAGTTCTTGCAGCGCCCGCAGGCGATGTTGAACGGCACCGAGCACAGGTCGCCGACCTTGATGAACTCGACTCCGGGACCGACTTCGATGACTTCACCGGTGATCTCGTGTCCGAGAACGAGACCTTCGGGCGCCGTCGTCCGTCCACGGACCATGTGCTGATCGCTGCCGCAGATGTTGGTGGAGACCACCTTCAGGATCACTCCGTGGGGGCACTCGCGCCCGACGCTGGCCGGGTTCACGCCCGGACCGTCCTGAAGGGTGAAGGTCGGGAAGTCGATGTCGACGACTTCCACCTTTCCGGCCCCGGCGTAGGCAACTGCTCTGTTGTCTGACATGGTCCACTCCCGTCGTCGTGACATGCACAGTTCTGCATGCACCTCGACCGTACGCGCCGGCGTGTGAGTGGGGTCACAAACTGGCGGGAGCCGCTACAACACCTCCGACAAGAACCTCTTCAACCGGTCCGACTCCGGATCGTCGAACAGCGCTGCAGGAGGCCCGGTTTCGACGACGGATCCGTGGTCCATGAACAGCACGCGGTCGGACACCGATCGCGCGAAACCCATCTCGTGCGTCACGACGACCATCGTCATGCCGCCCTTCGCCAGGTCGGCCATGAGGGCCAGCACGCCCTTCACCAGTTCAGGATCCAGTGCGGAGGTGGCTTCGTCGAAGAACATGACCTCGGGCTTCATCGCCAGAGCCCGTGCGATGGCGACGCGTTGCTGCTGTCCGCCGGAGAGGTTGCCCGGGCGCGACTGAGCTTTCTGCGCCAGACCGACCGATTCGAGTTGCTCGAGCGCCAGTTCGTGCGCCTTCTCCTTCGGCAGACCCTTCAGCTTCCACGGTCCGAGCGCGACGTTGTCCAGCACTGTGCGGTGCGGGAACAGGTTGAACTGCTGGAAGACCATGCCGATGCGTTGCCGCAGCTCGTCCGGGTTGTCCTTCAACACCGACTTGCCGTCGAGCAGGATGTCTCCCTGCTCCGGCTCGTGCAGCCGGTTCAGGGCGCGCAGCAGGGTCGACTTTCCCGAGCCCGACGGACCGATGACCGTGGTCGTGGTGCCTGCGGCGACGTCGATGTTCACGCCGCGCAGAACCTTGTTCTTGCCGAAGGAGAGGTGAATGTCCTTGCCGGTGAGCGAAACAGATGTCATGTCAGCCTCTTTCCACGACGATGGCCTGCTCGACCGGGTCGAGCGTCTGCTCGGCCTTGCCGGTCCGGAGCCTCTTGTCGATGTAGTTCACGAGGTGCGTCAGCGGCACCGTGAGCACCAGATAGAACAACCCGGCCGCGACGAGCGGTGACAGGTTGCCGGTCTGTGCGTTCAGATCTCGGCCCACCGCGAACAGTTCGCGCTGGGTGGCGAGCAGTCCGAGGAAGTAGATGAGCGAGGAGTCCTTGATCAGCGAGATGAATTGATTCATCAGCGCGGGCAGCACGCGCCGCACACCCTGCGGCACCACGACCAGGTTCATCGAGCGGCGGTGACTGAAACCCAGCGCCCTCGCCGCTTCCATCTGTCCCGCTTCGACGCTCTGGATTCCGGATCGGAAGATCTCACCGATGTACGCGGCGGCCAGAAGCGACAGCGCGGCGGCGCCGAGCCAGTAGGGGTTGCCTCCGGTCAGACCCTGCACCACCGGCCCGATGCCGAGGCCGATGATCAGAATGATGACCACGGCCGGCAGACCGCGGAAGATGTCGGTGTAGACGCGAGCGGGCCATCGCAGCCAGCGGGTGCGCGAGAGTCCCGCGAGGGCGAGCAGCATGCCGAGGACGGTGCCGATGATGCCCGACGCCAACGCCAGGATGAGCGTGTTCGGAAGGCCCACCTTGAACAGGTCCGGAATGGCCGACTTGTAGAGAGACCAGTCGAAGAACGTGTCGCCGAGCTGCGCCAGCGTCGACTTCGGCTGCACAGCAACGGATTCGGGCTTGTTCGCGTCGTTCTGTGCGGCGATGGCGGCGAAATCGGGAAGCTGCGCCGGCGGCGCCGCCTTGCTGCCCGGCTTGAATCCCTCGGGCAGCTCGCGCGGCACCCAGTCCGAGTACAGCGTGGCCCACGTACCGTCGGCGATCACCGCGTCGAGGCCGGAGTTCAGTGCGTCGATCAGTGGTTGGTTGTCGCGGGCGACGGCCCAGCCGACGAAGTTGTTGAGCGAGAACGTGTTCTGCGTGATCGCGGTGCCGTCCTCGGGCTTGACCAGACCCTCGGCCTGCTGCGACGGGGCCACCCACGCATCGATCTGGCCGGTCCGCAGGTTGGCGTACGCGGTGTTGTAGTCGGGGAACTTCACCGGGTCGAGGCCGAGAGTGTTGACGACGTAGTCGTCCTGCACGGTGCCCTGCACGACGCCGATCCTGGTGCCCGCGTTCAGATCTTCGAACTTGGTGATGGGGCCGCCGGCCTTGGCGACGAGGGAGAAGTACCCGAAGTCGTAACCGTTCGTGAACCCGACGGTGTTGCGCCGCTCGTCGGTGGTCGTGATCGACGACGACCCGACGTCGAAACGACGACCGGCCACCTGCGCGAGCAGTCCCGAGAACTCGGTGCCCGAGAAGTTGATCTGCAGGCCGAGTTTGGCGGCGACGGCCTTCAGCAATTCGTTGTCGTAGCCGGTGTACTGGCCCGACGAATCCAGGCATATGCTCGGCGGCGCGTCGGACAGCGTGCCGACGGTCAGCGTGCCCGGCGTGGCCAAGCCCAGCGCATTCGTGTCGATCCGATCGAGTGGAACGACGTTCGGCGTCGTGTACTTGTCCTCCGACGCGGCGGCCGCGGCGGCGTCGAAGTTCGTCGGAGTCGACGAGGCACTCTCCAGCCCCGGCGGGGCGCACAGGTCGGTCGGTCCCGCCGCTGCCGAGTCGTCGGAGGACGTCGACCCGCAGGAGGCGAGTGTGAGCGCCAACAGCAATCCGACGACGAGAACCACGAGCGCGCGTCCAGCGCGTACGGCAACCATGAGAAAACCCTAAGCGCCGATCACGCCACTCACCGAAACGGCGCGTACGCAAGAGTTTGAATCAGCGAACTGCGTGTTCTGCATCGCTCTCGTGACACCAGCCCCCGTGACGTCGGACACCGTGCCGTTACTGTCTCGACAGATGCACCACCTCGGGTGCGCGGCGGAAGGGACGGAACGACGCGTGTTTCCCACTCTCGGCACACCCGACGCGGGTAACACCGCCTGGTTGCTCGCAAGCACGGCGATGGTGCTCCTCATGACGCCCGGTCTGGCGTTCTTCTACGGCGGCATGGTTCGCGTGAAGAGCGTGCTCAACATGATGATGATGAGCCTGTCGGCCATCGGCGTCGTGTGGGTGCTGTGGGTGCTGTTCGGATACTCGATGGTGTTCGGCGACAACGTGATCGGCGGCTGGATCGGCAATCCGCTCCAATTCGCCGGGCTCACGTCGCTGATCGGCGGCAACTACCTCGGCGCGGGTGGACCCGTTCAGATCCCCTTGGTCGGCACCGTTCCCGCGTTGGTGTTCGTCGCGTTCCAGGCCGGCTTCGCAATGGTGACGGTTGCCCTGGTCTCCGGCGCGGTCGCCGACCGCATGAGGTTCATGCCCTGGGTCGTGTTCGCCGGACTGTGGGTGACGTTGGTGTACTTCCCCGTCGCGCATTGGGTGTTCTCGTACGACGGAGTCACCAGCGCCGGCGGCGGGTGGATCGTGAACGATCTGAAGGCCATCGACTTCGCCGGCGGTACGGCGGTCGAGATCAACGCCGGCGCAGCCGGATTGGCATTGGCGATCGTGCTGGGTAAACGTCACGGGTGGCCGAGAGAAGCGATGCGCCCGCACAACCTCCCTGCCGTGATGGTGGGCGCGGGGCTGCTGTGGTTCGGATGGTTCGGCTTCAACGCGGGGTCGTCCTTGGCCGCCGACGGCGTGGCCGCGGTGGCGCTGGTGAACACGATGGGCGCGGGCGCAGTCTCGATGGTCGCGTGGCTCGCGGTGGAGAAGGTGCGCGACGGCCGGGCCACCTCGTTCGGAGCGGCGTCCGGTGTGGTGGCCGGGTTGGTGGCGATCACTCCCTCGTGCACTGCGGTCACACCGATCGGCGCACTCGGGGTCGGCGCGGCCGCCGGCGCACTGTGCGCGCTGGCCATCGGCCTCAAGTACCGGTTCGGCTACGACGATTCACTCGACGTCGTGGGTGTTCACCTCGTCGGTGGTGTCGTCGGCACGCTGGCGATCGGACTGCTCGCCAGTTCGTCGATGCCGCCCGGCGTCGACGGTCTGCTCTACGGGGGCGGGGTGAAGCAACTCGGGCTTCAACTCGTGGCCGTGGTCGCGGTGCTCGCCTATTCGCTGATCGTGACCGCGTTGATCGCCCTCGCGCTGAAGGCGACGATCGGCATTCGCGCCGACCCCCAGCACGAGACCGACGGCATCGACGAACACGAGCACGCCGAATCCGCGTACGAATTCGTCGCGGGCCACGGCGGCTCGGGAATCTTCGGGAAGAAGTAGACCTACTGCTGCGCGTCCCGCCAGGTGATCGCGTCCTTCATCTCCGTCAGGTCGTAGTCGGGGCCGTTGACGCCGACGGTGAACAGCGTTGCTCCCGCGTCGACGAAGTCCTGTGCCTTGTCGGCGCCGGGCCACGCGACGGATCGCTGAATCACCGATACGTCGCGGCCGACGGTCTCGCCGTGCTCGGCGAGGATGCCCGACTTGCGCTTCAGCTCGTCCAGATCGGCGAAGCTGTGCCAGATGTGGGCGTACTCGGCCACCATCTTGAGCGTCTTCTTCTCGCCACCGCCACCGATGAGAATCGGAATTTCGCGTGTCGGTGCCGGATTGCCGACGGCCAGGCGGTTCTTGATACGTGCAAGGTTCTCGTTCAGAAGCTTCAATCGCGAACCGGCCGTACCGAATTCGTAGCCGAAGTTGTCGTAGTCCTTCTGATTCCAGCCTCCACCGATTCCCAGGATCAGCCGCCCGCCACTCATGTGATCGACGGTGCGCGCCATGTCGGCGAGGAGGTCGGGGTTGCGGTAGCCACCGCCGGTGACGAGTGCGCCGATCTCGACGTTCGACGTCTGCTCCGCCCACGCTCCGAGCATGGTCCAACATTCGAAGTGTGCGCCGTCCAGGTCGCCGTACAGCGGGTAGAAGTGGTCCCAGTTGAAGACGATGTCCACGCCGGCGTCCTCCGCGCGCAGTACGGCGTCGCGGATGAGCTGGTAGTCGGGGGCGTGCTGGGGCTGGAGTTGGACTCCGATTCTGATGGTCATGACTCCATGATGCGCTACCCGACGGGCACACCGGCGTCGAGCATCGCAGCCCGAAGAACGAACGCTGCCTCGTCGCCCACGACCCCGCCGACCAGGGTGACGAATCGGTCGACGAACTCACCGCCGTGGGCCGGGAGGTCCGACTCCTCGGGTTCGAGATGGTGAGCCAGCTCGTGCAGAACGACCAGCTCTCGCAGCGCCCACGCCGTGTTCCCGCGGTGCAGGGGCACGGCGATGGTCCACGTGTCTCGCTCGTAATGTGCCTCGCCCGCCCCGGACCGTTCCCGGACGCGGACGGATCGGCGGGCGCTTGGCCACGTGTCTCGAACCCAGTTCAGAGCCAGGACTGCGTCGAGGTACGTCTGCACCGAGTCCAACGACGCGAACTTCCGCTCGACGGGCAGAGTGAGAGTGGATCCGAGCATGTCGACCGTGCGCAGCCCTCGTTGGTCCGCACGGTCGAACATGGTGCGGACGAGATGCTCGGCCTCGTAGACCTTGGACCGTTGCGAGTCTTTGTTCTTCACGCCGGTTCCCTACCGTTCGAGTTGCGCCGATCCTCTGTCCAACTCGGGCTGACCACCGAGCCTCGCCGCCCTCCCCGCTCGGTCGCCGGCCCGCCGCGCACCGTGCGAGAACCCGGCTGTGGCCGACTGCCCGCGCCACGTTCCGCGTGCCGTGGACGTGGCCGAGTAGAAGTCCTTCAGCTCGATTTCCCTGTCGCGCAACACCAACGCCGTCCCGACTTCCGGCGCTGCCTCGATCGCCTCGGTCTCGGCCTTCTTCTTCGCCTCACCGAGGCGTTCCCCGATCCGCACCGCGAACGCCAGCTGGAACTCCAACCGCGCCGTCACGCCGGCGAGAGGCTTCTCCTCGCGCACCCGGTACCGCCGCCGTCCGCGGGTCTGCACCACGACGCGTTGGACTGTGGCGCTGCGGTATTCACCGGATTTGATGTAGGCGTCCGACGCCTTGACCATCTGCACGATCAGGCTGGCGTAGAGTGCCTCGCACGTGTCGATGTCGGAATCGAACCCGTACGCGAACACCTGCGCCGACGATCGCGCGATGTCGCACTGCACGTCGTTGGCACGGGCGATTGCGAGGAAGAGCTGAACATAGGTCCGCAGTCCCTTCTTGCCCGGCTCGCCGATCCGCACCATGCGCTGCACGGGCGTCGCACGCTTCTCCCGCGACGCCGCGTGGGAGCGCGCCACGGCGAGGTCGATGGCGGACGACGTGGCCAACCGCTGCGCGGCCTCCATGAACGCCTCGGCCTCGTGGGGGTTGTCCGTCGACTCCGCCTGGCGCAGCAATCCCCCGATACGGGCCAGCATCTTGTCCGAACTCACGGAAGCGAAGATTACGCCGCCCCACCGACACACTCCGCGGGTACTTTGTCCCCATGACAGCCCCTTCGCCGGTCGAACGTCGCTGCGCCGCCATGGACGTCCATCGGCGCCTTCTGACCGAGTCGTCGACGTACCGCACCGAGCGGGCCCGCATCGAGAATCAGACGATCGCGCTGGCGTCGATCCTGCCGACCCGGCAGCGGGAGGTGGTGCGGATCGACGTCGTGGTCCACGTGGTGGCCTCGACCGACGACCAGGACATCTCCGACGAGCAGGTGGTCAGTCAGTTCGAGGTCCTGAACCGCGATTTTCGCGCTGCGAACGCAGACGTCGGCGACGTGCCGGATCCGTTCGTTCCGCTGGTCGCCGACGCCCGTATCGAATTCGCACTCGCCACAACAGATCCCGACGGACATCCCACGAGCGGAATCACTCGTACCCGCACCGATCTCGCCGAGTTCGACTCGAACGACGCGGTCAAGTCCGCGTCGACGGGTGGTGCCGACCCGTGGCCGTCGGACAGGTACCTGAACTTGTGGGTGTGCCGGCTCGGCGGTGGGCTGCTCGGATACGCCCAGTTCCCCGGCGGGCCGCCCGAGACCGACGGGGTGGTGGTTCTCGACACCGCCTTCGGGACCACGGGCACGGCAACCGCGCCGTTCGATCTGGGTCGTACCTCGACGCACGAGATCGGCCACTGGCTCAACCTGTTTCACATCTGGGGCGACGACGGCGACGGCTGCGGAGGCACCGACGAGGTCGACGACACCCCGAACCAGGGCGGCCCCAACAGCGGCCGTCCGACCTTCCCCCACATCTCGTGCAACAACGGCCCGAACGGCGATCTGTTCGTCAACTACATGGACTACACCGACGACGCGGGCATGGTCATGTTCACCGCAGGCCAGGTGACACGAATGGCCGCGTGCCTCGAGGGCGCTCGTCGGCCACTGGCCGCCGGAAGCGAAACCATTGCACCGCTGGGTCGTTGGACCCATTCCTTCGAAGAGGACCACGACGACGTGACGGTCTACCGCCCGCACGGATACGACTTTCCGCGCGCCCGCGGTCGTGCCGGCCTCGAGTTTCGTCCCGACGGATCCTTCGTCGACTGGTCGATCGGCGCGGGCGACGCACGCACACCGCGGCCCGGGTCATGGATCGACGACGACAACCTGCGCCTGATCACCGCGGCGGGCAACTCCCGCACAGTGTCGGTGGTGGCGCACACGGACGACCGACTCGAACTGGCCTTCCGCACCGGGACGTCCACGCACCGGCCGTCGTGCCGCACCGACATCGAACTTCCGTTCTCCGCCACCGATTTCCGTCGGCGACCTCCGTCGGACACTCGTCGAGTCAGTGGTGTGACGACACTGCTCGGCGCGATCTCGGAATCGAGGATCAACGAGACGCTGGATGTCGTGCTGGCGCCGTCGTCGCGGGTGTCGACCGGCGAGGGTTTCCGGCAGGTGGCGGCGCAGCTCGCCCGGGTCCTGATCGAGACCGGATACGACGTCGTGCAAGAGCCGGTGGTCGTGGGAGACGGGTTGAGCGAGAACGTGATCGCCGATCGGTCCGGAACGGGCGACGGGCGCGGTGTGGTCGTCCTCACGGCCCACCTGGACTCGGTGAACCACGCCGACGGGCCGACGGCTGCGGCACCGGGAGCCGACGACAACGGCAGTGGAGCAGCAGGGTCGATCGAACTCGCGCGAGTGTTGTCGACGCAGACGTGGACGCACGACACCCGCGTGATCCTGTTCGGAGGCGAGGAGCAGGGCCTGTACGGCAGCACAGCCTACGTCGCGAGTCTTTCTGCCGCAGAACGGGAACGCATCATCGGGGTCGTGAACATGGACATGATCGGCCGCCGGAACAAGGACGAGCCGTCGGTGCTGATCGAGGGAGCGCCGGTGTCGTCCGCCTTGATCGACAAGCTGGTGCAGGCAGCGGCGGAGTTCACGGATCTTGCTGTGGCAACCTCGCTTTCGCCGTACGCGAGTGATCACGTTCCGTTCATCGACGCCGGCGTGCCCGCGGTGCTGACGATCGAGGGCGACGATCAGGCGAACACCGACGTGCACTCGGCCGAGGACGTGCGGGCGAACCTCGACGTCGGTTTCATGGCCGAGATACTGCGCATGAACGCCGCGGTGCTGGCCGAGCTGTTGGATCCCACCGACTGAACACTCGGTCCCGTAAACGACTCAGGGGCACATTCGGTCGACTGGATCGACCGAATGTGCCCCTGAGTGCACTGCTGGAGAAAACTACGCGTCGATGATGAACGCTTCGAGCTCGGCGCGCGCGGTGTCGTCGGCCATCTGCTTCGGCGGGCTCTTCATCAGGTACGCCGACGCGGGAACGATGGGTCCACCGATTCCGCGGTCCAGCGCGATCTTCGCCGCACGAACGGCGTCGATGATGACACCGGCCGAGTTGGGCGAGTCCCAGACCTCGAGCTTGTACTCGAGGTTGAGGGGAACGTCACCGAACGCGCGACCTTCGAGGCGGACGTACGCCCACTTGCGGTCGTCGAGCCAGCCGACGTGATCGGACGGTCCGATGTGGACGTCCTTGGTGTTGAACTCGCGCTGCAGGTTCGACGTGACGGCCTGCGTCTTGGAGATCTTCTTCGACTCGAGGCGCGTGCGCTCGAGCATGTTGAGGAAGTCCATGTTGCCGCCGACGTTGAGCTGCATGGTGCGGTCGAGCTGCACGCCGCGGTCTTCGAACAGCTTCGCCATGACTCGGTGCGTGATGGTGGCGCCGACCTGGCTCTTGATGTCGTCGCCCACGATCGGGACGCCGGCATCGGCGAACTTCTTGGCCCACACCGGATCCGACGCGATGAACACGGGGAGCGCGTTGACGAATGCCACGCCGGCGTCGATTGCAGCCTGGGCGTAGAACTTGTCCGCTTCCTCGGATCCGACGGGAAGGTAGGAGACGAGGACGTCGACCTTCGCGTCCTTGAGCGCCTGCACCATGTCGACCGGCTCGGTGTCCGAGAGCTCGATGGTCTCGGCGTAGTACTTGCCGATTCCGTCGAGGGTCGGTCCGCGCTGGACGGTGACGTCGCTCGGCGGGACGTCGGCGATCTTGATGGTGTTGTTCTCGCTGGCGAAGATGGCTTCGGAGAGGTCGAATCCGACCTTCTTGGCGTCCACGTCGAACGCGGCGACGAACTGGACGTCGCGGACGTGGTACTTGCCGAACTTGACGTGCATGAGGCCGGGAACGGTCGCGTTCTCGTCGGCGTCCTTGTAGTACTGCACGCCCTGAACCAGGGACGACGCGCAGTTACCCACGCCCACAATGGCCACGCGCACCGCAGTGCTGTTGTCACTCATGGTCGGGTTCTCCTTTTTTCCGATAGGTGTCCGTCGAGTTCTCGACGGTTGTGGTGGGCGGGGCACTCTCCGAATTGATCGCCATTGCCTCGGCAGCGATCAATTCGTTGAGCCACCGCACTTCGCGCTCGCTCGACTCGAGTCCGAGCTGATGCAATCCGCGGGTGTATCTGTCCAACGACCCGCTTGCGCGGCCGATGGCGTCTCGGAGCCCCTCGCGGCGCTCCTCGACCTGACGTCGCCTGCCTTCGAGAATTCGCATCCGCGCCTCGGCGGGGGTGCGTCCGAAGAAGGCAAGGTGAACGCCGAACCCGTCATCCGAATAGTTCTGTGGACCGGTGTCCGCGACCAGCTCGGCGAACCGAGCTCGGCCGGCAGGGGTGAGCTGATACACGCGACGTGCTCGACGCTTCAGCGTTCCCTCGGGCATTTCCTCGACGATCAGCCCGTCCGCCTGCATCTTGCGCAGAGTCGGATAGAGCGAACCGTACGAGAAAGCCCGAAAGGCACCGAGAAGGCCGGTCAGCCGTTTGCGCAACTCGTAACCATGCATGGGTGAATCGAGGAGCAAGCCGAGAACCGCGAGTTCGAGCACGGGTTCCCCTTCCCTCGATTGCACCGGACCACATCGGATGATGCATTTCCAACTATAGCCGCAACATGTATCGGCGCGATATATGGGGGTACATGTAACTACGAGTACGGCGTGGCTTGGGCCCAACCGAGGGGCACCCCGAGTCGATCCATCGACGTGAGGGGCGCCCTGAGTCGCAAAAATAGGGAAAAAGAAAGGGCCCTACGGCCGGTACGCCGCCACCCGCACCACGTCACCGGCGAAGGTCGTCGAGACGTAACCACCGCGGTTGTCCGCGTCGGAGGCGAAGACGAGTATCTCGGGGCTGCCCATGTTGCGAACGACGACGTGCGTGACGGCCGCTCCCGGCACCTCGACCGCTGCCGGGGCTCCGGCCATCGCGTTCGCGAGGGTGCCCATGTCGATCTGCGAGATGTCGAACGGTTGATAGCCGCTTCCGAGCAGTTCGGTGTCGGCGGACTCGTCGAAGCCGCCTCGCACGTCCACCGAGCGGGTCCGCCCGCCGTCCACCATGCGGTCGAGTGAGGCGCGGTTGTCCGGTGGGTAGATGGTCACGTCGGAGACCGTCGGGTCGCCGAAACGGTCGAGGAACCGGGTGCGGAAGTCGGCCAGGCCGTCGGCGGTGGCGAAATCGAACGGCTCGGCGACGATGGGAGCGGCGGCGGTATCGACGGCCGGGACCGGCGGCGCGGGTCGGTCGGCCGCGGTCACGACCCCGAGCACCGCCGCCAGGACGGTCACCGTCGTGACAACCGCGGCGCCCACCAGGATCGAGCCACGACGCGGTCCCGTGGGTGATCGCCGGGGCGCCGGCTTCGGCTCGGGCAGCGCGACGTCGGCCTGCAGATCGGCGGCCAGCGCGTGCAGTTCCCCCAAGGTCCGGGCTGCTCGAGCGCGCTCCTGGCGATCCCGGTGTTCGTCGAACGTAAGCTGCCCGTCCGCGTACGCGTTGTCCAGTGCGGTCACCAGAAGTGCACGATCGATGTCGCGTGCGCGCGTCGCTCGAGATGCCACTGTCGCCCCCGCTATTTCGCCGGATCGAACGGCGAGACGCGAATGAAGTCGCCGTCGAGCGTCGCGCTCAGGTTGCCTTTTTGGTTGGCCGAGTCGTTCGCGGCGTACAGGTCGATGGCCGCGCCCGACGCGTCCGCTCGGAAGTAGACGTACATCGAATCGACAGACGCGATATTCAGAGACCGTCCGGCGCCCAGCACCAGGCCGCCCGCTACCCCGGGCCGAAGCTCGGCGAGGTCGAAGGACGCGGTGGTGACCGCTCTGTCCTCGTCGTCGCGGCGCTCCCATTCACCGTCTCGGTAGTAGTAGTTCTGCTCGCGCCGTGGGTTTGCCGGATCGGCAACGTGCAACAGCGCGTACGTCGGATAGACCCCCAACTCGTCGACGACGGTGGTCGCTGCCGCCGCCGGGACCGAGGCGACCACGGCGTTCAGCCCACTCGGGGTGAGGTATCCGCCCGATCCGAACTGCCCGGTCGCACTGTCGTCCGTCGCGCAGGCTCGGGCGAGAAAGAACACCGCGCCGGCGACGCCCAGCAAGACGAGCCAGCGAACGACCGTGGCGCGAGCGCTGGGCCTGGCCCCGACGATCGAGGTGGGTACGGGGGCGAGATCGGTCTCACCCTGGAGGTCGTCGATCAGATCGTGAAGGTCGGCGAGCGTGGCCGCGTCCTTGGCCAGCGCGATGCGCAGGTCGTACTCGTCTTGCGCCAGCTGACCGTCGGCGAATGCGGCGTCGATCGCGGCGCACGCGTGTACTCGATCCTCGTCGCGCGCACGCACCGTCGGAGCGAACCGGGTCTGCACCGGTGGATCATAGATTTGCCTGTCCCAAATGGGTAGAGCCGACGATCGGCCCACCTCCGACTGTCCCGCCCCGCGCGCCTCGCACGTACTCTGGTCCCCGTGCGAACAGAGCGGCAGGTGGTGGACTACGCGTTGCAGCGTAAGTCGCTGCTGGCCGAGGTCTACTCCGGTAGGCGCGCCGTCAAGCAGGTTTGCGACGCCGATCCCTACCTGTTGCGTGCGGCCAAGTTCCACGGCCGGGCAAGTTCCGTCGCGTGTCCCATCTGCCGAAAAGAGCAGCTCACGCTGGTGTCCTGGGTGTTCGGCGAGAAGCTCGGCCCCATCTCGGGCTCGGCTCGCACTGCCGACGAATTGCTTCGATTGGCGCAGACGCAGGAGGAATTCTCGGTTCACGACGTCGAGGTGTGTCGGACGTGCAGTTGGAATCACCTCGTACAGTCATACGTTCTGGGTGCGGTTCCCGCTCCCAAGCGCCCGCGGCAACGACCCGGACAGCGACGCACCGCCAGCGAGTGAATCAGCTCGGATTCAGAAACGAACAGTGGAGAGAAGTACGTGAGTTCCCCCTACGACAGCCCGCGTGACGACCGAAACGACGGTCGTTCGTACGGACGGCACGCCGGACCCGACGGGCCAGGGAACAACCCACCTCCCTCACCGACTCCTCCTGCCGGCCCGCCTCCGCCCCGTCGTCCGCAACCGCGCTACGACGGTCCCCAGCCGCGATACGACGGTCCCCCTCCGCGGGACCCCGGTTATCGCCCGCCTTATCAGCCGCCGGAGACGCGACGCGGTCAGCAGCCACCTCGTTTCGAGGAAGCGCGCTACGCCGATCGAGGCCGCCCTGCGCACGACGACACTGCGTACATTCCGCCGGTCGCCCCACCCCCTCGCACCAGTGCGTACGGGCAGGCCGGAGGCCGGTCGGATAATTATGGCCAGGCCCGGCCGGGTGGGCCCGGTCTGCCGCCGGAGCCCCCCGTCCACTCGTACGACTCGTCCGGCGGGGAACCACCGGACGAGCCACCAGCAGGAGGTAGGGCGACGAAGACCAAGAAGAAGTCCAAGTGGAAGGTCGTGCGGCGCACGCTGTACGCACTGATCGCGCTCGGGCTGGTCGTTCCGGTCCTGGCGTTCATGGTGGCGTACGTCGTCGAGGACGTTCCGCGTCCCGGCGACATCAAGACCAACCAGGTTGCGACGGTTTATGCCGCCGACGGGTCGACAGTGCTCGCCACCGTCGTGCCGCCGGAAGGCAACCGCACCGATGTGACGATCGATCAGATTCCCGTCCACGTGCGCGATGCGGTTCTGTCCGCGGAGGACCGCGATTTCTACACCAACCCCGGCTTCTCGGTGTCGGGATTCGCCCGCGCTGCTCGTGACAACGTGATGGGCAAGGACACCGCAGGCGGTGGGTCGACGATCACGCAGCAGTACGTGAAGAACGCGCTGGTCGGTTCCGAACGGTCGCTGACTCGCAAGATGCGTGAGCTGGTGATCTCGTCGAAGATGGCCCGTCAGTGGACCAAGGACGACATCCTGGCCGCGTACCTGAACACCATCTACTTCGGTCGCGGTGCGTACGGCATCGCCGCCGCGTCGGACGCGTACTTCGGTAAGCCGGTCGAAGAACTGTCGATCGAGGAGGGCGCGGTACTTGCCGCGATCATTCAGCAGCCGTCGGGTCTCGATCCGGAGAACAACCTCGCCGGCGCCACCGATCGATGGAACTACGTGCTCGACGGCATGGTCACGATGGGCAAGCTCGATCAGGCGCAACGCGCTGCGATGAAGTATCCGCAGTGGATTCCGTCGACGCAGGCCACGTCGAGCGACGCTGCCGACGCCGGTCCCAACGGGCTCATCAAGAACCAGGTGCTGCGCGAGATCTCCGAATCGGGGATCAGCGAGCAGGATCTGAACACGGCCGGTCTGCAGATCACCACCACGATCGATCCGAAGGCTCAGCAGGCGGCGGTCGACGCGGTGAACGAGAACATGCAGGGCGAGCCCGCCGAGTTGCGTACGGCGTCGGTGTCCGTCGACCCGCGGACCGGTGCGATCAAGTCGTACTACGGCGGCGCCGACGGTGCCGGCTTCGACTTCGCCAACGCGGGCCTGCAGACCGGGTCGTCGTTCAAGGTGTTCGCCCTCGCGGCGGCGCTCGATCAGGGCATCCCGCTGTCGAAGATGTTCGACAGCTCACCGCTGACGGTGAACGGCATCCAGATCGGCAACGTCGAAGGCGAATCGTGCGGCACCTGCACCATCGCCGAGGCACTCAAGCGCTCCCTCAACACCAGCTTCTACCGGTTGGAGTTGTCGCTCAACGGTGGCCCGCAGGCCATCGCCGACATGGCGCACAAGCTCGGTATCCCCGACGAGGTTCCCGGTATCGGCAAGACCCTCGTCGAGCCCGACGGCGGCCCGCCCAACAACGGAATCGTGCTGGGCCAGTACCAGTCTCGCGTGCTGGACATGGCATCCGCCTATGCGACGCTCGCCAACTCCGGTACGTACCACGCACCGCACTTCGTGCAGAAGGTCGTGGCGGCCGACGGAACGGTTCTCCTGGATCGGGGCGCCGATGCGGGCACGCAGGAAGTCTCGGCCGCCGTGGCGGACAACGTGACGTCGGCCATGAAGCCCATCGCCGCGTACTCCAACGGCCACAACCTGGCCGGCGGACGGCAGTCGGCGTCGAAGACCGGAACCGCGCAGCTCGGTGACACGGGTGAGAACAAGGATGCGTGGATGGTCGGCTACACGCCGTCGCTGTCCACCGCGGTCTGGGTCGGCACCGAACAGGGTCTGCCGCTCGAGAACAGCTACGGCGGACCGATCTACGGATCGGGCATCCCGTCGGACATCTGGAAGGACACGATCGACGGGACCCTCGAGGGCACGCCGAACGAACAGTTCCCCAACCCGGCACCCATCGCGGGGCAGGCGGGAGTCCCGACGTATTCGGCCCCGGCTCCCGCGACCACCCGCTCGGCTCCTCCGACGACGTCCGCGCCCGCGCCTCCGACGTTCGAGCCTCCCGTGGTGGTCCCGTCGCAGGTGGAGATCTTCCCCGGCATCACCATTCCGATCCCGGGTCTTGCACCGGCGGAACCGGCTCAACCGGCCGAACCGTCGACGGCGGCACCCGCCGAGCCGGCAGCGCCCGGCGCGGCGCCCGCACCCGGCGGATAGTAGGTGGACGGCCCGCAGCCGGGCGACGGTGAACGGGGGTCTCTCCTCGCCAGCCCGGGTCCGCTGGCAGAGGATCGACGGTCCGCCCGGTGGCGTGATCGGCCCAGCCTCGAGGATCCGATGGTCGCCGAGTTGTCCTCGGTGGTGGGTGGACCGATCGGCAAGCATGCCCTGATCGGGCGCCAGCGGTTCTTCACACCGCTCCGGGTGACGATTCTGCTTGCGCTGGTGTTCCTGTCGCTCGGGTGGTTCGGCAAAGCGGCGTGCATCCAGCAGTCGCCCGGCCCGAACGGCACGGTGGGTCTCGACTGGTCGGGAAGCCGCCAGTACGTGGCCATGTGCTACTCCGACACCGTTCCGCTGTACGGAGCCGAACGCCTCGACGAGGGTGCGTTCCCGTACAAGAAGTGGTGGGAGGAAACGGCCGCCGACGGTACGGTGCAGCGCCGCTACATGGAGTATCCCGTTGTGGCGGGCATGTACCAGTATCTGTCGATGGTGGTCGCAAAGGCGTGGTCTGCAGCAACCTGGCTGCCGCAGGCCATCGAGGTGGCGATCTACTTCAACGTCGTCGCCCTCGGAATGGCGCTGGCCTGGCTGGTGACCGTCTGGGCGAGTGTGAAGCTGGCGGGCAGGCGGGTCTGGGACGCGGCCATGGTGGCGTGCTCGCCGCTGGTGATCGTGCACGCGTTCACCAACTTCGACGCATTGGCGACGGCGTTCGCGTCGGGCGGCCTTCTAGCGTGGGCCAAACGCAGGCCCGTGCTCGCCGGGGTGCTGCTGGGGCTGGGCGGAGCCACGAAGCTGTATCCGTTGCTGTTCCTCGGCCCGTTGCTGGTGCTGTGCATTCGCGCGGGCCGGGTACGTGACTGGGTTCGGACGGCCACCGCCGCCGCTGCCGCCTGGCTCGTGGTGAACGGGCCCATCGCCCTGCTGTTTCCGCGTGGATGGTTCGAGTTCTTCCGCCTCAACTCCGATCGCGGCGCCGACCCGGACTCGATCTACAACGTCGTCCGGTCGTTCACCGGCTGGGCGGGTTTCGACGGTCCGCTGGGGCCGGGTGAGAAACCCGACCTACTGAACGTGGTCACTCTCGTGCTCTTCGTGGCCGTGTGCGCGGGCGTCGCGTTCGTGGCCCTGACGGCACCGCGCCGCCCCCGCCTGATATCGCTGTGCTTCCTGCTGGTCGCAGGGTTCTTGCTCACGAACAAGGTGTGGAGCCCGCAGTACTCGCTGTGGTTGGTCCCGCTGGCCGTGTTGGCGCTACCGCATCGCCGAATCCTGTTGGCGTGGATGACGATCGACGCTCTGGTGTGGGTGCCGCGGATGATGTACTACCTCGGGGTGGAGAACAAGGGCTTGCCCGAGCAATGGTTCACCTCCGCGGTCGTCGTGCGCGACCTTGCGGTGATCGGGTTGTGCTGCTTGGTGATTCGACAGATCTACCGCCCCTCGGAGGACTTGGTCCGAGCCAGTGGTGACGACGACCCGTCCGGCGGTCCGCTCGATCGCGCCGCGGACAGCTACCCGGACTGGTTGCCGCCCTGGCTGCGGGCGCGGGAGACGCGGGAAACCACGGCGGTCACGGAACGACTGTCACCGGCCACCGACCCGATTTGACGAGACGGACGGCAACGGAACCGAACATGCGGTGCCCGGCCGACTGCGACGCTCCGACCACGATGGCGTCGGCGCGGAGCTCCTCGGCCACGGAGATCAGCCCGTTCGCGGGATCGCCACGCAACGTACGGAATTCCCACCGCAGATGGCCGAGCTGCACGTAGTGCCCGACGCTTTCCTTGATGTAGGTGAGCAACTCGTCGGCGACCTGCGTACCGGCTTCGTACACGAGTCCGCCCGCCTGGGAGAGCGCCGCCGCCCCGATCTGCTGGACGTACACCAGGACGAGCTTGGACTGCTGTCGGCGAGCCAGTCCGCCCGCGTACGCCGCTGCTTTCCACGCCGACTCGGATCCGTCGATGCCGGCGATGATGAGTTTCGGCCCGTCCATTCCGTATTCGAAATCCGTGGTCACGACTCGCCCGCTCCGGACAGCTCCGAGACGACCCGCTCCACCGTCGTGGTGTCGGCCGGTGCGACGTCGGGTTCAAACGACCATTCGCTGCCGATCCACGGATCGTGCACGGGAGTACGCCCGTCGATCGGAAGGTGCATGGACCTGCGCAGGAGGGCGGCGGCCAGCGGGTCGATGTCCTCGGCGTCGGCCGAGCCGACCAACACGAGCGACAACCCGGCGAACGGACCGCGCTCGGCCAGGAAGGCGATCCGACCGAGCTCGGCCGATCCGAAGCCGTAGGGGAAACTGGAGACCACCACGACGCTGCGTGGCGGCACGGCCGGTGGGGTCTCGCCGGCGCCAACGGCCATGTGCCACAGGTCGATCGAGTGCGCCAGCTCCTCGAGCCGCGCCGTCACGGCGGACCGGTCGGTCAGCGACCGCGCGATCGGTGCGACGCGGGCGGATGTCTGCGCCAGCGACCCGCCGATGTCGAGAATGTCGATGACGGTGGCGCCCCGCGGCGCCGCAACCGCGATCCGGAGGAGTGCAGCCGTGATCGACGGCGACGACGCGACGCCGCCGGTCTCGTCCTCGAACCAGAGCGGGTTGGCAGCGGGCCACGCCGCGCACAGGGGAACGCGCAGCGGGCTGCGGGACGGGACGGTGACCTCGCCGACCCGTATGCAGTCGGTGAACTCGTCCGTGCCCGAAAGTCGTTGCCACGAGACCGAACCCCAGGATGCGACGCTTGCCGGTAGCTCGCGATCGAGGGCGGAAATCTCGTCGGTCAGGACCCGACTGTCGTCGAGATGACGCGTCTGCGCCGTTGCCACCAGGGCGTCGTGTCGGCTCTGTGCGTCGTTGCGCTCGCGATCGGCGGCCGGTGACGATCGGGTAGACGCGTCGGCCGCCAGGTCGGACAGTTCGTCGCCGAGCCGCTCGTCCGCGTAGTCGACGGCAGCGTCGAAGGCGGCCGCCGAGCGGGACGCGTCCTCGAAGATCATCCACACGCGTTCGAGTACCCGTGTGCGGTCCAGCGGCACGGAGTTGGATGCCGAGTCCTGCGACGTGGAATCCGACTGTGCCTCGGACGTTTCGACATCGATGCCGTGCGCTACCAGGAGATCAGCGAGGCCGCCGGCAAATCCCTGCCCGACGGCGCGGACCTTCCACCCGTGGTCCCGGCGATAGAGCTCCAGACCGATCAGAGCGTCGAGTCCGGTTGTGCTCGGTGCGAATTCGTACAGGGCCTCTCCCGACGCGCCGATCAGCTCGAGGTCGATCTCGGAGGGCAGAGCGGACGTTCCGTCGACGGAGACGACCAGAAGCACGGCGTCGACCGTCTCCTCGATTTCACCGAGAGACAGTGCGAGAGAACCGTTGTCGAGCAGGCAGGCTCCGGGGGCGGTCGCATGATTCCAGAACACGAAGTCCTCGTCGGACCGTACCCGTCGATCGCCGTCGACCAGCAGGGCGCTCACGTCGACGGACGACGCGCGAACCGTCCCCGTCACCGACAGGTCGGTCAGCGCGGCGTTCTGCCCGGGTGTCAACCGAAGGGTCATCGCCCTACGACTGCAGGTACGGGCGCAGCTGCGGCAATGCCTCGCCGGCGTGCTTCGCCTGAATTCCGTCGCCGATCGCCTGAAGCTTCCACTCGCTGCCGGCTCGGTAGACCTTCGCCATCACCAGCGCGGTGAACGGCATTCCGCCCTGCAGCGTGAAGCGTGCGAGCTCGGTGTTCGTGGTGTTGTCGACCAAGCGGGTGAACGCGTTCGACACCTGCTCGAACGTCTGTCCGCGGTAGGAGGTGACCACGAAGACCACGCTCGACACGTGCGCCGGCACCCGCGTCAGGTCGACGAGAATGACCTCGTCGTCGCCCTCGCCCTCGCCGGTCAGGTTGTCGCCCTGGTGCCGGACCGACCCGTCCTTCGACGTCAGCTGCCCGAAGTAGACGACGTCGGCTCCCTTGTCGCCGGCGAACATCAAAGCCGATGCGTCGAGGTCGATGTCGACTTCGCGGCTGCCGAAGAACCCGCCCTTCGCCTTCTTGATCGGGTCCCAGCCCAGGCCCATGCGGATGACCGTCAGCGCGACGCCGCCGTCTTTCTTCAGCGTCACCTTCTGACCCTTCGACAGGCTGACCGGGCGCGCCTTGGTCAAGCTCACCTCGGGCGGGCCCGACGGTGCAGGCGGTGTGGGTGCAGGCGGTGTCGGTGCAGGCGCCGGTGTCGGGGCGGGTGTGGGGGCAGGTGCAGGTGTCGGCGCAGGCGGCGGTGTCGGGGCCGCATCGTCGACGGACACGCCATGGTCGGTCACCAGCGCGGCGAAACCACCCGCGTAACCCTGACCGACGGCGCGCACCTTCCACGCGCCCTGACGGCGGTAGATCTCGAGGGCGATGACGATGGACTCGCTGCTCAGCCCGTCGATCGTGTAGGAGTAGAGCGCCGCTCCGGTTGCCGCATCCAGCACGGTGGCGGTGGGGGCGGCCGAACGGCCGAAGTTGCTGCTCACGTCGTCGAGCGTGATCACCGCGCGAATCTGCTCGATGTCCGACGGCACGTTGTTCAGCGACACCGCGAGCTGCGCCGGTCCGCCGCCCGTCGCCGGCACCAGTCGCACACCGGGCCCGGTCGGCTGATTGAAGAACACGAAGTCCGCGTCCGACCGCACCTTGCCGGTCGACGTGACGAGCAGCGCGGAAAGATCGGCTGGGGCGGTGAGCGTGAGACCGATCAGGACCTCGCTGGTGTCGAGCGGAGCGTTCTGGCCCTTGGCCAGCGGCCGGGCTGCGGGAGCAGACACGTCGGGGTCCTTGTCGGTCGGCGTCGATGACACCAACAGGGTACGTGGCGACCGTGCAACAGTGCCCATGCAAAACTGTCCAGCGTGACGAGCAGGCCCGACCCCTCCCCGCTCGATCCCGACCGGCCTCCGGCTTCCCCGCCCGACTCCATCACCGCCGGAGCAGTCCTCCTCCGACGCGAGACCCTCGACGACGCCGGCGTTATCGCTGAACTGATCGAGCGCAACATGGATCGACTTGCCGAGTTCATGCCGTGGGCAGAGCCGGGAACGGCCGACGCCGACGCTCAACACGACCGCATCGTGGCGTCGGCGATCGCGTGGGATCAGGGGACGACCTACGACTACGTCATGGAGGTTGACGGCCGGATCGTCGGAAAGTGCGGCCTTCCCCGGCGCATCGAACCGGACGCTTTCGAGCTCGGATACTGGTTGGACGAGAAGGCGGAGGGCCACGGATACGTCACCGAGGCCGCGCGTGCGCTCACCGCTGCCGCCCTCGACCTCCCCGGGATCGGTCGGGTCGAAATACATTGCGACGCAGCGAATGTGCGCAGTGCCGCGGTACCGCGTCGGCTCGGTTACGAGCTTGCGAGAACGGATCGGGTCGACGTCGACACCCGGGGCCAGACGGGCGAGCAGATGATCTGGGTGACCCACTCCAGGTCCGTCACCAGGCCATGATCCCGATCGTCGGGCGCACCTGCACGATGGCCTGCGAGACGAGCGAGTCCCGAGAGGGGTCGGGTCGGCCCACGGCCGTCACGATCACGTGCGCCGGCAGCCAGTCGACGTCGCCGGCGAAGCGCAGGTAGATCACCAGATCGGCAGGGGCCGCCGTTCCCCTCATCACCGATTCCCGCACGGCTTCGTACTGCCGGGCGCTGGTCGGGTGAATCTCGGGGACCTCGGTCACCCATCGCTCGAACGGTTCCGGGGGTGGACGCAGCCACTCGAGCACCAACCCCGTTCGCAGGATCATGTGGCCGACACCCTCTTCGGATCCCAACGCCACCGCCGCTGCCGCGCGGGCGAATTCGCGGGAGAACGCCGACGGCGGACGCTCGATGTCGGCGATCACGTGCACCAGCCCGACGATCTTGCGTTCCGCGGCGTACAACGACGAGCGGACCGTCATGTGCACCCGGCGAGCGACGCCGTCGGCGCCGGTCAGAGCGATCTCGGCGCCGAACTGCTGGCCGGACTCTGCGCTCGCCGTCTGCACCTCCTGCACGAAGGCGGTGTAGTCGTCGTGATAGTCGAATTCGGTGAAGTACTTCCAGATCTCGGGTAGAGAGCGTCGATCGACCGATCGAGCTATTCCGAGGATGTCGGTCTCGAGTGCGGCGGACTGCTGCGTGATTCCGGTGACCGCGTTCCACTCGAAGGTGCCGACGGTCTCCTGTGGCGGCGGCACGGAATCCGGCGATCCGATCCAGGCCTGCACACCGAACACATCTCCCGACGCGGAGACGACGGGGGCGCACACCATGGTGCGCACCGCACCTTTCGACACCACCTGATTCACCAGCTGCGTTCGGGTGATCACCACCCGGCGGACCGCGTCGCGCAGGGCGGTGGAGACGTGTCTGGACGGGGTCTGCCTGCCCAGCGCGGCAAAATTGCGCTTCCGATTTCCCACGGCGACGACGGTGGGGTCCAGCCCGTCACGAGCACCCAGCGTCTCGATGAGGAGCCAGCCGACGTCGTCGACGGGCTCGGGTGCATCGGCACCTACGGGTGAATCAGAGTCGGACACGCAGAACCTCAGGTCAGGGGTGGAAGCGAATGCGCTCCCGTCCCCATGGAAAGCTCCTCGATGTTAACCGTTCGGTCGACCGGTAGTTAAGGCTTGGCCATACCGCGAGACGCGGAATCTGTCGTATCGAACATCCAGCGCAGCAGTTCTTCGGCTGCCGCGCCACCCGACGAGCGCGTGACGAACAAATTGTCCCGTTGCCAGCCAAGGCTTTCGAGCTCACCGTGTCGGGGTCGCGCCGCCCGGTCGGCGGCCACGAGCATCTCCGCGTCCAACGCTCCGTCCCCGGCGGCGATCACAAGTTCATCCGACCGAATGACACCCTCCGCGACCAGGCGACGCTTCACTTCGGCGACGGCGGTGCTCTTACAGACCGCGCCGGGCATCGAATACACCTTGCGGCCCTGCTGGGAGACTCCCCACCCGCGTTCGGCGCACCATGTGGACCACTCGGGCACGAAGGTGGGCGGCATCGCGTCGAGGTCGACCACCAGGTAGCAAAAGAGGTCGTCGGCCGTGCGTTCCTTGAGCACCCACGACGAATCGCACCGCGAGCGCAGTTCGCCGAGCACCTCGGCGAGAGGAGCGCCCGCAGCGGTGACCTCGTCGTCGACTCGTCTGCGCCAGTCGATATCCGGTTCCCCGTCGACCAGGATGTTTCCGCCGTTGCTCGTGATGGCGTATCGCCACGGACCGCCGGGAAGGTCGATGCGGCGGAACTGCTCGACGGTTCGGGTGGTCGTCGGAACGATCACGGTCTCGGCGGCGAGCGCACGCAGGAGCCGTGCGGCTTTCGTGGTCATGAACGAAAGAGGTTGGCCGTCGAGATACTCGACGCACTCGACGTCGCGAACATCCATCGCCGCGACCGAATAGATCATCGTTCGGTCGAGGTCGGTAGCGATCACAGCACGTCCTTGATCAGTCCCATGCACGAGTAGGCCAGGGCTGGGTCGACGTCCACCGGAACGCCGCGGGCCTGCGCCAGAAGTCGAATGTGTTCGTGCTCGGGTGCGTCCGGTTCACGCACGAGGACGCGCCACGGTACACGTCGCAGCAACACCCGTGTCGTCTCTCCCACACCGGGTTTGACGAAGTTGACCGTCGAGATTCCGTACTGCTCCCGCACCTTCTCCACCGACGCCCACCCCGCCCAGGTCGGCGTGCGATCCGAATCCTGCACGGCTCGGAGGCCGTCGACGACGTCACCACGGACGCTCTCGAACCGATCACACACTGTGTCCAGCAATCGATTCGAGACGTCGGCGGGGGCAAGCTCCGAGTAGAACTTGGCGCCGTGGAACTCGCCGGGCCCGATCAGGTCGGCGTTCAGCACGGTGCGTGACACCAAGCCCGACACCGTGGAATTCAGACAGGCCGATGCAATCAGGAAGTCGTCTCGCGTGCCGTAGGTGCTCACGCACTGGCCGGGGTCGGCCAGCACGGCGAGGTCCGGGCGAAACCGCGTTCCGTCCAGCGCCTCGCGGAGCTCCCGAGCGATCGCGCCCTTCCCCGTCCAGCCATCGACGAACACCACGTCGGCCGGATCATGATGCGCCGCAATGTAGTCGAGTGCCGCGGTGTCGATTCCACGATCGCGGACGATGGAGACCGTGTAGTGCGGCCAGTCGAGACCGTGCACCTGCTGTGCCCACCGCCGCATCAGGATTCCGATGGGTGTGCCGGCGCGGGCGAGAGAACACAGCACGACCGACGGTCCCCGCTCGGCGAGCACCAGGTCGCTGACCACCCCCACCGCCGTCGCCAACCTGTCCGCACTCGCCTCGAGCACGCTGTCGAACAGTGCTCGATACTGCTCGTCGGGCTGGTACTCGATCGGCAGAGATTCCGCGTAGTGCGCTTCGCCGGACTGAATTCGCTTCTCGCGCAACTCGGTTGCCGCCTCCAGGTCCACCGAGGAGAGATCCTTCAGCAGCCAAGTGACATCGGATGCAGAGTAGGAGCCGAACTCCGGACCGTGCAGCGGCTCGGTCATCGGCTCTCTCGCGACCGGACCAGCGCAGCGGGAGCGGCTCCCGGAACGACGGCCACCACGACGTCCTCACCTGCCTCCGCGAGAACGGATGCGACGCCGCCGGATTGGCAGACCACGTCGGTGTCGGCCGGGCCGTCGAGAATCAGCACGATCTGGGCGTCGACACCGGCCGCTCGGGCGTTGTAGAGGAACCGCGGCGCCGCCTCGTCCGGTTCCGAAGCGGCGAAACGGAATCCGCGGCGGAGCGGATAACCCGGCTCGTCCAGAACGTACGCGGGCGATCGCGTCGTCGTCTGGAACCAGGTGGGCCTGCCGTTGTCCTGCAGGACTTTCGCGATGCGCAACGGGAGGTACATCAGCTCTTCGTGACCCACGACGATCACGGGCCGGTCCGGATCGAGACTTGAATCGAGAGCGCCTGCCGCTGCACGCGCTGCGGCGCCGAACGGCGCGGTGTCGTCTCGGAGGAATCCGTGTCGGCCGCCGTCGGGAACGTCGGCGGGCCAGGGAAGTTCGACGCGAGTGACGCGGCCGGTGCGCGTCGGCGTCGGCGGTGCGGTGTCGGTCAGGGCCGCAACAGTGTCGGTGAGCTGCTCGGGCAGGTGAACGGTGCCGCGGGCGAGAGCGACGGAATCGATGGTCACACCCAGTTCGTCGGCGACGCGCTGCTGCTGAGCCATGTGCTCCGGTCCTCGCATGTCGACGAGCGAGGCAATCACGTACTGCGAGCGTGGAGATCGAGCGTGCATCACTCGAACCGCCTGCAGCGCCGTCGTTCCCGTCGAGAACTCGTCGTCCACCAGAACGAGGGGCACGTCGGGCGGGAACACCTCCACCGACGTGGGCAGCAGGCGGTGATCCGTCGCGTGCGAGTGGCCTTCCTCGAATTCGCCGAACACCGGTATCTCGTCGATGACACGGCGCGTGGAGTGCACGTAGCTGCGAGCGTTCAGGCGCGTCGCGACACAATGTCCGAGTCCTGTTGCAGTCTCGGCGAATCCGAGGACCACCGCGTCGGAGGAATCGTCGCCCACCAGTGGGGCGCACAGCGAACCGAGCAGCGAGCCGGCGTCGATCACGGCGGACGGCGCGACCGGGATGTGCTTGCCGAGCACCGTCGACACGAGCAGGTGCGCACGGCGCGGGTTCTTGCGAAGCCCCGGCTGCACGAGGTCGCCGACGCGCATGCCGACCGACGACGATCGGTGCTCGACGACCAGGCCCAACTCTGCTGTGGCCCAGGGCAACCGGCGGTCGATAGTACGGCTCATCGACGCGACCCGTTCGCCAGAGCTTGCATCACGTCCACGAACGTCGTGCCCTCGTTGGTGACCCCGAAGACCGAGGCACGGACGAGCGTCTGCTCGGCCCACGACCGGTGCGGTTTCAACTCGTTCATCTTGTTCCCGTATCCCGACGCGAGAACGCCTCCACCACTGCCGGATTCGGTGATGGACAGGGCATCGTGATACTCCTCGTGGGTGACCACCGACAGTGCGTGAACCGGCGGGACGTGCGACGGGTGGATGACGGTCTTTCCCTGCAGGCCGTTGGCGCGGTCCAGAGCGACCTCGCGGAGCAGTCCGTCGAGGTCTCGGCTGACGAGCTTCTGACGGAACGTCACGGCGTCGTTGTTCTCGAAGGGTGTGGCGCGCAGCATCGGGCGGAACATGCGCTCGTGGTCGGCGAAGTACTCCCAGACGGGTCCGGTGATGACGAAGCCCGTTCCGTCGGTTCGACCGAGGTAGTTGACGATGGCACCGATGGTGTCGGCGACGACCCGGACGTCGTAGATCGTCAGGTCGCGGTCGCGGCGGATGCCGAAGGCGCCGCACATGTCGGTGGCGCCGATCCGCACGGCGAGCACGCTGGTGCGGTGCCGGTCGAGGATGCGGTGGATCGCGGACAGTTCGGCATCGCGGCTCTCGCGGAACAGGATCTCGGCCGATTCGAGAACGGGCATCACCAGCAGTCGTTTGCCGAGCCGATCCGAAAAATCGTCGATCTCGGTGAGGATGTCGTCGCCGTTGTCGGAGCGGAACTTGGGGACGACGAAGCCGGCGAGCACGTCGATCCCGTCGGTGATTCCGTCGCACACGATCCGCATGTCGAGCGCCGTTCGGATGCGGACGAACAGCAGGATGTCGACGTCGCCGTGTCGGGCGAGCTCGTCGAGCGCCGCGATCACGCGAGTGCGCGCGGCATCGAGGTCGTCGTCGGCCACCGCGTCCTCGAGGTCGATGACCATGGACTCGACTCCGCTGTGTGCGCGCTTGCGCACGGTCTCGACGAGGCCCTCTCGAACGGCAGGGACGTACAGCGTCGCGCCCAGTCCGACGGCCAATGTCCGGAGGTCGCCGCCGACGTCCACGGTCTCGGGTGAACGGTGAAAGAGCGTTCGGTGAACACTCGGCTCCAGGTGCCGAAAGTATTGCAAGAGGCGCCTTTCCGAGAGTGGAGGCCGGAGGCCGGCCGGCTTGGCGGATATGTCAGTGATCGTGTCGTCCGCGCATGCGATCGACCACACCGGCGATGAATTCGGTGATCGAATCGATCTCCTGCAGATACGACCAGTAGTCGGGTCGGCCGTTGTCCAGTGCGTGGTTTGCCCGTTCTATGCGCGCGAGCTGAGCATCCAGTACCGAACCCCATTCGGCAACCAGGCCGCGATCGACCGCCAGCAGTTGAGCGTCGCGCAGGGCGAAGCGCACGGCTCGATCCGCGCTCGACGGGTCGTCACGTGCACTGCGAAGACGGGCGAGGCGACCGACCACTGCATTGATCTGCGCCTCGGCATCGCTGAGGTGCTCGCGCGCCCTCGTGACCAGGTCCAGCGTGCGTTCGGGATCGCCGGCGCGCTGGGCCGCGCGGGCTTCCTCGATGTCCGCCTGCGCTTCGCGCATGTGCTTCTCGGTGACGTCACGAGCGTGCGCGAGATCGTTGCTGCTGGCGGCGACGAACTCACGCAGCAGGGCAGAGAACGCAGGTCCGATGCCGTCGGCCTTGGTCTCGACTGCCTGAAGCCGTGTGCGGACCGAGGCGAGGGCGTGATCGGCCGCCGAGGCTCTTGCCGGCGCCTGTTCCAGTGCAGTTCGCAGCGCGGCCGTTTCCTCGCGGACACGGGCGGCGATGTCCTTGGTCGCCTGTGCACTGCTCGCGTTCTGCAGCAGAAGCAGCTCGCCCTGCAGTCGATCCCGGGCGGCGGTCACGGACCGGTACGCGTGCTCGGGTCGCGACGCGTCGATCGTGGCCAGGACGGCCTCGGCATTCGCCCTCGCCTCCTGCCCGATGCGCGGCACGGCGCTCATTGCCTGCGAGGCGTGTTCGAGCTGGGCGCGGTGCGCGTCGTAGAAGGTGTCGATGGCGTGGCTCGCCTCGCCGAGAGCCAGCACCGCGGTCACGAGCGCGTTGAACGACTGCTCGCTGATCTCGGTCTTCGAGCGTTCCGTGGCGGACAGATAGTCGGCACCGGCGTCGAAGCATTGCGCCTCGATCGGAGCCCACAGCGCGCGCAGGCTGCGGTCGGGAGTCAGGGCCTCGACGGCATCGACGCCGGCCGACGCGATGGACTGTCGCTTGTCCATGTCGAGGAACGCGGCGACCGCATCGTCTCGAACGCGACGGACCGCTGCGTCGCGTTCGGCGCCGCGGGAAAATCGCCCCGGCCAGCGTTCTGTCACCACCGCACCGATATTACGGACGGGGATATTTCCGGCGGGAACCTCACGGACTCGGCGGTCGTTTCGTGTATGACCGAAGCGGACAGAGCTAGATCACGCACACGCCGAATCGAAAGGACCTTTCCATGGGCGTCAGCCTGACCAAGGGCGGCAATGTCTCCCTCACCAAAGCAGCACCGAACCTCACCGCCGTCTCGGTGGGACTCGGCTGGGATACCCGCACCACCACCGGAACGGACTTCGACCTCGACGCCAGCGCCATCGCGCTCGGTGGCGACAAGAAAGTTGTCAGCGACCAGCACTTCGTCTTCTTCAACAACCTGAAGTCTCCCGACGGCTCCATCGAGCACACCGGTGACAACACCACCGGCGAGGGCGACGGCGACGACGAGGTCATCAACGTCGAACTCAGCGCCGTCCCGCCGAACATCGAGACCATCAACTTCCCCGTGTCGATCTACGAGGCGGACGCGCGTTCGCAGTCGTTCGGCCAGGTCCGCAACGCGTACATCCGCGTCGTGGACAAGTCGAACGGCACCGAACTTGCCCGCTACGACCTGTCCGAGGACGCCTCGACCGAGACCGCCATGGTCTTCGGCGAGCTGTACCGCAACGGCGCCGAGTGGAAGTTCCGCGCGGTCGGTCAGGGCTACGCGTCGGGCCTCGCGGGCATCGCCCGGGATTTCGGAGTCAACGTCTAGCGCAAAGGGCGAGTAACCTCCTCGCCAAGACATCTCTGCCTTTCGTCAGGGGAGAGTCCGTTTCCAAGGGCTCTCCCCTGACGACTGTGTCGGGGTTGTAGGTCCGATCGGAAAGGCGAACTTCGCCGTGGTTTTGCGTATCTTCGGTTTCTCGATTGCGGTGACGGTCGTCTCGATCATCGTGGCGTTCCTCTACGGCAGCTGGGAAGCAGTTGCCCTGGTGGTGATCCTCGGCATCCTCGAGGTGTCGCTGTCCTTCGACAACGCGGTCATCAACGCCACCGTGCTGCGCCGGATGAGCGAATTCTGGCAGAAGATCTTCCTCACGATCGGCATCATCATCGCCGTCTTCGGTATGCGCCTGGTGTTCCCGCTGGTCATCGTGTGGGCCGCATCGGGTCTGGGCCCGGTCGCCGCGCTGGATCTGGCGCTGAACCCGCCGGCCGACGACGCCGCGTACTTCCCCGACGGCAGCCCGTCCTACGAAACGTTGATCACCGACGCGCACCCGCAGATCGCCGCGTTCGGTGGCATGTTCCTGCTGATGCTCTTCCTCGGATTCGTCTTCGAAGAGCGCGAGCACACGTGGCTCTCCTGGCTCGAGAAGCCGCTGATGAAGGCCGGCAAGCTCGACATGCTCGCCGTCGTCGTCGCCGGTGTGCTGTTGGTGCTCACCGCGGAGTTCCTGGCCGAGGACGAGAAAATCTCCACCGTCATGGTCTCCGGTGTGTTGGGCATGGTCACCTACATCGCCGTCAACGGCCTGGGCAACCTGTTCCACGTTCCCGACGAGGACGACGAAGCCGAAGGGTCCTCGAGCGGTCCGTCGGACTTGGCGAAGGCCACCGGCAAGGCCGGGTTCTTCCTCTTCCTGTACCTCGAGGTGCTCGACGCGTCCTTCAGCTTCGACGGTGTCATCGGCGCGTTCGCCATCACCGCCGACCCGATCATCATCGCCCTGGGCCTGGGCTTCATCGGTGCGATGTTCGTCCGCTCGCTCACGGTGTTCCTGGTCCGCAAGGGCACGCTCGACGACTACGTCTACCTCGAGCACGGCGCGCACTGGGCCATCGGCGCCCTCGCCGGCATCCTGCTCGTCTCGATCGGGGTGCACATCAACGAGATCATCACCGGCCTCGTCGGCGTCGTGCTGATCGGTCTGTCCTTCTGGTCGAGCGTGCGCCGCAACAAGCGCATCGAAGCCGAAGGCGGCTCAGCGCAGGTCGAGCTCGAGAAGGCCTGACCTCACCAGTCGTCGAGCGTCGTGTGCCCGTCCTGAAGGGCGCGCACGAACAGGGCGGCCTTGGTCGGAGCCGCCCGGCCGACCGCCGTGTACTTGGTTCGAATGCGTGCGATGTGAGTGTTGATGGTGCCGATCGAGATGTAGAGCTGGTGGGCGGCGCGGGCTTTCGAGTCCGAACGGAACCACGCGAGCATCACCTCGATCTCCCGCGCGCTCAGGGTCGGGCGCGGCAAGGACGGATCGGGGGCAACCGCTTCGAGATCGACGACCGTCAACTTCAGGACGCGACCATCCGCTTGATTCGACACCCTTCGATCCTCGAGCGCGGGTCGGACTCGGGCCAGCCGGCGGCGCATCTCCGAACAGACTCCGAACAGAGCGCAATGCGCTGACCTGCCGATATAGTCTCCTCGCGTGGGGGACACACCGAGTTCGATCTCGACCAGGGAACAGTTCGCGCGGGCACTCGTCGCGCTTCGTGAATCGCAATCGCTGACCATCAGGCAGGTCGTCGAGCGGTCGGGGGGCTCGCTCGCGACGGTCGGTGGGTGGTTCAGCGGCAAGCACGTCCCAACTCCTCAGAACTCGGACGCGTTCTTCGCGTTGATGAGTGCGTGCGGGGTGGAGGACGACGCCGAGCGGGCGCAGTGGTGGGACGCGGTTCTGCGCGTACGCAAGCTGTCGGCCCGGCGGCCCCACGAGACGCCGTACAAGGGCCTCGACAACTTCGAACCCGAGGACGCCGAGTGGTTCTTCGGCCGCGACCAACTGGTCGCCGAGCTGCTCGCGCGCGTGGAGGCCGGCCCGCGCATCATCGCCGTGACGGGCGCATCCGGATCGGGGAAGTCGTCGCTGCTGCGAGCCGGTCTCATGGCCGCACTCGACGTCGATTGCGTCATCACTCGCCCGACTCTCGCGATGCCCGACGGCCACACCCCCGTCCTGATCGTCGATCAGGCCGAAGAACTTTGGACCCCCGACGTCGGTACGCAGGCTCGCTCCGAGTACCTGGCCGATCTCGAGCGACGGTCGGCCGACGCGGTGGTGGTGATCGGGCTGCGGGCCGACTTCTATGCGCCCGCACTGACCGAGCCGGTTCTGCTCCGCGCCTTGTCTGCCGGGCCGCTCGTGGTGGGGCCGATGTCCGCCGACGACATGCGCGCGGCCATCACCGGTCCCGCAACACGAGCAGGCGCGGCGGTGGACTCCGCATTGGTCGATCTTCTCCTCGACGACCTGATTCCCACGGGCTCGACCGTCACGGCCGAGCCGGGCATCCTTCCTCTTCTCTCGCACGCGCTCCTCGGAACGTGGCAACGGGCGACGACGCCGACGTTGACGGTCGCCGACTACCGCGCGACGGGCGGCATCAGCGGCGCGGTGCAGCAGAGCGCCGAGGAAGTGTTCGGCTCGATGTCCCCCGCCGAACAAAACCGAGTACGACGGGTACTCCTCCGGCTGGTCACCGTCGACGGTGACACCGTCACACGCCGACGCATGCCCCTCGGCGAACTGGCAACCGAAGGCTCGGATCTCGCTCTGCTGCAACGGTTTGCCGCTGCTCGGCTGCTCACCGTGGACGAAGACGTCGTGCAGGTCACCCACGAGGCACTGTTGACCGTGTGGACTCGGCTTCGCGAGTGGATCGACGCCGACCGGGTGTGGTTCGTCAACCATCGTGTGCTGACGCAGGCGGCCGGTGTCTGGATCGAGTCGGGTCGCGACGTCGGTGCTCTCCTCGGCGCCGGCCGCCTCGGCTTCTACGACGAGCTTCTCGCCACCGGCGATCGAGCCGACCACCTGAACAGTGTGGAGCGAGAGTTTCTGTCCCACAGCCGTACTCGCCTCGACGAGGAGGCCGCGAAGGAGCGTCGGCGTGCGCGAACCAGACGACGCCTGGTCACGGCACTGGCCGTGGCCACCGTCGCTGCGGTGGTGCTGGCCGGAACTGCGATCGCCACCAGGTCGGACGCCGTCGAGCAGCAGCAGGCGGCGGAAACCGCCAGGGCGCAGGCGGAGTCGCGCCAGATCGGCGCGCAGGCCCTTGCGCTCCGCGAGCGCGACCCAAGTGTGGCAACACAGTTGGCTGTCGCGGCGTACCGAAAGTCCCCGACGTACGAAGCTCGATCGACCCTGCTCGATTCCACCGGACTCAGAGCCCCCACGCGACTGCTCGCCGCCGCCGGAAGTTCTGTCGTCACCGCCTCACCCACCGCGTCGACGGTGGCCGTGGGTCGTGGGTCCGGAGATGTCGAGTTCTACGCGATCGGCGACGAATTCGACTCGATCGGCCGTGTCTCGGTGGGCACCGGCGTTCCGGTCTATGCGCTCTCGTTCGATTCGACCGGGTCGACGCTGGCCGTGGGAACCGCGTCGGGGGTGCAGTTGCTCGATGTCTCCGACGTCTCCGACCCCAAGGTTCTGTGGAGCCGACCGTCGACCACTTCTGTTGCTGCACTGGCTTTCCAGCCGAACAGCCGGGTACTCGCCGCCGGCACGGCAGGATCGGCCGTTCTTCGGTTCGACGTCGGGGCCGGAGGCGACCCAGTGCCGCTCCTGTCCCTGGAACTACCGTCCAGCTCGAGGACCATGGTTGCGTACAGTCCGGACGGACGCCACTTGGTGGCCGCCGGATCCGGTCAGGGCATGCGAGTCTGGAACACCGACGAACTCGACCGGCTCGTGGTCGATACCCCGTCCGATGGTTCGACGAACAACATTCTGGCGCTGGACTTCTCGACAGCGGGCGATGCCCTGATCGCCGGCACCACGGGACGCGAGATCAGGCAGTGGGCCGTCGCGCCGTCGGGCGTGGTGACCGCGCGCTCCCCGCTCGCTGGCTTCACGAGCTACGTGAACAGCGTCGCCTTCAGCGCCGACGACACGTTCATCGCCGGCGGCAGCTCGGACCTCACGACGCGGGTCTGGAACACCCGCAACATCGGGGCGGGGCCAGCGACCTTGCCCGGACCCGCCGTCGTGACGGGAGTGCAATTCGACTCGTCCACAGACACTGTCGTCACCGGCGACGAAGCTGGCACCATCCGACGGTGGTCGTTGCCCGGACCCGTTTTGACCGACGCCGAGGACACGCTGTTCACCAATCCGTCCGACGCCGCCGGGACGAGATTGCTCGGCGGGGTCGGGAGGCGTGGGTCGGGTGCCCCGTTGTGGAATCTGTCCGACATCGACAGACCGGTCCTCGAAACGCCACTTCTCACTCCGGCACCCGGAACCAGTCTGACCGGCGCCTCGGCCCTGTCCTCGGATGGAAAACTCGCCGTCGTCGGGACCGACACAGGCGGCTTTCAACTTTGGGACACCTCGAACACGGCAGCCGTCCGTCCGGCCGGATCGGTACCGAAAGCGGTGCAGACCCTCACGGCGTCACTGTCGTTGAATCGCGAAGCCGACATGCTGGCGGTGAGCGGACAGAACGCCTCCGATATTTCTCTGTGGTCCGTCGGCGATGTGCAGGCACCGCGACAGACTGCGACGTTCGAGGTGCTCGGACTGCCCACCGTTCTCGCATTCAGTCCCACTGCATCCCTCCTGGCGATCGCGACCTCGTCGGAGGCGGTGGAGCTGTGGGACGTGGGTAGTCCGACGTCACCGACCCGCATTTCCACGCTGGGTGGGTTCGAGGCCGATGCCACGTCCGTCGCGTTCAGTCGAGACGGGACGACGTTGGCCGCAGGCAGCGGTGACAGGTCGGTTCGGTTGTGGGACGTCCGGGATCCACGGCAGCCGCGTCCGCTGGGCACCGCGCGAACGGCGTCGGCGGTGACGTCCGTTGCCTTCTCCCCCGACGCCGCGCTGCTCGCGGCCGGCATCTCGACCGATTCGCTGGTGCTCTGGGATGCGACCGATGTCGGCAACCTGGTGCCGTTCGCGACCCTCACCGCGGCGCAGGCCACCATCAACGACCCAGCCTTCCTCGCAGGCGGCGACGTGGTGGCCGGCGGAGGGGTCAGCAAGCACGTTCATCTGTGGCGGACGAAGATCGATCAGGCCGTCGACTTCCTCTGCGGCCGAGCGGGTTCGGTGATCACGGAGGAGGAGTGGGAGGTCCTTGTTCCGGGGGTCGAGTACGAGCCGCCCTGCTGATGCCGGCACATCTTTTCCACGACTTCTGGCCCCGGCCGGGGTGTCCGGTCGGGGCTGGGAGCCGTGTTGTGGTGGTTCAGGTGTGGAGTAGTTCGGCGGGGTGGTGGGCGTGGTTGACACGGCCGTCGGTCATGAACGGATCGGCGGCGTTGTGATGCCACAGCGTCCGCCCCGCTTGCGGGTGCTCGGGTGGGGCGACGGAGGTGCGGAACTGGTGCGGTTCGGTGCCGTGCAACCGGTGATGCCGCGGGCACGCGAACGCGAACGCATCGGCATCGGAATGACCGCCGTCGGCCCAGTCGTCGATGCGGTGATGCGCCTCGCAGTAATACGCCACCGCGGTGCACTCGGGGAAGGTGCA